>CAVVAK010000010.1:0-381255 GCA_963746335.1 uncultured Actinomycetota bacterium | reverse complement strand
GACCCGTCGCAAGGTCCGGAGGTTCGACTGAAATCGCGTGATGGCCGACTGGTGGGCGTCGCTGACGTCATAATCCATCGAGGGAGGGCGGGGTCGAGGGTGCAGAAACTTCAAGTCAGGTCGCGTGCTCGCCCACAACGGTGAGCTCGAGCCAGCGTACAGGAGTCAGCTCCTCCTCTACGGAGTGATGTATCAGGAGATGTTCGGCATCTGGCCGAAGCGCCTGGTAATCGACCCGTTGGTACGTCCAGCCCGATCGACGTTCCGGCCGATCCGCTCGCAGCCGAAACCGTCGTCGCGGACGTGTATGCCGCGATGGATGCGTTCAACGCTGCAGTCGAGGACGAGACCTTGGACAGTTTGGCGGCCCCCGCGCCCGGAACGTGCACGTTTTGTCGGCACACGATCCGGTGTGAGCCATTCTGGCGTCATGGGAGTACCCGTCGTGGAACGGTCAACCGCGGGCTGTCGTCGGCTACGTATCAGCTACGAGCCCCGGGACTATCACGCTGGCGGTCGTAGGTGGCTCGGTCATGCCTGGGGCTTATCACCTAGGCGGAGTGCCAGAATCCGTCCAAGTCGCTGCCGGTACATTGATTCGCGTGGCTGCTTTCGAACTCCGGATGCGGACCGCTTCGCGTTCCGTCCAGGGACGGCGATAAGGCTCGCTGGTCCCGGCCCGAACCGAACCTCCGCGGCCCCCAAGAACTCCTCGTGATGAGGAGGACTCTATGACCGGGGCGACCAAAGGTGGCGACCTGTTCGTCGTCGACAACAGCGACTCTGGATGGACTGGACTTCGCTACCTCAGGAGTGGTGCGACCTCGCCACCAGCTTCGACATCGCGACGGGCTTCTTCGAGGTGGGTCGCTCGTCGCCCTGGACGGCCACTGGCAGCAGCTCGAGAAGATCCGGATCCTCATGGGGTCCGACGTCACGTGAGCACCAGGAAGCTCCTCCTCGACGCGGTCGAGAGCCAGGGCCGAGCGCGTACCTCGACGAGGGTCTCGAGGCCGAAAGGACGCCAACCCATTCCTCAATGGCGTGCCGGCGATCGTTGAAGCCCTGCGGTCGGGCCAGATCGAGTGCCGCGTCTACAACCGAGGCGAAGTTCCACGCCAAGGCGTACATCACCCACGCCAAGCTCGAGGTCGTCGGGGCAAAGCGCTCGTGGGCTCGAGCAACTTCACGCGACCTGGACTGACGCAGAACGTCGAGCTCAACATCCAGGTCCAGAGTCCAGGCGATGTCGCCCAACTCCAGGAGTGGTTCGACGCGCACTGGGAGAAGGCGTCGACGTCACGACGACGTGCTCGGAGTCATCGAGCGACACGCGCAGGCTTACACGCCCTTCGACGTCTACGCCAAGGCCCTCCACGAGTTCTTCCGGGACACGAGATCACGGCCACCGAATGGGAGGAAGGTCGTCTCAGATGTTCCCTTTGCTCGACCGCTACCAGAAGGAGGCGTACTGGGCCCTGCATCAAGATCGCCCGCCAGCACGGTGGAGCGTTCCTGTGCGATGGGGTGGGTCTTGGCAAGACCTTCGTGGGGTTGATGCTGATCGAGCGTCTAATCGTCCACGAACGCAAACGGGTCGTCCTGTTCGCGCCGAAGGGCGCGAAGGAGGCGGTCTGGGAGCCCCACCTGCGCGATTACCTCTCGCACATCGGAGGGGTGGGCGGTGGCGCTGACTTCAGCAATCTGGCTATCTTCAGCCATACGGACCTGAACCGTGGCGGGACTTCCCTGAACGATTCCAGCGGGTGGCCGAACTCGCCGACGCAATCGTGATCGACGAGGCACACCACTTCCGGAACCCGGGCCCAAGGCGACGAGAACGAAGGAACTGGAGCCTCCGCTACTACAAGCTGTTCGACCTCCTCGACCCCTCTGGCCATCCGAAGTCGGTCTTCATGCTGACCGCCACACCGATCAACAACCAGCTGACCGACTTCCGCACATGATCGAACTCTTCTCTCGAAGGGACGACGCACTACTTCGCCCGCACGCTCGGCGTGAACAACCTCACAGCGCCACTTCAACAGCTTGGAGAAGGCGCTCCGCAACGTCTTGGGTCTCGACAAGATCGACCTGACAGACAATCTGGCAGAGGCCAATGACCTGCTTGCAGCCGACGAGACCTTCCAGAACCTCGTCGTTCAACGAAGCAGCGCGTACGCAGTGGAGAGCCAGAAGCTCGAGAAGGGCTCCGCAGCAGTCTTCCCTGATCGCGACGCCCCCGAAGGTCGCGGAGTACTCCGTCCGGAGACCTACGGCAAGCTGCTTGGACATGATCGAGAAGGCCTTCGAGAAGAACGACCCGCTCTTCTGCCTGCCCATCTACTACCCTCTGGCCTACTACAAGGGCCCGGACGCTGAGATCGATCCCTTCGAGGAGAACCGCCAGAAGCAGGTCGTCGGCCTGATCCGAACCCTGTTCCTGAAGCGCTTCGAGAGTTCGGTTCGTGCCTTCGAGACCTCCTGCTACCGACTGATGATGAAGCTTCGTGGCGTTCTTGGAAGTCCATGCCGAAACTGAGGCCGAGAAGAAGCGCCTCGACCGCTGGATCCGACAGAACGAAGAGGTCCTGCACTACGCGACCGACCGCCAACTCTCTCTATGGGGAGAAGCAGACGAAGAGGATCGAGGACGAGGACATCGGCATCCCCGAGGAACTCCTCAAGAAGGTCTCGCACCTTTCCCGGGACGAGTACGACGTCGAGGAGATCATCAACGAGACCTACCTGGACCTCGACCAGATCGTCGATTTCCTCGCAGAGACGCAGAAGTTCGAGTCCAAGCACGACGACAAGCTCAACAAGCTAAAGCGCCTGCTGAAGGCAAAGACCTCAAGGACGGGAAGGTCCTGATCTTCACCGAGTTCGCCGACACCGCCCGCTACCTTGCGGGAGAACTCAAGGAGGACGGGATCGACGGGGTGACCCAGGTTGACAGTGGCAGCAAAGGCAACCGAGCCGACGTCATCAAGCGATTCTCGCCGTACTACAACGCAGCCGTTCAGCCCAACTGAAGGCGAAGGGCCTGGAGGAGATTCGGGTCCTGATCTCGACCGACGTCCTCTCGGAGGGCTTGAACCTCCAGGATGCGACCCGGCTCATCAACTACGACATCCACTGGAACCCGGTGCGGCTCATGCAGAGGATAGGCCGTGTAGACCGGAGGATGAACCCAGTTGTTGAGGAGCACCTTGTGGCCGACCATCCTGAGGTCACCACATCCCGTGGCAAGGTCATGTTCTGGAACTTCCTACCGCCAGCCGAACTCGACACGATCCTGTCGCTTTACAAAACGGTGACCGGCAAGACCTTGATGATCTCCAAGACTCTCGGCATCGAAGGCAGGAAGCTACTCACAGCCAGAAGGACGACTACGAGGCACTCAGGAGTTCAACCACGCATACGAGGGCACGCGAACAGCACTGGAGGACATGCACCTCGAATACCAGGCGCTCCTTCAAGAGTTCCCCCAGTTGGAGCAGATCCTCAAGCGGATGCCGGGTGCGATCTTCAGCGGTCGCAGGAAGGCCGCGAAGGGATCCAAGGGAGTCTTCTTCTGCTACCGGCTTCCAGCCCTCGATAGCGAGAGGGAGGAGTTCACGGATGAGGCGGGCACCGACACGTTGGTACCTCTACGACCTGAACCGCGACGAGGTCATCGAAGAGCCGGGGGAGATCATCGAGAGCATCAGGTCCGCAGCCCAGCACTCCTCGCGAATGTGCAATGGAAGAACCGACGCTGATGGAAATCCGAGACAAGGTGTTGAAGCACATCAAGAACGGCTACCTCAAGCGACTAGATGCGCCCGTGGGGGTCAAGCCCGCACTCAAGTGCTGGATGGAACTGAACGACGCATCGTGAGCGCCAGGGAGGCAGACCTCGCTCAAGATCCGCTCCTTCCCCCAGCTTGTGAAGTACCTGCGAGACCAACTCGACTGGCCCATCGCCTCCGACAACTTCGAGGACCTGCTGTTCGACTACTCCCCAGAGGAGCTAGGCATCGACAGCAAGAACGCAGCGAAGATTCAGGAGATCAAGCGCCTGCGCCCCCTCTCAGTCCACCAGCCGTGGGGTGTGTTTTTCGTCAAGTTCGAACCTAAGAGGCTCCCCGTCGTGGCCCTCAAGAGGATCCTGAACTCCGTTGTCTTGAAGAAGCGAGCGTCAGCGAATCAGTCGGAACGGGCCGCATGGGATGCGGAGGACCTCCTCTTCATCTCCAACTACGGCGAAGGCGAGGCTCGCCAGATTACCTTTGCGCACTTCTCCCAAGATCCACAGAAGAAAGTCCTACCCACCCTCAAGGTGCTCGGGTGGGACAGCCTCGACACGCCGCTACACGTCGACCACGTCGCCGAGCAGCTGAGTGAACATCTAACCTGGCCCAAGGACGAAGAAGATGTGGAGGCCTGGCGCGAAGCATGGCGGTCCGCATTCACCCTACGCCACCGTGAGGTCATCACAAGCTCCAGGGAACTGGCGATTCGTCTTGCCGAACTGGCCCGTGCAGTCCGCAACCGCATACGTACGGCGCTCGCCATTGAAACCGAGACGGGTCCGCTTACCGAGCTTCTGAAGGCCTTTCAGGGAGCGCTGGTTCATGACCTGGACGGGGACGGCTTCGCGGACATGTACGCGCAAACAATCGCCTACGGCCTCCTGTCTGCTCGCATCGCTGATCCGAGAGCGTCCCTGAGGACGACCTCGCCACACACATCCTCGTTACGAACCCATTCTTAAGAGAGCTTATGGAGACGTTCCTACACGTTGGCGGCAACCGAGGAAGGACAGGAGGCATGGGCCTCGACTTCGACGAGTTGGGCGTCACCGAGGTTATCCGCGTACTCGACGCCGCCAACATGGAAGCCATCATCCGCGACTTCGGCGACAGAAACCCCGAAGAAGACCCGGTCATCCACTTCTACGAACTCTTCCTGTCCGAATACGACAAGAAGCAGAAGGTCAGTCGTGGCGTCTTTTACACGCCTCGCCCAGTCGTCACCTACATAGTGCGTTCCGTTGATGAGTTACTGCGCACCGAGTTTGGCCTCGACGACGGTCTCGCTGACACAGCTACCTGGAAGGAGATAACAAGGCGGACGGGCCTCACGATTCCCAAGGGTGTTTCGCCAGACCAGGACTTCGTTCAGATCCTGGACCCCGCCACCGGCACGGGCACCTTTCTTGTCGAGGTTATCGACCGCATCCACAAGACGCTGGTAGCCAAGTGGAAAGCTGAAGGTCGGGACGACGGGCGGCAACAGCGCTCTGGAACGAGTACGTTCCTAGGCACCTGTTGCCGCGTCTGCATGGCTATGAACTTCTTATGGCTCCCTATGCCATCGCCCATCTGAAGGTTGGGCTCAAGCTCTATGAGACGGGGTACCTTTTCGAGAGCCACGAGCGAGTCCGCATCTACCTGACCAATGCTCTTGAACCTGCGCAGGATTCCTCGGGACAGCTGGAGTTTGTGGTTCCCGCGCTCGCGCACGAGGCTCAAGCGGTGAGCGCGGTGAAGGAGAAGCAGAAGTTCACGGCGATTGTGGGTAATCCCCCGTACGCGATCATGTCAGCGAATCTCAGCGCCCCTCTTCGCGTACTTGTTGACGACTTTCGCTTTGTAGACGGTGTGAAGATCGTGGAGAAGAGCGCGATTGTCTTCGAGCGAACGCTCCAGGATGACTACGTCAAGTTCTTTGCTCTTGCTGGCAAGCTTCTGAGAGAGTCCACCATAGGCGTACTCGGGTACATCTCGAACGACAGCTACCTGGAGAGCATCAACTTGCGCGGGATGCGAGCAGATCTCAGCAGCAGGTACTCAAGGATGGACATTCTGGCCCTCCACGGAGACGCCGATAGGCGGGAGGTGTCTACCACGGGCGACCGAGACGAGAATGTCTTCGATATCAAGAAAGGGGTCGCAATCGCCATCGCGAGGCGGCTATCGCCTCCTTCGTCGGGAGACGGGCTTACCGTGACTCGTGGCGATCTGCTCGGCAGCCGAGAATCGAAGTATGAGGCGTTGTTGCTCGGCTCCCAGCCCTCAGCCAATGTGACGACCTTCTCTCCCTCCCCCGAGCGGTATCTCTTCTTGGACCAGGACGATGAGATGGTCGAGGAGTTCCGGCAAGGCATCCCGCTTGACGACCTCTTCCTCGCACGTGCAACGGGGATAGAGACTGGGAAGGACTCGATCCTTGTCGATTTTGATGAGGAAGGACTGAGGAGCAGGCTCGCCCGATTCGGCGACCCCAGCCTCCCGGACGCCCTCATTCGTTCGGAGTTCGACGCCGAAGCCGGTATCGGCCGCACTATCGCTGACCGTAGATCAACCATCCTGTCAGACTCCGATTTTGAGAAATCCGCTTCCAAGACCTGACCTTCACGCCATTCGATAGGCGAATCGTCTTCTACCGCAAGGATCCTAATCAATGTTCACAGCTACCAAGTGGTGAGTCAGCTGACCGGGCAGGAGAATGTGTGCCTTCTTGCAATGCGCCAGGTCGTCTTGGGGAAGCCGTTCTCCCACGTGTTCGCCACACGCAGCATGACAAACAACAGAGCCTTCTACAGCACTCGTGGGAAGGCGTACATGTTTCCCCTGTGACTTCTCTCCGTCCGACGAAGAACTGGCCCTTGGCGAGTCGCATGCGAATCTCGATCCAGCCCTTGCTTCGAGCCTCCTAGGCCGAAATGTTGAGTCCCTACAAGACCCCTCCTTGGCTATGGAGGTTCTTTCCGTCGCCTATGCCCAGATGTATTCACAGTCGTATCGTGATCGCTACGAGGAGTCCCTGCGAATGGACTATCCGCGAGTCTTCGCGACCAGGAGCGAGGGCTTGCGTACAGAACTCGGTCGTCTAGGTGCCGAACTCATTTCCCTTCATCTCCTGGAGTCGGCCAAGCTGAACCATCCCATGACAACCTTCGAAGGACCGAGCAGCGCCAAGCTGGGCAGGGTCGGTTGGTCGGACAACACGGTGTGGCTCGACGCCGCCGCGACGAGGAAGGGCCAAGCTGCCTCCCGGGGGACCATGGGCTTCAAGGGTGTCCCCGAGGGTGTCTGGAACTTCCACATTGGCGGCTACCAAGTCTGCGAGAAATGGCTCAAGGACCGCAAGGGCCGGACGCTCTCCGAGGACGACATCAACCACTACCAGCGGATCGTCGTCGCCCTGTCCGAGACCATCCGGGTCATGGGAGAGAATCGACGAGGTCATCGAGGAGCACGGTGGTTGGCCCGCCGCATTCGCAAGCTGACCACTTCGCCCGCGACCTCACCTCTCTTCACCCCCACACAATGTTTGCTCGCAGCTCCTGAGCTGCACTGTTACATCTACTTGACTAGATGAAACGCGTCGTCCGCGGGCTCGGCTGCCTGCGGTCCTCGTGACGGCCTCGTCGAAGCCGACCGGGTGGACGTCGGGGAAGAGCTGCGCCGACGTGTCGTCTCGCACGATCGTCTCGTTCCGCTGCCCCTCGATGAGCGGCTTCGCGACGGAAGTAGGAACCGAGGTCACGAGGCCGCACCACAGCGACGAGAGCCACGGGGTGAGCACCGGGACGGGCAGGATCACGGGGACCCGCCCACGCATCGCACCGAGGCGCCGCATCATCTCCCGGTACGAGAGCACGTCGGCGCCTCCGATCTCCACGATCGTGTGATGCTCGTCGAGGGTCACCTCGCGGGCCCCGTCCAGGTAGGTGACCACGTCGTCGATCGCGATCGGCTGCGAGCGGGTGTCCACCCACCTGGGCGTCACCATCACCGGCAGTCGCCGCACCAGGTCCTCGAGCATCCGGAACGATGCGCTCCCGGCCCCGATGACCATGCCGGCCCGGAGCTCGAGGACCGCCGGGCCGTGCTCGGCGAGCAGCCGGCCGGTCTCGTGGCGGCTGGCCAGGTGCGGAGAGAGGTCGGGGTCCTCGTCGTCCCCGAGACCCCCGAGGAAGACGATCCGCTCGACGCCGCTCTCGGACGCGGCCCGCGCGAAGTTCGTGGCGGCGGTCCGGTCCCGTTCCTCGAACGGCGCGCCGCCCTCCTCCATCGAATGGATCAGGTAGTAGGCGGTCGTGACGCCTTCCGTCGCGGGCCCGATCGTCTCGGGACGCATCACGTCGAGCTCGACCGCATCCACGCCCGGCCAGCGATCGGTCAGCTCTCCGGGATCGCGTCCCGCGACCCGGATGCCGAGGCCCGCACCAAGCAAGTGCTGAGCGAGGCGCCCCCCGATGTAGCCACTCGCGCCGGTGATCAGGATCTCGTTCATCGTCTCGCTCGCCGCGGATCGGGCTGGCCTCACGCCGGCCAGACGTACGGCAGATCCTCCTCTACATCGGGGAACAGTGGGCCGTAGTGCTCGGGCATCTTCCGCACGAGCGCCGAGCGGTAGGCGCGGTGCATCTCGTCGCGGCCGAGCCACGGGGGGAGCATCCCGAGCGCCGCGAGCTCCGACTGCGTCCGCACGGGCTCGCCGTGCAGGTGCGGAAGGATCTTCTCCCGGACGGTGTCGGCCCGTCCCTTCCGGGTCCACACGTCGATGACCGCGAGACCGTAGGCGACGAGCGCGGGCTCGTAGCCGCGCCACATCCTGGTCACGGGGTGGTTGATCCATCCCCCGCTGGTCCGGTGCATCGCGTTCAGGATCTGCAGCACCTCGACCCGTTGCTTCCCCAGGCGGCGATCGTCGAGGACCTCCGCGGTTTGCTCGAAGTCCGGATAGGGCAGGAACGTCTGCACGGGGTCGTCATACCCCCGGCCGGGAGGACGCATGCCGGAAGGACATCTGGTGCACCGCCACGCCGGTGAGCTCCGACGGGCGTTCGCCGGCCGCGTGCTCGAGGCGTCGTCTCCGCAGGGCCGGTTCGCCGAGGGGGCGGCTGAGATCGCTCGTACGACGTTGCTCGAGACCGAGGCGTACGGGAAGAACCTGTTCCTCGGCTTCGAAGGCGACCGGGTCGTCCATGTCCACCTGGGGCGGCAGGGGATGTGGCTCTGGCTCGATACGGCCGAGGCGCCCCGCCCATCGGTCCGCCTCCGGCTGTCGGCCGGTGGCCATGCCGCCGACCTGATCGCCCCTCTGGTGTGCGAGCTGGGCGACCGGTCGATGAGGGATGACCTCGTCGCTCGCCTCGGTCCGGATCTGCTGCGCGACGACGCCGACGTGGAGCGCGTGCGGACCGCGATCGTGCTTGAGCGCGCAGCCGATCGGCGCCCTGCTCCTGGACCAGTCGGTCGTCTCGGGCATCGGCAACGTGCTGCGCGCCGAGATCCTGAACCTCGTCGGTGTTCACCCCTCGACGGAGGGTCGGGCGATCGAGCCGTCGGTGTTCGGGTCCTTGTGGGAGACGACCGTGCGGGTGATGCGCCGGGCCGTCGACGAGGGCCGGATCATCACCCGGCGTCCTCCCGGGGTCCCGGTGGAGACGCTGGACGAGGTCGAGGGACGGTTCGTGTACGGACGGGAGCGTTGCGGCCGCTGTGACACCGAGCTCGAGCACCTCGAGATCGCCGGCCGAGCGATCAACGCCTGTCCCCACTGCCAGCCAGAGGATCTCGGACGGAGGCGCCCTAGCGTCGCGTAGGCCGCGTCCGCCGCTGTCGGGCGCTCATCGATCCCGGGGCGAACTTTCTGTCGCTGATCGCCGGGAACACGGATGGAGGGCGGGTCCTGTGGGTACGGGACTCGATCCAGAGAACAGTGAGTGGAGGGAGTAAAAGATGCGCAAGCTCGACGTGGCGGCATTGATCCTCGCGATCGTCGGCGCACTCAATTGGGGCCTCGTGGCCCTGGCGGAGTTCGACCTGGTCGCGGAGATCGCCGGTCTGGAGTTCGGAGAGACGAACGTGCTGACGCGCGTGATCTACGGGCTCGTCGGACTGTCGGGACTGTGGCTGGCGATCCGAGCGGCCGAACTGGTCGGCCGGGACCGCGAGCACGGCATGTCCCGGATGGCGGCGTAGCGCCGACGATGCACGGGTCGAGGCGGCCGGCCCAACCGGCCGCCTCGGCTCAGCTCGAGCCGGATCTCGCGGGTATCTGAGCGGGTACGGATGGGGACCGTGCCGAGGTCCAGAAGGGATCTCGGCTTGAGAGCAGGAGGAGGAGTCGATGGCGAACACGTCAGAGAAGATCGAGGAGACGGCAGGTTCCGCGAAGGAGGCCGTGGTCAACTTGGCGGAGGGTCGGGAGGACATCCCGACGCCGATGCGCGTCGTGAAGAACCTGGGGGTGACGTCAGGCATGGCCTACACGGCAGGGGTCGCGTCGATCATCCTGAGTCTCGCCATGTGGTTCTTCCGGCGAGGAGGCGAGCGCGAGACCGCCGAGCGCCTGGCGATCTTCGTGGGGCTCTGGCCCCCGACGTTCATGGCGATCGGCAAGGCCCTCGAAGGCTACGAGCACCCAGGCCGGTAGTCCGGTTCGAGCTCGCGGTCGACGCAGGAGCTTTGCGAGCCGCCTGGCAGAGCTCCGCAGGTGTTGTCGGAAGCGAGCGTTTCCCGATCTGGCGACCGGATACGCCCGCCTGATCGCGGTCTGATGGCATCGGGCTGAGGCCGTCATTGACGGCCTCAGCCCACCACCTATCGAGCCGCGAACGGTCCCACACGCCATGCTGGACCTGCCCGGGGACCCCACCTACGATGCGGTCACCCAGCTGTCGAGAGGGAGACCCATGAACGATCGAGCCGTTCCTCGCGGCGTCCTGCCGCTCCTGTTCGCGTCCATGGCGATCTTCGTCATCACGGTCGTGATGGGGATCCTGAACGGCACGGATCTCGTGGACCTGCCGCACGGCGCGCTGTTGGCGCACGTGCATTCGGGCACCCTCGGCTGGATCACGCTGTCGATCTTCGCGGCGGCCGCCTGGATCTTCGGTGCCGCCGAGATGCCTCGCCTGCTCCGCGACGGATCGATCGTCGCGGTCGTGCTGTACATCGCCGCGTTCTGGGCCGACGTCGAGGCGATCCGCCCGGTGACGGGCGTGCTGATGATGGCGGCCATCGTCTGGTTCGCGGCCTGGGTCTTCGGGGCGAGCGCCGGGCGAGCGCTCACCGTCCCGGGGCTCGCGATCCGGCTCGCCTCGGTGAACCTCGTGATCGGCGGCCTCCTCGGGGTGGTGCTCGGCCTCGCGCACGCCGGACTGTTCGACCTCTCCTCGGAGATCGCCGGCGCGCACCCGGCGATGATGGTCGTCGGCTACCTGATCCTCGCCGGCGTCGCGCTCGACGAGCAGCTGATCGGCGGGCCCGGCACGGAGCGCATGATCCGGATGGGGGCCTGGCAGGCCTACGCGTTCTTCGGCGCCGGCATCGCGCTCGTGCTCGGGATCCTGCTCGACCTCCAGCCGTTGCTCGGGCTGAACCTGCTGGGTGAGGTCGTGGGGGTGGTGCTCGTGTTGGTCCGGCTGCGCCGGCAGATCGCTGGAGCCGGCTGGTCGAGCCCGCGCCCGACCCGCCACGGCGCGGTCTCGATCCTCTGGCTCGTTCCGGTGGTCGGGCTCATCGTCTACCTGATCGCGAACTACATCGATGACTTCGACCAGGTCCCGGTCCGGCTGCTGCTGGCGCTGGACCACGCCACGTTCGTCGGGATCCTGACGAACGCGATCTTCGGGCTCCTCCTGGTCGCGACGGCGGCCCGCCGAACGGTCTGGGGGTGGGCGGACCAGCTCGTGTTCTGGGGGATCAACCTCGCGCTCGTCGGGTTCGTGATCGGTCTGATCGCGGACTCGCCGGTGGTCAAGCGGATCTCGACGCCGGTGATGGGCACGGCGATCCTCCTCGGCCTTCTCACGGCGGCGATGCGTCTCCGTCGGCTCGACCCGGAGCGCTCCTCGCCCGGCTCGGCCGCCTAACCGACGACCCGGTAGAAGCGCCAGCGGTCGGGCACGCCCCTCAGGTCGTGCTCGCCGGCGTCTTCGAGCGCGAGTCCGCTTCCGGCCGCGAGGTCCTTCACCGTGGACGACACCAGGACCTCGGACGGACCGGCCGCACCGCTCACGCGCGAACCGATGTGTAGGCCGAGGCCGCCCACCTTGCCGTCGATCGTCTCGACCTCGCCGGTGTGGACACCAGCGCGGACCTCGATCCCCAGGGGACGGACGGCGACCACGCGTACACGGCGAACGCCGCGAGCGCGTACGATCGGCCGACGACCGCGCACGAAGGGGGTTGAGATGTCCCGCGCCGTTCGGATCGGGCTCATCGTGCTGGGTGTGGTCACCGTGATCGGTGGGATCTTCGCGTGGACGACCGAAGAGGAGTACGGCTCCGGCCTCGACTACTCGACGAAGCCGAGCGACGGCGACGTCGCCGTCTTCGAATCGTCGGCCGGAGCCGAACCCGTCTTCGTCGGCCCGCGTGACGAGGCCTTCGACTACATGGACCGGCAGCGGAACGCGCGCGAGAGCTTCGTCATCCCCGGATCGATCATCGCGTCCGGAGCGATCCTGATCATCGTCGGAACGGTGGCCGGCCGCCGGACGGAACGGCCCGACGCGGGACCCACATCCTCGGAGGTCTGAGGGACTCCGAGTCGACGACGGTCACGCCGTAGGAGGCGACTTGGCACACCGTTCTTCGTGGACGACGGCGCGCTCCTCGCCGAGGCGGAGGAGGCCCTAACCGAGACCAAGGTCGATCGGGGTCTCTCGGAACGGCACGAGACGGTGCGCGGTGAAGGGCTGTCCGGCGCTCGGGATCGTGGTCGTCCTCGGGTTTCCTGGGGTTCCAGGTCGCGGCCGGGTCGGACTGTCCTGGTACCTCGGTCTCCTGCGACACGACCGATCGACCGGCCTGCCACCCGGACCGGCAGCCGGCAAGTCGGATCGCATCCTCGCCGCCGCCCGCGGCGAGCGACGCGAACCACCCTCGCCTACGATGGGCCGGGAGGTGGTCCGATGTCAGAGCCCGTGGTCTTCATCAGCCACTTCGCGATCAAGGAGGGCGCGCTCGACGATCTGCGGCGGCTCTCGGGGGAGGGCGTCGCGCGGATCCGCGACGACAAGCCGGGGACGGTCCTGTTCCTCTCCTACCTCGACGAGGGCGCCGGGCGGATCTCGTTCCTCCACGCCTTCCCTGACGCGGACGCGCTGGACCGCCACTTCGAGGGAGCCGACCAGCGAGCGGCTGCCGCCTACGAGCTCATCGAGCCCCGAGGGTGGGAGTTCTACGGGAGACCGAGCGAGCAGGTGATCGAGACGATGCAGGCGACGGCGGCGAAGTTCGGCGTCGCTCTCGTCGTCGAACCGGAGTTCAACGGCGGGTTCCTGCGACTGCAGCCGGCCTGACCCCCGTCAGGCGCGGCGTTCGCTCGGACGCCGGAGCGCGATGGCGACCGCATCGTCGGGGGTGAGCCGCTTCCCTCGCTCCCAGGCCGCTTCGAACGCCGCCGGATCGAGCTGCTCCTTCGCGGTCGTGAGCGTCTCCTCCGTCTTGCGCTCGACCCAGGTCCGAGCCCCCATCTCTTCGCGGAGTGCCGCGGACAGGGACGCCAGCTCAACCGCATCCCCCGGCCGGCCCATCCCGGCGAGCGCTGCGGCGAAGCGCCAGACGTCGACGGAGACCTCGACCGCCTCGCCGAGATCCCGGTGCAGCCCGTATGCCTGCTCGAGGAACGGCAAGGCCTCACCCGGTCGCCCGCTCTCCACGAGGATCGTTCCGAGCACGCCCAGGGTGGTCGCCTCGACGGCGCGATTCCCCACCTCACGAGCGCGCCGGAGGTTCGCCTCGTGGATCTCGCGGGCGCGGGCGAAGTCGCCGGTGTCGTGATAGGTCCACCCGACGCTCCGCGTCGACCAGAGCGCGAAGTCCTCGTCACCCGCCTCGAGGTGCAACCGCACGCTCTCCTCGAAGAGGGGGCGGGCGGCCAGGAAGTCGCCGCTCTCTGCCGCGATGTACCCGAGGGTGTGGACGTCGTCGCCGATCCGCCACAGGTCCCCGAACCCGCGGTGGAGCGCGAGCGCCTCCTTCGCCGCCTCATCCGCATCCCGCAGGTCGCCCATCAGCGAGGCCACCATCGCCAGGCGGGCGAGGGCGTTGGCGCGGGCGATCGATGGCCGGTCGTCGGCGGCGAGGGCCTCCTCGAGGCGGCGCCGGCCCTCGGCGACGGGCCCTCGCTCCTCCCAGAACCAGGCCACCGCGCCGGCCATCCGGAGCGCCCGCTCGCCGTCACCCTCGGCCCCGAATCGGTCCAACGAGGCGCGGATGTTGTCGAGCTCCGACTCGATGCGCGTCTGCCACTCGCTCTCGCTGCCGAGGGTCTCGCGGATCAGGTGCGGCTCGGCCTCCTCGGCCAGCGCGAGGAAATGCTCGGCGTGGCGCCGCCGGATCTCGTCGGCCTCGTCGGAGGCCTCGAGCCGCTCGAGCGCGAACTCGCGGATCGTCTCGTACATCCAGAACCGGTCGTCGGTGCGGCGCACGAGACTCTTCTCGACGACCGACTGCAGGGTGTCGAGGTCGGCGTCGGCAACGGCCTCGGCGGCCTCGAGCGTGGCGCCGCCGGGGAAGACCGCCAGGCGGGCGAACACGCGCTGCTCCTCGGGTTCGAGGAGGTCGTGCGACCACTCGATCGTCGAGCGGAGTGTCCGCTGGCGCGGGTCGGCGTCACGTCCACCCCTGAAGAGGTCGAGGCGCTTGGCCAGCCGCTCGAGGATCTTCGCCGGCGGGAGGGCCTTCGCGCGGGCGGCGGCCAGCTCGATCGCGAGGGGCATCTCGTCGAGGCGGCGGCAGAGCTCGCGGACGGCGTCGTCGGGCTCCGGGAGTCCCGCCCTCGCGACGAAGAGCTCGACGGCATCCGGCTCGGCCAGCGGCCGCACCTCGAACTCGACCTCGCCGCGGACGCGGAGGCGCTCGCGGCTCGTCGCGAGGACCGCGAGGTGGGGGCACGCTTCGACGAGGTCGGCGAGGGCCGGCGCCGCGTCGATCACCTGCTCGAGGTTGTCGAGGACGAGGAGCATCTCCCGTTCGCCGATGTGGTCGGCCAACCCGTCCTGCGCGCCGAGCGTCTTCCCGATCTCGTCGGTGACGAGGGCGGGATCGCGGATGGGCGCGAGCTCGATCCAGAACGTGCCGGCCTTGTGGTCGCCGACGAGCTCGGCGGCGGCCTCGATCGAGAGACGGGTCTTGCCGGAGCCGCCGGGACCGGTGAGCGTGACGAGGCGGGCGCCGTCGCGGATCAGCCGGACGATCTCCTCGGTCTCCCGTTCGCGCCCGACGAACGAGCTCGCCGGCCGCGGCAGGTTCGTGTTCGAGATCGTCTTCAGCGGGGGGAAGCGCTCGGCGCCGAGCTGGAGGATGCGGATGGCCCGGTCGAAGTCCTTCAGACGGTGCTCGCCGAGGTCGTGGAAGACATCGTCGGCGAGGTCGGCGGCCGCGCGTGTCGTGTCGCTGAGCAGTACCTGACCCCCGTGCCCGGCCGCACCGATCCGCGCGCCCAGGTGGACGTCCTGGCCGACGTAGCCCTCGGGCCCCAGGTGCGGCTCACCGGTGTGGATCCCGACCCGAACGTGGATCGGACCGGGTCGGAGCGCCTCGCGACCCTCTTCGGCCGCGGCGACCGCTTCGCCCACGTCCGGGAAGGCGTAGAAGAAGGCGTCGCCCTGCGTGTCGACCTCGACGCCGCCGTGGCGGCCGTAGGCCTCGCGGAGCAGCCGCCGGTGCTCGGCGAGGGCATCCGTGTACGCCTCGGCGCCGAGCTCGTGCAGCAGCTTCGTCGACCCCTCGATGTCGGTGAACACGAGGGTCACGGTGCCGGTCGGGAGATCGGTCCTCCTCACGTCCTCCATGATGCCCACTCGGTCGGGCGCCGACAGGGAGAACCGCCTGTTTCCGTGCTCCCCACCGGGGTAAGGCTCCACGAGGAGGTGACCTCGATGGAGAAGACACGCTACGAGGTCGTACCGATCGATGGCGGATGGGCGGTCGAGACCGGAGGGAAGTCGACACCACCGTTCCCCTCGAAAGAGTTGGCGATCTCCGCTGCAACGACAAGGGCGAAGGAGGATGCGCCGGCCGACGTGATCGTGCACGCCGAAGACGGCACGGTCGAGGAGGAGCTGACCGTTTAGGTCGGAAACGTCGTGGGCTCGTACGATGCGCGAGCCATGAGCGACGCGGCCAGGATCCTCGAGCCCTTCGTCGAAGGCTGGGCGGGCTATCAGCAGCTGCTCCTGGACGCGATCGGGCCACTCGACGCGCGAGCAGCTCTCCTCGCGGACGGCGCCGTTCCAGTGGACGGTGTGGCAGCTCGCCTCCCACATGGCGGGCTCGCGCGCGTATTGGTTCCACGACGTCCTCGGCGAGGGCGACGCCGCGGTCCGCGAGATGTTCCGCGTCGAGGCGACCACAGTGCCCGACCTGCCGCTCGAGGACGCGGGATGGGAGGACGACGAACGCCATCCCCGCACGGCAAGCGAGCTGACCGAGGCGTTCGAGCGGACGTGGGCGATGATCGAGGAGTGCCTCCGCCGGTGGTCGGCCGAGGACCTCGAGGCGGAGTTCTCGCGGGCCCGAGGGAACGGAGAGATCGAGACGTTCACGCGGGCGTGGGTCGTCTGGCACCTGATCGAGCACGACCTCCATCACGGCGGCGAGATCTCGCAGATCCTCGGGACCAACGGGATCCCGTCGCTGGATCTCTGATGTCGCGCCGCGCTCGCATCGTGCTCATCGTGCTGGGTCTCGTCGTCGTCCTCGGCGGGCTCTTCGCGTGGACGGTCGAGGACGAGTACGGATCGGGGCTCGACTTCTCGACCATGCCGAGGGACGGTCAGACGGCCGTCTTCGAGGCGCAGGCGGGAGAGGAACCGGTCTTCGTCGGGTCTCGGGACGAGGCCTTCGAGTACATGGAGCGAAGGCGGGCCGCGGGCGAGAGCTTCGTGGTGCCCGGAGCGATCATCGCGGCGGGAGCGATCCTCGTCATCGTGGGAGCGTTCGTCGGCCGAAGGACTCTTCGATCACCACCGCCGTGACCGGCGTCATCGGCGGTGACTGGCAGCGGTGGCGCGACCTCAGTCGCGACCCTCGGAGTCCTCGTCGGGATCGTCGCTTCCGATCCCGCGACGCAGCCATCCGACGAGACCGGCGGGCTTGGCCGGCTCACCCCAGACGATCGCCTTATCGAGTGCGACAGCCGCGTCGTCCTCCGCCACGTCCGGCTCCTGCGTGACATCAACGACCTCGTCGTCTTCGACCGTCTCGTCCTCCGCCACGCCCGGCTCCTGCGTGAGGTCGACATCCTCGTCGTCCTCGTCGTCCTCGTCGTCCGTCTCGTCCTCCGCCACGCCCGGCTCCTGCATGACGTACAGATCCTCGTCGTCCTCGACCGTCTCGTCCTCCAAGAGGACGATCGATCGCTGCTCCACCTCGCGCAGGCGCTCCCGCAGCACCTCGAGTTGGCGCTCCGCGTCCGCGGCGTGCAATCGCTCATCGAGGGCCAGCCGCGATTCCTCACGCGCACGCGCGAGGGCGACGTCCCGCTCGCGTTCCAGTCGCTCGGCCCTCGCCCGTGCGACCAAGGTCGACGCCAGCTGATCGGCCAGCGTCGCGAGATCCGACTCGAAGCCCCTGGCCCTCGCTCTCAAGCTTCCGATCTCGGCGTCCTTGGCCGGGAACTCCGCGCGGGCTGCGGTGAGCTGCTGCTGCAACTCGGCCGCCTTCGTCTCTGCTCGGAGTCGCCCTGCCTCCGATTCGGACGCCTTCCTCGCGATCGAGTTCAGCTCGCCGACCGCCGACTCCAGGTGGACGACCCTCATGTCGGCCCGGACGGTCCGGGCCGTCAGCTCCGCCTCTCGTGCGCGGGACCACGCGAGCATCTGCTCGAGCGTGGCGATGCGCTCCTGCGCCTGGCGGATCAACTCCGTCGCCTCCGGTCGTCGATCCGGGTACACGGGTACGACCCCCACGAGGCGCCTCCGGAGCTCGGTCAGGAGCTCGATGAGGTGTTCGCTGCCGAACGACGCGTCAGCGTCCTCAGGCGAACGAACGTCGTCGTCGGAGCCGTCTGTGTCGCCCATGCCACGGATGGTACGCCCCCATCCGGGCTACCGCAGCCGCCCTACGGCCCCCGTCCAGATGCGACGAAAGGCCTAGTCGTTCGCTCGGAGGTCCCGTCACGTGCGCCATCGGCGGACTGTGCGTCATCCCTTCACAGCCACCAGGTGAGTCCTCGCGGCAGCCCGCCTCGACTGCTGCTCACTGCACCCAGAGCCGGCTGAGCAGCAAGCCGAACTGCGGATTGATCTGGGCGTTCCCCACCCGATCGGAGAACGCGTACGACCGCACGCTGTTCACCAGCGGCAGCGTGATCGCGCGGTCCACCAGTTCCCTGTCGAGCTCCGCCCACGCCTCGTTCGCCGCCGCCGGGTCGGTCGCCGCCAGTCGTTGCGCCTCCGCGATCGCTCGATCGAACTCCCGGTCGCAGAACGGTTGGAGGTTCACCGCCGCCCCGCATCTATACAACAGGCTGATGAACCCGCTCGCGGCGGGGAAGTCGGGGAACCAGATGTACTCGAACATCTGTACCCCGCGGCGAACCCCCGGCTCGATCGAGGGGAAATACGAGTCGACGTCCGCCGAAAAGTCGAGTGTTGCTTCGAATCCGAGGCGATCCAGGAGATCTTCCAGATACCTTGCGACCTTGGTCGTGTCCGGGAAGAAGAACTCGCCGGAAGCTCGGATCGTGACGGGCGCCCCGCCCGCTCCGGCCTCCTCGATGAGGCGTCGTGCCTCGTCCAGGTCGGCACCCGTCCACGCCGCGCCCGGGTTCACCGTGTACGGGCAGTACGGCTCGTACCCCGGGAAGTTCGGCGGCAGGATCCTGACAGCTCACACGCCACACGCTTTCCCCGCCGAGCAGCTCCTGCACCCGGGTCCGATCGACCGCCAGGTTGATCGCGCGGCGGACACGCGCGTCGTCGAAAGGGGCGGTCGCGAGGTCGAACACCCAGTAGTAGGCGGCGGGGTCAGCCACTTGGACGAGCTGGTCCGGATGCGCCGTGCGGAGCTCGGCGATCGCGTCTGGAGGCGGGTGACCCGACACCGCATCCATCTCCCCTTGGAGGACGTCGTGGAGTGGCACCTCCAGGTCCGGTTCGATCGCCCACTCGATGCGGTCGACGAAGCCGTCCGGTTGGGCGGCCGGGGACCACTCCTCGAAATGGGGATTCCGCTCTAGCACGAGATGCTTCTCGCTCGCCTCTGTGATCACGTACGGTCCGGTCGCCGGCACGGGAACGACCCCCTGGTCCTCGATCGGCGTCCCGACCGGTACCGGGTAGGCGAACGACATGGCCAGCTTGAACGGAAGGTCCGGGTCCGGGACGGCGAGGTGGAACGTGACGGCATCGGCATCCGTGACGATCACCTCCGCCAGGTCACATGCGTCGGGCTTCTCAGAGCACTCGAGGGCGCCGGGGAGCGCGCTGAACAGACTGGCGGCGGGTGAGCTGAGCATGAAGGCGCGCTCGAGTCCGTAGCGGAAGTCCTCGGGCATCACGGGGTCGCCGGTCGAGTAGCGGATCCCTTGTTCTCGGAGCGAGAACCGATACCGGAGCCCGTCGGCGGAGACATCGGGCAACGCAGCGGCGAGGTCGGGAACGAGGTCGAGTCCTTCCACCCCGCCCGTCTTCCGGAAAGCGAGGAGACCGTCGTTCGTGAGCGAAAGGGCAGCCCATTGCGGGCCGTAGGCGACACCCGGATCGAGCGTATCGATCGAGTCGGGGGTGACCAGCTTGAGCGTGCCGCCGCGATGCGACGTCGCAGAAGCGCCGACCGACACCCAGACCCCATCCGGCGTGGATACCAGGGACCCGACCACCGCTCCGACGTGGACCCGCTCTCGGAGTCCGATCGGGTCGGTCGTCGGATCGAGGGAGACGATGTCGTTCGTGAACTCGTTCGCCACCCAGACCTGTCCAGCGGCTTCCACGACCGAGATCGGCCCGTCCCCGACCGGAACCGTCGCGAGGATCTGACCGGTCGACGGCTCGACGCGTGACACGTTCCCGTCGAGGCGGTTCGCGACCCAGACCGACCCGAACGCCGAGACGATCGAGGCCGGTCCGTTGCCAACGGGAACCTGAACCGTGACCTCGAGCGAGTCGGGGTCGACACGCGTCACCGTTGCTGCGCCCGCCGACGTCACCCAGACACCGTCCGGGGTGAAGTGGACGGCCGTTGGCCCCGCGGGGAGCGCCACCGTTCGGCTCCGACCCGATGCGACCGTCACGCGCACGAGCTCGTTCGCCACACTGTCGGCCACCCACAGGGCTCCCCCGCCAACAGCGATACCCGAGGGGCCCGAGCCAACCTGGTACTGCTGCGTCTCCTCGTTCGTGGCCGGACTGATGCGTGACACGGTCCCGTCCGAGGTGTTCGTCACCCAGACGGAGCCCTCGCCGATCGCGATCCCTGTGGGTGCGCCGCCGACCTGGATCGTGTCCTTCACCTCGCCGTCGGCGGCGTCGAGACGAGAGACGAAGCCGCGGTCCGGGTGGACGACCCAGATGCTGTCGAAGCCGGCCACGGCGGCGCCCGGCCGGGCATCGAGATGCGTCGCGAGGTTGATCGAGCCATCGGCCGGATCCACCCGCGCGACGGAGTTCGCTTCCGGGACGATCTCGTCGGCGCCGAGCAGGAACGGGAGCCCGACGGCGATCAGGATCACCGCGAGGGACGCGGCGACGATCGCCGGCCAGGGAGGTTGTCGGCGCCGCGGCTCCGCGGGGCGGACCGGGGCATACGGGCCCAGGCGCTCGATCAGGTCGACGCCGTCCGGCACGACTCTGACGAACCCCACCGGTTCGCTCAGTCCCTTCAGAGAGATCGAGCCGCGATCTTGGTAGGTGACGCCCTCGACCCGCCGCGCGAGGTGCGCGACCTCGCGCGATGCCAGGATCTCGCCGGCGGCCGCCTGACTGCACAGACGCGCGGCCAGGTTCAGCGCACCGCCTCGGTAGCCACCCTCGACCTCGACGGCCTCACCGGCGTCGAGTCCGATCCCAACCGTGAGCGGAAGCTCGGGATCGGCGAGGGTCTCCTCGACGAACCGTTCCTGGAGGTCCGCGGCCGCTCGGATCGCCTGACGCGGCGAGCCGAAGACGCACATGGCCTCGTCGCCACGAAGCTCGAGGAGCTTTCCACCGCGACCCTCCACGACCTCGCGCACGAGCCGGGCGAACTTCGCCGCCAGCTTCCCGGCCCCCTCGTCGCCGCGCTCCTGCGTGAAGACGGTCCAGCCGCGAACGTCGGCGATCAGGAACGTGCGGATGTGGAGGTCGTCGCCAGCGGGGATCGACTCCTCACCCGATGACGGGATCGACCCCTCCCTCTTCGGATCCGGTCATCGCCGAACGCCCCCTCGATCGCGACCGTACGCCGGGATGTTGGTGGCCGCAACCAGCAACGTTCCGATGAGGACCGGGGTCGTGAGGAACGACGTTCAGGACGTTCGTGCGTCCGGGAGGCGCCGCGCGACCAGCGCCAGGAGCGCCGCGGCGACGATCCCGACCCCGAACGCGCCCGCGAGTCCCGCCTCGATCGAGATCGTCCCGGCGTCGGCGAGCGCGACGCTCGCTCCCCCGAGCCCCGCGCCGATGCCGACCCCCAGGTAGTCCATCAGGATCATCGAGGAGAGCTCGCCCGCCTCGCGTCCCTCCTCGACCTCGCCCATCACCGACAGCGGGATCGTCGGGAACACGATGCCCATGCCCACGCTCCCGATCGCCCATCCGACGTACGGGACGACCAGCGGCACGTCGAGGAGGCCCGCCGCGACCACGGCGGCGCCGATCCCGATCAGCATCGCGCCGAACGCCGTCAGCCGGCGCGCCCCCAGGCGCCCGACCACCCTCGACTGCCACCACGAGCCGGCGGCCCAGGCGAGCGCGGAGGCCGTGATGCACGATGCCGGCCGTCCCGATCGAGAGCCCTCGCGTCTCCACCAGCATCAGCGGGACGAAGCCGTCGATCGCGAAGAACGCCGCCGACGCGAGGAAGGCGGCCGCCGACGCGGCCGGGAGTCCCCGCCGGGCGGTGAGCGTGCCGGGCGGCGTGATCCTGCGGAGCGCCGGGATCGTCACGGCGGTCCCGACGACGACGAGCGGGATGCTCCACAGCGAGAGGTCCGTGAGCCCGGCGAGCAGCGCGCCCGCGCCGAGCATCAGGACGAGCGACGCGGCGACGGGCAGCTTCGACCGCTCCTCGCTCACGCTGACCTTGCGGAGCGACGGCATCACCATCGCGGCGGCGAGCACGATCAGCGGCAGCGGCGCGAGGAACGCCCATCGCCAGCCGACGGTCTCGGCGAGCACGGCGCCGACCGGCGGCCCGAGCAGCCCGGGGAGGATCCACATCGAGGCGAGCAGGGCCATCACCCTCGGCCGGATCCGCTCCGGGTAGGTCTTCGCGACGGTCGAGAGCGAGACGACGTAGAGGCCGCCGCCGCCGATCCCCTGCACGAACCGCGCGATCACCAGCACGAGCATCGTCGGCGCCGACGCCGCGAGGACGAGCCCGAACACGTAGAAGCCGATCGCGACGGCGAACACCCTTCGTGGCCCCAGGCGGTCGGTCAGCTTCCCCGCGATCGGGACCGCGCCGAACGACGCCAGCGTGAGCGCCGCGTAGTTCCACCCGTAGAGCTGGAGTCCCTGGAGCTCGCGCTGGACGGCGGGCAGGATCGTCGCGACGACCATGATCTCGACCGCGACGAGGGCCTCGAGGATCAGCAGCCCGGCGGTGAGCCGGCCGCGGGCGCCCTGGAAGACCTCGCGCCACGGAGGAGGGGTCGTCTCGGTTGACGTCGTTCGCGCCATCGCCCCAGAGGCTACGAGGCACGCTTGCGGTCGATGAGAACGGTCCGAGGCGGGGATGCTACGGGCGGCCGGTGCTGCGGTCGCGCGATGCTTGCTGGAGGCCGGCGACGCTCGGGTTCGAGATCCGGGCGTCGGCGAGGCGCGCCCGCAGAGCCCCTCGGCTCGTGCTGGGATCGCGACGTCTCGCCGCGGCCGACAGTGCCAACACTTGATCCAATCGTACGAACTCGCTGCCCCCGCGTCCTTGGACCTGGAGACCGCCGACAGCGGCCCAGCGGCGGATCTGCGCGACGTCGACGCCGGCCTGCTCGGCTGCGGTCGCGATCGGGACAGGAGCGTTGCTGTTCAACACCGACGGCCTCCCGGGGGTAGCGGAACGAAGCCGACGCTACCCCACCGGCTGTAGGTCGCACTAGGGGGTCGGGCGTGAAGGTTCCGTGAATGAAATCCCGTGGAGTAGTCCTCAGCCATCCTCGGTGGGGCCGATCGGCCGGGACTCCATCGCGGACGCCCGGGCGGCTTCCATCGCCTCGCTTCGGTCGGAGTGGACCGAGAGGGCGCGCGGCAATCCGATGATCTCGATCGCCCGCTCGATCGTGCTGCCGCGCGGGACGCACAGGAGGAATCGCTGCCGCCGTTCGTCCAGCACGGTGCCCAGCTCGATCAGCGTGTGAAGCCCGGCGCTGTCGATGAACGCCAGATCGGACAGGTCGACGAGCAGGGCATCGTCGTCCGGCGTGACCGATCCCGCGATCTGCAGCCGGACCGAGGCTGCGTTCGACATGTCGACCTCGCCGGTGAGGACGGCGACGACCGTCTGGTCCTCTCGCTCGATCCGGACGTCGGCCAGCGGCATGCGCTATGCCACCGTCCCCCGCCGCAGCATCACGACCGTCCCGGTCGCAGAGGTGTCGACGAGCACCTCGTTCATCAGCCCTCGCATCAGTCGGAGTCCGTTCCCACGGTCCCCTCTCGAGGATCCTCGCCACGTTCCCGAGTCGCGGATGAGCACCTTGACCTGGTCCTCCTCGTGCGTCGCGGTGATCGTGATGGTACCCCCGGCCGGTCCGTACGCGTGCTCGACCACGTTCGCCGACGCCTCGTGCACTGCCATCACGATCTCCTTCTCGATGGGCCGCGGGACCTCGAGATCCTCGAGCCACCGCGAGACCGCCCGCCGGATCGTCATGAGCGACCGGGCGCGGGCCTCGACCGCGAACTCGAGCTCGGTCGCCGCGGTCGCGTCCCGATACAGCAGCATCAGCGCGACGTCGTCCGACGGTCGAGGGCCGTCGATCATGCGCTCCAGCAGCTCGGTGATCTCGGCGTTGAGCTCTGTCCCCGTGAGGACCTCTTCCGCTGTGGAGCGGAGCCGTTCGAGCCCGGTGTCGAGGGATTCGTCCCGTCGCTCGATCAGTCCGTCCGTGTACAGGAGGATCGACGTTCCCGGGGGCATCGCCACCTCTTCCTCGACGAACGAGGGCGCATGCGGCAAGCCGAGCGGCGGGTTCGGGGCATGGTCGGAGGCGTACGCGGCTCCCTCCGGTCCGACGACGAGCGGTGGCGGGTGGCCGGCCGAGACGTACCGGAGCCGGCTCAGATCGCCCGTGAGCACGCCGACCAGGAGCGTCACCATCTCGCCCTCGCCGAAGTGACGATGGAACTCATCGGCCAGATCGAGGATGTCCAACGGCGTCCCGCCCGCCAGCGCGTGCGCGCGAAGGGCGTTCCGCATCTTCCCCATGAGCGATGCCGCCGGCAGGCCGTGGCCCGCCACGTCGCCGATCACGAGGACGATGTCGCCCCCGGGCAGGAGGAACGCGTCGAACCAGTCGCCGCCCACACCGACGGCGGTGGCGGCCGGCAGGTATCGGGTCGCCACGCGCAGTCCCGGCAGGAAGGGGAGGACCTCCGGGAGGAACGTCCGCTGGAACGCCTCGATCACGACGCGGGAACGGTCCGAGAGACGGACGTGGAGCGCGAGCGCGACCCGGTCGGCGACGAGCTGGAGGAGCTCGGTCTCGTCGGGCGTGAAGCGCCGTTTCGACTTCGTCCCCACGTGCATCACGCCGACGACGTCGCCGTGCGCGACGAGCGGCACGCCGAGGAGCGATCTGATCCCCTTCTGGAACAGGATCGGGTTCAAGACGGTGGTGTGGTCCACCTTGTGGAGGGCGACCGGCGCACGCTCGGCGGCGATGCGACCGGCGAACCCCTTGCCCATGGGGATGCGAACCCCTCGTTCCACCTCCTCCTCGATGCCCTTGGCCGCCCGGGCCACGAGCTCGTTCCGGCTCTCGTCCAGAAGGAGGACGGCGGCCGTGTCGGCGTCGAGGATCTCGCGGACCCGTTCGAGGAGCTCGTCCAGGAGGTCGTCGACGGAGAGGTGGGAAAGGGCCGTGTCGCTGACGCGCTGGACCCGCTCCAGACGTTCGAGCGGGTCGAGTGGAGGGTTCCTCGTCGTGCGCACCTACCTACTGTGCGGCCGAACCCCTCCAACCAGCAACGTTCGCGTGCACCTCGTCGAACCGCCGTGGCACACTGTTCCGCGTGGACGACCGCGACCTCATCGCCAAGGCGGAGGAAGCGCTCACCGAGATCAAGGTGGCGCAGGGATTGTCCGAGCGGCACGAGGCCGTGCTCGCCGCGTTGCGCATCCGGCTGAAGGGAAGCGCCGGCAAGTCTCTCGAGGAGATGCTCGAGGCGGCGGACGACGCGCCGCCGGATCGGCTCGGAGAGGCGATCGCGAAGGCCGAGGGCAAGGGCAAGCCGTCGCTCGACGACCTGCTGACCAAGGAGCCGAAGAAACCCGACTGGCCCTCCTGATAGCCGAGACCACTCCGGCCATCTCGGGCGAGCAGCGCGGTTTCGCATACAACCCTCTCGGTAGGACAGTTGCACGACGTGACTCTTGGAGACGCGGGTGCGAGCTTGGCAACACACCGGGATCCCGGGCAAAGGAGATCAGGATGCGAAGGGGAACCAAGAGGATCCTTCGGGCGGTTGTCGTAACGGCTCTTCTGCTCGGAAGCGCGGTGCCTGCACACGCTGCGTCGCTTGGGCTGAACTGCAACACGTATACCAACTCGACGGGGGCATACAGCATCAAGCTGTGCTTCACGACCTATCAGGTCCCGTCCAGTGCCGTCGGCGAGTACCGGGCGCAGATCAACTTCTGCAACTGGTACCCGAACGACCCGTGCGAAGCGAACCAGCTGGAGATCCAGAGCCTCCGACTGCGGTGGCAGTCGTGTTCCTCGAGCACGTGGGTGACGCTCGAGTCAGTGGGCGGCTACCAGTTCGACCCGCGCAACCAGTCCAACACCCACACCCCCGACGTGGCCATGGGCTCCGCGGGGTGGTATCAGGCGTTCGCCGACTTCCGCATCCGGTGGCTGAACAATGTGTGGACGGCGGACGAGTCGGCCCAGAGCTTCCAGGTCTACGACGGCCGAGGCCAGGGCGACTGCCCCAACAGGTATTCATCCGAAAGGGTGCGAACGGGCCGGGCTCCGAGGAGCCCGGCCCGTCGCGTAACGCTCACCTCACGAGTGCTTCGGCCTCTGACGAGGTTTCGTCGGGTAGACCAGGTCCGAACCCGCGAGATCGGTGAGTTGGTTGGATTCTGCCGGCCATCCGGCAGAGCGGGCGGGGCGGTCGGCCCCGGCCCGGAGGGACGGCCTCAGCAGCCAATCACCTCGAGGGTCTCCATCTGTCTATGCAGTAGGACCACCTCCTCTCTCTCGTGCCGCCATGTTCCGACAGGACCGCCGCTATGGCAAGGCGATCGGCTGGCGTCGTTACGCCACACCCGGTAGAGGCGCCAGCGGTCCGGGACGGCCTTCAGCCCATTTGGTCGCTGTCGAATGAGATGGATCTCACGTCGCCACCCGATACAGCCTCTAAGAGGCTTTCGCTGAATCGCGGTAAGTCAATCGGCGATTTGACGGGGATCATGTTCAGGAAGAACCTTCCGATATCCCGGGCCGCGATGACGGAGAGGTAAGCGTGTCGTCTGATCATGTTGATCCGGTGTGGAAACGGTTCGAGAGCGGATGGCCTAACGTGCGCCAGCCTGTGACCGGACAGCCGAAGTATCCGAATCGGTATTGGGAGGCATCGAAAGGCGACTGGAAGGACTTCGAGACAAACCGATACCAGTTCGAGGATCCGAGACTCGAAAAAGTGGAGTTGAACCCCTACCTGAGCCAGACGGACCAAGTCTTCGACACAATCATGAAGCAGTGGAAGGAAATACAGTCACAGCGGCCGGCGGCGATATGGGATCCTCGGGAAGGTCGCTGGCTCATCCCCACCGAGAAGATTCCACCACCCCCGCCTCCGGGTCCAGACCCCTATGTACGACTGCGAGCTGCACTTGCTGAATGCGATAGGAAGCGGGATGCAGGTCTCTTCCGAGTCGATGAGTATGAACGCTGCCGCGATGAAGCCTTCCGTCTATACGGACAGCCCGCCAGAGCGGAAGCAGAGGAGGATATAGATGGAGTCTCGTGACTGGACAGCCAAGCGCAACAAGATGCCGGGATCCGAGGTATCGCTTCAGGTTCACGGAGAGTGTTGGATGCCGACGTCGAACTACAGTATGAAGCTTTCACCCGCCGACCGCCAGGGAGCGAACGATCGCGACTGCATCCTTGCATTGACAACGCAAGCTCCTGGGAACGCGCAGCCCGAGGTCATGTCATGGACGCCGATCGACTACTCAGAACTCACAGAATACCCATACGACACGGTGACCGTAATGGACGTCGACAGTGGCGCTTTGATCGGAGCGGGAATCCCGATAGAAGATGCTTCACGGGAGGAGCGATGAGTGACGCCATTCTGGTTGAACTCCGCAAGACGGGCGGAATCATGGGGATGGACGAGACGTTGCTGATCCGATCGGATGGTTCTGGATTTGCCATCGGATTCAACGCTCGAAGGGCCGACTTCGAACTGAACCAAACGGAACTTGAAGAACTGTCGACGCTCGTACAAGGCGTTGACATCGGCACCGTCAAGCCCAAGAAGGGGCGCGTTCGCGACGCCGTCTACCACACCGTTCGAATCGAGGGTAAGAGCGCCACGACTGCCACAGGTGACTCCAACATCGCAGACGAGTTCCTACGTCTCGTTGGAGCGCTAGATGAGCTCCTCCGAACGAAAGGAGGTATCTGAAGAGCTGAGGGCAGGTTCCGACACCCCAGCGGGTTGGCGCCGATGGGCGCGCGAGACTCAGGAGGAGAGATGGTTCAGGACGACACCGGTAGCTCCGACGAGCCTAGCTTCAAGTGCCCGAAGTGCGGACTCAAGTTCGAGTCTCAGCAAGTCCTCGATGACCACATGATCACCGATCATGGCGTTGAGGATCCCTAGGACAACTCATCGCTCGTCCCCGGGATGTGCAGCGAACAGAGAGGTGCCACGCCTCGGATCGATCACTTCTGTCAGACCACCATGCTGCCGCCGTCGACGACGAGCTCGATGCCCGTGATGTAGGCGGCCTCGTCGCTGGCGAGGAACAGCGCCGCGTTCACCACATCGCGGGGTGTCCCGAGCCGTCCGAGGGGGATCGACGCGCGCGCGGCCTCCACCCATGCGGCATCGGCGGTGCGAACCGTCTGCATCGGGGTGTCGGTGAACCCCGGGTGGATGCAGTTGGCCCTCACGTTGTGCGGCGCGAACTGGACCGCGAGGTTCCGCGTCAGCGAGATCACCGCACCCTTGCTGGCCGTGTACGCGTCCTGCGGGATCGTGTCGCCCAGCAGCGCCGACGTCGAGCCGACGTTGACGATCGCGCCGCCCCCGGCCTCGATCAGCTTCGGCACGCCGTACTTGGCGACCCAGACCATCCCCTTGAGGTTGATCGCCATCACGCGGTCCCACACCGCTTCCTCGGTGTCCAGGACGCTCACGTCCCGGTCGCGCCAGAGGACCCCGGCGTTGTTGTAGAGGATGTGCAACGCGCCGAAGCGCTCGGCCGCCCCCGCCACGGCCTCGCGCACCTGTCCCTCGTCGGCCACGTCGGCCACGAACGTGGCGAGGTCACCGCCGGCGGCTCGTGTCGCGTCCGCCATCGCCTCGAGCGACGGAGCGTCCACGTCGATCGCCGCGATCCGGGCGCCCTCGCTCGCGAACACGAGACAGGCCTCACGTCCCATCCCGCTGCCGGCGCCGGTGATCAGAGCGACCTTGCCCTCGAGCCTGCCCATCACTGCACTACCCGGTAGAGGCGCCATCGGTCGGGAACGCCCTTCAGCTCGTGTTCGCCGCCGTCCTCGAACACCAGACCCGATCCGGCCGTGAGGTCCCGCACGGTCTGTGATGCAAGGACCTCCGACGGTTCCGCCAGGCTCCCGATCCGAGCGCCGATCACCACCGCGAGCCCACCCGCCTTCGCGTCGATCGTCTCGACCTCACCGGTGTGCAGGCCGGCGCGGACTTCGATCCCGAGGGAGCTCACGGAGCGAACGATCGCTTGCGCGCATCGCACCGCGCGGCCGGGCCCGTCGAACGTCGCGAAGAACCCGTCGCCGGCCGTGTCAACCTCGTGGCCGCGGTACCGAGCGAGCAGAGCCCGCAACTTCGCATGGTGCTGCTCGACGAGTCCCTTCCACGCTCGGTCGCCGAGCTCGGTCGCCCGCTCGGACGAGCCGACGATGTCGGTGAACAGCACCGTCGCGAGCACCCGGTCGAAATCCGCATGCTCCTGCTCGATCGCCTCCGCGAAGCGCCGGATGGCCCCGGCCACCTCGCCGACGTCACCGAGGTACGCGTCGTCCTCGTCGCCGGACAGCGCCACGAGCTGCGCGCCGGGGATCTGATCCGCCGTCCACCTGGACTCCTCGACGAGGGTGTTCTCCCAGCCTTCACGCATGAACACCGCCGCCGGCACCTGGATCGCGGGGAGCGCGCTCCTTGCGTCGGTCGAGAACCACACGCGGCTGAACCGGACGAGGTCTCCAGGCGCGGCGGCGTTGCGTTGGAGCCTCGGCAGCCACTCCACGAACAGCGGATCCGCTGCGAGGCGCTCGCCGACCTCCCCGAAGGTCATCCTCGCCGTCTCCTCACCTCTGGACTGGTCGCCCCACAGCTCCATCCTGATCGCGAGCCGCTCCTCGAACCGCTCCTGGCTCATCCCCCACGGGTAGTCGGGCGCCTCGGCGATCCGGACGCCTCCGCTCCACAGCACGAGGCCGAGGGTCCGCTCCGGATGCGTGGCCGCGAACAGGGCGGCAAGGGCCCCACCGTCGCTGTCGCCCACCACGATCGTCCGCTCGGATCCCACCGCGTCGACCACCGCACGGAGGTCATCGATCCGGGCTTCCAGGGTCGGAACGACAGAGAGTCGGTCGGAGAGGCCGACCCCGCGCTTGTCGAACAGGATCACCCGCGCCCACGAGCTCAACTCCCGGACGAATCGCTCGAACGAGGGCAGCTCCCAGAACAGCTCGATGTGCGAGACGAACGCATGCACGAAGACGAGATCGATCGGGCCGTCGCCGACGACCTGGTAGGCGATGTGGAAGTCGTCGTCGGTGGTCGCATAGCGCGTCACGGGCCGGTCCATGTGCGCATCCTTGCTGCCCGGGGCGGTCGACTGCAAGCGAGCGGCGCACACCATGGGCTCGCTGTTCAGGCCCGATCACTGTGCGGATGCCCAGGGCGTATCGAAGTCGGCCACAGTCCCGGATATCTCCCGACGCCGGGACCGATCAACCCACCACGCGGTAGAGGCGCCAGCGGCCGGGGACGCCCTTGAGCTCGTGCTCGCCGGCGTCCTCGAAGGCCACGAGATCGCCCACCAACAGGTCCTTGACCGTCTGCGACACGACCACCTCTCCGGGGCGGGCGAGTGCCATGACCCGTGCACCTATATGCACGGCGAGTCCGGCCGCCTTGTCGCCGAGGTCGACTTCACCCGTATGGATCCCCGCTCGGATCTCGACGCCCAGATCCCTGACGGCGTCGACGATCGAACGGGCGCATCCGACCGCTCGGCCGGCGCCGTCGAACGTCGCGAAGAAGCCGTCTCCCGCTGTATCGACCTCGACGCCTCGATAGGCCCGGAGCCGTTCCCGGACGATGTCATGATGCCGCTGGAGCACCACGCGCCACTCACGGTCTCCGAGCTCAGCAGCCCTCGCCGTCGAGTCCACGACGTCGGTGAACAAGACGGTGACGAGTGCACGGTCGGGTGTGACGATCGAGCCACGAGCCCCGGTCAGGAACTCCTCGATCTCGTCGAGCACCGAGTCCGAGTCTCCGAAGAACGGCAGAGTCTCATCGCCGTCGAGCTCGACGAGCCGGGCGTCGGGGATCTTCTCGGCGAGGTACCTGGCGCTCTCGATCGGCTCCCGCTGGTCGTGCACTCGATGAAGAACAAGGGTCGGAACGCCGATCGACGGTAACACCGACCGCAGGTCGGTCCGATGGATCACCTCCATCGCCGCCGCCCACCCCTGGGGTGTGGTGGCCATCTCCTGCGCCCCCGTGAACCATGCGAGGGCAGCGCGGTCGGTCCTCAGGGTCTTCGAGTCGCCGCGGGCGAACGACTCGGCCCATTCCCGGTTACTGGCCAGCCGCCGAACGCTTCGGATGTCGGATTCGATCCGCTCTGAGGGCAACTCCCACGGCATGTCGTCGGTCTTCGCGAAGCAAGGGGACGCGCCGTACAAGATGAGCGAGCCGAAGAGATCGGGGCGCGTCGCGGCGGCGAGCAGACACATGAACCCGGTCTCGTTCTGACCGAACAATGCCGGCCGGCCGACGTTCGAGTCCTCCGCCACCGCGACGAGGTCGTCGATATGCGTCTCGAGGGTCGGGTGCTCTCCGGGCGCCGCGCGATCGGAGAGGCCGTAGCCGCGCCGATCGACGATCACGAGTCGGGAGAACGCCGCGAGCCGGCGGAGCCACCGTTCGTGCTGAGGGAGTTGCCAGTTCCAGTTCAGGTTCCCCCATTCGTTCGGATACAGCAGGTCGGTCTCGCCGTCGCCGAGCACCTGGTACGCGATCTGCGCGTCGCCGCTACGTGCATATCGGACAGGCGGCACCTCGATCAAGCGCTCACCACCCGGTAGAGACGCCAGCGGTCGGGGACGCCCTTGAGTTCGTGCTCGCCGGCATCCTCGAACGCAAGCCCACTTCCTGCCACGAGGTCCTTCACCGTCTGGGAGACGAGCACCTCCGATGGTCCTGCGGCTCCCGCCACCCGTGACCCGATGTGCACGCCGATCCCGCCGACCTTTCCGTCGATCGTCTCCACCTCGCCGGTGTGCACGCCGGCTCGAACCTGGACGCCCAGCCCCTGCACGGCGTCGCGGATCGCGCGTGCGCACTCCACCGCGCGCGCCGGACCCTCGAAGGTCGCGAAGAACCCGTCCCCGGCCGTGTCGACCTCGACACCTTCGTGCCGCGCGAGCTCGGCGCGCACGGCGCGATGGTGCCGTTCGATGAGCTCCCGGTACGTGCGATCGCCCAGCTCGGTGGCCCGCTTGGTCGAGCCGACGAGGTCAGTGAAGAGGACCGTCTTCAGCGCCCGGGCCGACGGCACGCGTGCCCCGCTGATCGAGCCGGTGAGGAACCGCTCGATCGCTTCCAACACCGCGTCCGTCTCCCCGACCCACGGCAGCGCGTCCCGCCCGGGAAGCTCGACGAGCGTGGCGCCCTCGATGTGTCCGGCCAGGTACCGCCCGCTCTCGACCGACTCGGTCGGATCCTCGGTCCGATGGAGCACGAGCGTCGGGACGCGGATCGTGGGCAGCAGGTCCCGCAGGTTGACTTCGAGGATCTTGCGCATCTCGCCGAGCGCGCCACCCGGACCCTGCGAGAGCGCGATCAGCATCGCCATACGCCGGACGGCGGCGGGATCGCCGGCGTAGGACGGGAGGGCGGTCCGGATGTACTCCTGCGCGATCTCGGTCGGCGCCGTGCCGCCGAGGATCGCCGCCATGTCCCCCCATTGCTCGTCCGACCACTCCCACGGCGCCTCTTCACTCCGGCGCCACGTGTGAGCGGCGCCGAAGAGGATCAGCCGGTTGAACCGCTCGGGCTGCAGCGCCGCCGCGACGATCGCGTAGAAGGCCCCCTCCTGGACGGCGAAGAGGGTCGTGTGCGAGCTGTGCGCCGCCCGGGCCACGGTCTTGAGGTCATCGACACCCTCCTCGAGCGTGATCGCCTGCCCCGGTGACAGTCGGTCGGAGCACCCGGTGCCACGTCGATCCATCACGATCAGTCGCGAGAACGACGCGAGGCGCTCGAGGAACCGCGCATGATCCGGCGCCAGCCAGTTGGCCTCGACGTTGCCGACCCATCCCGGGAGGTACAAGAGGTCGGCCGGCCCGTTGCCGAGGACCTGGTACGCGAGCCCGAAGTCGCCGTTGTAGGCGAACCTGGTGTCCGGAGGCACGGTCACCGCTGCATCCTCCGGCTCACGGCCCGGGCGTGCAAGGTGGGGTGGTCTGCTCCCTCGCTTTGCGTCAGCCGGTCACGCGGTGGAGACGCCATCGATCGGGCACGCCCTTCAGCTCGTGCTCGCCGGCGTCCTCGAACGTGAGTCCGCTACCAGCGACCAGGTCCTTCACCGTCTGGGAGACGAGCACCTCCGACGGTCCGGCCGACGCGCCGACGCGGGCGCCGATCACCACGGCCATCCCGCCCACCTTCCCGTCGATCGTCTCGACCTCGCCGGTGTGCACGCCCGCACGGACCTCGATGCCCAGCGGGGCGACCGCGTCGACGATCGACCTCGCACAACGGACCGCCCGCGCGGGCCCGTCGAATGTGGCGAAGAACCCGTCGCCTGCCGTGTCGACCTCCACACCTCGGTACCGGGCGAGCTGGCCGCGTACGCGGCGGTGGTGTTCTTCGACCAGCTCCTTCCAGCGGCGGTCACCGAGCTCGGCTGCCTTCTCGGTGGATCCGGCCAGGTCGGTGAACAACACGGTCGCCAGCGCTCGGTCGAGATCCGCCTCCACCTCGCCGATCGCGACGACGAAGCGCTCCACCTCGTCGACGATCGCGTCAGGGTCGCCGACCCACGGGAAGTGCTCCCTCCCCGGGAGCTCGACGAGCCGGGCTCCCGCGATCCGACCCGCCGTGTCTCTCACCTGGTCGACGGGGAAGTCGAGGTCCCCTTCCTTGGCGATCACGAGGGTGGGGACGTGGATCGACGCGAGCGCATGGGTCGCGTTGATCTGGCGGTTCATCCGCTCGAGGGCGATCGCCGCGCCCGGGCTCGCCGCTTTCCGCATGTACGAGGCGAGCCAGGTGACCAGCCGCTCGTCGGACTCGTGACCGGGAGCGCCCCACCCGGCGATCTCGGCCCGGGCGAACTCGGGAGTGCCCCACCTCTCCTCCATGAGCGCGAGGTACGCGGCGGGGTCGCCCTTGTAGGCGGGCTCGCGCACGGTGAAGTCGGACGCCGTGCCGTAGAGGACGAGGGCGATCGTGCGCTCGGGGTAGGTCGCGGCGAACAGCATCGACATCGGACCGCCCTCGGAGACGCCGAAGACGACGGCGCGCTCCGATCCCACGGCATCCATCACGGCGCGCACGTCGTCCATGCGGGTCTCGATGTCGGGGAGCCGGTCCTCCGGCACGCGGTCGGAGAGGCCGACCCCGCGCTTGTCGAACAGGATCAATCGAGAGAACGCCGCGAGGCGATCCAGGAGCCGGGCGAAGCCGGGGTCGTCCCACATCACCTCGATGTTCGTGACCCACCCCATCACGAAGACCATGTCGACGGGTCCGTCGCCCACCACTTGATACGCGACGTGGACCCCATCGGCGGTCTTCGCGTAGCGGGTCACGGGCGTGGCCACCGTCACTCACACCCGTTCGGCTGGTGCAGGTACTGACGGCATTCGTCGTCGGAGAGCTCCCTGGTGACCTGCGTCCTTGCGATCCGGATCAGGTCGTCGAGGTCGAGAGCCCAGACACGGACGACGCCGTCGGGGCTCGCGGACACGAGCCGCGTGCCATCGGGGCTGAAGCCGAGCCCCGTCACCAGGTACCGATGGGCCGGGAGGTTCAGCAGCTGGGTCCCGCGGTCGGCGTCGAACAGGCGGATGGAGCCGTCGTCTCCCCCGGTCGCGATCGTGTCGCCGTTGGGGCTGAACGCGACGCCGTCGATGGCACCCTCGCTCGCCGGGAACCGGAGGATGCGCTCGCCGCTGTCCACGTCGTAGACGTGCACGAAGCCGTCGCTTCGGCCGGCGGCGAACGAGGCGCCCGACGGGTCGAACGCGAGTGCGAAGTGCGGCGTGTCCGTCGGGATCTTCCGCACGGCGCGCCCGGTCTCCGCGTCCCAGATCGTCAGGTTGCTCTCGGTGGCGCTCCGCCCTTGGCCGGCCGTCACGAACAGGCTCCCGTCGGGGCTGAAGACCCCCTTCTCGACCCCGAAGTCACCCGGCTCCCTCAGGGGCAGCAGCTGCTTCCCGGTGGCGTCGAACACCGTGATCCCACCGTTGAAGTCGGTGACCAAGAGGTTGCCGTCCGAACTCAAGTCGATGCCGAGTGATCTCGCCCCGCGGCGCCCGGAACTCGAACACGAGATCGCCGGTCCTCGGGTCCCAGACGCTCCCCACGTCGGTGAAGTTGCGGACCGTCGCCAGGCGTGTCCCGTGACGGTTCACGGCGATCTGGACGACCGGCTCCGGCCCTCCGCTTCCGGGGCCGATCGTCCGGATCGGTCGATCGGGCGACGCGAGGTCCCAGACGGCGACCGCCCCGCGGTCGGTCGGCGCGACCACGTTGCCGTCGGGAAGGAACGCGACGTCCACCGGCGCCAGCAGGTCGGTGGGCACATTCGCCCACTCCGCGTCCCCGGAGACGCCGACGTCCCAGATGTTCACGGCGCTGATCGCCCCGTTGCCCCCGATCACGTGCTGGCCGTCCGGAGAGAACACCGCGAGGAGGCCCGAACGGGTGTCCTGTCCGGAGAGTGACATCAGCTCGCGACCGCCGGCCTCGCCGATCTCCCAGACCTTGGCCGTCCCGTCGGAGGCGGACGTGACGAGCCGGGATCCGTCCGGGCTCCAGTCCACCGAGATCACCGTGCCCGAATGACCCAGCAACTCGATCTCGAGGCGACCGGTGCGTCCGTGCCAGATCCGGACCGAGGAGTCGAAAGAACCGGTGGCGATCCGCCGGCCGTCGGCGTCCCACGCGATCGAGCCGACCGGGTAGGAATGTCCACGGAGCTCGAACCGCGGCTCGGCGGACGACACGTCGAAGATCGTCACGATCGGGATGTCCCCGGTCGCGACGGCGACCGACCGGCCGTCGGGATCGAGCGCCGTCTCGAAGGGGAAGCCCACGACCCCCGGGATCTGTGTCGTGACCTTCCCCGTCGACGGATCGGCGATCCGGACCATCTCCTCGGCCGGCCAGGAGGCCGACACGAGCGACCCGTCGGCGCTGAAGGACGGCCCGAAGACCTGGCCCTCTCCCGTGACGCTCGACCGCAGGTCGCCGGTGGCCGGATCCCAGATCTTCAGGGCACCGTCCTCGCCGGCCGTGGCCAGCAGTGAGCCGTCCGGGGAAAACTGGACGTCGTTGATGTCGGCGTCGTGCCCATCCCAGGGTGGGAGGACCCGGTCCCCGGTCGCCGCGTCTCGGACGTCGACGATCCCTTCGTTCTCCTTGCCCTCGGTCACGAACACACCCTGAGGGCTCCAGTCGAGCGCGCCCCCGACGCCCGGGAACGAACGCTCGATCCGCGAGGCGGTCACCGCCCGGTGGAGCGCTTCGACCGCCTCCGGGAGCGGCTCGCTGCCCACGGAGCGCGCCCGATCGATCGCCTCGAGCGCCAGGAGGATGCTCCGCTCCGGATCGACGTCGAGGTTCGAGACCGACGCGGCCGCGAGCTCGCGCGCGGTCGCCCTCCGCTCCTCGCTCTGCGCCCGACCTCGCTGGCTCGTCGCGAACACCGTCAATCCGATCGCGATGAGGGCTGCGACGGCGAGCACGGCCACGAGCGCGCGAAGCCGCCGGAACGACCGGCGTTCGAGCTCCTGTTCGTGCTCCGCGCGGGCCTGTTCGTCGGCGTTCCGCCGTTCGCGTTCGGCCCGGGAGGCCTCGATGTACTCGCGCTCCTCGGGTGTGACGGCCAACCCGGAGCCGGTCTCCCAGGACTCTCGCCTGCTCGAGACGTGACCCCTGGAGGAGGAACGACGGGTCGCGATCGGCCTCGATCCAATCGCGCGCCGCGCCGGCAACCCGGCGCTCGGTCCGGAGGTCCTCACGCGCGGCGTCGATCCACCGATGCAGCCGCGGCCACGCCGTGAGCATCGCCTCGTGCGCCAGCTCGATCGTCGGCGCGCCGGTCCGGGCATCGCGATCGAAGGAGAGCTGGCGGGAAGCTCCGTACGTGTCGAGCACGGTCGCCATCGCCTGCTGATCGACGTCCAGCGACGCGACCTCCGAGCGCGGCACCCGGCGCCGCGTGTCCTCGGTCCCCTCCCCGAGCGCGACGAGGCGCAGGAACAGCTGCCGAGCAGCTTCCTTGCTGTCGTCGTCGAGCTCCTCGTAGAGCTCCTCGGCTCGTCGCCCGAGCGCGCCGGACACACCGCCGATCTCGCGATACGCCTCGAGGAACAGGACCCGGCCGTCGCGCCGCTCGAAGAGCTCCGTGAGCGCGTACTCCATCAACGGGAGCGCCCCGGGCTCCTCCGCGACGTCGGCGAGCATCTCGGCGACGAGCCCGGGCTCCAGCGTCACGTCGACGCGTTTCGCCGGCCCGGAGATCGCGCGTTCGATCTCCTCCCCCGAGAGCGGGACCACGGCTTCGACGCGAGACTTGAACAGCTCCGCGAAGCCCCGATACAGCAGCGGCCGGTCGTAGAAGTCGGCCCGCAGCGTGACGACGACGCGGACGCGGCTGCGCGGATCCGTGGCGGCGGCCTCGATGCTCCCGAGGAACTGGGTCCGGGCTGCCTCGTCCTCCACCAGCGTGAACACTTCCTCGAACTGGTCGATCACGAGGACGAGCTCGCTTCCGTCCGAGGGGAGCAGACGGAGGACCGCGCGGTGGAGGCCCTGCTCATCGCGCGCGAGCTGGTCCATCACGCTCGCCGGGGGGTCCGGCGCGGCGCGAAGGAGTGCCGCCTCGAGCCCGTCCAAGGGGTGTGCGCCCGGGAACATGTCAGCGATGTGCCACCCCTCCGATCCGGCGATCGCGCCGCGCCGGAGGGCGGGGATCAGGCCGGCGCGCACGACCGATGACTTCCCGCTGCCGCTCGGTCCCACCACCGCCAGGAACCGTGTGTGCCCGAGTCGCTTGATCAGTTCCTCGACGAGCTCCTCGCGTCCGAAGAAGTCGAGGGCGTCCCCCTCCTCGAACGCGCGGAGACCCTTGTAGGGGTTCGGGACGATGGCGCCGGGGACGGCGGGCGTGAGGCGCGCGGCACGCGCGCCGAGCGCCCGCCGGAAGCCCATGTCGTCGGCGGCGTCGTTCGCCTCCGCGCGCAGCCGGATCACGTGCACCGGGTCCGCGAGACCTTTCAGGGAGACGGGTCCTCGATCCACGTAGGCGACGCCCTCGACCTTCCTCGCGAGATGCGTCACCGCCGGGCTCGCGAGGATCTCCGCGGGGGCGGCGATCCCGCACAGCCGCGCGGCGAGGTTCAGCGCGCCGCCGCGGTAGCCACCCTGGACGGCCACGGCCTCGCCCGCGTCGAGCCCGATCCCGACCGCCAGTGGAAGCGTCGGATCCGCGACGGTCTCGTCCACGAACCGCCGCTGGAGCTCGACCGCCGCGCGGATCGCTTGCCGGGGCGAATCGAAGACCGCCAGTGCCTCGTCGCCGCGGAGCTCGACGACCGTCCCGCCGCGGCCCTCGACCGTTTCACGCGCGACCGTCGCGAACTTTCCCGCGAGCGCCGCGGCGGCCTCGTCGCCGTTCTCCTGCGTGAAGACCGTGTACCCGCGAACATCGGCGATCAGGAACGTCCGGATGTGGGAATCGTCCGCCCCGTCCGATCGCTCCTCGCCGCCGACCATGGGGGATTATGGCCCACGCCGCAGATCCGTTCCTAGGGGCGGCGACAGGGGTCCCGGATGGCGCGAGGAGGTGGACAGATGTCGGAACCGGTCGTCTTCATCAGTCATTTCAAGGTCAAGGACGGCAAGCTCGACGAGCTGAAGCGACTCGCAGCAGAGGTCGAACGAAGCCTGCGGGTGGATAAACCTCGGACGGCCGCGTGGCTCGTGTTCCTGGGCGAGGACGGAGCGCAGGTGTCGTTCGTGCACTGCTTCCCCGATGCCGATTCCATGGACGTCCACTTCGAGGGATCGGACGAACGGTCCGCCGCGGTGTACGAGTTCGTGGAGCCCGATGGGTTCGAGATCTACGGGCGGCCCAGCGATGCGGCCCTGGAGACGATGCGACAGGCGGCGGCGGGATCGGGTGTCTCCTTGCAGGTTCTCCCCGATCACGTCGGCGGGTTCTTGCGAACGGGATCGGCCTGACGGCTCAACGAGCCAGGTCGAGGGCCTCCACGACGGGCGCTGCGGCGAGATAGGTCGCGGCGCGCTCGGGCGAGAGCCCGGCCGCGACGGTCTGGATGATCTCCGCGGCCTCCCGTGCGTGCTCGTCCGCCTTGGCGGCCGCTCCCTTCACGCCGCGCTCCGCGCAGCGCGAGCGCGGCGCGGCTCTGCCACCGCAGGAGCGGCGATCCGAGCTCGTCGGCGAGCGCGACGGCCGAGCGGAGCTCGGCCGTCGCCCGCTCCTCCTCCCCCTGGGCCGTGAGCACACGGCCCAGGGTCGTGCGCGCGTTCGCCAGGTACTTCCGACGACCCCCCTGCTCCGCGAGCTCGATCGCGCGGGTGCTCCATGTGAGACGCGTCGTCGAGCCGGCCGCGACGCGAGGTCCAGCTCGGCCCGATACGCCGCCAGCCGTCCGGAGACCAGCCAGCGCTCCCAGCCGTCGCTCGCGAGCGCGTCGTCCCACAGCGAGGACCACGACCGCTCCACGGCGGCGAAGATCGTCCATCAGCAGCTGCGCGCCCATGAGATCGGCCCGGGCGTTGATCCAGGGCATGTTGAACGACGACGGGCCCAGTCGGTCGGCGACCGCCTCGCTGCGCAGCCTCGCCTCCTGCGCCCGCGAAGATCTCCCGCAACGGGAGTGTCGAGTAGTTCGTCACGACGTTGGCGGCGCGACCCATCTTCCGTGCGGTCTCGATCGCGCCGTCGCCCGCTGCGATCGCCTCCTCGTACCGGCCCAGGCTCGAGAGGATCAGCGCGCGCGCGCCTGCCCCTCGCAAGAGGAACTCGGCGCCTCGACGCTCGAGCCCCCCGGTCTCGGCGGCCAGCTGCGTGTACTCGAGCGCGCGTTCGTACGACCCGGACCAGTACAAGGCGTTCGCGTGCATGTGGTAGTGCTCGGCGAGCTCGAGGAGCCGCTCCTCGCCCGGCCATCGCTCCGTGGCCAGGTCACCCAGCTCGATCGCCCGGTCGAGATCACCGTCGTTCCCTCGCATGGCGACCGCCTGGGCGACCCGGGTGAGCGCAAGGGCTTCCAGCTCCGCCGGGCCGCGCGTGCGCACCAGGTCGAGGGCACGCTCGGAGAGCGAGATCGTCTCGTCGGTCTGCTCGGTCCACAGGGTCGCACGACCCCTCGCGAGCAGCGCTTCGATCTCGTCCACCCCGTCCAGCTCGGGCAACAGCCCCGCGAGCTCCCTGTCGCCGCGCTCGTTGTCCTGGAGCTCCACGAGCACGAGCGCACGGCGGAGCCGGATCCGCCGGCGATCTTCGTCGGTCGTCGCCAGCTCGAGGGCGCGCGTGAACAGGTCGTACGTCTCCTCGACGGCGAGGGTGTCCCGAGCCCGCTCGGCAGCGCCGAGCAGGTACGCCCGGGCCGCGTCCACCTCGCCGGCCTCCCGCCAATGGTGCGCGAGCAGCCACCCGAGGTCGGCGGGGTCCGCCAGTGCGCCCTCGAGGTAACGGGCGACGGCGCCGTGCAGCTCTCGTCGCGAGCCGCGAGGAAGCGTCCCGTAAGCGACGTCTCGGATCAGCACGTGCTTGAACGCGAACTCGACGTCCCCCTCGACCTGGCTCTGCGGGTGACGGAGGATCAGCCCGCGCGCCTCGAGCGCTTCGAGGGCATCGTCCGTCTCCATCTCGCCCATCCCGTCCAGGACGCCACGCCAGAAGTCATGGCCGATCACCGATGCGTTGAGCAGCGCGGCGCGTGCGTCCGCGGGGAGGGCGTCGATGCGCCCGGCGATCGCGGCCCGGACGGTCGAGGGCAGCTCGTCGCTCGCGACCGCGTCCGCCACGGAGGCCCCGAGCTCCTCGAGGAACAGCGGGTTCCCCTCGGCCACCGACACGACCCGTTCGATCGTCGAGGCGTCCGCCGCCGGCAACAGCGCGGTCGCCACCGCCTTCGAATCGAGTGCGCCGAGCGGCTCGAGCGGGAGCGTCGTCTGTCCGATCATCCCGCCGCCCCAGGTCCGACCGGCCTCGAGGAACTCCGGCCTGGCCAGCGCCATCACCAGCAGCCTGGCGTCGCGGAGGTGGACGACCAGGTAGTCGATCAGGTCGAGCAGCGGATCGTCCGCCCAGTGCACGTCTTCGAACACCAACAGGAGCGGCTGCCGCTCGGCGAGATGCTCGATCAGCATCCGCATCGTGAACAGGAGATGGATCGCCTCATCGGGAGGCGCGTCGAGCCCGAGCCCGAGGAGCAGGCTCAGGTAGCGCGTGGCGTCGGCGGCCCCGGCGTCCGGGAAGAGCTCGTCGACCGCCGCGGCCACCTTCGCGCGAGCGACCTCGACGGGATCGTTCTCGTAGATGCCGGCGACGTGTCGCACCATCTCTCCGGCGGCCCGATAGGGCGTCTGCTCCTCGTACGGAAGGCTCCGACCCCACAGGGCGCGACCTCCCTGCCGCTCGAACCGCTCGGAGGCCTCACGAGCCATCCTCGATTTCCCGATCCCGGCGGGCCCGAGGATCGTGACCATGTGGGGACGGCGTTCCTCGACGGCTCGGTCCCAGACGGTGGAGAGGAGGTCGAGCTCGCGATCCCTGCCGGCGAGCGGCGTGTGCGAGGTGGGCCGGCTCCCGGGAGCCTCGAGTGCCTCGAGGACCGACCACGCGGCGACCGGGGCCGCCTTGCCCTTCGCGTCGACCGCGGGGATCGGCTCGAACCGGAACGCGTGGCGCGTGAGCTTGGTGCGTCTCCTCGCCGACGAGCAGACCGCCGGGCGCGGCGGCGTTCTGGAGTCGGGCGGCCGTGTTCACGACGTCGCCGGTCGCGAGCGGACTTCCGGGCGCGGGGTCGACGGCGATCACGGCCTCGCCCGTGCACACGGCGCCGCGCACCTGCATGTCGAGGCCCACGTTCGCGTCGTTGAGTTCCTCGATCCCCTCGAGGATCGAGAGACCGGCACGGACGGCGCGCTCCGCGTCGTCGACCCGGGCGAGCGGCGCGCCGAAGACGGCCATCACCGCATCGCCGATGTACTTCTCCACGATCCCGCCGTGGCGCTCGATCCGTTCGCGGGCGTCTTGGAAGTAGAGCTGGTTGCGATCGCGGACGTCCTCGGGGTCGGCGCCGTCGGCGCGCGCGGTCGAGCCCACGACGTCCACGAACAGGATCGAGACGAGCTTGCGTTCCTGCTGGCCGCTGCCGCCCGAGAGCTCGTTCCCGCACGCGGGACAGAACCGCGCGCCGTCGGGTGCCTCTGCGCCGCAGCGACCACAGATCATGGCTGAGGAATCGTAGAACGTACGTCCCGAAAGGGCGCGGTCCAGGCGAAGCGGGTCAGGCTGCCAGATACCTGACCACGCCGAACCGGCCGCCATTGCCGCCGGCGCGCCCGCCGACGACGATCTTCCCGTTGGCCTGGATCGTGACCGCGGTCGCGACGTCGATGCCGGTCGTGACGCTGGTGACCACCTTGCCGTCGCCGCTGAACGAGTCGTCGAGCGCCCCGGTCGTCCCGTATCGGGCGACCGCGAAGTTCCCCGCCCCGTCATCGAGTCCGGCGGTGCCCGCTGCCACGATCTTCCCGTCGGCTTGCAGGACCACGTCCCACGCGAAGTCGTCCTTCGTCGTGAAGTTCGTCTGGACGATGCCGTCGCCGCTGAAGGTGCCGTCGAGCGAACCGTTCGTGTTGAACCGGAGGACGAGCAGCTTCCCTCCGAGGCCGGCGACCGCACCGGCGATCACGATCTTGCCGTCGGGCTGGATCCCCACCCCCGTCGCGTCCTCCCAACCCGTCGTCAGGTTCCTCGTGACCTTCCCGTCGCTGCCGAATGTCAGGTCGAGCGAGCCGTTGAGGTGGTACCGGGCGAGAGCCACCCTCTTGTTCGGCGAGGGTCCGGCCACCCCGGCGACCACGACCTTCCCGTCCGCCTGCAGCGCGACGTCCCACGCCCAATCGTCGCCGTCCGTGAAGTTGGTCGTGACCCTGCCGTCGCCACCGAACGAGTCGTCCAGGGTGCCGTTCACGTTGTATCGGACGACGGAGAAGCCGCCGCCGCGCACCTCCGACGCCCCCGCGGCGACGATCTTGCCGTCGGGCTGGATCGCGAGGCCCCACGCATGGTCCCAACCATCGACGAGGTTCGTGAAGACTTTCCCGTCGTTGCTGAACGTGTCGTCCAGAACGCCATCGGCGTCGTATCGCGCCAGGCCGTACCGCCCGCCACGCCCGGCGACCATCCCGGCCACCACGATCTTCTGATCGGGTTGGATCGCGATCGCGTGGATCCGGTCCCGGCCCGAGGTCATGTCGGTGGTGACCCTGCCACCCGCTCCGAACGTGCCGTCGAGCGTTCCGCCGGTGTCGTAGCGAGCGAGCGCGAAGAACCGGCCGCCGTCCGACGTGCCCGCGCCCACGATCTTGCCGTCGGCCTGGACCGCGATGTCCCAGATGTAGTCGTCGCCCGCCGTGAAGTTGGTCACGACCTTGCCGTCGCCGCTGAACGCGAGGTCCAATGTGCCCGCCTGGGCGAGCGCCGGTGGCGCACCCGTCAGGCCGACCACGCATGCCGCCGCGAGGCTCACGACGATCGCCCGACGTCCCACCCCGCTCGCCACCCCAATCCCTCGGTCGAGCCTGTGCGGGGCATCCTCCCCCGCGGTTCGCATCGGGCGCAACTTGAGGTCGACCCCGCCTACGATGCTCGGGATGAGCCCGACGAAGAAGGCAGCGGATCGCGCAGCGTGGGAACGGGACCCGCCGATCTCGAAGCCCGAGAAGCTCCTGTGGCCCGACGTCTCGGTCACGAAACAGGGCTTCGCGGACTACCTCCGGTCCGTCTCGGCGGAGATGCTCCCCTGGCTCCACGACCGGCCGCTCACGATGGTTCGAGCGCCGGACGGTGTCGGCGGCAAGCGCTACTACCAGAAGTCGGCGCCCACCTACGCGCCCACCTGGGTGAAGACCACCCGCATCCCGGCGCCGAGCGCCGAGCGCGACGTCGACTACGTGGTGTGCCAGGACCTGGCGTCGCTGAGCTGGCTCGGGAACCAGGCCGTGCTCGAGTTCCATGTGGCGCCGGTGCGTCGGGATCAGCTCGAGCGGCCCGATCTCCTCGTGGTGGACATCGATCCTCCCGAGGACTCGTTCGAGATGGCCGTCGAGGTCGCGTTCCTGGTCCTCGAGGTGCTCGACGACCTGGGGCTCCCGAGCGGCGTCAAGACGACCGGTGGGAAGGGCGTGCACGTCGTGGTGCCGATCGAGCGGCGGATGGATGGATCGGCGCTCCGCGGAGCCGTCGCAACGCTCACTGCGATCGTGGTCGAGCGCCGGCCCGACCTCGTCACCGATGCGTTCCGGAAGGTTCGTCGTGAAGGCCGGGTGATGCTGGACCCGTCCCGCAACGGAACGGGCGCGACGATCGTGGCGCCGTACTCACCCCGAGCCAGGGCGGACGCGAACGTGTCGTTCCCCGTCACTCCTGAGGAACTCACGTCGGTGTCGCCGGGAGACTTCACCCTTCGGACGGTGCCGGAATCCTTGTCTCGACCCGGGCCGAAGCGTTGGAGGAAGCTCGCAGATGAACGTGGCCGGATCCCGCGCCGACTTCTTCCGGCCTAAGAAGGGTTGAACGGCAGCGTGGTTGCTGTCTTTCGGGGGCCGAACCTAGACTCGAAAAACGCATGAACCAGGGCCTCGAGCACGACGCGCTGATCTACGCATCCGACGAGTCGTTGGTGAGCACCCTCGTCCCGTGGCTGCGGGAGGGGCTCGAGCGACACGACGGCACGGTCGTGGCGACGACGTCGCCGCACATCGATCGGTTCCGGGATGCCCTCGGGACCGATGCGTCGTCCGTCTCCTTCTTCTCCTCCGACGACTGGTACGTCCACCCGGTGCAGACGATCGCCGCGTGGCAGCGTCTGCTCTTCGAGACCGCGGATACGGGCGTGACCTTCACCAGGATCGTCGGCGAGGTGCGGTTCGGCGCCACGGAGGATCTGCAGACGTCGTGGACGCGATACGAGTCGGCCCTCAACGCGATCTTCGAGCGCTCTCCCGCGTGGATCGTGTGTCCCTACGACGTGCGAGCGCTCTCGTCTCGCGTGATCGATCAGGCATGGCGAACACACCCCACGGTGTGGGACTCGACGCGACACAGGAGCGACCGGTACGAGGTCCCGGCTCGGCTCCTCCGTGAGATCGTCGAGCCGGGCCGAGCGGTGACGGGGCCTCCGTCCCTCGAGCTCGACATCGACCAGAGGCTGGGAGACGTTCGCGACGCCGTACGCGGCCTCGGCGCGGAAGCCTCGCTGCCACGCGCGCGGGTGGAAGAGCTCGTCCTGGCCGTGAGCGAGCTCGCCGGGAACACGGTTCGCCACGCCGGCGGTGGCGGGAAGCTGGCCCTGTGGATCACGCCGGACGGGGTGGTCTGTGAGGTGAGGGACCAGGGAGGAGGCATGGAGGATCCGCTCGCCGGCCTAGTGCCTCCGGAGCCGAGCGCGTCCGCCGGCATGGGGTTGTGGATCGCCCGGCAGCTCTCCGACTCGTTCGCGATCGGTGGGAACGACGAAGGGACGACCGTGAGGATCGCCGTCGACCGCTAGGTGCCTTTGGGCGAGCCGGCTCCGGTCCGGTCCGACATGTTCGAGCGGCCGGCGAAGAACGCGCCTTCCTCGATCGCGAGAGACCGGCAGGTCAGGTCTCCCTGCACGCGAGCCTCCCTCCCGAGCTTGACCCCTTGTTCGGCGACGACGTCGCCGTGGACCGTGCCGTGCACGGTCACGCTCTGCGCACGGACGAATCCCTCGACCCGGCTCTGCGAAGGCAACACGACCTCGCCCGGCGCCGTGAGGTTCCCCTTGATCCTTCCCGCCAGGCTGATGCTGCGAGCGCTGATGTCCGCGTGCACATCACTGCCCGCCGCGACCGACACGTCGCCGTCGACCGCGATCTCACCGGTGAGATGACCGTGGATGCGGAGCGAGCCGGTCGAGTGAAGCGTGCCCTCGATGCGGGCGCCCTGCCCCACGACGGATACGTCATCGCGCTGTTGGTCGGCCACGGTCCTCCTCGCTGCTCGTTTGGTGGACAGGCTACTCCTCGTCGACGCGCCGGAGCTGCTTCGTTCGGCCGCGGCGCTTCTTCGCAGCGATCCTCCGCTCCACGGCGCGTGCGCTCGGCTTCGTGGGTCGCCGCGTGCGTGGGGGCGGCGCGATCGCCTTCGCGAGGATCTCCTGGAGTCTCTCGAGGGCGATCTCTCGGTTGCGGAGCTGCGATCGTTCCTCCTGCGCCGTCACGGTGAGGACGCCGTCGACGAGCCGGTCGGCGAGGCGTTGGAGTGCTCTCACCCGCTGCGTGGGGCCGAGCGCGGTGGTCTGGGCGATGTCGAGGCTGAGCTGCACCCGCGAGTCCGCCGTGTTGACCGACTGACCGCCGGGTCCCGAGGAGCGGCTGAAGCGCCAGCGCAGCTCCTTCTCGGGGATCTCCACCGAACGCGTCACGCGCAGCGGACCGGGCATCGGGTTCAGACGAGCTCTACGGATCCACTTCGGTGGCCGAGGTGTCTTCGATGACCGATATCTCTGCGGTGACCGTGGCGTCGTCGGTGACCGGGCTGCTTCCCACGGTGGGGCGAGGCTTCTTCGGGTTCCGAAACACCGCCGGCAGGCGCCTTCGGCGGCTCGTCCGAGGGCGCCGTCACCTCTCCCGTGTCGATCTTCACCGGTACGACGTTCGACGGGTCCGAATCGCCGCCGGCGTTCGTCGCGACGATCCGGTACCGATACGTGTCTCCCGGAGTCAGCGACGCGTCCGTGTAGCCCGTGACGTCCTCGCCGGTCGTCCCGATCGTGATCCAGTCGCTCGTGCCGTGGTGCGATCGCTCGATCCGGTACGCCGTCTCCTGGGCCACGTCGACCCACGCGAGGTGGACCGTGGTCCCGACCCGTGTGGCGATCAGATGCGGGGCGGCGGGCGGGGCGATGGGGGTCGTCGCCGAGATGACATCGGAGGGAGGCGCGGGACCATCCTCCGTGACCGCCGCGATCCGGTAGTAGTAGGTCGTGGCGGCCGCGAGTCCGACGTCCGTGTACGTCGTGGCGGCGGCATCGACCGTCACGATCGTCACCCAACCCTGATCGAGCGTGTCCTCCCCCCGACGCTCGATCGTGTACCCGATCGCGCCGGGCACCGTCGCCCACGCGAGCGAGATCGCCGTCGACGAACGCGACTCGAGCCGCGACGCTTCCGGGTACCGACTCACCCTCGAGGTTCGTGTTCGTCGTCGTGGTCGTCGGAGGCGGTGGCTCGGTCAGGATCTCCGGCGATACGCCTTCCCTCGTCGATGAGCCCGCTCGAGGAGCGGGGACCCCGAGGCGGGGCGGCGCCGCACCATCCAAGGACGACCCCCACGTCGGCGGGAAGGAGAGACCCGGGCTCCCTTTCGCGGACGTGGTGGTCGGTCGATCTCCGAGATCCGGGACGGCGACCGCCACCCACAGCACGATGGAGGCGAGGGCAACACCCATCGACAGCCTCCCGACCAGGCGAGGGTGGGTTCGGAGCCCGCGACCGGCTCTCACCTGGTTCGGAGCGCTGATCCGATCGCGAACGGCGATCGCACGATGCGTACCCCGGAGCCGGTGCGCGCTCAGCACGTCTCTTCCCGCAGAAGGCATCGCCAGCGAGCGCTCGAGCGCGTCGACCTCCCGGGCGGCCTTGTGACGCAGGTAACGGTCGGCAAGCGCCAAGGTGACCAGCCAACCCGCGATGATGAGATTCACCACGAAGATGCCGGCGAGGATCCAGGCCAGCCCGTTCACAGGACCCCCTACCGTACGCCCCCGGGGCTCGATGGTCTAGCGGACCCTCGCGACCGTCAGCGCCCGCCGGAGCGGGCCGTCACGTCCCCGGCATGGATGCCGATCCGCACGCGCACCGGCCGTTCGACGTCGGTTCGATCGTGCTCCTCGAGCTCGCGCTGGATGCCGACGGCGCTCCGGATCGCCTGTGAGACAGATGGGAAGGACGCCAGGAAGCCGTCGCCCATGAACAGGATCTCCTGGCCGGACTGCTCGGCGATCTGACGCCGGACGATCGCCTCGTGGATCTCCAGGATCTCGTCGGCCGCCGCGTCCCCGCGGGCGCTCCGGAGCTGGGTCGAACCCTCGACATCGGTGAACAGGATGGCGAGCCGGCGCTCGCCTTCGTCTGCTCGCGGCGTGGCGGAACCGTCGTCGGTCGGTTGCGTGCTCGTCTGACTGCCTTTCGATCGGATGGCGGGGGCTCTCTCAGTCTACGAAGGCACCGCCGAAGTCATCCCTGTTTCCGCGCCCGGTTCCGCTTCCCGCATCACGCGAAGCACGTTCTGACCGGCGATCTTCTTGAGATCAGGATCGTCGTAGCCGCGGTCGCGGAGCTCTTCGAACAGCGACGGATACTTCGACACGTCTTCGAGGTCGTCGGGCATCTCGAGCAGCCCGTCGAAGTCGCTCCCCACGCCGATGTGATCGATCCCGGCGACGTCACGGATGTGGTCGATGTGGTCGGCGACATCGGACACGGAGCTGGGCGGTGTCGGCTGCGTCTTCTCCATCTCCTCGACGGCCGCGCGGACGGCCTCGGGGTCGTCTGCATGCACCTCCTTCAGCCGCCGGATCTCCTCCCACTCGGCGGCGTTCGCCTTCGCACCCTCGGCGTTCAGGAACCACGGCACGAACGTCGCCATCATCACGCCGCCGGTGCGCCCGAGCAGCTCGATCACGTCGTCCGGCACGTTGCGCGGGACGTCGCAGAGCGCACGCGCGTTGGAGTGCGAGAAGATCACCGGCGCGGACGAGACCTCGATCGCCTGGCGCATCGTGTCCGCCGAGACGTGGGAGAGGTCGACCAGGACACCGAGGCGGTTCAGCTCGCGAACCACCTCCTCGCCGAACGTCGTGAGCCCCCCGTTCGTGCCCAGGCCGGTTCCCGAGTCGGCCCAAGCCGTATCGTCGTTGTGCGTCAGCGTGAGGTAGCGGGCACCGAGCTCCGCCAGCACGCGCAACGTCCCGAGGGAACCACCGATCGAGTGCCCACCCTCGACGCCGATCATCGAGGCGACCTTGCCGTCCGCGGCGATCCGCTCGACGTCGTCGGCGGTGCGCGCGAGCTCCAGGCGGTCCGGGTGCGCTCGGAGCAGCTGCAGGAACGCGTCGACCTGCTCGAGGGTCTGGACGACCGCCTGATCCGCCGGCAGGTCCGATGGCACGTAGACCGACCAGAACTGACCCCTCAGGCCACCCTCCTCGAGCCTCGGGAGATCGGTATGGAACCGCGGGCTGTGCCGACTGACGTCGGCCTCCTCCTCGCCGTCCTCTCGGGCCTTCCGGAGCGCCCAGAGCAGGTCGTTGTGCCCGTCGATCAACGGCGCCGATCGAAGCAGCTCGACGATCTTCTCGGTCATGGACCCACGGTACCCACGTCGGCTGGTATGCTATCTGCATGTCGATTCAGATAGCGATTCGCATACCGGACTCACTCTCAGAGCAACTCGAGTCCCTCGTCGCGTCGGGACGGTTCGACACGAAGGCCGAGGCCGTGCGCGCGGCCCTGGAGGCCCTCCTCGACGCCGAGCGGCGGGCGGACGTCGGGCGCCGGATCGTCGAGGGCTATCAGCGGGTGCCGCAGGACGAGAACGATGTGACCGCGGCGCACCGAGCGGCCGCCCGCTCCATCGACGAAGAGTCCTGGTGACGTGACATGGCCATCGGCCGCGGCGAGATCTGGTGGGGCGAGACCGACTCCAAGGGCCGGCCCTTCCTGATCCTCACGAGGGACGAGGCCATCCCCGTGCTCCGGACGGTGCTCGTCGCGCCCATCACGCGCACCATCCGTCACATCCCGACGGAAGTGCCGCTCGGCATCTCCGAAGGCCTGCCCGTTGCTTCGGCGGCCTCGATGGACGCCGTGCACACGCTCCCGAAGTCGATGCTCGTCCGGCGGATGGGGGCGCTCGGGCCGGAGCGACATCGCGAGCTCTGCGAGGCGCTGTCCGCGGCGGTGGACTGCTAGGCGAGTCGCTAGGCTGCCATCCATGGCGGACTGGAACGCGAACATCATCGAGGAGTTCCGGCAGAACGAGGGCAAGGTCGGCAACTACTTCGAGGGCGCCACGATCCTGCTCCTCCACACGACGGGCCGCAAGACGGGGAAGGAGCACGTGACGCCGCTCGTGTACCTACCGGACGGCGACCGGTGGGTCGTGATCGGCTCGAAGGGCGGGTCGCCGGCGGATCCCGATTGGGTGCGCAACCTCGAGGCGAACCCGGCCGCGACGATCGAGGTCGGCACCGAGACGATCCCCGTGCGCGCGGTCGAGATCCTGCGAGACGAGCCCGAACGGGACGACCTCTACGCCCGCCAGGTCGCGCGGAGGCCGGGGTTCGCGGAGTACGAGGTCAAGACGGAGGGCATCCGGAAGATCCCGGCGATCGTGCTCGAACGCCGCGACGGGTAGCCGACCACCTCAGAAGTCGCGACGACCCTCGAAGTGCCCGGCCACCTCAGGGCGCGTGAGCTGGTACACGGCCACGCGGTGTCCGCCCGGCCCCTCGAACGAGCAGATCGGTCCGTGCGGGATCTCGAAGGTGTGCTCGCGGCGCCAGCCGCGCCCCTCGAGCTCTTCGAGCGCCTTCGCCAGATCCGGCACCCGGTAGACGAGGATCGGCCGATCCCCTTCTAGGTGGTCGGTCAGCAGGATCAGCGGCGGCTCCTCGGTCAGGCGGACGGCAGCGACCCGCGTCCCCATCGAGTCGATCGCGAACACGATCCGGCCTCCGAGCACCTCGCCGAAGAACCTGAGGTCGCCCTCGACGTCGGCGCTGGGCACGTAGAGGAAGTCGAGAGACTCGAAGGGAGCGCCGCCGACGGCGCTCGACTCCGTCACTTACGCGGCGACAGCGGCCAGCGCGTTCGGCACCGTGTCCTCCGGCTTCACCGGCGACCAGGCCTGCTCGATCCGTCCCTCTTCGTCGACGAGGAACGACGATCGCACGATCCCCATGAACGAGTGGCCTCCGCGATGTCGTTCCGCCCAGGCACCCCACGCCTCCGCGACGCCATGATCCTCGTCGGCGAGCAGCGGGAAGCCGAGCCCGTACTTCTCGTCGAACGCCAGCTGCTTCGCGGGCGCATCCGGCGAGATGCCCACCACGTCGAGACCGATCCCCGCGAGCTCCTGCCGATGGTCGCGGAGGTCGCAGGACTGCGTGGTGCAGCCCGGCGTGTCGGCCTCGGGGTAGAAATAGACGAGGAGCTTGCGGCCGCGGTAGTCCTCGAGCCGAACCGTCTGGCCGTGCTGATCGAGGAGCCCGAAGTCCGGCGCCGGATCGCCGATCGTGGGGGTCGCCATGGCTGCACTCTACGAGCCGCCACCGCATGAGACCGGTGGACTACCGCAAGTCGGGGTTCAACGAGTACAGCGGCACCATCTGGCCCTCGTCGAGGATGTGCCCGTGCATCGCCGTGCGCATCTCCTCGAGGGTGAAGCCCGCCTCGAGGCCGAGCGTCTCGACGTCGAGGGCGTAGACCGTGGTGAAGTATCGGTGCACCTGTTCGTCGTTCCACGGCGGGAACGGCCCGTCCCATCCCGCGTAGGTCCCCTCGAGGTCCGGGTTGCCCTCGAACAGGCCCCGGTAGCCGTTCTGGCCGGTGACGCCGCCCGCCGGAGGTGCGTCCGGGGGCTTGCCGTGCGCGACGAACCCGTCCCCGCCCGCCCCTTCGGGCAGCTCGTGGACCGCGGCGGGGATGTCCACGACGAGCCAGTGCGCGAATTCGACCCGTACCTCGTCGTCGCCCAGCGACAGACCCTCGACGCCCATCCGGTTGCGATCGGCCGGCACGTCGGGATCCACCACCGAGATCGCGAAGGACCGGGTCCCCTCCGGCTCGCCCGACCATCGAAGGTGCGGGCTGAGGTCGCGCCCGGCGATCTCGGCCTTGCCGTCCGCGGTGGGTGTGGCGACCGCGTGGGCCACCGGGATCGGCTGCCCGTCGGCCATGCTGGTGCTCTCGACCGTCAGTGCCATCGTTCCCTCCTCGTTCCGTCCCTGAGTTTGCCAGCTTCCACAGAGGGGCATACGGTGCGATGAACGGGCTGTGGGACGTCTGACAGCTGCACGGGGATGGCTCGCGTGAGGCGAGGAGGGGATCCGATGCAACTCCAGATCACGCCGACGCAAGATGGATTCCGCCTCGACGGCGAGCTCGACATGGCGACAGCGGAAGATCTCAGTCAGCTGCTCCGGACGGCGGTCCTCGACTGCCGCCACGTCGTGCTCGACTTCTCGGGAGTCTCGTTCATGGACAGCAGCGGTCTGCGGGCGCTCCTCGAAGCAGCGGGCCAGACGGAGGGGGGCGGTTCGGTGGTCGTCCTCAACCCGACGCCGCAGGTGCGCCGCGTGCTCGATATCAGCATCCCCGGTGGCACTCCCGGGCTCGAGGTGCGCGGATGAAGCGGGAGTTCCGGGGCACGTTCGCGCCTTAGTCCTGCTCGGCGTCTCCCGACGACTCCACGACGTGATCCGGCGTGTGGTGCACCGCCGGTACGCTTCCCAGCCGGCCCGCCTGATAGTCCTCGAACGCCTGCACCAGCTCGTCGCGGCTGTTCATGACGAACGGTCCGTACCACGCAACGGGCTCCCGGATCGGGCGACCGCCCAGCACCAACACCTCGAGCGCCGGCGTACGCGAGTCCTGCGAGGCGGCCGCGTCGAGACGAACGACATCCCCGGCGCCGAAGACCGCGAGCTGCCCGGTCGCGACCGGGCGGCGATCGTCGCCCACCGATCCCGCACCCGACAGCACGTACGCGAGCGCGTTGAACTCGGGCCGCCACGGCAGGTCGAGCCGAGAGCCCGGCGAGACGGTCGCGTGGACCATCGTCATCGGCGTGTAGGTCTGTCCCGGGCCGGTCTCGCCCGCGAGGCCCCCGGCGATGACCCGGACCAACGCGCCCGCGTCCGATGACGCCACCAAGGTGACCTCGCTCCCCCGGAGATCCTGGTACCGCGGGGGGGTCCACTTCTCGGCCTTGGGCAGATTGACCCAGAGCTGGATCCCGTGGAACAGGCCTCCGCTGGCGACCAGGTGCTCCGGCGGCTTCTCGATGTGGAGGATGCCGGCGCCCGCGGTCATCCACTGGGTGTCCCCGTTGGTGATCACGCCGCCTCCACCGTTCGAGTCCTGATGTTCGAAGATCCCGTCGAGCATGTAGGTGACGGTCTCGAAGCCTCGATGGGGATGCCACGGCGTGCCCTTGGGCTCGCCCGGCGCGTACTCCACCTCGCCCATCTGATCCATGTGGATGAACGGGTCGAGGTCGGTGAGGTCGACGCCGGCGAACGCCCGCCGGACCGGGAATCCCTCTCCCTCGAAGCCGCCGGGCGCCGTGACCACGGCCCGCACCGGGCGGATCGTGGCGAACTCCCCCACGCGGGGAAGCCGCTTCAGCTCGGTGACGTCGTCGACGGTGATCGCAGGCATGTCTTCCTTCCGAACGCGTGGTCGGGACGAGCCTATTCCTGATCCTGGCGCCGGTGCTCGGCGACGACGGCGCGCGTCGGCGCCAAGGGCTAGGCTAGGTGGCGTGCAGGGGTCTGGGGTCTACCGGACCGAGTCCGGGATGATCTTCCGAGTGAACGAGGACCTCGACGGGCACCTTTCCGTCGGGATCTTGAAGGACTCGGCGTGGGTCGAGGCGCGAGTGGGGGTCGCCGGGCTCCGCGTCGCTCCGACGACGGTGCGCCTCACCGAGAAGCAGGTCCTGCGCCTCCCGCGTTAGCTCAGTCCGCGAGCGCGGGGGGCACGATGCCCATCTGCTCCTCGATCTCCTCCGGCGTCGCGACGGGCGGGCCGGGCTCGATCAGACCGGCTTCCCGGTCACGGCGGCGCTGGGTGCGGGCGAGACGTCGCTCCTCCGCCGCCTGTGCCTTCTTGGCTTTGACGTCTTTGCGCTGTCGTTTCCCGAACGTTTCCGGCATGGTGTCGTCTCCTCTCACCTCAGCTTACCCGCCGAGGTGCGTTTGCCCCAGACGGTGTGCGGGCAAGGTCTCCACGCATGATCGGATCCATCGAGTCACGCCTGCCTCAGCGATCGATCGTGGCCATCGACCTCCTCGTCGTCCTGTGGACGATCGCATGGCTCGTCCTCGGGATCGCCGTCGGCACGTTCGTCGAACGGCTGGGCGCCGTCGGCGAGGGGCTCGAGGACGCGGGGCAGGCGATCGGGCGCGCGGGCGATGCCGTCGACACCCTGTCGGACGTGCCGCTCATGGGCGAGGGGTTCTCGACCGTGGCCGAGGAGATCCGCGGGATCGGCCGCGAGACCGCGGAGAACGGGCGCTCGGTCGAGAACGACGTGGACAGCCTCGCGGTGCTGATCGGCGCCGGACTCGCGCTCGGACCGACGCTGCCGATCCTCGCCGTGTGGGTACCGCCGCGCGTGTCGCGCGAACGCGAGCGACACGCGCTCCGGAAGTCGCTCAAGAGCGACGACCGAGTCGCGCTCGCCTATCTCGCCAACCGAGCCGTCGCGACCCGGCTCTTCCGTGAGCTGCGGAGGGCGAGCGACGATCCCGTCGCCGACCTCGCGGCCGGCCGGTACGAGGCGCTCGCCTCGCTGGAGATGGAGCACCTGTCGCTCGGTTCGTTCCGACGTTCCGCCGCGCCCGCGGACGCGCCTGATCCGGTCGGCGACTAGGAACGGTCCTCGATCTCCCACGCGTGGTCGAGGACGTGCCACACGGCTCTGCGGACGAAGTAGGGCGCCGACCACCGTTTCCCACCGCGCGGGCCGGCCGGGATCCCGTCCGTGACGGCGCGTTCGAGTGCCTCCACCACGATCGCCCGCTCCTCGCGCGCTGCGCTCGCATCGGCCTCGTCGAGCTCCCGCGTCGTGGCTCCGATCATGCGCGCGTAGCTCGCCTCCGCTCCGACTACATGCGCCACGATCGCGTCCACCTCGCGGCCGCCACCACGCGGTCCCTTCTCCAGAGGCCCCGAGACGCCCTCCGCCGCCCGATCGAACGCCTTCCAGGAAGCTCGGAGGATCTTCTCCTGTCGAGCGAGCCACCGGCGGTCGATCGACCTCGCGTCGGCCTTCGGCGGGATCGAGGGAGCACCGAAATCGGTGGTCGCGTCGCCCTTGAGCCGTTCCACGACCTCGAAGGTCGAAGCCCTCGCGGGGGGCGTGAATCGGACGCCGGATCCCTTCAGGACGCCCGCGTACCGGGGTCCGTACGCGAGAAGCGCGTCGAGGCGCATCCGCCTCATGACGCGCGCTCCGACACCACCCGGGCCAGTCGAGAGCCCCCGCGAACGCCCGCTTGGCGCCGACCTCCAGATAGGTCTCGACGGGCATCCGCCGAGGTTACGACCCCTCGAGCTGTCCGCCGACGTACGCGGCGCGCCCGTTCCCTTCGTAGAGGTACTCCACGACCCCGTCGAGCCCCGGCTGGTCCGGATCGGTGTCGTCCTCACGGTCCGGCCGCTCCGGCCAGTAGACGGGATGGTTCTCCTCGAGCTTGTCGTCCGGGATCTCTTCCTCGCGGCCGTCGAGCGGCCCGCCGACGAACGTCACCTTCATCGGATCACCTCCGGACCCCCCATACCCTGCCGGAGGATCGCGGAAGCCTCACTTCTTCTTGGATCTGGCTTGCTTGGGAGGGAGCTCGTCGGCGTGGTCCAGGGAACGCGCGGCCCACTCGCGGACACGATCCGGGTCGTCTCGCCAGGCCTCGGGGAGGACGACGTACTCACGCATCGGTCGGCCGGGCATCGGCTCGAAGACGTGTCCGCCGCCATCGAGCACCGTCTGGCGATCCTCCTCCGGGAGCCGAACGAGAACGTCGTCGCCGAAGATCCCCATGAACATGTTCCCGTTCACGAACGCCGACAGCTGACCGAACATCGGACGGATCTTCACGGCGGGGTGGTCGGGCACGATCGAGGCGAAGTAGTCCTTCGTCTCGGCGGTCGGCTTCGGCAGCTTCGAGGGCGACACGCGCGCAGACTACCGCGGCAACACGAACGAGATCGTGGTGCCGGTCGTGTCGCTCTCGGCGCGGATCTCGCCGCCGTGGGCCTCGACGAGTGACTTCGCGATCGCGAGGCCGAGCCCGACGCCCGGCGATCCGGGTGCCCGCGAGAACCGATCGAACACGTGCGGCAACTGCTCCTCTGCGATCCCGGATCCGGTGTCGGCGATCGAGAACTCGATCCCGTTTCCCGTCGCGACGACGGTGACGACCACCTGGCCGCCGCTCGGCGTGTGTCGGAGCGCATTGGAGAGCAGGTTGCTCAGCACCTCTCCGATCCGGAGCCGGTCCACCTCGATGTCGGGAAGGGCTGTCCGCTCGTCCCTCGAGCCGGACCCCCTTCTCCTGTGCCTGCGCCGTGAACGATCCGACGGCCGCGTCGATCAGCAGCTGCGGCGCGATCTGCTCTCGATGCAGCGTGAGGGCGCCGGCTTCCGCGGTCGACAGGGTCTGCAGGTCGTCGAGGAGCCGCGCCATCACCGTGGTTTCCTCGAGCACCCTCCGGAGCTGCGCCTCGTCCATCGGGTACAGGCCGTCGAGGATGGCCTCGAGGTTCGCGCGGATCACCGAGAGGGGCGTCCGGAGCTCGTGCGCGACGTCGGCGAGGAGCTGCCGGCGCCGGGTCTCGTTCGTGCCGAGCCGCTCCGCCATCTCGTTGAAGGCGTGTCCGAGTCGCCGGACCTCGCGTGAGCCTCGCTCCTGGACGCGGGTCTCGTAGTCGCCGGCGGCGACGCGATCGGCGGCCTCCATCACGTCGGCGAACGGCGACGCGAAGCGTCGACCGGCACGCGCGATCAGGAAGATCGCGAGCGCGATGAGGACGATCCCGATCTTCCCGTACGGGCGTCCCCCACCCGCGCCGCCCCAGAGGAAGCCACCGAAGAGCACGGCGAGCGTGACCACCGAAGCCAGGAAGAGGGCTCGGAACAGCACGAACTTGCGCACGAAATGCCGGCGCATGTTGCGCCAGCCCTCGGGGCCCTGTGGTGGCCAGGCCTCGTCTTCCGGCCACCACGGAGGCTTGCCGCCACGCCACGGCGGGCCGCCGCGCCAGGGTGGGCCGCCCCACGGCGGTCCGTGACCGTGTCCGTGACCGTGTCCGTGGTCGCGGTCGTGGTCGTGGTCGCTACTCATCGGCGAACCGATATCCCACGCCGTGGACCGTGAGGACGTACCGCGGCTTCCCCGGCTCGGGCTCCAGCTTCTTCCGGATGTTCTTCACGTGGGCGTCGATGGCGCGCTCGTACGATTCGATCGCGACGCCGTGGATCGCGTCGAGCAACTGGCCGCGCGTGAACACGCGTCCGGGCTCGCGTGCCAGGGTGGCCAGGAGCTGGAACTCCGTCGGCGTGAGCTCGATCGGCCGCGCGCTCTGCGTCACGCGCATCCGTTGGGGATCGATCTCGACGTCGGCGACACGGATCGGCTGCTCGCGCAGCATCTCGGCCGTCGAGCTCCTCCGAAGGACGGCGCGGACCCTCGCCACGAGCTCCTTCGGGCTGAACGGCTTCACGACGTAGTCGTCGGCGCCGAGCTCGAGCCCGACGATCCGGTCGGTCTCCTCCCCGCGCGCCGTGAGCATCACGATCGGCACGCGCGAGGAGCCGCGGAGCTCTCGCGCCACGTCCAGGCCGTCGACGCCGGGGAGCCCGAGGTCGAGCACGACGAGGTCAGGCTTCGACCCTCGGGCGCTCGCGAGGGCGGCCTCGCCGCTGGAGGCGACGATCACTTCGAAACCGGCGTCGGTCAGGTAGTCGCGGACGACCCGCGCGATCTTCATCTCGTCCTCGACGACCAACACCGTCTTCATTGAGCCTCCTCGACGCAGCCGCCACAGTGCAGCCGCGGAGGGGCGGTGGCAACCGCCACCGCCCCTCCGGACAGGTCAGGCGTTCGACGGCTCCCCGCCGGAGCTGCTACCGCCGCCGGCTTCGTGCTGCCGGCGGTGCCACTCCTCATACCCCTGCTCCCAGTGACCACCGGGGCCATGCCCGCCGGGACCATGTCCACCGGGCCCGTGGTGATCACCGTGGCGGCGCCACATCGCGCCCTTGAAGGCGAACAGCGCCAGGAAGAAGAGCGGGAAGAAGAGGAAGAACGGGAAGAAGCCGAAGCCGTGGCCGCCGACGTACCGCACGATCTCGGTCGCCTGACCGCTCTGCTCGAGCCCCTCGTTCACGCCCCAGTTGTAGGCACCGATCCCGACCCCGACCAGCAGCAGGACCACCAGGATCGCGGCGCCCGATCCGAACCCGCGTCGCATCTCGAACCTCCTTGCCGGATGGGTCCCTCCCATCCCTGGCATCAGCCTCGCGCCGCGGTGTGAAGGACTCATGAACGTGCTGCGGAGGGTTCGCGTAGGCTCCGTCCGTGCTCGAGGGCGACCGCGTCGTGCTGCGCCCGGTCCAGGCGTGGGATCGTGAACGGCTCTACGAGCTGGTGGAGACGATCGAGGTGCGCGCGCTGTCCTCCGTTCTGCCTCCACTCCCGCTTTCCCTGGAGGAGGTCGAGGCGCGCGACAAGCGGTGGATCGAGGAGCGGAACCAGGATTCGGCGTGGTTCGCTATCGACGTCGATGCCGAGCTGATCGGGATCTGCGGGTTCCATTCGATCGACCATTTCCAACAGCACGCCGAGATCGGGATCCGGATCGGGATGGACTTCCGGAGCAAGGGATACGGACAGGACGCGGTGCGAACCTTGCTCGACTACGGCTTCCGCCATCTGAACCTGGCCAAGGTCTCCCTGCGCGTGCTCGCCGACGACGAACGAGCCGTGGGTGCCTACCGGAAGGCCGGCTTCGTCGAGGAGGGGCGGTTGCGTGCCCACGCCTGGTACGACGGCACTCGGCACGACGAGCTCGTGATGAGCGTGCTGCGGGACGAATGGAAACCCGCCTAACAACCTGCCGTCAACCGCTTGTCGGGTGCTCCCATGCTCACGTGCGCTGACCCTGTCAAGGGCTTCACGACTTCGTCCGCGGACGGAGTCGTGAAGAGGTTGACACATACCCAGTGCGCAACACGCACAGGGGCGACAACCGCTTGACGACCGTCGCTTACAGATCGACCGCGTACCGAACCACGGGCTCGTTCGCGCAGTCGAACATGTGCGTGCTGACTGCGCCGTCCCACGCCCACCCCTCGTGCTCGTAGAAGCGGCGCGCCCGCTCGTTCGCTTCCAGCACCCAGAGGGTGGCCCGCGTGAAGCCGGCGAGCCTGAGTTCGGCCGTCGCTTCCTCGAGCAGCTCTCGCCCCACGCCCCTGCCCATCACGGAGGGCTCCACGTAGATCGCCGGAACCTCGCCCGTTCCGTCGGGGGCATCCTCGTCACGGCTCGGGCCGAACGACGCGAAGCCCACGACCCGCCCGCCCTCCTCGGCCACGAACGCGCCGTTCTTCGTGTCCGGGTCGGCGAACGCACCCAGCCACATCGCCTCGCGTTCGTCGACCGAGAGCCGCTCGAGGTAGTCGTCGGGAAGCACGTCCCGGTACGCATGCCTCCACGACGCCACGTGCACCTCGGCCACCGGGCGCGCGTCGTCGGGTTTCGCCGCGCGGATCGTCGCGGCGGCTCGCATCACGCCTCCATCGGCTCGGTCGGCTGATACGTCACGATCACCACGCCGGAGGTCGTCGTCTTCGTGTCGACGAGCCGGAGCGAGGCGGGGGACCCGGCGTCGCCGAAGAGACGACGACCCGATCCCAGCACCAGAGGGTGGATCAGGAGCACGTACTCGTCGACAAGGTTGCGGCTCATCAGCGACTGCACGAGCTCTCCGCTGCCGAGCACCACGAGATCGCCGCCCGGCTGTTCCTTGAGCGTCGCCACGGCCTCCATCGCGTCGCCCTCGAGGAGCGCGGAGTTCCTCCACGCAAGCGGCTCCTCCAGCGTCGTCGATGCCACGTACTTCTGACGTTCGTTCAGCACGGCGGCGAACGGGTTGTCCTCCGGCTGCGTGGACCAGAAGGAGGCGAACTGCTCGTAGGTTCGGCGCCCGAACAGCAGGGCTCCGCCCTTGGCGATCCCCTCCGCCGCGACGTCGGCCATGACCTGATCGAAGTAGGGCGGTGCCCATCCGCCGTGCTCGAACCCCCCGCGGCGGTCCTCGTCGTGATCGCTCGGCGCCTGCATCACACCGTCGAGCGTGAGGTTCTCGTTCACGACCAACTTGCTCATCGAGGTGCCGCCTCGTCTCCGAGGAGGTCGTCGATCTCGGCGAACTCGTCGTCGCTCAGCCGCCAGGCCTCGACCGCCTCCGCGTTCTCGCGGACCTGATCGGCGGTGGTCGCACCGGCGATCACGGTGGCGATCTCCGGCTGGCTCCCCAGCCAGGACATCGCGAGCTCGAGGAGCGTGCGACCGTGCTCTTTCGCGAACGCGGTCAGCCGCTCGACGACGTCGAACCGTTCGTCGGTCAGGAACTCGTTCCAGCCGTCGCGGCCGGCCATACGGGTGCCCGGCGGCGGCGGCTGTCCACGCCGGTACTTGCCGGTCAGCATCCCCGAGGCGAGCGGGAAGTACGGCATGAAGCTGAGGCCCAGCTTGCGGCAGGCGGGGAGCACCTCCTCGCGCGCTTCGCGCGCGAGGAGGCTGTACTCGTTCTGCACCGTGACGAACCGGCGGACGCCCTTCTCCTTCGCTGCTTCCTCGGCTTCATCGAGCTGCTTCTCGGAGAAGTTCGAGCAGCCGATCTCGATGACCTTGCCCTCGTCGACGAGCCGCGACATCGCGGTGAGCGTGTCACCGATCGGCGTGGCGTCGTCGGGCGTGTGGATCAGGTAGACGTCGATCCGGTCGGTCCCGAGACGGGTGAGGCTGTCCTCGCACGCCCGCACCACCCACACGGGGTCGCCGCCGCTGAGCCCGTCGGGAGGCGTTCGCATCCCGAACTTCGAGACGATCACCGCCTCGTCGCGCCGGCGTCCCAGCGCCCTGCCGAGGAACTCCTCCGAGTGTCCGTCGCCGTAGAGGTCGGCGGTATCGAAGAGCGTGGCGCCCACTTCGAAGGCCGCATCCACGACTTTCCTGGCTCGGTCCTCATCGATCCGGCGACCGAAGTTGTTGCAGCCGATCCCGGCGAGCGGCACGGGGATCGACCCGATCGAGCGCATCTCCACGTAGCTCAGGTTACGACTCGGTCGCGTCGCGAGGGTGGAGCAGGCCGAACAGGTACGCGTCGGTGAGCGCTTCCCACGACGCCTCGATGATGTTCTCGCTGACGCCGACGGTGGTCCACGAACGTTCGCCGTTGGACGAGTCGATCAGCACGCGGACCACGGCGCCGGTGCCGTGCGTCTCGGCGAGGACGCGCACGCGGTAGTCCTCGAGCTCGATGTGCTGGAGCTCCGGATAGTCGTTGGTGAGCGCCTTGCGCAGGGCGTCGTCGAGGGCGCCCACGGGCCCGTGACCTTCCGCGGACTCGATGTGTCGCGAGCCTTTCGTGCGGACCTTGACCGTCGCCTCAGCCAGGGGTGATTCGCCGTCGCCGATCTTCTCCTCGACGTGCACGCGATAGCTGTCGACCTCGAAGAACGGCTGGGTCCATCCCGACGCGCGCCGCATCAGCAGCTCGAGCGAGGCGTCGGCGAGCTCGAAGGTGTAGCCCCGCGCTTCCCGCTCCTTCAGCTCGTCCAGGATCGCCGGGACCGCATCGTCGGCGACGTCGAGCGCGAACTCGGTCGCCTTCATCTTCAGGGTCGCGGCGCCGCCGAGGTCGGAGGCGACCACGCCGCGGCGGTTGCCGACGGCATCCGGCGACACGTGCTCGTAGGCCTCGCTGAACCGAGCGACGCCGCTCGCGTGCAGCCCGGCCTTGTGGGTGAAGGCGAAGCGCCCCGCATAGGGCTGGCGGGAGTCGGGGGCGACGTTGGCCACCTCGGCGACGTAGTGCGCGAGCTCGGTCAGATGCTCGACAGCGCCGTCGGGCAAGCAATCGGCGTCCATCTTCAGGATGAGGTTCGCGGCGATCGGCACGATGTCGGCGTTACCCGTGCGTTCGCCGTAGCCGTTCACCACGCCCTGGACCTGCAGGACGCCGGCCTCGACGGCGGCCAGGGCGGAGGCGACCGCGCACCCCGTGTCGTTGTGCGTGTGGATCCCGAGCGGCACGCCGCCCACGCGCTCGCGGACCTCGCCCACGATCCGCGCGACCTCAGAGGGGAGAGTGCCGCCGTTGGTGTCGCAGAGCACCAGCCGCTCGGCGCCCTCCTCGGCGGCGGCCTCGAGCACGCGGAATGCGAAGTCGGCGTTCCCGAGGTAGCCGTCGAAGAAGTGCTCGGCGTCGAAGAACACCCGGCGTCCCTGGCCACGGAGATGCCTGACGGTGTCGCGGACCATCGCGACGCCTTCGCCGAGATCGGTCCGCAGCGCCTTCTCGACGTGGACGTCCCAGCTCTTGCCGACGAAGCACACGGTCTCGGTCCCGGCGTCGAGGAGATCGCGGAGGATCGCGCTGTCCTCGGCCTTCTCCCCCGCCCGCCGGGTCATCCCGAACGCGACGAGCTCGGCGTTGGCGAGCTTCTCCTTGGTGGCAAGGCGGAAGAACTCGGTATCGCGAGGGTTGGCGCCCGGCCAACCGCCCTCGATGTAGGGGAGGCCGAGCTGGTCGAGCTTGTGGAGGATCCGCATGCGGTCCTCGACCGAGTACGAGAGCCCCGGCGCCTGGGCGCCGTCGCGCAGGGTCGTGTCGTAGAGCTCGACCTTGGGGCCGGCCGGCTCATGCCGCGGCCGCCTCGGCGACGAGGTCGCCGACCTCCTGGGTGGAGTAGCCCATCTCGCCGGCGCGCATCGACGCGAGCTTGGTGCAGGCGAACCGGATCCCGGCGTCGATGCGCGCCGCCGCCCCGCCCTCGCCCAGCTGCGACAGGAGCATCCCCGTGGCGCCGATCGCCGCGAGCGGGTTGATCGTGCCCTTGCCGGTCTCGGACGGCGCGGTCCCGCCGATCGGCTCGAACATCGACACACCGATCGGGTTGATGTTCCCGCCGGCCGCGATCCCCATCCCGCCCTGGATCATCGCGCCGAGGTCCGTGATGATGTCGCCGAACATGTTGTCGGTGACGATCACGTCGAACCGCGACGGGTCGTCCAGGAAGTAGATGCAGGCCGCGTCGACGTGCACGTAGTCGGTGATGACGTCGGGATACTCGGCGGCGACCTCGTTCACGACGCGCTGATACAGGTCGCCCGCGAACGTCAGGACGTTCGTCTTGTGGACGAGCGTCAGATTCCGGCGGCGGCCGGGGTGCATCGCGAGGTCGAACGCGTACCGCACGATCCGCTCCACGCCGTGCCGCGTGTTCACGGAGGACTGCACGGCCACCTCGTGCCGCGTCCCCTTCCGATGGAACCCACCGACCCCGCTGTAGAGGCCTTCGGAGTTCTCGCGGACGACGACCATGTTGACGTCGTCCTCGGTATGCGAAGGGACCAGCGTCTGCACGCCGGGGTACCTGATCACGGGGCGGAGGTTCACGAACTGGTCCAGCTCGAAACGGATCCGGAGCAGGAGGTCGCGTTCGAGGATCCCGGGCGGTACGCGGGGGTCGCCCACCGCCCCGAGGAGGATCGCGTGGGTCTCCCGGAGCGCCTCGAGGTCGTTGTCCGGGAGGGTCTCCCCGGTACGCAGGTACCGCTCGGCGCCCAGGTCGAACTCGACCAGCTCCACCTCGAAGCCGTCCCGAACCGACTCGAGCACCTTCAGCGCCTCCGAGATGACTTCGGGCCCGGTTCCGTCGCCTCGGATCACGCCGATCCGGTAGGGGCGAGGACCGGCGTCGAGCCGCTCGGGTCGCGTCTCGGTGGCGACCGCGACACTCACGGCGCGACCTCGTTCTTGGCAGCGCCCGTTGAGGCTTCGGCGTCCAATGCCGCTTCCTGCACCGCCAGCGCCCGGTTGATCGCCGCGAGATACGCGCGCGCGCTCGCCTCGACCACGTCGGTCGCGACGCCCCGGCCCGTCACGTGCCGGCCGTCGATCTCGAGCTGCACCACGACGTCTCCTAACGCGTCCGATCCGCCCGTCACGGACGAGACGTTGAACGAGACCAGTCGTGCCTCGACGCCGGCGGCGCGCTGGATCGCCCCGCAGGCGGCATCGATCATCCCGTCGCCCATCGCGGACTCCTCGATCACCTCGTCGCCCTTGCGGAGCCGGACGGTCGCCGTCGGGGCGAGGTGGGTGCCGCCGCCCGACGCGAGGGACTCGAGGACAAGAAGATCCTCCTTCCCGGAACCGACCTCTTCCATCACGATCGCGGCGAGATCCTGGTCCGTGATCTGGATCTTCCGGTCGGCGAGCTCCTTGAAGCGCGCGAACGCGCGGTTCATATGATCGTCATCGATCGAGATGCCGACCTTCTCGAGGGCATCGGCGAACGCGTGACGGCCCGAGTGCTTGCCCAAGACGATCTGGTTGCCCTCGAGCCCGATCTCGAGCGGGTCCATGATCTCGTAGGTCGCCCGGTTGGCCAGGACGCCGTGCTGATGGATACCGCTCTCGTGCGCGAACGCGCTCGCGCCGACGACCGCCTTGTTGGGCTGCACGGAATAGCCCGTGAGCGCGGACACCAGCCGCGACGTCCGGACGATCTCCTTCAGGTGCAGGCCGTGCTGCACGCCGAGCGACTCGCCGCGGGTCCGGACGATCATCGCGATCTCCTCGAGCGAGCAGTTCCCGGCTCGCTCCCCGATGCCGTTGACGGCGACCTCGACCTGACGCGCCCCGTTCTCGACGCCGGCGAGGGAATTCGCGACGGCGAGGCCCAGGTCGTTGTGGCAGTGGGTGGAGATGATCACGTGATCCGGCGTCCGCTCGCGAACGATCCGGACGAGCTCGCCGAACTCCGCCGGCGTCGCGTACCCGACCGTGTCGGGCACGTTGATCGTCGTCGCGCCCGCCTTGACGGCCACCTCGAAGCACGCGAGCAGGAAGTCGAGCTCCGTCCGCGTCGCGTCCTGCGCGCTGAACTCGACGTCGTCGGTGTAGCCGGCGGCCAGGCGGGTGCCCTCTTCGATCGCGTCCAGCACCTGCCGCTCCGACATCCGGAGCATGTCCTCCATGTGGATCTGCGAGGTCGAGATGAAGACGTGGATCCGCCAGCGGTCGGCGCCCTTCAGGGCCGCGGCCGCGCGCTCGATGTCGCCGGGGACCACACGAGCGAGCGAAGCGATCACCGGACCCTTCACGCTGGTCGCGATCTCACGGACGGCGTCGAACTCGCCGTCCGAAGAGATCGCGAACCCGGCCTCGAGGATGTCGACGTTGAGCCGCGCGAGCTGCTCCGCGATCTCGACCTTCTCGTCCTTGGTGAGCGCGATGCCGGGAGCCTGCTCCCCGTCGCGCAGGGTGGTGTCGAAGAACCGGACTACGTCGGGGTCCTTGGTCATGACGGCGGCACCTTCTCTTCGCTCTTCAGCCACGGCATCATCTTGCGGAGCTCCCGGCCGACGTCCTCGAGCTGGGACGAGCGCGCCTCCCGCCGTTTCGCCAGGAACTCGTCGAAGCCGCCGTCGGCCTCCGCGATCCAGCGCTTGGCGAACGTACCGTCCTGGATCTCGGCGAGCGCGCGGTGCATCGTCTCGCGGGTCCGCTCGTCCACGACGCGGGGACCGCTCGTGTAGTCGCCCCACTCCGCGGTGTCCGAGATCGAGTACCGCATCCACGAGAGCCCGCCCTCGTAGATCAGGTCGACGATCAGCTTCATCTCGTGCAGGCATTCGAAGTACGCGATCTCGGGCTGGTACCCCGCTTCGACGAGTGTGTCGAACCCGGAGCGGATCAGCTCGGAGATGCCGCCGCACAGCACCATCTGCTCGCCGAAGAGATCGGTCTCGGTCTCCTCCTTGAAGCTGGTCTCGATGATGCCGGCGCGCGCCGCGCCGATGCCGGCGCCGTAGGCGAGCGCCCGCTGGAGCGCCTTGCCGGTCGCATCCTGCTGCACGGCGACGAGGGCCGGCGTCCCGATGCCCTCCTCGTAGGTCCGGCGCACCAGGTGCCCGGGGCCTTTGGGCGCGATCATCGTCACGTCGACATCGGCCGGCGGCTTCACCGTGGCGAAGTGGATCGAGAAGCCGTGGGCGAACATCAGCATGTCGCCGGCGTTCAAGTTGGGCGCGATCTCCTCCGTGTAGACCTTCCCGTGAGAGGTGTCCGGGAGCAGCACCATCACGACGTCCGCCTCCGCGACCGCGTCCCCGATGTCGAGCACCCGGAGTCCGGCCTCCTCGGCCGTCGTGCGGCTCGACGAGCCGGGTCGCAGGCCCACGCGCACGTCGTGTCCCGAGTCCTTGAGGTTCCGCGCGTGCGCGTGGCCCTGCGACCCGAAGCCCAGGACCGCGATCTTCTGACCCGCCAGCGCGGATACGTCGGTGTCCTGCTCGTGGTAGATCGTCGCCATCTGCATCCTTCCTCGTGCTGGATCTCGTGGCCGTTGCGGATCGAGGCGGCTAGACGCCGCCCCCGTCCCAGTCCGGCGAGTCCTCTGCCCCCGCGGCCTTCGCGACGCGGAGACCCCCCTTCTCCCTGATCCCTCGCTCGCCCCGGGACAGCGCGATCCGGCCCGTCCGCGAGAGCTCCACGATCCCGTATTCGGACAGGAGCTCGCGAAGCGCTTCGAGCTTCTCCGGCTTACCGGAGGCCTCGACCGTGAGCGTGGTCTTGGTCACGTCGACGATGCTCACCCGGAAGACCTCGGCGATCTCCATGATCCGCGCCCTCGCGTCGCCCTTCGCCTTCACCTTGGCGAGCATCAGCTCTCGCTCCACCGCCGTTCCCGAGTCGTGCTCGAGGATCTTGATCACGTTGATGAGCTTGTTCAGCTGCTTCGTGACCTGCTCGAGCGACTTGGACTCCACGTTCACGACGATCGTCATCCGCGAGAGACCCTCGGTCTCGGTCGGGCCGACGGCGAGCGAGTCGATGTTGAACCCGCGCGCGGAGAACAGTCCCGCGACCCTGGTCAGGACGCCGGGCTTGTCCTCAACCAAGACCGAGAGGGTGTGCAGGCTCATGCGATCGGTGCCTCCGCCGGATCGGCCTGGGGCCGGAGGCCCTCCGGCCCGGTGATGATGTCGTCGTTCGAGGCGCCGGCCGGCACCATCGGGAAGCACATCTCCATGTCGTCGCAGCGGAAATCGATCACCACGCTCCGGTCGTCCACCGAGAGCGCCTTCTGGATCACCGTGTCGACGTCCTCGGGCCGATCGGCGCGGAGGCCGACGGCGCCGTAGGCCTCGGCGAGCTTCACGTAGTCCGGCACGTCGTAGCCGAGATACACCTGCGAGTAGCGCTCCTCGTAGAAGAGCTCCTGCCACTGACGGACCATGCCGAGGTTCGCGTTGTTGATGATCGCCGTGATGAACGGGATCTTCTCCGTGCTCGAGGTGGCGAGCTCTTGCGCGGTCATCTGGAAGCAGCCGTCGCCGTCGATCGCGATCACACGCCGGTCGGGCTGTCCGGCCGCCGCGCCGAGGGCCGCCGGTACCGCGAAGCCCATCGTGCCGAGCCCACCCGAGTTGATCCAGGTCCTGGGCTTCTCGAAGGACCAGAACTGCGACGCCCACATCTGGTGCTGACCGACACCGGCCACGACGATCGTGTCGCCGTCCGAGTGTGCGCGCAGCCGCTCGATCGCGTACTGCGGCTTGAGCGGACCGTCGTCCTGCTGGTCGTAGCGCAGCGGATGCCGGTCTTGCCACTCGGCGAGCTGCTCGAGCCACGCGCTCCGATCCGGGATCCCGGACTCGTCCTGGCGGCGGGTGAGCTCCGCGACCAGCTTCGCCGTCACGTCCTTGCAGTCGCCGACGATCGGCACGTCGGCGACTCGGTTCTTCCCGATCTCGGCCGGGTCGATGTCGACGTGCACGATCTTCGCGTCCGGCGCGAAGGTCGAGAGCTTCCCGGTCACGCGATCGTCGAATCGAGCTCCGATCGCGACCAGCAGGTCCGCCTTCTGCATCGCCGTCACGGCCGTGTAGACGCCGTGCATGCCCGGCATGCCGAGGCAGAGGTCGTGGGCGTCCGGGAACGCGCCGCGCGCCATCAGCGTCGTGACGACGGGGAGATGCCCGGTCGTCGCGAGCTCGAAGAGCTCCTCGGTGGCGTTCGCCTTGATGACGCCGCCGCCGACGTAGAGCACGGGCCGCTTCGCCTCCAGGATCAGCTTGGTCGCCTCGACGACCTGACGCATGTTCCCCTTCGTCGTCGGCTTGTAGCCGGGCAGGTCGACGCGGTCCGGCCAGCGCCACGTGGTCTCGTTCACGAGGACGTCCTTCGGGAGGTCCACGAGGACCGGGCCTGGACGGCCCGTCCTGGCGATGTGGAACGCCTCCCGGATCGTCTCCGCGACCTCTCCAGGGTCCGTCACGAGGAAGTTGTGCTTGGTGACCGGCATCGTGATCCCGGTGATGTCCGCCTCTTGGAAGGCATCGTTGCCGACGACGGGGGTCGGGACCTGGCCGGTGATCGCGACGATCGGGACCGAGTCCATCTTCGCGTCGGCCAGCGCCGTCACGAGGTTGCACCCGCCGGGGCCCGAGGTGGCCATCGCGACACCGACCTTGCCGGTCGCCCAGGCGTAGCCCTCGGCCGCGTGGCCCGCGCCCTGCTCGTGCCTGCACAGGACGTGGCGGACGCTCGAGTCGAGCAACGGGTCGTACGCGGGAAGGATCGCGCCGCCGGGGATGCCGAACATGATGTCGACGCCCTCGCCCTCGAGGGCCTTGAACAACGCTTGGGCGCCAGAGACCTTCATCGACGACCGACCTTCATCCCGCGACCGCTTCTCGCTCGGGATCCTCGACCGGGCCCGTCTGGACCCGCTTCACGGTCGCGCCCAAGCGCCGAGCCAGGTTGCGACAGGCACGTTCGAACTCCCACGGGGTCCAGTCGCGACGGCGGCTCTGCAGCTCCTCCCCACCGAAGCCGGTCAGGTAGGTGACCTCGGAGGACAGGTAGCGGTCGACCGCTGCCTTCGTCGCAGGGTCGTTCGTCTCGACGCTCACCTGGCCCGGGCCCTCCCACAGCACGCTGGCGATGGTGGCGCCGTCCTTCTCGAATTCGTAGCGCATCTCGTGCTCCTCTCTTCCGCAAGATCTCTGGAGCTGGGACAGAAAAAAACCCCCGCTCAGCGAGGGTATCGGCGCGGAACGCGGGCCTCTGAGGCCCGGCCGCGCCTAGCGAATAAGTACGAGGACGGTGCTCGGAGAGGTCCTCGCGCTCTTCATGGTCGGGTCAGTGTCTGTGCTCAGCGTGGGAGTGTCAACCCCCGGATGACCGAGGGTCCCGGGTGAGGACTGCCTCGCAACGTGCTTGGAGCAACCGGGTCAGGCGGAAGCGGGCTCGGCGGTTTCTTCCTGCACCTCCGTTTGCTTGTTCACCTCGGTCTCCTCGACCACGCGCTCCACGACCTCGCCGGGGAGATCCTCTTCCTCCCGCTTCTCCATCTCGTGCGCTTGCTGGACCTCGACGCGTGCTGCCTGCCACGCGGACCAGTGCCCCGAGACCAGCGCCCACAGGGAGAGCGCGGCGACGTAGGTGACCTCGCTGATCCATCCGGTGACGATCGACACGGGGATCATCACGATCCAGAAGACCGTGAGCCACCCGTTCACGCGGCGCATGAACACGGGGTCCCCTTGGATGCTCGCCCACAACGACTTGACGACGCTCATGTCGACTTCTCGTTCCCAGGGACACTGACACCCAAACCCGCTCTGCGGCCGGCGGTGCTAGCGTCGGCCGCCATGGCCACCGACGCACCGGCAGATCCAGCGCTCGACGCCGCGATCCGTGCGATCCCGTCGTGGGAGGGGAAGACGCTCGAGATCGTCCCGATCGCCGAAGGGCGCACCAACCGCAACTTCCGCGTGACGGCCGGCGACGAGGCCTTCTTCCTTCGCCTCTCGGAGAAGTCCACGGAGCTCCTCGGGATCGACCGGAACGCGGAGCAGGACTCCGTCCGGGCGGCGGCAGAGGCCGGCGTGGGTCCCGAGGTGTTCGTCTACCTGCCGGACCTCGGGTGCCTCGTCACGCGATGGATCGACGCCGAGCCGCTCTCCGAAGGAGACCTCGAGCGTGAGGAGGTGCTCGCTCCCGTGGTCGAGGCGATCAAGGCCATCCATGCGGGCCCGGCACTGATGTGGTCGTTCGACCCCTTCCGGATCGTCGAAGACTACAAACGCATCTCCGAGGAGCGCGGTGTCCACGTCCCCGAGGCCTATGACGACGCGCACGAGAAGGTCACGTGGATCGAGTTCTCCTTCGCCAACGACCCCATGCCGCTCCGCCCGTGCCACAACGACCTGCTCGAGGCCAACTTCCTCCTCCGCGACGGCCACGTGTGGGTCGTGGACCACGAGTACGCAGGGATGGGCGACCCGTTCTTCGACCTCGGGAACCTCTCGATCAACAACGCGCTATCCGACGACGCGCAGGAGCGCCTGCTCGCCCTCTACTTCGGGGAGCCGACGGAAGTGCACCGGGCAAGGCTCAAGCTGATGCGGATCATGTCCGACTTCCGCGAAGCGATGTGGGGCGTCGTGCAGCAAGGCTTATCGACGCTCGACATCGACTACGTGGAGTACGCGCAGCATCACTTCGATCGGCTCTCCACGACGATGGCAGACTCCCGTTTCGACGAATGGCTCGAGACCGCGCGAGGGAACTGACCGCGTGGCCGACGATCGGGCCCGGGTCGTCATCATCGGCGGCGGCGTCGCCGGGACCAGCATCGCGTATCACCTGACGCGACTCGGCTGGACCGACGTGTTGCTGGTTGATCGCGGGGAGCTGACGAGCGGGTCCACGTTCCACTCGGCCGGGCTCGTCGCGCAGCTCAGGAACTCCGTGAGCCACACCCGGATGATGATGTACGGCGCCGAGCTGTATCCGACGCTCGCGGAGGAGACCGGCGTCGACCCCGGCTGGCACCAGGTCGGGACGCTGCACCTCGCATCGTCCCCGTACCGGATGGAGGCGCTCGCGCGGCAGGCAGGTTGGGCGAAGTCCTTCGGTCTGCCCGTCGAGATCGTCACGACCGAGGAAGCGCTCGAGCGCTTCCCCCTGATCGACGCCTCGCGTGTGCTCGGCGCCCAGTTCGTGCCGACGGACGGGCACATCGACCCCACCGGGCTCACGCTCTCGTTCGCCGCCGGCGCGAAAGCCGCGGGCGCTCGCGTCCGCACCGGCGAACGGGTGGAGGAGATCGCCGTTCGCGACGGACGCGTCCACGGGGTCGTCACCGACCACGGCGCGATCGAGGCCGAGGTCGTCGTGAACGCCGGCGGGATCTGGGCGCACGAGCTCGGGCACCTGGCCGGCGTCGAGGTCCCGGTCGTCCAGATGGAGCATCAGTACCTGATCACGCGGCCGATCGACGGCGTGCGCGCCGACTTCCCGACGCTGCGCGACCCCGACAACCTCGTCTACGTCCGCGAGGAGGTCGGCGGGCTCGTCGTCGGCGGCTACGAGCGAAACCCCGACCCGTGGCACGTGAGCGACCCGATCCCGCGCGACTTCAACCATCGGCTCCTGCCGGAGAAGTGGGAGCGGTTCGAGTCGATCGCGGACGGCGCGTTCCGGCTGATCCCGCCGCTGCAGACGACCGAGATCAACCGGTTCATCAACGGACCCGAGGCCTTCACGCCCGACGACGACTTCATCCTCGGCGAGACCGAGGTCGCGGGGTTCTTCGTGGCGGCCGGCTTCTGTGCCCACGGCGTGACGGGCGCCGCCGGCATCGGACGGTGGACCGCGGAGTGGATCGTCGAAGGGGAGCCCTCGATGGACCTGTCGAGGATGGACATCCGGCGGTTCGGGCGCCACTACCGGAGCCGCGACTACGCGCTCGCGAAGGCGTACGAGATCTACGCGAAGCACTACGACGTCCGCTATCCCGGCGAGGAGAACGAGGCCGGGCGACCGCTCCGGATGGCGCCCACGTACTCACGGCTCCAGGTCCTCGACGCCGAGTTCGGCGAGAAGGCCGGGTGGGAGCGCGCCAACTGGTTCCGTTCGAACGAGGATCCGGCGTACGAGCACCACCGGCCCCGCGGTTGGGCCGGCGAGCAGTGGTCCACCGCGATCGTCGCCGAGCACCTCGGCACGCGAGAGCGAGCCGCGCTGTTCGACGAGACGAGCTTCGCGAAGTTCGAGGTCTCGGGCCCCGGTGCGCTGGACCTGCTCCAGCGCCTGTGCGCGAACGACGTCGACGTGCGCGTCGGACGGATCGTGTACACGCAGATGCTGAACCGCCGCGGCGGGATCGAGTCCGACCTCACGGTCACGCGTCTCGCACCCGACGTGTTCCGCCTGGTCACGGGAACGGCATCGGGCAGCAGGGACCTGGCATGGATCCGGAAGCATCGGGAGGGCTCGGATGCGGTGATCCGCGACGTGACGTCGAGCCTCGCCTGCTTCGGGATCTGGGGTCCGAGAGCCCGCGATGTCCTGGCCGCGATCTGCGACGAGGACCTGTCGAACGAGGCCCTCCCGTACATGATGGCTCGAGCGATGGTCGTCGGGGAGGCGCCGTGCCTCGCGACGCGCGTGACCTACGTCGGTGAGCTCGGGTGGGAGCTCTACCCGCCCATCGAGTTCGCCGCGCGCCTCTGGGACTCGCTGGTCGAGGCCGGCGCGCCACACGGCCTGATCCCGGCCGGCTACCGCGCGATCGACTCGCTCCGGCTGGAGAAGGGCTACCGCTCGTGGGGTGCCGACATCACACCCGACGACTCCCCGCTCGAGGCGGGGCTCGGCTTCGCGGTGGCGTTCGACAAGGAGACCGACTTCATCGGACGGGAAGCCGTGCGACGCCTTCGAGACGAGGGCGTCACGCGACGGCTCCGCTGCCTGACGCTCACGGACGCTCGCTCGTCCACCCTCGGGAACGAGCCGGTGCGAGCCGGGAGCGACATCGTCGCCAGGATCACGTCGGGAGGGATCGGATACTCCGTCGGGCAGAGCATCGCGTTCGCGTATCTTCCGACGGAACTGTCCGACGCGGGTACGAAGCTTTCGATCGAGGTCTTCGGAGAGTGGGTGGACGCCGAGGTCGTCCGCGACCCTCTCTGGGATCCGACCGGCGAGAGGATCCGGACGTGATGGAGCAGCCGAGCTTCGACCTCGACGGGCAGGTGGCGCTCGTCACGGGCGCCGGCCGCGGCATCGGTCGCGACCTCGTCTTGGCGCTGGCCTCGGCCGGCGCGCAGGTGGTCGCCGGCGTCCGCTCGTCCGGCGACGGAGAGACGGTGATCACCGAGGTTCGCGATGCCGGGGGCGAAGCCGCCACGATCACGCTCGACGTCACCGACCGGGCTTCGATCGAGCGCGCCATCGATGAGACGGTCGAGCGGTTCGGCCGCCTCGACGTCCTCGTGAACAACGCGGGCCTCGGGACGAACCATGACGCCCTCGACGCCACCGAGGAGGAATGGGACGAGCTGTTCGCCGTCAACGTCCGAGGGCTGTTCTTCGCGTGCCAGTCGGCCGGACGCCGGATGGTCGAGCAGCGCCACGGCCGCATCATCAACATGGCGTCGCAAGCCGGTCTGGTGGGGATCCCGAGGCATGCCGCCTACAGCGCGAGCAAAGGCGCCGTGATCGCGCTCACGAAGGTGCTCGCGCTCGAATGGAGCCCGTTCGGGGTCACCGTGAACAGCGTCGCGCCGACCTTCATCCGCACGCCCGGGACCGCCGAGCGCCTCGACCGGCCGGAGTTCCTCGCCGACGTCCTCGAACGGCTCCCCGTCGGACGCGTCGGCACCACGACGGACGTGGCCGGTGCCGTGATCTACCTCGCCTCACCCGCGGCGAGCCTCGTCACCGGGACGGTGCTCGTCGTCGACGGCGGCTGGACCGCGCGGTAGCGCGGCCGAGCGTCAGGCGCCCGGGCGCGGAGATGTCGTCGCCCGCGAAGATGGATCCGTTCCAATACGCCTCGAGCCGATGGGTGCCCGGCCGCCACCCCTTCCGGTCGAGGTGCAATTCCTCGGGCGGCTCCATCCTGCCGAAGTCGTAGTGCAGCGTGATCCCTTCGGCGGTCATCGCCTCGAATCGATGGGGCCGTCGCGAGGAGCGCGTGAAGCTGGTGCGGCGGCTGGTCCGTGGCGGCTCCGCGTGGGCCTCCAGCCAGACGTGGGAACCGACGAGACCACGATGCGGATCGAGCCATACCCACGCGGAGCCGCCACGCTGGGCGATGTAGTCGGCGGCACGCTCGGACACGACCAGCTTCATCGTCGGGATGATGCCACGGCGGGCGGGGCGGCCGTCTCGGCGGCCCCGCCCGCCGGCGTCAGGCTTCCGCCGGAGCGATCCCGGTCAGGTCCTCTTCCTCGGGCGGCCTCACCGGCACGAAGGGCTTGTTGCGTTGCACGGCGAAGTAGTAGATCGCCCCCGCGATCAGGATCAGAGAGAACACCGTCCAGATCACGGGGATCTTGTTCAAGAAGTCGATCTTGAAGTCCACGAGCTGCTCACCCTCGACGTAGTAGTCGGTCTGGATCGGCTTGGGGTTCGAGATGATCCGCATGTATCCCGCGCCGGCGTCCGCGGCCTTGGGATCCCAGGCAGAGCTCACCGGAGACGGGGTGAGGAAGTTCAGCAGCATCGAGGCTCCCCACAGGATCGCCACCACGTTCACGACCTTGCCCCACACGCCGAGGCTGAACGGCGCCCTCGTCTTGGGCCATCCCTTCGACCGCGCGCGCATGAACGCGAGGTTGCCGAGGAGGTAGCTGAAGTAGATGGAGGCCGTGGCGCCCACGGCGATCACGGCTGCGCCCGCGAACTGGATGAACGGCACGGCCGCGAGCCCCCCGATGATGATGCAGGTCGCGACCGGCGTGTGCAGCCGTGGGTTCACCTTCGCCATCGTCTTCGAGAACGGCAGCTGGTCGTCCCGCGCCATGCCGAACGCCAGCCGGATCGTCGAGGTCAGGATCGACATGCAGCACACGAAGATCGCGGCGACCACCACGAACAGGTAGAGCGTCGCACCGGCCGTCGACATCACGCCTTCGATCACCTGCTGCGGTCCGGTCGCGAAGGAGGCGACCGCCTCGCCCATGTCGGGCACGGCGACCAGGACGCCCCAGAGGAAGATCGCGCCGATCACGAACGATCCGATCACCGAGGCGATGACGGCCTTCGGAGCCCCCGCGCGCGGGTTCCGTGTCTCCTCGGCCAGCGTCGACGCGGTGTCGAACCCATAGATCACGTAGAGGCTCATGAACATTCCGACGAGGAAGAACGACACGGTGAAGGGGGCGGGGAACTCGAAGATGTTCCCGGTCTTGTCACCGTCGAAGATCACGCCGAGGCCCTGGTTGTCGTGCACGATCGCGAGGAAGACCGCGAAGACGACCATCCCGAGGATCTCGAAGAAGACCCCCGTGTTGTTCACGATCGCCACGACCCTCACACCGTAGATGTTCAAGATCGTGATCAGGGCGAGGGTGATCAGGGCCGCGATCCGCTGGTCCGCGCTCCCCAGCTCCGTGTTCAGACTCCATCCGAACATGTTGTTGAGCATCGGCAGCAGCGCGATCGGCAGTGTCGCGCACACCGACGCCACCGTGAGGATCCCGGCGAAGAGATAGAACCAGCCGGTGATCCAGGCATACCCGCGGTTCGCGAGGTACTTGGTCCATTGGTACACCGAGCCCGCGACGGGGAAGTGACTGGAGAGCTCGGCGAAGTTCAGCGCGACGATGAGCTGCATCCCCGCCACGAGCGGCCAGGTCCAGAACAGGTACGAGCCGAGGGCGGACATCCCGAGGAAGAACAGCGTGAAGATCCCCGTGGACGGCGAGATGTAGCTGAACGCGACCGCGAACGAGCTGAAGGTCCCGAGGTCACGCTTGAGCTCCTGCTTGTACCCGAACCTCTCAAGATCGCTCGCATCCCGGGCGATCTGCTCCTCGCGCTGCGACATCCGGTTCCCCCTCCCTGCGCTGGCGCCCGGGTCGAACGCCGAGCGGGCCGCGCCGAGTGTGAACCCGACCGGGGTCGAGCGCAAATCGGTTGGGGCGGAGGGTCAGCGGCCGAGTGCGGCGAGGAACTCGTCGAGGTCGGCGGCCACGTGGTAGCTGGGCTCGACGGAGCCTTCGAACGCTTCCACGGTCTTGTAGCCGTTCCCGGTCACGTAGGCGACGACCTCCTCGTCGGGCCTGATCACGCCCTGATCGACCAGACGCTTGAGGTTCGCGATCGTGACCCCGCCGGCGGTCTCGGTGAACACGCCCTCCGTGGAAGCGAGCAGCGTGATCCCCTCGAGGATCTCCTCCTCGGTGCACCACTCGATCGCGCCGCCGGTCTCACGGGCGACCTGCAGCGCGAAGTAGCCGTCGGCCGGAGAGCCGATCGCGAGCGAGCGGGCGATCGTGTGCGGCTTGACGGGCGTGACCTCCTCGGCGCCGTCCTGGAACGCCTGCGCCACCGGCCGGCAGCCTTCCGGCTGGGCGCCGCTCACCCGGTACGCCTTCTCCTCGACCGCTCCGATCGCGATGAACTCCTGGAACGCGCGGTGGATCTTCGTCAGCAGTGCGCCGCTCGCGATCGGCACCACCACATGATCGGGCAGGCGCCAGCCGAGCTGCTCGGCGGTCTCGAAGCCAAGCGTCTTCGAGCCCTCGGCGTAATAGGGGCGCATGTTCACGTTGACGAACGCCCAGGGGAGGGTCTCGGCCACTTCGGCGCAGAGCCGGTTGACGTCGTCGTAGTTGCCCTTGACCGCGACCACCTTGGCGCCGTACGTCTCGGTGGCGAGGATCTTGGCGCGTTCGAGATCGTCGGGCACGAACACGTAGCACGGCATCCCGGCGTGCGCGGCGTGCGCCGCGGCGGCGTTCGCGAGATTGCCGGTCGAGGCACAGGAGAGTGCTTCGAACCCGAACGCGCTCGCCATCGTGGCGGCGACCGACACGACGCGATCCTTGAACGAGTAGGACGGGTTGACGGAGTCGTCCTTGATCCAGAGGTCCCGGAGACCGAGCGCGGCGGCGAGCCGATCGGCACGACGGAGCGGCGTGAAGCCGGCGCCGAGGTCCACCCGGTCGAGGCCGGGGCCGCCGGGCAGGAGCGCCTCATAGCGCCACAGGCTGGCGGGCCCGGCCTCGACCTGCTTCCGGAAATCGGTCCCGTCGATCTGATCCAGGTCGTAGGAGGGCTCGAGCGGGCCGAAGCACTCCTGGCAGATCGTGAGCGGCTCGACGTTGTAGCGCTCACCGCAGATGCGGCATTGCAGCGCCGCCGGGTTGGTGATGGCCATCGTCACCCGGTGATCGCGCCGTGCTCGGCGCCTCCCACGAGCTTCGCGTATTTCGCGAGAGCGCCCGTCGTGTAACGCGGCTTCGGAGCCGTCCAGCCCTCGCGGCGAGCGTCCAGCGTCGAGTCGTCCACCAGCAGTTCGAGCGAGCGCGCGTCCGCGTCGATGCGGATCCTGTCCCCGTCCTCGACCAGCGCGATCGGGCCGCCGACGAACGCCTCCGGCGCGATGTGTCCCACGCTGTATCCCTTCGTCGCACCGGAGAACCGGCCGTCCGTGATCAACGCGACGTCCTTGCCGAGGCCAGCGCCCGCGACCGCCGCGGTGACGGCGAGCATCTCCGGCATCCCCGGGGAGCCCTTCGGGCCCTCGTACCGGATGACGATCACGTCGCCGCTCTGGATCGCGCCCGACGTGACCGCGACGAACGCGTCCTGCTCGGAGTCGAACGGACGGGCGACGCCTTCGAACGTGAGCCCCTCGGCGCCCGCGGCCTTCACGACGGCACCGTTCGGAGCGAGATTGCCCCGGAGGATCGCGATGCCGCCCCACGGGTGGATCGCGTCGTCGGCGGGGTGCACGATGTCGCCGTCGGGCACCGGGGGAGCCAGCTCGGCGAGGTTCTCGGCCTGCGTCTTGCCCGTGACCGTCATGCAGTCGCCGTGCAGCAGTCCGGCGTCCAGCAGCTCCTTCATCACCACCGGCACGCCGCCCACCCTGTCGAGGTCGCTCATGACGAACTTTCCCGCCGGCCGGACGTCGACCAGATGCGGCGTCGCACGCGAGATGCGGTCGAAGTCGTCCAGCTCGAGGTCGACCGCCGCTTCGCGGGCGATCGCCAGCAGGTGCAATACGGCGTTCGTGGAACCGGCCAGTGCCATCACGACGGTGATCGCGTTCTCGAACGCCTCCTTCGTGAGGATGTCCCTCGGGAGCGGCCCGCCGGCGGCAACCAGTTCTGCGGCGCGGATCCCGCTTTCGCGTGCGAACACCTCCCGCCGGTAGTCCACGGCCGGCGGAGACGCGGCCCCGGGAAGCGAGAGCCCGATCGCCTCGCCCACGGCGGCCATCGTGTTCGCGGTGTACATCCCGGCACACGACCCAGTGGTGGGACAGGCGGCGCGCTCGATCCCGAGCAGTTCGGCGTCGTCGATCGTGCCCTTCGCGTGCGCTCCCACGGCCTCGAAGACGTCCTGGATCGTGATGTCCCGGTCGCGATAGGTGCCCGGGAGGATGGTCCCCCCGTAGAGGTAGACCGACGGCAGGTTCAGCCGGGCCATCGCCATCATCATCCCCGGCTCGGACTTGTCGCAGCCGGCGATCCCGACGAGCGCATCGAACCGCTCGGCGTGCATCACGAGCTCCACCGAGTCCGCGATCAGGTCGCGGCTCATCAGCGAGGCCTTCATGCCTTCGTGCCCCATCGCGATCCCGTCGGAGACGGCGATCGTGCCGAACTCGAGCGGCACCGACCCGCCCTGCCGAACGCCCTCCTTCGCGAGTGCCGCAAGCTTGCCGAGGTGGTAGTTGCACGGGGTCACTTCGTTCCAGGACGAGGCGACGGCAACCTGCGCCTTGCCGAAGTCGTCCTCGGAGAAGCCGACAGCCCGGAGCATCGCGCGAGCGGGCGCGCGGTGGGGACCCTCGGTGACCTCCCAGCTGCGAGGACGATCGTGCTCGCCGGCCATTGGGTACCTTTCGTCGGCGCCTGCGAAGATGCGGGGCTGCAGCCTAACAAGGAGGACGTGAGCCGCTCGTGCAGATGACCCTCCCCCCGGACGCCGGCCGAAGCTGGTGGCTGCGCGACGCGCTCGGGCGACGATCCCGGCCCACCCGCTCCACCACTTCGAGGCGACACGGTCGCCGACGTCGTGATCCTCGGCGGCGGCTACACGGGGATGTGGACCGCGCTGCACCTCACCGACCTCGACCCGGGGATCGACGTCGCGATCGTCGAGCAAGACATCGCAGGCGGCGGCGCCAGCGGTCGGAACGGCGGCTTCGTGAACTCGTTCTGGGGCGACATCGAGTACCTCGCACACCGATTCGGGGATCGGGCCGCGATCGCGCTCTGCGAGACCGGGGAGGAGAGCGTCCGCGCGATCGGACGCTTCTGCGAGGAGCACGGGATCGACGCGTGGTATCGCGGCGACGGCGAGTACGTGGTGGCTGCCTCCGAAGACCAGGTTGGACGCTGGGCGGACGGCGTCATCACCGCCGACCGGCTGGGCGTGAACGAGCACTTCCAGGTCCTGTCGGCTGAGGAGATGCGCTCGCGCATCTCCTCACCGGTGTTCCGCGGAGCGCTGTTCCGGAAGGTGGGCGCGACGGTGCATCCCGCGCGCCTCGCGCGCGGGATGCGCCGCGTGCTACTCGAACGAGGCGTGCGGATCTTCGAGGACACGCCGGTCACTCGTTTCGGCGCGGGGGAACCTGCGCTGGCCGAGACGCCCGGCGGGACCGTTCGGGCCGACGCCGCCGTGATCGCGCTGAACGCGTGGGCGTCGCATTGGAAGCGTTTCCGCCGGACGGTCGTCGTCCGCGGCTCCTACATCGTGCTCACCGCGCCCGCGCCCGAGAAGCTGAAGGAGATCGGCTGGACGGACGGGTCGGGCCTCGCCGACATGCGCTCCGCGATCCACTACGTGCGCACGACTCCCGACGGCAGGATCTCATTCGGGGTCGGGGGCATGCAGCCGAACCTCGCCCGGCGGATCGGGCCGAGGTTCGCCTACGACGAGCACGCGGTGAGGATCGCGGTCGCGGACCTGCACCGGATGTTCCCCGGCTTCGTGGACGTCCCGATCGAAGCGGCATGGGGCGGGCCGATCGACGTCTCCGGCCATCACCTCCCCACGTTCGGGACGATCGGCCCCGGCAACGTGCACTACGGGCACGGCTACACGGGCAACGGGGTCGGCCCGGCCCACCTGGGTGGACGGATCATGGCGCATCGGATCCTGGGGAAGACGGATCCGGTCCTCGACCTGCCGCTCGTCGACCTGGAGCCGCTCCGGTTCCCACCCGAGCCCGTCCGTTCGCCGGGCGCGCTCGTCGCCAACACGGCGATCCGCCGCAAGGACGAAGCCGAGGACGATGGCGAGGAACCGAACCCGCTGATCGACTTCGTCGCGAAGCTCCCCCGGCGCCTCGGCTACAACCTCGGCCCGTAGCCGCTCAGACGGCGAACGGTTCGTAGCCGGGCGCGACGAGCGGCCAGGGGTTCGTCCGCTCCCACGCCTCAGCGACCGAGAGCGCCATGTCGTCGCGGAACCGGGGCGCCGTGATCTCAAGGCCGAAGGGCATGCCCTCGGGCATCAGGCCCGCGGGCACGCTGATCGCGGGATGCCCGGTGATGTTCTGTGGGTCGGTGTTGTACGAGTCCGGCCCCTCCCCCGGCCGCCCCGTCACGTCGTCCCCGACGCCGTCGAGCGTCATCGTCTCGAAGCAGTTCGTCGGCGTGAGCAGGACCGCGTCGTCGCCGAGCAGGAGGTCCAACTCCTTCACGTACGCGAAGCGACGGCGCCGCGCCGCCATGTAGTCGTCGAGCGGCCGCTTCCTCGCGAACTCCACCACCCCCCGGAAGACCGGCGAGAAACGCTCGAAGTTGGCCTCGCAGAACTCCCAGCCGAGACTGTGGACGTGCTCGAGGGCACAGAGCAGGAGCCAGTCCTCGCTCGGATTCCCAGCGCGGAAGATCTCGGCAGGGTGGATCGGGTCGACCGGCAAGTCCCGTCGTCTCGCTCGAACGCGCCGAGCGCGGCGTCGAACGCAGTCTGGACCGGCTCCGGGAGCGGACCGAGATCCACCAGACGGGGAGCCGCGATCGCGCGAGCGGGCATCCCTCCGGGCATCGGGAAGGGGTACGGCAGGGCGCTCGGGTCACCCGGAACCGGCCCGGCCTCGAGCTCCAGGAGGAGACGAGCGTCGGCGACCGTCTGCGCGAGCGGTCCGAACGTGGAGAGGTCGATCCATTCGGGGACCGGTTCTCGTCCGATCACGCCGTTCGTCGGCTTGAGCCCGACCAGCCCGCAGCACGCGGCGGGGATCCGGATCGAACCGCCGCCGTCCGTCGCGGTGGCGATCGGGGCCATGCCGGCCGCCATCGCCGCCGCGGAACCCCCCGACGAGCCGCCCGGCGAGGACTCGACGTTCCACGGATTCCGCGTCGCGCCGTACAGGAGGTTGTCCGTATAACCGGCGAATGCGAACTCGGGCTGGTTCGTCTTGCCCACCACGACGGCGCCGGCGGCCCTGAGGCGTCGCGGGATCAACCCGTCGGCGGCGGCCGCCGGCGCATCCGCGAACACCGTCGACCCGTAGGTGCTCGGGACGCCCTGGACGTCCTCCATGTCCTTGACCAGCAGCGGGATGCCCGCCAATGGCCCGACGTCCTCACCTGCAGCGATCCGACCGTCGAGCGCACGAGCCTCGTCTACGGCTTGCTCGCGAACGGAGATCACCGCGTTGATCGGAGGGTTCAGCCGTTCGATCCGCTCGAGCGACATCCGCACGAGCTCCTCGGCCGACACACGCCGACCTCGTACGGCCGATGAGAGCTCGTCGAGCATGCGGCGGAGCGTAGCTGACGCAACCTGATGGCGGCCGCACGCGCCCCAGCGTCCGCTACCCGCACTGAGACGTCGACGTGGAGCTCGTCGGCGGATCGAGAGGTGAGCCTTGCGTCTCAGAAGGCATCGAGCGACAGTGGGTCGCGGATCGTGGAGCTGGAGCATCGGCAGACCAAGGTGGGAGATCGCCAGGAGGCGAAGCCGTTTCTCCCCCGCGTGACGACCACGTTCCGACTCGATGGTGACTCCGGGAAGATGATTCTCCGACACGCGGATCCGATGTCTTCGCCCAACCCAGACGGTCCCCTTCGCGCGTCATAGCCGCACGGGTCTTGGATGCGGGCCGCGACGGTCGTCCGTCGCGTCTACGACTCCAAGGCGGTCTCGATCGGCCGCGAAGTGGTGATGGGATCGGCATGTCGATGGGCGATCTTCCACGCATCGTCTTCACGTCGGAAGATGGTCGTCACGCGAAGCGAAACTGGCGCCATCTCCTCGGCGTCGCCAGCCTTCAACCGAGTTCGCTCGATCTCGACGATGTACGCCATATCCTCGGTCGCATCCTCCGAGATGCGCTCGCGGGCGACAGGCTCGCCCTCTCGGATCAGGGAAGCGGCACGGTCCAGGGTGTCCTCAACCTGATCCCATCCACGGGCAGGAGGCCCCAACGGGTTGGCGAGGGTCACGTTGTCGCGCCGCGAGAACAGCTTCTTCTGCGGCTCCGGGTCTCCCGTCACGAACGCGTCTACCGCTCGGTGGTATCGCTCGATCATCTCAACAAGGTCCGAGGACAACGTCTCGTCCCTCCCTGGTCTCGGCTCCACCATCCTATAAGGAGTCCTCCGTTCCATGCTTCCCGCTGCAGCGCCGTCTCCTAGGCCTCGTACCGATCGAGGACGCGCTCGGCGCGGTCGAGCTGGCGAGGCACGTCATCGGTGTGGTGGTGGATCTGCCAGGACGTGCACCGCAGCGCGTGGTGGGCGACGTACGCGCGTAGCACCCGCGGCTCGATGCCGGTGGCCTCGACGACGTCCCAGACCGGTTGATCGTGCCCGTCGAGGTCGTACGCGTACCGGACGAGATCGAAGCGGTGATCGCCGCCGCACGCGCCCTCCCAGTCGATGATCCCGGTGAGGGTGCCGTCGTCGCCGAAGAGGATGTTGTCGGTGTGCAGGTCCAGGTGCACGAGCCCGTCGGTCGGGAACCACGCCGGGTCGGCGTCGGCGCCGATGGCCTTGATCCGGTCGAGCACCGCTGCGCTGCGTCGACCGCCGGTGCGCAGCGGCTCGTGCATCGCCCACCCATCCACACCGACCGTGAGCGTGTGCACGACGGACGCACCCCACGGGCGCAGGTCCGGAGGCGGCAGCGGACACGCGATCCCGGCCTCGGCGGCGACGAACCGGACGACCTGCTCCAGCATCGCCGGTGTCGCGTTGCGGAACGACACGCCCGGCAGGACCTGCTGCGCCGACAGCGTCCAGCCGTCGACGGCGAGGACGTGCGGGTACTCCGGTACCGGGACGCCGCGAGATCGGAGCTCGTCGAGGCCGGGGAGCAGGACCGCATAGCGCTCGGCGACGGTCTCGTCCGGGAACCATTTGAGCACCACCGGCGCGCCGTCCGGCGCCGTCGCGAACCATGCACCCTCGTCGGACACGCCAGCCTCGACGCGAGCGCCGAGCTCGAAGCCCAGTTCGCGCAGCCGTGCGCGGTTCACGTCGCCGGTGGCTGCTCGAACACCACTATCACCTTCTCGAACCCGAGCGAGCGGACGCCATGCGCTCCGGCGCGTCCTGCTGCGTTTTCGCCGGGCGAGGTTCCCCATCGCCGAGCAGATCCGTTTGCACCCTACGTGCACGGAAGCTCAGGATACGCTCATGGAGCGGCCCGAGACGCGGTATGCAAAGACCGTCGACGGGGTGCATATCGCTTACCAGGTCGTGGGCACTGGCCCCGTCGACTTCGTCTATATCGGTCCGTGGGTTAACCACCTCGAGTACCGATGGGAGCTTCCGCAATACAGCTCCTACCTGCGCCGTGTCGCGTCGTTCTCGAGGCTCATCCTGTTCGACAGGCGGGGCATGGGGCTGTCCGACCCCGTGCCAGCCGATCGACTCCCCAACCTCGAGACCCGCATGGATGACCTCCGTGCGGTGATGGACGAGGTGGCCTCCGAGCGAGCGGTGATCTACGGCGCCTCGGAGTCGGGGGCGTTGGCCTTGTTGTTCGCGGCCACGTACCCGGAACGGACCATCGCGCTCGTGGTCCACGGGTCCTACCCATCCAGCAGATGGGACACGCCCGAAGCGTACGCCGCTGAGATCGAAGCGATCGATCGATCCTGGGGCACAGAACGATACATCCGCGGTGTGTGGCCTTCGATCGCCGAGGACGAGCCTTTGATTCGCTGGTGGGTTGCCTACACGCGCCTCGCCGCGAGCCCCGGGGCGGCCGTCGCCGCCACCCAGATGGAACACGAGACCGACGTCAGGCACATCCTCCCCGCGATCCACGTCCCCACCTTGATCCTCCACCGCGAGGAGGATGACCCCGAACAGAATCGATACTTGGCCGAGCACATCGCCGGCTCCGAGTACGTGGCGCTCCCCGGGCAAGAACACGTCCCCTACCTCGGAGATCAGGACAGCGTCCTGAACGAGATCGAGCGGTTCGTGAAGGGGGTTCGCGCTGATGAGGTATCCCTCGATCGCATCCTCGCGACCGTGCTCTTCACCGACATCGCGAACTCCACGCAGAAGGCGGCCGAGCTTGGCGACAGCGGTTGGCGAACCCTACTCGAGGCGCATCACGCCACCGTTCGACGCTTGCTCGCGCGTCATCGGGGCGTCGAGGTGGACACGGCGGGCGATGGGTTCTTCGCGACGTTCGACGGGCCCGCCCGCGCGATCCGATGCGCCACGGAGATCCGAGACGCCCTGGCGCGACTCGGCCTCGAGGTCCGCGCTGGGGCTCCACACCGGAGAGTGCGAGACGATCGACGGCAAGGTCGGGGGCATCGCGGTCCTCATCGGCGCCCGCGTCGGTGCGAAGGCGGGTTCCTCGGAGGTGCTCGTCTCCCAAACGGTCAAGGATCTTGTCGCTGGCTCGCGCCTCGTCTTCGAGGATGCCGGCGAGCACGACCTGAAGGGCGTCCCCGACCGCTGGCATCTGTATCGGGTGGTGAGCGGACAGTCATAGATGGGCGGAAAACGCCCGTGCCCCGCGCCTCAGCTGGGGCAAGCGTGCGACGCGCTCCAGCCCGCCTCCTACACTCCGCCGGATGGATCTTCGACTCAGCACGGCCGACAGAGAACTCCGACAGAAGGCGCGCGACTTCACCGACCAGGTCCTCGTGCCACTCGAGGACGAGTGCGAGGAGCACGACGGCCTGACGCCGGAGAGCGCCGCCGCCGCGAAGCAAGCGGTCCTCGACTGGGACTTCCACGCGATCAACCACACGGAGGAGAACGGCGGCCGGGGACACGACCTGTTCGCCCAGATGCTGATCGAGGAACAGTGGGGCCGGGCCACCGGCGCGCTCTGGGACATCCCGTGGAGGCCCTCGATCCCGCTCGCCGCGGGCACCGAGGCGCAGAGGGACCGATTCCTGCGTCCGGCCAGCCGGGGCGAGCGCCGTGACGCCTACGCGATCACCGAGGAGAACGCGGGCTCCGACCCGACGATGGTGGAGACGATCGCGACGCGAGACGGCGACTCGTGGACGATCACGGGCGAGAAATGGCACGTCACCTCGGGCGACGTCGCCGACTTCTTCCTGCTCCACACCCACGTCGACGGTGATCCGGCGAAGGCGACGATCTTCCTCGTGGACAAGGACTCGCCCGGAGTGCGCCTGGTCCGAACGCCGGCGTACATGCACACGTTCGTCTTCGAGCATCCGATCTTCGCCTTCGATGACGTGCGCGTGGGCGACGACCGGATCCTCGGCGAGGTGGGACAGGGCTTCGAGCTCACCAAGGAGTGGTTCGTCGAGGAGCGGCTGATGATCGGCGCGCGGACGGTCGGCGCCGCGACGCGCGCGCTGGAGCTCTCACTGGCCTTCGCGAAGGAGCGCCGCCAGTTCGGACAGCCGATCGTCGACTTCCAGGCGATCGAGTTCATGCTCGCCGACATGGCCGCCGAGCTGATGGCGGCGAAGTCGCTGCTCTATCGGGTCTGCTGGCAGGGCGCGCGTGGCGGCGCCGACCGCAAGGAGCTCCATGCGATGGCCGGCGCGGTCAAGCTCGTCTGCAGCGAGACCGCCGGGCGGATCGTGGACAAGGCGCTCCAGATCCACGGCGGACGCGGCTACATGCGCGAGCAGCCCGTGGAGCGCCTGTGGCGAGAGTTGCGCGTCGACCGGATCTGGGAGGGCACCTCGGAGATCCAGCGGCTCGTGATCGGGAACGAGTTGCGGAAGCGCGGAGCGGACCTCTACACGGGATGGCCGTCGGAACCCTGAGTCACTCCAGAACCCCGGGCCGCAGCGGGCCCGACAGGATGTCCAGCCACGTGAGCAGCGGATAGGACAGACCCACGAGCCCGAGGATCAGGCCGATGAAGTAGCCGCCGCCACCCTCGCCGGAACTGGACGTCATGATCGAGGAGAGCACCGCCATCAAGCCGAGGACGGCGGCGAGGGCGGCGAGCTGTTCGGCGAGTTGGCCCCCGTGTGCCACCTGCGAGGAGTAGTGGCCGAGGATCTGGCTGTTGGGCTCGATCCGGTAGATCCAAAGGACGGCGCTGGCGAGGGCACCGGCAAGTCCGGTCACGATCGACACGATCCCCATCGGGTTCGCATGTCTGCCCGAGCTTCCGAAGACCGCCATCAGGTCGTATCCAAGCACCCGATCACTTCGGTGGGCAAGCCTGGGAGCTCGAGTCCGGCACCGCCCTTGACGAAGTCGTAGCGGATCCCCGACCACTCGCCCGGCAGACCGGCGTAGGTGCGCGGCTCGGGGTCGACCTCGTTCCACTGGAACCCACTCCAATCGGGAGAGCGGTAGCCCTTCGTGTCGTACGGGGCCACGGCGGCCACGCCGCCCCCGAACTCACGCACCTCCACGAGGAAACGGCCCTGGAACCGGAGATCGGCCCGGGTGAAGAGCTTCACGTACCACCGCTCGATCGTGGCGATGTAGCCCTTCTCCGACGGCGGGGACTCGGGACCCGTGAAGTACCGCATCTCCACGATCACGGGCTCACCGGGGAGGCGAACCGTTCGCCGAAGGATGCGCAGGGGTCGCGCGGCAAGGCGCGACTCGGCCGGAGGCGCCTTCCACCCGTCGACACAGGAACCGGAGGGATCCCCGCTGGTCGGCGGGGGTCGCTCGGGCAACGCCGGCGGCGTCGGGGACGCGAGCGCGGGGGTCGAGGGGAACGGGGAAGGAGACGGCGAGGGCGGGTCCGTCGGGAAGATCTCCCGCTGCTCGCCGTCGCACGCGGCGAGGAGCAGCAGCGCGACAACGATCATGCGTTTCTTCGTGAGATGACCCATCCGAGGCCGACGAGGATAGCGGGCTTGATAGAAAGGGAGTCGATGGAGACCGGGCCCTACTTCGGGATCGACCACGATGGCCGGCACCCGTCGCCGGTCAGCCGCCGACGCTTCCTCCAGAAGAGCGCCATGGCCGTCGCAGGGGGTGTGCTGTTCGCCTGCACAGGCGGGAAGCCGACGCCCAAGGTGGAGGACCCCGTCCCCGCCGTCGACACGCGGTGGCCGATCAAGCGCGTCATCTACGTCATGCTCGAGAACCGAAGCTTCAACAACATGTTCGGGAAGTTCCCCGGAGTTCGTGGAGCGAAGGTGGGCGTCGAGAACGGCGTCGAGAAGCCGCTGATCCGATGCCCCGAGTGGCTGCCGGGTGACCTTCCGCACGATCTCGCGGCGCACCGCCTGAGCGTGAACGGCGGCGCGATGGACGGGTTCGGCACCGGGGTCTACGGATCCACGTACGCCTACACGATCTTCGACGAGGACCAGATCCCGAACTACTGGCACTGGGCGCGTGAATACTCACTGTCGGAGAACTTCTTCGCGTCGGCGGCCGGACCCAGCTATCCGAACCACTTCTTCTTCGTCGCCGGCTCATCCGGAGGCGTGGCGGACAATCCCGAGAACATCAAGATCCGAAAGGAGGACGGGAAGAACTTCAAGAGCTGGGGCTGCGACGCGGTCGGGGAGGACGTCTTCGTCTTCGTGAAGGATCCGGCAGGGAACCTGACCAAGCACAACACCTGCTTCGAGTTCCCCACGGTGGGTGAGCAACTGAGCGAGGCCGGCGTCGACTGGGCGTACTACTCCGCCGTCCCGGGGCAGCCCGGCTACTTCTGGAACGCGTACAACGGCATCTCCAACGTGTTCCACACCGATCTGTGGCATCAGCACATGCGCCCGGTGGACCGGCTGCTCGAGGACATCGACGCCAACGCCCTGCCGGCCGTCACCTGGGTGACGCCACGGTTCCAGCTCTCGGATCACCCACCGTTCTCGACCGGCCACGCCCACAATTGGGTCACGGAGATCGTGAACAAGGTCATGCGCTCCGACATGTGGGAGCACACCGCGATCTTCCTCACCTGGGACGAATGGGGCGGCCTCTACGACCCCGTCGTCCCCCCGGTCGTGGACCACGTCGGTCTCGGCATCCGCGTTCCGTTGCTCACCATCTCCCCCTACACGCGTCGCGGCGTGATCGACGACGAGATGGGAGAGTTCTCGACGCCGTTGCGGTTCGTCTCGGACAACTGGGGGCTGACGCCGCTCACGGAACGGATCGAGCGAACGCACAACTTCGAGCACGTCTTCGACTTCGGGCGGAAACCGAGGGCTCCGGAACCCGGACGAGAGAAGGCGCCGACCTTCGGGACTCCGTGGCGCTTCCCGGCTGACACCTACACGGGCTGGGAACCGGGGACCATCCCCGTCGAGAGCGCGCTCTAGGCTAGGCGGCCCAGCGACGGTCCGCGAAGCGCCAGACCGGCCCTTGCTTCACGCGCACCACGTCGGGATCGCGAGGGTCCAGGGGCAGGATGGGCTCGAATTCGCGAGGGAGGCGAGCCTTCGGCTTCTCGATCCTGATCCTCTTCATCGAGACCATCTCCCGTGTCAGGCGCTCACGTTCGCGCGATACCCATACGAGAACCGTTGTACGCCTCCGACCACGCCTGTGGGAAGGATGCGCGACACGCGGGCGATGTGACGTTCATCCCTCCGCGTGACGAACCGGGATCACGAGGGCGTCGACGGCGACGCAGCCGGAGGGGGAGACGATGACGGGGTTGACGTCGAGCTCGGCGATCAGATCGCCGAGCTCGACGGCGAGCACGGAGAGACGCGAGACGGCGCGCGCGAGCGCGTCGACGTCGCACGGCGGGGCACCGCGGACACCGTCCAGGAGCGGGCGCATCGCGAGACCGTCGATCAGGCGGCGGGCGGCGTCCTCGTCGATCGGGGGGAGCGCGAGCTTGCGGTCGTGGATGAGCTCCACCAGGACGCCGCCCGCCGCCACCAGCACGAGGGGTCCGAACGTGGGGTCGCGCACGATGCCCAGGGCGACCTCGACGCCCGACGGAGCCATCTCCTCCACCGTCACCAGGTTGCCGAGCCGCTCGGTGAGGTCTCGGTACGCCTCGCGCAACGCCCCGATGTCCGCGATGTGCAGCCGGACCCCGCCCACCTCCGACTTGTGCGCGACGTCCGGCATCGCGGTCTTCATCGCGACCGGATAGCCGATCCAGCTCGCCGCCCACTCGGCCTGCTCGAGAGAGTCGGCGTGTCCTGCCTTCGCGGATGGGATCCCATAACCGGACAGGAGCTCGAAGACCATCGACTCCGCGAACTGGCCGCCCGGGACGTGCTCCAGCATCGCTCGCCACTTCGTCCGGAGCTCCGACGGACCGGGCGGCGGCGCGGCCGGCGTCGCTCGAACACGGACGGTCGCATCCGCCAGCAAGTGCTTGAGGGCGCGAAGGCCCGTGGTCGTCCCTTCGAGCACGGGGATCCCGACGTCGCGGAGGACGTCCACCTCGTCGCGGGCGATCGTCGCCGGCAGGTTGGAGATCACGCAGAACGGTTTCGTCGTCGGCTCCCACACGTCTCGCGCGACCTGCAGGTATCCCTCCTCGTAGGGCTCGCCCTGCCGGGTGAGGTCGACGACGAACGCCACCGCCGCGGTCTCCGGGTCGTCGTGGAGCGCCATGAAACTCTCGACGTAGATGCGATCGGCGTCGATCCCGGTCCCCCAGGCATCCAGCGGGTTCTCGGCCACGAGCCCGGGATCGAGCACCGCGTCGATCCGCTCACGCGTGGCGTCCGAGATCTTCGCCAGAGGGATCCGGAGGTCCGTCGCGAGGTCGACGAACAGTGCGCGCTCACCTCCGGAGTCGTGCAGCGACGCGATCCCGGTCCCGGTCGTCACTCGTCGCGGACTCGAGAACAGCTCCAGCGAGTCCGCCATCTCCTCCATGTCCCGGCACTCGTGCACGCCGTAGGCGTCGAACACGGCCTCGTACGCGCCGTGCTCGCCCGCCAGCGCGCCCGAATGCGCCACGACCATCTGCTTCGACCCCTCCGTCCGGCCGACCTTCAGAGCGAACACGGGCACGCCTCGTTCGGCCGCCTTCGCCAGCGAAGCGACGAACGCCTTGGGCCGCCGGACCGTCTCGAGGAGCAGCGCGACGACCTTCGTGGAGTCCCGGTCGAGCGCGTACCACAGGTACTCGTCCATCGTCGTGACGATCTCCTGCCCGCTCGACACCAAGAGGTTGAATCGGATCTGACGGTCGTTGAACAGGAAGGCCGCCCACCCCGAGCCGGAGTGGGACAAGAACGTCACCCCTCCCGGCCGAAGCTCGTCGGGCGTCAGGAAACCGGTCGCGCGGAGCTTCGCGTCCGCGTGCACGAACCCCATGCCGTTCCCGCCGCAGAGCGCCATCCCGTGCTCCCGCGCGATCGTCGCGACGCGCTCGCCGAGCGGCGGCATCCCGTCCTCCGATGGCTCCTCCTCGAACAGCGACGAGAAGGTCACGACGCTCGCGGCGCCGGCCTCCCCCGCGTCGCGCACCGCCTGCTCGATCCGTTGGTTCGCGACGCCGACGATCGCGAGGTCCACGGGCTCGGGCACATCACCGATCGAGCCGAAGCAGCGATGGCCGAGCACCTCGTCGTACCCGGGGTTCACCGGGTAGATCGCGCCGTCGAAGCCACCTCGCTCGAGCTCGAGCATCATCTGGCGCCCGAGCGACCCCTCCTTGACGGAGGCCCCGATCACGGCGACCGACCGCGCTTCCAGCATCCGCTGGAGCGGCGTCCGTTCGTCTTCGGTCACGACCGCTTCTTGAGTGCCCTGTCTTTCACGGCCGCACGGTACGCCTTCCAGCCGGGGATGCCGTTGACCCCGCCGCCGGCGTGGGTCGCCGAGGACCCGTGGTACAGGCCCTTGATCGGCGTGCGGAAGTCCGCGTACCCCGGCGCCGGGCGCATGTGGAACAGCTGGTCGACGGACAGCTCGCCGTGGAAGATGTTGCCGCCGATCAGCCCGAGCTCCTGCTCCATGTCGTAGGGACCGATCACCTGGTAGTCGATGATCGCGTCCTTGAAGTTCGGCGCGAGCTCGTCGTAGAGGTCGAAGATCCGCTTCGCGTACGCGTCGAGCTCGTCGCGGTGTGGCTCGTTCACCCAGTCGTCCGGCACCCACTGGCTGAACATCGAGAACACGTGCGTCCCCTCGGGCGCGAGCTTCCTGTCCATCGTCGTCGGGATCACGCCGTCGACGAACGGAGCCACCGACGCCTTCCGGTCCATGTGCGAGTCCTGGAACGCGCGCTCCGCATAGGCGGGAGAGAAGCACAGCTCGACTGAGCCGGTGTGATGCTCCTGGAGGTTCTTGCCGGGCATCGCCGTGAAGTCCGGCAGCTCCGACATCGCGACGTTGATCTTCACGACACCCGAGCGGGTCTTCCAGCGCTGGATGTCCGTGACGAAGTCCGCAGGCAGATCGGTCGAGGGGATCAGGTCGAGGAACCCGATCTTTGGATGCACGCACGTCACACCGATCGGTGCCCGGAGCTCGGTCCCGTCCTCGAGCACGACGCCGTGGAACCGTCCGCCGGAGGTGAGCATCGACTTCACGCGCGCGTTCGTGCGGATCTCGGCGCCGAAGGACTCCGCGGAGCTTCGGATCGAATCGGAGACGCCGCCCATCCCGCCCTGCTGATAACCCCACGAACCGAGGTGGCCGTCGCCGACGTCGCCGATCGAGTGGTGAAGCATGACGTACGCGGTGCCCGGCTCGTCGGGTCCGGCCCACGTTCCGATGATGCCGTTCACCGCGAGCATGCCCTTGATCTCCTCGGACTCGAACCAGTCGTTCAGGAGGTCGGTGATGCTCATCGTGAACAAGCGTGTGACGTCGCCGACCCCGCGGACGCCGAGTTTCCGCACCTTCCAGGCGGTTCGGGCGGTCTCGAGGAGGTCGCCCAGCGCCAGCGAACCGGCGCGCGGCGGGCTCTGGAGGAGCAGCGGCCCGAGGATGTCGGCGACACCCTTCAGCCACGCCTCCCACTCGACCATCGCGTCGGCGTCCTTCTTCGAGAACTGCGCGATCGAGTCGTGGGAGCGCTCGGCCTCGTCCGCATAGACGAGGATCGCGCGGCCGTCGGGGTAGGCCTGGAAGTACGGGCCGAAGGCCGTGACGTCGTAGCCGTGCTTCTTCAGCTGGAGCTCGTTGATGATCGTCGGCGGCATCAGCGACATCACGTAGGAGTAGGTGGTGACGTTGATGTCCGGGTGGTCGGCGAACGGTGCGCTCGTGTCAGCGGCCCCACCGGTCTTGTTCCTCGCCTCCAGGACGACCGTCCTGGCGCCGTGCCTCGCGAAGTAGGCCCCGGCGGTGAGCCCGTTGTGCCCGCCGCCGATGACGATCGCGTCATAGATGTTGGTTGCCATGTCCCCTCGGGTCCTTTCGTCGATGCCGAATGATGCCCCATTCCTGAACGGTGAGTCAAACTCGTTCCTGGGAGCTCGGCCTTTGATTTCTCCTGCTCAACGGGGTACCGTTCCACAGACGCCCGTCCCGTACGGGGCTCGCGCCGTCCAGTATCTCTGTACACCGTTCAGGAGCCCAGATGGCCAAGTCCCGATCGAAGGCAACGAAGACGGCTCCGAAGGGGGATCGGCGTCAGGAGATCCTCGCCGCGGCGGCCCAGGTGATCACCGACCGGGGTCTCGCCGACACGAGGATCCAGGACATCGCGGAGACCTGCGGCGTCTCGACGGGGCTGATCCTCTACTACTTCGACTCCAAGGACCGCTTGCTGGTCGAAGCGCTCACCTACGCGAACGACCAGTTCTACCTTCGGCTCTCGCGCGAGCTCCGAAAGAACCCGTCGGCCCGGGCGCAGCTGGATCGGCTCATCGAGCTCTCGGTCCCCGGCCTGCTCCCCGAGTTCCCATTCCTGGACGAGTGGGCACTGTGGGTCGAGATCTGGGTACGCGCGCTCCGCGATCCCGAGATGGCGAAGGAGCACGAGGTCCTGAACCGCCGCTGGCGCCGCTCGATCGCCGACATCGTGCGCCATGGACGGGAGACGGCCGAGTTCCCGGACGGGCTGGACGCGGACGAGCTGGGGATCCAGATCGGCGCGCTGATCGACGGGCTCGCGATCCAGGTCCTGATGGATCACAGCGACGTCACCCCCGCGGACATGCTGCGGGTCAGCCGCGAGGTCTCCGCGACGTTGATCGGCTTCGTCCTGGAACCGGCCGGCGCGTAAGTACCCTGTGCGGCGATGGCGCCCGTACCCCTGATCCTCGACGTCGACACCGGCGTGGACGACGCGCTCGCACTGCTGTATGCGGTCGCATCTCCTGAGGTCGATCTGATCGCCGCCACATCGGTGATGGGGAACATCTCGGTGGAGCAGGCGACGCAGAACACGCTCGCGGTGCTGGAGGTGGCGGGGAAGCCTGAGGTGGAGGTCGCGATGGGGGCGGCCCGGCCGCTCGTCCGGGACCACGTCCCGTTCCCGATCGTCCACGGGGAACGAGGGCTCGGCCGGGCCGACCCGCCACCGCCCGCGGCCTCGCCCTCGGAACGCTCGGCGGTCGAGGCGATCGTGGGCTCGGCGCGCGAGCGACCCGGCGACATCCTGCTGGTCGCGACCGGCCCGCTCACGAACATCGCGCTGGCGCTCCGCGAGGAGCCGGGACTGCCGCAGCTCCTGCGCGGGTTCGCGCTGATGGGAGGCGCGTTCGCCCGGGGCGGCAACGTGACGCCGGCCGCCGAGGCGAACATCTGGGTGGACCCGCTCGCGGCCTCCGAGGTGTTCACCGCGTTCTCCGGTGCAGCCGAGGAGCGACTGCCGATCTGCGTGGGACTCGACGTCACCGAGCGGGCGGTGATGCGCCGGCCCGATCTCGACGAGGTCTGCGCGCCGGCGCCGCAGTCACCTCTCGCGGAGCTGATCGAGGGCGCGACCAGCTTCTACATGGACTTCTACGCCGCGGTCGTCGGCGAGGACGGGTGCCGGCTGCACGACCCGCTCGCGCTCGCCGTGGCGATCGACCCCTCGCTCGTTCGTCTCGAGACGACCCGGGTCGAGGTTGAGACCGAGGGCCGATGGACGGCCGGCGAGACGGTGGCGGACCTCGCCGGCGTTCGCGGCAGCCCCTGGCCGGTGGGCTGGGAGCCCGAGGCGAACGCCCGGGTCGCCTTCGACGTCGACGAAGAAGTCTTCTTGAAGCGGTTCGTCGAACGGGTGCGGTCGCTGGTGGAGTCGAGGGCGTGACCGGCTCCGTCGTCGTGATCGGCGCGATCAACGTCGACCTCGTGGTGTCCGGGGCTCGGCTCCCGGGGCCGGGCGAGACGGTCAGCGGCGGGGTCTTCGCCCAGCATCACGGCGGCAAGGGCGGGAACCAGGCCGTGGCCGCCGCGCGGGCCCTCGGCGGCGGTCCCGGGGTCGTCATGGTCGGGGCGGTCGGGAACGACGCGCTCGGGCACGACGCACTGGAGGCGCTCCGGTCTGAGGGAGTGGCGACGTCCGTGGCCATGCGGCCGGGAGTGCCTACCGGCGTGGCGTTGATCTGCGTCGGGCCGGACGGAGAGAACCAGATCTCCGTCGCGCCGGGCGCGAACGCCGAGCTCTCGGCGAGCAACGTGACGTCCGCCTTCGCGCAGGTCCACGAGGTCGGGGTGGTGCTCGCGAGCCTCGAGGTCTCGCACGGCGCGGTGCGGGCCGCGGCGGCGTGGTGCAGCGAGCATCAGGTGCCGCTCGTGCTGAACCCCGCCCCCGAGCAGCCCTGGGTCGGCGAGGTGGCGGCGCTGGCGGCCTACGTGACTCCGAACGAGCACGAGCTCGAGGCGCTGGGGACGCTGCCCAACGGCGTGGTGATCGTCCAGACCCGAGGGGAAGACGGCGTGGTGATCCGTCGGGCAGGCGAGGAGGAGCGGGTGGCAGCCCCCCGAGTCGAGGCAGTCGACACGACGGGCGCCGGCGATTGCTTCAACGGCGTGTTCGCTGCCGGATTGTCGGAAGGGTTGGAGGTGGCGGCGGCCGCGCAACGCGCAACCGCAGCCGCCGCCCTCTCCGTGACCAAGGTCGGCGCCCGCGAGGGCATGCCGACCCGTCAGGAACTTGACGCGTTCCTCCAAGGTACGTCGTAAGCCCTGCGGGGTAGGCGTGCCATCTCCCAGCTCTCGCCTCGCCGACTCATCAACTGTCCGGCCGCTGCGGAACCGATGGCTTCCACGGCCAAGACCCGTGCCGAAACCGGCTCAGGGCCATGTCCGCGAGCAGCAAGAAAGGGACCGCCATGAAGAGGATCCCCCCGAAGAGGATCGCTGCGTAGATAAGGGCGATCACACCGCGGCTATCGCCCCTGACGAGACTCACAACGACGACCAGGGTCGCCGTGGCCACAAACACAGAACCGATGACGATCGTCGACCAGTACAAGACGGGGAACCGTCTTCGGCTCACACCAAGGGATACGCCTTCCGCCTGCCCGAGCGCCTGAGTCCGGATATACCTGGGCGGAGATGCCGACAGGTTGCCCACCCGGGTACGGTTCAGGCGTGAGCGAGGACCGGGCGACGGCGTGAACATCGTCGTCCTGACCAAGTGGGTGCCGGAGCCAGAGGGCACCCCGATGCTCGGGGACGACGGGCTCTTGGTCCGCGAAGGCGCGGACGGAGCGCTCGATCCCGGTGATGAGTACGGGCTGGAAGCTGCGCTGCAACTCGTCGAAGCCGCGGGGGACGGCGAGATCACGCTCCTCACGATGGGCCCCGAGATCGCCCAGGCGGCGCTGCAGCGCGGCCTCGCCATGGGCGCACACAAGGGCGTGCGGATCACGGACGACTCGCTCCGCGGCGCCGACTCGCTCGTCACGGCTCGGGTCCTAGCCGCGGCCATCAAGCGACAGCCGTTCGACCTCGTGATCGGCGGCGTCGAGTCGACCGATGGCTACACCGGCATCGTCCCCGCCGCGATCGCCGAGCTCCTCGGCCTCCCGAGCCTCACGTTCGCCCGTGAGCTGCACCTCTCGGACGAGACCCTGACGATCGAGCGACAGACCGCGGCGGGCTACGACATCGTCGTGGCGCCGCTTCCTCTGGTCATCACCGTGACCGCCGGCGCGACCGAGCCCCGGTACCCGTCGCTGAAGGGCGTGATGGCCGCGAAGTCGAAGCCGGTCGAGACGCTGACCGTCTCGGATCTCGGGCTGTCGGGCGACGACGTCACAGCGACGCAGACGGTGGCCGAGGTCAACGACGCGCCGCCGAAGCAGGGCGGAGAGACGGTGGAGTTCGACGACACGACGGCCACCCGGATCGCGGACCTCCTCGTCGAAGCGAAGGTGATCTGATGAAGGTCTGGGTCTGGGCCGACGTCACGCCCGACGGACCGGCGCCGAGCGCGCTCGAGCTCCTCACGAAGGCACGCGACCTCGGTGACGACGTCGCCGCGGTCGCCCTCGGGCCCGGCGCGACGGCATCGGCAGCCGCGCTCGGAGAGCATGGCGCGCAGGCCGTGTACGCGAGCGACGACGAGGTCTTCTCGGACCACCTCGCGCAGCCAGCTGTCCACGCGCTCGCCGGCCTCGTCGAGGAGCACTCCCCCGACCTGATCCTGTTCCCCGCCTCCTACGACGCGCGCGACGTCGCCGGACGCCTGCACGCCCGGATCGGCTCGACCCTGATGGCGAACGCCACGGACGTGCTCGGCGCGAACAAGGCCCGCACCGAGATCCTGGGCGGCACGAAGGTCGTCGACGTGGACCTGAAGGGACCTGCTCCGAAGCTCGTGCTCATCCGGCCGCAGTCGTTCATCGCCGAGCCCTCGGGTGGATCCGCCGAGGTAGTCGAGGTCAAGGCCGAGATCCCCGACGACATGAAGAAGGCCGAACGGCTCGAACGCCACGAGGAGGAAGCCTCCGGCCCGCGTCTTGAGGACGCCAAGGTCGTCGTCGCGGGCGGACGCGGGCTCGGTGGCCCGGATGCGTTCGAACAGCTCGAGAAGCTCGCCGCCGCGATCGGGAACGCCGCCGTCGGTGCCTCCCGCGCGGCCGTCGACGCCGGCTGGGTGCCGTACAGCTTCCAGATCGGGCAGACCGGCAAGACCGTGAAACCCGAGGTCTACATCTGTGCCGGGATCAGCGGCGCGCTCCAGCACATGGTGGGTATGAAGGGCGCCAAGCGGATCGTCGCGATCACGAAGGACCCCGACGCGCCGATCCTGAAGATCGCGGATCTGGGCGTGGTGGGCGACCTCTTCAAGGTCGTCCCGGCCCTCACCGAGGAGATCGAGAAGCGACGGGCGGGCTCGTAGCCGCCGCGGCCCTCGCGGCCGTCGTCGTCGTGGCGGTCGTCTTGTTCGTGCGGCGCGTCCGGCCGCGCGTGGCGCTCGTCGCGAACGCCCGTCCGACCGGACACGGCGCCCCCACCGCGGATCGCGTCACCCGCGAGCTCACCCACGTCTTCCTCCAGAAGAAGCTCCTGCAGAAGCTCGGCCCCGGTCTGATGCACGCGTTCATCTTCTGGGGCTTCATCGTGCTGCTCCCGACGATCGCCGAAGCCGCGATCGCGATCGTCGACAAGGATTCCTCCTTCCCCATCCTCGGCCACGCCGCCTGGTTCGCGTTCATCTCCGACATCTTCGCGACGCTCGTCGTCGTCGGCATCGCGATGGCGTTCTTCATCCGCAAGGTCCTGAAGCCCGATCGCTTCCGCGGGAGCCACATGGAGGAGGCCGACCGGATCCTGCTGTTGATCCTCGCGATCGTCGTGACGTTCCTGCTCTGGAACGCCACTCGGATCGCACTCGGGATCGCCGAGGTGCCGGACTCCCGACCGGTCGCGAACCTCCTCTCAGGCCTGTTCGGCACGGGCCAGGGAACCGAGATCGCAGAACGGGTCCTCGTCTGGGCGCACCTCCTCGTGATCCTCGGCTTCCTCGTCTTCCTGCCCGGCTCGAAGCACCTGCACATCGCGACCGCCCCCGCCAACGTCTGGCTCGCCAAGGACGGCCCGACCGGCCGTCTCGAGCCGAACCGGATCGACCTCGAGTTGCCCGAGGAGAACATCCGCTTCGGCGTCGCGACCCAGAAGGACCTCTCGAAGAAGCAGATGCTCGACCTCTTCTCGTGCACCGAGTGCGGTCGCTGCCAGGAGGCGTGCCCGGCATGGGCGACCGGCAAGCCGCTCTCGCCGAAGCTGCTGATCATGGACCTCCGCGACCGCGTGGTCGCCGAGGCCGCCGGCGAAGTCGAGCTCCAGCCGCTCGTCCCGAACGCCGTGATCGACCAGGTCGTGTGGGACTGCGTGACGTGCGGCGCGTGCGTGCGCGAATGCCCGGTCGACATCGAGCACATCGACACGATCGTCGACCTGCGACGGAACCTCGTGATGGCCGAGTCGCGGTTCCCGCAGGAGGCCGCCCCGATGCTCCGCGGCGTCGAGAACCAGGAGAACCCGTGGGGCCAGCCAGCGTCGGCGCGTCTCGACTGGGCGAAGGACCTCGACGTGCGGGTGTTGCAGGAGGGCGACCCGGCGCCGGAGGTCCTGTTCTGGGTCGGGTGCGCGGGCGCGTTCGACGAGCGGGCGCAGAAGACGACGCAGAGCGTGGCGAGGTTGCTCGCCGCCGCGGGAATCGACTCCGCGGTGCTCGGCCCTCGCGAGAAGTGCACCGGCGATCCCGCCCGGCGGATGGGCCACGAGTACCTGTTCCAGATGCTCGCCGAGCAGAACGTCGAGACGCTGAACGGCGCCGGCGTGACGAAGATCGTCGCGAGCTGCGCGCACTGCTTCAACACGCTCGCGAACGAGTACCCGGACTACGGCGGAACGTACGAGGTCGTGCACCACACGCAGCTGCTGTCCGAGCTGATCGCGGCCGGGCGGCTCCAACCTCGGACGGGCGACGGGAAGATCACGTATCACGACGCCTGCTACCTCGGGCGCCACAACGGGGAGTTCGACGCACCGCGCTCGGTGATCGGCGGCGAGATCGAAGAGATGCCACGGAACCGTGAGCGATCTTTCTGCTGCGGCGCCGGCGGCGCCCGCATGTGGATGGAAGAAGAGTCGCCCCGCATCAACGACACCCGGTTCGAGGAGGCGGTGAACACAGGCGCCGAAACGGTCGCGACCGCCTGCCCCTACTGCCTCGTCATGCTCGACGACGCCGCAAAGGGGAAGACGTCAGACATCCGCGTCGCCGACGTCGCTACTCTCCTCGCCGAGTCCACGATGACCGACTGAGGGTCATCGTTGGGAGCCGTCTTCTCGTGGATCGTCGCGGGACTCCTCCTCGCACTCGCGACGTCGCAAGGCTGGGGAGCTTTGATGCTCTTCAGGGGTCTCTCCCGCGTACCACCACTACGCGGGCGCTCGGCCCGGCTCATCGTCCTCTCCGGAGCCTGTGTCTGCCTGCTCGGAGTGCTGACCGCCCTGACGATCTTGCTCGCCCATTATCGATCGGACGGCGGGTGGAAGCTTCCAGTCCTCGCAGCTGGCGGCGTTGCACTATCGGCAGCGTTGCCGGGATTAGGTGTGTATCTCTTCCGTCACCACGAACCGTGGATTCAAGAATGGCGCGGAACAGCCGGAGGAATATCAGGCCCGACTACGTGAACGCTTTGAGGCCCGTGAGCTGCTCTCCGATCACCAACGTGTGGACCTCTTCGGTCCCCTCGTAGGTGATCACGGACTCGAGGTTCGTCATGTGGCGCATGATCGGGTACTCGAGCGTGATGCCGTTCGCGCCGAGGATCCCGCGTGAGTTCCGGGCGATCTTCAACGCCTCGCGAGTGTTGTTCAGCTTCCCGACGCTCACCTGCTCGGGCGCCAGGCCCTTCTCGTCCTTCAGCCGGCCGAGGTAGTAGGCGAGCAGCGTCCCCTTGTACAGCTCGAGCGCCATGTCGGTGAGCTTCTTCTGCGTGAGCTGGAACGAGCCGATCGGCTTGTCGAATTGCTCGCGCGTCTTCGAGTACTCGAGCGCCGTCTCGAAGCACGTACGCGCGGCGCCCATCACGCCCCACACGATCCCGTAGCGAGCCTCGTTCAGGCATGACAGCGGTCCGCGGAGCCCTTTCACCTCGGGCAACATCGCGTCGGCCGGCAGCCGAACGCCGTCCATCACGAGTTCCGACGTCACCGACGCCCGCAGCGACATCTTCTTGTGGATGTCGTTCGCCGTGAAGCCCGCCGAGTCGGTCGGCACGATGAAGCCCCGAACGCCGTCGTCGGTCTGCGCCCAGACGATCGCGATGTCGGAGCAGCTGCCGTTCGTGATCCACATCTTGGTGCCGTTCAGGATCCAGTCGTCGCCGTCCTTCTTCGCAGACGTGCGCATCGAGCCGGGGTCACTGCCGGAGTCCGGTTCCGAGAGACCGAAGCATGCGATCGCCTCGCCGCTCGCCATCTTCGGGAGCCACTCGTTCTTCTGCTCCTCGCTCCCGAACGCGTGGATCGCATGCCCGCAAAGAGAGCTCTGCACCGACACGAACGACCGCAGACCGCTGTCTCCCGCTTCGATCTCGAGCTCCACCAGCCCGTACGCGACCGAGTTCAGTCCGAGGGTCCACTCGGTGTCCAGCTGCATCAGGAAGAAGCCGAGCTCGCCCACCTCCTTCGCGAGCTCGCGGGCAGGGAACTCGCCCTTCTCGTACCAGTCCTCGACCTCGGGGAGGATCCGGCGCTGCACCCACTCGCGGGCGACGCTGCGGATCTGTTTCTCCTCGTCGGAGAGGAGATGGTCGATGTCGATCAGGTCCGTGGGCTGCAGGTCGGACGGGCTCACGAACCCGAACGTATCACCGGAAACCGACCGAACGGAACCTGTCGCCTTTGCGCCCAGTCATCTGTCCGTCAGGTCGAGCTATGGGAGGTTGGAGATGACGATCCGCCGAAGGGTGACCGTCCTCGTGCTGACGGTGCTCGCCGTCGCGGCGCTCGCGAGCCCTGCGTCCGCGGGTGGCGGGCCAGATCCGGCTCCGGATTGGATGGGTCCGACGATCACGGTGATCCTGCTCGTGGTCGGTGCCGGGTACTTCTCGATCGTCGCGATCGGGATCGCGCTACGGCGATACCGCCGCTAGCCGTCCGGGCGCTACCTAGGTGGCCACGACGTCGGGTGCCTCCCCGACGACCGCATCGTGGCGTTCCGGCTCGAGTCCAAATGCCTTCGGGCTGCGGAGGTCCACCCAGACCTCGTCGCCCTCCTTCGCATCGCCGAGCTCGTCGTGCGGCACGTGGGCAACGAGGGTCTCGCCGCCCGGCAGCCGGATCGCCAGACGTGCGAGCCAGCCCAGCGTCGCCATCCGGTCGATCGTGCCGCGGACCCCGGTGTCCTCCTCCGAGACGCGGACGTCGTGGGGCCGCACGAACGCGGCGGCCGGGGCTCCCTCCTCGAGGTGACCGGCACCGGCCACCTGGAACGTCCCGAGGTGCACATGGCCATCGACCACGTGGCCGTGGAGCACGTTGGCCGCCCCGACGAAGCCGGCGACGAACGCGGTCGCCGGGTCGTTGTAGACGTCGGCGGGCGCTCCGGCCTGCTCCACCCGGCCCTCGTGCATCACGACGACCTGGTTCGCGAGCTCCAATGCTTCTTCTTGGTCGTGCGTCACGAGGAGGCTCGTCACGCCAAGTTCCCGGTGGAGCTCGTCGAGCCAGCGCCGGAGATCCTGCCGCACCTTCGCGTCGAGCGCTCCGAACGGCTCGTCGAGCAGCAGCACCTGCGGCCTCGGTGCGAGCGCCCGGGAGAGCGCGACGCGCTGTCGCTGCCCCCCTGACAGTTGGTCCGGATAGCGCTGCGCGAAGTTCGACATCTGCACGAGCTCCAGCAGCTCCTTCACGCGCGCCTCGCGCGACTCCTTCGCTTCCTTCCTGACCTTGAGACCGAACTCCACGTTCTCGAAAACGGTCATGTGCCGGAACAGGGCGTAGTGCTGGAACACGAACCCGACGGCCCGCTCCTGGACGCTCTTGGCGGTGAGCTCGTCGTCGCCCATCCAGATCCGTCCCGCGTTCGGCAGCTCGAGGCCGGCGATCATCCGGAGCACCGTGCTCTTGCCCGAGCCCGAGGGTCCGAGCAGCGCGGTGATCGAGCCGGCCGCCGCCGTGAACGACACATCGCGTACCGCTTCGAAACTGCCGAAGCGCTTGGTCAGCAGCTCCACCTTGATCGGCATGCTCATGCGTGACTCCTTGCTCGTTCGTTGCGCCGATGCAACCATTCGATGCCCACCAACAGGAGGATCGAGACGGTCGCGAGGACCAGCGCAACCACGTGCGCCTGGGCCTCGAGTCGTTCTTCCAGGGCGGTGAAGATGTAGATCGTGGCCGTCTCCGTGCTCCCGCTGATCGTTCCGCTCACGATCAGGACGGCGCCGATCTCTCCGATCGAACGCGCTGTGGTGAGCGCGATCCCGTAGAGCAGCGCCCACCGGATGTTGGGGAGCGTGACGCGGCGGAACGTCTGCCAGATCGACGCGCCGAGCGTCCGCGACGCGTCCTCCTCGTCGAGGCCGAACTCCTCGAGCACGGGCACGAGCTCGCGGATGGTGAACGGGATGCAGATGAAGATCGTGACCAGCACCATCGAGGGGAGCGCGAACAAGATCTGGATCCCCTGCGCCGAGAAGAAGTCCGCGAACCATCCACCCGTCCCGAACAGCAGAACGGCCGCCAGCCCAACGGTGACCGGAGAAAGGGCGAACGGGAGATCCACGACCGCGTTCATGAGCGAGCGGCCGAGGAATCGCTGCCGCACGAGCACCCAAGCCACGACCAGCCCGAAGAACGTCGTCACCACGATCGTGATCACGGTGATGATGCCGGTGAGCAGGAAGGCGTGCTGCACGTCGGGGCTCGAGAGCGTGTCGCCGATGATCGACATGCCGGGCTCGAACGCCTTCGTCACGATGCCGATCAGGGGCAAGAGCAACAACAGGGCGACGTACACGATCGCGGCTGCGGCGAGGAGGCCGCGGGCCAACTTGCCTCGACCGCCGGCGGCACCGGTGGCGGGCGCGGCGGGAGTGGTGGACGCAACGCTCATACGTCCACCCTTCGGGTGAGCAGCCGGGTAGTCACCAACACGAGCACGAACGAGATCGTGAACATGAGTGTTGCAACCGCCGCGGCCTCCGCCGGCCGGAACTGGTTGGCGAGCTGATACACGAACACCGGCGCGGTGAGGGTTTCCCCGGCGATGTTGCCGGACACGAGCACGACGCTCCCGAATTCACCGATGCAGCGGGCGAACGTCAGCAGCCCTCCCCCGACGATCGCCGGACGGAGCGCGGGGAGCACAACCTTGCGGAACGACAGCCACGCACCCGCCCCAAGCGTCGCCGCCGCCTCCTCCTCCGCCGGATCGAGCTCGAGGAGGACCGGCTGGACCTGGCGCACGACGAGCGGGAGCGTGACGACGCACAGGGCCAGCAGGATCCCGATCCACGTGAACGCGACCTGGATGCCGAAGCGGTCGAGGAACCGACCGATCGGCGCGTTGGGGCCGTAGAGCGTGAGGATCATCAACCCGGTGACGAGTGTCGGGATCGCCATCGGAAGGTCCACGACTGATGACAGGATCCGGCGACCCGGGAAGCGATAGCGAACCAAGACCCACGCGAGCAGGGTGCCCATCACGGCGTTGATCACGGTGGCGGCGGCCGACGTGATGAGCGTCAGCCTGATCGCCGTCCACGCGTACGGGATCGCGAACGCCGTCCGGAAGGACGCGAACCCGTCCTCGAACCCTGCGGTCACGATCGCGGCCACGGGGACCACGACCATCAGGCCCAGGTAGAGGATCGCGGCGCCGCGCAGACCGAGGTGCCGGAGCGCAGCAGCGATCCGGTGGGGTGTCCACCGGATCGTGCTGCGACCTTCGAGGGTCTGCGCGGCGTCGCTCATCCGCTCAGCCCGCCTGCGCCTGGGTGACGATGCCGGTATCGCTGAACAGCTTCTCGGTCAGCGCGTCCCACCCGCCGATGTCGTCGATGTCCCAGAGGTCCTCGATCGGCGGATAGTCGCCTCCGCCCTTCCTAGCCTCCTCGATGTCGGTCGAGCGGAAGCCGGCGTCGGCGAAGATCTCCTTCACCTCGTCGGTGTGGAGGAACTCGACGAACGCCTCGGCCACCTCGCGGACGCAGTGCTTGTCGACGTTCGCGTCCACGACCGTCACCGGGTTCTCGATCAGCACGCTGGAGGGCGGGTAGACGGCCTCGTCTTCCTTCCCCGCGGCCTGCGCCGTGATGACCTCGTTCTCGTAGGTGATCGCGACGTCGCCGTTGCCGTCCTCGAAGTTCTGGATCGACTTGCGAGCGCTGCTGTCGAACGCGAGGACGTTCCCGAGCACGCCCTGCATCAGGGTCGTGGCGCCGGCTTCGTCGCCCTCGCTCACGCCTCCGTAGCCGTGGAGCGCGGCGCCCCAGGCCGACACCAGGTTCCAGCGCGCACCGCCGCTCGACGCGGGATCCGGAGTGAGGATCTCGACGCCGGACTGCGTCAGGTCGTCCCAGTCCTCGATGCCGAGCGGGTTGCCGGGACGCACGTCGAAGACGACCACGGACGTCGTGACCATGCCGCCGTCGGTCTCCTGCGTCCAGTCGTGGGTGATCAACCCGGCGTCGGCGATCTGGTCCACGTCGGGACCGAGTGAGAGCGCCACGACGTCGGCCTCGTAGCCGCCGATGACCCGGCTCGCCTGGAGCGTGGAGCCGTCGTAGGACTCCTGGAAGATGACTTCCTGGTCGTCGTGGTCTTCCTTCCAGGCCGTCTTGAACGCCGAGATGATCTTGCCGTAGGCCTCGCGCGGCGTGCTGTACGCCGCGAAGCTCAACGTGGGCTGCTCCGGCAGACCGTTGCACTCGGCGGCTGCGTTCGCGCCGCCCCCACCGCATGCGGAGAGCGAAAGGATCGGGACGAGGGCAAGGGCGGCCCACCGAGCGGGCTTGAAACGGAGGAACATCGAGGCTCCCTTCGATCGACCGATGTGTTCGCACCGGTGCTGGCGGTCGGTCTCCGGTGGTCCGGTCAACCGAAAGGATGTGCCCCGCATGGATACCGCCCGCGACGGGTCAGTGTCAAACACCTGGGCCCTCTGGTGCGTTGTCGCCACGTATCCGTCACATCTCGCAGCGGCCGTCGTTCTAGGATGCGGGCCGTGACCACCGACGAGCAGCCGACGCAACCCGTGCACGCAGAAGAGCCGATCGACGGCGAGGAGCTCACGGACGAGGAGCGCCAGGTCCTCGCCAACGTCGCGGGGATCCTGCGCAAGATCAAGTTCGGCACCGTCGTGCTCGTCGTGCAGGACGGCAAGGTCGTGCAGATCGAGATGGCGGAGAAGTTCCGACTGCGATGAGTCGAGCCGTCGTCGAAACCCGGGACGATCCCGCCGGCTCCCCGGCGTCGTCGATCATCTCGGTCCGCAACCTTTCGATGACACGGGTCCGGTCCACCGGTGAGCGCGTAACCGCATTCCAAGATCTCTCGTTCGACGTCGAGCGCGGCGAGTTCGTCTGCCTGATCGGACCGAGCGGGAGCGGGAAGACTTCGGTGCTGAGCGCCATCGCGGGTCTCGAACGTGCGACGAGCGGCGAGGTGCTCGTGGACGGACGTCCCGTGACCGAACCGGGTCCCGATCGCGCGGTGCTCTTCCAGGAGCCCGCCTTGTTCCCGTGGCTCTCGGTGCGAGGGAATCTCGACCTGGCGCTCCGGCTCGCGGACGTCCCGCCCGACGAGCGGCAAGATCGAGCGACCACGTGGCTCACCCGGATGGACATCGATTCGTCGGCCGACCGTCAGCCGCACGAGCTGTCGGCCGGGATGCGCCAGCGCGCCGCGCTCGCCCGCGCCCTGGCGTGCGACCCGCCGATCCTGTTGGGCGACGAACCGTTCGGCGCGCTCGACGCGCTCGCCCGCGAGCGGTTGCAGGACATCGTGCAGCGCGTGCGCGTCGAGCGCGCCGGCCGCACCACGTTCGTGTTCGCGACCCACAACGTGCGCGAGGCCGTGCTCCTTGCCGATCGCGTCCTCGTGATGTCGGCGGCTCCCGGCACGCTACTCGAGGAGTTCCGCATCGACGCGCACCGACCCCGGAGCCTGGACGACGTCCTGATCGCCCGCGTCGTCTCGGAGATCCACGACCGCCTGATCGGTCAAGACGAGGAGGGCTCGCAGTGAAGCGGTGGGCGAGCGAGCTGGGGCCACCGCTCCTCGGGGTGGGGGCGCTGATCGTCGTGTGGGCGATCGTCGCGGCGGTCACGGAAACCTCGTCGATCCCCGGGCCGGCGGAAGTCTGGATAGCTCTCCGTCGAGGCTTCGCCGACGGCACCATCCCCGAAGCCACGGCGAAGACCCTGATCCGGCTCGCGTTCTCGTTCGCGGCGGCATTGGTCATCGGGACCGCGCTCGGTTTGGTCCTCGCATCCTCCGAGCTCGCACGCCGGAGCATCCGTCCGCTCGTGGTGGCGCTCCAGATCACGCCGTTCGTCGCGTGGGTGCCGCTCGCCGTGATCTGGTTCGGCGTCACCGAGCGGGCTGTGGTCTTCGTCGCGATCGCGGGTTCGTTCCCCGCCGTCACGCTCGCCACATTGCAGGGCATCCGTCAGGTCCCGCCCCTGTTCGTGCGGGCGGGGCGCACCCTCGGGGCGACCGGCTGGGAGCTCCAGCGATCGGTGGTGTTCCCCGCGGCGCTCCCCGCCTACATGGCGGGCGTCCAACAGGCCTGGGGTTTCGCGTGGAAGGCGTTGATGGCGGGCGAGCTGATCGTCCAGGCCACCGGCGCGACCGGCCTGGGACACCTGCTCGACCGCTCGCAGGACGTCGCCTCGCTCCTCGCCGTCGTCGCGGTGATCGCGGTGATCGGCGTGGCCGTCGAGTACCTGATCGTCGGTCCGGTCGACAGGCGGATCCGATCCAGGCGCGGACTGCTCGAGACGGCCTGAGCCTCAGATGCCGCCGACCGTCTGGAGACCGAAGCGCTCGATCTCGGCCTCGATGTCGAGCGGCCGCATCCGCGTCCGCTCGTCCTCGATCTCGGGCGTCTGGAGCTCCTTCGGAACGATCCAGCAGACCTCGAACTCCAGCCCGTCGGGGTCCCGGCCGTAGAGCGCCTTGGTCGTGCTGTGGTCGGTGGCACCCGTGAGCGCTCCCGCCTCTTGGAGCTTCGCCGAGATCTCTCTGAGGTCGCCGAGGGTCTGGACCTCCCAGGCGATGTGGTACAGGCCGACCGTCGACCGGCCCGCCGTCGACGGCCCGGCCCCCTCCCCGATGCTGAAGAGGCCCAGGTCGTGGTCGTTGTCGGAGTCCGGCGCCTGGAGGAACTTCGCCCCCGGCATCTCCATCACCACCCGGAACCCGAACACGTCCCGGTAGAACTCGTAGGTCTTCTCCGCGTCCCGCACGTACAGGACGGCGTGGTTCATCCGTTTGATCGCCATCTCCCGCCTCTCAGCTCCCCTGTTCGGCGCTCATCGGGCTCCCACCCAGCTTCGCGCGGCCCATGCTGCGTCCGGTACATCTCGTTGAACGCGAACAGGTAGCGGTCCTGGCGGGGATACACGCCGGTCGTGAACGCGCGCGACCCGACACCGATCTGGGCCCGCTCGCAGACCTCCCAGTCCTGCTTCGAGATGAGGTCCCAGAGCTCGACGACTGGCTCGGGCTTGAACACGTCAGTATCGGCGATCGTCTCCGGCCGGAACAGGTACTCCGAGACGACGGTGGTGTGACCGGGACCCTTCGGATACCCGATGTAGTACATCGCGCAGTCCGGGTGGATGTTCAGCAGCAGGTTGGGGAACTGGTACGCGCCGTAGTACCGGGTGAGGTCCTCATCAAGCAGGCCAGGAAGCGTCGGCAACTCGGAGCGGCCCGTCATCGTGAAGGATCGGGCTCCCTCCACCATGTCATTGCCCCCGTCACGGGTCTCGCCGTCCCAGACCTCGCCGAATCGGAAGAGCGGCACGACCTGCACGAGCTCGGGATGGATCGACCGGGCAATGGAGGCACTCGTTGTAGTTCTCCACGACGATCTTCCAGTTCGCCGGCGACCTCGTAGACGATGCGCACCCCGACGCGGAGCTCGTCCATCCGGAACCGATCGAACGAGGTCACGCTCTCGACCCGCCGCAAGCGCGTCGAGCAACTGCCGCGGCTCGCGAGCGAGGCTCGCGAACAGGAACCCCGCGTACGTGTCGACCGGGAAGCCGTGCAGTGGGTACTCGCCGCGGTCGAAGTGCTCGTCCTCCTTGACGTTCGGGGTCCCGATCAGCCGACCGTTCAGGTCGTAGGTCCACGAGTGGTACGGGCAGACGAACGCCTTGCGCACGTTCCCGCTGGCCGGTTCGTCGTCGAGGAACTTGGTCCCACGATGGGAGCACACGTTGTAGAAGCCGTGGAGCTCGCCCGTCCGCGTTGCGCGTGACGAAGATCGACTCGCCGGCGAGTTCACGCACGAGGTAATCCCCGGGGTTCGCCACCTCTTCGGCCCGACCGATGCAGACCCAGTCACCGAACCAGATCCGTTCGCGTTCCTCTTCCCAGACCTCGGGGCTCGTGTAGTCGCTCCCGCTCAACGTGGGGCGTGGCTTCCAGTGCCCCTCCCGCTCCCTGATCGTCTCCTGCTGCTCGAGCATCCGCATGACCTCCGATGGACGGGCCGCAAGGATATGCGACGGAAGGCCACGGGCGCCCTAGCGCGTGTGTTCCTGGAGCGCTCGACCGCCGTACCACGACCTCTGGAAGCGGACGAACAGCGCCGGAAGCACGGTCAGCGCCAGAACCAGCGGAAGGAACAGGAGGCTGGTCGGGACGAGGGAGAACATCGTCATCATCAACCAGCCCACCAGCTGCACCCACCTCGACCGGGGATGGGTCGAACGCTCCAGTCCAACGATGAAGAGGAGTGCACCCGCAACCCCCATGACGGAGAGGGCGAGCCACAGCAGCTCGCCCGTCTCGAGGAACGTGACGAACACCAGCGAGCCGAGGATCAGGAAGACACACGCGACGACACGACCCGTCCACAGCGCGGCGACCGTCAGAGGTTGCTCCTCCGCTGTTGTTCGCACGATCGGACCCTACGCCTGCATCGCGCTCGCGGCTAGGCTGCGCCGATGTCCGTTCCCATCGTTCGAGCCACTGCCGACCGCGTTCCAGACCTTGCCACCCTGCTCGGGCAGTCGTTCGCGGACGACCCCATGCTCGTATGGCCGTTCGGAGGAAGCGACCTCGAGCCGATCACGAGCTTCTTCCGAGCCTTCGACGAGCAGATCGCGGAGCTCGGGTGGCTCTGGGAGGCGGGCGACGGTCTCGGCGTCGCGGCGTGGATCCCTCCGGGCAGCGACGAGGCGATGCTGGACATCGACCGTGCGATCCGCCCGACATTGGTCGGGGCGGAGGATCGCCATGCGGAGATGTGGGAATGGATCGCCGAGCGCTTCCCCGACGAGCCGTTCTGGTATCTCGACCACATCGCGGTGGACGGAGCACACCGCGGCAGCGGCGTCGGGGCCGCCCTGATCCAGCACGGCCTGGCGTTCGCGGATCGCGACCGCGTGCCGGCGTTCCTCGAGACCGGGAGACCGGAGAACGTCGGGTACTACGAGCGCCGCGGGTTCCGAACGACCTCGGATGCCGACGCCCCTGGCGGAGGCCCGCACATCTGGTTCATGCGCTACGACCCCTGAGCGGGCGCTTCCAGGCTGTCGGCGAAACGACTGACCTCTTCCGTGTGCTCCTGGTAGTGGTCGAAGGTCTCCTCAGTGAACCAAGAAGCCGCCTCGTCGGTGACTTCCGGGAGTGCGCTCAGCGCCGCTCGGGCTCGCTCGCGATCCTCGAGCGCTCGCGCCATCGCCTCCTGGTAGAGCATCGACTTCGACTCGGCGGCCCAGAGCTCGTTCTTGTCTCCCCAGGCCTCGTCGGGCTCCTCCTCGCCCACGGATCCGGAGGCGACGAGGGCACTCAGCTTCTCCGCCGCGACACCGGCCCATCTCCCGTTGTGGAAGACGAGATCGTTCACGGACCAACCCGGAACCACACCCTGATCGCCGCGGCGATGCTCGGGCACCCGCCCGACCTCGGCGACGAACTCGTCCCATGCAGCTTCTTCGCGCTTCAGCAGTTCGTCTCTATCGGTGATCATCAATACGTCCTCTCGTGAACCGTCAGCGGGTCCTTGGGAAGCCGAGGTCGACTGCGGAAGTGGCCGGATCGGGCCAGCGAGCCGTGACGACCTTTCCTCTCGTGTAGAACTGGATCCCCTCCGGCCCGTACATGTGGTTGTCGCCGAACAACGAGTTCTTCCACCCGCCGAACGAGTAGTAGGCGACCGGTACCGGGATCGGCACGTTCACGCCGACCATGCCGACGTTCACGTCGAACTGGAACTGCCTGACCGCTCCGCCGTCGCGCGTGAAGATCGCGACGCCGTTCCCGTAGGGGTTGTCGTTGACCATCTTCAGCGCCTCGTCGTAGGTATCGACGCGGACCACGGAGAGCACGGGGCCGAAGATCTCGTCGCGGTAGGCGTCCATGGTCTCGGTCACGTGATCGATCAGCGAGACGCCGAGGAAGAACCCGTCTCCCTCGAACGCGGCGTCCTTCCGTCCGTCCGTGACCACGGTCGCGCCCTGTTCGGCCGACGAGTCCAGGTAGCCGGCGACCTTGTCGCGATGCTCGCGCGTGACCAGCGGCCCCATCTCGGAGTCGGGATCGGACCCGGGACCGACCGTCACCTTCGGGAGCCGCTCGGCGATCTTCCCCACGAGCTCGTCGGCGATCCCGCCGACGGCGACGATCGCCGAGATGGCCATGCACCGCTCGCCGGCGCTGCCGTATCCGGCGGAGACGGCGGCGTCGGCCGCCATGTCGAGGTCGGCATCCGGCAGGACGATCATGTGGTTCTTCGCGCCACCGAGCGCCTGGACGCGCTTGCCCGCCTGCGTGCCGTGCTCGTAGATGTACTTGGCGATCGGCGTCGAGCCGACGAACGACACCGCCTCGATGTCGGGATGGTCGAGGATCGCGTCCACGGCGACCTTGTCGCCGTGGATCACGTTGAAGACGCCGTCGGGCACGCCGGCGTCGCGGAGGAGCTCGGCGAGGAGCAGCGACGCGCCGGGGTCCTTCTCCGACGGCTTCAGGACGAACGTGTTCCCGCAGGCGATCGCGTTCGTCAGCATCCAGAGCGGCACCATCGCGGGGAAGTTGAAGGGCGTGATGCCGGCGACCACGCCGAGCGGCTGGCGGATCGAGTAGACGTCGACCCCCGTCGAGGCTTGCTCCGTGAATCCCCCTTTCAGCAGGTTGGGGATCCCGCAGGCGAACTCCACGTTCTCGAGCCCGCGCTGCACCTCGCCCATCGCGTCGGAGAGCACCTTCCCGTGCTGCGCCGTGATCGCCTTCGCGATGTCGGCCTTGCGATCGTCGAGAAGCTCGCGGATCTGGAACATCGCCTCGGCTCGCTTCGAGAGCGACGTGGCGCGCCAGGCGGGGAAGGCTTCGGCGGCCGCCGCCACGGCTTGCCCGACCTCCTCCGTGCTCGCGAAGGCCACCTCGTGGGTTTGCTCGCCCGTCGCCGGGTTGAACACGGGGCCGGTCCTTCCTGACTCGCCGGGAACGACCTTCCCGCCGATCCAGTGGCTGATGCGTTCCATCGCTAGCTCCTCTCGACCTCCCGCGGCCCGTCGGCCGTGACCAGGGGGCACCTGGGGTCCGGCGCGAACGAGCTGAAGAGCTCGCCGAGCCGCTCGTGCGCTGGATCCAAGCAGACCCGCCAGGCTCGCTCGGCCGGACCGGCCATCACGTTCAGGTAGTACATCGTATGCCCTGGCGCCGCGACGCACGGCCCGTGGTACCCGCGCGGGATCAGGAACACGTCGCCGTCGTGGACCGTGACCGTCTCGTCGATCTCTCCGTCCGTCGTGTACGTCCGGTGCAGCCCGAAACCATGTTCTCCCCGGATCCGGAAGTAGTAGATCTCCTCGAGCGGGACCTCATCGGCGGTGTGCTCGTCGTGCTTGTGGGGCGGGAAGGACGACCAGTTCCCGTCCGGCGTGAGGACCTCGACGGCGATCAACCGTTCCGCTTCGAAGGCGTCGGCGGCCAGGAAGTTGTTGACCTGTCGGGTCGCGACGCCCCCGCCGCGGACCTCGACGGCGACGGCGCGCGCAGGCACGTACGCGGGAGCGAGCGTCCGGGTCGCCGGTGCGTTCGGGAGCGCGAGCTCGCACCCGGCCTCCGTCCGGACGACCATCTCCGTCCCCGTGGGGAGATAGACGAAGTCCGAGACGCGCGAGAACACGTCGGGGCGGCCCTTCGAGGGCGAACGTCTCCCTGCCGACTTCGACGGCACACGATCCCATGAGCGGCAGCGCGCACGCCTCGATGCCCGTCGAGGCGGAGGACGCGACGCTCACCGGGCAAGAGCGACAGCACGCGCAGGCCGCTGAAGGACCACCCCGCGTCTGCGGGCGTGAGATGCACCGGCTCGCCGTCCGCCACCGCGCTTCCCGCCGGGCGGAAAAGGTCAGTACCCACCGACGCCTCCGCGAGTAGCGTTCGGGGCGTGCGCAGGGCTGGAGTCGTGGGCGCGATCGTGATCGCCGCCGTCACGGTGGTCATGGCGATCGCCGCCGCGACCTCCGGATCGGGATCTCCGGTTCACCGACGGCACGCCGGACGACCTCCGGGCCGTGGCTTCGAAGGCATGGCAGCACTTCTCCGACGCGGTCCCCGCATGCGCGGGCCGGTTGGACGGCCTCACGGTCGGTGTCGCCTGGGATCTCCCGGACCGGGCGCGATACGAGCCCGGGCAGGCCCTGGTGCTCGTCCGGGCGCCGGGCACCGCCGCCAACCTCGAGGCGACGCTCCTCCACGAGTTCGCGCACCACGCGGAACATCGCTGCCCCTTGAGCGCGGAGTTCCGACGACGATTCATACGAGCCGCCGGCCTGCCCGCGGGCACCGCGTGGTTCGGCGGCGACATATGGGATCGGATCCCGTCCGAGCGGTTCGCGGAAGCGGCGGTCCGTCACGTGCTCGGCGAGGCGCCGCCGCACGTGCTGATCTCGATCCATCCCCAAGAGATCCGGACCGTCGCGACGTGGGCAGCCGGGAGCTGAGCTCGTCTCACGCATCGACGAGCAGCGCCTCCACCTGCGCTTCGTCGGGCATCGCGTCGGCGCATGCGAGCTGTGCTGCGACATGGGCCCCCGCCCCGTTCGCGAACCGGATCGTCCTCGGGACGTCCCACCCTTCGAGCAGGCCGTGGCAGACGGCGGCCCCGAATGCGTCCCCGGCGCCGAGGCCGTTCACCACGTGGACGGCGACCGGCGGGAATCGCTCGGCGCCACCTTCCCACGCCGCCAGGACGCCGTCGCCCCCCAGCTTCACGATCGCGAGGTCGAGGCCGAGGTCGAGCAGCCGGCGCGCCTGATCCTCCGGCGCTCCATCGCCCACCGCGACGGCGCACTCCTCGACGTTCCCCACGGCGACCGTCGCGAGCGCCAGTGCGCGTCGCTGCTGCGCGCGCGCGTCGTCCGGGCTCGGCCAGAACACCGGCCGGTAGTCGAGGTCGTGCACCGTGATCGCTTCCCGGCCGCGCGCCTCGAGCGCGGCGAGGGTCGCCGCCCGGCTCGGCTCTGCCGAGAGCCCGGTCCCGGTCGTCCAGAAGATCCGTGCGGCGCGGATCGCGTCGACGTCGAGGTCGCCGGCCGAGAGCTGCATGTCCGGCGCGGTCGGCTGCCGGTAGAACAGGATCGTCGGGGACTCCGGCGGGAGGAGCTCGCAGAACACGATCGGGGTGCGGAGCTCCGGATCCGTGCCGACGAACCGGTCGTCGACGCCGAAGCGGCGGAGCGCGGCGTGCACGTAGTCGCCGAAGCCGTCGGCGCCGACCTTCGTGATCACGGCCACCCGGTGCCCATAGCGGGCGGCGCCGACGGCGACGTTCGTCGGGCTCCCGCCGAGCGACTTCGCGAACGTGACCACCTCCGCGACCCTCCCGCGGGACGCCGCTCTGCTCCGGGTACAGGTCGACGCCGACGCGGCCCATCGTGACGAGGTCGTAGGGGCCGCTCGCGTCCACGTCAGCCCTCGGGCGTGGCCCCCCCGTCGGCCGGGGCTGGGCCCGGGGGCTCGGCCGCGACCGGCTCAGGGGCCACGGCCTTCACCTCCTGTTCGAGCACCGCGACGGCCTTCTGGAGCTCGGCGTCGTCGCCCGCCACCTGTTGGAGCTCGTGCGCCAGGGTCTCGAGCTCCGCGCCTCCGGCCATCATCTGGACGAGGTGCTCCAGCGTGAGATCGGCCTTCGGGAAGCTCCCGAAGACTTTCCCGCGCCGAAGGATCACGAAGTGGTCGCCGACGGGATACGCGTGGTGCGGGTTGTGGGTGATGAAGACGACGGCCACACCGCGTTGCTTCGCCGTCACGATGTAGCGCAGGACGACGCCCGCCTGCTTCACGCCGAGGGCGGCCGTGGGCTCGTCGAGGATCAGGACCCGCGCCCCGAAGTAGACGGCGCGGGCGATCGCGAGCGACTGCCGCTCACCGCCCGAGAGGGTCCCGACCGCCTGTTCGGGATCGCGGATGTCGATCCCCATCTTCGACAGCTCCTCCCGCGTGATCTCCTTCGCTTTCTTCACGTCGAAGCGGCGGAAGGGCCCCCAGCCCTTCGTCGGCTCAGAACCGAGGAAGAAGTTCCGCCAGATCGAGAGCAACGGGATCATCGCGAGGTCCTGGTAGACCGTGGCGATCCCCCGCGCGAGCGCGTCGCGCGGGGACTTGAGGTGGATCTCCTCCCCGTCGCAGAGGTAGTCGCCCTCGCTCGGCTCGTACACGCCCGAGAGCGTCTTGATCAGCGTCGACTTGCCCGCACCGTTGTCCCCGAGCAGGCAGGTGACCCTGCCCGGGTGCACCAGCATCGAGATGTCCTTGATCGCGATCACGCTCCCGAAGTACTTCGAGAGCTTCCTGGTCTCGATCAGCGCATCGCCGTTCGTGCTCATCGGGTTGCCGCCTTCCTCCGGACGAAGTTGTTGAAGATCACCGCCGCGAGCAGCACGGCGCCGATGAAGACCTGGTACCAGTCACCGTCGATCCCGGTGATCACGATGCCCTGCTGCACCATGGCGAAGATCAGCGCCCCGAGGGCGGCGCCGACCGCGGAGCCGTAGCCGCCGGTGAGCAAGCACCCGCCGACCACCGCCGCGATGATCGCTTCGAACTCCCGGCCGGTCCCGCGGAGGGTGTCCGCGCCGGTGAACTGCACCGCCTGTGTGAGGGCGACGAAGAACGCCGCGAATGCCGTCGTGAGGAAGAGCGCGATCCTCACGCGACGGACCGGGACGCCGACGGCGCGCGCCGCGTCGGGCGCGCCTCCCGTCCCGAAGATCCAGTTGCCGGACCGCGTCCGCACCAGGATCCACGTGGCGATGGCCGTGAGGAGGATCCACCACAGGATAGAGATGCTGAAACGAGCGCCGAGGATCTGGAAATCCTTGCCGAACCACTTCTCGAAGAGTTCGAACCCGGCCGCCTCGTCGAGGTTGCCGAGCTGTGTTCGGTTCGTGCGCAGGCGAGTGATCGCGGTCGTCAGCCCGCGGAAGATGAACAGCGTGCCGAGCGTGATGATGAACGACGGCAGTTTCGTGAGGACGACGAGCCACCCGTTGATGAAACCGGTCGCCAACGCCAGCACGAGCGCGAGGACCGCCGCAGGGAGCAACGACCAGCCCAGACCACCCGCATCCACCGGCGTGACGGCGATCATGATCGCCATCCCCGAGAAGCCGAGGATCGAGCCGATCGACAGGTCGAACTCGCCCGCGATCATCAGCAGAGCGACGGCCACCGCGAGGATCCCGAGGGGCGCCGCCCGGTTGAGGATCGAGGCGGTCGTCGCCATCCCGATGAAGTTGTTGTCCGCGGCGATGATCGCGAAGAAGATCCAGACGACTACCAGTCCGGCGATCGCGCCGAGCTCGGGCCGGCCGAGGAGTTTGGAGAGCGCCCCGACGCGGCGGACGCGTTCGTCGGTGTCGGCGGTGGGCTCGGTTGCCGTCGTTGCCATCGCTGGTCTCCCCTCGCAGCTCGGCCTCGCTGAAACGGCCTCGATGAGGCGAATGGTAGGGGGTCGGCGCGCTTCACGCGCGCCGACCCCCAGCCCCGCTAGCGGAGCCCGTCCTCCGAGTACTGGACGACGTCCTGCGCCGTGTCCGCAGTGACGATCTGCGGTCCCGTGAGGACCACGCGATCGACGCTGCCGAGCGGCAACGCGCCGGTCTCCAGGTACTTGGTCAGGAACACGACCGGCAGGTACCCCTGCAGGTACTGCGCCTGGTCGATCGCGAACAACATGTCGCCGTCGGTGATCGCCTGCAGCACCTCGGGCGATAGGTCGAACGTGGCGAACTTGACGCTGCCGAGCATGTCCGCCTGCGTCAACGCCTCGAGCGTCGGCGTGGCGCCGGTGGGACCGAGCGTCAGGATCCCGTCGACGTCCGCGTTCTGCTGGAGGACGCCGGCCACGGTCTCGGTGGTGCCGGCCGGGTCGTTCAGGTCGACCGGGATCACCTCGCCCTCGACGCCGAGACCCTCGAAGAACCCGTCGCAGCGGGCATCCAGAGCCGCGTTCCCGACCTCCTGGTTGATGCAGATCGGGTTCTCGACTCCCTCGTCGGCGAACCGCTGACCTGCGATCAGTCCGGCCTCGAACTCGGTCTGGCCGACGTGCACCAGCACCCCGAGCTCCTCGAAGACGTCGCTCCCGGAGTTCATCGAGATCACCGGGATCCCGGCGTCGACCGCAGCCTGGATCGACGGACCGAGCGCGTCGGCGTCGGGGATGCTGACGACCAGCCCGTCGGGCTCAGAGGCCACCGCCGCGTCGATCAGCTCGCTCATCGCCACCATGTCGAACGTCTCGGGCGCTTGGTACTCGACCGTGACACCCATGTCCTCGGCCGCGGCGTCGACGCCGTTGGCCGCGACGGACCAGAACGGGTCCGACGCCTGCCCGTGCGTGACGACCACGAACCGGAAGTCACGCTGGGTGACGCCGCCGTTGCCGTCGCCGTCACCGTTGCCATCGCCGTTGTCGTCGCCGGTGCACGCCGTCGCTGCGAGAGCGAACACGAACGCCAGCACGGCCAATCTCTTCACCATCGAACAAACCCCCTCTCGCCGGGCCTGGCCCGGATGTCATTGGACTACCTCCCCGTCGGTGAGCCCACCTCCTCCCACGCCCGCTCCAGGAACGCGAGGCTGCGCCTCGCGTGCAGGAGCGGGCCAGACCCCGGCTCGGGCTCGCGATCGAGCACCTCGTCGTGTTCGAGTACGTACCAAACGGCCTCTGCGGACTCCTCCACGACGCGGAGCACGGCGCGGATGTCCACGTCACCGTCTCCGAGCGGCCGGTAGAGGCCGGCGCCGACCGCCGCGTGATAGCCGAGCTCGCCGGAGTTCACACGCCCGGCGATCGTCGCATCGACGTCCTTCAGGTGCACGTGGGTCACCCGCGATCCGGCGGTGCGTGCGAGGGCGACGGGATCGCCACCCCCCACCACCACGTGGCCGGTGTCGAGGCACACGCCGACGTCGGAGACCTCCAGCAGGTGCTCGACGTCTTCCGGCAGCTCCACGACCGTGCCGTGGTGCGGATGCAGGGCCACGCGGAGCCCTCGTTCGCCGGCCGAGGCCACGACGCGGTCGATCCCTCGCCCGAGGGCTGCCCACCCCGCGGCGTCCAGCCGTCCGGCCGCTTCATACCCTTCGCCGCCGGTCGACGCCGCGAGGACGAGGACGCCCCCGCCGAGGGAGGAGATCGTGTGAGCCGCCGCGTCGACCCTCGCGAGCTCTCCTTCGAGGGACGACGGGTCGTGCAGGACCGCGGGGACGAACCCCGCCACCAGCGAGAGGCCGTTCACCTCGAGGAGCGCTTGCTCCGAGCCGCGGGGGAGGAACCCGACCGGACCGAGCTCCGTCGCACGCAGTCCGAGGGATCGCATCTCGGAGAGCACACGGTCGGCGGCCATCTGGTGGCCCCACCCCGGCACCTCGCAGACCCCCCACGTGATCGGTGCGCCGGCCACGCGCTGGGCCAGGTCGGTCACGCGACCTCCTCGAGCCGCACCGGTCGGTGCTCCTCGCGCGAGCGATCGCAGGCCACCGCGACCCGCATGGCCTCCAAGGCGTCCTCAGCTGTGCAGGGACTCGGCCGCCGGCCCGCCGCCACCTCCACGAACGCGTGCATCTCGGCACGATAGGCCTCGGCGAACCGTTGTTGGAAGTTCGCGTACGCATCGGCCGGCGCGGGAGATGCGCCCGGCTCGATCGACCGGAGGGGGAGACGGTCGTCCCATCCCACCACGACGCTGTCCCCGGACCCGAGGAGCTCCATCCGGATGTCGTAGCCGAGCGGGTCGTGCCGCGTGACCGAGAGGATCCCGAAGCTCCCGCTGGACAGCCGCAACGCGACCACCCCGACGTCGACGTCACCGTAGCGCGCGAACTGCGGGAAGTTCAGGACCGCTCCGTCGGCGTAGACCTCCACGGTCTCCTGTCCGGTCACGAACCGGAGCGCGTCGAAGTCGTGCACGCTGAAGTCGCGGAAGATGCCGCCGGATGCGGGGATGTAATCCTCGTGCGGCGGAGCGGGATCGTGGCCCGCCATCCGCACGACGTAGAGCGTGCCGATCGACCCGTCGGCGACGAGGTCCCGGGCGGCCGAGAAGCCGGCGTCGAACCGACGCTGGAACCCCATCTGGAGCTGGATCCCGGTCTCCCGCACGTGCTCGACGACCGCAGCGGTGCTGGCGAGGTCGATCGTGATCGGCTTCTCGCAGAACGTCGGGAGCCCCGCGTCCGCGCACGCGTGGATCAGGTCGGCGTGGGCGGAGGACGCGGCCGCGATCACGACGGCATCGACCGAAGCGAGCAGGTCATCGGTCGTGGCGACGGTGTCCGCGCCGGCATCGGCGGCGACCTGCTCGGCCCGATCCGTGTCCACGTCGGTGAGCAGGACCGAATCCACCCCGGCGATCGACCGCAGCGTGACCGCGTGGGTCAGGCCCATGCGGCCGACCCCGATCACGCCGACGCGCATCCCGCTCCTGACCGTTCGTGGACGAGCGTGTGAACCTCCCCCCGGCGCCTGGAACGTTCCACACCTCTCACGACCCTCGCGAGTGGAACGTTCCAACGAACGGGGCGTACGATAGGCGCCGCCCCGACGGCCTGTCAAACCCGAACGTCGCGACGGGAGGAGCATCTTGGACACGATCCGACTCACCACCGCCGGCGCCATCGTCCGGTACCTCATCGCGCAGCGGACGGAGCTCGACGGGAACGAGGTGCCGCTGTTCCCGGGAGTGTTCGCGATCTTCGGCCATGGCAACGTCACGTGCCTCGGCGAGGCTCTCGAAGGCGCCCAGGATCGGCTCCCCACGTGGCGCGGCCAGAACGAGCAGTCCATGGCGATGGCCGCGATCGCGTTCGCGAAGGCGAAGCGGCGGCGTCAGATCATGGTCGCCACGAGCTCGATCGGACCCGGGGCGTTGAACATGGTCACGGCGGCGGGCATCGCGCACGCGAACCGCCTTCCCGTGCTCCTGCTCTCCGGCGACACGTTCGTGAATCGTGTCCCGGACCCGGTGCTCCAGCAGGTGGAGCCGTTCGGGGATCCGAGCGTCACGGTGAACGACGCATTCCGGCCGGTGACCCGCTACTGGGACCGGATCGTGCACCCGGCGCAACTGCTCCAATCCCTCCCCCAGGCCGTGGCGATGATGCTCGATCCCGCGAATTGCGGGCCGGCGTTCCTCGGACTGCCGCAGGACGTGCAGGCGGAGGCCTACGACTTCCCGGCCGCGTTCTTCGAGCCTCGGGTGCACCGGATCCGGCGGCCCGGACCCGATCCCGCAGAGCTCGCGGAGGCGGCGGAAGTGCTTCGGACGGCGGAACGACCCCTCCTGATCGCGGGAGGAGGTGTCCACTACTCCCTCGCCACGGACCAGCTGGCGGCGTTCGCCGAGCGACACGGCGTGCCGGTCGTCGAGACGGTCGCGGGCAAGTCGTCGCTCCCGTGGGACCACCCGATGTTCGCCGGACCGATCGGGGTCACGGGCAGTTCGTCGGCGAACGCGCTGGCCGGCGACGCCGACGTGGTCCTCGCGGTCGGCACGCGCCTGCAGGACTTCACGACCGGCTCTTGGAGCGTCTTCGGCGACGAGCGGCTGCGGCTGATCGCGCTGAACGCCGCGCGTCACGACGTCGCGAAGCACCGGGCCGTGCCGCTCGTCGCCGATGCCCGGCGCGGCCTGGAGGAGCTCGACGCGGCGCTCGCCGACTGGCGGGCGCCGGCCGAGTGGCCCGTGCGCGCCACCCGCGAGTACGCGACGTGGAACGACACCCTGGACCAGGCCGTCGCGGCGCCGACGTCCAGCGGCCTCCCCTCCTACGCCGCGGTGATCCGTCGCGTGCACGAGCTGGCCGGGCCCGAGGACTACGCACTCGCCGCGGCCGGCGGTCTCCCTGGTGAGCTGAACAAGCACTGGCGATCGCTCGGTGTGGGCACGTTCGACTGCGAGTACGGCTTCAGCTGCATGGGCTACGAGATCGGAGGCGCCTGGGGCGCGGCGATGGCGATGCCCGAGCGGACCGTCCTGTCGTTCTGCGGCGACGGCTCGTACCTGATGTCGAACGCCGACGTCTACGGGTCGGTGCTCGCCGGCCACAAGTTCATCCTGATCCTGTGCGACAACGAGGGGTACGCGGTGATCGATCGCCTCCAGGTGTTCACCGGAAGCGCCTCGTTCAACAACATGCTCGAGGACGTTCGAGCGGAACGTCCCGTCCGCGTGGACTTCGTGAAGCACGCGGAGGCGATGGGGGCCTGGACCGAGGCGGTGGGTGGTCTCGACGAACTGGAAGGCGCGCTGACGCGAGCGCGCGAATCCGATCGCACCGCCGTGATCGTGATCCGGACCGATCCGCACGCGTGGACGGGGGGAGACGCATGGTGGGACGTGGGCGTCCCGGAGGTGTCGGATCGTGACGAGGTGCGGGTGGCCAAGGCCGCCCACGAAGCCGCCCGGAAGCACCAGAGGCCGGGGGTGTGAGTCCTCGGACGGCCGTGGGGGACGGCCGAGGCTCGAGACGCCGGCACCCCACGATCGTCGACGTCGCGAAGCTGGCCGGCGTCTCGAAGTCCCTGGTCTCGCTCGTGCTCCGCGACGCGCCCAACGTGAGCGACGAGAAGCGCGCGGCCGTGACGAAGGCCGCCGAAGAGATCGGGTACCGCCCGAACGCCGTGGCGAGGAGTCTCGTCCGTCGCCGCAGCTACCTGATCGGCGTCATGGTCTCCGACCTGCACAACCCGTACTTCACTGAGGTGATCGATGGGATCCAGGCGGCGGCGCGCACGTCCGGCTACCACGCCCTGTTCAACACCGGAGGCCGGGCTGCAGTGGGAGAGGATGAGGCACTCGATACCCTGCTCCAACTGCGGACCGACGGCATCGTGATGGCCGGCCCCGTCCTCGCACCGCGCCGGATCGCCGCGGTGGCCGCCTCCGTTCCGGTCGTGGTGGTCGCGAAGCACAGCCGGTCCCCGGCACACGACTCGATCACGAACGACGATCGGATGGGGGCGCGGATCGCCGTCGACCACCTCGTCTCACTCGGGCATCGGCACATCGCCCACGTCGACGGCGGGAGAGGTGCGGGATCCGCGCAGCGCAGGGCCGGCTTCCTGGACGCGATGGCCCGGCAGGGGTTGCGGTCGTCGGCCCGGATCGTCCCCGGGGCGTTCACGGAGGAAGGCGGGCGTGACGGTGTGACCGACCTCCTGCGCGAACGCCACGGCGTCACCGCGATCTTCGTCGGCAACGACCTCGCCGCGGTCGGTGCCCTCGACGCGCTGGACCATCACGGGATGCGGGTGCCCCACGACATCTCCCTCGTCGGGTACGACAACATCGCACTCGCGGGGCTCGGGCACATCGACCTGACCACGATCGACCAGCCGCGGCGCGACATGGGCGTGACGGCGGTCCGGCTGCTCCTCGAACGGCGCGACGAGGATCGCAGGTCGGCTCGCCACCTCGTCGTCCCGCCCTCGCTCGTGATCCGTGGATCGACCGGGCCACCTCCGGGCACCGCCTCCGGCTGACGTCGGGGGCGGCGCGGCCTCGGGACGATGTGTAGGGAAGCGCCTCTGGGGGAAAGTTGTGCTGGATGTCCCCCACGAACCAGATGGAAACCGTCGGCGGCCGCTATCGGCTGGGCGAACGCATCGGTCACGGCGGCATGGGGGAAGTCTTCGCAGCCCATGATCTGCGCCTCGACAGGGAGGTCGCGCTCAAGCTGCTCCGTTCCGACCTCGCGGAGCAGGACGGGATGCGCGAACGGGTCGTGGCGGAGGCTCGTCTCGCCGCGCGCCTCACCCACCCGCACGTGGTCGGGGTACTCGACACGGGCGAGCAGGACGGACGGCCCTTCGTGGTGATGGAGCGGCTGTCCGGCCGCACGCTGGGAGACGAGCTCGCCGACGGCCCGATGCCCGCCGAGCGCGTCAGGGACGTGGGTCTTCAGGTGCTTCGGGCGCTCGCGGCGGCACACGGGCTGGGGATCGTCCACCGCGACGTGAAGCCGGGGAACGTGCTCGATGCCGGCGTCGGGACATGGAAGGTGGCCGACTTCGGCATCGCCAAGTGGGTGCACGCGGACGAGACCCTCACGGGCACGGGCGAGCTGCTGGGGAGCCCCTCCTACCTCGCGCCGGAACGCATCGAGGGAACGCAGGCGGGACCCGCGAGCGACCTCTACGCGGTCGGGGTGTTGCTGTACGAAGCGCTCTGCGGCCGCAAGCCGTTCGAGGGCGACGACCCGTTCGCCCTCGCCACCGCGATCCGCGAAGGAACGTACGAGCCGCCCGCGGCGATCTTCCCGGACGCGGACCGGACGATCGTTCCCGTGATCGAGCGGGCCATGCAGCGGGATCCCGCCGATCGATACGAGAGCGCGGAAGCGATGGCGGCTGCGCTCCTCGGAGGGGACACCGAGGAGACCTCCGACGTCACGGCCACGATCGTCGCGCCGGTGACGTCACCTCTACCGCCCACCGACGCGGAGCCGAACCTCGAACGGGACGGGAGCGAGACCGTGCCCGTCCCTCGCGTCGAGCAGACGGCTCGACTTCCGTACCAAGCGCCGACGCCGCGGCCGGAAAGGAGGCGTCCCTCGAAGACCACGACGATCGTCGCCGGCGCGATCCTGGCGCTCGTATTGATCACCGTCTTCGCGATCGTCGCGTTCAACGGCTCGGGTGGGCCGCCTCCCGGCCCGGGCGCCTCGTCACTTCCGGCCCCGCTCGAGGACGCCCTGACACGGCTCGAGGAAGCCGTCCGGCCATGAGACGTGTGGTCATCACGCTCGGCATCGTCGCGATCGTGGCGAGCTCGTGCGGAGGGAACGACACGTCGACACGGTTCGCCGCCGCGCTCCAGGGCCGAGTGGCCTCGGTCCGAGAGCTGTCGGAAGCGGGGAGGCCAGGACTGGCGCTCGCCAAGCTGAGGAACATCGTCGTGTCGGTGTCCTCGCAGCTCGAACGGGGACGGATCGACGAGGGATGGGCGCTGGAGATCCTCGAGTCCGCCCAGGCCGTGGAGCTCCAGCTCCGTCTCCTGCCGGCGGCTCCTTCGGAAACGGATGCGCCCAGCCCGTCTCCGGTCGACGAGGGCAGCGGCGAGGAAGACGCCGGCGGAGGCAAGGGAAAGGGCAAGGACAAGGGGTCCGACGACAAGGGTCACGGCAACGACGACTGATCGGCCGGGCTCAGTGATCCGGCTGGTGGGGGGAGTCGATTTCGGGAGTGGCGCGTCTCGGAAGCACGACGAGTGACAGCCCGAACGCCGCCGCGAAACTCGGGAGGCTGGCACCCAAGCGCGAACCCATCAGCGGGAAGGGGAGCCCGAGGTTCGTGAACATCCGTCCGACGGCCTCCACCCATCCGTCGGGACCTGTGGGCACGCTCCAGTGGTACAGGACGAAGCCTGCGATCCACGGCACGAGGGCGGCCCACCGGAAGCCTTCCGTTCTCGGACCGAACACGAGCTCCGGCCCGTACCGACCCCGCGCTCTCACGAAGTAGTCCGCGAGGAAGACCGCCCCGAGCGGCACGAAGATGGATCCGATCAGGAACAGGAACACTTCGTACCGGTCCATCGTGAACAGGAGGGCGAGCAGGAAGGCGAGCCCACCGACGACCATCGAGAGCACCGTCGCGGACGCGCGCGGGACCACGTTCAGCGTCGACACGGCGGCCGAGTAGACGTTCGCGAACGCGTTCGGCGCCTCGCCGACGAGCAATCCAAGGGTCAGGACCCCCGCGAGACCACCGGCGAAGCCGAAGATCGCGACCCCGATGCCCTCGGCGCTCGGAGCGGCAACCGCGTTCAGGACCAGGAGCGCCCCGAGGAGATAGAACCACGCGTTCCCGATCGAGTACCCCAGGAAGGTGGCACCGAACACACCTCGCTCGCTCCGCGCGTATCGGGTGGAATCGGCCACCAAGGGGAGCCACGAGATCGGCATCACGATCACGAGATCCACGGCGAGCCAGAACGGAAGACCGCCCTCGCCGGCTCCGGACCACGCCCGAGCGATCGAGCCGGAGAGCAGCAGCGTCACCGTGAGGAGGAGGCCTGTTGCGAGCACGATCCACGTGCCGAACCGCTCCAGGAAGCGCTTCACGACGAGCACCGGACCGCCGATCGCGAGCGCGGTGCAGGCGGCGGCCGTCAGTGCGAGCCACAGCCAGAAGGCGTCGAAACCGAAGAGCTCGATCGACATCGTGTTCGCCAAGCGACCCATCGCCCAGAACTCGACCGAGGTCCAACCCAGTAGCTGTGCCACGTTCGAGAACGAGGGGAGATAGGATCCCGCGCGTCCGAGGACAGGCCGGAACAGGACCATGCCGGGTAGTCCCTCCCGCGCGCCCGCGAGGGCGACCGCGGCCAGCGGCAGGCACCCGATCAGGCTCCCGACGACGATGGCGGCGATGGCCGACGGGAGCCCAAGCGCCGGCACGAGCAGCGCGCCCGTGACGAGCACGAGCAGCCCGAGGGACAGGTCGTTCCAAAGGATCCCGATGTCGAGTGCGGAGAGGGTTCGCTTCTCCGGGGGTGCCGGTGCGATGCTCGGTGGAACGAGGGTGGACGCCCCGGAACTCCCGTCGGATGCCGGGCCGGTCGCGGATGCCATCTGCGTGCTCCCTCCGCCGGTACGAGCCGGATCAGGTTCGAAGGGTCGCCGGCTCGTGTGCAGATCCAGCCGGCCTCTCAGCCCGGTCGCACCGGGCTCCCCCGCTTCTCCCAGCCTACTCCGACGAGCCGAGGAGGCCCGCGACACCACGCTTGGCCAGCTGATCCGCCACGATGTTCCGCTGGATCTCTGAGGTTCCCTCCCAGATCCGATCGACGCGGAGCTCCCGATAGAACCGCTCCGCAACGTTCTCGCGCATGTAGCCACGACCGCCGAAGATCTGCACCGCGCGGTCGGCGACGCGCCCGGCGGCCTCGGAGGCGAAGAGCTTGGCCATCGAGCACCGTGCGTGCTGGATCTTCACGTCGATCCCGTCATCGATCCCGCGCGCCAGCTCATACGTCATCAGCCGTGACGCCCACAGGTCGGTGAGGGAGTCGGCCAGCATGTGACCGATCGCCTGGAACTCGACGATCGGCTTGCCGAACTGCACGCGCTCCTTCGCGAACGCCGTGGCGTCGGTGAGCAAGCGGTCCATCGCGCCGCAGCAGCGAGCGGCGATCATCAGGCGCTCGTAGCGGAACCACTCGTGGGTGAAGGACATGCCGTCCCCCTCGGCGCCGACCAGGTGAGAGGTCGGCACCCGCACGTCCTCGAACGCGACCATCGCGTGGGTATCGGGGTACGTGTGCGAGTAGCGCGGCTCGCGAAGCAGCCGAACGCCCGGCGTCTCCTTGTCGACGAAGAACAGCGCGTGCTCACCCTCGTGATCGCCGCCTGCGAGCTTGGCCTGGAAGAAGATCCAGTCCGCGGTGTTGTACGAGGTCACGTGCATCTTGGTGCCGTTCAAGAGGTAGTCGCCGCCGTCACGGGATGCGGTCGACTCGATCGCGTCGACGTCGGAGCCGGCGCCCTCCTCCGTGATCGCGTAACACTCGTGACGCTCGCCCCGCACCGCAGGCACGATCCATCGTTCGATCTGCTCGGGCGTGCAGACCGATGGGGCCCACGCCGGCGGCGTGTGGACGCACCAGCCGAGCGCGTTGGTGACCCGTCCGATCTGCTCGGAGACCAGGACCTGCTGGAACATCGTGAACCCACCGCCGCCCAGCTCCTTCGGCATGTTCATCGCGAACAGGCCGAGCTCCTTCGCCTTCGCGACGTGTCCCTTGCGATCGTCGTCGGGGATCCGGCCCTCGTGCTCTTCGGCGTGGACCTCCCAAGGGATCAGCTCTTCGTCCACCAGGCGGCGCGCGCGCTCCTGGATCTCGCGGTCCTCCTCCGACCAGCCGGGCGGCGTCATGGCCGCTGAGCATACGGCGGACGACCACGCCGTCGCTGCGGCAAGATGTGCGCCGTGCGCTACTGGCGAGCCGCGGAGCCGAAGCCGGCCTACGAGGTCGTGATCGTGGGCGGAGGCGGCCACGGTCTCGCGACCGCCTACTACCTGGCGAAGCACCACGGCATAACCGACGTCTGCGTGGTCGAGAAGGGCTGGCTCGCCGGCGGCAACATGGCGCGGAACACCACGATCATCCGCTCGAACTACCTCTGGGACGAGTCCGCGGCGATCTACGAGCACTCGCTGAAGCTCTGGGAGGGACTCGAGGAGGAGCTCGGCGTCGACGTCGAGTTCTCCCAGCGAGGGGTGCTGAACCTCGCGCACGACCTCGGCGAGGTCCGATCGTCGATGCGCCGGGTGCACGCGAACCGGCTGAACGGCGTGGACGCGGAATGGCTCACTCCTGAGGACGTCGCCGAGTTCTGTCCCTTGGTGAACGTCTCACCGTCGCTCCGCTATCCCGTGATGGGGGCGACACTGCAGCGCCGTGGTGGCGTCGCGCGACACGACAAGGTCGCGTGGGCGTACGCGACGCGGGCGAGCGAACTGGGCGTCGACATCGTCGAGCACGCGGAGGTCACCGGGTTCCTCCGTGACCCGGACGGACGCATGGAGGGTGTCGCGACGACACGCGGCGACATCCGCGGCTCGAAGGTGGCCCTCGCCGCCGCGGGCCACACCAGCGTGCTCGCCTCGATGGTCGGACTCCGCCTGCCGCTGCAGTCCCATCCCTTGCAGGCCCTGGTGAGCGCGCTCTACGAGCCCGTCCTCGACTGCGTCGTGATGTCGAACAAGGTGCACGTCTACGTCTCACAGGCCGACAAGGGCGAGCTCGTGATGGGGGCGGGGATCGACTCCTATAACGGGTACGCGCAACGGGGCTCGTTCCACGTGATCGAGCACCAGCTCACGGCGGCCGTCGAGCTCTTCCCTGTGTTCGCACACGCGAAGCTCCTCCGCACATGGGGTGGCATCGTCGATGTGTGTCCGGACGCGTCCCCGATCGTGGGGCCGTCGGGGATCGACGGGCTGTTCGTGAACTGCGGCTGGGGCACCGGAGGGTTCAAGGCGACCCCGGGGTCCGGATGGGCGTACGCGGAGACGATCGCCACGGGGGAACCCAGCGAGCTCGTTCGTCCGTTCTCGCTGGAGCGATTCACGACCGGCGCGCTGATCGACGAGCACGGCGCGGCCGCGGTCGCGCATTGATGCGCGCAGATATGGAAGAACACTGATGGGTGTCCGGAAAGACACGGTTCGGGGCATGGCGCTCGCACTCCCCGAGACGGTCGAGCTCGAGACCTGGGAACAGCCCACGTTCCGGGTGAGGAAGAAGATCTTCGTGATGTTCTCCGACCAGGAACGCGAGGCGTGGGTCAAGAGCACGCACGACGAGCAGCGCGCCCTCGTCCAGATGGATCCGGAGACGTTCTTCGTCCCGCCGTATGTCGGACCGAGTGGCTGGGTCGGCGTGCGGTTCCGGACGGTGGACCGCGACGAGATGCGGGAGCTCGTGACGGAGGCCTGGCGGCTCACCGCGCCCAAGCGCGTCGTGGTCACCTTCGACGAGGCCGGTGGGTAGGACGTGCTGCTGATCCGCTGCCCGTGGTGTGGTCCGCGCGACGAGATCGAGTTCACGTACGGCGGCCAGGCGCACATCCCCTATCCGCAGGATCCGGAAGCGCTCTCCGACGAGGAGTGGGCCGACTTCCTGTTCATGCGGGACAACCCGCGCGGGCCGTTTCGCGAGCGATGGTTCCACGTGCACGGCTGCCGTCGGTGGTTCAACGCGGTGCGAGACACGTCGACACACCGGTTCGTCGCCACATACCGGATGGGCGAGGAGCCGCCGGCGTGAGCCGAAGGCTCGACGCCGGCGGCTCGTGGATCGACCGCTCGAAGCCGCTCACGTTCCGGTTCGACGGGGAGGAGTACGAGGGCTTCGAAGGGGACACGCTCGCGAGCGCGCTCCTCGCCAACGGGATCATCGCCGGGTTCACGAGCCCGATCCTCGATCGCCCGCGGGGCGTGATGACCGCCGGGCCGGAGGAACCGAACGCGTTGGTCGAGATCAGCGAGCCGTGGTTCGACGCGATCGTCGCTGCGACGATGGTGGAGCTCGTGGATGGGCTCGTCGCGGACCCGCGAGCCGGCGTCGGGCGACTGCCCGACGCGGGCGAGATGCCATCGGTCGACGCGGTCCACCGGCATGTGCACGTCGAGACGCTGGTGGTCGGCGGTGGTCCCGCCGGGAGGAGAGCGGCGGTCGCCGCGGCGAAACGCGGCGACCGCGTGATGCTGGTGGATGAACGCCACCGGATCGACCGGCCTCCGGACGGAGTCACGGTCCTCCCCCGTACGACCGCCCTCGGCGTCTACGACGATGGATATGTCGTGGCGCACGAACGGTCCGCCACGCTCGAGCGTCTCTGGCACGTCCGCGCGGCTCGGGTCGTCCTGGCCACCGGCGCGCACGAGCGCTTCGTCGCCTTCGCAGGGAACGACCGTCCCGGCGTGATGCTCGCGTCCGCGGCCGCCACGTACGTCGAGCGCTTCGGCGTGCTTCCCGGCGATCGTGTGGCCATCTTCACCACGAACGATGCCGGCCTGGAGTCGGCGGACGCGCTCCGTGCGGGCGGCGCCGACATCGTGCACACGATCGGCGTCGGAGAAGACCCGTCCGCGGCCATGGAGGACGTCGACCTGCTGCTCGTCTCCGGGGGCTGGAACCCGAATCTGACCTTGTGGCGGTCGATGGGCGGGGGCCTCCGATACAGCAGGCGACTGGCGACGTTCCGTCCCGACGGCGTCGGACCGCCATGGCTCGAGGTCGTCGGGTCTGCCGACGGGGACGGGCTTCCCGCCAGCCAGGCCCATTGGCTCGAACTTGCCGACGACTACTCCGAGCACTTCGTCGATCTGCAGCGAGACCAGACGGTGGCAGATGTCGCGGAGGCACTGGAAGGGGGGCTCGTCTCCGTCGAGCACGTCAAGCGAGCCACGTACATCGGGACCGCGATCGACCAGGGCCGAACGAGCGGGGTGCTCACGGCCGCTATCGTGAACCAACTTCTCGGAGCCGGGCCCGACGCGCAGGGACCGTCGGGTGCCCGCCCGCCCACCGTGCCGATCTCGTACGCGACGATCGCCGGCCCGGATCGAGGCGACCTCCTGGATCCCCTCCGAAGGACACGCATCCACCCTTGGCACGAGGAACAGGGCGCCGTGTTCGAAGACGTCGGCCAGTGGAAGCGTCCGCGCTACTTCCCCCGCCACGGCGAGGACATGAACGCGGCCGTGGCCCGGGAATGCCTGGCCGTCCGGAATGCGGCCGGCGTGCTCGACGCATCCACCCTCGGGAAGATCGACGTCGTCGGGCCGGACGCCGCTGTGTTCCTCGACCGGATGTACACGAATCGGATGAGCACTCTTCCCGTGGGCTCGATCCGCTACGGGTTCATGCTCGGCCTCGACGGGATGGTCGCCGACGACGGAGTAGTGATGCGCCTGGCCGAGGATCGCTTCCTGGTGACCACGACGACCGGGAACGCCGCGATGGTGCTCGACCGTTTCGAGGAATGGCTCCAGACCGAGTGGCCGGATCTCCGTGTGTATTGCACGAGCGTCACCGAGCAGTGGACGGACGTGGCGGTCGCCGGTCCGAAGGCGCGCGAGGTACTGGACGCTCTCGGCACGGACATCGATCTCTCAACCGGGGCGTTCCCGTTCATGACGTTCCGCGACGGAGAGGTGGCGGGGATCCCGGTTCGTGTCGCTCGGGTGAGCTTCACCGGCGAGCTCTCGTACGAGATCCTCGTCGACGGCCGGCGCGGCCTCGAGCTGTGGGAAGCGGTCATGGCAGCCGGCGCATCACTGGAGATCGCCCCTTACGGCACGGAGGCCATGCACGTCCTCCGGGCCGAGAAGGGATTCGTGATCGTCGGGCAGGACACCGACGGCACGGTGACGCCCGACGACCTCGGGATGGGCTGGATCGTCCGGAAGGACGACTCGGACTTCATCGGACGCCGGTCGCTCCGGCGGGCGGACACGTCCCGGCTCGATCGCAAACAGCTCGTCGGGCTCCTCTCGGATGAGCTCCTCCCCGAAGGAGCGCAGCTGGTCGAGGAGGACACAGGTCGCATCCCGATGGCGATGATCGGCCACGTCACGTCGTCGTATCGGAGCCCTTCGCTCGACCGTCCGATCGCGCTCGCGATGGTCGAGCGTGGACGCCACCGACACGGCCAGACCGCCTTCGCGCCGCTGCCGAGTGGCACGATCACCGCGGAGATCGTCCCGCCCGTCTTCTACGACCGGGAGGGGACACGCCATGACGGCTGAGCCCCTCGCGCCGATCGATCTCGCACAGATCGACGTGCGGGCCGCCCCGAATCTCGTTCCGTTCGCCACTCCACCCGAGAACGCGGTCACCGCTTGGGCTGGCCGAGATGTCCTCTGGCTCGGTCCCGACGAGTGGCTCGTCGTCGCCGAGTCCAACGAAGCACACACGATCGCGAGCGAGCTGGAGGCCGCGCTCGCAAGCCACCATCACTCGATCCTCGACGTCAGCGCGAACCGGATCGTGTTCGAGCTGGTCGACGGACTCGAGGCGCTTTCCTCTGCCTGCGGGTTGGATCTTCATCCGCGCCGCTGGACGCCGGGGACGTGTGCCCAGACCCTGTTCGGCGGGGCCCAGGTGATCCTCCACCAGCGTGACGAGCGAACGACGCGCGTCTTGGTCCGCCCGTCGTTCGCCGACTACGTCACGGAGTTGCTCGCCGTCACGCGTCCTTGAGCTCCTCCAACGTCCGTCGCTGCCACGCGACGGTCTCCGCGACCTGGTTAAACGTGAACAGGTGGAGCCTCGCGATGTTCGCCTCGGGATCGGTGAGCGTCGGTCCCAGCGAACGGAGCAGCCGATCTGCGGTGAACGTCCTTCGGAAGAGAAGCTGGACCAGTTGCCGGTTCTTCCTGAGGTAGCGAAGCGAACCGCCCACGCCGATGCGTGCCGCGATCCTGACCAGTCGCCGGACCCTCACCGCGCCCGGCACGCCGACGTGCACGGGCAGCGTCACACCGGCCTCCCTGATCCGGCCGATCCACGACGAGATCGCATCGCCGTCGAACGTCATCTGCGTCGTTAGGTAGGTCGCGTGCCGCTGCTTCTCCTTCAGCGAGGAGAGCAGCACCTCTTCCGGGATCGCGGGATGGCCTTCCGGGTAGCCGGCCACACCCACGGCGTCGAACCGATGCCCAAGCTCCTCCATCGTCCGCAGCAACGCGAGGCCGTCATGGATCTCGCCTCGATCCTTCGCATCTCCTCCCACGACGAAGACGTCGCGGATGCCGGCGGACACGCAACGGTCGAGCACATCCTGCAGGTGTGGCCGATCCCGGAACATGTGGGCCGCGAGATGCGGCGTGGTCTCGTGCCCTCGCCCGATCAATCCCTCGCACAGCTCGATCGTCGCCTCGATCCCGTGGCTCGGCGATGCCGTGACCGTCGTCGCCGACCCGGGAGGAAGTGCCTCGGCGCGATCGAGGGCATCTCGCAGCGGGATCAGCTCGAACAGCGGTCGCTCGAGGAGCGTTCGAAATGCCACCATCTCGGCAGTCTCATCCGAGTGAGATGGGGGCGCTCGACCCAGCCCGACCCCGGGTCAATGCCGGGCAGCCACCTAACCCTTCGGGATCTCCTTGGTCGGGTCCCAGTGGGGGTCTGCACGACGGTCGCGCCGACCTTGCCCTTCGGCGTCTCGACCTCGAGCGTCGTGCCCAGCTCGGTGTGCTCGATCGGAAGCATCGCGAGCCCGATGTTCTTCTCCATCCGCGGCGAGTAGCAGGCCGATGTCACCCGGCCGACGACGCTGCCACCGGCCGACGCCGGGAAGAAGTCGAGCATCTCGTTGTCGATGTAGGTGCCGAGCGGCTCGCCCTCGATGTCGACGCCGACGAGCTTCTGCTTCACGCCCTCGGCCTTGATCTTCTTCAGGGCTTCCTTGCCCATGAAGTCGGCCTCTTGCTCAAGGTCGACCATCCACGTGTAGTGATAGCCGACCTCGAAGGGGTTGTTCTCGTACCACATGTCCGCGCCGAAGGCCAAGATGCCTCCTTCGATGCGGCGGATGTGGCATGGGCCGATCACACGCAGGTCGTGCGGCTTGCCGGCTTCGAGCACCTTGTCCCACAGCTGCACGCCATGGTTCGACGCGTCACGGAGGTAGATCTCGTAACCGACCTCACCCGTGTAGCCGGTGCGAGAGACCACGACCTGCATCCCGTCGAGGTCCGCCTTCATCAACCCGTAGTAGGGGACGTCGAGGATCTTGTCGCCGAAGAGGTCGACGAGGACCTTCTTCGCGTTCGGACCTTGGATCTGGACGGGCGCGACGTCGATCTCCTGGACCGTGACGTCCATCCCCTTCGCACCCGCGATCCCGAGCGCGTACAGGTTCACGTCGGAGTCCGCGAGCGAGAGCCAGAACTCGTCTTCCTCGACGCGCAGCAGCACCGGGTCGTTCAAGATCCCGCCGTCCGGGCCGGTGATGAACACGTACTTGCACTGGTCCACCGCGCACTTGTTGAGGTCGCGGGGCACGATCATGTTCGTGAGGTCGAAGGCGTCCGGGCCCTTGATCTGGATCTGCTTCTCGACGCCGACGTCCCACAGGGTCACGGCGTTCACGAGATGCCAGTACTCGGCCACCGGGTCGCCGTAGTGGCGCGGGTGATACGTGTGGTTGTAGACGCTGTAGCGGGCGACGCCGTGCTTGCGCGAGGCGTAGAAGTACGGCGACTTGCGGATCCTCGTGTAGAGGAGGATGCCCGGGTCCTCGTTCACTGCCATCGAAGCTCCTTCGGTCAGGCCCGCAGGCGTTCGCCTTTGGGGTCCCACAACGGCTCGGCCGCTGACGGTGGCCGCCAGACGGTCGCCGAAGTATTCCACTTCGACCGGCGTCCCCTCCACCGCAACGTTGACCGGCAGGTAGCCGTACACGATGCCCCGGCCGATCGAGTAGCCGTAGGCCGCGCTCGTCACGTAGGAGACGACCCTGTCCGTCGTGCAAGATCGGCTCCTTCCCCATCACGACGTCGGCGGGATCGTCGAGGGTGATGCAGGCGAGCTTCTCGCTCGGCCCGGCGTCGAGCTTGCGCTGCAACGCCTCCCGTCCCTGGAACTCGCCCTTGTCCATCCGGACGGCGAAGCCGAGGCCGGCCTCGAACGGATCGTGCTCGGTGTGGATGTCCTGTCCCCACAACCGATAGCCCTTCTCCAGGCGAAGCGAGTCGAACGCGCCGCCGCCGGCCGCGACGATCCCGTGCACCTGCCCGGCCTCCCACAGGACGTCCCAGGCTCGCTGTCCCATCGCGATCTGCCCGTAGAGCTCCCAACCGAGCTCGCCGGCGTAGGAGATCCGCTGCGTCCAGACGGGATCGACCTCGCCGACGTTCAGGTAGCGAGCGGTCATGTACGGGAACGCGTCGTTGGAGACGTCGACGTCCGTCACGGCCTGGAGGACGTCGCGGGCGCGCGGTCCCCACAGACCGAGCGCGAAGAGCGATCCCGTGCGGACCGTGAGGTTGACCCGTTCGCCGTCGCGCCGCTGGGCGAGCAGCCACGCGCGGTCGTGCTGCCCCGACCCGCCCCCGGTGACGACGCGGAAACGATCCTCGTCCTTCCGGGTGACGGTGAGGTCGCACCGGATGCCTCCCGACGGCGTGAGCATCGAGGTGTAGACGATCGTCCCGACGGGACGATCGATCCTGTTGCCGCAGATGCGCTCGAGGAACGAGAGCGCGTCGGCGCCGGTGATGTCGAACTTGGCGAAGGGCGTGATGTCGAAGAGCCCGACGCGCTCACGCGTGGCGATGTGCTCCGCCCCGACGCACGGCGACCAGTTCTGCGCCGCCCAGCCCTTCCGCGATTCCCAGGGCGCGCCGGCCAGCACGTGGTTCGCCTCGAACCATTGCGGCCGCTCCCAGCCGGCGCCCGAGAAGAACTCGGCACCGAGGTCCCGCTGACGGGCGTAGAACGGCGTGAGCTTCAGCTCGCGCGGATGCGACATCTGCTGGAGCGGATGGAGGATGTCGTAGACCTCGCGATACTGCTGGGCGCCGCGCGCACGCACGTAGGGCTTCGTCGTCATGAACGGGTAGAAGCGGTTCGCATCGGCCTCGGCCATGTCCATCGAGGGTTCGCCGCCGGCGATCCACTCCGCTGCCATCCTCCCCATGCCCCCGCCGTGCGTGACCCAGACGGCTTCGCAGATCCAGAAGCCGCGGACGTCCGCCGACTCGCCGACGATCGAACCCATGTCGGGGGTGAACGAGAACATGCCGTTGATCGCGGTCGACTCGTCCAGCATGTCCCTCACCGGCGGGAGCAGCCGTGTGCTCTCCAGGTAGGCAACCTCGAAGTGCTCGGGCGTGAACGGCTCGATGCTCGGCTGCGGCTCCCCGTCCCGGTACGGGCGGAGGTCGTCCGGTTCGAACAGGATCGGCTCGTGCCGGTAGTTGCCGAGCGCGTACCGATCGCCCTGTTGCCGGAAGTACAGCGACAGGTCCTGGTGCCGGAGGATCGGATGGACGACCTCCTGCCCGGCGTCCGCCGCGAGCTCCGGCAGCGGCTTCGTCCACACCAGCTGGTGCTGCACCACGGCGAGTGGGATCGGCACGCCGGCCATCTGTCCGATCGTCGGGCCCCAGATCCCTGCGCAGACCAGGACCTGGTCGCACTCGATGTCACCCTGCTCGGTCCGGACGCCGCGCACGACGCCGTCCCGGATTTCGAAACCGGTGACGCGCACACCGCCCTCGAACGCGACTCCCTTCGCCTCGGCCTTCGCAGCGAGGGCCGCCGCGACACGCGTGCCCTTGGCGATCCCATCCGATGGCACGAGGTAGGAACCGAGGATGTGACCGGGGTCGAGGATCGGGATCCGATCCGCGGTCTCCTCGGGCTTGAGGAGCTCCGTCCCCTCGATCCCGTAGGCGAGCGCGTAGCCGCGGCGACGCTTCAGCTCCTGGATCCGCTCCGGGGTCGTCGCGACCTCGATGCCGCCGACGCCGTACCACGCCAGCCCCTCGTCGGTCTCGAGCCCAGAGTACAGGTCGACGGAGTACTGCGCGAGCCGGCACATCGTCCGCGAGCCGTTCGTCTGGAACACGAGTCCGGGCGCGTGCGAGGTCGACCCCCCGGTCTCGAACAACGGGCCCTGGTCGATGACGAGGACATCCGTCATACCGAGCTCGGCCAGGTGATACGCGGCGCTCGTCCCCACGATCCCGGCGCCGATCACGACGAGCTGCGCGCGATCCTTCATGAGGTGGCCGACACTATCGAACGCCCCTACCCCTGAGTGTGTTGGTAGGAGGCGAGCTTCCCTCGCTTCAGCGTCACGATCACGCCCTGCAACACCCCCTGCACGTACTCGCTCCCCGGGTTGAATGTCTGGGTTCGGCCGATCCGGAAACGGCCGCCCGACTCGTGGATGTGCCCGTGGAGCCCCACGAGCGGCTGGTACCGCTCGATGGCCTCCCGCACCGCCCGGCTTCCGCCGCCCGTCGTGACGAACCGGCCGCCCTCTCGGATCGGCCGAGGCTGTTCGCCGGGCCGGATCTCGAGCTTGAGACACGTGTCGATCGGGGTGTCCTTCGGCGGGCAGTGGAGGTTGAACACGCAGCGGCCGACGTCGGGCACCGCCGCCGCCGCCGCCTCGATCACCCGGGCGATCTCCTCCTCGTTCGCCTCCCGGGGGGTGTCCCACGGTGTGGGCGTCGACAGGCCGACCGTGATCATCGTGTGCTCGCCGTCCAGGTCGACGAGGTGGCCCTCGCTCGCGACGACGTGCTCCCCGTCGTGCCGGTCGAGCGTCTCCAGGACCGCCGGCTCGTCGTCGTTCCCGCCGGTCAGATAGAGCCGCACGTTCGTTCCCCGCAGCGTGTCCTCCGCGCGCTCGATCCATCCTGCGAGCCGCTCGGAGGCGAGCTCGTGGAACAGCCCGTGCTTGGCCATCGGATCGCGTTCCACGGCCTCGAACTCGTCGCGCTCGAAGACCTTCCAGTAGAAGCCCGGCTGCTCGACGGCGCGGGTGAACCCGTCGAGACCCTCGGCGTCGAAGTCCTCGTCGCGGCCCTGGAAGGACGCGTGATACCCGCCGTTCGTCCGGACGATCGGGACGAGCGCCTTCCCCATCAGGTCGCCGCCGAACACCAGGGCGTCGACCCCGTAGAACGCGGCGGCCGCCAGGAACTTCCGGAACGTGACCTGTGAGCCGTGGATGTCGGCGGCGAAGAAGAGGCGGGTGGCCTCGCTTCCGGTCCCGGCCATCGAGGATCCGCCTCAGCCGAGGTTGACGACGATCGTCTTCAACTCGGTGAGACGCTCCATCGAGAAGCGTCCGCCGACGCGGCCGACGCCGCTCTTCGAACCCGCGCGGCCGCCGAACGGGAGGTGCGACTCCCAGTAGTTCGTGCCCTCGTTCACGTTCACCCAGCCGGTCCGCACGGCTTCCGCGAAACGGAGACCGCGTCCGAGGTCCTTCGTGAAGATCGCGGAGAGCAATCCGTAAGGCGATCCGTTGACGAGGTCGATCGCCTCCTCCTCGCTGCGGATCGCGCTCACCGGAACCACCGGCCCGAACGTCTCCTCGCGGGCGATCTCCATCTCCTCGGTGACGCCGTCCAGCAACGTGGCTTCGAAGAAGAGCTCGCTCCCGTGTGCCGGCGCACGATGACCCCCCGCCACGAGCGTGGCTCCTCGCTCCTGCGCATCGGTCACGTGACGCTCCGTTTTGTCCGCCGTCGACTCGTTGTTGACCGGGCCCATCGTGGTCCTGTCGTCGAACGGATCTCCGAGGCGGATGCGCTCTTCGAGGGCTTTGGAGAGCCGAGCCAGGTAGTCGTCCTTCACGTCTTCCTGCACCAGGATCCGCTCGCCGGCGGTGCAACTCTGGCCCGCGTTCAGGAAGCACGCTGTGAGCGTCGCGTCGACCGCGGCGTCGAGGTCGGCGTCCTCACAGATCACGAGCGGCCCGTTCCCACCCATCTCGAGCAGGAGCTCCTTGCCTGCGGCGCGGGCCGCGACCGCGTGCCCGGTCGCGATCGACCCGATGAATCCCACGACGGCCGTCCCCGGGTTGGCCGCAACCTCGTCGCCCACGACCGGGCCGGGACCCGTCACCAGGTTGAACGCGCCCGGCGGGAGATCCGCCGCGTCGATGCACTCGGCGAGCTTCACGGCGCAGACGCTCGTGGTCGGGGCCGGCGCGAGCACGACGGCGTTGCCGGCGGCGAGCGCCGGCGCGACGATCTCTGCGGGCATCGTGTACGGCCAGTTCCACGGGCTGATGACGCCCACCGCACCGCGAGAGACCCGATACAGGAACACGCGCTTGCCGGCGTCGAGACTCGGAGGGATCAAACCTTCGAGGCGGGTGGCATCGGTCGCCGCCATGTCGAAGTAGGAGATCAGTTCCCCGACCTCGTCGCGGGCCTCCGCCTTGAGCGGCTTGCCTTGATCGAGGGTCAGCGTCAGCGCGAGGTCCTCGCGCCGCTCGTCGATGGCGGCCACGATGCGACGCATCGCGGCCGCCCGGTCGAACGCCGAGAGCCCCGACCATGCCGGCCAGGCGTCGTTGGCCGCCGCGATCGCCCGCTGCGCATCGGCTCGCGTGCCCTCCGGGACCGAGCCGATCACCTCGCCGGTGGACGGAGACGTCGCGTCGAACGTGGCGCCGCTCTCGGAGGCGACCCATTCGCCTCCGATCAACATCCGGTAGTCGTCGGCCATCTCGTCGTCTCCTCGGAAGCGGTGGGGCGGCCCCGACGGGGCCGCCCCACCCACCCCTCGATCCCGCTCGTTACTCGACCGGGATCTCCTTGTGGATCGCTCCGAGATCGATCCCCTGGTTCTTGCGCACGACCTTCGCGACCACGTAGACCACGAGGGCCAACAGGTACATCGACCCCATGAACACGAGCGAGTCGGGGTCGTTGATCGCGTAGAGATCGTTCGTGAACCAGTGATACAGATTGAACAGGAGGAAGGCGGTGGTGAGGAAGCCGGCAACCGTGATCAGCGGGATGCCGCCCACCTTGTACCGAGCCATCGGAGAGCTCTCGTACAGCCGCTTCTTCCGCCACGGGAGGATCATCGCCGCGATCGCGGAGCCCAGGAACGTCACCGCGATCACGAGGGTGGCGTCGAGGATCCAGGTCCGGAACGTCGAGGTGTACGCGTAGAACGCGCTCACGATCAAGGCCGGGACCAGCATCAGCACGAGGGCCCAGACCGGCACGTGACGTCGCTCCGACACGTCGGCGACCTTCTCCGGCAGGATCCGGTCGAACGCAGCAGCGAAGATGACCCGGGTCGACGACAGGAACAGCGTGCCGGCCCATCCCAGGAACCACGCGCCGAACGCGAGGATGATCAGCGCGGAGATCAGCTCACTGTGGAAATAGAAGCTCGCCAACAGCGGCGGATAGGACCACACCGGCATCGTCGCGTCCCCGAACCCGTAGATCGTCGCCCAATAGTTGAGGTTCGCGGCGTTGAAGAACTCCCACCCGAAGAACTTGGCCGCGAGCAGGACGAACACCAGCGCCACGGCGACGGTGACCCAGAGACCCCACATCATCCCGCTCAGGACGCGCTTGAAGTCGCTCGCGCCGCGGACCTCGCCGTAGAGCGTCGCGCCCCAGTTCGGCCACAGGATCCAGAAGCACAGGAACGGGACCAGGAGCAGCGTCGGACCGAAGAACGGAGTGAAGCCGAGCTCCGGCACGATCGGCCCGGCATTGTTCACGGTGCCCATCTCGATCGTCTGTTGGTAGACGTTCCCGCTGCCACCGAACAGGTTCGCCGCCTCCTGGTTGAAGGCGTTCTGGAACCCGCTCTGAGAGCCGAACAGCATCACGAGGAAGACGGCCGCGAGCGCCACCATGCCGATGTAGAAGCACACCTTCTGCACCCTCGCGTACCCCTCCATGCCGAGGGACACGAGATAGCCGGCGAGGAGCACCGTCACGGCGCACACGAAGAACAGCCCGTTGTTCGAGGCGAGGAACTCGCTGACGCCGTCGAGCTTGAAGATCGCCGCGAGTGGCTGGAACACCTCGACGTTGAGGATGTTCCCGTAGATCGGCGCCCAGTACCACAGGATGAACCACCATCCGGTGATCGCCAGCACGAACGCGATGCCACCGCCGAGCACGCGACTCTGCCACACGTAGTCCCCGCCGGCGCGTGGCATCACCGAGATGAGGCCGGCGTACGTGACCACGAGGAACGACACGAACACCCCGCTGATGAGCAACGCGGGCAGGATCTGTCCCGTCGGCACGAAGGCAAGCACCGAGAACGCGAAGAACAACCCCAATGTGACGAAGTTGACCGACATGAACGAGTACAGGAACGCGTCGAACTTGGACCAGCCCTTGACCAGACCGGTCGCCTTCCGCAGGAACAAGGTAGGAGCTTCACCTACCGTTGCCATCTGCACCCCCTCCCAGAGGATCGGAACGGCCGTCTAGCCGTTCACGAGTTGGTAGTTCTTGATCTTCCGCTTCTTCTCATCGATGTTCACGACGGCAGCTTGCAGGATCCCTTCCTCGTACGAGCTGCCCGGGTTCAGCGCCAGCGTCTTCCCGATCTTGGTGGCCCCCTTGCTCTCGTGGATGTGCCCGTGCAACGACAGCAGAGGCTGGAACCGCTTGATCGACTCGTGCACGGACGTGGATCCGACCGGCCTGATCGCCTGGCCACCGGACACGTAGGTGAGATCGGGGTTCAGCGCCGGCGCGTTGTCGAGCTTGGATCCGTACGGCGGCGCGTGGAAGTTGAAGATCGTTGTCTCCGGGTCCGTCGCCGCCTCGAGGGCACGATCGATCCGCGTCGCCAACGCCGGCTCCTCCGCCTCGCGGAACGTGTGCCACGGCGTCGGGTTCGTCCATCCCATCGAGACCATCGTGAAGTCGCCCAGCCGGATCGGGTGCTCCTCGTCGCCGGTCTCGACCACCTGGGCGCCGGTCAGCAGATCGTCGATCTCGAACATGTCGTCGTTGGCCGGACAGGCGATCACGCGGATCCCGGTGCCGGCGAGCTTCTCCTCCGCCATCGCGATCCACCGCTCGGTGCCGTCGAGCATGACCTCCTTGAACCGCTTGTCGACGAGGTCCTCATCTTCCTGCATCGCGACGTACTCCTGGTCGGAGACCCGGATCGGGTAGTAGCCGCGGTCCATCACACGCTTCTCGAACTCCACGATCGCGTCCTCGGACTCGAGGGTGTCCCGATGATCCTGGAGGGAGGCCTCCCAGGTGCCGTTGGCACGCTGGACGATCGGGACCATCGCCTTGCCCGTGACGTCCCCGCCGAGGATGACGACGTCAGCGCCGTAGAACGACCCGGCGTTCAGGAACTTCTTCCAGCAGATCTCCGACCCGTGGAGGTCGGTCACGAAGAAGATCTTCACCGGGGGAATCTTGACCCCGGAGCCTCCGGCACGCAAGCCGGGAGAGGTGCCGGGCAGGACAACGGCGCTCGGGTCAGTGCCCGACCTCCTCCGGGAGCTCGTACCACTGGACGCGGTCGCCCACCTTCGCGCGCATCTTCCACTTCAGGGTCTTCGGCGCGGCGTTGCACGCGTCGAGCAGGGCGATCGCCTGTGCGGAAGGGTCGAACGGAGGATCCTCCGGGACGAGATCCGGCGGACGCCCCTCCGCGTAGAGGATGACCTTCTCCAGGTTCATCGTGACGGTGCGCCACCACCCCCAGTCCTCGCCGACGATCTTGCCCACCCTGCCCATCCCGATCGTGCCCGCCTCATCGCCGTCGGCGACCGGGTACCCCGAGAACAGGTGGAGGATGTCGTGCACGTCCTTCCGATTGAGCTCGAAGATCTGGAGCTTCGTCAGCAAGAGATCGGCGACGTCGAGCGTCTCGGGCATCCGATCGATCCGCGAACCGAACTCGAGCTCGTGGCACATCCGGAGCCGGTCCATGACCACGTCGACCGAGGTCGCGCCGTCGGCGGTGGTGAAGTACATCTGCCTATCGCCGTGCAGCGTGTTGAATCGCTGGTCGCTGAGGAATCCCTGCTCGGCGAAGAAGGCGATCACGTCACGCTTCTTGGACGAGATGCAGGCGAAGTCCATGTCCTGACCGTCGCGCGCGCGGTGGGGGAAGGAAGGACAGAGGACCCGAACCGCCTGCCCGCCGAGGAGCTTGAGCGGGATCCCGCGCGCGCTCGCCTCTCGAACGGCACCCACCGAGATCTCGAACGTGTCGCTGGCGGTGGGGGACGGCCCGTCCATGCACGAGCACGGTAGCGCAGTTCCCCCGCGAGCGCGTCACCGTCCTTTGCGACACACTGTGCACCGATGGAGCGGGCGTTCGACTACGTGATCGTCGGCGGTGGTTCGGCCGGCTGCGTGCTTGCGAATCGCCTCACGACGGACCCGTCGAACCGCGTGCTGGTGCTGGAGGCGGGACGCCCCGACTACCTCTGGGACGTCTTCATCCACATGCCGGCAGCGCTCACCTACCCGATCGGGTGGAGCTGGTACGACTGGAAGTACGAGTCCGAGCCGGAGCCCCACATGGGCGGGCGTCGCATCTATCACGCCCGCGGCAAGGTCCTCGGGGGATCGAGCAGCATCAACGGGATGATCTTCCAGCGCGGCAACCCGCTCGACTACGAGCGGTGGGCGGCCGACCCGGGCATGGAGACGTGGGATCACGCCCACTGCCTTCCGTACTTCCGCCGGATGGAGAGCTGCCTCGCCGCGGAGCCCGCCGACGAGTATCGAGGACACAGCGGCCCGCTCGTCCTCGAGCGGGGACCCGCGAAGAGCCCGTTGTTCGGCGCGTTCTTCGAAGCGGTCCAGCAGGCGGGGTACCCCCTCACCGACGACGTGAACGGGTATCGCCAGGAGGGCTTCGCGCCGTTCGACCGGAACGTGCACCGGGGGCGCCGGCTGTCGGCCGCCCGTGCGTACCTCCATCCGGTCTCGAGCCGACCGAACCTCGACGTGCGCACTCGGGCGTTCGTCACCAAGATCCTCTTCGAGGGGACGCGAGCGGTCGGGGTCGAGTACACGCGTGGGAAGGGTCCGACTCGGAAGGCTCGGGCAGGCGAAGTGATCCTGTGTGGAGGCGCCATCAACTCGCCGCAGACCCTGCAGCTTTCGGGGGTCGGCAACGCGCAGGAGCTCCGAGCGCTCGGCGTGGACGTCGTGCAGGACGTCCCGGGGGTGGGCGAGCATCTCCAGGATCACTTGGAGGTGTACGTCCAGCACTCGTGCACGCAGCCCGTGTCGGTCGCCCCGGGCCTGAAGCACTGGCGGAAGCCGTTCATCGGCGCGCAGTGGCTGTTCTTCCGCTCCGGGCTCGGTGCGACGAACCACTTCGAGGCGGGCGGCTTCGTCCGGAGCAACGACGAGGTCGCCTATCCGAACCTGATGTTCCATTTCCTGCCCGTCGCCGTTCGCTACGACGGGTCGGCACCTGCCGGGGACCACGGCTACCAGGTCCACATCGGACCGATGTACTCGGACGCACGAGGGTCGGTGAAGATCGTGGACACCGATCCTCGGACACATCCCGCACTCCGATTCAACTACCTCTCGACCGACCAGGATCGGAGGGAATGGGTCGAAGCGATCCACGTCGCGCGGACGATCCTGTCGCAGCCGGCGTTCGGTCCGTTCGACGGCGGTGAGCTCTCCCCCGGGAAGCAGGTGGAGACCGACGAGCAGGTCTTGGACTGGGTGCGCCGGGAGGGCGAGACCGCGCTGCACCCCTCGTGCACGTGCCGGATGGGGACCGACGACCTGTCCGTCGTCGATCCCCTCACGATGAAGGTGCGCGGGCTGGAGGGAGTGCGCGTCGTGGACGCCTCGTCGATGCCGTACGTCACGAACGGCAACATCTACGCGCCCGTGATGATGCTGGCGGAGAAAGCAGCGGATCTCATCTTGGGGAACACGCCGCTCGAGGCCGAGAAGGTCGACTTCTACCGCCACCTGGCTTGAAGCGCGGGCGTCGCCCGGTCAGCCGAGACCGAGCAGGAGCAGACCGCCGACGACCAGGACCACGCCGACGAGCTGGTTGGCCACGAGCCGTTCCTTGAAGACGATCACCGAAAGGGTCACCGCGATCAGCGGGAACACGGCGCTCGCGGCGAGCACGATCGAGTTGAGGCCGCGCTCCGAGCCGACGGAGAACATCACGACGCCGAGGATGTCCCCGGCGCCGGCGAGGAGCGCGATCCACAGGCCGAAGCCGAGGCGCACCCGCGAGAGCTCGCGTCGGAAGACCACGAACAGAGGTAGATAGAACACGACCTGGGACACCCGGGATCCCCACAGTCCCGGGATCCATCCCGCTCGATCCGAGATCCAGCCGAGAAGGAACCCGGCGACGCCGAAGCTGATCGCCGCCACCACGGCCCAGGGCAGACCGGGGAGGCGGTTCTCGATGCCTTGGCGCAGCTTCTTGAGATCGGTCGAGACGAGCGCCACGCCGACGACCGCGACCGCCGCCCCGATCAGCGCGAGCCCGGTGGGGCGCTCGCCGAGGATCAGCATCGCGAGGACGACGCCCACCAAGGCGTAGCCCGCACCGATCGGCGAGACGACGGCGACCGGTCCCAGCTCGAGCGCTTTGTAGTGAGTGGTGTAGGCCAGCGCAGCCACCGCACCGTTCAACACGACGAGCCAGATGTCCGCACCCAACGGCTGGATGGACTCGCCGGTGGCGAAGAGGACCGCCGTCATGAACAGCGCCGACAGCAGCTGGCCGGCCATCACGGCGCTGATCGCGCCGATCCGGCGCCCCGAGAGCGCCCCGAAGAAGTCGGCGAGCCCCCACCCCAGTGCGGCGAAGAGCCCGAAGATCACCGGGAGCGCCGCGATCCCGCGAGGGGATCGCGTGGCGACGGGGTCATCCTGCGTCGCCCCGGAACTTGGCGTCGCGCCAGGCGATCGCGGCTTTGAGTCCTCGTTCCGTGGTGATCCGGCGGAATTCGTCGCGCGCGGGAAGGTTCGCGGTCTCGATCATCACGTCGAGCTCGGTGTTCGCCGCCATCGCCTCGCGGAAACCCGCCCCGTCCCACACCCGGTTCACGGCGCGCTTCGTCGCCTGTACGACGAAGGGCTCGTTCTTCGCGATCGACTCGGCGAGCCGGAGCGTCGCGTCGTCGAGCTCGTCGCGCGGCACCACCCGGTTGACGAGCCCGATGCGTAGAGCCTCCTCGGCCGTGACGCGATCCTCGCCCGTGAAGAGCAGCTCCTTCGCGGCGCGGACGCCCACCATCCACGGGAGGAACATCGACACGACGCCCGAGCCGAACCGCACGTCGACGTACCCGAAGATCGCGTCATCGGCGGCCACCGCGAGGTCGCAGGCCAGCATCAGGTCGGTCCCTCCGGCGAGGCAATAGGAGTGCACGGAGGCGATGATCGGCTTCGGATGATCGAGGAACTTCAGCATCTCCTGGGTCGAGTGCGTGAGGTCGTCGTGCCACTGGTGAGCGTCCTGGATGCCTCCGGTCGCGTCCTCGTTCAGGTCGTATCCCGCGCTGAAGGCTCTTCCTTCGCCCCGGAGGATCAGGACGGAGATGTCGTCGTTCCCGGCTGCCTCGTCCAGCGCCCCGGACATCGCACTCACCAGCTCCTGGTTCAGGGCGTTGAGCGACCCTGGGCGATTCATCGTGAGTCGCCGGACCGGACCCAGGTCCTCGACCAGCAGCACGGGTTCCTCCATATCGTCTCCCTTCCGTGGATCGCGCGGATGCTAGCGGAGTCTCGTTCTCCCAACCCCGGCGGGCCGCCGGTTCGTATCCCTCCCTGGGAGGCCCTCGGCTGCCTTGCGTGTGAGCCCGCGGCTGGGATAGCCTCCTGAACCGGCGTTCAAACCGAGAGCGAAGCCGACGAAGCGAGGAGGGTGTCATGGTCTTCCACCCGCGCGATCCAGCCCACCGGAGCGTTTCGAGGCGTGATTTCCTCAGGCGATCCCTCGCGGCGGGGGTGGCCCTGCCCACCTCGGCGGCGATCCTCGCGGCGTGCGGCGGCGACGACGGCGGGGAGAACCCCACCCCCGGCGGCGAGGACATCACCCCGCGCTTCGGCACACTGAGCGATCCCGTCACGCTCCAGACCTACGAGGACAACCCGCCGATCGACTCCAACCTCGAACCCGAGGCCGGCCCCCTCGTGATCTACAACTGGGAGCAGTACATGTGGAAGCGCGTGCTCAAGGACTTCGGCAAGAAGTACGACGTCGAGGTCAAGTACGAGACCTTCTACAACATGGAGCAGGCGATCCAGAAGTTCCAGACCGGCGAGGTCGACGTGGACGTCTTCTTCCCCACGATCGACTACATCCCCAAGCTCGTGGCGAGCAAGCTGATCCAGCCGCTCAACCAGGACTACATCCCGAACATCAAGAACCTGTGGCCCGCGATGCAGGACCCGTACTACGACCTGGGGTCGCAGTACACGGTGCCGTACACGATCTACCACACCGGCATGGCGTGGCGGACCGACATCGTTCCGATGGAGGTCGAGGACGTCCAAGCGATGTCCAACCCCTACGAGATCTATTGGAACGCCGACTACGCGGGCAAGGTCGGGATCTACGACGTCTACCGGGAGGCACTCGCGCTCGGGATGTACCGTGATCTCGCTGACCAAACGAACCTCGACGAAACGGACCCGGCGGTCATCAACACGGCGAAGGATCGTCTGATCGAGCTGAACGACCTCGTCGGCGTCAAGACCACGATCGACGGCGCCTACTCGGGAGTCCCCGAAGGCAAGTTCGGTCTCCACCAGTCCTGGTCCGGCGACATCCAGGCCGGACCCTGGTACGCGAGTGATCCGAAGAAGGAAGCGGGGCTCCTTCGCTACTACTGGCCCGCCCGCGACGGGTTCGGCGGCACGATCGACAACGACACGTACGCGATCCCGACGAATGCGAAGAACCCGGTGCTCGCCCACCTCTTCCTGGATTTCATGATGGACGAATTCAACGCGATCAAGAACTGGACCTGGGTGGGCTACCAGGTGCCGTTCAGCGCGGTGAACCCCGACACCATCTTCGAAGAGAGCTACCCGGGACTCGAGGGCTGGTTCGTCTGGGATTACGAGGCCCCGGCCGGCAGCCACTGGAACAACCTCAAGTCGACCATCGTGACCGAGCAGGACTTCGACATCGGGAAGCGCGCGACGGGCCTCCCGATCGAGGTGGATTCGATCTGGCAAGACGCCTACGCTGAATTCAAGGCGGGGGCGTAACCTCCGGGGTATGCCGACACCGGCGGGCGGGATCGTCGGGCAACGACGGTGGTACTACCCGGCGCTCGCGGCGCCGGGCATCCTCTGGCTACTCCTGCTCTTCATCCTGCCGTTCTACGCCATCGCGGCGGTGGCGTTCGGAGGGCGCGACCAGATCTTCGGACTCCCCATCCCGGCGTGGAACCCCCTGGAATGGCAGTACGAGACGTTCTCCTCCACCGCGGCGGAGCTGTTCGCATCGAGCGGGCTCCAAGCGCAGTTTTTCCGCACCCTGGCCTACGTGGCGGCCTCGGTCACCATCTGCCTGGTTGTCGGCTATCCGGTCGCGTACTACATCGCTCGCTACGGCGGACGGCTGAAGATCCTCCTGCTCACGCTGATGATCGCGCCGTTCTGGATGAGCTATCTGATGCGCATGCTCGCGTGGGTGAACCTCCTGTCCGTCAAGCCGGGCGATCCGGGGCTGTTCAACCGGCTCTTGCTGCTGACCCCGTTCGTGAACGACCCCATCAACTGGAGCAGTGGCACGGTCTCTCACATGACCGTGATCCTGGGGCTCGTCTATGGCTACATCCCGTTCTTCATCTTGCCTCTGTACGCCGCGCTCGACAGGATCGACAAGTCCCAGCTGGAGGCGTCTCGCGACATGGGGGCGAGTCCCGCGAGCACCTTCTGGCGGGTCACCTTGCCCCTGTCGAAGCAGGGCATCCTGGCCGGCGCCGTGATCATCACGCTGCCGATGTTCGGCGACTACTACACGCCGAACCTCATGACGGCGAGCCCCGAGAACACGATGATGGGTAACGCGATCGACCTTGCCTTGCAGGGACAGGGCAAGCAACCGGAAGGCGCGGCGATCACATTGCTCCTGTCGGCGTTCATCGCCGCGCTGATGATCTACTACCTCGTCAGCGTCTCCCGGGCGGCCAAGGAGGCTCAGCGGTGACGACCGCCGAAGCCACGATCCCACGAGAGATCGCCTCGCCCCGCGTCGGCCGCCTGCGATCCTTCATCTCGAACCCATGGGGGAAGCCGCGGTTCCTCTCGGTCTGGACATGGCTCTACATCATCTGGACGATCGCGCCCGTCGTGATCGCCGTCCAGTTCTCGTTCAACGACGGTCGTTCTCGGAGCACCTTCCAGGGATTCAGCTTGCAGTGGTACGAAGCGATCTGGAACGAGGCATCCGAGGGTTTCGACGACACGTTGTTGCCGGCGCTCATGCAGAGCCTCAAACTCGCGCTGCTGACGATGCCGATCGCGACGGCGCTGGGGGTCGGCCTCGCCATCGGGCTCGCCCGATGGCGAGGCCGTGGCGCCGGCGCCGCGAACTTCCTGATGCTGTTCCCGCTGGTCACGCCCGAGATCGTGATGGGCGCCTCGATGTTCCTGATCTTCTCGAACCTGTACCACTTCAAGCTGGGTACCTCGGCCCAGCTCCTGGGCCACGTGACGTTCTCGCTGTCCTACGTCGTGATCGTCACGCGAGGTCGGCTCTTCGCGATCGGTCGCGACTACGAGGACGCCGCCATGGACCTCGGCGCGTCACCGGCGGACGCGCTCCGGCGCATACTGCTCCCGTTGCTCGCGCCGGCGATCCTGTCGAGCTTCTTCATCGTGTTCGCGATCTCGATCGACGACTTCGTGATCAGCCAGTTCCTCTGCGCGCAGGACTGCACCACGATCCCCATCAAGATCTACAGCGCGGCTCGGAATGCGGGGAACCCGAGCCTGAACGCATTGGCGACGATCATGATGGTGCTCTCGCTGCTCTCGATCACCGTGGCCGTCCTGATCCTCCGCTGGTTCAATCGGCGGCAAGGGACCGGGCGCTCGGCGGTCGAGGACTTCGCCCGCTTCGAGATCTGAGCTGATCTATCGCAGTGCCTGTGCGGCGGCGGTGAACCCTTCCTCGGAGATCTCTCCCTGCGGAAGAACGCGCAGAGCCTCGCGCGGCAGGTGCACGGACACCGACGTTCCCTGCTGGAACGGGATGGCCTCGCCCTCGTTCTGCATGAGGGCTTGCACCTTCTCTCCCGGCGCGAGATTCACGATCACCTGCATCGTGGACCCGACGTAGACGAGCCGCTCCACCATGCCGGGGATCCTGTTGGCGCCTGCGGTTCCCGCCTCCTCCAGGTCGACCCGCTCCGGGCGGATCGAGAGCCGCACCTCGCCGTGCGCGTCCGGCTCCCCCTGGCCCGCGATCAGCTCGAAGTCCCCGAACCGGACGCGGCAACCACCCTCGGCCGGTCCGTAGGCCGTCGCGTCCATGAGGTTGGAGACACCCAGGAAATCTGCGACGTAGGCCGTGGCGGGCTCCTCGTAGACCTCCTTCGGCGGTCCAACCTGCTCGATCTGCCCGTTCGACATCACCGCGAGCCGGTCCGACATCGTCAGCGCTTCTTCCTGGTCGTGCGTCACGTAGATGAACGTGATCCCGACCTCCTCCTGGATCGCCTTGAGCTCGATCTGAAGCGCCTTCCGGAGCTTCGCGTCGAGTGCGCCCAGGGGTTCGTCGAGCAGGAGGACGGCGGGGTTCAGGATCAGCGCCCGGGCGAGGGCGACACGCTGCTGCTGGCCGCCGGAGAGCTGGTTCGGCCTGCGCTTCTCGTAGCCCGTCAGTCGTACGAGCTCCAGCGCGCGCGCCACGAGCTTCCCGCTCTCCCCCTTCGACGTCTCCTTGTATCGGAGGCCGAAGGCCACGTTCTTCTCGACGTTCAGATGCGGGAACAGCGCGTAGTTCTGGAAGACGGTGTTCACGTGCCGCTTGTGCGGCGGCACGCTGGCCACGTCCGTGCCGTCGAGGACGACCTGCCCTTCCGTCGGTCGCTCGAATCCGGCGATCATCCGAAGGGTCGTGGTCTTCCCGCAGCCCGACGGGCCCAGCAGCGAGAAGAACTCGCCGGGCGCGACCTTGAGGTTGATGCCGTCGACGGCGGTGAAGTCGCCGAAGCGCTTCACCAGATCGACCAGCTGCACCTCGCCACCCGCCATGAGTCGGGGAGTGTATCGCGAGCATGAGCCGGCCTGCTGGAGACGACCGCCACGACGCGGTGGGACTCGCCCTCCTGCCATCATCCGGGCATGGGTCGATCCACGACCGAGGACGGACGCGAGCCGCTGGTCCGGAGGCGGACGCTCCCGCTGCTGGCAGCGTATTGGAGCTTCGGGCAGTTCTGGGGTGTCTGGGTGATCCTGGTCTTCGAATTCCAGCGGCACCATTCGCTCACCGACAGCCGCCTGGGCATCCTGTACTCGCTCCTGTCCGTCGCGGCGATCGTGACGATGCTGGCCGGCGCGCCTCGACTCCAGCGACTGTCGCTCCACGCGAGCGTGCCGTTGTCGTTGGCAACCCTCGCGGTCGCGTCGGTCGCGCTCGCCGTCGGACCGACGTCGGCGCTGCTGGCCACGTTCGTCCTGGTCGGCGTCGGGAACGGGCTGATCGACGTCTACGTGAACGTCGCCGCGCAACGTGAAGAGGCTCGGACCAGGCGACCGGTCCTGCAGTGGCTGCATGCGAGCTACGCGTTGGGGGGCGTCACGGGAGCCGGCGGTGCGGGGATCCTTCGGACGGTCGGATGGGATCATCGGCTGGGCCTCGCGGCAGCCGGCGTCGCGCTGCTCGCGGCGGCCTGGTGGAACCTCACGAGCGCCTCACGGGAGCCCACCGGCGAGGGCGCCGCATCGGTCCTGTCGATCTCGGCGCTCCGCCGCACCCCGGCGCTCTGGGTCCCGGCGCTCACCGTGCTGTTCTGTTTCCTCGTCGAGGGCTCCATGGACATCTGGTCGGGCCTGTACCTGCGTGAGGAGCTCGGCGCGTCGCCGGCGGCGGCGGGCGCGGCCTTCGTCGCGTTCGCGGGAGCGCTGTTCATCGGGCGGCTGTTCGCGGCCAGGGTCCTCTTCGGACTTGGGCCCCGGAGGACGATCGTGATCGCTGGCATCGGGGGTGGGATCGGCGGGACGATCGCGGTCCTCGCGCAGACGACGCCGGTCGTGGCCGGCGCGTTCCTCCTCATGGGATTCGCGATGTCGGCGGCCGGCCCGGCGGGGTTCAGCCTGGTCGATGAGATCAGCGACGATCCCAACGCGATCGCCGCCGTCGCGACCGTCGGCTACACCGGCTTCGTGTGGTCGCCGCCCCTGCTGGGGTGGATCGCCGACACCGTCGACCTGCGGGCGGCGATGGCGGTCATCGTGCTCGCCACGGTGGGTATCACCGCGACCGGGCTGTTCGCTCGCGGGAGGACCAGGACATGAAGCGCATCGTGATGATGGTCCTGGCCACCGTCGCCTCGATCACGCTGGGGATCGTCGTGCTCCTGGCGGAGGCACCCGACCCCTACGCCCGCTTCCGGCAGTCGATGCGGCAGCCGATCCCCGGCGCCCTCGGTTTCGAGCTCGAACCACCCCCTGGGGATGCCAGGGCAGAGCTCACGCCGGCCGAGGTCCGCACCCGGTATCCGGCCGAGGGCGCCGAGGTGCAGGTCGCGTTCGCCTCGGTCCGCGACACGCTGGAGGGGCGATCGATCGGGCCCGCGTGGATCCTGTTCGCACGAGGTGTTTGCCTTCGGAACGCCAAAGGCGAGCTCGTCTCGGATGCCAGAGGCAACGATCCCAACAACCTCGAGTGCACCGATGCGACGATCTGGATCCTCGCCGTGGATCCTGCGACCGCGGAGCCACTCGTCGCGCTCACGGGCTACGACGAGAGCGGCACGTGGACGGCCGAGATCGGCTAGCGAGCGACGGCCTCGAGGAAGCGTTGCCACCCCACGCGCCACCGGGCGTCGGCCTCCGGCCCGAGCGGTCGCAGGAACCGACCCTCGGTGAGGTCGTCGGGGTGGAGGATCGCATCGCGCAGGTACATCGGAACCGCCGGAGGGTCGTCCCCCACCGGGGGCTGGTAGCCGTTCCAGCGGAAGTTCCGCATCGCGACCCCGACGTCCATCAGATGATCGAGGAACGCGTGGGCGAGGACGGGGTTGCGTCCCCGTGCGCAGATCGCCGTCAGGTCGCAGCCGACGATGCCGCCGCGAGGCCACGTGTAGGCGACGAGGCCGGCATCGTCGGCTGCGACCGCCCCGAAGCGCTTGGCGGAGAGCAGGTCCCCCGACCACGACTGCTGGAACGCGTACTCGCCGGTCTGGAGCTCGTGGTAGGCGCCCTCGGCAGACACCTCGACCTCCACCGCGTCGGCGAGCGCGACGAGGTCGTCCACGGCTCGCGCGACCGTTCGCTCCTCGCCGGTGTTGGGATCGTCGCCGCGGCGCAGCAGGGCCATCGCGACCGCCTCGCGGTAGTCATCGTAGATCCCGACCGCTCCCCGGTATCGCTCGTTCCAATAGGCGTCGTAGGGATTCGCCAGGTACTCGGGCGCGTCCCCGCCCCGAACGAGGTCTCGCCGCCATCCGATCCCGGTGGAGTACACGGTGTACGGGACGCTGTAACGCTGACCCACGTCGTAGAACGGGCCGTCCTCCGTTCGGAAGTACGGCCAGAGGTTCTTCCGGTTCGGCAGGAGCTCGTGTGTGAGGGGAAGGAGCAGCCGCTCGGATGCCAGCCGCCGGAGGGCGTCCGTCGTCGGGAAGAACACGTCGAAGTCGGCACGGGGCCGTCGCAACCGTTCGACGGCCTCCGCCATCGTGGTGAAGCTCTCCACCTCGACCTCGACGTCCGACGCGGAGTGTCGACGGGCGAAGCTCTCGAGCACGTCGCCGGCCAGGTAGTCCCGCCATTGATAGATCCGGAGCGTCGCGCCCCGCTCCACCGTCGTCGCCGGATCGATCGGAAGGTTGTCACCGTGGATCGGCAACGAGCCCGAGGCAGCCACCGGGCGTGAGCGGCCCGGGGCGCACGCCGCGATGACGGCTCCCCCCGCCACCGCACCCGCGGCTCGGATGAACGTCCGGCGCGAGAGCGACTCCACGACGCTAGGAGAGGTTCAGATAGACGGACTTCTTCTCGAGGAAGTCCTCGACGCCTTCCTTGCCCAGCTCGCGCCCGATCCCGGACTGCTTGTAGCCGCCCCAGGGCATCTCGGTCGGTGCCGGCTGCGTGTCGTTGATCCACACGATGCCCGATCGCAGCGCCTGCGCGGTGCGGAAGGCCTTCTTGATGTCCTGCGTCCACACCGCCGCGGCGAGCCCGTAGTCGTTGTCGTTCGCCATCGCGATCACGTCCTCGACCGAGGAGAACGGGATCACGGACATGACCGGTCCGAAGATCTCCTCACGCGCGATCGTCGCGTCGTTCGTCACGTCGGCGAAGATCGTCGGCGGCACGAAGTACCCACCGGCGAGTCGAGGATCGTCGGGCTTGTCGCCCTTGGCCGCGAGGGTCGCCTCGCCGGCCCCGATCTCGATGTAGCGCTCGACCCGCTCCTGCTGCTCCTTCGAGACGAGCGGACCCATCGTGGTGGACTCGTCCGAGCCCTCACCGAGCTTCACGTCCTTGGCTCGGTCGACGAACGCGTTCACGGCATCGTCGTAGACCTTCGTGTCGACGAAGACTCGGGTGCCGGCCGAGCATATCTCGCCCTGGTTCCAGAAGACGCCGTTCGCGGATCCTTCGAACGCGGCCGGGAGGTCGGCATCGGCGAACACGATGTTCGGCGACTTCCCGCCGAGTTCCAGCGTCACGCGCTTCAGCGTGTCCGCGCCGGAGCGCATGATGATCTTCCCCACCTCTCTGGAACCTGTGAAGCCGACCTTGTCCACGGCGGGATGGGCGACGAGGGGCGCGCCGGCCATCTCGCCGAAGCCGGTGAGGACGTGCAGGACGCCGGCCGGCAACCCCGCCTCTTCGAGGATCTTCGGGAGCTCGAGGCAGGTGAGCGGGGTCTGCTCGGGCGGCTTCAGGATGAAGGTGCATCCGGCGGCGAGCGCGGGCGCCACCTTCTGCGCCGCCATCATCAGCGGGTAGTTCCACGGCGTGATGCCGACGGCGACGCCCATCGGCTCCTTCCACACCATGAACATCGCGTCGGCCGACACGTGGTGCGAGTCGCCGTCGATCTTCGTGGCCCAGCCGCCGTAGTACTCGAACATGAACGCGACCTCGGACACGTCCTCGCGCGCGTCGCCGATCGGCTTGCCGGAGTCGAGCGACTCCAGCGCCGCGAGGCGCTCGTGCTCCCGTCGAACGATGTCCGCGGCTCGCAAGAGGATGCTGCCTCGCTCCCGGGCAGACGTGCCGGGCCACCACGACCCCTCGTCGAAGGTCCGGCGCGCGGCGGAGACGGCCGCCTCGACGTCCGCCTCCTTCGAGTCGGGCGCGGTCGCGATCACCTCGCCCGTCGCGGGGTTGAACACGTCGAAACGGCCCCCGTCCTGGGCGTCCACCCACTTCCCGTCGATGAAGTTCTGCAGCGCGTCTGCCATCGGGTCACCCCTCTCCTGGAAGCTGACAGGCTAGCGGCTCGCCGGGAACGAGACCCACTCGCCGTCGGTCCACCCGGGGTCGTCCTCCAGGAGCGCCCGGAAACGGCCGTACCACTCCTCGGTGGCGGGATCGTGGGCGTTGGCTGAGTAGCTCTCCCGGTCGTCGAACAAGATCGCGGCGAACACGGTGCCGTCGTCTTCGTCCGGCACCAAGACGTGTGTCGCCTGGAACCCCTTCGCACCCGCGCCCTCACCCATCAGCGCGAGGAGGGCGGAGCGGTTCTCGGGCGTCACGCGCGCACGCATCAACGTTCCGTACATGCAGGTCTCCTTCCTCGTAGTGGCGTCGTCGTGGTTCGGCATCCTCGTCGGACTTCACTCGATGGGCGGTGGCGGCGTGCCGATACCCCACGCGTCCGCACCACCGTCGACCACCACGGTGGTCCCCGTCACGTACGCGCCGCCGTCGCTCGCCAGGAACGCGATCGCGGCCGCGACCTCCTCCGGCCGGCCCGCCCGTCCCATCGGGACCGTCTTCGCGTACTCATCGACCAGCTCCTGGCCTCCGTACCGGAGCATCCCCTCGGTCTGGATCAACCCCGCCGCGACGCACACCGCCCGGATCCCGTACTTCGACCACTCGATCGCGATCGTCGACGCCATGTTCTCCAGGGCTGCACGCGCCGCGGAGGAGTGCGCCATCAGCGGCACGCCTCGCCGCGGGCTGAACCCGACGAAGCAGACGAAGCCGCGACGATCGGGGATCATCCACCGCTCGGCGACCCTGTTCGTCAGGTGCCAGGGCGCGTCCACGTTGAGCCGGTGGACGGCGCGAAGCCCCTTCAATCCGATCTGCTCGAGGGGCGCCGCGAACTGCCCTCCCGCGTTGTTCACGAGGATGTCGGTCGTCCCGAATCGCTCGTCCACGGCATCGAGGAAGACCTCGACCTGCTCCGGCTCGCGGACGTCACAGGGCATCGCGAGCACCTCACGACCGGCGGCCTCCAGCTCGGTCCGCGCCTCCTCGAGGGGTTCGTGTCGCCGGCCGCAGATCGCGACGCGCGCGCCGGTCCGCGCCAGCTCTCGCGCCGTCGCCCGGCCGATCCCCGTGCCGCCGCCCGTCACGATGGCGACCCGGCCGACGTTGGCGTGGTCGCCGAGCGGGGAGCGGAACTCCTCTAGCATGCGCGTCCGAGTATGAAGGAGATGCGCGTTCACGGAGACGGTGGGGTCATGCTCGCCGTCCGTGAGCACCAGGCTCCGTCGACCTCGGCCCCGGGTCTCCTCCTCCACCACGGCCTGGCGTCTTCCCAGCGGATCTGGGACCTCATGCTGCCCAGGCTGACCCGACGGTTCCGGGTCATCACGTACGACGCCCGAGGTCACGGTCTTTCCGCGAAGCCTTCGAGCGGGTACGGCTTCGACCCGGTCGTGACTGATGCGCGCGCCGTGATCCGCGCGACGAACCTGCGGCGTCCCCTCATCGCCGGGCATTCGTGGGGAGCGATGGTCGCGCTGGAGCTCGCGGCTCGTCACCCGCGCGCGGTCGGTGGCGCCGTGCTGGTGGACGGTGGCATCAGTGGGCTCCGGGAAACGATGGACTGGGCCACCGCGGCACAGCGGCTGGCGCCGCCCCACCTCGCGGGCATGCCCGTGAGCGAGTTCCGTCGCATGATCCACACGTTCCTCGGGGATGCGGTCGAGGTCACACCGCAGATCGAGGAGATCGTCCTGGCGGTGATGCGCGTCGACCGCCGAGGCCGGATCCGGCCCCGGCTTTCGAGGGCCAACCATCTCCGGATCCTGCGGGCGATCTGGCTCCAGAACCCCGATGCCGAGCTCGCACGACTCACGGTTCCCACGTTGGCCATCCTCGCTCGTGGAGGCGGGGACCCCGAGTGGGACGAGCGCAAGGGCCGAGCGGCGAAACGGGTGGCGAGATCGGGAGCACCCGTCCGCATCTCCTGGATGGAGGGGATCCACGACCTGCCGCTGCAGCACCCGGGCACACTCGCAGGCCGCCTCGAACGTTTCGCCGAACAGCTCGTACGATGACCTCATGGCCTGGGTGATCCTGTTCTTGGTTCTCCTCGCGGCGGCGTTCGGCGTGCTGGGCGCCGTGCTCAAGCTCACCGCGATCCTGGTCCTGACGATCCTGCTCACGATCGCGGCGCTGATCGCCGTCGTCGCGTACTCGTTCAAGTCGCAGATCCGCCGGTGGGAGCGGGGCGGCATCGAGGGCCACTCGCAGGTGCGCACCTGGTCGTGGGGTCAGCGTTCGCAGCAGCCCCGCGACCTGCCCTCTCACGACGACCGCTACTAGACGCGGCGAAGACTCATCGGCCGCGGGAAACGAGTCGCACCAGCAGGCGCCCGAGCACAAGGAACAGCAGGGTGAAGGCGAGCCCGATCCCCACGAACACGAGGATCTTCGCTCCGCGCGGCGATCCCACGAGCACGGTTCTTACCAGGAGGCCGATCGGCACCGCGACGATCCAGCACATGAGGAGGCTCCGCCACCCCGGCCGGCGGTAGGTCCGCGCCCGCCATGCCACCAGGAACCAGACCGCGAGCAGGGGGACGGCGTTCCTGAGGAAACCTTCCACCGTGTCTCCACGATGTCCACGGAGCCCGACCACCACGAAGGCCACCAGCGCCGTCGCGTCGGCGAGCACGTACCAGAAGGGGGCGGCCCGGCCCGTCAGGAGTTTCCGCATCACGCTGACCCGATCACAGGAGCGCGTCGGCGAGGTCGCGCAGGGCGGGCAGACAGACGTCGCCGTCCGCTCCCGAGATCACCTGGACGCAGACGTGATCCGCACCCGCGTCCAGGTGTTCCCGCATGCGGCTCACGATCGAGGGGATATCGCCCCACGCGAATGCCGCGTCGATGAGACGTTCGCTCCCACCGTCACCGAGGTCGTCCCCGTAGCCCAAGCGGCGCCAGTTGTTCGCGTAGTTCGGAAGCTCCAGGTAGTCGGCCGCCCAGGGTCGAGCGATCCCGCGGGCGACCGCGGGATCGCCCGAGACGATGGCCGTCTGCTCGACGGCGAGCACCGGCTCCGGCCCGAGCAGCTCTCGGGCTCTCGCCGTGTGCTCGACGGGCACGAAGTACGTGTGAGCGCCGAGCGTCCTCGACGCGGCCACCTCGAGCATCCGTGGACCGAGCGCCGCGATCACTCGACGCACCGGGATCTCTGGGTCGGGACCCGCCCGGGCCCCGTCCATCGCCTCGAGGTACGCCGCCATGCGACCGACGGGATCCTGCCACTCCTGCCGTCGGCGTCCGGCCGTGTATTGGTGCCCGATCCCGATCCCGACGACCGCTCGCTCGCCGTAAGCGTCCGCGAGCGTCCTCGCTCCGCCGGCCATGGCCTCCGGATGGCGGGCCGTGACGTTCGCGATCCCGGAGCACACCGTGATGTCGCGTGTGGCGGCCAGGAGGAGCGAGAGATGCGCGAAGATCTCCCTCGACGATCCGCCCTCGGGTACCCAGAGCGCCGGGAACCCGAGGCCCTCGATCTCGGCGACGGCCTCACGAACGCCCGCGGCGCGGAGCGCGTCGAACGCGAAGGTCCACACGCCCACGGGCCCGAGTCGCGCCCGCACCGCGTCGTGGTCGGCTCCCATCGAGGCCGAACCCTACCTTGCCCCCTCGGGGTCGGCAGGGCCGTACCTCGGCGCCGGAGGCGAAGAGGTCGGCGCTCGCTCGCACCGTAGGCTGATCTCGATGTCCGCCGACACGGTGATCGCCGAGCTTCGGGCGAAGGCGGATCCCGCGCGCAAGCCGGGCATGGTGCGCGTGGGCATCGATGTATCGAACGCACTCGGAGTCAACGTCCCCGATATCCGTTCCGTGGCGAAGCGATGTGGGACCGATCAGGATCTCGCGAGGACCCTGTGGCGAACCGGGATCCACGAAGCCCGGATCCTCGCCACCCTCGTGGCCGACGCCGATTCGATCGATGAAGAGGACTTGGAGTCCTGGGCGGTCGATCTGTCGTCGTGGGACCTGTGCGACTTCGCCGCGGATCTCTTCGGCCGAACGGCGATCGGGATCGCGAGGATCCCCGGTTGGAGCCGGCGCTCCGAGGGGTACGTCAAGCGCTGCGCGTTCTCGATGATCGCGCGACGGGCCGTGTGGGCGAAGGACGCGCCGGACCGGGAGTTCATCGGCTACCTGCCCCTGATCCGCCGGGCCGCGATCGACGAGAGGAACGAGGTGAAGAAGGGCGTGTCCTGGGCGCTCCGGCAGATCGGGAAGCGGAACCCAACGCTCCACGCCGCGGCGATCGATGAGGCGGAGCGGCTCCTCGGGCTCGACGCTCCGTCCGCTCGATGGGTCGCACGAGACGCCCTCCGGGAGCTCGAGAGCGAGAAGACCCGCTCTCGGCTCCCGGGATGACGCAGCTCTATCCGAACTCGCCGGGGCGCTTCCCTGGTTCGCCCGCTTCCACCAGCTCCGCCGGCGTGTCGGGGATGTCCACGCGGCTCTCGGCTGCCTGATGGCCCTCGACGTCGAGCTTGGGCAACCACTCCAGCCACCGCGGGAGGTACCAGTTGGCATCGCCGAGAAGTTTCATCGCCGACGGAACCAGGATCGTCCGCACGATCGTGGCGTCCAGGAACACGGCGACGGCCAGGCCGAACCCCATCTGTTGGAGCGGCGAGAGACGGCCGGCGGCGAACCCGCCGAACACCGCGACCATGATCAACGCGGCGCCCGTGATGATCCCCGCCGTCGTCCGGAGGCCGTACGCCACCGACTCCGTGTTGTCCCCGGTGAGGTCGTAGTGCTCCCGGATCCGCGTGAGCAGGAACACGTGGTAGTCCATCGACAGGCCGAACAGGACGGAGAACAGGAACAGTGGGATCCACGCCTCGATCGATTCGACCTGGATGAAGTTCAACGCCGAGGCGATGTCTTTCACGAAGCCCGGTCCCACGTCCTGCTGGAAGAACATCACGACCATGCCGTACGCCGCTCCGACGGACAGCAGGTTCATGAGGATCGCCTTGACCGGCAGCACCACCGACCGGAACACGACCGTGAGGAGCAGGAAGGACAGTCCCAGCACGAACGCGAAGACGATGGGCATGTACGTGTCGGACTGATTGAAGAAGTCCACGTTGAACGCGGTCTCCCCGCCCACCAGGACGCGAGCATCCGTATCGGCGAACGCCTCGGGGACGTACTCCTCCCGGAGGTCTCGGATGGCCTGGACCGAGACGTCCTCGTAGATGTCCCCCCGGAACGGGATGGAGAGCACCGCGAGATCGCCCGCATCGTTCACCTCGAGCGGACTCGGAGCAGCGAACGCCCGATCGGCGGTCACGGTCGAGGTGAGCTCGTCGATCGCGCTCTGGACCTCCGGTGCGGAGACGTCGCCGTCGATCACGATCTCCGCCGGCTCGGACAGACCTCCGGCGAAGTGCTCCTCCAGCAAGAGGAACGCACGCTTCCCCTCGATGTCATCCGGCAGCGTGCTCACCCCGGAGGTCCCGGTGTGGATGCTGAAGTAGGGGATCGCCAGGACCACGAGAAGGCCTGCCCCCACCAGGAGGCTGATGACCGGCCGGCCCATCACGAGACGGGTGGCACGATCCCAGAAGCCCGTCCCGGCCTCGACACGACCGGCGTTCCTGCGAACGCGGAGCGCGTTCACCTTGTCTCCCATCAGCGCGAGGATCGCGGGCAGCAGTGTCATCGAGGCAGCGACGGCGACCAGGACGACGAAGATGGCTCCGCTCGCCAAGCTCCGGAAGATCGTGTTCGGGACGATCAGCAGTCCGAGCAGCGCGAGGACCACCGTCATCCCACTGAAGAACACCGCTCGGTTGGCGGTTCCACCGGCGCGGCCGATGGCCTCGAGCTTGTCGCGCCCGTGGAGCCGCTCCTCCCGGTACCTGGCCACGATGAAGAGCGAATAGTCGATCCCGACCGCGAGGCCGATCATCGTGATCATGTTCTGCACGAAGAACGAGAAGTCGACGACGAGTCCAGCGAGAGCGGTCGCTCCCATGGCGATCGCGATGGAGAACGCTGCGAGCACGATCGGGATGATCCCCGCGACCACGGCACCGAGGACCACCAGCAACACGATGAGCGCGACGATCACGCCGATGCTCTCACCCTTCTGGATGTCCTCCTCGATGATCTCGTTGAACTGATTGAAGAGGGTGGCCGGACCGGCCACATGGGTCTCGAACCCGTCCGGCCGATCGACCGACGTGACCGCGTCATCGAGCAGCTTGGCGTCGTCGCTCAGCTGGTCCTCATCGGTCTCGGTCATGAGCACGGGCATGAGCACCGCGCGGCCGCTCTCCGACACCGGGCCGTCCTCGGTGAGGAAGCTGCCCACGCTCCTGACGACGTCGGGACCGAGTGCCTGCACCTTCTCCTGCAGGGCGCCGACGTATCCTGCGAAGGCGGGATCCTCGACGGTCGTGTTCTCTGAGATCACGAGGATCAGCTCGGAGTCGGGCTCCTCGCCCCGCAGACGCTCCTCGACGAGCCGGGCGGCCTCCTTGGCCTCGGGCTCGTTGGTGAAGTCGATGGCATTCGTCAGCGCGTCGCCGAACAGCCCGCCGGCGATCAAGCCGATCGCTCCACCGAGCACGACGACCCAGATCACGACGGTTCGCCATGGGTGGCGGCTACTCGCTCGAGCGAACGTTTCCGGGTTGACCCTCATCTCAGCTCCCCCTCCGCGCATCTTGCGGAACGTACGTCGTATGCTTACGATGTACGGACACTAGGCGTACGACGTAAGCCTGTCAACCCCGAACCTACGGTGCGAGCAAGAACGGGACATGACATGACTGTGAACGAGATACGGAGCAGGGAGCCCCTCACCCGCGAGCGCGTGATCGAAGCCGCTCTTCGGGTCATGGACGAGGAGGGACTCGACGCCGTTTCGATGCGGAGGGTCGCTCGCGAGGTGGGCGTCGAAGCGATGTCGCTCTACCACCACGTCGAGGACAAGGAAGACCTGCTCGACGGGATCTGTGAGCACGTCATGGCGGGGTTCGAATTCCCCGATCCCGTCGAGGACTGGGCGGAGAACTGCAGGAGAGGAGCCCGCGCGTGGCGTCGCCTCCTGCAGTCGCATCCGGCCGTGATGCGCCTGTTCGCCGAGCAACGAGGCCCGGTCCGCACGGTGGACTCGATGCGCCCCATGGAGTTCGCGCTCAGGCTCCTCCGCGGGGCCGGCCTCTCCGACCGTGACACCGCGCAGGCGTTCCACGCGTTCGGCGGCTACATCCAAGGGTTCGTGATGATGGAGCTCGGCTCGATCGCGGGCGGATCCGACGAGGCGCACCTGAAGGCCCACGCGGATCTGGTTTCGGCCCTCCCGGATGAGTTCGAGGCGCTCGTGGCGGTATCGCCATACTTCGCCGAATGCGACGCCGACGAGCAGTTCGAGTTCGGCCTCGATCTGTTGATCCGTGGCCTCGAAGCGAAGGCCCGACCGACCGGTTGACGGGAACGAGCAGGAACCACATCGGGAACTCGGGGCGTCGAAGCGCCTACCATCGACACCGGAGGCAACCATGAAGGTCCGCCCTGCCGCTGCGTCGCTCGCGCTCTTCCTCGCGCTTTCCGCCTGCGCCGACGCGCCGGTGGATCCGGGTGCCGGAGACGGCATCGATCACAGCACCGCCCGCAACGACCTGCTCGTCCGGGTCGGATCCCAGGGCGGGTTCACCCCGATCGAATGGACCTACACCAACGTCCCGAACTTCGCGCTCTACGGTGACGGGACGCTCGTGCTCCCGGGCGCGCAGATCGAGATCTACCCCTCTCCCGCGCTGCCGGCGATCTCGTCCCGGCGGATCGATGAGGCCGGCGTACAGGCGATCCTGGACGAGGCACTCGATGCGATCGCGACGATCCCCGGCGATCTGCACGACCTGGGGTTCATGGAGATGGCGGACGTCCCCACGACCGTGCTCACCGTCTCCGCCGGCGGAGTGGACAGGACCATCCGCGCATACGGGCTGGGCGAGCTGAGCGAGCGACCGGAAGGGATGCCGGAGGAGGAATATCGAGCCCGCCTCCGGCTCCATGAGCTGGTCACCAAGCTGGGAACGCTCGAGACATGGCTTCCCGAGGGATCGCTCGGTCCGGAGGCGGCGTACGAGGCATCTGCTGCCCGCCTCTTCATCGCGTCGTACCGCAAGGTCGACCTGCCCCAAGATCCGTCCCCGTGGCCGCTCGAGGGCGCCCTTGCCGACTTCGGTGACACCACCGACGATCTGGGCCTCTATCGGTGCGGGGTCGTGGAGGGCTCCGATTGGACGACCGTCCGCGAGATGGCTTCGCGAGCGAACCAGCTCACCCCGTGGACGGACGCCGGGACGAAGTTCTCGATCCTGTTCCGACCCCTCCTTCCGGACGAGAACGGGTGCTAGCGAAGGCATGGAGCTCCTGACCGCCGCCTGAACCGGCGGTCAAGTCCTCGCGGCATATCGCCGATGCTTCCCTGAGGAGTCAGCCGCCCTCGCGGCTGCGATGCACCGACCCATGACGAGAGAACGGGAAGCCACCCACGTGGATCCATCGTCGACCCGAGAGGGGTACTTCGACCCACCTTCCGGGGCGAACGACGACCGAGGCCACGAGCTCGAGCTTCGGTATCGGGGGATCATCGATCAGTTGCCGGCGGTCCTCTATGTGGATGCGGCGGATCCCGACGAACCGATGATCGACGTGAGCCCGAGCGTCATCGACCTGTTCGGCATCGGACGGGAGGAGTTCCTGAGTCGACCCAACGCCTGGGCGGACGCCATCCACCCGGAGGATCTCGACCGGGTCGTGGCGGAAAGCGAGCGATCGGATCGCACCGGCGAACCGTTCCGATCGGAGTACCGGGTCGTGCATCCGGACGGAGACACGGTCTGGGTTCGGGAGGACGCGGTCCTGATCACCGACGAGGCCGGGCGCCCCCTCCACTGGCTCGGCCTGATGCTCGACGTCACCGAGCTGATCCGGACGCAGGCCGAGCTTCACGAAGCCGAGTCGAAGTACGGAGCACTGGTGGAGCAGATCCCGGCGATCGTCTACGTCGACGTCGCGGACGCGAACATGTCGACGACCTACGTGAGCCCGCAGATCGAAGCCATCCTCGGCTACCACCCGCAGGAGTACATCGACGATCCCCAGCTGTGGGAGAACATCCTGCACCCGGACGACCGCGAGGAGGCGATGGCGACCTACCTGCGGGGGCGGGAATCGGGCGGCCCGTTCGTCTTCGAGTACCGCCTCCTCGCCCGAGACGGCAGGACGGTCTGGTTCCGTGACAGCGCGATCGTCCTCACTGATGCGAGCGGCCAGGCCGAGTACATCCAGGGGGTGATGCTGGACATCACCGATGGCAAGCTGGCGGAGGAACGCATCGCGTTCCTCGCCTATCACGACAAGATCACGGGACTCCCGAACCGAACGATGTTCGACGAGCTCCTCGGACTCGCGCTCGCTCGAGCGAAGCGGCACAACCTCGGCGTGGTCGTCGTCACGGTGGACCTCGATGACTTCAAGCTGGTGAACGACTCCCTCGGCCACGAAGCGGGGAACGCGCTGCTCGTGCAGGTTGCCCAGCGGCTGAGCGATGCGACCCGCGAGACCGACCTGGTAGCCAGGCCCGGTGGGGACGAGTTCCTCCTGCTGATGGCCGATCTCGACCAGACGCCGGTGGTTCCCGGCGGCCACGAGGGCGTGTCGGTGGCTGCCGAGTCGGTGGCGCTCAGGATCCAGGACGCGCTGCGCATACCGTTCGAGATCGCCGAGACCGAGCTCTACATCACCGCGAGCCTCGGCATCAGTCTGTTCCCCGAGGACGCCGCGGACGCCGCGACGCTCCTCAAGAACGCGGAGACCGCGATGTTCCGGTCCAAGCGATCCGGCCCCGGTGGCTACGTGTTGCATGCCAAGGACGACGCCGACTCGATCGTCAGGCTCTCGCTGTCGACGCGCCTGCGGCGCGCCGTCGAGCAAGAGCAGTGGATGCTGCACTACCAGCCGTTGATCGACCTCAAGAGCACCGAGGTGATCGGGGTCGAAGCGCTGATCCGGTGGCCCGAGCCCAACGGGGGTCTCGTGCCTCCGGGCGACTTCATCCCTCTCGCCGAGGAGATGGGCCTGATCGACGCGATCGGCGCGTGGGTGATCGACGAGGTCTGCCGCCAGGACCGGCTGTGGAGGGAAGAGGGTCTCGACCTGAACATCTCCTTCAACCTCTCGCCGCGACAGCTGTGGCAGGACGACATCGCGGACCGGATCGTGTCGCCGATCCTCGGGTCCGGGATGGATCCGAGTCGCGTCACCGTCGAGATCACCGAGTCCACCGCGATGACCAACCCCGATCGAACGTTGGGCATCCTCCACGAACTGCACGCCCGTGGACTCAAGCTCGCGATCGACGACTTCGGGACGGGATATTCCTCGCTCGCCCGGCTCCGCTACATGCCGGTCGACGTGCTCAAGATCGACCGATCCTTCGTCCGGGAACTGGATCGCGACGATCAGAACGCGAGCATGGTCTCGGCCATGGTCGCGTTGGCGTCCAACCTCGGGATGACCTCGCTCGCCGAGGGCATCGAGACCAAGGCCGAGTGGCACGCCTTGGTGGAACGCGGGTGCGAGCGCGGCCAGGGCTACTACTTCTCTCGCCCGGTCCCCGCGGATGAGATCGTCGCGATCCACCGGCGCGCCGCGCTCCACGTCGTGGAGGGCGGCGCGGCGAGCTAGCGCACCCTCGATCAGCGGCGGCGGCGCGGCCGCAGGCCGCTCCGCTTGCCCCTCGCGCCACCGCTGAAGACCACGCGCGGAGGCGCCACCTTCATCCCCTCCTGTTCGAACTCCGAATGGAGGTCCAGCCTCGCCGCCATGCGGCTCACGTCGCCCAGCTGCTCCGGGGTGACGAACGTGATGCTGGTGCCCGCCCGGCCCGCACGGGCGGTGCGACCCACGCGGTGGACGTAGCCCTTGTCGTCCTTGGGAGGGTCGTAGTTGACGACCAGCGTGATCCGCTCGAGGTCGAGCCCTCGCGCAGCGACGTCCGTCGCAACGAGGATCCCGACGAAGCCCTCTTCGAACCGATGCAGGGCGTGCTCCCGCGCCTGCTGCGTCATGTCTCCGTGCATCGCGACGACCGGCACCCCTTCGGCGCGAAGCTGTCTCGCGAGATGGTCGACCGCCCGCTTCGTGTTCACGAACACGAGCGTGGATCCATCCGCCTCCGACGCCAGCCGGGCGAGCGTGAGGAGCTTCTCCTGCGGCGCGACCGGGATGAAGCGATGGTCGGCCTCCTCGACGAACCGCAGCTCCCCGAGATCGACCTCGTGACGCACGGGGTTCCGCGTGTACACATCCGCCATCCGACCGATCGCGCCGTCGAGCGTCGCGGAGAAGAACATCGTCTGCCGGTCTTTCGGGAGCCGTCGCACGATCCGATCGACCTGCGGCTGGAAGCCCATGTCGAGCATCCGGTCGGCCTCGTCCAACACGAGGATCTCGACGCCGTCCAGGCGGACGAGCCCACGCTCCACGAGGTCGTCCAGCCGCCCGGGGGTGGCGATCAGGATGTGCGCCGATCCGACCCCTTTCGATTGCTCGCGCACCTTCGTCCCGCCGTAGACCGCCATCACCCGGAGGCCCTTCGCCTTGGCGATGTCCTCGAACGCGTCGCTCACCTGTTGAGCGAGCTCGCGGGTGGGTGTGAGCACGAGGGCGGCGGGGCGACGCTCGGCGGCGGGATCGACCTGGTCCACGATCGGGATCGCGAACCCGAGGGTCTTGCCGGAGCCGGTCTTGGACCTCGCGAGTGTGTCCCGACCCGACGTGGCATCCTCGATGACCATGATCTGGATCGGGAACGGGACCTCGATCCCGCGCGCGGCCAGGGCGTCGACAACCTCGTCGGACACACCCAGGTCACGGAAGGTCGTCATCACGCATGCTCCTCGCAACGAGCCTACCGCCGGGAACGGAGTCCGGTCCGCCGCCCGGTAGTCTCTCGGCGGCCTGCGCCGACCCGAGCAGCGGAGAAGCAGAGGAGCGAAGGACAGCGACCATGGACGATCGCACGCAGCTCTGGAACGAACTCGCCGCGCAGCTCGCGGTCGACAGCATCCGGTCCACCACCGCGGCCGGCTCCGGCCATCCGACGTCATCGATGTCGGCCGCGCATCTGGTCGCCGTCCTGTTCGCCGACCATCTGCGGACCGACCTTTCCGATCCGAGGAGCCCCGGGAACGATCGGTTCGTGCTCTCCAAGGGGCACGCCGCGCCCGTCCTGTACGCCGCGCTGAAGGCGATCGGGGCGATCGACGACCCGATGATGCTCTCGCTCCGGACGTTCGGCTCGCCGATCCAGGGACACCCCGCGCCGGTCCCTGAGCTCCCGTGGGTGGAGGCCGCGACCGGCTCGCTCGGGCAGGGGCCGGCGATCGGCTTGGGGATGGCGCTCGCGATGCGACTGGACGAGAGCCCCGCGCGCGTGTGGGTTCTCGTCGGAGACTCGGAGATGGCCGAAGGATCGGTGTGGGAGGCCATGGAGGCGGCGTCGCATCGCGACGCCGGCAACCTGACCTGTGTGATCGACCTCAACCGGCTCGGCCAGCGAGGACCGACGATGCACGGATGGGACGCGGATGTCTTCGTCGCCCGGGCCGAGGCGTTCGGGTGGGACGCGCTCTCGATCGACGGGCACGACGTCGCCGCGATCGACCACGCCTACCGAGCGGCCGCCGAGGACGACAGACCCACGATGATCGTGGCGCGCACCGAGAAGGGTCACGGTGTGTCCGAGATCGCCGACCGCGACGGCTGGCACGGAAAGGCGCTGCCGCCGGAGATGGCCGAGCGGGCGATCGAGGAGCTCGGGGGCGCCCGTTCGATCACGATCACGCCGCCCAAGCCCGAACCGTGGATGCCGGTGGACGCGGGAGCGCCGGCCGGCGCTCCCGCGCCCACCTACGTCGAGGCGATCGCCACGCGCAAGGCGTTCGGCGAGGCGCTGGCCTGGCTCGCGGGCGAGAAGGCCGACCTCGTCGTCCTCGACGGCGAGGTCGGCAACTCCACGTACACCGAGGATGTCGAGGCGATCGCGCCCGAGCGCTTCTTCCAGATGTACATCGCCGAGCAGACGATGATCGGGGCACAGACCGGTATGCAGGCGATCGGCAAGACGGCCTTCTCGGCGACCTTCGGTGCCTTCCTGACCCGCGCGTACGACCAGATCCGGATGGCGGCGGTCGGCCGAGCCGACCTCCGCCTGTGCGGCTCGCACGCGGGGGTCTCGATCGGCGAAGACGGCCCCTCCCAGATGGCCCTGGAAGACCTCGCCGCGTTCCGCGCGATCCACGGGTCCACCGTCCTGTATCCGGCCGACGGCAACTCGACGGTCCGGCTCGTCACTCGGATGGCCGATCTTCCCGGGATCTCCTACGTGCGCACCACCAGGGAGGCGACGCCTCCGCTGTACACGGCCGAGGAGGAGTTCCCCGTCGGTGGGTCCAAGACCCTTCGTGAGGGCTCCGACGTCGCCCTCGTCGCCGCGGGCATCACCCTCCACGAGTGCCTGCGCGCCGCCGACCGCCTCGCGGCCGACGGCGTCTCCGCTCGCGTGCTCGATTGCTACAGCGTGAAGCCGATCGACGCGGCGGCGCTCCGCGCCGCCGCCGACGACATCGGCCTGATCGTGGTGGTCGAAGACCACAGGATCGAAGGCGGCCTCGGTGACGCGGTCTTGGGGGCGCTCGCCGACACGGGCACGCTGACGGGTCGCGTGATCAAGCTCGCGGTGACCGACATGCCCGGGTCGGGAACGCCCGAAGAGCTCCGCGCCTGGGCGAGGATCGATGCCGACGCCGTGGTCGAGACGGTGCGAGAGGCGCTTCGCCGGGGCTGAACGTCAACTCGCTGTGCGCGCGGCGGGCAGGCCCCCGAGCGCCAACGCGATGATCTCCTCCGGGGGGACCGGCTTGGAGAAGTAGAAGCCCTGACCCAACACGCAGCCGCGCTGTTGGACGAACGCGAGCTCGCCCTCGGTCTCGATCCCTTCGGCCAGCGTCGTGACACCGAGTCCTCGGGACAGCTCGATGAACGCCGACACGATGCTCTGGTTCTGCGGATCGACATCCACACCGCTCACGAACGACCGGTCGATCTTCAGCACGTCCACCGGCATGTTCCGGATCCGCGCCAGCGACGAATACCCCGTGCCGAAGTCGTCGATCGCGATGCGCAAACCACCGGCGTGCAGATCCTCGAGGATCGCCTGAGCCTTGTCCGGGTCCGTCATCGCGGAGGACTCCGTGATCTCGACCACGATCTTCGAGGGATCGATGCCTCCCTCGCGGATCCGCTCGAGGATCCCCTCTGCCAGGTCCGGCTGCCAGAACTGGCGGGGCGAGAGGTTGAAGCTGATGTCGAGATCGATGTCCAGCTCGCGCCATGCCTGCGCCTGGTAGACGAGCTCACGCACGACCCAGTCACCGATCGCTTCGATGAGACCGAGCTCCTCTGCGAGGGGGATGAAGTCTCCCGGCGGGACCATCGTGCCGTCGGGCTCGATCCATCGGATCAAGGCCTCGACCCCCTGTATGCGACCGGTCGTGAGCTCGAGGATCGGCTGATAGTGGAGCGTCCACCGCTGGCTCTCCACGGCTTTCCGGAGCCTGGTCACGAACCGGAGCTTCGCCGAGGAGTCCAGCGCGCCCCGGTTGGAGACCACGTAGGCATGGCCACCCTTCTTGGACTCCAGCATCGCGGCCTCGGCGTTGCGCAGCAGGCTGCCCGTCTCGTCGCCGTCCTGCGGGAAGAGGCTGATCCCGATGGAGGCGGAGACGTAGAGCTCCGTGCCGCCCGCGCGGAACGGGACCGCGAGGGAATCCAGGATGCGCTGTGCCGCCGTCTCGGCACGGGCCACCGCCAGCTCGACGTCGTCACCCTCGCGTTCGAGGTCTGCCAGGAGCAGCAGGAAGGTGTCGCCCGAACGCCGAGCCACCAGATCCGTCTCGCGCGCCGCCTCTCGGAGGCGGTCGGCGACCACGTTGAGGACCTCGTCGCCCGCGAGCCGCCCGAGGGAGTCGTTCACGAGCCGGAAGTCGTCGATGTCGACGCACATGACGGCCACGGACGCCTCGTGGTGTCTCGCGCGGGTGATCGCGAGCTCCAGGAGCTCTTCGAACATCGCGCGGCTCGGCAGACCCGTGAGCTCGTCGTGGTACGTCAGGAACGCGACCTTCTCGTCGCCTCGCTTCATCTCGGTCACGTCGATCATCACGCCGATCGAGAAGGTAGGGACCCCGCGTTCGTCGCGGATCATCCTCGCCTCGTCGTGGATCCAGACGATGCGGCCGTCCTTCCGGTACATCCGGTAGTCGAGACAGAACGACTCGCCGGTCTCGTTGTGGCGCTGGTTCTCGGCTGCGGCGCGCACACGATCCTCGGGATGCATGATCCGGAGCCAGAGATCGCCGTCGCCCATCCACTCGTGCGGGGGATAGCCGAGGAGCTCCTCCACCTGCGGGCTCACGTAGAGTGTCGAGGCGCCGTCGTCGATCGCGTCGATGTAGGTCACGGCTGGGACATGCTGGACGATCGAACGGAATCGATCGCCCAGGATCTCCTCCGCGGATACCCTCCGCTGGCGCTCGACGTCCGCGGCGATCGCACCGGCCAGCACCTTGAGGAGTTCGATCTCGCCCGGGCTCCAGACGCGTCCGGCGCCGCAGTCGTCCGCGGCTAGGTAGCCCCACCATCCGTCCTCGAGGAAGATCGGCACCGCTACGATCGACACGGTTCCCTCCGCAGACAGGATCCGTCGCTCGGGATCCGGAAGTTGGCCGACCGCCCCCGTCAGCACGCCGCGTTCTCCCAGGACTTCGATCCATCGCGTGAAGTCGGGTGAATACGGATGCAGCTTCGTGCCGGGGGCCTCGAACAGGGCCCGGGTGCCGTTCCGGAGCCACTCGGATGTGAGGTTCATCCAGAGGCGTCCGTCGGGGTCCCGGATGTTCTCGAACACGTAGACGCGATCGGCGCCGAGCTCACGCCCGACGTTCGCGAGGGACTCCGACAGCAGGGCGAACGCCGACGCGGCGTTCGACACGCCGACATCGGCCGCCGGATCGACGGCCGGGGACGAGACCTGAGGTGCGTCCATGTGATTCAGCTATCGGCGGCGGTGATGAGCCGCTGAAGGATGCTCCCTGTTACCCTTTCCGACCCATGGCCGACTACAAGCAGGTCCTCCACGAACGCCTCTACGTCCGTGTGCCGGGCACCGACAAGCTGCGCAAGACGGCGGCGGCCCGCCTGAAGCACCTGCTCGCGAACGGATGGCGGGAGACGGAGCGCAAGCAGCACCCCGACCACATCTGGGCCCGGTTCGAGCGGACCGGCCACGCACCGATGCAGGCGAGGCTGCCGAAGAAGGCGCCGGAGATCCAGATCGAGCGCCGGCCGCGCCGGGACAACAGGGGCGGCGGCTCCTTCAGAGGCGGCCGGCGCTAACCGATAGCTGTTCATGCAGCTAGCCGGACATCGTCCGGCAGATCGAGCTTTCGACGGGACTTCCTTCGGGTAGACTGACCTCCGCGCCTCGCTCTGTGCGGGGATCCCAGCGGATCGACAGCCCACGGATCGATGGCCCAGCGGAAGATGGAAGGTGAGTGTCGATGAGCGTCGAGTTCATCACCCAGAGCGCCGGTCGTCCCGGGCACCGGGATCCGCACGCCCACGCGGCGCCACAGCCCTTCACCTACCCGCTCCAGCGGCCGTATGTCGAGCCCGACTGGACCCGCCTCCCGGGATACCGAGACGTCACGACGGAGCAATGGGAATCCGCCCAGTGGCAGCGAGCCCACACGGTCAAGAACCTGAAGGAGTTCAAGGAGGCGCTCGGCGAGCACCTCACCGACGACCTCCTCACCGACATCGAGCGCGATCAGCAGGAGCGCGCCACGATGTCGATGCTCCTGCCGCCCCAGATGATCAACACGATGGACGAGACCGATCTGCGCGCCGATCCGGTCCGGCTCTACATGGCGCCCGCCTATAGCGACCGCGACCAGGAGTTCCCCTCGCATCCCCTCGCGTCGCGCGATTCCCTGCACGAGGCCGACATGTGGGCGGTCGAGGGCCTCACGCACCGCTACCCCACCAAGGTCCTCGCCGAGCTGATCCCGACGTGCCCGCAATACTGCGGTCACTGCACCCGGATGGACCTCGTCGGCAACGACACGGTGCAGGTTCTGAAGTACAAGTTCGAGGCGAAGCAGAACGAGCGCTGGGAGGCGATGCTCGACTACCTCACACGGACGCCGAGCGTGCGCGACGTGGTCGTGTCCGGCGGCGACATGGCGAACGTGCCGATCAAGCGGCTCGAGACGTTCGTGATGGGACTCCTCGACATCGAGCACATCCGTGACATCCGGCTGGCCACCAAGGGCCTGATGGGCATCCCGCAGCACTTCCTCCAGGACGAGGTGCGTGAAGCAGCGGAGCGGATGGCCTCACGCGCGAACGCGCGCGGCGTGGACATCGCCGTCCACACCCACGTGAACGCAGCGCAGCAGGTGACGCCGCTCGTGGGCCGCGCGACGAAGGTGTTCCTCGACGCCGGGTTCCGCGACGTCCGGAACCAAGGCGTCCTGCTGCGCGGGGTGAACACGACGCCGCAACAGCTCCTGGATCTCTGCTTCATGCTCCTGGATCACGCGAAGATCCTGCCCTACTACTTCTACATCTGCGACATGATCCCGAACGCGGAGCATTGGCGCACCGCCGTCTGGGAGGTTCAGGACCTGCAGCATTCGATCATGGGGTACCTGCCCGGCTTCGCGACGCCGCGGATGGTGGTCGACGTGCCGTTCGTCGGCAAGCGGTGGGCTCACCAGGTCACCGAGTACGACCGGGTCCGCGGGATCTCGAGCTGGACGAAGAACTACCGGACCGGGATCGAGAGCGAGGACCCGGAGGCGTTCACCCGCCGGTACCACTACTACGACCCGATCTCCACGCTCCCGCACGAGGGCCAAACGTGGTGGCGGGAACAGCTCGCACGAGGCGTCGACGAGCTGATCGCCGAGCTCCAGCCGCAACGCGCCTGACCGGGGCGCTCTGGGGGCTCAAGGAGCGAGCGCGCCAGCGCGTGCGTAGCCCCCAGGGATAAAGGGTCTGGGGGCTCAAGGAGCGACGGCGCGAGCGTAGCCCTCAGGGATGAAGCTCGCTGCTAGGGTCCGACGCGTGAGCCGGATCCTCACCGTCCTGTCCGCACAGGTGGCCCCGGTCCCGTGGGACCCGCCCGCCACCCTCGACAAGTTCGAAGACCACGTCCGCGTCGCCCGCCGTGCGTTCCCCGACGTCGATCTGATGATCTTCCCCGAGCTCTACCTCACGGCCGTGGACGGGTTCACCTCGGGCGGGACCGGCGACTGGGAGCGACGCGTGGCCGAGGAGATCCCGGGACCGCTGACCGACCGCGTCGGGAAGATCGCCGCCCGCGCCAAGCGCTGGATCGTGGCGGGGTCGATCAACGAGCGCCGTGGGAAGAAGATCCACAACACCGCGATCGCCTTCTCCCCCGACGGCGAGATCGCGGCGGTCTATCGGAAGCTCTTCCCGTGGCGGCCGTTCGAGGATGCCGACCCCGGCGCGGAACCGGCGCCGGTGTTCAACGTCCCGGGCAAGGGGGTCGTCGGCATGATGATCTGCTACGACGGCTGGTTCCCCGAGGTCGCCCGGGGTCTCGCCCTCCAGGGAGCCGAGCTGATCGCGCAGCCCACGGCGACGACGACCCCCGACCGCGAGGAAGAGGTGGTCCTCGCCCGGGCCAACGCGATCGTCAACCAGGTCTTCGTGTTCAATCCCAACATGGTGTCGACGTTCGGACCGGGCAGGAGCGTGGGCGTCGACCCGGAGGGCCGGATCTTGTTCGAAGCCGGCGCCGGCGAGGAGCTCCTGATCGAGGTCGTCGACATGGATCGCGTGGCCGAGGTGCGTCGCCGCGGCACGCGTGGGGTGAGCAGGCCGTGGCAGCATTTCCTCGAAGGCCCGCGGGACGCGGTCCTTCGCCCCTATCGAGCCCGTCGCACGACGTAGCCGCCGATCGCCAACAGCGCGAGGGCCGCTCCCGTCGCGATCCACCATGGCGAGAGGCCGCCCCCATCCGGCGCCGCCCCCGGCTCGGGCTCGGGTGAGGACGTGACCGCCGGCTGGGTCACGAATCGTTCGGTCGGTCGGCCGTCTCCCAGGAAATCGCAGGCGCGGCCGTCGCGCACGATCACGGTCCACCGGAGACGATCGAGCCCGGGCGACGTGCCGGTCAGGTCTTCGTCGTCGCTGAGCGTCCGTCCCGGAACCTGGATCGTCATCGAGCTCCCCGCGATGATCGGCGGATTGAACTCGTTGATGCCTCGCTCGGGAAGCAGGTAGATCTCCGTCCGGTGTCCGACGGTCGCATCAACGCGGACCAGCCGGTTCACGTCGCGGTAGAACGCGAACGATTGCACGGGGACGTCCGGATCCCGGATCGCTATGTCCACTCGGAACGGTCGCCCGACGGCGTCGGGGACGACGAGTGGCGCCGCGAACGTGAGCTCCCACAGGGCCGAGGTCCCGAGCTCGACGATCTCGCCGTGCACCTCGACCAGGTCGGGCGCGCCCGAGGCCTGACCGCCGAGACAACCCCCCACGTCGCCCTCGGGGTCGGATGCCGCGATCAGGAACGGGAGGAGCGCGAGCAGCGCCCACCGGGGCGCCGCACGTGCACGCATCAGGCGCTCGGACAGTCCCGCGGAGGGATGATCAGCGGGTCGAGCCTCGGTTCCTGTGAGAAGTCGAAGGCCCCCGACAGCGGATCGGCCCGCCGGTCCCGCTCCGTCATCGGCTTCAGCCCGTGGATGTTCTCGATGAACCGCAGGACCGACGAGAACTCGTACACCGTCTTATCGATCGAGCCGCCGTCGGGGTTGTCGCCGCGCCTGGTCCACGGCGAGATGATGAGCGCGGGCGTGCGCGGGCCGAGCCCCATGATGTCGTAGTGCGGGGGCTCCACGTGGTCGTAGAACCCACCGAAGTCGTCCCAGACGATCACGATCGCGGTGTTCGGCCAGAACTCGCTCCGCATCACAGCGTTGAGGTACTCCGTGGTCCAGTTCTCGCCGACGCAGACGTTCGTGTTGGATCCGGGGTGCTCGTTCGGATGACCTTCCGGCGGGATGAGCCACGACACAGCCGGGAGCTCGCCCCGTCGCACGTCCTGCAGGAACGTCTCCGGCGCCTGGACCTTCTCCCACATCGGCCCGAACCGGACGTGCCGGACGGCCTGGAGTGCGTTCATCCACGAGTCCGCGTTGGCGTAGTACTTCCAGCTGATCCCCTTGCGCTCCAACATGTCCGGAAGGACCTTGATGTCGACGCAGGTACGGGTCGATTCCCAGTAGGCGGCGATGCGGATCAGCTGGTCCGGCACCTCGTCGGTGATGTTCTCCTCGAGCTCCATGATGGCGGCGACGTCCGTATCGGTGAGGTCCTCGATCGGGAAGCGCTTCGTGATCTCGGTGTCGTCGTTGCAGTAGTTGCCCTCGACGTTCGTGGTGGTCTTGTTGTCGACGATGCCGTACGACTGCGCGGCGACGGTGTACAGGTGCTCGGGGAAGGTGGGTCCGTACATCGACGTGAAGAAGTGATCCGCGAGCACGAACCGGTCCGCATAGGCCCAGTACCCCGGCAACGTGTCCCGCGAATGCTGCGAGTAACCCATCATGTCGCCGCCCAAGGAGACGCAGTTGTAGCCGTTCATCTTGCCGCCGTTGATCGAATACAGACCCGGCGCGAACGCGTGGCCGAGATCGTGAGGGAGGACCGACGGCGCCTTGGTCAGCGGAACGGTCGGCCCGTCCACGAACCTGCTCGCACCGCAGTCCTCGATGGTGCCGCCTTCGGTGGCGCCCTCCGCGCCCGGATAGGTGCCGAAGTAGTGGTCGAACGACCGGTTCTCCTTCACGAGGAAGATCACGTGCTGGATCGGGTTGTCACCGTTCGCCGGTTGGGGAGACCGGGATGGACCGTCGGTGGGGTTGCCGCCAGGCCCTGGGTTCTGTCCCCGTTCGGTGCCCGCAGACGGCCAGAACTGCCACGCAAGGGCCGCAGTGAGCACGACAACGAGGGCCCCCAGGGACTGTCGACGCTGACGCACGCGGCTCCGGCGGACTGGTCTGATGATGGGCCCCGGTCGCACCGCGTCAGTCTATCGGGGGCCGAGGACCCGGCCGAGAAGCGCTCGGAGCCGCTCGAGGACCCCCGCGTACCTGGGATCGGCGACGCGGTTCGTCATCTCCCACGGATCCGGTGGGCCGATGCGACCGCCGATGTCGTAGAGCTCTTCGAGGCCGTCCTCGTACCTGATCAGCTTGAGATCCGTCGTTCGTACGGCGCTCCAGCCGGGGATCTGCCCATCACCCGCCCATTCGAGGAAGACGGCTTCGGGTAGTCGCGCGGTCAGGCCGGGGCGAGGGTCGAGCCGCGCCGCGAAGCCGGTACCGTCGATCGACGCCGGAGCAGGAACGCGCGCCAGCGACAGGATCGTCGGAGCGAGGTCGACCATCGAGACGACCCCGAGGACGCCGACGTCCGAGGGAGCGTGGATCGCGAGCGGGATCCGCACGCACGCCTCGTACGGGCACTTCTTCCCCTCCCAGCGATGCTCCCCGAACGAGTAGCCGTTATCGGAGAGCACGAAGATGACGGTCTCGTCGAGACGGTCGCCGAGCGTGTCGACGATCGCGCGAAGCGCGTCGTCGACCGCGAGCAAGGTCTCGTCGGCTCGCCGCCGATCGTCGAGCCACGTGGCGCGCTGCGCGGCGCTCGGCTCCGGGAGCGAACGCACCCACGGCGGCGCGCCGCGCAGCGCGCCCGCCACGCTCGGAGCCTCTCGGAGGTGGAACGCGTCGCCGGTCCCGGCGTGACGAGCCGCCGGGATCCACGGCGGATGGGGGGCGCTGGGTGCGACGAGGAGGAAGAACGGCCGCTCGGTCGGCGCGGTCCGCACGAACCCGACGGCTTGGTCCGCCAGCCAGTCAGTCGCGTAGCGACGCACGAACACGGGTGATCCCTGGACCACGGCCTGGAAGTCGCGGTAGACGGTCCGCCCGCTCTCGTTCCTCTTCGCGACGAATCGATCCCATCCAGCGGGGACGTACGGGAGACCGCCGAACGGATACCCGTTGAGGTACTTGCCGACGAGCCCCGTCCGGTATCCGGCGGCGTGCAGCCAGGCGGCGAGCGTGGACGACTCGTCGAGGTTCGTGCCGTCGCCGTTGTCCTCGACGCCGGTGTGGCGCGCGTACCGCCCGGTGAGCAAGGTCGCGCGGGCAGGACAGCACAGAGGCGTGTTCGTGAACGCGTTGTCGAACGCCGTCCATCCGGAGTCGCCTCGCGCCAGCTCCCGGCTGAGCCAGGGCATCGCCCCGAAGGTGTCGGCGCGCTGGTCGTCGGTGAGCACGACGATCACGTTCGGCCGACGATCCGTCGGTACCTCGGCGTGTGGCGATGCCAACCCGGAGCCGAGCCCGAGAAGCGCAGCCAGCACCGCGCCCGCCATCCGGCGGCCGGGCGCCGAGGAGTTCACTCCTTCCGCACCTTCCAGATGTGCTCGGCCGGGAAGGCCCGCGCCCATTCGAGTGGCGCGTAATCGTCGTACGTCGTCGTGGCGTTCTCGGCCGGCCGGAGCTCGATCAGGTCGTCGACCACGAGTCCGTTCGCGCGGAACAGCCGGATCCAGTCTCCGTAGGTCAACTGGAATTCGGTGGTGCGCCAGGAGGGGTCGGTGAACTCCGCCGACCGTAGTCCGAAGTAGTTCGACCGCATCTCTCGGCTCGCCGGCAGCTCTTCCTCCTGATCGCCCCACGCCACCCAGATCCATGGCGTCGTGCCGTTGAAGACGAAGCGCCCGCCGGAGCGCAACACGCGCGCCGCCTCGGGTACGGTCAAGAAGGGATCGGCGAACCCCATCACTCCGTGATCGCAGAACACGAGGTCGAACGCCTCGTCTCGGAACGGGAGGCGCTCTCCGTTGGCCTGGACGATGGGGAACCGCACGCCGGTCTCGTCGAAGTGCCCGGCCGCATGTCGAAGCTGCGCGATCGAGAAGTCCAGGCCGGTCACCTCCGCGCCCCGTTTCGCGACCTTGATCCCGAACTGGCACGCACCGCAGCCGAGCTCGAGCGCACGGAGCCCCGTGACGTCACCGAGTGCCTGGATCTCGTCCTCGGGCGCGTCGTACACACCCCAGCCGAGGTAGTCCCAGCGGTTCAATTGGTCCCGGTTCCGCTCCTGGTAGTCCTTCGATTCCCGTTCCCAGTGCTCGCGGTTCTTCCGGACGTGCTCGGTCGTCTCCGACGTCATCGGTCCAGCCATCCTCCGTCGCGATCGTGACGGGCCGCGACGAGCCCGGCCGCGATCGAGAGTGCGATCTCCTCAGGCCGGCGTCCGCCCAGGTCCAGGCCCAGGGGACTACGGATGCGTCCGAGATCATCGTCGCCGAACCCGCGGGTCCGAAGCTCGTCGACGTAGTGCGCGACGTGTCGACGGGAGCCCATCACCCCGATGAACCCGACGGGCGAGCGCAGAACGGTGCTGAGCATGTCCGCGATGTCGGGCGCGTCGTGATCGGTGAACACGACCTCGTCATCCGGCCCGAGCCCGACGTCGTCGAGGGATCGGATGGACGGCTCGTCACGGGCGGTGAGCCGCTCCTCCCGCGGTTCCAGCAAGAGGACCTCCCTGCCCTGGCGCCCCATCTCCGCTCTCAGCGATCGCGCGACGTCCGTTGCCGAGATGACGACGAGGCGTGGGGTGGCCCGATGCGGCTCGAGGTAGACCTCGACGTCTCCCTCGTCGTGATGGAACGTTCGAACCTCGGGCTCCCCCCGCGCCTGAACCTCCGCGGCCGCCTGAACGGCGGCCGCGTCGAACTCAGCGCATCCGAGGGTGCCGCGCACCTCGCCCCCCGGGACGATCGACATCGCGTTGCCGACCGTGCACGGCGGCGAGCCCGTGATCCGCACCGCCTTCGCTTCCACCCACGGTCTCGTTGGCCACGGTGTCCCCGGCTGCGAGGTCTCGGGCGTGGCGACGAGCGGCTCAGCGCCGTCGCGATGTCCCGTCGGGTGGCTCCCCGACGCGCCGCCGAGGAGCTCCACCGCATGCGGGAGCACCGGGAGGACCGACTCGAGCGACTCCCGGACGCCCCGTGGGCTCCCCGGGAGGTTGAGGATCAGCGCCCCTCCGAGTGCGCCTGCGACCGCCCGGGAAAGCGCTGCCATGGGGGTGTGCGCGAGTCCGGTGGCTCGCATCAGTTCGGCGAGGCCGGGAGCCTCTCGCTCGATGACGGCCCGGGTGGCTTCCGGCGTCACGTCCCGCGGACCGAACCCCGTTCCCCCGGTCGTTACGACCAGCACGTGTGTCGCCGCCAGCTCCCGAAGCGCCGACTCGATGTCGTGCCGCTCGTCGGGGACCACTCGTCGATCCGACACGTCGAACCCGGCGCCGCCGAGGAGCTGCACGGCGACGTCACCGGACTCGTCGTCACGGGTGCCGTCGGTGACGCCGTCGGAGACCGTCAGCACCGCGGCTCGGGTTCCGTCCACGCCCCGAGCCTAGCGTCGCCGAGAGAGACCTCTCACGGCTCCCTCCTTGGACTCGGTGACGGCCCTAGGATTGCGCTGATACGACGGGGCCGATCGCCCGCTCACGATGCGCATCGAGGAGGCACACGATGGAATGGGTCGACAGGCTCGCCGCCGAGCTTCACCTCGAGGCTCTTTCCGCACACGAGAACGAACATCTCCTGACCGCGTCGCGCGAGGTGGCCCACCGGATCGAGCGCAAGGCCACTCCGCTCGCGATGTACGTGCTCGGCCTCTCCGTGGGGAGCCAGATGGCCGACCGGAAGCGGGACGATGCGATCGAGGATGCGATCCATGCGCTCTTGCTCCGCCTCCCGCCCGCCGAAGAGCCCTGACCAGCGCCAGCCCCAGCGGTAGGCTGTGGAGATGACCCACCCCATCACGGCGCCGCCCGAGATGCCCCTGGAAGGCCCCCTCATGGACACCTTCGGTCGCGTGGCCGACGACCTGCGTATCTCCGTCACGGACCGGTGCAACTTCCGCTGCTCCTACTGCATGCCGGCCGAGGGCCTAGCGTGGCTCCCCAGGCACGAGATCCTCACGTTCGAGGAGCTCACACGCGTCCTGGGGATCTTCGTGCGCTTGGGCGTGCGGAGCTTGAAGGTCACGGGCGGCGAGCCGCTGGTTCGGGCCGACCTCCCCCTGCTTGTCCGGATGTTCCGAGAGGTGGGCCCCGACCTCGACATCTCGCTGACCACGAACGGCGTGCTCCTGGACCGGTTGGCGGCCCCTTTGGCCGAGGCGGGGATCGATCGCGCGACGATCTCGTGCGACTCGCTGCTCCGACATCGGTTCGCCGATATGACGAGGCGCGACGCGCTGGACAAGGTGCTCGCGGGGATGAAGGCGGCCGAGGACGCCGGCCTCGTCCCCATCAAGATCAACTGCGTGGTGATCGGTGGCATCAACGACGATGAAGTGGTGGAGTTCGCACGGTGGTCCCGCGAGACCGGGTACGAGGTTCGCTTCATCGAATACATGCCGCTGGACGCGCAGCACGCATGGGAACGCGAGAAGGTCGTGCCGGCGGCCCGGATCCTCGATGCGATCGAGGCCGTGCACCCGTTGGTGCGTGAAGGCCACGCCAACGAGCCGGCGACGACGTTCGGATTCGCCGACGGCGCGCCCGGACGGATCGGGGTGATCCCTTCGGTGACGGAGCCGTTCTGCGACACCTGCAACCGGCTCCGCCTGACCGCCGAGGGGATGTTCCGCAACTGCCTGTTCGCGATGAACGAGACCGAGCTCCGCGCCCCGCTCCGCGACGGCGCCTCCGACGACGAGCTCGCGCTCTTGATCAGGCAGGGGTTGTGGTCGAAGTGGTCCGGACACCGGATCAACCATCCGGACTTCGTCCAGCCCGAGCGATCGATGTCGATGATCGGCGGCTGAACGCCGCGATCGGGTTCCCCCACCTCTCACCCATTCGTCGCCGCGTGTTCACCTGGGGCTGAGAGGCTCACCTCCGAGAGGTGCGCCCCCTCTCCGGCGCGGGGAGCCGGCCGCAGGCCGGCTCCCCGCCCCCTCAGAGGTTCTCGATACGGAGCTTCGGCACGTCGTCTCGCTCGAACCCCAGCACTTGCGAGTAGAAGGAGAGCTCCGCCTCCAGCGCACTGCGCGTCGACTCGGCTTTCCGGAACCCGTGCTGCTCGCCCTCGAACAGGACGTAGGCGTACGGCAGGCCCTTCTCCTTGAGAGCTTCCACCATGATCTCTGCCTGGAAGGGCGGCACGACGCGGTCCTCCGACCCCTGGAGCAGCAGCATCGGACAGGAGATCCCGTCGGTGAAGTGGATCGGCGACCGGGACCGGTACCGCTCGGCCTCCTCCGGATACCGACCGACGAGTGAGAAGAGGTAGCGGGACTCGAACTTGTGGGTGCCGCCGGCGACGAACTGCTCGAGGTCCGCGAGCCCGAAGTAGCTGGTGCCCGCCGCGAATCCCTCGTGCATCGTCAGCGCGCACAGGGTCGTGTAGCCGCCGGCGCTCCCTCCGGTGATCAGGAGGCGCTCGCCGTCGACCTTCCCCTCCGATGCCAGCCACCGCGCGGCGTTGATGCAATCGGCGGTGTCGACGATGCCCCAATTGCCGTTGAGGCGTTGCCGGTAGGCGCGCCCGAAGCCCGTGCTCCCCCCGTAGTTCACGTCGACCACCGCGAAGCCGCGACTCGTCCAGAACTGCATCTCGAGGTCGAAGCTCGGCGTGGCCTCGGCCGTCGGCCCGCCGTGGGTCTTCACGATGAGCGGCGGCGCTTCGCCTTCCGGACCGGACGCATCCTCGTTCCGAGGCGGATAGAAGTGCGCGAACGCGGTCACGCCTCCCTCCGTCGGGAACTCGACCTGCCGAGGGATGGAGAAGGAGCGCTCGTCGACATCCACCGATGATGACGACCGAAGCACGTCGATCGAACGGGCGGTCACGTCCAAGAGGACGACCTGGTCGGGGATCGACGGGCCGCCACCGACGAAGGCCACACGGTCCCCGTCGACGTCGAGCCACGGCCGTAGCGCGGTCTCCGGGACGTCAAGATCGATGAGCTCGCCGGACTCCGGATCCAAGATCGCGAGGTGCTGGACACCGGCTCGCTCCCACAGACACGCGATCCGCCCGTCCTCGAGGAAGCCGTACGAGGACATCCCGAAGAGCCACTGCGGCCAGCCGAACTCCGCTTCAGCCGGATGGAGCGGCTCCACGCGGCCGTCCCTCTCCCGGTACAGGTTCCACCAGCCGGTCCGGTCGGAGACGAAGTGCAGGTCGCCGGCCGGGCTCCACGCGGGCTGGAAGATCGACTCCTCGCCGGCCCGGCCTGCCACCTGTCGGACGTTCCCGAGAGAACCGTCGTCGCCCAGCTCGGCGACGAAGACCTCGCAGCCGTCCCACGGCATCCACGGCAGATCCCATTCGAGCCAGCTGAGCATCGAGCCGTCCGGGGAGCACCGGGGCGTTGAGTAGAAGTCGCGGCCCGAGCGGATGGCCTCGGGCTCCGCCGATCCGTCGGGGGGCATCGCCACCAGCTCGTTGGTGACGCCGGACGGATCGTCGGGGTCGGGGTGCCGTTCCCTGACGCAGATCAGCCGTCGTCCGTCGAGCGTGACCCGTCCGTCCGCGTACCGATCCCGGCCTCCCGACTCGGGCGTGATCGCCACCGGATCGCCCCCGAGCTCGTGGCGATAGAGCCGTTGGTCGGCGAAGTTGGAGAACAACACCGTGCCCCGATGGATCAGGTAGGCACCTCCGCCGTACTCATGGACCGTGGTTCGGACGTTGAACCCGGGCGGCGTCACCTCGACCGGCTCGGAGAACGGCGCCCCACGCATCAGCAGCGATCGGCCGCCCTCGGCCGGCCTGCTCTCCCGCCAGAACACGGAGCCGTCCTCGAGCCACGGCTCGGAGAGCGCAACGACGCCGACCGACACCATCTCGGCGCTGATCGGCGATCCCCAGGTACCGTACGGGGCCACCCGGCTCACGCCGGGCGCCTCGCGACGACGACCCTCGTGAGCGGGATCGGACCACCCTTGGTGCTCCGCATGTCCCGGAATCCCTCACGGCCGAGCACCCGTTTCACGTGCGTGACCCGGTCGGGGCTCACCTCCATCAACAACCACCCGTTGCGCGAGAGCCACGCCGGCGCCTCTCGAGCTGTGCGGCCGATGAGACCCAGCCCGTCGCGGCTGCGGTCCGTCAACGTGTGCTCCGGTTCCCACTCTCGGATCTCCTCCGGAAGATCTTTGAGTTCGTGCATCGGCACGTACGGCGGATGGACCGTGACGACATCCACGGTGCCCGCGAGCGCTCTCGGCAGCCCCCCGAACAGGTCCCCGGTGACGAACCGCGCTCGCAGACCGAGGCGCTTCGCGTTCGTCCGGGCGAGCCTGACGGCGTCCGCGGACAGATCGGTGCCGACCACGGTCGCGTTGGGGACCTCGTTCGCGACCGCGAGGGCGATGGTCCCGGCCCCGGTGGCCAGATCGACGTGCACGGGTCGAGCCCGCCCCCGCAGACGACGGGTCGCCTGCGTCACGAGGTTCTCGGAGGCGTCCCGGGGCACGAACACACCGGGCCGGGCGAGCAGGTCGAGTCCTCGGAACTCCGTGTAGCCCTTGATGAACGGGATCGGCTCGCCCGTCGCACGGCGACGGACGAGCCGATCGAACGTCCGCTGATCGGCGGCCGACACGTCGTCCGTCGGATCCGGCTCCTCGCCGAGGACATGCCAGAGCAGGTCCTCGGCTTCGATCCGCTCGCGTCCTCGTTGCCAGTGGTCGATCGCGGGCGAGGCCTTGAGGACCTTGACCGCGTCGTCCAGGACCTTCCGTGCCTTCAACGTCGGGCATCCTATCGAGTGGCGCTCGCTACACTCCGCCCATGCCGCAGTCGCCAACCGCGGGAGCCGGGAGAACAGCGAAGCCTCGGCGTCCCCGGTCCAAGAAAGCCGGTACCTCCGGGGACGATGTTCGTCTCACCGGTGACCGGCTCGTCGTGCAGCTGCCGGAGAACGGCGAGCGGAGATCCGCGAGTGGTCTGTTGATCCCCGCGACCGCGGCGCCCGCCCCGAGGCGCCTCGCCTGGGCGGACGTGAAGCTCATCGGTCCCGACGTACGGGTGGCGAAGCAGGGAGACCGGGTGCTCTTCCTCCCGTCCTCCGGACTCGAGGTGGATCTGGACGGTCAGGAGCTGGTCCTGCTGCGCGAGCGGGACGTCCAAGCGGTGTCGTCCCCACCGGCCGCGGGCTCGCGCACCGACCGGACGCCCGGCCAATACCTCTAGCCCGAGACGAAGCTCAGGCGCACCCGCCGGATGTCGTTCTCGCGGTTCGGATCGATCAGCACCACGGACTGCCACGTCCCGAGCAAGAGCCGCCCGTCTTCGACCGGCAACGTGAGGGACGGGACCACGAGCACGGGCAGGAGGTGATCCCCGCCGTGCCCGATGGAGCCGTGACGGTGCGCGTATCGGTCGTCTCGTGGGAGCAACCGACCCAACAGCTCCTCGAGATCGTCTTCGGAGCCGCTCCCCGTCTCCATCAGGGCGAGACCCGCGGTGGCGTGCGGCAAGAAGACGTGCAGCAAGCCACCACCGGCCGTCTCGGCTGCGAAGGCTCGCACACGCTCGTTCAGGTCCACGACCCGGCGGCCGCGCGTCTCGACCTCGAACTCGAAGGTCTTCACCTGGCCGACGGTACATAACGCGGGCCTGCGAGTGCTTCGAGTGCAGGTCAGTGAGTAATGATGTAATCTGGCTTTCACTCAGACAAGGGAGGACCTCATGGAAGAGCTCAGCGGTTGGTTCGCAGGCCGGATCCCGGCGGAGTGGTTCGTGGGCGCTCCCACGGTCACCTCCGACCGCGAGGAGATCCTGGTGGTGGGAGCCCTCTCCGAACCCGAGCTTCCATCCGACGCGAGCCCCGAGGCCCGGGAGGCAGCGCTCGCCGCACGGATCTCGGGCTTCCGGGAGGACACCCGCGGGAAGCGGATGCGCATCGCGGACGAAGCGCAGCGACGGTTCGGCCGGAAGGTCAGCTGGGGGGCGTCCTGCGGCGACCAGACGGCCGCGTTCACGACCCTCTCGGTCCCCGCGATGACGCGCCTCCGCATGGACGAGCGCCGTGTGCTGGACACCCTGATCGAAGCGGGGGTGGCGCGGAGCAGGAGCCACGCGCTCGCGTGGTGCGTTCGACTCGTGGCGGACCGTCAGGAGGATTGGCTGAAGGATCTCCGGGATGCCCTCACGAAGGTCCATGAGGTGCGGGGGGAGGGCCCCACCGACTAGCCTCGACCTCGGTGCTCAAGTTCTGCGTGTCGAGGGCCGACGTTGCATGTATGGCCACGAGGGGACATAGGCTTCGACGTCGCCTGACTTCCGTCCTCCTGCTGACCCTTACAGCCACTCTCCTGCAGTCACTGTGGGCGGGCTCTGCACAGGCGACGCCACCTTCATGGACCGAAGGCGAGCACGGCAGCGGTCCCGCGCCGTTCCCGGCCGGGGCCTCCCGCGCCGAGCAGCTCCGGATCCCGTCGCACACCTGGTCAGACCTTGGATCGGACGACAAGTGGGCGAAGCCCGCGATCGACCACGTCGCCGGCACCTACGACTGGATGCGGGACTTCGCGCCGGACCGCGACGGGAACTGGCTCTTCAGGCCCGACAAGTTCGAGGCGCGGAAGCGGTGGGCGCGGGCGATGGTGCTCGCCTTCGAGCCCGATGCTCAGCCGGATCCCGCGGTGACGTTCACCGACCTCGAGCCGAGCGATCCCTTCTATCGATGGGCGGCGATCGCGGTGCAGCGTGGTTGGATGATCCGGCAGGCCGGGGGCGCGTTCGGGCCGGACAAGCCGGTGACCACTCGCGAGGTCCATCGCTCACTCGTCCGAGCGCTCGGGATGGGAGCAACGGCGACGACGCTCGACCGACTGGCCACGACCGATGGGTACGAGTTCAAGACGCCCCGGTACTTCGGCGTCAACCTCCTCGCGATGCGCCTGGGTCTTCGCTTCAACAACAAGTCCGACGAGTCCCAGGACGTGACGCCGAAGACCAGGTTGCGGCGCAAGCAGGTCGCGTGGTCCCTGTACCGGGCGACGACGCTGGATGACTGGGTCGTCCCCTACCTCGAGGATCAATACGCCGGGATGGTCTTGCCCAAGATGGGTCCGGGCCGCCGCTCGATCGTCGACTGGGGCGTCCGCTACGTCGGTTTCCCCTACATCTGGGCGGGCGAGTGGGGGTTCACCTCGCCGTCCCCGGCCGCGTTCGGGAGTCAGCCGGGTCCGGGGTTCGACTGCTCGGGGCTTTCCTGGTGGGTCCTGCGAGCCGATGACGGCGTCTACTGGGAGATCTCACCTCCCCGCCCGCACGAAGGCTGGCCGCTCCCGCAGCGATCCTCCGCGGAGATGTCCCGGATGACGAAGACCAGGCTCCGGTACGCCGACCTGCGGCCCGGGGACCTGATGTTCTACGACGGCGACGGGAACGGCGTCGTCGACCATGTCGACGTCTACGTCGGCAGCGGGTGGGCGCTGGACTCATCGAGCAGCGTCGGAGGCGTCACCCTCATGTGGGTCGAGACGGGCTGGTATCGGCAGCACTTCGTGCACGGCCGGCGAGTGCTGCCCAGCTCCTAGCTGCCGTCGATCGCTCGCTGCAGGATCGCCTTCTCCTCGTCGGTCAACGGACGGCTTCGCCCCGTCTCGGGGTCTCTCGCCACGATCACGGACTCGGATTCCGCCGACAACTTCCCGCCGGCGGCGAGCACTCGCTCCGCCGTGCGGACGCTCGAGGTGCCGAACCCGGTGACCCGGCACTCCACCACCACTTCCCGGTCGTCCTGGTTGAGCTCGCTCCGGTAGTCGATCGCGACGCGCGCGATCACGAAGTCCCACGACCCGTCGCCGAAGAGGGACCCGACCAGGCGATCACGGGCTTCCTCGAGGTAGTTCAGGAACACGGCGTTGTTGACGTGACCGTACGCGTCCACGTCACGCCACCGGATGGGGATCGTCACCTCTGCCGTCACGGCCGTCACGGTACCGGGAAACGTCGCCTCGGTCGGTCCCGGACGTGGATCGGGGCCCCTTCGAGGGGCCCCGATCCTCTGATACGCCGCCCGATCCGTCAGAAGGGGCCGCGACGCGCGTACATCGCGTCCTGCGCGTGGCCGTCGTGCTCTCCCCCGATGTAGAAGTCCACCTGCGGGGACGTCGCCATCCGGTTGAGCCCGGTCCACACGACGTGGACCCGGTCGAGGCTATCGACCGCGAGCCCCGTGTAGTCGCCGTGGAAGACGTTGCAGTCCTTGCCGGCAGCGTCCGCGATCGTGCCGTCGCTGTACCCGGCCGGGCCACAGATCTTCGGCCAGTCCGCCTGCGGCACGTACTGCCCGGTCCAGTGGGTCACCGAGACGTCGACGTGCTCCGCCGGTCCTACCGCCTCCGGGTCCCCCTCGCCCTCCACCCAGAGCACGTGCTCGAAGGTGTCGGCGGGCGCGGCCGTCGTGTCCTGGTCCCACGCGATCGCGAGCCGCCCGTCGGACAAGTGGTCGGCCCAGGGGAACCACTGGTGCCCGGCCGCATCGGACACGGTCTCCGGATCCGACCACGTGAGACCGCCATCGGTCGAGCGAGACATCCGCACGTCGGTGTCCGACCCCGGTCCCGCGTTGCACGGGTCGTAGTTCGGCGCCTCGCCGGGAACATCGTCGAGACACCCCTCCGGCGCACCCAGGTTCGCCGCATCTCGATCTGCCCACACGACGACGACGTCGTCCGGATCCATCGGGTTCACCGTCAGGTTGCCCCACGCGTTCCAACGGATCTGGTGACCCCACGGGGACTGCGACCCGATCACGGTCCACGGCATGTCCGACGCGCCGTCCTCGAGCTCGACCACTCGAACCGGGGCGGTCCAGGTGTCACCCCCGTCGACGGACTTCGTCACCATGATGGTGGAGTCGAACTCCTCCTCCATCTCCCACTCGTCCTCGTTCTGGAAGTTGAGGAAGTGCACGTACACGGTTCCGTCAGACGCGACCTCGGGGATCGAGAACTGATCCTCGTCGCAGGCCGTTCCCGTCCCCGTCGACTGGAACGTGCACCCCGCCTCGGAGCCCGAGATGATCTTCGGCGGGCTCCACGTGTGCCCTCCGTTGTCCGACCACGAGATGGCGATGGGTGACCGGTCGTACGAGCCCTGGAGCGCGTTCACGAACTTCGTCGCCGTCACGTAGATGCGGCCGAAGTGCTCGGAGTCCGGGTTGTTGTCGACCGCGATGTACTCCTTGTCCCAGAACACCGCCTTGTTCGCGGGTCCGATGCCCGCGCCTTGGCCCTTGAACACGGTGACGGGCTCTGTCCACGTGATCCCGCCGTCATGGGAATGGCTCACCGACACGTCTCCCTGGGACACGAAGAAGCCGCCCTGGCCACCCACGTTCTCCAGCTGCGCCATCACCGCGACGTTGTGCTTCGCATCGAACGCCGGCGCGGGATCGCCGGCGCCGTTGCCCGAGCGCATGGGGATCTGCCCGTCGATCCAGGTCTCACCGCCGTCGAACGACGTGAAGAACCCCGTCGGCACCAACGCCTGGCGGGCGCCGGTGGAGTTGTTGAACCGGTAGTAATAGTCGTTCGAGCCGGCGAGGAGATGATCGGGGTCCTCCGGGTCGACGGCGATCGCGAGCTCGTTGTCGGGCGCGAAGTTCTGACCGAACCTCGTGACGTTGCAGCTCAGATCGAGCCAGGTGTCGGGATCCCCAGGCCCGTTCTCGCAACGGAAGTCCTCCACCTGCGACTTGGAGAACTGGCCGCCGCTCGTCCCGGGAAGGCGGAAGAGCGTGCGATCGCGCGGCACGAGCTTCAGCACGTTCAGCCTCGTGCTCCTGAAGGGACGGTCGCGACCGACCGAGGTTCCGGCGAAGGCTGCCAGCACGAGCACGGCAACGGAGAGCACCACGAGCGAACGCCGCATGACGGGGGGTCCTTTCGGCTCGGAGGAAGCGAGCCTACCGGCGCCAGACGAGAGGCCGCAACCCACAGGGGGTGATGCGAAGGGGCCGGCGCGCCTTCGGCGCGCCGGCCCCTTCGAACCTGCGTGAGGTCCCTAGAAGTCCATGTCCCCGCCGCCGGGCATGGCGGGAGCGGCCTTCTCCTTCTCGGGCTTCTCGGCGACCACGGCCTCCGTGGTCAGGAACAGCGCCGCGATGCTGGCGGCGTTCTGCAGCGCCGAGCGCGTCACCTTGGCGGGATCGACGACGCCGAACGTGAACATGTCGCCGTACTCGCCGGTGGCCGCGTTCAGGCCCTGGCCGGGATCCATCGAGCGGACCTTCTCGATCACGACGCCGCCCTCGAGGCCGGCGTTGTGAGCGATCTGCTTGACGGGCTCCTCCAGCGCGCGACGGACGATCGTGGCACCGGTGAGCTCATCGCCCTCGAGATCCACCTTGTCCAGTGCGCTCTGGGCGTTCAGGAGCGCGACACCGCCACCCGCGACGATGCCCTCTTCGACCGCAGCCTTGGTCGACTGCACGGCATCCTCGATGCGGTGCTTCTTCTCCTTGAGCTCGACCTCGGTGGCCGCGCCGACCTTGATCACCGCGACGCCGCCTGAGAGCTTTGCGAGCCGCTCCTGCAGCTTCTCGCGGTCGTAGTCGGAGTCCGTCTTCTCGATCTCGGACTTGAGCTGGTTGATCCGGCCCTTGATGTCCTCGTCCTTGCCGGCGCCCTCGACGATCGTCGTCTCGTCCTTGGTGACGACGACCTTGCGGGCCTGCCCCATGAGATCGAGTGTGACGTTCTCGAGCTTCAAGCCGACCTCCTCGGAGATCACCTGACCCCCCGTGAGGATCGCGATGTCCTGGAGCATCGCCTTGCGGCGGTCGCCGAACCCCGGCGCCTTGACGGCGACCGACTTGAACGTGCCTCGGATCTTGTTCACCACGAGGGTCGCGAGGGCTTCGCCCTCCACGTCCTCGGCGAGCACCACGATCGGCTTGCCGGTCTGCATGACCTTCTCGAGGAGCGGTAGGAGGTCCTTGACCGCCGAGATCTTCGAGTTGGCGATCAAGACGTACGGCTCTTCGAGCACCGCCTCCATCCGCTCGGGATCGGTGATGAAGTACGGCGAGATGTAGCCCTTGTCGAAGCGCATCCCCTCGGTGAACTCGAGCTCCATGCCGAAGGTGTTCGATTCCTCGACGGTGATCACGCCGTCCTTGCCGACCTTGTCGACGGCCTCGGCGATCTTCTCGCCGATCTCGGGGTCGGCCGCGGAGATCGCACCCACGTGGGCGATGTCGTCCTTCGAGTCGACCTCCTTCGCGGAGTTCTTGATCGCCTCCACGGCGAGCTCGACCGCCTTCTCGATGCCGCGCTTGATCGACATCGGGTTGGCGCCGGCCGCCACGTTGCGCAGCCCTTCCTTCACGATCGCCTGCGCGAGCACCGTCGCCGTCGTGGTGCCGTCGCCGGCGACGTCGTCGGTCTTCTTGGCGACCTCCTTGACGAGCTCGGCCCCGATCTTCTCCATCGGGTCCTCGAGCTCGATCTCCTTCGCGATGGAGACACCGTCGTTGGTGATCGTGGGGGCACCCCACTTCTTCTCCAGCACCACGTTGCGGCCCTTGGGGCCGAGCGTGATCTTCACCGCGTTCGCCAATTGGTCCATGCCTCGCTCGAGCGCGCGCCGCGCGTCCTCGTCGAAACTGATGAGTTTGGGAGCCATCCGCTCGCGACCTCCTTGTCTCGTTCCCTTGGGCTTCGTTCCGCCGGGCGTCCCTAACGCCTTCTCAGGCTGGGGTTCCGACTGCTAGCACTCGGGACACCCGAGTGCTAACGATTCTATGGGGCGCCCCACGCGAGTGGCAAACGCCGTCGCGCTCCTCCCACACTCTCGGCGCGTCCTTCAGGGCCGACGCATCACCGGCCCCGGATGCTTATCCTCTGCGGCCATGAGCCTCCGGCCGGATTGGACCCTCCGATTCACCCACCCCACGATCGAGGAGATCACCTGGTCCCCTCAGCAGCCGGACCGCCTGGCGGCGGTGACCACCGAGGACGGGAGCACCCAGGCATGGGCGTGGGACCTGCGGTCGCAAGAGCGGCGTCGTGTCTCGCAGGGGGGTGTCGGCGCGGAGGAGGCACACATCGTCCCCGACGGATCGGGAGTGGTCTGGTGGTACGACGAGGTCGGGAACGAGCGCGGGCGCTGGATGGTGTCGCCGTTCGAGGGCGGAGATGCCCGACCCCTCTTCCGCGGCTTCCACGACGGTTGGATGATGGGCCTGTCCGTGATCGACGGTGGCGTCGCGGCCGGGCTGGCTACGGACGACGACTACCGCGTGTTCGTCGCCGTCGGCGACGAGGCGGCCCGCGAGCTCTATCGCAACCGAGGTCCCGCCGGGGTGGGCAGCGAATGGCCGCAGGGTGGTGGCGGCCTCTCTCCCGACGGTGCCCTCGTCTGTATCCACCACTCCGAGCAGGGCGACATCGACCGACAGGCGCTCCGGGTCCTGGACAGCCGCTCCGGCGAGACCGCGGGCGACCAGGTCGACCCGGACCTCCGGATGGAGGCGATCGCCTGGTCGCCCGCGTCCGGTGCCCGCCGGCTCCTGTTCACCCAGGAGCGCGCGGGCATCGAACGACCCTCCGTGTGGGACCTCGACACGCGCGAGCGCGTCGACCTCGCGATGGAGGCGCTGGAGGGACCCGTGATCCCGCAGGGATGGACGCCCGACGGCGGCCGGGTCCTCGTGCACCATGACCCGGGCGGTGGCGTGAATCGGCTCCTCACCGTGGATCCCTCTTCGGGATCCTTCGAAGAGGCGGCGGCCCTCGAGGGAACGATCTACGAGGCCGGGTTCCGTCCCGACGGCGAGCTCTGGTTCCGCGGTGACTCGAGCGTCGAGCCTCCGTCCGTACGCGCCGCCGACGGGCGGATCGTCCTCACCCTGCCGATCGACCCCCCGCCGGCGGGAACCCGGAGTCGCTGGCTGTCGTGGAACAACCCCGCCGGCGACCGCATCAGTGGGTTCATCACGACGCCCGAGGGGCCGGGCCCGTTCCCGACGATCGCGTCGATCCACGGGGGGCCCGAGTGGCACCACACGGATCTGTGGGACCCGGGGCTCCAGGCGTTCGTCGACGAGGGGTTCGCGGTCCTGCAGGTCAACTACCGAGGGTCCACGGGTCGGGGGAAGGTGTTCCGAGAGGAGCTCAAGGGCAACATCGGGTTCCCGGAGACCGAGGACATCGTGGCGGGCGTCGACCACCTCGTGGACGAAGGCATCGCCGATCCGAACGCGCTGTTCCTGGAGGGTTGGTCGTGGGGCGGTTACCTCACCACCCTCATCGCCGGGCTCCACCCGGATCGATGGCGCGCAGCCTGCGCGGGGATCCCGGTCGGCGACTACGTCGCCGCTCACTACGAGAGCGCTCCCACGATGCGAGCGTGGGACATGGCGACGTTGGGGGGGTCTCCGATGGATCTGCCCGAGCTCTATCGCGAGCGGAATCCGATGACCTACGTCGACCGGGTGCAGGCTCCGATGCTGTTGATCGCCGGCGAGCACGACAGCCGCTGCCCGCTCGGCCAGGTGATGGTCTACGCGCACGCGCTCAAGGCCCGCGAACACGAAGTGGACGTGCACCTCTACGGTGGGGGGCACCACGCGCTCGAGGTGGAAGAGAAGATCGCCCACGCGCGTCTGACCATCGACTTCTTCAAGCGCCACCTGACGGGCTGACGCTCGAGTTACGAGTCGTCGGCCGACGCGCTGTCCGACATCTCGCGGATCTGCTCGACGATCTCGGCGTTGGCGAGCGTCGTAACGTCGCCCAGCGCACGGCCGTGTGCGACGTCCCGGAGGAGTCGCCGCATGATCTTGCCCGAGCGGGTCTTCGGCAGGTCGGTCGTGAAGATGATCCCGTGAGGCCTGGCGATCTTCCCGATCTTCCCCGCTACGTGCTCCCGGAGCTCCTCCGCCATCGCCTCGTCGCCTTCGTACTCGGACTTCAAGGTGACGAAGGCGACGATCGCCTCACCGACGAGGTCGTGCGGCTTGGACACGACCGCGGCCTCGGCGACCTTCTCGTTGTCGACGAGCGCCGATTCGATCTCGAACGTGGACAGACGGTGGCCTGCGACGTTCATCACGTCGTCGATCCGTCCCAGGAGCCAGGAATACCCGTCCTCGTCGCGCTTGGCGCCGTCGCCCGCGACGTACACCTCGGGTCCGTACCGGGAGAAGTAAGTCTGGACGTATCGATCGCGATCGCCCCAGATCGTTCGGGAGATCGCGGGCCACGGTCGCGTGAGGACAAGATAGCCGCCGCCGCCGAGCGGCACGCTGTGGCCCTCATCGTCGAAGATGTCCGCCTCGATGCCGGGGAACGGCACCGTGGCCGAACCGGGCTTGAGGACGGTGATGCCCGGGAGCGGTGAGATGAGGATCGCGCCCGTCTCGGTTTGCCACCAGGTGTCGACGACCGGGGCACGCTCGCCGCCGATCACCTTCCAGTACCAGACCCACGCCTCCGGGTTGATCGGCTCGCCCACCGACCCGAGGAGCCGGAGCGAGGAAAGGTCGTGCTTCTCCGGATACTCCGTCCCCCACCGCATGAATGCCCGGATCGCCGTGGGCGCCGTGTACAGGATAGTGGCCTTGTAGGTCTCGACGATCGACCACCAGCGATCTTTGTCCGGCCAGTCCGGCGCGCCCTCGTACATGATCCCGGTCGTGTGGTTCGCGAGCGGCCCGTAGACGATGTAGGAGTGGCCGGTGACCCAGCCGCAGTCGGCGGCGCACCAGAACACGTCGTCGTCATGGATGTCGAAGATCATCCGGTGTGTCGCCGCGACCTGGGTCAGGTAACCCCCGGTCGTGTGCACGATGCCTTTCGGCTTGCCGGTGGTGCCGCTCGTATAGAGCAGGTACAGGATGTCCTCCGCGTCCATGTCTTCAGGCGTGCACTCCGTCGGCTGGTCCGCGACCAGGTCGTGGTACCAGATGTCCCGGCCCTCCGTGAACGCGTGGTCGTTCCCGCAACGCCGTAGCGTGATCACGTGTTCGATGCTCGGGCAGTCCTTCACCGCCTCGTCCGCGTTCGCCTTCAGTGGCACCACCTGCCCTCGGCGCCAGGCGCCGTCCGCCGTGATCAGCACCTTCGCCTCCGCGTCGTTGATGCGGTCACGGAGCGAGTCGGCGCTGAAGCCGCCGAACACCACCGAGTGCGGGGCGCCGATCCGAGCACAGGCGAGCATGGCGATCGGCAGCTCCGGCACCATGCCGAGGTAGATGTTCACCCGGTCGCCCTTGCCCACCCCGAGCGATCGGAGCCCGTTGGCCAGCCGGGAGACGTCGTCGAGGAGCTCGCGGTAAGTGATCGTCCGCGTGTCCCCCGGCTCGCCCTCCCAGTGGTAGGCGACCTTGTCGCCGCCCCCCGCTTCCACGTGGCGATCCAGGCAGTTCACGGAGGCGTTCAACGCCCCCCCTACGAACCACTTCACGAAGGGAGGCGTCCACTCCAGCACGGTGTCCCATCGGCGGCTCCAGGCGAGCTGTTCGGCCTGCTCGGCCCAGAAGGCCTCGGGGTCCTGGGCGGCCCGCTCATAGATCGCGGGATCCGAGACCACAGCGTGCTCCACGAAACTCGGGGGAGGCGGGAAGACCCTTTTCTCCTCCAGCAGCGCATCGATGTGCTGTTGAGGCTCGTCCACGGCCTGGTTCCCTCCCGCTCCTCTGCCCCCTCCGAAGGGGCCCGGAGCTCAATCGTACGGGGTGGCCTGTGTGACGCGCGAGCCTGTGGGTGCTTGCATACGAGAGAGGACAGAGCCACCATCGTGCTCGGAGCCGCCCATCGAGGCGGCTTCGGAGCACGATGGGGGGAAGGGAGGACAAGTGGCTCAGTACGAGGCGTATTGCGTGAAGTGCAAGGCGAAGCGTCAGTTCGAGGGGACGGTCGTCACCCTGAAGAACGGGCGGAACGCCGCGTCAGGGACGTGCCCTGTGTGCGGCACCAAGGTCATGCGGATCCTGGGCAAGGCGGACGTAGCGGCGTCCTAAGGACGAGACAGGAGCTGCTCGGGGCTGACCAGCACGCGCCCCGGCGTCATCCGACGGTGGCGGGCCGAGAGGTCCGCCACCGTCGTCTCGGCGAACACCACCTGGACGGCCCTGGCGACATCCGCCCAGAACCCTTGCAGCCCACAGCGTGAGTCCTGGAAGCACGTGTGGTCTGAGGGCTCCAAGCAGAACATCGGGAAGATCTGACCTTCGATCGCGTCGGCGATCTCCGCGACGGTGATCTCCTCAGGCGCACGCGCGAGCCTGCACCCGCCACCCCCTCCGCGGAAGCTTTCCACGAGGCCGGCCTTGGAGAGGGCTCCGAGCTGCTGCTCGAGGAATCGGACCGGGATCTGCTGGCGTGTCGCGATCTCCCGCGCGGGAACCAGCACGCCTGTGTGCGTGCCGTCGGCCAGCTCGATCATGGCGCGCATGGCGTACTCGAGCTTCTGCGAAACCTTCAGCATGGGCGCCGTCCTTTCCAGCACCGAGCGTAGGAGGGGCGCCCACCTCCGTCAACGGGGCCACTCCGAGTACCGATCACCCACATTCCGGGTATCCAGCGGGCCATGGCCGCGATCCGATGCTTCACTCGATGTAGGTTGACCGGGCTACCCCGGAAGGAGGACAGGACGGATGAGTCGGGTGCTGGTCGTCGACGACGAGCCTGACGTCCTGCTCCTGTGCAGGCTCAACCTTCAACAGCGCGGACACGAGCTGCTCGAGGCGTCCACCGGAAGCATGGCCCTTGAGCTCGCCCGGGAGCGACGCCCCGACGTGATCGTGCTGGACCTGATGCTGCCGGGGATGACCGGCTACGAGGTCCTCGAGACTCTCAAGGGGGACGAGGAGACCTCGGCCATCCCGGTCCTGGTCCTCACGGCGAAGTCTCTCCGTGCCGATCGGGAGCGCTCGCACGGCTTGGGTGCCTCAGGCTTCCTCACGAAGCCGTTCATGCCGAGCGAGCTCTGCGAGCTGGTCGAGTCGCTCGTGTCGACCAGCGGTCGACGCTGACGACCGATCAGGGCGCGCCGGCCTGATCCTCTCCGAGGACCACGACCACGTCCGCCGACTCCGCGACGGCTTCCTCGAGGCTCGCCGGCATCGGCTTCACCGGCACGCCGCCGAGGTAGGTGTCCGAGAGCAGCTGGGCGTCCGCCCGATTCTGGGCCCTGTGGTCGTCCCGGCGGAAGTAGACGATCGAGTCGAGCACCGGCTTGTCCGGCGCGTCCGCGGGCTCTCCAGCCCGCAGGTAGCCCTCTTCCTCGAGCAGGATCTGGAAGTCGCCCGCGTATCCGGCTTGCGACGTCCCGTTCAGGACCTGTACCAGCACACCCTCCTGGTTCGGGACGAGCGACGGCTGCGGGGACCGAGAAGGTGACGGACTCTCGGAGGGAGAAGGTGACGGCGAGACCCCGGGAGGGGCCGCCGCGCTCTCGCCGTCGGCGAAGCCGTTGGTCAGAAGGGCGATCCCTCCGATCACGAGGGCGATCACGATGGCGAGTCGAGCGACACCCGGATTCACGGGCCCATCCTACCGTCGGATCCGCTCTCGCCCGTCAGACGCGAAGACCGAGTCCGGAGGCCGTCCGTGCGCGTCGTCTGACCTCTCGCACCCGACGCAGCCGACGCACGAGCATGGGGTCGTACACGAGGGCCTCCGGGCGATCGATGATCCTGTGAAGGACCTGGTGGTAGCGAGATGGGGAGAAGCCGAACCGCTCGCGGATCGCGCGCTCCTTCGTGACGGAGAGCTTCCAGGCTTCTCGCTCGAAGTCCAAGATCTCCCTCGACCGGTGGTCCAGGTCCGAGGGCGGACGCGTCTCGCGTCGTTTGTCTCCCATGCGGCGAGGGTAGCTTCCGTGAAGCCTCGTTCAAGCACTGCCCGCGTTCTCCCGACATCTAGGAGTGATGGGAGGATGGGGGGGTTCAGGAAGGCCTTGGTCCATGGCAAGAAGCGAAGACGTCGAAGAGCGTGCCGCGCCTGCGGCTGATCTCCGTTTCGTCGCACAACTCAACATGCTCCACAGCATGGCCGCTGCGCTGGCGGGCATGAACGACGTATCGGAGATCGGCGCGGCGATCACCGAAGAGCTGCGAACGATCCTCGACTACCACAACTGTCGCGTCTACGTGATGCAGGACGACGGCTTGACCCTGCTGCCCGTCGCGTTCCGCGGCGAGATCTTCTACGAGTACGAGCACGAGACGCTGGAGGAGCTCATCACCCACGTCGGCGAAGGCATCACCGGATGGGTGGCGGAGCATCGGACCTCCGTCCTCACCCCGGATGCGAGGCTCGTCCCCTTCGCCGTCCAGATCCCCGACACCGAGGACATCTTGGAATCGATGCTGGCCGTGCCGATGACCGTCGGCGAGTCGGTGCAGGGCGTCATCGTCCTGTCGAGCCTCGGCTACGGTGCGTTCGACGAAGAGGACCGGCGACTCCTCGAGGTGCTCGCATCACACGCCGCGACCGCGATCTCGAATGCCAAGCTGTTGCAGGCTGAGCGTGAAGCCGCGGAGACATCCTCGGCGCTCCTCGGACTCTCGAAGCGGCTCACCCAGCTCCGATCGGTGGGGGACATCCTGCAGGGAGCGATCGAAACCGTGTCGTCGCTGATCGACTCCGCGGCGGTCGTGTTCCACGTCCGCGATGAGCACACCGGCGATTTCCGGCTCGCGCGACTCCTCACGGTCGAACCGGACACCATCCGCCCGTGGCAAGAGATCGGGGACGTCCCCGAGTCGGTCGTCGCCTCGATCACGTTCGACAACGACGATCCGTTGGTGATCCCCGGTGATTCCCCGCTCAGCAAGGATCAGGACTATCTCGTCTCGAAGGAGCCCCGCGAGGTGCTGGTCGCACCGGTGACGTGGGAACCCGACGGATCGGGAACGATCGCGGTCATCGGACGGGAAGGGGACGGAAGATTCGCCGATCGCGAGCTCCGCCTGATCCGGGGAGTCGCCGACCTCACCTCGCTCGCGTTGGGGAATGCCAGGCGCATGTCCGAGCTCGAGCGGTTCCATGAGTTGGTCGCCGGCCTGGACGCCGCGTTCTGGGAGGCATCGCTTCCCGGCGTCATGTTCACATTCGTCGCCGGCGCGACCGATGACCTACTCGGCGGCAACATCGAGTCATGGCCCAGCGAAGCTCGGACGTGGGGTTCGCATATCGACGAGCGAGACCGCGACGAGGCGATGGAGGGACTGCAGCGAGCGATCGACAGCGGCGTGGGCGAGGCCCTCGAGTACCGGGTTCCCAGCGAAGACGGGTCACCTCGCTGGATCCGCGACCTGGTCCATGTGATCCGTGGCCGAGGCGGTGGGGGCACGATCCTTCGAGGTCTGATGGTCGACATCACCGAACGGAAGCGGGCCGAGCGCGCGCTGCGGGCGAGCGAGCGGAAGTACTCGGATGCTTTCAAGCGCGAACGGGAAGCAGCGCAACGGCTCCGCATGCTCGATGAGATGAAGAACACGTTCCTGGAGGCGGTCTCCCACGATCTCCGCACCCCCCTGACTTCCATCCTGGGCTCGGCACTCACGCTCGAGAGATCGAATCTCGATCTCCCCGGGGACGAGGCGCTGGACATGGTGAGCCGGATCGCGGCGAACGCCAGGAAGCTCGAGCGGCTGCTCTCCGACCTGCTCGACCTCGACCGGCTCCAGCGAGGCATCGTCTCACCGAAGCGGCGCGCGACCGACCTGGAAGACTTCGTCCGTCGAGCGGTGGATGAGATGGAGACACACGGCCGGGTGATCGAGCTGGACATCGAGCCGGGGAGCGCGCAGATCGATCCGGCGAAGACGGAACGGATCCTCGAGAACCTCCTCTCGAACAGTCTTCGACACACCCCCGTCGACGCGAAGATCTGGGTGCGTGCGCGGCCGCAGGATGACGGTGTGCGGTTCATCGTCGAAGACGACGGTCCGGGCGTGCCTCCCGACCTTCGCGAGGCGATCTTCGAGCCGTTCCGGCAGGCGCCCGGATCCTCCTCTGGGCATGCGCCCGGGGTCGGCATCGGGCTGTCCCTCGTCCGCCGGTTCGCCGAGCTCCACGGTGGCAACGCCTGGGCCGAGGAGCGCGAAGGCGGAGGGGCCTCGTTCCACGTCTTCCTGCCCGGTTCGTAACCGCGAAGCTGTCGCAGCTCCCGGAACCCCTACCATCGGGTGATGGAGCGAAGCGGGACCACCCGGTGACGACGAAGGAAGGGTCCCGACGGCCCTCGCTCCGCGTCCTGCTCATCCCGGTGTTGTTGCTCCTCGCGCTGGCGGCCGCCGGTGCGGCCACGGTGACGATCGTCACGCTCGGAACCCGAGAGGAACTCGAGGAGGGCCGCCGAGCGGTCGATCGAGGCAGAAGCGCGCTCCTCGAGGGCCGCATCGCGGACGCCACCCGCTCATTCGAGGACGCACGTCGAGCGTTCGAGGCTGCCCGTGCCGAGGCGACGTCGGGGCCATCGACCGTCGCGCGCTTCGCCCCGGTGCTGGGTCGCACGTTGGACGTCGTCGTCGCGCTCGCTGATGCAGGCGCACACGGAGCGAGGGCAGGCCTCGCGATGACGCTCGCGCTCGAGGAGCTCCCGGGAGGGATCGATGCCCTCGCGCCGACCGACGGTGCACTCCCGTTCGACGCGTTCTCCTCGCTCGCCGAGCCGCTGGAGGAGGCGCGGTCCGAGACCGTCCGCGCGGTGGGCGCGCTCCGTTCCTCTCCCGCCGGTGCCCTTCCCGGGCCGGTCGCGGACGCACGGCGTCAGGCTCTGGAGCAAGTCGAGAAGGTCGAACACGCACTGGACTCGTGGCACGCGTTCGCTCAGGGTCTGCCGCAGTTCGCGGGCGGCGATCGACCTCGTCGATACCTGTTCTTCGCCGAGAACCCCGCGGAGCTCCGAGGCACAGGCGGGCTCTGGGGCGCGTACTCCATCTTGCGCATCGAGGAGGGCCGGCTCTCGTTCTCCGGCTTCCGCCCCGTGCAGACACTGCGGAGCCTGCCACCGGACGCGGCTCCGGCACCCAATCCCGACTACCGACGCAACTACGACCGGTGGGGTGCACCCGGCTATTGGCTGAGCACGAACATGACGCCAGACTTCCCGTCGGCGGCGCAGGCAGCGCTCGGGATGTGGGAAGCCATCGGACGCGAGCCACTCGACGGCGTTCTCACCGCGGATCCCTTCACACTCAAGCATCTCCTCGACGTGACGGGTGCGATCCGTCTGTCGCGCCCGCCCCTCGTTGTGACGGATGAGAACGTCGTCCCGCTCCTTTCGAACCGGGCGTTCGCACGTTTCTCCGATTCCCGGATCCGGAAGGCGCTGCTGGGCGATGTCGCGCTGGCGGTCTTCGATCGATTCCTGGGGCTCGATGGACTCGTCGTTCCCAAGCTCCGTGCGATGGGCCGATCGGTCGCGGAGGGACATCTGAAGATCTTCACCGTCGATCCGACCATGCAGGGGGCCTTGGTCCGGGCGGGGCTGGACAGCGGTCTTCGGCCAACGAGGGGCGACCTACTCGGGGTGGTCGTGAACGCTGGGGCGGGGGGCAAGGTCGATTTCTTCGCACAACGATCGGTTGATCACGAGGTCACCCTTCTCCCGGATTCGGCTTCGACCGCGATCACCATCACCACGATCGAGAACGGGGCGCCGACGTCGGGGCAGCCGCGCTACGTCATCGGTCCTCACCGCGGTCGGGCCGGCGACAGCATCCCTCTGCTCTCGGTGTTCTGCGGCCGACGCTGCCGGCTGGTGCAGGCGGAACGTGACGGCGATCGAGTCAACCTGTTCACCGGCTCCGAGCTGGGCTACCCCTACTACCAGGACTACTTCACGATCCCGTCCAAGGAGACCGGAGTGCTCACGGTGCGCACGGAGACGCCCGGTTCATGGGAAGGCGATGCCTCCGGCGGTTCCTACCGATTGACCATCCTCGGTCAGACGACCATCCGACCGACGCCCGCGAACATCCGGATCTCGGCGCCGGAGGGCATGGACTTCACCACGTGGAGCGAGGGCATCGAGATCCAGAACCACACCGCGACGTGGGAGGGCGTGCTTCAGGGCGAACTCGAACTCGAGGTGTCGTTCGAAGCTCCGTCGCTCCCCGTACGCCTATGGCGAGCGATCTCCGATCGATGAAGGCCGGGTTGCGCCCCGGCCCGGGACGCGAGAACCAGCGCCTTCGCTACGCCTCGATACGAGAGGCTGTCCGCCGCCGCGACAGCACCACGCTCGTGATGCCGACCGCCAGGAGCCCGATCGCCAAGAACACGAGTCCCGCGATCTCAGCTCCGGTGAACGCCGAGCCGCCGCCCGCCCCACCGAGGCTCCCGCCGGTTCCGCCGACTGACGGCCCGTTTGGCGGGCCCAAGTCAGAACCGTCTTGGGCGAGAGCCGCGAGTGGCAGCACGACCGTGTAGACGATCGCGGCGATACCCGTCCCGATGATGCGCTTCATCGCCTCCGCCTTCCTTCCGTGTCGACCTTCGAATGTCCGGCTTAGATACTAGGCCGGATGGGGGGCGGCCAGCAAGGGGTATCGAAGCTTCGGCCCCGATTTCACCCCGGCGCAGCTCACCGGCTTCTGCAGCGGCTTCGAGACTGATCCGAGCAACTGATCCGAGCCGGCGGTCGGACTCGAACCGACGACCTAGCGATTACAAATCGCTTGCGCTACCAGCTGCGCCACGCCGGCCGGGTAGGAGTTTAGCCGGGCGATCGCTCGGTTTTGAACACGAACCCGTAGGTGAAGAGCCCGTAGAGGACGAAGGCGTTCAGGGCGATGGCGAGCAACCCGGGCCCGCCGGTGCTCCCGATCTGCACCAGCCCGGTCACGATCCCGAGGGACGCCAGCACGATCCCGAGCAACCGACCCGCCGGTCGCAACCGCAGGACCAGCAAGCCCGTCACCAGGGAGAGCCCGCCGCTGATGACCAGGTACACGGCCACGAGCTCCTCGCTCATCGCCCCCTCCCCGCCGGGGACCAGCAGGCGCGTGTCGCTGCTCAGCGACACGATGCCGAACAACACCGACAGCGCGCCGGAGATCAGGAGGATCAGACCGGCGTAGGTGACCATCCCCGGACGCTGGGCCGGTGCAGGGCGCGGACTGGGCACACCACGGGAGGGATCCCAGGGTGGCGGGGGCGGGATATCGCTCATGGGTTGGCGCCGGGTGGCCCGGCAGGGGCGAGCCTAGCCACGTCGCCGGGGCGAGGCAACGACTCGCACCGGCAGGACGAACCCGTAGAGGGCCGCCGCGAGAGCCGCGGAGGCGTTCAGAGAGCCGACGCGGCCTTCCACCGGGAGGGCGACCAGGAGATCGCAGCGCTCCCGGACCAGCCTCGACATCCCCTCGCCCTCCGATCCGATGACCACCGCGACGCGCCCCTCGGGGGCCGCCTCGTCGAAGATCGAGTGCGGAGCCTCTTCGTCGAGGCCGACGACGAAGAACCCGGCTTCCTGGAGCCGTGCGAGGGCCCGACCGATGTTGGCGACGACGGCGTGCGGCAGGTGTTCCAAGGCCCCGGCGGACGCACGCACGGCCGCGGGCGTGACGCCGGCCGCTCGGCGGGCGCGGGTCACGAGAGCCACGGCGCCGGCCGCCTCGGCGGTCCGTGCCGCGGCCCCCAGGTTCTGCGGGTCTGTGATCCCGTCCAGGACGACGACGAGGGCATCGGGGCCGAACGGGAACGTGGCCAGTTCCCGCTCGCCCATCTGCGCGTGGCGCATGCGGCTCGCGACGGTCCGCGCGACGACGCCGCGATGATCCTCGGCCATCCGGTCCAGCTCGCGCCGGTCCGTCGCGCGGACGGGCACCTTCGCCGCGCGAGCCTCGTCTCGGACCGCTCGCAACCCCTGGGTGTCACGTGCACCCACGGCGACGAGCACCTCCTTGACCTGCCCCGCTCGCAGCGCCTCGACGACGGCGCGACGCCCCGTGATCAGCTCGTCGCTCATCCGACCACCGCGAGCGCGATGCACCCGATGCCGTCCCCGACGAGGCCGAGCCCCTCCGGGCGCGTGGCCTTGACCGAGACGCGATCGACCGGGACGCCTGAGATCGCGGCGAGCTGCTCGCGCATGTCGTCTCGTCGAGGGGCGATCTGCGGACGGTCGCAGACGACCGTGATATCCATCGACACCGGTACGCGTCCAACGTCGGCGAGCAGACGGATCGTGCGAGTCAGGAGTTCGTGTCCCGCGATGCCTTCCGTCTCCGGCGACGTGTCGGGGAAGTGCTCCCCGATGTCTCCCAGGGCCACCGCACCGAGCAATGCGTCGGCCACCGCATGACACACGACGTCACCGTCGGAGTGCCCCGACAGGCCGACGTCTCCTTCGAACAAGAGGCCACCCAGCCACAGTGCGCCACCGGTCGCGAAGGGATGCACGTCGAAGCCGAGTCCCACCGCCCGTTCAGGCATCGCCACCCCCCATGCGCCGGTCCGCCTGCGCGAGGTCGGCGATAGTGGTGATCTTCACGTTCTCAGGGTCACCCGGGATCGCGCGAACATCGAAGCCCGCCCAGCGGAGCATCGAGGCGTCGTCGGTGAAGGAGGCGCCTGCCGCCTCGGCTTTCGCGTGAGCCTCTCGAAGGACCGACGTCCGGAAGGCCTGCGGCGTCTGGCCGAGCGCGAGCTCGTCTCTGGGCTCCACACCCTCGACGACCTCCCGCCGGACTCGGAGGACCGTGTCGGTGACCGCCAACACGGGGACGGCTCCGTCGGCACCGCTCTCCACCGCCTCGAGGACCCGTGCGAACAGCTCGGGGGGCGCGAAAGGGCGAGCGGCGTCGTGCACCCCAACGACGTCGACCGTCCCCGGGACCTCGGCCAGCGCGGCCCGGACCGAGGCTTGGCGCGATCCTCCTCCCACCACCAGCAGGACAGGCACGCCGAGGTCTTCCACACACGCCCTCGTACGTCCTTCCCAGCCCGGGGGGAACGTGACGACGAGCCCACGCACCTGAGCCGAGGCCACAGCCGCGGCGGCCGCTACCGCGAGCATCGGGCGGCCACCGATCGGCAGCAGAGCCTTCGGTTCGGCGGCGCCCAGCCGGCGACCGGCGCCGGCGCCCAACAAGATCACGATCGCGTCATCGGGCTCCACGTTCGAAGCATCGCAGACCGAAACGGCTCAGGCGCCGGCGCCGGCCGTCGCGGGCGCCTGGCCCGTGACCGCTGCGAAGATCATGCGACCGGTGGTGGTCTGGATCACGTTCGTGACCCGGACCTCCACCTGCGAGCCGATGCGCTCGGCGGCCTGCTCGACGACGACCATCGTGCCGTCGTCGAGATACGCCACCGCCTGTCCGTGCTCGCGGCCCTCCTTGACCAGCCGGACCGAGATCTCGTCACCAGCGGTGTAGGGAACGCGGAAGCGGGAGGCGAGAGCGTTGATCTGGGTGACCGGCACGCGGAGAGCTTCCGCGACCTTCGCCATGTTGTGGTCCACGGTGATCAGCTGCGCACCGCGCTCGCGCGCGAGTCGCACGAGCGCAGCATCGACGTCGATGACCCCGGCTTCCTCCACCAGCTGGAACTGCACCGTGGGCGCCTTCTGAAGCTCCACGAGCATGTCGAGGCCACGCCTCCCGCGTGACCGGCGATGGGGATCGGAAGAGTCGGAGATCGCTTGGAGCTCGCGGAGCACGCCCTCGTGCAACAAGATCGTGCCGCCGACGAAACCGGTCGCGACCAGGTCGGCGACCCGGCCGTCGATCAAGGCGCTCGTGTCCATCACGTGGAGATCCCCGCGCTGGACACCTGCGGCGCGCGGCTTGATCCCGACGAGCCCGAAGATGTCCTCGTACTTCGCCTGCCCGAGCCGATAGCCCACCGTCCCGACCGTGAGGTACAGGAACACGATCGCGGGCCACGAGGCCGACGCGGGCAGGAAGAGGAGCGGCACCATCATCAACGCTGCGACGAGCAACCCGACGACGAGACCCACGACGCCTCCGGCGAGCACCGCCGGTGGCTTCTTGCCGAGCTCGGTCTCGAGCCCGTGCACCGCCTGGAGCGTGAGACGTCCGAAGACCCCACCCACCACGTAGCCGATCCCGGCTCCGAGGAAGACGAACAGCAGCGCGCGGCTCGTGCTCGTGGTACCGGAGGCCTCTCCGATCCGAGCACCGACGGTCGCGATCAAGGCGACGAAGATGAGGCGGACGCCGCCGGCGATGCGCCCGCGGACATCACCGCCTCCACGACCCTGCTCGTTGTCCGTCACGATGCTCACCCCGCCTCGGGAAGCACGATCAAGGGGCCGATGTGCCCCCACAAGGGTCTTCGGCGCATGGGAGACCCGTCCTGAGTTCCGCGCGGAACCCCTTGGCATGGAACTGGCCTGAGAAGGGCCTTGCGTTAGGCCTGAGCAGCCAGTTTCACGCCGTGAGCGCCGTCCAAGACGTCGTCGATCATGATCTCGGCGTCTTCTTCGGTCTTTCCGGCCGCATGGGACAGCTCCGAGATCAAGATCTGCCGGGCCTTGTGGATCATGCGCTTCTCTCCCGCGGAAAGGCCCTTCTCACGGTCCCTGATCGAAAGGTTCCGAAGCACCTCGGCCACCTCGAACGGGTCGCCCGAATGGAGCTTCTCGAGGTTGTTCTTGAACCGGCGGCTCCAGTTGGCCGCCGAGATCGTCTCGGCTTCGGTGAGGACCTTCAGGATCTTCTTCACCTGCGCCTTGCTGATGACCGGTCGAAGCCCGACCTGCTCGGCCGAGTCGACCGGTACCGAGAGCGTCAGATCGCCGTAGACGACACGCAGTACCAGGTACTTGCGCTTCTCTCCGAGGAACTCCTTGTCCTTCAGCTCTTCGATGACGGCCGCCCCATGCTCGGGATGGACGACGGTGTCTCCCTTACGGAACGCGGACAAATGGTTCCCCCTTCGCGAGAGCAGGTATCCGGCCGGAGCGTGGCCGGCGAGGTTAGGAAGGATAACACGGAACCTGCTCTGCCGCAACCCAAAACTGCAGGTCAGAGGCACTTTCCTCTGTTCGGGATAGGTCCGATGGGACCATGGTTCGAACGTCAAGACGCCCTTCGTTGTGCTCCGGCGCTCCGCGTGTCGGCCCAGGAAAGAGCCTCCGACACATCCCGAACGGGGACCAGTCGAGGATCCCGTTGGGTGTCTTGACCTGGGGCGGCGAACACATATCGACATCCCGCAGCCTCGGCCGCGGCCAGCCGCTGCGGTATCGCGGACGCCTGACGCACGAGCCCGGTGAGGGACACCTCTCCGACGAAGGCGGTCGCCTCAGGCGGGGGCACCCCCGACACGGCCGACGCGAGGGCGGCCGCGACCGCGAGGTCCGCGGCCGGATCGTCGACGCGAAGGCCTCCCGAGGAGGCTCCGAACAGCTCGGCCCGGCCCAGGCGGTAGCCGCCGGCGCGAGCGAGCACGGCCGCCATGAGCTGGAACCGGCGGCCGTCGAGCCCGGTCGTCTGCCGGCGCGCGGGGCCATCTGGGGAACCCACGAGGGCCTGGACCTCGACCGCCAACGCCCTTCGACCCGCGAGGGGGAGGGCGATGGCGGCTCCGGGCGCGCCGGAGCCCGAGAGGAGCACACCCGCGGGATCGACCTCGTGGAGCCCGTTGGGGCTCATCTCGAACCACGCGGTCTCGCCTTCGGCGCCGAAGCGATTCTTGCCCCCCGAGAGCACCCGAAGGCCTGATCGCGGGTCCCCTTCGAACATGAGCACGACGTCCACCGCGTGCTCGAGCGCCCGAGGCCCGGCGAGGTCCCCGTCCTTGGTCACGTGGCCCGTCATCACGACCGCGACGCCTTCCTCCTTGGCCATGCCGACGAGAGCGTCCGTGCAGTTCCGCACCTGGGCGACACCGCCGGGCATCTGAGGGGCGGACGGATCCCGGACGGCCTGGATGGAATCCACCGCGAGGAGGAACGGCGCGCGATCGCGCGCCGTTCCGAGCACGGCGGCGAGGTCGCGGCCCGGAGCGAAGCCGACGGCGTCGCTCGCGACGCCCAGGCGTCGCGAGCGGGCCGCAACCTGGCCATGGGACTCCTCGCCGGAAACGAGGAGACACGACCGTCCCGACTCGGCGAGTCGGGACAACAGGTGCAGCAGCAACGTGGACTTGCCGATCCCGGGCTCCCCCGCAAGGAGCACCACCGATGCGGGGACCAGCCCGCCGCCGAGCACGCGATCCAGGCCCTGGATCCCCGTGGGGACGCGGGACTCGGCCTCGGCGGATCCGCCGAGCGTGAGCACCGGAGCGACCGAGCCCAGGCTCGCACCGACCGAGCTCTCGATCGTGCCCCAGGCAGCGCAGCCGGGGCACCGACCCACCCATTGGCCGACTTGTTGACGGCATTCCGAGCAGGCGAAGACGGTCCGGGGTCGGGGCATGGAAGCCAGACGCTAGCTCCGAGGTCTGACAGAGCGGCCCCGGTCGTGTCGGCCGGGCTGGATACCCTCCTCCGAGTAGGACCAACGGCTCGGATCTGCAGCGGCGAGTGTGAGATCGGACTCCCTCCCCTACGAGTTCCGTCTGAGATGCCGATACGTGTTTCGACGGACAAGGAGGCACAGCTGTGGAGGTCGTGCGGATCGGCGGCGGAGATGCCGAGTGGGAGCAAGACCCTGACTCGCAGGAGATCGGAGCAAGGGCGAGTCTCGCCGAACCGGCCGAGTTCCCCCTGGTCCTCGTGACGTGGCGTGATGCCTGGTTCGACTTCGACGAACCGGATCCCGAGGACGCTCGCGCGGACTACCTGGTCAGCACGGCGGGATACCTCGTGAGACGGGGACCCCGATTCCTCTCCGTTGCCCAGGAGGTCCTGCCCGACGGCGACGGCTACCGCGCGGTCACCCATATCCCGGTGGCGATCGTGCAGAAGATCTCACTGCTCCACGAGCCCGAAGAGCAAGCGGTCGGCGACCTGGCCACCCCCTAGCACGTATACTCCGCTCGTCTCGGCGCGAAGGTCGCTGCCGACGCTGAAGGAGGGATGGATGATGACTGCGAGCTCGGTCACCGTTCGCGCGTTGCGCCCCTCCGTCTCCCGCTGAGCCGTCCGGCTCGTTCGCGGTAGCTCCCGAAGGACGCGGCGTTGCCCCATGTCCGCATCCCGGCGAGCCAAGGAGCGATCGCGTTGCCTGACGAAGTCATCGAGCACTTCCTCGACGAGGGGCTCATCGAACGGGTCATCCGGCCCATCAAGAGCGGCAAGGAGGCGAGCGTCCACCTCTGCCGCGCCAACCCGCGCACGACCGGCGAAGAGCTGGCGGCGCTGAAGATCTATCACCCACTCGACCGGCGGGACTTCCGCGACGAGTCGATCTACCGCGACGGCGAGTTCATCAAGGAGCGCCGGATCCGCGTCGCGCTCGACAAGCGCACGAGGTTCGGTCGCGAGGTGCAGGGCGGCATCTGGGTCAATCGGGAATGGGAGACCCTGCGGGCCCTCTCCGAGGCGGGGGCGCCGGTCCCACGACCCATCGAGGTCACGGATCGAGCGATCCTGATGTCCTACATCGGCGACGAGGACGAGGCCGCCCCGCAACTCCATCGGTACCGGGAGCGAGACCCGGTGGAGACCGAGGATCTCCTCGAGCAGTGCCTCCGCTCGATCGAACGCATGCTCTTCCACGATGTGATCCACGGCGACCTGTCGCCGTTCAACGTCCTCGTGTGGGAAGGGCAGATCTGCGTGATCGACCTTCCGCAAGCCGTCGACCCCAAGAAGAATCGACACGCCGAATCGCTCCTCGCTCGCGACGTGGCTCGTGTGTGCGAGCACTTCGCCCGTCGAGGGGTCTCCCGAGATGCGGCGACGACCGCGGCCGATCTATGGACGGCGTGGACGTTCGCCGATCTCGTCCCCGAGGAGCTCCGCCCGCTCCTATGAGCGACGGTTGAGTCCCACCCGGGTGCGGGCGGATACTCCGCCCATGCCCGAGCGGCGGATCGCCACGGTGCTGATGCTCGACGTGGTGGGGTCGACCCACATCGCAGCACAACTGGGCGACGCTCGGTACCGCGAGCTCTCGTCACGCTTCAACCGGCTCGTCCGGGCCGCCCTCAAGCGCTTCGGGGGGAAGGAGGAGGATCACGCCGGCGACGGCTTCTTCGCCACCTTCCCCCAGCCGGACCGGGCGATCAGATGCGCGGCAGCGCTCGCCGAGGAGGTCCGGAGCCTCGGCATCGAGATCCGCTCCGGCATCCACACGGGCCAGACGGAGGATCAGGCCGGCAAGACCCACGGCATCGCGGTGGTGATCGGTGCGCGGGTGATGTCGCTGGCCGATGCCGGCGACATCCTGGTCACGAGCACAACGAAGGAGCTCGTGACCGGCTCGGGGTTCGGTTTCGAGGACTTCTCGGCGCACGAGCTGAAGGGCGTCCCCGGCACCTGGCGGGTCTTCGCCGTCACCGGCGTGAACGACGAGCAGCGAGAGCGACCGCTCCCGGCGGCGGAAGCGGCCGAACGTCGCGCAGCGATCGAACCCTCCACCGGCCGGGCGCGGCCGCACCGGTCCGTGTTGCTCGCCGCTGGCTCGGCACTCCTGGTGTTGATCGCGGCCGTCGCCTTCGCGGCCACTCGCGGCCAGCAGCCAGAGGAACCAGACCGCACGGGATCGACCGGGCCACCCTCGGGGGCCGTCGTGCAGGTCGATCCCGAGCGGGTGCCACCCATCCTGAAGTCGATCCCCGTCCTTGTCCCGAGGGTGCGTGTGCCCGGAGTCACGCTCCCGACGTCACAGCACTCGATGGTTGTGGGCCAGGGGGGTGTCTGGACCGTCCGGTTCAGAGACCTCTTCCACGTCGATCCCTCACGCTCGGAGGTTCGAACGCGCATCACGCTCGAGACGCGGGGCCCCCCGTTCTCGGCCAACCTCGCCGAGGGCTCGGACAAGATCTGGTTCGCGTACGACAATGGCCTCATCGAGGTGAATCCGGCGACGGACGAGCAACGGCCGGTGATCCCCTTTTCCCCCGGGGGGTACGGTTCGTCCGACGTCGTGGCCGGCGGAAGGTTCGTGTGGTTCGGCACGAGCTCCGGGCGACTCGTCCGCTTCGACCCTGCGACGGCCCGGGACCGGACTCGAACGGGTCTCGACCCGATCGACGCGATCGCGTTCGGCCACGGATCGGTCTGGACGGTGGACACCGTTGCCGGAACCGTCGGCAGGTATGACCCCGAGACGATGCGTCTCGTCGCGGAGATCGACATGCCGACCGAGCCGGCCTACCTCGTCTCGGGTGACGTGGGGGTGTGGGCGCTCTCCCTGAGCGTTGGGACGCTCTCCCAGATCGACCCTGCGACGAACGACGTGGGGTACCAGGTGCCGGTGGGAGCGGATCCTTCCGGCTTCACGGTCGGCTCCGGAGCGGTGTGGGTCGGCGACGAAGACGGGATCATCCGACGCGTAGACGAGCACACCCGGCAGGTAACGGAGATCCCGTTCGGTGCGGAGATCCGCGGCCTGGCGTTCGACGAGGAGACCGGGCATCTTTGGGTCGACGTCGCCTGACGACACACCCGTGTGATCAACGTCACACTCCGTTCGGTCGTTCGACGCAGCGGAACCGCGCTCCCACGTGTCTTGATGGCGTCGACGCGAAGGAGAGCGTCGTGAGACCGAGGAGGAGTGATGAGCGTCAAGGCACAGACCCTCGCAACACCCGTACGGCACCTCGCGTCATACGTGCTGGCAGTCGTCCTCGCCCTCGTCATCGGGGCCGCCGCAGGAAGCATCATCACGCGGGCGGTCGCCACGGATGAGGTGACGACCCGCGAGAGCGTCGTCGGGATCGCCCCGTGGGATCAGCAGAAGCTCGACGCCATGGACGGTCGGCAGCAGGCCGAGACCTTCGAGGTGGACGGACCGGGTATCACACCGTGGGACCAGGCGAAGCTGGACGCCATGGCAGGGTTCCAGGCCTCAGCCGGCGATCGGGGCAACGGCTAGGACGTCGAGGCGGGTCCGGTCGGCCGCACCACCGATCCGGACCCGCATCGACCTTCCTTCGCGTACGGTTCCGGACGTCGATGCAGCGGGATGGCCCGCTCGGGTGTCCCTAGGGGTGTGGTCGGGGAGAACCGAGTGGCGCAACCAGAGATGGCCGTCGGAGCGAGGTTGAGCCTCGCCGAGCTCTACGAGCGCAGCGCGCCGGGAGCCATCCGGCTCGCGTACCTGCTCACCGGTGATCGATCGGTGGCCGAGGACATCACGCAAGATGCGTTCGTCCGGGTGAGCGGCCGCCTCGCTCACCTGCGGGAAGGCGGAGCGTTCGACGCGTACCTCCGTCGAGCGGTCGTGAATCTTTCGAAGAACCACTTCCGCCGTCGCGCGGTGGAGCGTGCCTTCCTCGAGCGAACGAGACCGGCGACGGTCACCGCGGGACACGAGCAGCCCCTCGTCGACCGCGAGGCGACGATGGCAGCACTCGCACGACTCCCGCAGCGGCAGCGAGCCGCCATCGTCTTGCGCTTCTACGAGGACCTCACCGAGGACGCGATCGCCCAGATCCTTCGGTGCCGGAACGGCACCGTTCGCTCGCTCGTGACCCGGGGCGTACAGGCCCTCCGAGCCGACATCCAGAGGTACGCCGATGCCTGAAGACACGCACGAGGACGTACGCCGACGGCTGTTCGAGGCGGCCTGGGACGCTCCGACGTTCGCACCCGCACCGGAGCGAACGATCGCCCGTGCTCGACGCAGGGCCGCGCTCACGATCTCCGGAGGAGTAGCGGTGACGGTGGTCGCGGCGGTGGCGATCGTCTTGGCTGCGGGGAGCGTGCCATCGGCCGACCACAACCGAACGGCGGTCGAGGGGTCCGAGGGAGATCCGCGCGAGTACGTGATCGACGTGTCCACCGGCGAAGCGACGAGTGTGCGCGCGCTGCCTCGAGGTGCCTGGCTCTACGACATCTCACCGGACGGATCGAGGATCGCGTTCACCACGGATACGAGTGGGCGGAGCCAGGTGTGGATCATGGATATGGACGGCAACGGGCTTCGCCAATTGACCCATGATCCCTTCGAGGCCATCGATCCCACCTGGTCCCCGGACGGCGCGCGGATCGTCTATGTCGGATTCGGTGCAGGTGATTCGCGCGATCTCTTCGTGATCGACGTCGAGGGCGGGAAGCCCCACAAGGTCATCACCGAACCCAAGGACCCTTGGAACCCGAGGTGGTCCCCCGATGGCTCGCGGATCGTGTATTGGGCCTGGACCGAGATCGACGACCCGTCGTCGGAGTTGCCGACGACCACGACGAGCGTCGAGGTGCGATCGGTGACGGTCGAGTCCGGTCGCGTCAGCGTGCTTGCCGGCGGGCGGGATCAACGTCACGCTTTGGAGGGCGCCTGGGACGGGCAGTCCGGGCGGATCGCGTTCATCGCGGCCCGCTTCGGGATGGGAAGCGGCCAGGCGAGGCATTCGTTATGGGTCATGGACGGCGACGGCTCGCGGAAGGAGCAGCTGCTGAGCCTCGACGTGGACAACGCATCGGGCACCGCCTGGTCCCCCGACGGGAGCCGGATCTCGTTCATCGTCTCTCAGCACGGGGAGTCCTACGTCCATGTGTTCGACCTCGCCACGGGCGAGGACCGACAGGTGGCGACGGGCGAATACGCGGTCTGGGTCGATGGCGGCACCCTTCTGGTGCAGGAGTTCCTCCCCGTCCATTCCTCGGGGTGAACCCTTCGGGTCGGAAACTCGGTCGCACGCTTCGGCGTACGCTCGCCACATGGCACGACGCCTGGCTCCGCGGCTAAACGAAGCGGGCCCGGCAGGCATCCATGAGCCCGTGCAGACAGGAGACAACGTCGTGGAGCTCCACGGGGAGCGTGAGTCGTCTGCGGCCCCGCGGAGCTTCGACGACCTGTTCCTCGATCAGCACGACCGGCTGTACCGAGCTCTCTACTTCATCACTGGCAGCTCCGCCGACGCCGAGGAACTGATGCAGGACGCGTTCCTGAAGCTCTGGGAGCGCTGGGACAGGATCCATGAGATCGACGATCCCGTGGCCTACCTGTTCCGGGTCGCGATGAACGGCTTCCGCATGCGTGCGCGCAGAGCCCGGATAGCGGCTCGGCGTGTCGTGCATCTGGAAGCCACGCGAGACCCCTTCGATGATATCGAGCTCCGAGACGACGTCCGCCGCATGCTGCGGGGGCTTCCGCCCCGCCAGCGAGCGGCGCTCGTGCTCACGGAGATCTTCGGATACAGCTCGGACCAGGCGGCCCGGATCCTTGGCGTCCGGCCGACGACCGTGCGCGTCCTCGCCTCACAGGGGCGAGCGACGCTCAGGGCGAGATGAGGAGAACCGGATGCCAGACGTGAAAGAGGTCTACGACCTGGTCACGAACCAGAGGCCGTCCGACCCGGGCGCGCTCGAGCGCCAGCGCACGCGTCAGATCCGGACGTTGCGCAGGCGCAAGATCGGTGCGTTCGCGGTTGCGGCGGCGATCGGTGTCGTGGCCGTGGTGGTGATCCTGGCGGCACGCCCAGGAGACGAGACGACGAACACGGGGGCGCCGGAGGATGCGACCCCGCAGGAGGTGGCCACGGGTTTCGTCGAGGCGTATGGCGCCCTCGATGTGGAGCGAACGATCGCCTATCTGGCCGACGACGCCGACGTCTCGTCGGTGATCGGGTGGCTGGGGGCACAGGGTGGGGAGGGGCCGCTGGATGAGTTCCGACTGGCGTTCTCCCTGCTCGACGCCCAGGGCTATTCGCACACGCTCGACTCCTGTGAGGAACGGGGCAGGTCGGCTTCCGTGACCAATCTTCGTTGCTCGTACGATCTCCACTGGCTGCGCTCCGACGAGATCGGACGCGGTCCCTTCAGCGGGAGCTACTTCGACCTCATCGTTCGTGATGGAGAGATCGCTCATGTTGAGGTCCACATGGATACCGGGAAGGTTGGACGTCAGATATGGGAGCCCTTCGCCCGATGGGTATCCAGGAATCACCCGAGGGACGTCCTGGTCATGTACGAAGACGAGACGCAGCGCTTGGAGCGGGTCACCGCGGAGTCGATCCGACTCTGGGAGCGATACACGAAGAAGTACGCCGAGGAAGTGAACCACGGCAGCACGGGGTAGGGATCCCCCACTGAACGCGTTCCCCGATGAGTCCGGCCCCGAAGGGTCAGGACTTCTCCTCGGATCGAAGCCCGTGCGATTCTTGGAGCTTCCTAAGCGCCAGGCGGCGCGGCGGCATCTACGAAGGCGATGCAGGCAGAGGGCGACGTCATCAGGTTCCCCGAACGGGCCTCGGTACCCCTCGACTTCGCGGCGTTCTTCGCCGAGGAGCATCGAGGACTATTCAAGGCCCTCTACTTCGTGACGGGGAACCAGGCCGACGCGGCCGAGTTGATGCAGGACGCCTTCCTGAAGCTCTGGGAGCGGTGGGATCGGGTGGATCGGATCGACGATCCGACCGCCTACCTCTTCCGCGTGGCGCTGAACGGCACTCGGATGCGTGCGCGCGCCGCACGCCGAGCCGGACGGCGACTCATCCCCGTCGAACGGGATCGCGATCCGTTCGACGAGATCGAGCTCCGCCAGGATATCCGCAAGCTGCTGCTCGACCTGGCGCCGCGACAGCGGGCCGCCCTCCTCCTGCTCGACATGTACGGCTACGGCTCCGAGGAGGCCGCGCGGATCATGGGCATCCGCCCTTCCACCGTTCGGGCCCTCGCGACGCAGGGACGTGCCGTCCTCAGACGCACCTCGGGAGGCACGCATGCCTGAGCTCAAGGAGGTCTTCGACATGGTTTCTCAGAAGGTCGAACCCGATCTGGATGCATGGAACAAGCAGGAGCGTCGGAACCTGCGTGCGGCGCGGAACCGTCGGCTGGGCGCGATCGCCCTCGTGGCCGCGCTGGGCGTCGTGGCGGCCGTGATCGTGGTCGCATCCCGCCCGGAGGCGGACCCGACCGATGTCGGCGTCCCGGACGTCCACGGCGCCGCGCCGACGCTCGAGACGCTGTCGGGCATCTGGCTCTTCGACGGCGGACCGGATGGTGGAGAATCGGGGATGCTGATGCGATTCGGTCTCGACGGAAGGTTCGCGATCGATGCGTACGGAGCCCTCGACACAACCCCCGCGACCCGAGGCACCTTCCGGATCGACGGAGACCGGGTGCACTTCGAGGTCGAGCCGTCGGCGCGTTGCGCGGCCGGGGAGACGTTCACCTTCCGTATGGGATCTACGGACGGCGGGCGGCTCGACACCGTCATGACCGAGCCCGGATGCGGTGTCACATCCGGGACGGAATGGACCTGGAACCGCGTCTCTCCCGTCTCGGATGCGGGCGCCGGCATCCGTGCGACCGCCGCGAGCGATGACGCGGTGCCTCCGGAGGGCGCGCAGGCACTCGAAGGGATCTGGCTACTCGAGGGCACCGGACAGTTGCTCCGCATCAGCTTCTCGGGGTCGTATGCGATCGACGATCAGGGGACCTTGGGAACGAGTCCGTACGACGAGGGCAGCCTCGAGCTCCAGGGGCGCGCCGTGGTGCTCGTCAGCGGGCCGGGTTCCCGCGGGTGTCGAGCGGGCGCCCGGTGGGAGTGGGGGACGGTCGCCGTCGAACCGTTCGGAAGGGCCATGCGGGCGATCTCGCGCCGAGACGCGTGCGGTCACGACACCCCCGCGAAGCTGACCTGGATCAAGATCTCGAGCGGATGAACGATCCGCCGGATCGAGCAGTGGGAAAGGAGGACGTACGACGGGCACGGGCGATCCGAGCTGCGCTTCGCCTCAAGGTGAGGGATGAAGGGAGAGGGAGATGAAACGATCGTTGATCCACGCGATGGTGGTCGTGATGGTGACGTCGACCGTCGTGTCGACCGGCACCGTGTTGGCGGCCCTCGGTCAGTCATTCGAACCGGCAGCGGCCGGAGATGCGGTGACGACCTGGAACGCGAGTGCGGGAGAGGCAGCGGTCGCCGCGTGCATCTCTCCCGTCGGCAACCCGCTGCACGAGTCGCGGATGTACGCCATGGCACACGTGGCGATCCACGACGCGCTCAACGCGATCGACCGACGCTCCCGTCCGTACGCCTACGATGGCCAGGCGGACGCTCTCGCGTCTCCGGACGCCGCCGTGGCGGCGGCCGCCCGGGACGTCCTCGTCACGCTCATCGGTCAGCTCCCCGAGCCCCCGGTCCCGCAGGCGTGTAGGGACGCGGGCATCGCGAGCGTGGAAGCCGACTACACGGCCGCACTCGCCGCGATCCCGGACGGGCCGGCCGAGACGCAAGGTGTCGAGGTGGGAGCGGCCGCTGCCGCCGCCATCCTCGCCCTTCGGGCGGACGACGGCTCGGACACGCCGTTGCTGGACTTCGCCTACCCTCAGGGCACCGAGCCCGGCGAGTACCGGTTCACATCGACCGACCTCCCGTTCGCGTTCGCACCGGGTTGGGGAGACGTGACACCGTTCGTGCTGAAGTCCAGCTCCCAGTTCCCGGTGCGACCTCCGTATGCCGTGACCGGGAAGAAGTACACCCGTGAATTCAACGAGGTGAAACGCCTGGGCGGGGATGGCGTCACGACGCCAAGCGACCGCACGCTCGAGCAGACGGAGATCGCTCGGTTCTGGGTCGAGAGCTCCCCGCTAGCGTGGAACCGGATCGCCAGGACCGTCTCGGCGGATCAAGGCCTCGACCTGTGGGAGAACGCGCGACTGTTCGGCCTGCTGAACATGGCCATGGCCGACGGCTATGTCGGCACGTTCGAGACCAAGTACGAGCTGAACTTCTGGCGACCTGTCACGGCGATCCGGCTGGCCGACACCGACGGCAACCCGAACACGGACGTCGACGGGACCTGGACGCCATTGGTGACGACTCCTCCGATCCCGGACCACGACTCGGGACACAGCGTCGAAGGCGGTGTGGCAGCCCAGGTCCTGCGGCGGTTCTTCGGCACCGACGGGATCGGCTTCGAGGCGTGCAGCATGACACTCCCGGCCGGGGCCACGTGCACCGATGCGTCGCCTGTGTCACGTTCGTACGCCAGCTTCACGGAGGCGGCGGCCGAGAACGGGCTCTCACGCATCCTCGTGGGGTTCCATTTCCGGAACGCGGTCGAGCAAGGGATCACACACGGCACCCGTATCGGCGACCGCGCCGTGAACCTGTTCCTGCGTCCGGTGGCGTAGCTGGAGGGAACGGGCCCGATGCCGAGAAGCCCGGTCTCCCCAAGGGGACCGGGCTTCGGCCTTCCCGCCGCGTTCGGGACGCGGCGTGCGGCGCGGGTTCGACCTACTCGGTCGAGCCCGCGAGCTCCACGGGCGGCGTGTCCGGGGGCATGACCCCGGCACCGTGCTCGAACGTGATCTCGCCGTCGAGCACGTCAACGATGATCGTTTCGCCCGCTCGGAATTCCTTGTAGAGGAGCTTCTCGGCCAGCGGATCCTCGACGAGCTGCTGGATCGTCCGGCGGAGGGGACGGGCACCGAGCGCCTTGTCGTAGCCACGCTCCGCGAGCAGCGTCTTGGCCGCGTCGGAGAGCTCGATGTCGACATCCTTGGACTTGAGCTGTTCCTCGACCCGCTTCATCAACAGGTCGACGATCCGCTTCACGTCCTCGGGTGTGAGCGAGTGGAAGACGATGACCTCGTCGATGCGGTTCAGGAACTCGGGGCGGAACGAGCGCTTGAGCTCCTCGGTCACGTTCTCCTTCATCTTGGTGTAGGTCACGGCGTCGTCACGGGCTGCCATGAACCCGATCCCCACGCCCTTGGCGATGTCCCGGGTGCCGAGGTTGGAGGTCATGATGATGATCGTGTTCTTGAAGTCGACCTGATGGCCCTGCGCGTCCGTCAGGTGGCCGTCCTCGAGGATCTGCAGCAGCGTGTTGAACACGTCCGGGTGCGCCTTCTCGATCTCGTCGAACAGCACGACGCTGAACGGCTTGCGACGAACCGCCTCGGTGAGCTGTCCGCCTTCCTCGTATCCGACGTAGCCGGGAGGCGAGCCGATCAGCCGCGAGACGGTGTGCTTCTCCATGTACTCGGACATGTCGAGCTGGATCAGCGCGTCCTCGTCGCCGAACAGGAACTCCGCGAGCGCCTTGGAGAGCTCGGTCTTCCCGACGCCCGACGGGCCCAGGAAGATGAACGAGCCCGACGGGCGACGCGGGTCCTTCAGACCGCTGCGCGTGCGCCGCATCGCGCGCGAGACCGCGGAGATGGCCTCGTGCTGACTGATGATCCGCCGGTGGATCTCGTCCTCCATCCGGAGGAGCTTCTCCGTCTCCTCTTCGGTGAGCTTGAAGACCGGGATGCCGGTCCAGACTGAGAGCACCTCGGCGATCTCTTCCTCACCGATCTCGGAGAGAACGTCCATCTCGCCGGCCTTCCAACGCTGCTCGCGACGCTGGCGCTCCTCCTGGAGCTGCCGTTCCTCGTCGCGGAGCGAGGCCGCACCTTCGAAGTCCTGGGCGTCGATCGCCGATTCCTTGCGGAGCCGGACCTCGGCGATCTTCTCGTCGACCTCGCGCACGTCCGGTGGTGCCGTCATCCGGCGGATCCGCGTGCGCGATCCGGCTTCGTCGATCAGGTCGATGGCCTTGTCCGGCAGCGACCGGTCGGCGATGTAGCGGTCGGCGAGGTTGGCGGCCGCCACGAGCGCATCGTCGGTGAAGCTCACGCGGTGGTGGGCCTCGTAGCGATCCCGAAGGCCCTTCAAGATCTCGATGGTGTGCGGGACCGTCGGCTCCTCGACCACGATCGGCTGGAACCGGCGCTCGAGCGCGGCGTCCTTCTCGAGGTGCTTGCGGTACTCGTCGCGCGTCGTGGCGCCGATCGTCTGGAGCTCGCCGCGCGCGAGCATCGGCTTGAGGATGCTGGCGGCGTCGATCGCACCCTCCGCCGCACCGGCACCGACGAGCGTGTGCAGCTCGTCGATGAACAGGACGATGTCGCCGCGCGTCTTGATCTCCTTCAGCACCTTCTTGAGGCGCTCTTCGAAATCACCGCGGTAGCGGGAGCCGGCGACGAGGGCGCCGAGGTCGAGCGTATAGATCTGCTTGCCCTTCAGGGTCTCGGGGACCTCCTCGCGAACGATGTCCTGCGACAGCCCCTCGACGACCGCGGTCTTGCCGACCCCCGGCTCGCCGATCAGCACGGGGTTGTTCTTGGTCCGGCGCGACAGGACCTGCATCACGCGCTCGATCTCCTTCTCGCGGCCGATCACCGGGTCGAGCTTGCCGTCCCGGGCCAGCTGCGTGAGGTTCCGTCCGAACTGGTCGAGCACCATCGATCCCTGGCCGCTGCCCTCCGGGGAACCGGAGACCTGCTCACCCTTGCCGGCGGTGTAGCCGGAGAGGAGCTGGATGACGGTCTGGCGGACGCGGTTGAGATCCGCGCCGAGCTTCTGCAGCACCTGGGCGGCGACCCCTTCGCCCTCGCGGATCAGGCCGAGCAGGATGTGCTCGGTCCCGATGTAGTTGTGGCCGAGCTGCAACGCTTCGCGGAGCGACAGCTCGAGAACCTTCTTGGCGCGCGGCGTGAACGGGATGTGACCCGTGGGCGCGGCTTGGCCCTGCCCGATGATCTCCTCGACCTGCTGGCGAACGGCTTCGAGAGAGATGTTGAGCGACTCCAGCGCTTTCGCGGCGACGCCCTCGCCCTCGTGGATCAAGCCGAGGAGGATGTGCTCCGTACCGATGTAGTTGTGGTTGAGCATCCTCGCTTCTTCTTGGGCGAGGACGACCACCCGCCGTGCTCGGTCGGTGAATCGCTCGAACATGCCCTACATCCCTCCAGGCGGCGACTCGTCCGTCCGGCCCCGAGGATCGTCGGACCCCGTCCTACCCTCGAGGTACATGAGACGCCGCTCCCTTCCGGTCACAGCGCCTCTCTGCACGCAGTATACCCAGCGTCCCCGATACGCCAGCACGCCGCGACACATCCGTTCCGTCCTCCGGGGACCTGTCCGATTGCGAGATCCGTCCCTCACACTTCTCCTTCGGAAGAAGTCGGTCCGGGGATGAGGTCTCGAGGAAAGAAGTCGGTTCGGGATCGGTTCGCGGCAGGGTGATACGAGGCATAGACCTTTCGGACCAGAAGGATCACCCGGAAGACCGTTGGCAACGCGCGGTGCCGACTGTCAGCATCAGCGAACCGCTCCTCGTGCCCCCGCCACGGGAGTCCTCCCTACAGTCTCGAGGTCCGGATCCCCCGTCGGCCTCCTTGGAAGGAGAGCGAAAGACCGTGCGCGTGCTCGTTGTCGACGACCATCCGGCCTTCCGGAAGGCGCTCGCGTCGGCACTGCAACTGGTTTCCGACATCGAGGTCGCCGGTGAAGCCTCGGGCGGAGAAGACGCCTGCATCGGGGCGAAGGAGCTCCAACCCGACGTGGTCCTGATGGACCTGTCGATGCCCGATATCTCGGGGATCGAGGCGATGCAGCGGATCCATTCCTCGACGCCGGACCTGCCTGTGGTGATCCTCACGGCCCATGCGGACGAAGGGGTGGAACGAGCGGCCCGCGGCGCCGGCGCCTCCGGGTTCGTCGCCAAGGGCAGGGGTCTGCAGGACATCCTCTCCGCGCTCCACGAGGTGACGGCCGCCGCGAGCTGACACGGCGGGGTAGTGTCCGGCCGTGGGCTGCCTGATCGTCCTGTTCGTCCTCCTGCTCCCCCGGACGATCATGGTCGTGTTGTGGTTGTTCTCCGACTACCTGTCGACCGCGTTCGGGACCTGGGTCTGGCCCCTCATCGGCTTCTTCGTCCTCCCCACGACGACCCTCGGCTACGCCGTGGCTCAGAACCGGTACGGAGGCGTCAGGGGCGTGGGGCTTGTGCTGGTCGTCCTCGGCCTTCTCGTCGACCTGGGCGCGATCGGCGGCGGGGGCAGGGGCGCGGGCAAGCGCTGGGCTCGCGAGCGCTGAACCGGGATCAGGAAAGGATCAGGAAAGCGGAAGGGGGTCGGCTCGCCGGAGGCGAGCCGACCCCCACGGATGCCCCGGGTGCGACGGGGCCACCCCCTACTTCCCCAGCTTGCGCGCCGTCGTTTTCTTGGCGGTGCGCTTCCGGGCCATCCGCTTGACGGACTTCTTCTCGACCGCGCGCGCGGTCTTCGCATCGGCCTTCGTGCCGGCCTTCGGCTGGATCGGCTTCTCCCCCATGTGCGAGCCTCCTGACCGTGGCCGATGCGTGGTTCGGGACGGTGCCGAAGCTAGCGACCGAGGCCGAGACAAGGATGTGACGTGCGTAACAACCGAAGGGTGAGATCCATCACTCGCGGAACGTGACGCCGGTCACCTTGCTCAGTCGGGGACTTCGGGTCGCTGCGAGGGGAACATGATCAGGTCGCGGAGCGACGGCGCGTCCGTGAGCAACATGAGGAGCCGGTCGATGCCGAGGCCCAGTCCTCCGGCCGGCGGCATGCCGTGCTCGAGCGCACGCAGGAAGTCCTCGTCGAGCGGATGTGTTTCCTCGACGCCCGCGGCCTTGAGCTGTTGCTGCAGCTCGAGCTTCGCCCGCTGCTCCGAAGGATCGGTGAGCTCGGAGAACGCGGTGACCAGCTCGAGTCCGCCGATGACGAGGTCGAAATGCTCCGTCAGCTCGGGGTTCGACCGGTGCGGCCGCGCGAGCGGCGACACCTCGCGGGGGAAGTCGCAGATGAACGTCGGCTCGACGATCGAGCCCTCGACCAGCTTCTCGAAGAGCTCGACCACGATCTTGCCCGGCCCCCAGACGTCGTCCACCGGCACGCCGTGCCGCTCCGCGATGGCTCGCAGATCGGTGCGATCGAGGGCGATCTCCTCGCCCGTCGCCGACGAAACAGCGTCGAGCATGGTGAGACGGCGGAAAGGCGGGGCCAGGTCGATCTCCTGGCCGCGCCACGGGATCGTCAGCGTGTCGCCACGATCCATCACGGGGCCCACCGCCAGAGCGCTCTGACGGACGAGCACCTCCGAGAGCTCCATCATCGTCGTGTAGTCGCCGTAGGCCTGATATGCCTCGAGCATCGTGAATTCCGGGTTGTGATCGCGGTCGATGCCCTCGTTCCGGAAATTGCGCCCGAGCTCGTACACGCGCTCGATCCCCCCGACGAGCAGCCGCTTGAGGTAGAGCTCGAGGGAGATCCGGAGCTTCATCTCGACGCCCAGGGCCTCGTGGAACGTCGTGAACGGGCGAGCGTTGGCGCCGCCCGCGACCGTCTGGAGCATCGGGCCTTCGACCTCAACGAAGCCTCGGCCGTGGAGGACCTCGCGAAGTGCGCGCAGGACGGCTGCCCGGGCCGCGAGGGAGCGGCGCGGCGTCTCGTCGGCGATCAGGTGGAGGTATCGCCGACGCTGCTGCAGGTCCGGGTCCTTGAGACCGTGCCACTTCTCGGGGAGGGGCCGGAGCGACTTCGTCAGCATCGCCCATCGCTGGACGAAGACCGACAGCTCGCCGCGACGCGTGGTGCCCACCTGTCCGGTGGCGCCGATGATGTCCCCGAGATCCACCTCGTCCAGTCGCGCGAAGCTCTCCTCGTCGAGATCGGCCTGGTTGCAGACGAGCTGGATATCCCCGCTGCCGTCGCGAAGCGTCAGGAACTTCAGCTTGCCCATGTCCCGCTTCAGGACGACACGGCCGGCAGCCGTGACGACGTCCTCCTCCCTTCGGTCCGGGGGAAGCGACCCGTACCGGTCACGGAGCGCCTGGGTGGGAGTCGGTTCGTCGACGCCAAGGGCATCCTGGAGGCTGATCGCGAAGGCCGAGTCCCCGAGCCGCTCCAGAGACTCTCGCCGGGCCCTCAGCACGTCCTCCTCGCGCGAGCGCGCGGATCCGTCTCCCTGATCAGTCATCGACGTTCTTCTCGTGGACCAGCCGGAGCCCCTCCAGTGTCAGGAACGGCTCGTGATGGTCGATCGTCCGGCAATGCGGGATCACCACCGGTGCCAGCCCTCCCGTGGCGATCGACGTCGCGGTGCCCAGCTCGCCTCGGATCCGGTCGACGATCCCGTCGACCTCACCCGCCGTGCCGAACACGAGACCCGACTGGATCGCCTCAACGGTGTTCTTGCCGATCACCGATGGCGGCGCGTCGAGCTCGACGCGCGTGAGCCTGGCCGCGCGTTGCATGAGGGTGGCGGCGGAGATCTGGAGACCGGGTGCGATCACGCCTCCGAGGAACTCGCCGTGTTCGGAGACGACATCGAAGTTGGTGCCGGTCCCGAAGTCGACGACGATCGCGGGTCCGCCGAAGCGCGTGAAGGCCGCGAGCGTGTTGACGATCCGATCCGCGCCGACCTCGCGCGGGTTGTCGGTCAGGATGGAGACGCCGGTTCTGGTGCCGGGTCCAACGACCAACGGTTCGAACGAGAGGTATCGAGCCGCCATCTCGCGGAGCTGCTGTGTGACGTCGGGAACGACGGAGGCGACGCACAACCCGGAGAGCTTCTCCAGGGACAAGCCGCGATGCTCGAGCAGCCCGGCGAAGACGAGCGCGAGCTCGTCGGCGGAGCGCTCCGGCTGGGTGGAGAGACGCCACGTGTGCCCGAGCTCGTGACCGTCGAAGACCCCGAGCACGGTTTCCGTGTTACCGACATCGGCGGTGAGCAGCATCGCGTGGGCTCCAAGCACAGGTCGTGCGGTCGATGGAGGAACGGTCCATCGTGGCCCACGGACCGGGCGGCGACAACTCAGCCCGCGTTCTTCGGCAGCGTTCTCAGGCCGCCGATGGAAGACGAAGGTTGTCGATGAGCCTCGCGGAGGGGAACCGCGCGGCGACGATCGCTCGTGCGGGCACGGCGAGACGGGTGATCGACTCGAAGGTGTCCTCCCCGACGACCGCCGCGTAGTCGAGCCGCGCGAGCGGCGTCGCGCCGATCTCGCGACCCATCGCCGCGATCAAGATCGCCGCATCCGTCTCACCACCCCGGGCGAGCGCCGCCGCCTCCGACAGCGCCAGGAACAGGCAGCCGGCTTGGTCGCGCTCCTCGGCGCTCAGGCGGGCATTCCTCGACGAATGGGCCAGGCCGTCGGGAGCACGCACGGTCGGACACGGAACGACCGTGACGGGCAGGTCCATCTCCTCGACCATGCGGCGAACGAGGAACAGCTGCTGCGCGTCCTTCTCGCCGAAGTAGGCGCGGCACGGTCCGGTCAGGTCGAAGAGTCGATGCACGACCTTCAGCACGCCGTGGAGATGACCGGGCCGTGCGGCGCCTTCGAATGACTCGCCGACCGGCCCTGGGTCGGGCTCCGCCAACGCGAGGCCGGGGGGATAGACCTCCTCGACGGGGGGAGCCCACACCGCGTCCACCCCGAGTCGCCTGCAGAACTCGAGATCTCCGGCTTCATCACGCGGATAGGTCGCCAGATCCTCACCGGGGGCGAACTGCGCCGGGTTGACGAAGATCGTGACGAGCAGCCGTGGGACGTCGTCACGTGCCCGCCGGATCAGCGAGGCGTGCCCCTCGTGGAGGGACCCCATCGTCGGGATCAACCCCACCGCCGAGGTGCCGGTGGTGACGGAGGCGGTGGCATGACCCGGGAGCGCGTCGGGGAAGGCCGCGCGCCATGACCCGGTGAGGTCCCGAAGCTCGTCCGCTTCTCGGATCAGCTCCATGCGTCGAGCACGTCCTCCACCGCGCCGCGCGATCCGGGCTGCAACCGCCCGGATCGTTCGGCGAGATCGAGCGTCGCTCTCGCCATCACGACGTACGAGATCACCAGCTCGGGCGCAAACCGTTCCAGGGCGTCCAGGTTCCGGCGGACCGTGCCGGCATCGCCTCGCACCGCGGGGCCGGTCAAGGCGTCGGCAGGCCCGAGATGCTCCATGTGGTCGATCGAGGCGCGCTGCAATGGCCACATCGCCTCTGCCGGCACCCCCGCGATGTCGAAGAGCGTCGCCGCGATCGCCGACGTGGTCACCAGGTAGTTCGAGGCGAACACCGCGGCCGCGTGGTACACCGGCCGGAGCTCGTCCGCGAGTTGGAAGGGGATCCCTTGGAGATCGTCCGCCAGCTCCTCACCGAGAACGTTCCCGTCCTCGTCCTCGGCGGTGATCGCGATCCAACAGCCGGGGAGACGTTCGAGGGCCGAGTCCACGTCGGGGAACGTCTGCAAGGGATGGACCGCAAGGATCCGCGCCCCCGCCTCGCGGGCAGCGGTGAGGACATCGAGGCCCAGCGATCCGGACAGATGGGTCACCGACGTGCCGGGACCCACGGCGGCGGCCGCGGCGAGCGCTTCCGCCGTCTGCTCGATGACGTCGTCTGGGGTCCCGATCACAACGAGATCCGCCGCCGCGGCCGCCGCGGCGGCCTCGAGGAGGGGGACGCCGGGTAGGTACGAGCTCGCGCGATCGCGCGTGTTCGCTCTGCCCGAGATCCCGACGATCCGGTGACCCGCACGTTCGAGGAGGACCGCGACCGCCGTCCCGACGGTGCCTGCGCCGATCACCGCGACGTTCATGCGGTCGAGTATCGCAACTCGTCTCGCGACAACCGCCGCCGCGGCCGTGCGAAGCGACCCCGCCCGGTGGATCTGCCTAGAGCTCCGTGACCGGCGCACGAACGATCCAGGCGACCGGACCGTCGGGGCTCGGCGCGCCGTCGGGAAGCTCCAACGCCGTGAGTCGGTTCTCCCGGAGGTGCCAGAGGCGTTCGTCCGTCAGGACGAACGCCGTCCCGTCGTTCGCGTAGGTCGCGGCCGTGGAGCCACGTGCCTGGATGACGTAGCGAGGGATCGCCGGCTCGCTCCCGTCGATCCCGATCGGCACCTCCCAGAGCGCGTCGCCGTCCAGCCCCTGCCGGCCGATGACCAGCGCCCGCGTGCCTCCGTCCGTGTAGGCCAGCACCCTCTCGATCCGCAGCGGCGCGGCGTCCGCCAAGAGATCGACCGGCCTCCCCCCGAACATCCGGTAGCGCGACGCCTCCCCGGACACTCGCAGCGGCGGCGCATCGGGCTCGGACGAAAGCTGCTCGGGCAGGAACTCGGTCGCCGGCGTCACCAGCATCTGACCCCCGGGTGAGACGTCGATCACCCCGTGGTGCGCGAGCAGGAGGCCGGCGTCCTCGTAGCCCGTGCCCACGACGTTCACATCGTCTCGGCCGAGGACCGTCAGGAAATAGCCCACGCTCGTCCGGCCGACGGACAGGACGTCACCGCAGATGGTCTCGTGCAGGACGGTCTCCACCCCCGGACGCCCCACCTGCACGGCGGTGACGTCCACGTCGCGGCGGCAGCGGCCGAGCAACGGCCCGCGATCGACCAGCAGCACCGTGCCGCCTCGCCGGGTCCAGGTCACGATGTCGCCGCTGCCGACCCACTCAGCCGCAGCGCCCGGAGCGAGAGAGTCGAGGAGCGAAGCCTGTTGCGCGCCGCTCCTCATGTGGGAGGTGACCCCGAGCCAGCCGTGGCCGGCGGAGCGGATGTTGACCAGGGCGATCGGCGCGGGGACGAGCGGCCCCTTCGAGACGTCGTCCGTGGCGAGGTTCCATCGCCACACCCGTGCCATGCCGTCGCCGACCGAGGCCGTGTAGACGAGCTGCCCACCGGTCTGGAGCGGGACGGGACTCGCCCGGCCGGGGGGTGCGGGACCCGGATCGCGACCTCCTCGCGCCAACAGGAACACGATCAGGGAGAACACGGTCCCCACGATCAGGAGGATCGCCGTCGGGCTCGAGCGCGCGGGTCGCGCTTCCTGAGGCGGAGGCACGGCCGCTTCGATCGACTCGTTCACCGGCGCGGGTGGTGGTGCGGCGCGCCGCTGCCGCTCGCTCGGGACCCGCCGGTAGAGCGGCGCGCCGCACCGAGGGCACCCCGCATCGCTCGTCTCGCCCTGCCAATCGCATCGGAAGCACGTCGCCATCATGGGCGCACCGCGAGCGGGGACGCGGAGGGGACGACCCCGGTCGTATCGACTCGGGCGTCCTTCAGCCGCGTGCCGTCGGGAAGGACCGGGTCGGGCTCGAGGTCCAGCAAGGGCAGCAGCACGAACGCTCGCTCCGTCATCCGTGGATGCGGGACCACGAGGTCCGGCTCGTCGATCTGCTCGTCGTCGTACAGCAGGATGTCGACGTCGAGCGTTCGCGCGCCCCACCGCTCCTTGCGGACCCGTCCCAGTCGCGCTTCGACCCGGCGAGCGACATCCAGCAGATCGCGCGCCGAGAGATCGGTCTCGACGCGGATGACGGCGTTCAGGTAGTCGGGCTGGGGAGGACCGCCGACGGGCGTCGTCTCCCACACCCGGCTGGATGCGGCCACCCGGAGCCCGGGTTCGGTCTGCAGGGCGTCGATCGCGGCCTGGAGGTTCGCGAGGCGATCCCCGAGGTTCGAACCGAGCCCGAGGAAGGCCACGCGGCCCATGGCGACCTACCCGCCCGCGGTGGCGTCCCCGGTCGCCTTCGCGGCGGCGGCCACCCCGTCGATCCCGAGGCGTGCGGCCGCGTTCGGCTTGTGCACCACCGCGGTCACTCCCACGACCCGCTGGATCGAGGCAACCCGCCGAGCGATCGCGTCGGCCATCGTCTCGATGAGGTCGAACGACCCCTGCTCGACGATCTCGCGGACGGTTTCGGTGATCACGCGGTAGTCCGCCGTCGCGTCGATCGAGTCATCGATCGCGTCGAGCTCGAGGTCGAGGTCGACGACGAATGGCTGGGGCTGGTCCTTCTCGCCGGGACGAGCGCCGTGGCGGCCCTCGGCGCGGATGCCGGACAGGAACAGGCGGGCTCGGCTCACGTGGATGCCTCCTCGTCCTCGTCGACGAACCAATCGTCGCGCTCGTCCTCTTCGAGGTCCAGCCAGGGAGGCCGGCGTTCGAGCTGGATCCGCACCACACCGTCGTGCGCGTGATCCGCGTCGTGGCCGTGCGCCTCAGAGTGAGACTCCTTGAGGTACCGGGCGCGAAGATACTCGAGGATCATCGGCGCGATCGTGGCGGCGGCCTCGTCCGTGAGGTCGTGGCCACATCCGGGCAGCAGTCCGAGCGTGGACGTCGGGATCGCGTCGTTGAGTCCCTCGGCGACCGCCACGGGCACGACCTCGTCGTCCTCGCCCCACAGGAGGAGGACCGGGAAGTCGAACGTGCCGAGGAGATCGACGCCGACCCCCTCGGCATGTGGCGCGTCGAGCAGCACCAAGGCGTCGACACTGCCCTCGGTCGCGAGGGTCTGGGCGAGCGCCCCGCCGGTGCCGTGCCCGATCACGCCGAAGCGCTCGCCGTGGATCTCGGGCCGAACGTGGTCGAGCTTCGCCTGCGTGTCGCCGGCCGGCAGGTCCGGTGCGACCACGCGGAAGCGCGTCTCCAGGAGCGGGACGAACTCGCGCCACTGATCCGCGGCGCGCCCCTCGTCGTGAAGGAGCAACACGATGGGCCGGTCGTCCTTCACGGCCGCTCCCGGGTGATCGCATCCACGACACGGAGCGCACGAACCGTCGCCCCCGCGTCGTGGACCCGCACCATCTCCACGCCCTGCGACGCGCACCACACCGCCGCCGCGACGGAACCTTCGAGACGCCCGGCGGGGTCGTCCGCGCCCGAGAGCTCACCGATGAAGCGCTTCCGCGAGACGCCGACGAGCACCGGCACGCCCAGCTCGCGGAACGAACCGATGGAACGGAGCAGCGCGAGGTTGTGCTCCAGGTTCTTCCCGAAGCCGATCCCGGGGTCGACGCAGAGACGATCGCGGCCGATCCCGGCCGCGATCGCCGCCGAGAGGCGCTCGGCGATGAACCCGCGAACCTCCGCCACGACGTCGTCGTAGTGCGGATCCGCCTGCATCGTCTCGGGCTCGCCCTGCATGTGCATCAGGACCATCCCCGCTCCCGCGGACGCGACCACGTCGAACATGTCCGGGTCCGAACCGGCGCCGATGTCGTTCACGACATCGGCGGCCGCGAGCGCCTCGCGCGCGACCGAGGCCTTGCGAGTGTCCACGGACAGGAGGGCCTCCGGCGCTTCGCGCCGGAGCCCCTCGATCACCGGCAGGACCCGGGCGAGCTCTTCCTCGACGCTCACCGGATCCGACCCCGGCCGGCTGGATTCGCCGCCGACGTCGAGGACGTCGGCGCCCTCCTCCAGGAGCTGCAGCCCATGTTTCACGGCCGCTTCGGCATCCTCGAACATCCCTCCGTCGCTGAACGAGTCGGGGGTGACGTTCACGATGCCCATCACGAGCGTCCGCTCTCCGAGCGGCAGCTCGCGATCACGGCAGCGCCAGACGAGCCCCATCGCAAGAGATGGTAGTGCGGCAGTCGAACCTCAGCGCATGCCGATGTGGTCCATCGCCTCCTGGCGGGTCCGAGCATCGGAGCGGAAGAGGCCCCGGACGGTCGACGTCACGGTCACCGAGCCGGGCTTCTTGATCCCACGCATCGTCATGCAGAAGTGCTCGGCCTCGATCACCACGAACACCCCGCGGGGCGTGAGGGCCCGGTCGATCGCCTCGGCGATCTCGGTCGTCAGCCGCTCCTGGACCTGAGGCTTCTTCGCGAGCAGGTCGACCACGCGCGCGATCTTGGAGAGTCCGGTGATCTGCTGCGCCTTGTTCGGGATGTACGCGACGTGCGCGCGTCCGGCGAACGGGATCAGATGGTGCTCACAGAACGATTGCAGTGGGATGTCGCGGACCATGATCATCTCGTCGTAGTCGGCGCCCTCGACGACGGTGACGAGCTGCGAGGCGTCCTTCCCGATCCCCGCGAAGATCTCCTCGTACATGCGGGCGACGCGGGCGGGGGTCTCGCGGAGGCCGCCTCGATCGGGATCCTCACCGATGCCCTCGAGGATCAGGCGCACCCCTTCCTCCACCTTCTCGGCGTCGAACGCCTCGGGAGGTCCGAGCAGATCCATCGGGCGGATGCTATCGGGGAACCAGCGCGTCGAGCGCGGCGGGGAGCCCTGTGAGGTTGAACAGCTCACCCGCTCGAGGCAGGTCGCTCGACTCGTCCAGGCGATTGATCCAGACGCACGGGAGCCCAAGCTGCGCGCAGGGCTCGACGTCGTGGAACAGCGACGCCGCCACGTGAACGTGGGACGAACGGTCGGCCATCGTCGTCCGGAAGAACGTGTCCCAGTGGGCGTACGCCGGCTTGTAGGAATGCGCCTCGGCGGCCGTGATCCGGACGTCCACCTCCACGCCGATCGTCTTCAAGGAAGCATCCAGCAGGTCGGGGTCGGAGTTCGACAGGATGGCGAGGCGCCAGCCGCGGTCTCGCAACTCGGCGAGCGACCCCGTCACCTCGGGGAACGGGCGCCACAACGGCAAGGATTCCGCGAGCGCGTCCTCGCGCCCTGGGGGCATCTCCAGCCCCTCCGCGTCGGCGATCGCCGCGAGCGTCTCTCGCAACACCTGCCGATACGGGATGTCGCTGCCGGCTTGCACCCTGCGCTCACCGTCGTGATACCGATGGAACAGGCGCTGCGCATCCTCCTCGGGCCACACACGCGCCAGCGCTCTTCGGATGCCGCCGTCCCAGTCGATCAGCGTGCCGTAGCAGTCGAAGGTCGCCCAGCGGTCGGTCATCGCCGCAGTGGCCCGGGGCCTTCGGGCTGGGGGAACATCTCGGTGCGCGAGACCGCGAGGCCGGCGCTCCGAACCTCCGGAGCGCGTGGAGCGCGCTTGGCGACGGCCTTGAAGAACGTTTCGACTTCCTCTCGATCGAGCGTCTCTTTCGCGAGCAGGAGCGCCGCCAGCTCATCGAGCTTGTCCCGGTGCTCGTCCAGGATCTCGAGCGCGACGTCGTGGGCCTCGTCGAGCAGGCGGCTGACCTCGTTGTCGATCTCGTGGGCGACGGCGTCCGAGTAGTCGGGCGTGGACGCCCAGTCGCGGCCGAGGAACACCTCTCCCTGCTTCTGTCCGAGCGTCCGCGGCCCGATCGAATCGCTCATGCCATGCTCGGTCACCATCTGACGGGCGATCTTGGTGGCGCGCTCGATGTCGTTGCCGGCACCGGTGGAGATGTCTCCTGCCACGATCTCTTCGGCGACCCGGCCACCCATCAGCATCGCCAGCTCGTCCCGGAGCTCCTCACGGGTCATCATGAACTTGTCCTGCTCGGGGAGCGTCAGGGTGTACCCGAGCGCGCGACCGCGAGGGATCACCGTGATCTTGTGCACCTCGTCGGTATTGGGGAGGACGTGCGCGACCATCGCGTGACCGCCCTCGTGATACGCGATCAGGCGGCGCTCCTCCTCGCTCATCACCCGGCTCTTGCGCTCGGGTCCCGCCATCACGCGGTCGATGGCCTCCTCGACCTCCTTCATCGTGATGCTTTTCTTCGAACGCCTGGCGGCAAGGAGCGCCGCCTCGTTGATCACGTTGGCGAGGTCGGCGCCTGTGAATCCTGGTGTCCGCCGGGCGAGGATGTCGAGATCGGCGTCCGGATCGAGTGGCTTGCCCTTCGCATGGACGCGGAGGATGGCCTTGCGTCCCTCGAGATCCGGCCGGTCGACCACGATCTGGCGGTCGAACCGACCGGGACGCAAGAGCGCGGGGTCCAAGATGTCGGGCCGGTTGGTCGCCGCCATCAGGATCACGGTGGAGCGCTGGTCGAACCCGTCCATCTCCACCAGAAGCTGGTTCAGGGTCTGTTCCCGCTCGTCGTGACCTCCGCCCAGGCCCGCCCCGCGATGGCGGCCGACGGCGTCGATCTCGTCGACGAAGACGATGGCCGGTGCGCTCGCCTTCGCCTGCTCGAAGAGGTCTCGCACTCGCGCGGCTCCCACGCCCACGAACATCTCGACGAAGTCGGACCCACTGATCGAGTAGAAGGGGACGCCCGCCTCGCCGGCGACGGCTCGAGCAAGGAGCGTCTTGCCCGTCCCGGGCGGCCCGAAGAGCAGCACCCCGCGCGGGATCTTCGCACCCATCGCTTGGAACTTGGCCGGATGTTGGAGGTACTCCTTGACCTCTTCCAGCTCCTCGATGGCCTCGTCCACGCCAGCGACGTCCTTGAACGTGGTCTTGGGCTGGTCCTTGCCAACCGTCTTGTGCCGGCTCCGACCGAACTGCATCACACGGCCGCCGCCCCCCTGCGAACGGTTCATCATCCATAGGAACAGACCGGCCAACAGCAGGATCGGGAGGACGTAGTACAGGAGCCCGACGAGTTCGTTCGGCTTCTGCGGCTTCGCCTCGGTGGGGACATCCGCTTCTTGGAGCTGCGTGGTGATCTCGTCGGCGCTCTCGACCGGGTACGTCACCACGTACTCGGTTCCGTCGTCGAGCTGTCCTCGGATCTGCTGATCGCCCTCGAGGATCTCTGCGTTGCGTATCTCGCCGTCCTCGAGCAGGTTCTGGAATTCGTTGAGCTTGATCGCCTCCGCGGTCTCCGGACGGTTCATGACCGACAGCAGGCCGAAGAACAGGACGGTCGCCCCCACGATCCAGATGGTCGGGGTGCGAGCGAGCCTTCGGAACGGAGGTTCGGACTGTGGCAATGACGGCCTCTTCCCTCGGGACGCATCCTGGGGATGCAACGGGCCCCGGCAGATGGCGCGCCCGAGCCCGGAGCCAAGGGTAGCACCCGCCCCAGAGGCGGCGGCTGCCGCTACCTGATGCCGGTGTCGACGGAGACGACGACCTCCGTGAAGGCCCCGGGTTCGACCGTGACGGTCTGGGGCTTCGCGAACGGAGGCGAGGACTCGGAAACGATCGAGACCTCGTAGCTGCCCGGTTCGAGCGGAAGCTCGAAGCGCCCCTCAGCGTCGGTCTCCGCCGTGAATCCGTCGCCGCTCCCGGTGTCGGTCGCGATCACCGTGCCCTCGAAGGGGACGTCCGGACACGGCGAGCCCTGGACCTCGACCGGGCACTGCGGGCCAGCGAGCGCTCGCCCTCGGATCCCCGAGGTTCCGTCGCCGGCGACGGCGCCTCCGCAGGAGGCGACGGTGACGGCGATGAGGACCAGGGCGAACCGCTTCACGCCGGCTTGGACGACTCCGACCAGGGAGAACGTTCCGCTAGCCGCCGTAGGCCTGCGGCTTCAAGGTCGCGATGTACGGCAGGTTCCGGTAGCGCTCGTCGAAGTCGAGCCCGTAGCCCACCACGAAGTCCGGGGGGATATCGAAGCCCACGTACCGGATGTCGAGTGGCACCTTCTGGATCCCCGTCTTGCGCAGCAGCGCAGCGACCTCGAGCGAGGCGGGCTTGCGCGCCGCGAGGTTCTTGAGCAGGTACTTGAGCGTGAGCCCGGAGTCGACGATGTCCTCGACGAGCAGCACGTCCATCCCGTCGAGGTCGTGATCCAGGTCCTTCAGGATCCGGACGACGCCCGACGTCTTGGTGGCGGCGCCGTAGGACGAAACGGCCATGAAGTCGAACTCGAGCGGCAGCCGCACGTATCGGGCGAGGTCGGCCATCACCACGAACGCGCCTTTCAGGACCCCGACCAGCAGCAACGACTTGCCCTCGTAGTCCTCGGAGATCTGCCGACCCATCTCCGCCAGCTTGCCCTGGATCTCCTCGGAAGAGATCAGGACTCGTTCGATGTCGGGTTCGTAGGCCTGCACGTAGTCGGTCAGTGTAGAGACCGCGGTCATCGCTCCCCCTTCGGCATCGAAGAACCCATCAGCTCTCGGGGGAAGAACGAGAAACGCGAACGTACTCCTTCTCGCGGATCGCCTTCAACCCCCCAGGCAGGTCGCGTTGACGACCGGGCCGACCGTTCGCGAGATCGAGGATCGCTTCGATGGCCTCCCGGGAAACGGGAAGGCGCATCTGTTTCAGCCACCCGCGGATGAAGACTTTGGAATCCAGGGTGGACCGATGATCGAGGATCCCGAGCGAGATCGTGAACCACTCCCCGCGCCGCCCTCGAGCTTCAAGCCGCTCTCCCGGCGCCTTCCCTGACAGGGATCTCGGCTTGTTGAGCTGCTCCAGCGCGATCGGGCGGATCTCATCAGCAAGCCTCGCGAGGGGACGACGGATCTCTCGGCGAGTCGCTCGTTCGATCGCAGGGATAGCCTTGGCTCGGATGGCGTTGCGCAGGAAGTTCGTGTCGGCGTTCGTCGGATCCGTGCGCGGCCGAAGGCCGAGGGCCCTGCAGAAGGCCACGACATCTTCACGGGTTACGTCGAGAAGAGGCTGGACCCTCTGAGCAAGATCGGGACCCTGCGTCGGCCAGATCCCCATGAGACCGAACATGCCACTCCCCTTGATCGCGGCCATCAACACGGTTTCTGCCTGATCGTCCATGGTGTGACCCTCCGCGATCGCGCCGGAACCGGTGTCCTCCGCTACGTCCTGTGCGGCCATCTGGCGAGCCTCCCTCGCCCACGCTTCGATCGATTCGCCCTTCATCGGCTTGTCTTCCGCACCGCGAAAGTGGAACGGCAGCTCTAGACGCTTCGCCAGCTTCATCGTGTACGCGGCGTCTTTCGCAGAATCGGGACGGAGCTTGTGATCGAAGTGGAAGACGGCGAGGCGGATCTTGAACAGGCGGCGGAGATGCCAGAGCGAATAGAGCAGGCAGACGGAATCGGGACCACCGCTGCACGACACGAGCACCAGGTTCCCGGGCGTGAACATCTCGTGCTCGCGTGCCGTTTTCGTGACCCGCTCCAGCACTCGAGCGACCGCCGGAGGCCGGCGAGGCACGTCAGCTCCCGGCGACGCGTGCGACCCAGCGGTCGGGCTCGGCGATCTCCTCGACGGTCGGGAGGCTCTCGGGCGCCAGCCACACCCGGTTGAACCCTTCCATGCCCGATCGCGACACCGCCTCTCGGACGAACCGCTCGCCGGCGTCGTATTGCTCGATCTTCTTATCGAAACCGATCGCCCGTTGGAAGGTTCGCTCCATCCCTCCGGCTCGACGCCGCCGTTCTGCCAGCGCTTTCCGCATCCGTGCCAGATCCGTCACGTGATCCTTCGCGACCTCGTTCATCACGAATGATGCGTGCCCCTCGAGCAGGGACATCACGCCCTGGACGTGGCGAACGATCTCGCGCTGCTCCTCGTTCAAGAGCAGGAAGATCCCGCCCATCCCTCGGATGTCGGCGCCGGCGCGCGCTTCGTCGATCGCCCGTCGGAGCTGGCTCGCGAGGTCCGTGGACTCGAGGGAGATCGTTCCGAGATAGCGATCCACCTGTCCTCGGATGTGACCCCGCAGCCACGGCGCAGCCGCGAACTGCACACGGTGCGTCACCTCGTGGATCGCGATCCACAGTCGGAAGTCACGCGGAGTGAGCGAGAACCGGTGCTCCACCTCGGCGACGTTCGGACCCACGAAGTAGAGCAACCCCTCGTCGTCCGGAGGGAGGAAGGCGTCGTATTGACCGAGGACCCTCCTCGAGACGTAGCCGAGGAGCCCGCCGGCCTGGGCGCCGAGTGCCTTCCGGCGGAACGCGCCGTTGCCCGACTGCTTGGCGAGGATCCGGCCGGCGAGCGGCTCGAGCAGCCGCTGGAGCCCGCCGAGGTTGGCGCGGATCCAGTCGCCCCTGCCCATCACCCAGGCGCGCGATCGGAATCCGCCCGGATCGAGCGTGGAGAACTCAGAGATCAGCGTTTCCGCCAAGGAAACGAACTCCGCGAAATCCTCCCGCATGCGCGCCCGATCGGCGGGCGGCACACGGGTGCCTGGACCGGCGACCCGGCGACCGATCGCGAGGGCGGCGTCCCAGTCGGCGAGTTGGGCGGCCTGGGAGCCCATCGACCAGTCGACACGGGTGGCGTCCATCCGGACAGGCTACGCGCTTCTCGAGGCTAGGCCTCGCCTGCGGCCTTCTTCCGAGCGGCGATCATGGCCGCGCGTCGAGCCTGCCCCTCGGCGACGCGCTTGTCGGTCCCCTTCTCGAGGAGCTCCTTCAAGGTCTGGTCGAAGACTTCCTGGTCGAGCGAGACCTCCGGCCGCTCGGCGGGGGCGGCCGCAGGAGCCGGAGCGGGCGCCGGGGTCTCGGCGGCCGGGGCTTCGGTGGCGGCGTCGGCTTTGGTCGCGGCTTCGGCCGGCGCTCCCTCGCTCGCCGGCGGCGCCTGCGGCGCCTCGGTCGAGGGAGCTTCCGCGTCAGGTCCCGACTGTGCGGGCGCGGGGGCGGCAGGAGCCGGGGCAGTGGCGGGAGCGGCGGCCGGCGCGGTCGCGGACGCGGCTGCGACGCCCGCGGGCTGCGGCAACGGCGGGGGCGCCACCACCATAGGGGCGGCGGCCTTGATGTCCACGGTGCGTCGCGGGAGCTCCTCGCCCGGGCGCACCCGGTCGGCGCGGACCACACGCAACGTCGACTCGTCGGTGGAGAACCGCGGTGCGAAGCGTATATAGCCCGCCACCAGCAACAAGATGACGAGGAGGCCGATCCCGCCGAACAGGATCGCCATCCCGTGGATCCACCCGCCGGTGTTCAGCTCGGGGGTGACCGAGGGGTCGACCGATACCTGGGCGACGGCCGCAGACGCCGGCAACACCATGACGAGGGCGGCAGCGAGCAGGATCATGCGAAGGGCCCTCATCCGCCGCGATTCTCGCAACCTGCTCCCTCCTTCGGCAACTTCCTCGTCGGCAACGGGAGCCGGAGATGGGATTCGAACCCATGACCTACCACTTACGAGGCGGTTGCTCTGCCACTGAGCTACTCCGGCGGACGAGGCAGGATACCAACGGCCCTGGTCGCGGCCGGTACGAGTGGTGGCATCACCCTCTGTCCGCGGGTTCTCACCATTGGCCGTAGTCGACTCCAGGCGCCATGATGCGCGCATGGCTTCTGCCCAGACCGACGCCGTCGGCCCCGTCGCCCGCGTCATGGTGGGTACCGATCGGTCGGAGACGGCCGCCAGGGCAGTGGAGTGGGCTGCCTCGTTCGCCGAGCGGTTCGGCGCGGAGCTCCACGTCGTCCAGGTGATCGTCCCCGAGCACGCCGCCGACACGGAGCACGGAGCTGCCGAGGCGACCAGGGCACGCAGCGCGGCCGACGAGCTGCAGGTCTACACCACGCAGCTCGCGGGCGAGCGCGGGCGTGCGCACGTCGTGATCGACGACGATCCTGCGATGGCGATCGTGCGTTCCTCCGAGGACCAAGGGGTCGACGTTCTGGTCGTCGGCAACGCCGGGATGGCGGGCCGGAAGGAGTTCCTGCTCGGCAACGTCCCGAACCGGATCAGCCACAACGCTCGCTGCACGGTGATCATCGTGAATACGACGAACGGTCAGACGACCGCCGTGCGGAGCCCGGCGTCCTCGACCCCGATCCGCTCGTCGGTGGCCGAAGAAGCCGAGACCCATCCGCATCTGGTGTCGCGCGGCACGAAGATCGGGGTGGTCTTCGCCAAGCACGGCCTGCGGGAGCTCTTCGGGCGTCCCGACGATGAAGGCGCGGTGGGCCGGCGGCGCCAAGCCAAGCGGCTCCGCACCGCGCTCGAGGAGCTCGGTCCCACGTTCTGCAAGCTCGGTCAGATCCTTTCGACGCGACCGGACCTCCTTCCACCCGAGTTCATCGAAGAGCTCGCGACCTTGCAGGACAACGTGCCGCCGCTCACAGAAGCGCAGGTCGTCTCCGTGATGGAGCAGGAGCTCGGCGTGCCGTGGGAAGACGTCTTCGAGACGGTGGATCCGCAGCCGCTCGCCGCCGGAACGATCGCGCAGGTCCACCGAGCGTCCCTCGCGACGGGCGAGAAGGTGGTCATCAAGATCCAACGACCCGACGCGCGCGAGCTGATCGAACAGGATCTCGCGTTGCTGGAGGTGTTCGCGGAGAAAGCCTCAAAGCGACCGAGCCTGAAGCTCGTGATCGACATGGAGGCGGTCTTCCAGCACCTGTCCGACTCCCTGCAACGAGAGCTCGACTTCCGGCAGGAAGCGGCGAACATGCAGCGGATCGGCGAGGTGCTCGAACCCTTCCCGAGGCTCGCCGTGCCCGCGATGCACCGAGGCCTGTCCACGTCGCGCCTGCTGGTGATGCACGACGTGGGCGGCGGACCGCTCGACTCGGCGCCCGATGGCGAGCCACGACGCGAGGCGGCACGCCAGCTGCTCGAGTCCTTCTACAAGCAGATCATGGTCGACGGGTTCTTTCACGCCGACCCGCATCCCGGCAACCTGATGTGGCAGCCACGGGAAGAACGCCTCTACTTCCTCGACCTCGGGATGGTCGGGGAGGTCGGCGCCGAGATGCGGGAGCACCTGATGCTCCTGCTGATGGCGTTCTCCCAGGAGGACGTCGGCTTCCTGACCGACGTCACGCTGATGCTGGCGAACGCGATCGAGCGGAGCGACCTCGACGTGGACAAGTTCCAGTCGGAGCTCGGAGCGCTCATGGCTCGATACCGGACGTCTTCCCTGAAGGACATCCAGCTCGGTCCGATCCTCCAGGAGATGACGGAGATCTCGCTCCGCTTCGGCGTGCCGCTCCCCGCCTCGCTGGCGCTCACCGGCAAGGCGCTCGCGCAGATGCAGCTCGCGACCGCGCAGCTGGACCCGGACCTCGACCCCTTCGAGGTCGCCGGCAAGTTCCTGATGCGGAACCTGCTGCGAGGGATGAGCGCGAGGATCGACCCGAAGGCCGTCTTCTATCAGTCGCAGAAGTTCAAGGTGCGAGCCATGCGGGTGATCGAGGCGGTCGAGCGGATGATCGGCGCCCGGCCCGGCCAGAAGATGGAGATCAACTTCCGGGCGGCACCACTCGAGGCCACGGTGCGGCGGGCCGGCCGCCACCTCGCGCTCGGTCTCACCGCGGGCGCGGCGATCCTCGCGAGCGGCCTCACGGCGATGTCCGTCCGCGTCCCCGGATGGGTGCCGATCACCTTCGGCATCGTCGGAGGGCTGCTGACGTTCGGCTTGCTCCTGGACCTGTTCAACAAACGCGGCCGCTAATCGGACCCGGAGCTGTCGACCCGGTCCTGCACCTCCCGGAGTCGCTCGACGACACCGTGGAGGATCGCGACCGCGACGCTCGGGTTCTGGATCAGGAACGGATCGAAGTAGATCGTCTCGATCACGAGCGCCTCGACCGGCTCCTTCGCCGTGACGCTCGCGGACCGACGTGTGTGCCCGAGGAGCGCCATCTCACCGAAGAAATCGCCTGGGCCGAGGTCGTGGACGGCGCCTCCGACCTCGACCTGCGCCGTCCCCGAGAGGATCACGAAGAGGCCGCCGCGGTCGGAGTCACGCTCGACGAGCGCGTCCCCGGCCGCGAAGCTCTTTCGCTGGCCGACCTTCGCGACACGCGACAGATCGTCGTCGGTCAGCTCCTCGAAGAAGCGGACCTTGCGGAGAGCCTCGACATCGGTCGCCGTCATCTCATCTCCCGTCGAAGGTCATCCTAGTGAAGCCAGCGGGACGGCCTCGTCGCGGAGCTTCGCGGGGTCTGCTCCGCCGCCCGAGCGGATGATGCCCATCGCATCCTGGACGTCGGCGGGACGGTCCACGGAGACGACCGCCTGGACCCGGCCCTCGAGCATGTAGAACGCTGCGAAGCTCCGCGACTCGAGGCTTCCCCGGATCACCAGGTCGTCCCACTCTCGGTGGTATCCGGCGTACTGGATCGTGTGCTCGTACTGGTCGGACCAGAACCAGTGGATCTCGTCGTACGGCGTGTCGCGGCCCATCATGTTCAGGGCGGCGACGCGACCCTGCGCTTTCGCGTTGTTCCAGTGCTCGATGCGGATCCGGCGCTCGAAGACCGGGTGGTAGTGGTTGGCGACGTCACCGGCGGCGAAGACGCCGGCGACGCTCGCCCGGCAATGCTCGTCCACCACGATGCCGTCGTCGACGTCGACCCCCGATCCCTCGAGGAAGTCCGCGACCGGCTCGACACCGAGGCCGAGCACCACGAAGTCACAAGGGACACTGACGCCGCTCGCGGTCTTCACGCTCCGGACGCGGCCGTTCCCTTCGAAGCTCGCCACCTGATCGTCGAACGTCATCTCGACGCCGTGGTCGCGGTGGATCCCTTCGATGACGCGTCCTACGTCCTCGCCGAGCACTCGGTCGAGCGGCGCCTTCCCGCCCGCCACGACATGGACCTCCAGGCCTCGCTGGCGGAGCGACGCCGCGACCTCGGAGCCGATGAACCCCATCCCGGCCATCACGACCCGGTGGCCGGGCAGCATCTCTGCCCGGATCCTGGCCGCGTCGCCGAGTGTCCGGAGGTCGAGGACCCCTTCGAGGTCGATCCCCGGGATCGGGAAGCGGCGGTTCCGGGCACCGGTCGCGATCAGCAGCTTGTCGAAGGGCACGGGATCGCCGCCGGCGATCGCGACCGTCTTCCCCGCCGCGTCCACGCCGATCACCGTCGTTCCGAACCGCGTTTCGATCCGGTTGTCGGCGTAGAACGCCTCGGGCCGGACCATCGCCTCCTGGATCGTCGACTCGCCGCGGAGGAACGTCTTCGAGAGCGGAGGGCGCTCGTAGGGGAACGTTGGCTCCGACCCGATCAGGACCACCTCACCGTCGAAACCCTCCTCGCGAAGGGTCGCGGCGGCCGTGGCGCCGGCGAGGCTCGCGCCGACGACGACGTATCGCTCCTTCTTCGTGCTCGGATGTTCACCACGGCCGGCAGACGGAGCGTGGGATGGCGCGGCGGACGCCTCCACGCCTCCGGCCGGGGCTCGGTCTTGGGCGGGAGCCGTCCCTCCCACGCGTTCGAGCGGATCGGCCGCGGGGCCTCGCACCACCGATCCGTCGAACGCGAACCTCGATCCGTGGCACGGGCAGTCCCAGGTCTTCGCGGCATCGTTCCAGTCGACCGTGCAGCCCATGTGGGTGCAGCGGGGGGAGAGCTCGTACGTGTCCCCGCCCTCGTCGCGATAGACCGCCAGCTGCCGGCCATCGACGTTGACCAGTCCACCGTGTCCGGCGACGAGATCGTCCGCCGAACGATCCACGGTCTTCACGATCAAGACGTCGGAGGGCACCTCGTGTGCGACCTTGTTCGGCACGGAGCCGAGGAACCGCCGAACGCCCGACATCCCCTTGTTCCCCACCACGACCAGCTGCACGCCCTCCGCCTCGGCCAGCTCGCAGATCCGTTGGGCGGGATCCCCTTCGACGGTTCGCTTCTCGACCTCGACGTCCTCGGGCCGCGTCGACGCGACCTCCTCCAGCCTGATGGCACCGACGAGTGGATCGCCCACGTGCACGAGGATCACCGAGCCCGCGTACATCGACGCGAGCGTGTAGGACTTGCGGACGGCCTCGGTCGCCGTGCCCGAGCCGTCCGTGCCGGCCAGGATCCGCATATACGGCGGAGCGGGTTCCCGCGGGCCGGCACGACCCGTGGTGTCCACGATCAGGAGGTCGCACGGCGAATCGTGCGCGATCCAGTCGGGCACGCTCCCGAGCCGGAACCGCGTCGCCTGTCCCATGCCGCGGTTGCCCACGACGATCAGATCTGCATCGTGCTTGATCGCGGCCGCGAGGATCGATTCGCCCGGCGTGCCCTCGATCAGCTCGGCGACCGCGTCGACCTTCTTCGCGCGAGCCGCCTCCGCGGCCTCGTAGAGGGCCGTCTGCAGGGGCTGCCGGGTGACGCCGTACGCGTCGAGCGCGCCGACGAGCACCAGCTTGGCTTTGAGCCGTTTCGCGAGCTTCTGGGCGACCTCGACGGCGACCGACGCGGTCGGTGAGCCGTCGGTCCCGACGACGATCGTTCGATAGGACATCTAGACGGCCTCCAGGGTGCCATCCATCTGCGGATGGACGTCGCAGCGGAAGTAGTACTCGCCGGGATCGAGAGCCGGCACGTCGTAGGTCACCGTCGTCGGTCCGTCGACGAGCTCGCCGACGAACAGCGACTGGGCCGCCGAATCGTCCTCGTAGACCGCGACGTTGTGCGGCACGCCCTGGTCCTCGTTCGCGAAGGCCAGCGCGATCGGCTCGCCGGCGGATGCGGTCAGCGAGGGAGGGACGAAGCGCTGGTCGTCGAAGGCGCAGACCGTCACGGCGGCTTCGGGTGACGGAGCGCACTCGGCGACCCCACCGAACCCGAGTGTCGGCTTGAAGATCATGAGCCACAGGATCACGAGGAGTCCCACGAAGCCGATCGCCGCGATCGAATAGGGCCGCTTCGACCGAAGGATCTCTTCGAACTGAGCGCCCGAGACCGCCTCGGTTCCCCCCGCCATCGCGCCGGAGATCGTCCGCAGCCGCTTGGCCCACGTCGTTCCCATCGCGTACATCGCGGCCATGACGACGACCAGGACGACGATCGACGCCCAGATCCACCCCTGACCCCAGAAATGCCCTGTGAAACCAGCGGCGATCCCGCCGATGAGGAGCGCACCGATCGAGTTCCACATGAACCCGACCGAGGATGCCGAGAGCTCGAGCAGCTGGCTCACACGCGCGGGCTCGCGTTCCTTGGGGAGTCGGAGCGTCACGTACACCGAGACGCCGTGGGCCATCAAGAAACCGAAGACCCCCGCGATGTGAAGGAAGACCCACCATCGGTGCATCTACTCCTCCCCCAGTGTGACGGCCGTGCCCGAGGACTCCGAGCGTGCGAGCTCCTTCTTCTTGATCTGACGCATGACGAGGCGCTCCAGCACGAAGACGAGCATCGCCATGAAGATGCCGACGAGCCATCGTTCGAAGCGGCGGAACGAGGAACGACCCTGCGACCTCACCCCGTCGATGCCTCCCGCGTCGCTTCGATGCGAGCGAGGAGCCAGAACCCGATGCCGGCGGCCACGGCGAGCCACGACCACCCGATCTCGGGAGCACCCGGTCGCTCCGAGAACACCAGACCCGCCAGACCGAACGCGACGGCCGCCGCGGCGGTCACCGTGGCCGAGAGTTGCCACCCCGTGCCGCGGAGCGACGTCGCGATCGCGGCTCCCGCGATCGCGAGCGCGGCGACCGCCACCCCGGACCAATGGTGGAGCTCCACGTGAGGGTCTGTCGCGGGGCCGTGCTGGAGCTCGGCGAACGTCACCGCGTAGATCCACGCGGGGATCACACACAGCAGCGCGTAGATCATCAGCGGGATGCTCGGGCGGCCGGGAAGCCGGAGCAGGGATCGCGGGTCGGGGTGCAGCAGGGCCAAGACGACGAGACCGACGAGGGCGGTGATGTAGAACCCGGAGATGAGGTCCCCGCCCATCAACCCACCGATCAACCAGGCCAGTGCCTGCGCGACGAGCACGTGCCAGGCGGCGAGCCACGAGGGCTTCATCACGAACACGATCGAGAACACCCCGATGAGCGCGAGCCCGGCGAAGCCGCCGACGTAGTGGAACCGGTGGCTCCGTTCCACCGGATCGTCCGACACCAGCGAGAGCACGATGTAGGCGAGCGACGGCAGGATGGTGAGCGCCCCGAGCAACCAGCCGACGATGCGGAAGGCCAGCGGACGCCCTCGGGGCGCGGGCGTCGTGTACTCGGATCCCATCTCCAGACCCTCCCTCGAACGATCAGCCAGCCGTGAGCGGCACACGGCCCGCCACGGTGGTGCCGGTGCCGGGCGCCGATCGGATCTCGAGAGAGCCTCCCACGGCGGCCAGCCTGTCGGCCATGCCCTGCAGACCGGAGCCGGCCGCGACCGCATCCGGGTCGAAGCCTCGACCCTCGTCCACGACCTCGAAGGAGAGGCTGCCGTTCGACTGTGACAAGCGGATCACGGTGCGATCTGCACCGGCGTACTTGGCGACGTTCTGGAGCGCCTCCAGCGCGCAGAAGTAGACGGTGGTCTCCACGTCGGCCTGGTAGCGGCCCACGCCATCAGCCTCCACGCTGACGGGGACGGAGGCCTTGCGCGACTGCGCCTCGAGGGCGGCGACCAGACCACGATCCGCGAGCAGCGGTGGGTAGATGCCGCGTGCGAGATCCCTCAGGTCCTCGAGCGCGGACTGGGTCTCCGCCTCGATCTGGCTGAGGATCTCGGCGGCCTTCGCGGGATCGCGCTCCGTCAGCTGCCGGGCGAGGCGAGCCTTGACCGCGAGCGCCACGAGCTGTTGCTGGGCGCCGTCGTGGATGTTGCGCTCGAGCCGTCGCCGCTCCTCGTCCTGTGCAGAAACCAGACGCTGTCGCGAAGCCCGGAGATCCTCCACGAGACGGACGTTTCGGAGCACGAGGCCCGCCTGGGCGGCGAGGTCGCGAACCAACTTCTCCTTCGTGGGATTCATGGGGTCGGCGGCCGGCATGCGAACCGAAAGCGCACCGAGGAGGTCCCCGCGATCGCGTACCTCGACGGCGGTTTCGCCCGGGACGCTCAACTCACCCTCCGGGGCTGTGGGGATCGCCGGGATCGAGGTCGTGTCCTCAGGCCAGGCTGCCGCCTGGCGAAGCTCGCGCGCGGACCGCAACCAGACGCGGGCCACTTCCGCGCCGGCGCCCTCACCGAGCACCTGGGCCATCCGAGGCAAGACATCCTCGGTGGCATACGACGTCCCCACGCGCTCGGAGAACTCCGTGAGCACCTCGTACGGCGTGGCACGCCGGCCGTAGACGAACCGATCGACCACCTTGCGAGCGATGCGCATGACTGGTCGGAACGCGATCCCGAGCAGGAGCGCGATCACGAACAGGGTTCCGGGGCTCTGGCGACCGGCGGCCGCGACGCCGAACAACGCGACCGCGGCCCCGTACACCGCGAGCGCCAACACCACGAGTGCCCCGGCGACGAGCGCCTTCTTCACGACGACATCCAGGTCCCACAAGCGGTACTGCAGGATCGCGATCCCGACGGCGACGGGGATGCCGGCGAACACGAGGCCGGAGACGATCTGGCCTATGGGCCCTTCGGAGATGCCGACGGCTTCGAGGATCGCGCTCACCACGAAGTACACGGCGAGGAGGGTGGAGGCGAACGCGAACCATTTGAGCTGCTGCCGCTCCACACCGGTGGATCGGCGGAAGCGGACGAACATCGAGGCGATCGCGAGGACGAAGAGCGCCAGCAGGGCCGGCCACAACGCCCATCCGAGCCACTCGATCGATCCTAGCGCCGGCACGTGGAGCGGGTTGGCGATCTCGATGACGTTGCCCGCGGCGTCATCGGACACCGGCTGCAGGGGCAGCGCGAACCCGATCGTGAGGAACGCGGCGACGGACAGCGCGATCCCGACCCACGACACTGATCGCCACCGAGGCGACAGGGGCTTCCCGTCCGGGAACCACAGCGGCAGCAACACCAGCAGCGGGAAGAGGCTGAGGGCCCAGAGCGTGTTCCCCGGCCACCCCACCCACTTCGCTGCGGTCAGATCTCCGTGTTCGAAGAGGTAGGTCGACCACTCGGCGGTCGTGAAGGCTGCTCCCACCGAGACCGCCACCCAGAGCATCAGGGCGCCGATCCGGTTGCCCGGCGCACGGCTGAGACTGAGAGCGCCGACCACCCCCATCCCCATGAACGCCATGAAGTTGGTCGCTTCGCTGATGAGCGGGTCACCGTTCAGGGACGTGAACACCAGCCCGAGGGACGCGAAGGCGAAGGCGAAGGCGAAGGCGACCCACGGCCAGCGAGCGGGCCGCCTGGTCGTGGTCGCGGTCGCGGTCACGACGCTCCTTCTCCCACGATGCGGAAGACCTCCACTGGCTCCTCGCGCCCCTTCACGAGACGGGGTCCGATCGGCTCGGCGGCGACCGAAGGCGCCGCCGAGACGGTCGAGGCCGCGGCGACGACCTCGCCTCCCCCGGCTTCGGACTGCAGGCGCTGGGCGACGTTGACCGCGTCGCCGATCACGGTGTATTCGAGGCGCCCGCCGCCGCCGATGGCGCCGGCCATGACGATCCCGGTGTTCAGACCGATCCCCACGTGGAGTCCGTCCACCACGTCGGTCCCCCATCCCATGGAATTGAGCTCGCGCTGGCGATCCTGCATCGCGAGCGCACACTGCAGCGCTCGTTCGGCATGATCCTCGGACGGCTCGGGGGCACCGAACACCGCCATGACGGCATCGCCCTGGAACTTGTCGATAGTGCCGCCGTGCTCAGAGATCACCTCGGCCATCGCGCCGAGGTGGCGTCCGACGATCTCGCCGATCTCCCGGGCGGTGAGGCGCTCCGCGATCGTCGAGAACCCCCGGATGTCGCTGAACAGGACGGTCACTTCGAGCTCGCGCTGGCTCGCGGCGTCTCCGCCGCGAGCCAGCGCGTCCACGAACTGCGACGGCACGTAGGACTTGAGGGACGTGGCGGTGGCCGATTGCTCGACCACCGCCGCGTGCAGCTTCTTGAACTCCCCCAGGAGGCCGGTGCCGGCTCCGTCGTCACCGGCCATCCGCCGGAACAGCATCGTCACGCGCCCGTCCACGGCCTCCTGTGTCGTGCCCAGCGCGGCCGCCATCGCCTCGTAGCCGAGCCCCTGGGCCATCATGTCGAGCACGATGCGGTCCTCCTCCTGGGACTCGGCTCGCCCCGAGAGACGTTCGGCGATCGCGGGATCGACGACGCTCCCTCCGCTCCGCACTTCTCGGATCGCACGAGCCAGCTCGTCGCCCTGCGCGATCCGGTCCTTCAGGAGGTACGCGAGCCCGCTGTGCCCCCTTCCGAGGAGTGCGATCGCGTATTCCTCGTCGTCGTGCGCCGAGAGCACCACCACACCCGTGTCCGGGTGACGCTCGCGGATCGCGTGCGCGCAGTCGATCCCTTCGAGCTGGAAGGACGGCGGCATCTTGATGTCGGTCACGACGACGTCGGGGCTGTGCTCCGCCGCCGTCGCAAGCAGGGTGGGGGCGTCCTCGGCCACGCCCACGACCTCGATGTCGTCGTAGGAGTTCAACAACGCTCGCACGCCCTCGCGCACCAAGACGTTGTCCTCGCCGAGCACCACCCGGATCGTCACGCAACCGCCCCCTGAGACCTCTGCAAGTTCCTCGCGTGTACCATCCGCGCATGCCGCTGCGGGTGGTCTTCGCCGAGGATAACTACCTCGTGCGGGAAGGAACCGCCGCTCTCCTCGCGACCGCGGAAGAGGTCGAGATCGTCGGCACGGCGGCGACCCTCGATGAGCTCCTCGCGGCGGTCGACGAACACGGGCCCGACGCCGTGCTCACCGACATCCGCATGCCGCCCAGCGGCAGCGACGAGGGCATCCGGGGCGCGAAGCAGATCAGGGCGTCCCATCCCGAGATCGGCGTCGTGGTGCTGTCGCAGTTCGCGGAGGAGGAGTACGCGTACGACCTGCTGAAGGACGGCGCGGCAGGTCTGGGCTACCTGTTGAAGGAACGCGTGGCCGACGTCGAGGAGCTGGTGCGCGCCTTGACCGAGGTGGCCCGCGGCGGGAGCGTGCTCGACCCGAAGATCGTCGAGGCGCTCGTCGCCGCGAAGGAGCACCTCGCGCACTCGCCCCTCGCTCGGCTGACCGATCGGGAGCGGGAGGTGCTCGGGCACATGGCGCAGGGGCAGAACAACGCCGCGATCGCGAAGTCCCTGTTCCTCACCGAGCGTGCGGTCGAGAAGCACATCAACTCGCTGTTCCACAAGCTCGGACTGACCGAGGAACCCGACGTGCACCGTCGTGTCATGGCGGTGCTCGCCTTCCTCCGCGATCAGTCGTAGCGCGGCCCCATGTCCCGCGCGCTGACCGCCGCCGTTCGTCGCGATGCGCCTCGTCACTGCGCTCTCCGCGTGTCGACGATGTAGACGCTGCAGGGAGCGTGCCGAAGTACGAGGTTCGGGACCGTTTCGCGCACGCGCCATCGCGATCCGTGCGTGCCGCGGTTCCCGAGCACGATCGTGTCGGCTCGGATCTCCTCGGCCACGTCCACGATCCGAGACGCGGCGTCGCCGTCCTCGATCCGGGTCGTGATCGCGAGACCCGGGAACTTCGCAGCGAGGCGACGCAGATGCGACTGGGGATCGGCCGCGCGGTCGGGGTCGACGACCGCGCGGACGTCACCTTCGGACTTCACGTACAGGACCAGGAGCTCGGCTCCACGGTCGCGCGCGAGACGCGCCGCGTCCTCGACCGCGAGATCCGCGGCCGCCGAGGTATCGGTTCCCACCAGGATCGTCGTCATCTGAGGTCCTCCTTCGTTCGTCACCGCGACGCTACGCCGCCGACCCGGGGTCCGACGACGGCGCGTGCATGCCGACTTCGGCGGGGTGCCAGCACACCCCCGCTCAGGGTGTTCTCGTGCCGGAAACCGCAGGTCGACGCCCTTGGAGTCGGGCGTCCCCGATGGGAGCATCCGGTCATGATCGATGTGCGAACGGCCTCCGCTCCCGATCGCCCTTCAGGAGGGAGCCTTCAGAGATCGCGCTGGCCGTGGCTGCTCTGCGCGCTTGCGGTGCTCCTGGTGCTCGCGGCGATGACGCTCTACGTCATCGGCGGACCCGGCGACCAGGCTTCGACGGACACCCTCGTGTTCCTGCCTGTGGTCCTCCTCACCATCCTGGGCTACTCGACCGTCGGGGCGATCATCGCCTCGAGGAACACGAGGAACCCGATGGGCTGGATCATGTTGACGGTCGGTCTTGCCTTCGCCCTCGCACAGGCGACGGAGACCTACGCCAAGTACACCCTGGAGATCGATCCCGGCGCCCTCCCGTTCGGTGCGGTCGCCGCCTGGTTCGGGACCTGGGACTACGCCGTCGCGTTCTGCGCGCTTCTGGTTCTCGCCCAGCTGTATCCCTCGGGCCGTGTCCTCAGCCCCCGCTGGCGGAAAGTGCCATGGATCGTGGTGGCGGCCGCATCCGTCGCATCGGTGGGAACGGCGTTGAGTCCGGGAACGCTCGAGGTCGAGACCGGGTTCGCGGTCGACAACCCCTTCGGGCTCGGGGCGATCGGTCCGATCGTCGAGATCACCGGTGGGATCGGATGGATCGTTCTGCTCGCGTCGGTGCCGGTCTCGATCGCGTCGCTCGTGCTGCGCTTCCGCCGCTCGGAGGGCGAATCGAGGCAACAGATCCGATGGCTCGCCTTCATCGCCGTCGCGGTGGTCGCATCCCTCCTGCTTGCCGTCGCGGCCGTGATCGTCTTCGGAGAGCGATTCGACCGATCCATCGGTCCAGAGGTGTTCTTCGGCGTGATCTTCTCGCTGATCGGCGTGGGCGTGCCGGCGGCGATGGGTGTCGCGGTCCTGAAGTACCGCCTCTACGACCTCGATCTGGTGATCAAGAAGACGATCGTGTTCGCGATCCTGGTCCTGCTGCTGCTCGCCCTCGTGGGCGTCGGCGCCCTGCTGCTCGGCGGCACGCTGGTGCCGTCGCTCTCCGACCGGCCCCCGCTGCTCGTCGTGTTCGGAGTCGTGTTCGGGCTGCTCGTCATCCCGGCGTACCGGCTGGCGCGCAGGATCGCGGATCGCGTGGTCTACGGCGGTCGAGCGTCTCCCTACGAAGTCCTTTCCGAGTTCTCCGAACGGGCGAGCGAGACGTACTCGACCGAGGACGTGCTGCCGCGGATGGCGCAGCTGATCGGCCAGGCGACCGGTGCGGATTCCGCCCATGTCTGGCTCCACGTGGGCTCGGAGCTTCGTCCGACCGCCGCATGGCCGTCCGACTCGATCCCCAGCCGACCGATCGCCTCGATCGACGGCGAGCTCCCTTCCTTCGACGACCAGGCGTTCGAGATCCGACACCAGGGCGAGCTGCTGGGTGCGCTGACGCTCCGGATGCGGGCAAGCGACCCCATGAACCCGTCGAAGGAACGCATCGTCCGTGACCTCGCGTCGCAGACCGGCCTCGTGCTGAGGAACGTCCGCCTCATCGAAGAGCTCCGAGGATCTCGGCGCAGGATCGTCAAGGCGCAGGATGAGGAGCGCCGGCGGCTGGAGCGGAACATCCACGACGGTGCGCAACAGCAGCTCGTCGCGCTCTCGGTCAAGCTGGGGCTGACGGAACGCCTGATCCCGAAAGACCCCGCGAAAGCGGTCGCGATGCTCGCGGAGGCGAAGGCGGAGACCGGCGAAGCGATCGAGGATCTGCGCGATCTCGCGCGGGGGATCTATCCGCCGGTGCTCGCCGACCGGGGCCTCGTCGCGGCCCTCGAAGGACAGGCGCGCAAGTCCGCGGTGGCCGTCGTGGTCGAGTCGACGGGGATCGGCCGGTACCCGCAGGAAACGGAGGCGGCCGTGTACTTCTCCTGCCTCGAGGCGCTCCAGAACGTCGCGAAGTACGCGGAGGCGACCGGCGCGACCGTGCGGCTCGCACAGGAGAACGGCAGTCTGACATTCGCGGTCTCCGACAGTGGACGCGGCTTCGATCCGGCGACCGCCGATCGCGGCACCGGGCTCCAGGGGATCGCCGATCGCCTCGCGGCGCTCGGCGGCGAGCTCGACGTGCGGTCGGCGCCCGGTGAGGGCACGACCGTCGCCGGGCGCCTGCCCGTGACCGAGGAGCCCCGATGAACCAGCGGCGTCTCGCGTGGGCGATCTGGGTCCTGTCGGCCGTGTTCGTGCTCGCGTGGGTGGTCGTGGATGCGACGTCCGCGGTCGCCGACGTCAGCGAATACTTCTTCGTCGTCTTCGCGGTCCTCCTCTACTCGACGGTCGGGGCCCTGATCACGTCCCGACAACCGGCGAACCGGGTCGGCCTGCTGTTCGCCTGGGTGGGACTCTCCGCGTCCGTCAGCCAGTTCGCCGGCGGCTACGCCGTCATGGCTCAGGAACGGGGTCTGCCCTTCCTCGCCGCGTCGGCATGGGTCGGGCGGGTCGGATTCGTCGCGATGTTCGGTCCGCTCGCCTTCCTGTTCCTCATCTTCCCGACCGGCCGGCCACCGTCCCGCCGCTGGGGCTGGCTCATGAGGGCGATGATGATCGGCTTCGCCATCACGCTGATCGGGTTCGCGTTCACACCCGGATCGGTCACCGCCGGGTTCGCCGAGCTGCCGCACCCGGTCGCGAACCCGATCGGGCTCCCGCTCTCCTGGGGACCGGCGATCGAGGCCGTCACCACCGCGGCCGGCTTCCTCGTGTTCGTCGGTGCGCTGCTGTCCGTCGTCTGCCTGATCCAGCGCTACCGTCGCGCCGCGCAGCTCGAGCGGCAGCAGATCAGATGGCTCGCATTCCTGGGCGTCTTCCTCGGGGTCCTCCTGTTGATCTCCATGGGGCTGTTCTCCACCGGCCTCGTCAGCGACGACAGCGTCGTCTCCGGCGTCGCCTTCTTCACGTTCATCTTCGGCGTGTTCCTCGGCATCCCGGCGGTCTCCGGCATCGCGATCCTGAGGCACGGTCTATGGGACCTGGACGTCGTCGTGAAGAAGACGGTCCAGTACGGGCTGCTCGTGGCCGGCTTCGTCGTAGCCGTGGCGCTCCTGGGGTTCCTCCTTCCGCTGCTGGTCTTCGGTTTGGGCGGCGGCAGTCCCGTCGACATCCCCATGATCGTGATCGGAGCGCTGCTCGCACTCGGCTTCATCCTGGTGCGGTCGCGCGCACAGCGGTGGGCGAACCGCATCGTGTACGGCAAGCGGTCGACGCCCTACGAGGTGTTGTCGGACTTCGCCGAGCGCGTCGGGGGCACTTACTCCACCGAGGACGTCCTCCCGCGGATGGCGCAGCTCCTCGGTGAGGCGAGCGGCGCGCGAACGGCTCGGGTCTGGCTCCGCGTCGGCAACCAGATGCGAGCCGAGGCATCCTGGCCGGCCGACGCGGACGCTGCGGCGCTCGTCCCGGCGCCGAGTGACCGCCTGCCCGACTTCGACGATCTCGCCTTCGAGGTCCGCCACCAGGGTGAGCTGCTGGGAGCGCTGACCGTCGCGCCCGCGCCCGACGACCCGATGAACCCGACGAAAGAGAAGTTGATCCGCGACATGGCCGCGCAGGCCGGGCTCGTGCTCCGCAACGTGGGTCTGATCGAGGACCTCCGAGAGTCGCGCCGGCGCATCGTGAGCGCCCAGGACGAGCGTGCCCGCACGTTGGAGCGCAACATCCACGACGGGGCGCAACAACAGCTCGTCGCGCTCTCGGTGAAGCTCCGCCTCGCGGCGGGTCTCGTCGAACGCGACCCGTCGAAGGCGCGGGGGATGCTCGCCGAGCTGCAGACCCAGACGACCGAGACCCTCGAAGACCTCCGGGACCTCGCTCGAGGCATCTACCCGCCGCTGCTCGCCGACAAGGGGCTCCCGTCCGCGCTCGAGGCCCAGGCGAGGAAGTCGGTCGTCCCCGTCACCGTGGATCCCGACGGCGTCGGTCGGTACCGCCAAGACGTGGAGTCCGCCGTGTACTTCTGCTGCCTCGAGGCGCTGAACAACGTGGCGAAGTACGCCGAGGCGTCGGCGGTCGACATCCGACTCATGCAGGGCGAGGGGGAGCTTCGATTCGAGGTCACCGACGATGGGCGCGGGTTCGACACGAGCTCCCGGGGCACCGGCACGGGGCTCCAGGGCATCGTCGACCGTCTCGCCGCCCTCGGCGGCCAGCTCGAGGTCAGGTCCGCTCCCGGTGCGGGAACGACCGTCACCGGGACCGTGCCGACCCGATGATCGAGTCGGTCGGATGAGCTCGAGGTCGGCACGCGCGATCGCCGGCTCGATCTGCGTCCTCAGCCTGCTCGCCGTAGGCGCATCGATCCCGGTCGGGCTCGCCGCGCGGGATCGGATCCAGCCGGGTCAGATCGTCGTCGTTGGCGACCCTGACGCTCCGCGCATGCAGCAGACCCTTCGCGGTCTGCAACAGGAGCGGCGCGAAGGGAACGATCTCGAGGCGACCACGGCGAACTACAACCCGGTGTTCGGGGCGCTGGTGCTCCTGCTCCTGATCTGGCTCGGCGTCGGATTCCTGATCGTGTGGCGGCAACCCGGGAACTGGGCGGGGTGGATCTTCCTCATCACCGGCGCTCCCTTCCCCTTGCTCACGCTCGGACAGTCGCTCGTGATCCTCGGGTTGAAAGGTGATCCCGGTTCCGTGCCGCTCGTCGGGCTGTGGGCCACGCTCGGCGAGTACGCCCTCTACCCGATCGCGCTGCTCCCGCTCCTGTTCTTGCTGTACCCCGACGGTCATGCGCCGAGTCGTCGGTGGCGCGGGGCGGTGGTCGGACTCGTCGGTGGCACGGCCGTCGCGCTCATCGGGTTCCTGCTCCGCCCCGGCCCGTACAACAACTGGATCGAGGACGGGATCCTCTTCGAGAACCCGTTCGGGATCGACGCGTTGGCGGATGTCGCGCCGAAGATCATCACCGTCGGCACGGTGCTCGCCCTCGTCTCGGCGCTCTCCACCGTGGTCGCCGTGCGCCAGCGTTTCCGGCGAGCGACCGGGGAGGAACGCCAGCAGATGCGCTGGCTCGCGTTCGTTGCATCGCTCGCCGGTGTCTTCTTCATCCTTCAGTGGGTCGTCGGGTTCATCGCCGAGGCATTCTCCCCGGACAAGGACGCGCCGATCTTCGAGCTCTTCCTTGCACTCACCGCGTTCACGATCGTCCTCGGCGTCCCGGCCGCGTACCTCGTCGCGATCTTCCGCCACGGACTGTGGGACCTCGACGTCGTGATCAGGAAGACCGTGCTCTACGCGACGGTGGCCCTGCTCCTCGTCGCGCTCTTCCTGGTCTTCGCGGTCGTCGTGGGGCGGGCGCTGATCGAGGCCGAGCCCGGCGCGATCGTGGCGTCGATCGCGATGGGACTCCTCTTCTGGCCCGCGGTCCGGGTCGCCCGCCGGGTCGCGGACCGGCTGGTGTACGGACGACGGGCGACGCCGTACGAGGTCCTGACCGATTTCAGCCACCGCTTGGGGGGCTCGTACGCATCCGAAGACGTGCTGCCCCGGATGGCGGCGATCCTCGGGGAGGCGGTCGGGGCCAGCAGGGCGATCGTCTGGCTCCGCGTCGGCCGGGAGTGGCGACCGGTGGGCCTTGCACCGGTCGAGGCCGAGGCTCCGGAGCCCGTGGGGGCGCTCGGCGATCGGATGCCGGCGCTCCCGGCGGATGCCGTGGTGGAGGTGCGGGATCAGGGCGATCTCCTCGGCGCCCTCACGGTGTCGATGCCCGCGAACGACCCGATGAGCCCTTCGAAAGAGCGGCTGATCCGGGACCTTGCGTCGCAGGCCGGCCTCGTCCTTCGGAACGTCCGGCTGATCGAAGAGCTCCGCGCCTCCCGCCAGCGCCTCGTGGCCGCGCAGGACGAGGAACGCCGACGGCTGGAGCGGAACATCCACGACGGAGCGCAACAGCAGCTCGTGGCGCTCACCGTGAAGCTTCGCCTGCTCGAGCAGCTCGCCGGTCGGGATCCGGCGAAGGTCGCGGACATGGCCGCGCAGCTCCAGGCGGAGACCACGGAGACGCTGGAGGATCTGCGCGACCTCGCGCGCGGGATCTACCCTCCGTTACTGGCGGACCAAGGGCTCACCGCAGCGCTCGAGGCGCAGGCTCGGAAGTCCGCGCTTCCGGTTACGGTCGAGGCGACGGACGTGGGTCGACTCTCTCAAGACGTCGAGGCGGCGATCTACTTCTCGTGCCTGGAGGCCCTCCAGAACGTCGCCAAGTATGCAGAGGCGTCCCGCGCCTCGATCTCGCTCACCCGGAGCGACGGCCGGCTCTCGTTCGCGGTTTCCGACGACGGGGTGGGCTTCGATCCGGATGCCTCGACCTACGGGACGGGACTGCAGGGGATCGCCGACCGTCTGGACGCGTTGGGGGGCCGGTTCGAGATCCGGAGCGCTCCCGGAGAAGGAACCACGCTCGTTGGGCTCGTCCCGTCGCCGGCAGGCGAGACCGGATGAACCGGACAAGGCTTCCGCGCCCGCGATCCCTCTTGTTCGTCGAAGCCGGCCTCCTGGTGATCGCTGTCGCCATGTCGGTCCCCGAGTCGGACGCGATCGGCCTCGCCGTGTTGAGCATCCCGATCCTGGTGTACGGCTGGCTCGGCAGCCGGATCGCGGAACGCGCACCGGAGAACAGGATCGGGTGGCTCCTGTCCGTTGCCGCGCTGACTGCGGCGGCCGCGCTCGCGGGGATCGCCTACCAGCGCTTCGGCGTCGTCCATTCGACGGCCCCTCTGCCGCTGGCCGGCCTCGTCCATCTCTTCGCTGTCGTCGTGCCAGTGCCCGTGATCGGGATCTGCTTCCTGATCGTGTTCCTGTCCTATCCGAACGGTCGCCTCCCCTCGGTCAGATGGCGGCCCGTCGCGTGGCTAGGTATGGCCGCGGGGGCCCTCGCCGCGGTGTTGCTGCTCAGGGATCCCGAGTTGGAGGCGGCGGGACTGAGTCCCGCCTGGTCCCGCGCCCGGATCTTCCAAGAGCCGTTCACCGACGTGGTGGTCGCTCTCGCCGCCGCCGTGTTCCTGCTCATGGTGGCGTCGCTGTTCGCTCGTGCTCGCCGGGTCCCTCTCGAGGAACGGCGACCTGTCCGCGGCCTTCTCGATCACGCTCCTGTTGATGGCCGCTGCGATCCCTCCGGTCATCCTGTTCGGGCAGAGCGACGAGAGCTGGCTCATCGCGTTCTTCACGTTCTTGGTGTTCCTGCTCGGATTCCTCGTCGGGATCCCGTTCTCCCTATCGGTCGCGATGCTCCGATACGGACTTTTCGACTACGAGGTCGGTGTCCGGAAGACGATCGCGCGGCGAGTCCTCGCCGGAGCGATCTTGCTCATGACGGGGGCCGTCTCGCTCCTGTTGGTGGCGGCGTTCCTTGGGAGCTTCCTGTCGGGTACCGAGGGGCGGCGAGTGAGCCCCGTGATCGCGTTGTCGGTGGGTGTCGGTCTGGGCGTGCTCCTGATGCTCGTCGTACGCTGGACCCGCCGGTTCGCCGATCGCGTGGTGTTCGGCGAGCGAGAGACCCCGTACGAGATCCTGGCGCAGTTCTCCGGGCGAGTGGGCGAGACCTACTCGCTCGACGACGTGCTCCCGAGGATGGCCGTCCTCCTGGCGAAGGGGACCGGCGCGGCGGTGGCTCGGATCTGGCTCGAGGTCGACGGTGAACTACGTCCGATCGCGAGCTTCCCCGACGAGGCTCCGTCGAGCGAACCGATCGTTCGGGTCGGCGACGACCTCGACACGACCGATCCGTCACGGCACGTGTTCGCCGTTCGCCATCAAGGGTCGCTGCTCGGGGTGCTCGACCTGACGATGCCCGCCAACGACCCGATGAACCCGCAGAAGGAGCAACTCGTTCGAGACGTGGCAGGTCAAGCCAGCCTCGTCCTTCGGAACGTCGGCCTGCTCGAGGACGTCCGCGAGTCCCGCCGCAGGATCGTCTCTGCACAGGACGAACGCGCGCGGACGCTCGAGCGGAACATCCACGACGGCGCCCAGCAACAGCTGGTGGCGCTCACGGTCAAGCTCCGACTCGCCGAACAGCTGGCAGAACGCGACCCGGCCGAGATGAGGGTGCTGCTGCGGACCCTCCAGGTCGACGCGACCGCCGCGCTCGAAGACCTCCGGGATCTGGCCCGCGGGATCTATCCACCGCTCCTCGCGGATCAGGGCCTCGGCGCCGCCCTGCGGGCGCAGGCGAGGAAATCGATGGTGCCGGTGGTCCTGGAGGTCGAGGAGATCGGACGCTACTCGCAGGAGATCGAGTCGGCGATCTACTTCTCCTGCCTCGAGGCGCTCCAGAACGTCGCCAAATATGCGGACGCCTCGCGTGTGACGATCGCGCTCGCTCGTGCCGACGGACGCCTGTCCTTCTCGGTTGCCGACGACGGCGTGGGATTCGATACGGGCTCAACGACGCAGGGATCGGGTCTGCGGGGGATCGAGGATCGTCTCGACGCCCTCGGTGGCACCGTGCGTATCGAGAGCTCGAAGGGGACGGGAACCACGGTGGGCGGTTCGGTGCCGATCGCGATCCTGCACTGACCGAGACGGTCCGACGCCGGACCTACGCGGCGGCGTTGGCCGCGGCCCACGCCTCCTCGAGCCGGTCGGGGCCGAAGGCCGACTTGGGGATGTAGGCGGCGGCCCCGCACTCCGCCGCGCGGGGCGCGTACTCCTCTTCTTCATAGGTGGACAGGAGCAGCACGACGGCGCTGTTCGCGTTGTCGGCGAGGATCTGGCGGGTGGCGTCGAGCCCGTTGATCCCCGGAAGGTTCACGTCCATCAGGACGAGGTCCGGCATGAGATCGGAGGCCATCGTGACGGAATCCTCGCCCGTCTCGGCCTCGCCCACGACGTCGAAACCCTCCGTCGCTTCCACGACCATCCGGGCGGCCATGCGGAACGGCTCCTGGTCGTCGACGATCAGAACTCGCACGGTCATCTGTTCCTCCACACGCAAGCGTCCCACCGACAAGAGGATGCGCCAGTGGTGCCAGCACCACAGTTGGCGTCCCCCGAGCGGCCTTACGCGGCAACGTCGCCGAGGCGCAGGAACGCTCGCTCGAGGACCAGGCGCGTGTTCAGGTTGATGTCTTCCGCGAGGGCGGCGCGCGCCTCCTCGACTGCCGCCATGCCGCGGGCTGCCCGGATCACGGGGATGCGGGCGCCGCCCTCGCCCGCCAGGTCGGGGTTGAGCAAGACCTCGATCCCCCCGCCCACGTCGACGGCGACGGAGTCCCGCAGGAGAGCCGAGACACCCAGCAGCACCCAGTCGACGTAGTCCCGCTCGGCCCGCCGCTCGCGCCGTTGGAACCTGATCTCGAGGCGCTTGATGGGCCCCCGGTACGCCTCCTCGGGCTGCCCACGATCGTCCAGGAACGGGGCGAGATCGTCCTTGAGCTCGTCCTTCATCCCCTTCTTGTAGTCGCCGGCCGCCTGGAGGACGACGCCCGCTGCCTCGAGGGCTCCGGCGGGGCCCGCCACCGCGAGTTCGATCGCGGTCCGCGCGGCGTCTCGGAACCGGAGGCCCTCCTCGGAGCCGGCCAGCCTCCGCGCGCGACCGAGATTGCCGCCCGCCAGACGCGCGGCCAGCCGCGCGCGGACCTCATCCGAGCCCCCTCGGATCAGCTCCTCCACGACGAACGCCTCGGGCAGGGCGGTGAACGTGACGATGTGGCACCGCGACAGCACGGTCTCCGGCAGCTCGTGGGCGCGCGCCGAGAGCAGCAGGAGCACGGCGTCGGCGGGGGGCTCCTCCAGCACCTTCAGCAACGTGTCGGCAGCCTGCGGCGAGAGACGATCGGCCTCGCGAACGATGAACAGCTTTCGCCCGGGCTCCGGCGCCGTGCGGTAGGCGGGCTGCCAGACCTCGGCCCGGATGGTGTCGACGTGGATGTCACGGCCCTCCGGCTCGATGAGGAACTGGTTCGGATGATGGTCCTCCTCCGCGAGGCGGCAGTCGCGGCACGCACCGCATCCTCCCTGTCGGCAGAGCAGCGCGGCGGCGAACGCCCGGGCGGCGAGCGATTTCCCGCTGCCCTCGGGACCCGCGAAGACATAGGCGTGGTGGGGACGCTCGGTCGCGCCGGTCAGGAACGCGATCGCCGCAACCTGGCCCGGGACCCGATCGAGGACGGGGACGCTCACGGCCGCACGCTATCGCGGCCCACCGACGACGTCAGTCGCCGGGAGGCGCGTCGGATCCGGCCGCGTCTCCCTTCGGGGCGACCGTTCCCTCGCCCGCCTCCGAGGAGCTGCCCGACGACTTCAGGGCCCCGGCGCCGCCCCCGTCCTCTCGCTCACCCAGCGCCTTGTCGATCGCGATCCGCACGGCGTCGAAGACCTCCGCCTCGGGCTTGTCGGCGTCGACGACGACGAAACGTTCTGGGTGCTCTTCGGCGATCTTCAGGTAGGCGTCGGCCACCTTGGCGTGGAAATCCTGACCTTCGAGCTCCATCCGGTCCGGCGGATCCGTCGATCGGAGCAGGCCCCGTTCCGGTTCCAGGTGGAGCAGGATCACCAGGTCGGGGAACAAGCCCTGTGTGCCCCACACGTTCAGGGTCAAGATGTCCTGTTCTCCGAGCCCTCGCCCCCAGCCCTGGTACGCGAGGGAGGAGTCCACGTACCGGTCGCAGATCACGACCATGCCTTCCGCGAGTGCCGGCCGGATCACCGAATGGACCGTCTGCGCGCGGGACGCGGCGAACAGGAGCGCCTCGGTCCGTGCGTCGAGCTTCCCCGTCCCCGGGTCGAGGAGCAGGTCCCGGACGCGTTCGCCGACCGCGGTGCCGCCGGGTTCGCGGGTGACCAGCACGTCGTACCCCTCGCCCCGCATGAACTCCTCCGCCATCCGGACCTGCGTGCCCTTGCCGGATCCCTCGACGCCTTCGAAGGCGATGAAGAACCCGGTCGCCGGTGGCCGCTTCAACTTGGGCACCAGCGTGAGCGGCTGGGGGCGCGAGAGCCGGTATCGCTTGAGGAGGCGCCGCGTGTTGAGCCCGGCGATCGCCACCGCGATGCCGGCGCTCGCGAGAGCGAAGCGGATCCCGAGCTCCGAGCCGGCCCCCAACGTGCCATAGACACCCGCAAGGGTAGGGAACGTGGCGAGGGACAGGAACAACCCCATCCGGGACAGGACCGTCAGCGACGCGAACGTTCTGCCTCGGAACTCGTCCCGGACGTTCTCCTGGAGAAGGGTGTAGCCGGTGACCCAGGCGAGCCCGCAGAACGCGCCCAGCCACACGGTCACCACGGCGGCGAGGGCGAGGTTCGGCATCGCCGAGAGGACGAACAGGGTCGCGGCCGACACGACGATCGACCACGGGAAGATCGAGACGCGCTCGATGACGCGCGACACCTGGTTCGCACCCGCCATCCCGAGCGCGATCCCGACACCGAAGGACGTGACCATGAATCCCCATCCGGCGTTGTCGGCGCCGAGGGTATCGACGACGAAGATCGGGGCGAGCGCCAGCACGGCTCCGACGGCGGAGAACGCCACGACGATGCCCGCGGTCATCGCCGAGGCCATCGAGTCCTCGCGGAGGAACCGCAGCCCGTCGACCACGTCGCGCCAGATGCGCGAGAAATCCAGACCGCCGGTCAGCATCGCGGGCGACGGAGGGATCGCGACCCGGCTGATCATCGCGGCCGAGAAGACGAAGGTCCCGGCGTCGAGGAACAACGGAACGGCGTGGTCGCGCCCTTCGAGGAACGGGATCGCGTGGCTGAGGAGCGTATTCAGACCGACGAGCACCGTGAACACGATCCCGCCGAGCGGGAGTGTGCCGTAGGTCGAGGCGAGCGCGATCGAGTTGGCGTTCGCGAGCTGCCGGCGCGGGACGAGGTTCGGGAGCGACGCGTCGCGGGCGGGTCCCCAGACGAGCGAGAAGCATTCGATCAGGAACGAGAAGGCGTAGATCGCCCAGAGCTGGCCGATGAACACCATCGTGACGTACATCGCGCCCCGGGCGAGATCCGCCAGGATCATGATGCGCTTGCGGTCGAGACGATCGACCAGGGTGCCCGCGATCGGACCGAACAGGACGGCGGGGAGGGTCCGCGCGAGCATCAACCCGGAAACGGCGAACGCCGCGCCCCCCGCGCCACCGGCGAGCGTCGCGACCAGCGAGGTCACCGCGAGGAACCCGACCCAGTCGCCGAGCGAGGACACCGACATCGCCGCGAGCAGGCGTGCGAACGGCGGATGCGTGATCAGATCGCCGAGCGTCGCCGACCGGGTGCCGCGGAGCGCGGCAACCTCGTCGGCGACGCTCGCCACGCCTAGCCTTCCTCGCTGGTCGTGACGGGCTCCGGCGTCGTCTCGCGGGTTGCCGGCGGCTTCGTCTTCTTCGCCACCGTCTTCTTCTTGGTCGCCGTCTTCTTCTTGGCGGGCGCCTTCTTCTTCGCAGCGGTCGTCTTCCTGGCCCCGGGCTTCTTGGCGCGAGCGGCGGCCCGAGCCTTGCGTGCCTCCGACTTGGCCGCACGCGCAGCCGCCTCGGCCTCCCGATCGCCTGGCTTCGTGACCTTCAGGTCCAGGTCGGCCTCGGCCCCGCAGTGCCAGCAACGGAAGCTCTTCGGCCGGCGCAGCAGCAGCCCGCCGCAGTCGGGACACGGGATGTCCTTCTCGGGCGGGTTGTTCACCGCGCAGTCGCACTCCGGGTAGCGTTCGCACCCGTACATCAATCCGAACCGGGTCCGCTTCTCGACGAGCTCACCCTGCCCGCACTGAGGGCAGGTGACGCCGGTGCTCTTCGGCGGCTCCTTCTTGATGTAGCGGCAGTCGGGGTAGCCGCTGCAGCCGATGAAGGGGCCGAAACGACCCACCTTCTTCACGAGCTGCCGCCCGCAATCCGGGCACTTCTCGTCCAGCAGCTCGGGCTCCGGCCGCTCGCTGCCGTCCAGGTTGCGGATGTAGTCGCAGTCGGGGAAGTTCTCGCAGCCGATGAACTTGCCGAACCGGCCCAGACGCACCTGGAGCCGCCCCGGCTCCCGGCCCTCGGTCGGGCATTTAGGGCAGAGCTCCTCGAGCTCCTCCAGGTAGCGCTCGAACTTCTCCTCGGCGAGCATCAGCTCCTCGGAGAACGGCACGTAGAAGTCCTGCAGGACCGCGACCCGCGTGGCTTTGCCCTCCGCGATGTCGTCCAGCTCGTCTTCCATCCGTGCCGTGAAGTGCACGTCGACGATGTCGGGGAAGTGCTGGATCAGCTTGTCCGTCACGACCTCGGCGACGTCTTCGGGGAAGAACCGCTTCTGATCCAGGCGCACGTAACCGCGGGCCTGGATCGTCTGGATGATCGACGCGTAGGTGGACGGCCGGCCGATGCCGAGCTCCTCGAGCGTCTTCACCAGCGACGCCTCCGAGTACCTCGGCGGCGGCTGCGTGAAGTGCTGCTCCGGCAGGACCTCGAGGAGCCGGAGCAGCTGCTCGGCCGTGAGCTCGGGCAGACGCGACTCCGCGTCCTCGTCGGGCCCTTCGTCGCGTCCCTCGGTGTACACCCGGATGAATCCGTCGAACACGAGCGTCTGCCCGGTCGCCCGCAGGCCGTAGGTGGCGTCTCCGTCCACGGCCTGGATGTCGACACCGACCTGGTCGAACCGCGCCTCGGCCATCTGCGTGGCCACGGTGCGCTTCCAGATGAGGTCGTATAGGCGGAGCTGGTCGTGGTCGAGGACCGCCGCCACGCGCTCGGGCGAGCGCAGGACGGACGTGGGCCGGACCGCTTCATGCGCTTCTTGCGCGTTGCGTGAGCGCGTCTTGTAGCGGCGGTGCTCCGCCAGCGCGTAGGCGGGGCCGTACTCCGTCTTCACGAGCTCGGCGATCTCGCGCAGCGCGGAGTCGGCGATGTTCACGGAGTCCGTGCGCATGTAGGTGATCAGGCCGACGGACCCTTCACCGGGAAGCGAGACGCCCTCGTAGAGGCGTTGGGCGATCGACATCGTTTTCCGCGCGGAGTAGCCGAGCTTCCTCGCGGCCTCCTGTTGGAGGGTGGACGTGGTGAACGGCGGCGCCGGCGACCGCTTCCGCTCCTTCTTCTGGACGTCGCCGACGCGATAGGCCGCTCGGCCGAGTCGCTCGACGTGCGGCAGGGCGTCGGGCTCGGCGCCCAGCAGGATCCCCTTCTTGTCCGGGGCGGTGGCGAGCTTGCCTTCGGGGATCTCGGTGAGGCGCGCCACGAACGGCAGCTCTTCTCCCTCGGGAGTGAGGCGGACGTCGACGCTCCAGTACTCCACGGGGTTGAAGGCACGGATCTCGCGCTCCCGCTCGACGATGAGCCGGACGGCGACCGACTGCACCCGCCCCGCGGACAGGCCGGGGCGCACCTTCTTCCACAGGATCGGACTGATCCGGTACCCGACGAGCCGGTCGAGGATGCGTCGTGCTTCCTGCGCATCGACGAGCTTCAGATCGATCGCCCGCGGGTGCTGCACGGACTCCAAGATCGCGTCGCGGGTGATCTCGGTGAACGTGATCCGCTTCGCGTCTCCCGGCGACACCCCCAGCAACGTCGCGACGTGGTACGCGATCGCCTCACCTTCGCGGTCGTAGTCCGTCGCGAGGACGAGCTCATCCGCACCCTTGAGCGCCCTCTTCAGGTCGGCGACGTGTCGCTTGGAGTCCTCGGGGACCTCGTAGACGGGCTCGAAACCGTCCTCGACGTCGACGCCGAGCTGGCTCTTGGGCAGATCCCGGACGTGCCCGAAGGAAGCCCGGACGGCGTAATCGGCGCCCAGGTACTTCTCGATGGTCTTCGCCTTCGCAGGCGATTCGACGACGACGAGTGTTCCTGGCATATCGAAGCGAGCTTCCTCTCAGGGGATGTTGACGGGGACTGTCATCTGCGAGCCTCGCTCGGACGGTACCACCGCTGTTTGAGCTACCACGGAGCATCGGCCCAGCGCGGGCGCACCATGAGCTGCGGTCGCAACGGCTCCGGATCGCTTGGAACGCACTGGTACGCTGCCGGTATTCCCGTCTCGGAGGGCGCCGGACGCGTGCTCGCGATCCTCAACGACTTCATCACGAACCTGATCGGCGACTACGGCTACCTGGCCGTCTTCGTCCTGATGGTGCTGGAGTCGGCCTGCATCCCGGTGCCGTCGGAGGTCACGATGCTGTTCGGCGGCGCGCTCGCGAGCGCCGCCTTCGCGGGGGCGGGCCAGGAACTCGACTTCGTGGCCGTCGGCCTGCTCGGGACGGCCGGGAACCTGGTCGGATCCTGGATCGCCTACGGTGCCGGCGCCATCGGAGGCCGGCCGTTGATCGACCGGTTCGGGAGGTACGTCCTGGTGCTCCCCCACGAGGTCGACCGCGCGCACGAGTGGTTCGAGCGCCGCGGAGAGCTGGCCGTGTTCGTCTCCCGGCTCCTGCCCGTGATCCGGACCTTCATCTCGCTCCCCGCCGGCGTCGCGAAGATGCCGTTCTGGCGCTTCACGATCTACACGATCCTCGGGTGCCTCCCGTGGACCTTCGCGCTCGCGTGGCTGGGGTACGTGCTCGGCGAGCGATGGACCACCGTGGAGGACGTCCTCCAGCCGATCGCGTGGGCGATCGCCGCCGTCGTCGTGGCCGTCGGCGTCTGGTGGATCGCGCGACGGTACCGGAAGGTGAAAGCGGCGTACGCGGAACTGGATCGCACTGCCGGCGGGTAGGTGGCCGACGGAGGTCTACGACCGCGCGCCCGGCGCGTAGCCCAGCTCGACGTCGACGACGTTGCGCAAGGGCTCGCCTGACACGAACCGCCGCAGGTTGTCGACGAACAGCGCGACGACGTCCGCCTCCCATCCCTCGTGGTCGCCGGCGCGGTGCGGCGACACGAGCACGTTCGGCATGTGCCACAGCGGGCTCTCGGCGGGCAACGGCTCGACCTCGAAGACGTCGAGCGCCGCGCCGGCGATGACGCCGCCCCGGAGCGCTTCGATCAGCGCCGGCTCCTCGACCGTGCTCCCCCGGCCGATGTTCACGAACAACGCGCTCGGCTTCATCGCCGCGAACGCGGCCGCGTCGAACATCCCGCGCGTGGCCGGCGTGATCGGCAGCACGTTCACCACGTGATCGGCCGTGGTCAGCTCAGCCCGCAGGCCCTCGGGACCGACGATCGACTCGAAGACATCGTCGGCCGGTCGGCTGGTGCGTGCGACACCGCGCACGTGCATCCCGACCGACCGGAGCAGTCGCCCGGTCTCCGTCCCGATCGAGCCCGCGCCGACCACCAGCGCCGTCGTCCCGCGGAGCAAGCGTGTCCCGTCCGCCGGCCACGCACCCGGCTCGAGACGAGCGTCCTCGAGGAGGCGGGTCGAGAACGCGAGCAGGAACCCCAGCACCGACTCGGCGAGGCCCGGATCGTAGACGCCGGCGGCGTTCGTGAGGATGATCGCGTGCGCGGCCAGCGTGGGAGATGCCAGATCCTCCACGCCCGCCGAGATCGACTGGATCCAGCGGAGTCGTGGCGCCCGCGGCACGACGTCGAGCAGCGAGGGACGGTCGAAGTTCCAGGCGAACACGGCATCGAGCTCGGGCAGGTGCTCTTCGAGGGCCTCAACCCCGCTCACCTGGACGAGCCGGGCGATCCCGGCGGCCGCGTGGAGATCGGGGAGCTCGCGATCGACCGCGTCGACGACGGCGACGACGGGTCTCTCCGAGGCCATCAGCGGCCGGGGAGCATCAGAGGTTCGCGAGCATCGTCCAGGATCCGCCGGCTTCGCCGACCTTCTCGAACCCGGCGCGCTGGTAAAGCATCCGTGACCGGTTGTGGACGGCGACGGACAGCGACAACGCCTGGAACCCCTCTTCGCGCGCTTGGACCATGCAGGAGCGCAGGAGCGCCTGGCCGATCCCCTTCCGCCGGTGGAGCGGCGCCACGGCGATGCTCAGCTCGGGTGTCTTCTCGTTCACGAATCCCAGGCCGGGCACCTCGGCGGTGAACACGCGGTACCACGCGGCGCCCACCGGTTCCCCTTCCACCTCCGCGATCACACCACCGTCGCCGTCGCGTCCCCAGTCCTCGTGATACCGACGGAGGCTGGGCTCGTCCAGGAACTCCTCGATCGACTCGCGCGGCCAGTCCGGGTTCCAGCGAGCGGCCTCGTAGAGCATCGTCCCGATGAAGTCGGCGTCATCCTTGGTGGCGGGCCGGATGTTCACGTCGCTAGCGTACCTCGGGGCCCGAAGGTGCCTTGGGGCTCGAAGGCGCCTCGCGGTCCTCGGCACCATGAAGCGTTTCGGGCGAAGCCAGGTGGAACGGGACGCTCGTCACGACGACATCCGGCTCGAAGAGCAAGATCCGCTTGAAGAACAACGCCGACTGGTTGTGCAGCAGCGTCTGCCACCAATGCTCGGGAACCAGCTCGGGAAGGACCACCGTCACGACCGTGTCGCCGCGTGCCGTTCGGCTCCTGATCTCCTCCAGCAGCGGCGGGCCGAGGTCGCGGAACGGGGCCTCGACGAGAACGAGCGGGACGTCCATCCGGTGGTCGTGCCAGGCCTCGACGACACCCGGAACCTCCTCGGGGTCGGCGGCCATGTGGATGGCCTCGACCGAGGAGGGCTGGAGCGACTTCGCGTAGACGACGGCCCGGACGGTGGCGTCGTGCACGCTCGAAACGGGAACGATGACCTCGCTGCGCGGACGCTCGATCGGCCGGCCGGCGGCGGCGGCATGCGGCTCCCCCGGCACGAGCGGCACGTTCGTCACGACGATGCCCGGCTGGAAGAGGAGCGAGGTCTTCAGCAGGAACGCCGACCGCTGGCTGACGAGCTGCCAGAGCGACCCGGACGACACCACTTCCGGGATCACGATCGTGACGAAATCCGTCCCGAACCGCCGCTCTTTCAGGAATCGATGGACGGCCCGGACCGGATGCTCCCGCGCGCCGGGCAAGCAGCTCGAGCTCGTCGTATCGTGGCGCGAACCGTCGCCAGGTCTCGCGCGCCTCCTCGAGTCGATCCTCCGCCCCCACCCACAGAGCGACGACGTCCTGGCTCCGGATGGTGAATAGGTACGAGACGGCGTCGGTCGTGGCCGGTCCGAAGTCACCGACGAGAAGCACGAACGAGTTCGTCGCGACAGCGTCCCCCGTGAGCCGACCGGCGGCGAGCAACTTTCCGATCCGCTGATAGTGATGGCGGACGGCGAGGAAGAACGACGATGATGACCGGGACAGCGGCGATGACCATCCACGCGCCGAGCCTGAATCGGGTGATCGCCACGATCAGCAGCACGAGACCGGTGGTCGCCGCACCGATGCCGTTCGTCGCGACCCGCCCCCGCCACCCCGCCTGCCGGAGCGTCAGCTGTCGACGCACCATCCCCGCCTGGGAAAGGGTCAACGCGATGAAGACGCCGACGACGTAGAGCTGGATCAGCGCGCTGAGGTTGGCGTCGAAGGCCCACACCAGCGCCACGGCGAGCAGCGAGAGCACCACGATCCCGTTGGAGAACACGAGGCGATCGCCGCGGTTGCGGAACTGCGACGGCATGAACCGATCCCGAGCCAGGATCGACGACAGACGAGGGAAGTCTTGATAGGCGGTGTTCGCGGCCAGGATCAGGATCGCCGCGGTGAAGACCTGCAACACGATGAACATGGGCCCGCCGGCGAAGATCGTGTCGCCGATCTGTGCGAGCACCGATTTCGACGACGCGAGCTCATGCGTGACCCGGACCTCGAGGAGGCGAGCGAAGATCGTGATACCGAGGAACATCGGGATGCTCATCGCGCCCATCAGGAGCAGGGTGGCGGCCGCATTCTTCGCCTGAGGTCGACGGAACGCCTGCACGCCGTCGGCGATCGCCTCCACCCCCGTGAGCGCGGTCGCTCCCGAAGAGAAGGCGCGGAGCACCAGGAATAGGGTGAGGGTGGTCTCGGCCTCGAGGGGGATGGACGCCGTGGAGGCCTCTGGGCAGGCGTCCGACACACATCGGTACATCCCCCACAGGAGCGTGATGCCCACCACGCCGACGAAGCCGTAGGTCGGGATGGCGAAGAGCCTCCCCGCCTCCTTGACTCCCCGGAGGTTCGCGATCGTGATGAACACGACGAAGGACGTCGCGAGGCCCACCTTGTGTTGGGCGAGGCTGGGAGCGGCAGACGTCACGGCGATCGCGCCGGCGGTGACGCTCACCGACACGGTGAGCACGTAGGAGGCGAGGATCCCCGCGGCCGCCGTGAGCCCTGGGACGGTGCCGAGGTTCTCCCTGGCCACGATGTAGGACCCGCCCCCTCGCGGATACGCGCGGACCGTCTGCCGATAGGACACGATCACGACGACGAGCAGGGCGGCGACGGCAAGTCCCAGCGGGGTCAGCAGGTTGAGCGCCGATGCTCCCGCCAGGGCCAGCACGAGCATCATCTCCTCCGTCGCGTAGGCGACCGAAGAGAGCTGATCCGACGCGAACACCGGCAGCGCCAGCACCTTCGGGAGGAGCTGATGTTCCTGCGAGGCCGTCGACAGGGCACGGCCGAGCAGCAGGCGCTTCACGGCACCGCCGACACCTACCCCGTCGGTCTTGGTCGACATCCGACGGATGCTACGACTCGACGCCGGAGCTTTCCGCGATCCAGCGGTAACCGACGCCGGGTTCCGTGACGATCAGCTGCGGCGCCTGCGCGTCGTCGCCGAGCTTCTTGCGGAGGGCCCTGACATACGTGCGCAGGTACGTGGTCTCGGTGCCGTAGCCCTGGCCCCACACCTTCCGCAAGAGCCACTGATGGGTCAGGAGCTTGCCGGGGTTCGTCGCGAGAGCTTCCAGGAGCAGGTATTCGGTCGGCGTGAGCCGCAACGGCTCGCCGTCGAGCGTCACGAGCCGTCTGCCGAGGTCGATCTCGAGGTCCCCGTAGCGCATCGAAGGCGGGGTGGGCTCGCCCGGCTGCGCCCGGCGCATCGCCGCCCGGGCACGCGCCAGCAGCTCCTCCATCGCGAACGGCTTCGTGACGTAGTCGTCCGCGCCCGCGTCGAGCGCCGCCACCTTGTCGTGCTGGCCGTCCCGCACCGACAAGACGATGATCGGGAGCTCCGTGAATCCTCGGACGCGTCGGATCACCTCGGTGCCGTCCAGGTCAGGGAGCCCGAGGTCGAGGAGCATGAGCTCCGGAGCCATCTCGGCGGCGCCGATCACCGCCTCCTCGCCGGTCCCCACCGTCTGGACCTCGTAGCCATGGGCCTCGAGGCTCGTCCGCAGGGCACGGCGGATCTGAGGCTCGTCGTCGACCACGAGGACCCGGTTCATGCCTGCGGGTCCCCCCCGTGGATCTCGAAGGCGACCACGCAGCCCCCTCGGGGCGCCTCCTCGATCCAGATCCGCCCGCCGTGCGCGACGACCACCGCCTTCGCGATCGCGAGGCCGAGCCCGCTCCCCGACGTGTCGGGGATCGAGGAGCCACGATAGAAGGCTTCGAAGACCCGATCCCTCTCGTCGAGAGGGATGCCCGGGCCCTCGTCGGCGACCCGGACCTGGACGGCGCCGTGCATCCACAGGACGCTCACCTGGATCTCGCTTCCCTCGGGCGCGTGCCTGCCGGCGTTCTCCAGCAGGTTCGTCAGGACCTGATCGAGCTGGACGGGATCGACCCAGACGTCGGGCAGCGACGCGGGAAGATCCGCGGTCACGACGTGGCCGGCCAGTCGCGATCGCATCCTCGCGAGGACGATCTCGACGATCTCGTCCATCGCCGACTGCTGGCGTGTCGGCGTCAGCGCGCCCGCTCGGATCCGTGCCAGATCGAGCAGATTGCCGACCAACCGGTTCAACCGATCCGTCTCCTCCAGGATCGTCGTGAGCAGCTCCCGCTCCTGGGCCGGGTCGTGCTGCACGGCGGTGTCGAGGAGGCTGGTGACGCCGGCCTTGATGGATGCCAGAGGGGTTCGCAGGTCATGCGTGACCGAGGAGAACATCGCGGCGCGCAGCTGGTTCGTCTCGGCATCGAGCTGCGCGTTCCGCGCGCGTGCATCAAGGCGCGCGCGATCCAGCGCGGCGGTGGCCTGACGCGCGGCCGTCTCGAGCAGGAGCTGGTCGTCGCGGGAGAACGGCCGCCCACCGGGCGCCCGCTCCGCGACGAGCGTGCCGATGGACGCATCGCCTGCCAGGAGCCGGACCGACGTGCGAGGCCCACCGGCCGTCACCTCTCCGTTGGTCGTCGCGACCGCGCGCAGATCGGTACCGTCCAACGTGGCCTCGATCTCGACCCTCGAGAGGCCGAACGGCTCCATCAGCACCTCGGCGAACTCGTCGAGGACGCGATCGGGAACCTCTCTCGTGTGCAGTGTGCTCGAGAGCGTGCCGAGGAAGCGCGCCTCGCGCTCCCGGCGCGAGGCGCGCGCCCGGTCCTCGCTCGCCTGCCCGACGAGCAAGCCGACGACGAGCGCCACGGACAGGAACACGACACCGGTCGCGACGTCCTCCACGTCGTCGAAGCGGAACGTCAGCTGGGGGTCCTCGACCACGAGAGGACGGAGGGTCGACGCGAGGATCCCCGCGATGAGGCCGCTCCACAGCCCTCCCGCCACGGCCGCGATCACGACCGCCAGCATGAAGACGGCGATGGAGATCTCGGGCCGGGTGGGTGCGATGGGATAGGCGACGACCGTCGCGATCGCCGGCGTGAGCAGCCCGATCACGACCCCCCTGGCCGTGATGGCCGCGGTGCCCTCCTCCTCTGGTTCCTGGCTCACGACCACGACAAGCTAGCCCCTTTCACGGGATCTTCACGCCTCGAGAGGGAACCTTCACGCATCCCTCACGCTTCGCTCCCGAAGATGCAACCAGAGGAACCCATCCTCCGAGTCAAATCCGGGAGGCCGACGGCTCCCTCCAGTCGTCGGACTTCCGGATCCGTCCTCATCATTCGGGCCCGCCCTCCGCGGGCCCGAATCCTTTTCCGGGGCCGTCACGGGCCTGATCGCCTCCCCGGCAGGCCTCTTGGTGGGCGGTCCCACCCCGGGTAGGCTTCCCCACCGTATGCGCGTGATCATCATGGGTTGCGGCCGTGTGGGCTCCGAGCTGTCGAACGCGCTCGTCCAGGAGCACGAGGTCTCCATCATCGACAAGAACCCCGAGGCGTTCCACGCCTATCCCCCCGGGGATGAGGCTCGCCAGATCGTCGGGCTCGGCTTCGACCGGGACGTTTTGGAGGATGCCGGGATCAAGGACGCGGACGGGTTCGTCGCCGTCTCGAGCGGGGACAACTCGAACATCGTCTCGGCCCGGGTGGCGCTCGAGTACTACCACGTGCCTCGCGTCATCGCTCGGATCTACGACTCGAGGCGGGCCGAGATCTACGAGCGTCTCAACATCCCGACCGTCGCCACCACGCGATGGGGCGTGAAGCAGATCCAGCTGATGCTCTTCCACGACCGCGAGGAGATCCGCGAGACCCTCGGCGGCGGCGACCTCCTCCGGCTCCGCGTTCCCGTACCGGGGCATCTCGCGGGAGAGCCCGTGTCCTCCGTCGAGATCGACGGCAAGGTCCGCGTGGCCGGGATCTCGCGCGGCGGGGGCGGCTTCATCCCGACCGCGTCCTCGACGCTTCAGGAAGGCGACTACCTGATCCTCATGATCGCCAAGGAAGGTCTCGACCTCGTCGACGAGCTCATCGCGGACAAGGACCCGCACGCATGAAGGTCGTCGTGACCGGTGGCGGGGCGGTGGGGCGTCATCTCGCCCAGGACCTGACCGAGCGGGGCCACGACGTCACGCTCGTCGAGCAGCGACGCGATCTCGCGGAGAAGCTCGAGAACTGGGCGCCCGACACCCACGTGGTGTACGGCGACGCGTGCGAGCCTCGCATCTTGGAGAAGGCCGACGTGCGATCCGCCGACGTGGTCGTCGCCGCGACCGGCGACGACGAGGACAACCTGGTGACCTCGCTCCTCGCGAAGCAGGAGTTCGGTGTCCCCCGGGTGCTCGCCCGCGTCAACCACCCCAAGAACGAATGGCTCTTCGACGAGCAGTGGGGCGTGGACGCCTCGGTGTCACCCCCGCACATCCTGACGGCGATGGTCGAAGAGGCGGTCACGGTCGGCGACCTCGTCCGTCTCCTCCGACTCGAGGGCGGGAAGGTCGCCTTGGTCGAGATGCGCCTTCCCCAGGACTCACCCAACGCCGGGAGGGCGCTCTACGAGCTCCGCCTCCCGCCGGACACCACGCTCGTCGCGATCCTGCGCGAGGGACACGTGATGATCCCGCAGCCGGAGACGGCACTGGCGGCGGGCGACGAGATCGTGGCCCTGTCGAGCGTCGACTCCGAGCGAGCGCTTCGCGACACGGTCATGGGCACCAGCACGGACGACGACCAGGATGCGACCGCCTCGCGATCGGAGCCCGGCCCCTCCACCGGCCCCTGACGGACCCGCTCAGCCCGCGAACTCGAGCCGGGGATTCACCATCCGGATCTCGCCACGATGCTCCCCGAGGACGCCCTCCACCACGACCCGCTTGCCCAACGACAGGCCGCCGATGCCTCGCCGCCCCATGAACACGGCGGTCACCTCACCCGTGCCGTCGGAGATCAGCGCCTGGAGCGCCTCCTTGCCCTCCATCGGCAGCACGGTCATGCGTCGGATCACCCCGGCGACCTTCACCGGCTGACGCAGCGGCGCATCGGCGATCCGGACGGAACCCGCGACCGTGTCGGCCCAGGCACGCGTCTCCTCGGCGAGTCGCGTCTCGTCGCTCTCGTTGAGGCGCTCGAGGAGGCGCTGCATGAACCCCACGACCGGCTAGGAGGGCGCTCCCGACGCGTCCATCTGCTTGATCTCCGCCCCGAGCTCCGACTTCCGTGACTTCGAGACCCAGATCATCGAGGCGAGCACCACCGCGGCCACCGCGACGACCGCCACCCGGAGCGCGGTGTCGTTCGCGTGCGCGACCACGATCGGCGCGATCAGGAGGGCGACGAGGTTCATCACCTTGATCAAGGGGTTGAGCGCAGGTCCGGCCGTGTCCTTGAACGGGTCGCCCACGGTGTCCCCGATCACCGCGGCCATGTGTGCCTCGCTCCCCTTGCCGCCGTAGTGGCCCTCCTCGATGTACTTCTTCGCGTTGTCCCACGCGCCGCCCGAGTTCGAGAGCATCACGGCGAGCAGCTGGCCGGTCAGGATCGAGCCGGCCAGGAAGGCTCCCAGCGCCTCCGCGCCGAGGAAGAACCCCGCGATCAAGGGACTCAGCACGGCGAGGAGCCCGGGGGTCATCAGCTCGCGGAGCGAGGTGCGGGTGCAGATGTCGACGACCCGGCCGTAGTCCGGCTTCTCCGTGTAGTTCATGATCCCGGGGTGGTCGCGGAACTGATTCCGGACCTCGACCACCACCTGCATCGCAGCGCGGCCGACGGCACGGATCGCGAGCGAGGAGAACAGGAACGCGACGGAGCCGCCGAGCAGCAATCCGACCAGGACGTTGGGTTCGTCGACCTTGATGCCGTCGAAGTCGAACCCGGCGGCCTTGAGCGCTTCCTCGAACGATCCGAACAGCGAGGTCGCGGCGAGGACCGCGGTGGCGATCGCCATCCCCTTCGTGATCGCCTTGGTCGAGTTGCCGACGGCGTCGAGCCCGCCCAGGATCTCCGCAGGCCGGCCTTCGAACTCCCCGGACATCTCGGCGATCCCTTGCGCGTTGTCCGAGATCGGCCCGTACGTGTCCATCGACACCACAACGCCCACCGTGGTGAGCATCCCCATCCCGGTGAGGGCGATGAAGTACAGCTGCTCCGCGAGCGTGTCCCCCAGGTAGAAGGAACCCATCACGGCTCCGGCGATGATCAGGACCGACCACACCGTGGACTCCAGACCGATCGAGAAACCGGAGAGGATGGTGGTGGCCGGGCCCGTGACCGTGGACTCGGCGATCTCCTGGACCGGTTTGTACTTCGTGTCGGTGAAGTACTGCGTGAGGACCTGGATCACGCTCGCGAGGAGCAGGCCGATCACGACAGCCGCCGCCGGCTTCCAGTCGTCGAGGTAGACCTGCGAGATCACGAACACGGCCGCTGCGGAGATCGCCGCCGAGAGGAAGAAGCCGCGGTTGATCGCCTTCATCCCGTGCTCGGTCTCGCTCCGGGGCGTGACGGCGAGGATCCCGATGATCGACGTGATCACGCCGACCGCGCGCACGAACAGCGGGAACATGACCCCGACGATCGCGCCGCCTTCGGAGCCGGTGAACGCCGCGGCTCCCAGGATCAACGAGGCGACGAGCGTCACCTCGTAGGACTCGAACAGGTCGGCGGCCATCCCCGCGCAATCGCCGACGTTGTCGCCGACGTTGTCGGCGATCACGGCGGCGTTGCGCGGGTCGTCCTCGGGGATCCCTTGCTCGATCTTTCCGACCAGGTCGGCGCCGACGTCCGCTGCCTTCGTGAAGATGCCGCCGCCGACGCGCATGAACATCGCGAGCAGCGCACCGCCGAAGCCGAAGCCGACCAGCACGGACGTCGCGTCGCCCTTGTAGATCAACAGGATAACGGTGGCACCCAGGAGGCCGAGGCCGACCGTGAACATGCCGGCCACGCCGCCCGCTCGGAACGCGATCTTCAGGGCGCGTCGGAGACCGGACTCACGAGCCGCGTTGGCGGTCCGGACGTTGGCTCGCACCGCGAGCCACATCCCGACGTACCCGGTGAGCGCGCTGAACCCGGCACCCAGGATGAACGCCACGGACCGTCCGAACTTGATCGAGAGCTCCGAGTGCACCGCGTTCTCCGGCGCGGGCAGGATGAAGAAGAGCAGGATCGTGAGGAGCGCGAGGAAGATGCCGAGCGTCCGGAACTGTCGCGAAAGGTAGGCCTTGGCGCCTTCCTGGATCGCGCGAGCGATCTCCTTCATCTTCTCGGTCCCCTCCGGTGCGCTGAGGACCTCTCGAACCAGGTAGTACGCGAATGCGAGGGCAAGGAGCGAGATCACGAAGATCACCCAGAGATAGGTGGTCTCCTCGGACGTGAAGATGACCTCGAGCGGCCCGCCCTCTTGAGCCAGGATGCCGTGCAAATGGACCTCCATGTGGTGAGATCAAGGACGTTACGAAGGACGTGGAAACGGCGGGCAGTATAGGCAACGTGCCAGGTCAGTGACCCGATCCGGCGTCGGTCGCTCTCTGTCTTGCGTCTGCGAGCGTCTCCTCGTCCACGGGCGGCGACAGCCGGAGCACCAACCATCCGAGGAACCCGGCCAGGACGGACGCGGCCAGGATCCCGACCTTGGCTTCGGCGATCAGCAACCCGTCGGCGAAGGCTAGCTCGGCCATGAACAGGCTAACCGTGAAGCCGATGCCCGCGACCGCGGAGGCGCCCACGAGATGGATGATGCGGACATCGGCAGGAAGCCGAGCGACCCGCATGGCCACCGCGAGCGACGCGGCGCCCGAGATCCCCACGACCTTGCCGACCACCAGCCCGAGCACCACGCCGAGCGTAACGCGGCTCGCCCAGGCGTCGGCGAGGTGCTCGCCGCTCAGTCGGACGCCCGCGTTCGCGAACGCGAAGAGAGGGATGATCACGAAACTCGTCCAAGGGAGCAAGGCATACTCGGTCCGGGTCAGCGGGGAGACCGCTTCCCGGGAAAGCGACGCGAGCCGGAGCCACTGGGCAGCGTCCGCGTCCGGAGGCTCCGGGTCGTCCATCGTGAGATCGGCGGTGCGTCTGGCCTCCGCGCTCACCGCGTGGGGCCGCTGGTAGGACTCGGCGGGTGCCAGGAGGCCCAGCACGACCCCCGCGATCGCGGGATGCACTCCGGACTGGTACGTCGCGAGCCACACGAGCGCTCCCAGGCCGACGAAGACGGGCATCGCCCCGATCCCAACGCGCCTGAGCGCGAACATCAGCAGGCATAGTGCGGCGGCGGCCACGAGGAAGAGGATCGACACGCCGCCCGCGTAGAAGAGCGCGATCACGATGATCGCGCCGATGTCGTCCACGATGGCCAGCGTGAGGATGAAGGGCTTCAGCCCGGACGGCGCATGACGGGCAGCGAGCACGAGCACGCCGAGGGCGAAGGCGATGTCCGTCGCCATCGGGATCCCCCATCCGCCTGTTCCCTCGCCGCCCGCGTTCACGACGAGGTAGATCAGCGCGGGCACGATCATCCCGCCGATGGCGGCCACCACCGGCAGCGCCGCAGCCTGCCGATCTTGCAATTCGCCAGTCTGGAACTCCCGCTTGATCTCGAGCCCGACTACGAGAAAGAACAGGGTCATGAGCCCGTCGTTCACCCAATGCCGGAGGTCGTGACCGATCACCCACGAGCCCAGGTGAAGCTCGGCCGGCGTGCGCCAGAATCGCTCATAGGCGTCTCCCCACGGGGAGTTCGCCCAGGTAAGTGCCAGGAGCGCCGCGATGAGCAGCATCGTGCCGCTGGCGGTGGCGGTCGACAGGAACTCCTGGAGCGGCCGGAGCACGCGACGCGGCACGGGCCGATCGGATCTTGACCAGGACGGTCTGATCTCCGGGTGCGGCGCGCCTGCTGGTCGTTCGCTCACGGGAACCCTCGCTCGCCGACCAGTCTTCCCGGCACGCCATCGGTGGAACGGACCCATCCTATCCGACCTCTCGGGTGAGAACCCGAGCCGGTACGGTCCTTGGAACACCGTCGGCCTGCGTGTAGCCTCGGCCACGCTTTGACAGATCAACCCCCTGCCGCCGACCCGACGCGGCGATCCCCGAGCAGCCGAGTCGACGACGCTGCCCGCCGCCGGACGACCAACCGGTGGCGTATCGCGATCGCCGTCGTCGTGGTCGCGCTCCTCGCGATCGGCGGCTTCGTGCTGCTGGGCGGAGACGTGCCGTTGATCGACGACGGACAGGATGCGCCGGGTGAGTTCAGCTTCCAGATGAAGGGCGTCCGATCCTCGACGACCAGCCGCACGCCGCCCGCCGAGCTCAGGGACACGATCCGGGAGGCAGGGACCGGCGTGAAGGCGACGATGGACGAGCTCTACCTCCGCGCGTTCGTCGACTCGGACTCCTGGGGGGATTACGAAGCCGCCTACGCGCTGTTCGACGGCCCGGCGGCGGCCCGCGCAGAGGCGGATGCCGAGGTCCTGACCCTCGGGGCAGACGCGAACGAGGTCTACGACGCGCTGACGCCCACGATCAAGACGCTCTCGATCACGATCCTGACCGACCCGAAGGATGCTCCGGCGACGGCGACCGCCCTCGTGCGGTTCCAGGCGGACGCCCGGGGGCAGGACGGCGCGTCCACCCAGGTCCTGAGCAGCGGAGCGTTCTTCCTCCGCCCGGTCGAAGGGGAGTGGAAGATCTTCGCGTACCGGGTCGACCGCGACGACCAGGCGGCCGGAGAGCCGAGCCCCACGGGGTCGCCATCGTGATGCACCGACGCCTGGTCGCGACCATCGCCTCGCTCGCGGCGGGCGTCGCGGGGCTCGGGGTCGCGACGTTCCACGCGACGCCCGCCACGAGCGTCCCGCTCCTGCAGATCGGGGACGCCCATGCCGAGTTCGCCCCCTCCCTCCGGGGGAACAAGCCGATCTTCATCCTGATCCTGGGGAGCGACGCGCGCCCGGGCACTCCCCTGGAGCGCGGTCTCTGCGACTCGATCCATGTGCTCGGGATCAACCCCAAGGCGAAGCGGGCCACGCTCGTGGGGATCCCCCGTGACGCCTACGTGCCGATCCCGGGGGGCGGCACGGACAAGATCAACACCGCCCTCGCGCAGGGCGGGGTCAAAGGGATGATCGGCACCGTCGAGGATCTGACGGGAGTCACCCTCGACTACTACATGCTCACCGGCTTCGACGGGCTCAGGAGGATCTTCGACTCGCTGGGCGGCCTCAAGATCGACATCCCGTACCCGTTCGAGGGACACGAGTTCACCCCGTTCGAAGAGGGGCGGCAGACGCTGACCGGCGCGCAGGCCCTCGAGTACACGCGGACGCGCAAGAGCCTCTCGCAAGGCGACTTCGACCGGTCGATGAACCAGGGGCGGGTCCTGCAGGCGGCGTTCGCACAGTTCCGCGCCGAGTTCGAGAAGGCCCCGACCGCCCTGTTCCACTGGATCGCGGTGGGCATGCGCAACGTCGCGACCGACGTCCCCCTGAGCGAGCTGCTCACCCTCGGCTTCGCATCGTCGGAGATCACCGCCAAGCGGGTCACGAACCTCGTCGCGGTGGGAAGCATCGGCACGGCGGGAGGGGTCAGCATCGTGAACCTTCCGTCCCCCAACCCGGTGTTCGAGGACATCGCCGCCGACGGCTACGTGCTGCCGCAGGACATCCCGCCCGCCAACGCGCCTTCCGGCTAGCGTTGAAGGAGGAGCCCATCCCGCCTCGGTTCGGTCGCCGGACGACCCTCATCGGAGTTGCACTGGTCGCCGTGCTGGCGATCGGCGCGGTCGCGCTCCTCACGCGGAACGACGACGCCGTGAGGAGCTTGCACCCCAGCGTGGACGGGACCACGGAGACGGACGACGTCGCCGCGACGCCGGCGTTCCGATTCACGGCCACGCGGAAGGTGGTGCCCACCTCGGGGGGGCGCATCAAGCGGCGTCAGCGGGAGGCGAGCGAACGCGCCGAGGTCGCCGCCCGAACCATCCTCGACGACCTGTACACGCAAGGGTTCCTCGATCCCGCGAATTGGACCCAGGGCCAGTACGCGGACGCGTTCGCCGGATTCGCGAGGGGTGCCAGGGAGCGGGCGGAGGCACGCCCCGGCCTGCTCACCGCCGGCGAGCGGGCCGGCGCTCGCTACGAGCAGATCCTTCCCGTGGGGGGCCGTATCGAGACGCGTGTCCTCGTGGCTCGGGGAGGCAGACCGACTCTGCTCCTGAGCTTCGTTCGGTTCTCGGCGGTCGCGGAAGGTCCCGAACCCGTGACGTTCCGTTCGACGGGGCAATTCTTCTTCGAACGCATCCGCGGATCGTGGAAGATCGTGTCCTTCCACGTCACACGCGCCGATGCCCCAGGAGAGCCGTCATGACTCGGCGAGCCCTCATCGCGGTCACCCTCGTCTGTTCGTGGCTGGCCGGCTCCACGCTCGGCTCGATCGCCGGACTCCCGGCGGCCGGCGCACGGACGGCCGGCCTCGCCTTCGGTCGTGCCCACGACGGCTACACACCCGAACCCACGGGGCGACGGACCATCACGATCCTCGCGATCGGTTCCGACGCGAGGCCGGGACAGAACCCGCTCCGCTCCCGCGCGGATTCGATCCATGTGATCTTCCTCCACCCCCGGAAGGAGAGGGCAGTCATCGTCGGGATCCCTCGAGACACGTGGGTGTCGATCCCGGGGCTCGGCACCAACAAGATCAACGCCGCGATGGCGAGTGGTGGGCCGGCGAGGCTGGTGCAAACGGTCGAGCACAACTTCGGCGCCCGGATCGACTACTGGGCCGTGACGTCGTTCTGGGGGATCGCCTCCATGGTCGACCGGGTCGGTGGGCTGCGGGTTCGGATCCCGTTCCGGATGCAGGACCCGTTCTCCGGCTCGAACTTCCAACGCGGCTTCCGCCGCCTGCACGGGAAGCAGGTCCTCGCGTTCGCTCGTGATCGCCACAGCGTGGCGAGCGGGGACTTCGGACGGCAGGAGAACGGCGGGCGCGTGTTCGTGGCGGCGCTGACCCAGTTCCGCGACGAGTACCGGAAGAGCCCGAGCCGACTCCTGGCGTGGATCGCCGCCGGTGCGCGGAACATGGACACGGATCTCCCTCTCGGCGAGCTCGTGGACCTCGCGTTCACCGCCAGCGGGATCCGGCCGACCGACGTCCGCAACGTGGTCCTCCCCGGCGGTACCGGATCCGTCGGCGGGATGTCGGTGGTGACGGTTTCGATGGGGGCGGCCCGGGCGATCTTCCGCGACGCGAGAGAGGACGGCGCGCTGCGTCGAGCCAACATCCCCCGGAGTCCAACCGGCGTTCCATGAGACGTCGCGGGCGAACGGTCCGTCAGGGGGCCGGTGATACGCTCGACCGGAAGCCGTTCCGCCTTCCGTCGACCCGCACCCGGTGACCGTGCAAGAAGACTTCATCGACATACATCCCGGCCGCCAGCGCACAGCGCTGGCGGCCGCCGCGCTCACCACGGTGCCTGCGTTCCTCGTGCGTTTCGGAGGCCTCGAGACCTCCCATCCGCTCGAGGCGCTGTTGTTCGGCTTCGCGATCGTCGGAGCGGCGTTCGCGATCTCCTGGGCGGCCGAGACGGCGCAGCTCGACATCTCGGCCGGGCTCGCGATCGCGATCCTCGCCCTGATCGCGGTCCTGCCCGAATACGCGGTGGACTTCGTGTTCACGGCACGCGGTGGGAACACGTTCCAGGTCGATCCCACCTGTCCCCCGCCGAGCCCGGGGGCGGAGTCGCCCTGCGACCTCGCGCTCGCCAACATGACCGGCGCCAACCGGCTCCTGATCGGGATCGGCTGGTCGATGGTGGTGTTCATCGCCTGGTACCGGCTGCGCAAGTCAGGAGAGATGCCGCCGGGACGATGGGAGGGGATCGAGCTCACCCGCGATCACTCGATCGAGCTCGGGTTCCTGTGGGTGGCGACGCTCTACTCGCTGACCCTTCCGCTCAAGGGGTCGATCACGCTGATCGACACGATCGTCCTCGTCGCCCTCTTCGTCGGGTACACGTGGCGCGTGTCCAGAGCACCGGCGGAGGAGCCGCACCTCGTCGGCCCGGCCAGGTACCTCGGTACCTTCCCCGTGCCGGCTCGCCGCGCCTCGGTGATCGGCCTCTTCGCGGCGTCGGGCGTGGTCATCTGGCTCTTCGCGCATCCGTTCGCCGAGGCTCTCACCGCGACCGGGCTGGAGCTCGATATCAACGAGTTCCTGCTCGTGCAGTGGCTGGCACCGCTCGCATCCGAGACACCCGAGCTGCTCGTCGCCGGCCTGTTCGCGTGGCGGCTGAACACGAACTCCGGGCTCGGCACCCTCGTGTCCTCGAAGGTGAACCAGTGGACGCTCCTGGTCGGGACGCTCCCCATCGTGTTCGCGATCTCGAGCGCGTCCTCGCACGGCCTGCCGATCAGCGCCGTCCAACGGGAGGAACTCTTCCTCACCGCCGCCCAGTCGTTCTTCGCGGTCGCGATCATGTCGAACCTCTCGCTGTCCTTGCGTGAGGCGGGATACCTGTTCGGCCTGTTCTGGGCACAGTTCATCGTTGGAGCGCTGGTGCCTGAGTCGTTGCACGCGGCCGAGCGGATCGGCGTGGGAGTCCTCTATCTGTTGCTCGGCCTGTTCTACATACTCCGGGACCGGCGACGCGTGCCGCTCCTGATCCGTGACGCCTTCGTGGCCTCGCACGCGGAGCTGTCTGCGGAACGTCTGCAGGATGCCCTCCGCGAAGCCGAGGAAGAGCACCCTTCGCCCCCGCACGACGACGAGGATCCCTCGCCGCGCGCCGTCGGGTAGCGCGCCGGTGGACGCACGCGCCTTCCTCGATGACCTGACCGCGGACGACCCGGACACCGCAGCTTGCCTGGTCGGTCTGCGAGAACTGAAGGCACGCGAGCCTCGCCTCGATCCGTTCCCCGAGAACCTCCCGGCGATCGTCCGCTCCCGACTCGAACTCATCGGCATCGAGGGTCTCTACCCACATCAGTCCCGCGGACTCGAGTCGCTCCGATCGGGCCGGGACGTGATCCTCGCCACGGGCACCGCCAGCGGCAAGACCCTCGTCTACGACGTCGCGTTCGCCGAGGCGGCCGTCGACGTTCCCAAAGCCACCGCCCTGTACCTGTTCCCGACCAAGGCGCTCGCGCGAGACCAGCTCCGCGCGGTGCGGACGCTGAAGCTCACGCAGATCCGGGCCTCCGCCTACGACGGCGACACCCCGAAGGCGGAGCGACCCCTCATCCGGAAGAACGCGAACCTCGTGTTGACGAATCCGGACATGCTCCATCTCTCGATCCTTCCCGACCACGCGAGGTGGGCCGACTTCCTCTTCCGTCTCTCGCTGATCGTGATCGACGAAGCGCACGTGTGCCGTGGCGTGTTCGGATCCCACGTCGCGATGGTGCTGCGGCGCCTGCGAAGGCTGATCGAGCATTACGGCGGCAACCCGCGCTGGTGCCTCGCGAGCGCCACGGTCGGCAATCCCGGTGAGCTCGCGTCGCGGCTCACCGGCCTCGACGTCGAGGTCGTCGAGGCGGCGGGCGGACCGGCCGGCGACAAGCTGTTCGCCCTGTGGAATCCGCCGATCGTCGACGAGGAGACCGGCCGGCGACGGAGCGCGCTCGCCGAGGCATCGTGGTTGATGGGGAAGCTCGTCGCCAAGGACGTCCGGACGATCGGGTTCACCCGGTCGCGGCGGGCGGCGGAGCTGCTCGCGGAGTTCACGCGACGGGAGGTGGGCGACGCGGCCCGCCGCGACCGGATCGTCTCCTACCGCGCGGGCTACCTCGCCGAGGACCGCCGAAAGATCGAGCGGCGCCTCGCCGACGGCGAGCTGCTCGCCGTCGCGGCGACCTCCGCGCTCGAGCTCGGGATCGACATCGGCTCCCTCGATGCCGCCGTGCTGACCGGCTACCCGGGCACTCGAGCCTCCATGTGGCAGCAGGCGGGACGATCGGGGCGCCGGACCGAGGGCTCGCTCGCGATGCTCGTGGCACAGGATGATCCGCTCGACCAATACCTCGTGCATCACCCCGAGGACCTCTTCGACAAGCCGGCCGAGGATGCGGTGATCGACCCCGAGAACCCGTACGTGCTGGAACCGCACCTGCGCTGCGCGGCGCGTGAGCTCCCGATCACCGACGAGCAGCACGGCTATTTCGGTCCCGGAGCCACCGCGGCCCTCGAACGGATGGGTGAGCGCGGAGAGCTCGCCCGCCGCCGGGACGCTTGGCACGACGCCGGACGAGAGTCGCCGCATCGCCAGGTCGACGTCCGTGCCGGGGCGGGCAGCGTCTACACGATCGTGAACCGCGACACCGGCGAGGTGATCGGCACCGCCGACGAGCATCGGGCGTTCGCCACCCTCCATCCAGGCGCCGTCTATCTCCACATGGGCGAGCAGTTCCTCGTCCGGGAGCTCGACCTTTCGCACGGGGTCGCCGCCGTCGAGTCAGCCGATCCCGACTACTACACACAGGCTCGCGACGTGACCGACATCGAGATCGTCGAGGAGCTCGAACGCGGGTCGCTCGGCGACGTCGGGGTCAGCTTCGGCTCCGTGCTCGTGACCGACCAGGTCGTCGGCTTCGTCCGCAAGCTGGTCCTCACGAACGAGATCGTGGACGAGGAGACGCTGGCACTTCCCCCACAGCACCTCGAGACCCGAGCGCTCTGGCTCACGGTCCCGGGTCAGGTGATCTCGAGGGCCGCCGTCACCCCACGACAGCTTCCCGGCGCGATCCACGCGGCCGAGCACGCCGCCATCGGGTTGATGCCGCTGATCGCCACATGCGATCGCTGGGACCTCGGCGGCGTGTCCACGCCGCTGCACCCCGACACGGGCCTCACGACGATCTTCATCCACGACGCGTATCCGGGCGGTGCCGGCATCAGCGAGCGAGGCTTCCGACACATCGAACGACTCCTCGAGGCGACGCTGGAGACGATCCGACAGTGCCCATGCTCGCTCGGTTGCCCGTCGTGCGTGCAGAGCCCGAAGTGCGGGAACGGCAACGAGCCGCTCGACAAGCCGGCAGCGGCTTCGTTGTTGGCGGCCATCCTCGGCATCCCGTGGGGCTAGGCGCCCGCCGGGCTGAGGCCGCGGGCGAAGGGCTGAGATACTCCCGCCGTGAGCGAAGGCCCGTACATCTCGGTGATCGGCGCGGGGCTGGCGTCCGACGACGAAGCCGCCGCGGCGGAGGAGATCGGACGCCGACTCGCCGAGTCCGGCGCGGTGCTCGTCTGCGGAGGCCTCGGAGGGGTCATGGATGCGGCCGCCCGCGGCTGCCGAGCCGCGGGCGGCACGTCGGTGGGCATCCTCCCGGACGACGATCGCACCCATGGCTCGCCGCACCTCACGGTCCGGATCGCGACGGGCCTCGGCGAGGCGCGCAACGCGATCGTGGCACGCGCCGCCGACGCCGTGATCGCCGTCGGCGGCGAGTTCGGGACCCTGTCGGAGATCGCGCTCGCCCTGAAGATGGGGAAGCCCGTCGTCGGCCTCGGTACGTGGTCTCTCGACCTCGAGGGCCTGCCCGGCGATCCGCTCCAGCGCGCGGCCGATCCCGCCGACGCCGTCGCGAGGGCACTCGAGGCCGCGGAACGACTTGCGGGAAGCGCCAGGTGAGCGCGGTGTCGCTCTCCCGGCCTCATCCGGATGCGCTATTGACCTGACGCGCCCCCGGGTGCAGGCTCCTCCAGCATTCTTCGGCGTCCCCCCAGAGAGGAAGCCTGACGGCTATGGCCGGGATCATCGCCATCGTGCTGGCGACGGTGTGGACCGCCTTCGTGGTGGAGACCATCATCGAGAGCGCTCGTGCGTTCGGCGGATCCATCATGGTCCTCGGGCGCACCTTGTCGATGCCCGGGATCCGGCCGGGCATCCTCATCCTCTGTGGACTCGCGGCAACCGCCGGGCTCGCCTGGACGGCCGCGCTCGCGTACGAGCGTGGCCGCCGGCTCGAGCGGCGGATGGCCGCGGAGCTCGACGCGCGCTATCAAGAGATGACGACTCAGGCCGCGGGCGACGTCGCTCGCGCCGGGCTCCTCTCGTGGCGTGTGGCCGAGCTCCGAACCTCGATGGACGATCTGATCGCGAAGCGCGACCGGATCCAGGCCGAGATGGAGCTCGCGCGCAAGCGGACGTCCGAGCTGCGAGCGCTTTCCGACGACTACACGCGATCGCTCACGGAGCTGCAGGACCGACTCATCAGGCTGCCGGACATCGAGGACGAGCTCGCCCGGCGGCGATCGGATCGTCAGGCGTCCGACCCGGCCGGCTGATCCGTGTCGTTGGGTCCCGTCGGCTGCCTGGGCCGACGTTCCATCATGATCAAGGAGCCGACGCCGTGGACCGGCGTCGGATGAGCCTGGCCACCGCCGCACGCTCCGTCGGGGAGAGCCCGATCGCCAGCATCGCCGCCCCGTAGACACCCGTTCCGAGGGCGGCGGACACCAGGAGATCCAGCGCCCACTTGGCGTCGGGGAGGACCGCGTGCGCCACCCCCATCGTGAGCGCCCCGAGAAGCGTGGGCGCCGCGAGCCCCATCCCTCGCTTGTCGAAAGGCCAGATCCCGAGGAAGCGTCGGACGAGCAGGAGGCGAGCGACTGCCGAGAACGACAGCGTGAGCGCCTGAGCGATCGCCGCACCTCGGATGCCCAGGTCCGCCGGACCGGCGAGCGCCACGGCGACGCCGATGTCGATCGCGAAACCGCCGAGGTACACGGCCAGGTCCCATCCGGTCCGGCCGGCCATGATCAGGATGAACCCGACCGTCCCTACCATCACCGGCACGATCATCCCGACGATCAGGATCCGGAGGGCGTCGGCGCCGCTCCTGAATTCGGGTCCGAAGATCCGAAGGGTCTCCTCCGGCAGGATCCCCAGGACGAGCAGGACGGGGATCGTCGCCGCCAACGACCACCGGGTGACGTTCTTGTAGAGAGCATCCAGCTGTCCCCGCTCGCCCCGGTGATGCAGGTCGGCCACGAACGGGCTGAACGTGAGCGACACCGAGGTGAGGAACAGGAACAGGGCTTGTCCGGCGCGGAGCACCGCGCCGTACACCCCCACCTGTGCGGCGCCCGCCGACCCCTCGTCGCTCCACAACACGGACAGGACGAAGAGGTCGGTCCAGAAGATGAGCTGGGAGAACAGCGTCGCGGGCGCGCGGAGTGCGCCGAAGCGCACGAGCGCGCCCGTGTGCTCCTCCGGGATCCCTTCGCCCGCCCCGACGACCGCGGGGAACCGCCGCTGCTCGCGTTCCCACCCCGCGAACGCGATGGCCAGGGCGAGGGCCCACGAGGCGCCGAACGCGAGGGTCGTCGTCGCCGCGGTCTTCGACGCCGCCCAGAAGGCGATCGTGAGCACGATCCATCCGATCGGCTGCACGATCCACTGCGAGTACAACGTGTACCGCATGATCTTCAGGCCGCGTGTCGCGCCCATGTACACGAACGCGAGCGCGGCGAACGGCACCGTCACCGCCGCGGCGCGGAACGCCGGCTCCGCGAGCTCGGGCACCGCGGTGAACCGTTCGGCGAGCCACGGCGAGAGCACGAAGGCCACCACGCTGAACGGCACCGACACGGCGGCCGCGATGGCGACCGAGCGCCGAACGAGGCCTCGGGCGCGCACGACATCGCCACGGCCAGCGAGGATCGCGACCAGACGGACGTTCGCGACATCCATCCCGAACCGGGTGGCCGCCGCGGCGATGAACGCGGCTTGGGTGGTGAGCGTCACGACGCCGAAGGCCTCGTCGCCAAGCGCATTGGTGATCAACACCTGCGCGGCGAACGTGGCCACCGCCCCCACCGCGAGCCCGAGCACGTTCTGCCCGGTCTGGCCCACGATCACGCGGTGGTCGGAGCTGCTCACGGGTCGGAGCTTACGGTGCGAGCTCCCGACGACCGGGAGCGAGGAGGCTACGCGGCGAGCCGGGCGCGAAGGGTGATCGGGATCGCGGCGAGGGCCTTGCTCACCGGGCAGTTCTCTTTGGCGGACTGGGCGATCTTCTCGAACTCCGCCGGGTCGATCCCCGGGATCTTCGCCTCGGTGTCCAGGTCGACACCGGTGATGGCGAATCCACTCTCGCCCTTGTCCAGCCGCACGGTCGCGACCGTTCGGACCGACTCCGGCGTGTAGTCGGCGGCTCCCAGTTCCCCCGAGAGCTTCATCGAGAAGCAGCTCGCGAGCGCTGCCCCGATCAGCTCCTCGGGGTTGGAACCTTCCTGATCCTCGAACCTCGTCGAGAAGGAGTAGACGCCCGAGACCTCACCGCTCTCGGTCCAGAATCGGCCCTTTCCGTCCTTGAGAGATCCTTCCCATTGTGCCTCGCCTGTCTTCCTCGCCATGATCGCTCCTCATCCGGTTCCGTCGCCTCATCACGTGGATCTTCTGCGAGATACCCATCACCCTAGCCGCTCAACCCCCCAGAGCGCTTCCCGCCGAAAGGCTCGAGCGACGGTACGCTCACGGCGGGACCGGTCCGAAGGAGGGGCGATCGTGACATTCGACGCACTGAGCGACCTGAACTGGCTGGCCGTCATCGTGGCCGCCCTCGCGTACTTCGCGATCGGAGCGCTGTGGTACGCGCCGCCCGTGTTCGGCAAGGTGTGGATGGCCGCCGGGGGCATGGCGATGCCGGAAGCGGGCACCCGTCCGAGTCCCGCCATCTATCTCACGCCGCTCGTCGGGAGCGTCCTGTCGGCGGTCGCCCTCGGGATGCTCGCGAAGGCCACCGACACCGACACGTTCCAGGAAGGCATCGCCCTGGGCCTGATCGTCGCGATCGGATTCGCGGTCGCGATCTCCTTCGTCACCGCGCAGTTCGAATCCGAGAAGCCGAAGCCGATGGTCTGGGGCGCGGTCAACGCCGGCTATCACGTGGTGGGGAACCTCGTCGCGGCGATCATCGTCGCCAGCTGGCAGTAGTCAGACGGCTCGGCGGTATCGCCGGACCGCCAACGGGGCGAACACGACCAGGATCCCCACGCACCACGCGAGCGACTGCCACACGAGGCTGGCCGTCGGTCCACCCAGCACCAGCGCCCGCACCGCGGATGCCGTCACGGAGACGGGCTGGTGCTCGGCCCACACCTGCAGCCACCCCGGCATCCTCTCCAGGGGAACGAACACCGTGGACGCGAACACGAGAGGCGCGAGCACCGGGAACGCGGCGGCCTGAGCGGTCTCCGGGTCGCCCAGCGCGAGCCCGACCGTCGCGAAGATCCACGACATCGCGTATCCGAAGAAGAGGAGCAACAGGATGCCGGCGATCAAGGCGAGCGCGTTCGTGTGGATCCGGAACCCGACCAGGAACCCGACCGCGACCATCAGGAGGACGACGAAGACGTTGCGCGAGAGATCCGCGAGGGTGCGCCCCGCCAGTACCGCGCTCCGAGCCATCGGGAGCGAGCGGAACCGCTCGAGGAGCCCGGACTTCATGTCCGCGGCGAGCCCGATCGCGGTCGCGAGGGCGCCGAACACGACGGTCTGCACGAACACGCCCGGCATGAGGAAGTCCACGTACGGGATGGGCCCCGGAACGTCGATCGCGCCACCGAACACGTACCGGAACAACAGCACGAAGATCACGGGCTGCACCGTCGAGAACACCAGGAGTTGGGGCACCCGTCGATAGCCGATGAGATTGCGCCAGGTGATCGCCATCGTGTCACGGAGAGCGCGGACGACCATGGGCCGCTCGACAGACGTGGCGGTGCTCACGCTGCACCCCGACGAGATCGCTGGCCCTGCGTCGGCTCGTCCGCAGCGTCGACGCTCTCCGCGCGCCGGCCCGTCAGGGCGAGGAAGACGTCGTCCAGGCTCGGCTCGTGCACCGCGAGCGTGGACGGCGCGAGACCCGCGCCGTCGAGATCGCGGAGCACGTCGATCAAGACCCGGGGACCTTCGTGCGTATTGAGGCGGACGGTGTTGCCCTCCTTCTCCAAGCTGGGGTGCCGACCGACCAGGAGACCCCGTGCGCGCTCGGCGGTCGCCTCATCCTCGAACCCCAGCTCCGCGACGGCGCTTCCGAGCTGCGCTTTGAGGGCGGCCGGGGAGTCGTTGGCGATGACGTGGCCCCCGTCGATGACGGCCACTCGCTGTGCCAGCCGATCGGCCTCCTCGAGGTACTGCGTGGTGAGCAGGACGGTGGTGCCGTCCTCGACGAGCTCGCGGATCATGTCCCAGAGCTCGTTCCGACTCTGCAGATCGAGACCCGTCGTCGGTTCGTCGAGGAAGAGCACCGGCGGCCGCGGCATCAGTGCCGCCGCGATGTCCAGACGCCGGCGCATGCCGCCGGAGTAGGTTCGAGCCGGCCGGTCCGCGGCGTCCAACAGATCGAACCGCGTGAGCAGCTCGGCCGCGCGCGGCATGATCGCGGGCGACGCCATCTGGGTCAGGAGGCCGACCAGCCGCAGGTTCTCCCGGCCGGTGAGGTTGGGGTCGACCGCCGCGAACTGCCCGGCGAGGCCGATGCGGCGGCGGACCGCGTCCGGTTCGCGAGCGACGTCATGGCCGAGGACCGAGGCCCGTCCCGCATCCGGCTCGAGCACCGTGGCGAGGATCCGGATCGCCGTCGTCTTGCCGGCCCCGTTCGGGCCGAGGAGGCCGAACACGGAGCGCTCCGGGACGCTGAAGTCGACCCCGTCGAGCGCGATGACGTCACCGAACCGCTTCTTGAGACCCTCGACCTCGATCGCGACGTCCGCCATGAGCGCGGCATCCTACCCGCCCGGTCTGAAGTGCAGGCGAACACCCAGGCGTGCCGCTCAGAGGGCATCCGTGTTGAGATAGCCGGGCATGCGTGCCCTCGTGAAGCAGGATCCCGGTCCCGGTCTGGTCATGACGGAGGTGCCGGAGCCCGAGATCGGGATCAACGACGTCTTGATCCGCGTGGATCGAACAGGGATCTGCGGGACCGACCTCCACATCTACGATTGGAACGAGTGGGCCGAGCAGCACGTGCCGCTTCCGCTCGTCATCGGGCACGAGTTCGTGGGCGAGATCACGCAGGTCGGTTCCAACGTCAGCGACTTCCGCGAAGGCGACCTCGTGAGCGGCGAGGGCCACGTGGTCTGTGGACGATGCCGGAACTGCATGGCGGGCAGGCGCCACCTCTGCGCGTTCGCCAAGGGCATCGGCGTCGATCGGCCGGGCGCCTTCGCCGAGTACATCGCGCTGCCGATGACGAACGTCTGGCACCACGAGGGCCCGATCGACAGGGACGTCGCGTCGATCTTCGACCCGTTCGGCAACGCGGTGCATACGGCGCTGCAGTTCCCCGTCCTCGGCGAGGACGTGCTGATCACCGGCGCCGGGCCGATCGGGCTGATGGCGGCGGCGATCGTCCGTCACGCGGGCGCCCGGCACGTCGTCGTCACCGACGTCAACCCCTACCGGTTGGAGCTCGCCAGGAAGATGGGCGTGACCCTCGCTCTGGACGTTCGCGAGGGAACGGTGGCGGACACACAGGCGAAGCTCGGCATGAAGGAAGGGTTCGACGTCGGCCTCGAGATGAGCGGGAACCCGGCGGCGCTCCACGAGATGCTCGCGAACATGTCGCACGGGGCCGGGATCGCGATGCTCGGACTCCCCGACGAGCCGTTCGCGATCGACTGGAACACGGTGATCTTCGATCAGCTCACGCTTCGCGGCGTCTACGGCCGGGAGATGTACGAGACCTGGTACATGATGACCGTGATGCTGCAGAGCGGCCTCGACATCACGCCGGTCATCACGCATCGGTTCCCCGCCGACCGTTTCGAGGACGCGTTCGACGCGATCCGTTCGGGAGAGACCGGCAAGGTGCTCCTCCACTGGGGCGAGGGTTCGTGACCAGCGAGACCGTTCGCCCGGCCCTCGCCCAAGAGCTCGAGGAGATCCGCGAGGCCGGACTCGAGAAGCCTGAGCGCGTCCTCACCTCGCCCCAGCGGGCGCGCGTGGGCGTGCGCGGCCGCGACGACCTGGTCCTCAACATGTGCGCGAACAACTACCTCGGCCTCGCGAACCACCCGGAGGTCGTCGCGGCCGCGCACGCCGCGATGGAGGAGTGGGGCTTCGGGCTCGCGTCGGTTCGCTTCATCTGTGGGACGCAGGAGATCCACAAGAACCTGGAGGCCGCGTTGAGCGAGTTCCTCGGGACCGAGGACACGATCCTGTACTCATCATGCTTCGACGCGAACGGCGGCCTGTTCGAGGTGCTGCTCGGGGAGCAGGACGCGGTGATCTCCGACGAGCTGAACCACGCGAGCATCATCGACGGCGTCCGTCTGTCGAAGGCCCAGCGCTTCCGCTATCGCAACAACGACATGGAGGACCTCGAGGCGCAACTCAAGGAGGCAAGCGGTGCGCGGCGGCGGCTGATCGCCACCGACGGCGTGTTCTCGATGGACGGCTTCCTGGCCGACCTCCCGGCGATCTGCGACCTGGCCGAGCGCCACGACGCGATGGTGGTGGTCGACGACTCCCACGCGGTCGGGTTCATGGGCCCAGGCGGACGCGGCACGCACGAGCACCACGGGGTGATGGATCGCGTGGACATCCTCACCGGGACGCTCGGGAAGGCGATGGGCGGCGCGAGCGGCGGGTACGTGGCCGGTCCGCGCGAGGTCGTGGAACTGCTGCGACAGCGGTCGCGCCCGTACCTGTTCTCCAACACGATCGCGCCGGCCGTCGTGGGCGGCTCCCTGAAGGCGATCGAGCTGCTGACGGCGTCCACCGAGCTCCGGGACACGCTCGAAGACAACACACGCTTCTTCCGAGGGGAGATGGAGGCGGCCGGGCTCGACGTCCTTCCCGGCGAGCACCCGATCGTGCCCGTGATGCTCGGCGACGCGGCACTCGCGGGGCGGATGGCGGAGGCGATGCTCGCGAAGGGCGTGTACGTGATCGGGTTCTCCTACCCGGTGGTCCCGAAGGGAAAGGCGCGGATCCGCGCGCAGGTCTCGGCGGCGCACACGCGCGAAGACCTGGCGTTCGCGGTGCAGGCGTTCGCAGAGTCGAAAGCAGAGCTGGGCTAGCGATCAGCCGGCGTGCCGGTCGAGATGCGCGTCGAGTCGACCCTCGAGGGCATCGAACCGACTGGAGACGGCGTCGAATCGCGAATCCATCCGAGCGGACAGAGCATCGATCCGCGATCCGAGGGCATCGATCCGCGATCCGAGATAGAAGAGGCTGCCGAGCGACGTGGCGGCCAGAAGGCCGATCGCGGTCCAGACGGCAGCGTCCATGGCGATCGAGCGTAACACCGCACCTTCTTCCGCACGGTGACGGTTCTCACGTCCCATCGCGCCGAGTACGGAGGGCAGTCCCCGCCGCCGCTACCGCCTTCGTAGGGTGTTGTGGTGGCCTTCCGCTTCGGGCGCGATCTGGATCGACTCACGAAGAAGGCAACCTTGTTGCATGAGCTGAGCGTCGTTAGAGGCATGAGGGTGGAGCTCGAGAGTGAAACCTCGGCCGGCGTGAGCAGGTCGCGACCCTCTTCGACGCTGGACGATCTGTACGCGCGTCACGTGACTCGAGCCGTTCGGCTCGCCTATCTGATGACCGGGGAGCGCGAAGCCTCGGAGGACATCGCACAGGATGCGTTCATCCGAGTGTTCGGGCGATGGCGGCACCTTCGGCGTCCCGAGTCGTTCGAGGCGTACCTCCGGAAGGCCGTGATCAACGGGGCACGGTCCCACCTGCGTCGCCGCAGCGTGGAGAAGCGTTTCCTGGCCCGTGAGGCGGGGCTCCGGCCGGATGCATCCACGGAACCGTCAGCACTCCTCGACGGAGAGCTTCGGGAAGTGCTCCTGTCGCTCCCACCACGTCAGCGGGCCGTGGTGGTCCTTCGCTATTACGAAGACCTTTCCGAAGATCAGGTGGCCACGCTCCTCGGGTGCAGTCGCGGGAACGTGAAATCCCTGGCATCCAAGGGCATGGCGAGACTGAGAGAGGTGCTGCCACATGGCGACGAACACTGAGGAACGGGTCACCGCCTTCCTCGTGGAGATGGCTTCTTCTGTCGACGTGCCTGCTGTTGACGTGCCCGAGCGGGTGCGGCATCGAGCGAGACGGCGCATGGTGGGATGGGGCGCGATGACGGCGCTCGTCGTCGGAGCCGTTCCCGCCATCGCCGTCCTAGCCCTGGGGGTCCTTCCGGGAGCGCACCCACCTGCGCTCGGGAGTGGGGAGCTCATCGCGTTCATGCGTTCGGACGATGACTCCCATCGGATCTGGGTGATGGAACCCGACGGCAGCGGCCAGAGACCCGTCTCGCCGGCGGGGATCGACGCTCTCGGGCCATCCTGGGCACCCGATGGCGAGCGGATCGCGTACGTGCGGTACTGGGACGGGACCGACCGAGAGGCTCGGCTCCAGATCCTCGATCTCAGGAGCGGCCGCGTCGAGACGCTCCCGCCGACCCCGAGCGGCTTCCCGTCGGGCCCGATCTGGTCGCCCGACGGCTCGACGATCGCGTTCGTCGATGGGATCCCCGGAGACGAACCCGGCACATACGCGGGCAACGGCCTCTATCTGATCTCGACCGCGGGCAAGGATCTACGGCTGCTGATCGACGAGGTGGGAAGCAACATCTCCTGGTCGCCGGACGGCCGCGAGATCGTGTTCGAGCGATGGATCCCCAACACATCTGGGGATCCCTCCGAAGCCGAGCACGCCACGGTAGGCCTCTGGGCCGTGAATGTCGCCACGGGTTCGCGCCGGCAGATCACAGACATCGACGCCCAGGTGCCGGAGTGGTCTCCGGACGGGACGTTGATCGCCTACTCCGACGGGGCCACCGCGATCTGGGTCGTGAATGCGGACGGCACCGGAGGCGAGCGCCCGGTCACCGAGCTGCCGCCGGACACCGGCTTCGCGCCGGAGACGGAGGTATTCGGCGCGCATTGGTCGCCTGACGGGACCTGGATCACCTTCTGCAGCGACGCGTCACGTCCCGGGCACCACGACCTCTACAAGATCCATCCCGACGGCACCGGACTTGTCCAGTTGATGGAGACGCCCGACTACGAGTGCGGCGCCACGTGGCGGCCAGTGTGAATCTCCCCCATCAGACATGGGCGCCGGGCTCGACGGGGGAGCTCTCGACTGATCGGCGTCGAACGGTCGTCGCAGAAGGAAGAGGCGAGGGCAGATGCCCTCGCCTCCTTCCGATAGATCGCGGAACCTAGCCGTAGGTGTTGTAGTAGGTCCCGACCTGCTCGCGGTAGGTGTCCGAACGGTAGTCGGTCACCTCGTTGAGCTCAGGCGCGTTCTTGACCTGATCCTTCGTGAGTCGAACTTGCACCTCACGACGGTCCAGATCGATCCGCTCGATCACGCCGGCCGGCAAAAGAACCTTACGGCCGAGGATCCACGGACCCGTGTCCACGACAACGTAGGCAGAACCCACCTCGTAGGTGGCCTCATCGATCTTGCCGATGTCGCCATCGGTGGCCTTCACCTTGAATCCTTGGATATCCATCGGCTTGGCCATGATCTCCTCTCGATAACTCCAGAGGTCAGTCCTCATAGGGCACCTCCTTCACATGGTCGATTCGTGCCTGTGGGGACTTCACCTTGTCCCCTACCCCGGTGGCCGGGGAGGGAAACGACTGATACGGCGGATCCGCGAATGGTGAGAGAGCTTGTGCGGGAGCCCTTACGGAGCCAGGGCCACGGCGACGCGCCCGAGATCGCCTCCGATGGAGACCGTATGCATTTTGCGGCTGAGATCGCTCACCGATCCCGGTGGAAGGGAGGCCGGGGCAGTCGCCCCGGCCTCCTCCCGCGCCCTCGTGATCAGAGTTTTGGGCTGATCAGAGGTACGGGTCGTAGTAGCTTCCGACCCGCTGGCGGTACGCGTCCGAGCGATAGTCCTCGGTGTCCGCGTCGTACTCGGGCGAGTTCTTGATCTGGTCCTTGGTGAGCCGGACCACGACCCTGCGATTGTCCAGGTCGATCCGCTCGATCGAGCCGGCGGGGAGAATGACCTTCCGGCCGAAGATCCACGGTCCAGTGTCCACCACGATGTACGACGTTCCGACATCGTAGGTGGCCTCATCGACCTTTCCGATGTCGCCATCGGTGGCGGCAACGTCGAAACCCTCGACATCCATCGTTTGTGCCGAGTACTCGTTCGAGTAGGTCCACATCTCGCTCTTCATAGGTACCTCCTTCGCATTGCGCGCGGGTTGCGCGTCCTCCTTTCGCCGGTACCCGACGATCGAGGCACGGAAACGACACGGAAACGAACTGAGCGTCGCGGAACATGCACTCAACTCACGAGAACGGTTTGCCCCTCATCTGTCGGGGGTAGAGCGAACGAGAGCCCGAAAACCGAGCGGAGTGGGTAGCCAAACGGTTGCTCGACCCCCCCGAAACCCATGTATGGGAGGAGTGATTGCTATGCCGAAAAGGATCTCGGCACTCGTCGCGATGACCGCGATGAGCACCATGTTGTTGTTCACCGGAGGAAGCGCCATCGCAGCGCCCCCGGCACCGGATGTCAACGATATCGTTGTAACTGGGACCAGTGCTGCAGGGGATTTCACCGGAACCTTCGATCTGAGCCGGATCCGCGTTCAAGACGGTGACTTGGTGGCCGTTGGAACGCTGACGGGTACGGTCGGCACCCTGGGGACCGTTACGCAGTCCGTTGCGCTGCCGCTCGCGGTCACCGGGACGTGCGACATCCTGCACCTAGAACTCGGGCCGCTCGACTTGGACCTGCTCGGCCTCGTGGTGCACCTCGACCGGGTCGTGCTGGACATCACGGCGGAGTCGGGACCTGGGAACCTTCTGGGCAATCTGTTGTGTGCCGTTGCTGGACTACTCGACAACAACGCGCCGCTCAACTCGATCGCCCGTCTGCTGAACCAGCTCCTCGGGTTGCTCAATCTGCTCGGCTAAGCGAAGTACGTAGCCGGGCTCGCGAGAAGGAGGGACCTTCGGGCCCCTCCTTCTTCGTGTCCGGGGTCCTCTCTACGGCACGCCGTGGCGCTCGGGCGCGTCCGTGATCGGCTCCGGGCTGTGGAAGACGGCCTCCACGTTGTTCCCGTGGAGGTCGTTCACGAACGCCCCGTAATAGCGGTTCGAGTACTGCGTCCAGACGCCGGGCTCGCCGCGGATGGTCGCGCCCGCGGCGATCGCGGCTTCGAAGAAGGCGTCCACCTGCGACCGGTCCGCTGCATCGAACGCCACGTGAGCGGCGGTCGTGACCGGGGAACCCTCGCAGATCGAGAAGTCGTCGAGATCCTGCCGGCCGTACGAGATGCAGTTCGGCTCCTCGTACAACTCCTCCATCCCGAGCGGCGTGAGCGCCGCCGTGTACAGCCGCCGGCTCGCCGGGAAGTCCTCCACCACGAACAGCACGTGGTCGACGATGATCAACCGCTCGGTCACGCGACCTCCTTTCCCGGACGTCGCCATGCCTCAGCTTGGCCGGCGGCCTCCGATGCGGGAGGATGCTACCCATGACCCACTCGGTCGGCGACCTGGCGGAAGTGCTCGACAACCTCGGCGTCTTCGCGATGCACCCGGAGGACCTCCTCGCACTGTGTCCCTCCGGGTTCCGGCGGGTGCCGATCAGCCAGGGGGACGAGCACTACCTTTCCCTTCAGGGCTTCACGGCGAACCAGACCGCCTACGCGCACACCCACCCCGATTCGGAGGAATGGGTGGTCGTCCTGTCCGGAGAGGGGAAGGCGCTCCTCGCGGACAACCCGGTACCCCTCCAGGGAAGCCTCGTGATCGGCCGGGCGACCGCTCATCCGCACGGCTTCGTGAGTGGCGACGGGCCGATGACGCTGCTCTCGATCCAGCTCCCGAAACCCTCCGAGCCCGCGACGACCTGGGATCAGCCGGGCGAGACGACCGATCCGATCGACTGCACCTCGGGAGGCACCTGCCGCCGTTGCGCTCGCTGCGGCGGACACAGCTCGAACTTCCGAGCCGCCCGCTTCGTCTGCGAGAACTGCACCATCGAGTTCTGATCAGATCTCCGAGAGATCCTCCGCGAGCCGAGCGAGGTTCGCCAGTTGCTTGCTGTCGGCTCGGTTCACGAACACCGTGAAGAGCGGCCGCACGAGTGGGTGCAGCCAGTACGGGACGTAGTTCACGCGCTCGATGGTCTCGGTGTACGTGATCCGGGAACCCTCACCTTCGGGGACGATGTCGTACCGATGGACGAAGTGGGCGTCCCACGGCTTGCCGCGCCTGCGATCGAGGTGGGCATCGGTCTCGATCACGAACGTCCGCGGGCTGGTTGCCACCGTCACCTCCGAGCGGTCGTGGAACAAGCCGTTGTCGGCGGCGCCGGAGGACGTGAACGCCGTCCCCACCTCCGCGGGACCGGCGGGGGCCTCGATCGACAGGAGCTTGAACGTCTCGCTGCTCGCGCGCGCCCCCGACCAGTCGAGATGGTTCCGGAGATCCGCGATCGTGTCGTAGACGGTCTGGGGTGGCGCGGCCGACGTCACCGAGGTCTGGGTCCGGAAGCCGAGCGGATGGTGCGCCATCCCGTCCCCCTACGGTGCCCCACCCGGCTTTTCGCCCGGGAATCGGTCGACCTCGTTCTCCCTCCAGACCTCCTCCACGTTCTCGACGTTGAAGCCGTACTCGAACACGAGTGTCCCTCCGTAGGCGGCGCCGAACAGGACCAGCCCAGCCGAGATCAGGGACAGGACGAGCCACAGCGGCTGCGTCTGGGCTTCCTCGAAGTTGGGGAGCCTCTGGAGAGAGGCCGATGAGCGTCACGACCTGGGCCACGACCATCACGGTCGCGTGCCAGTTGATGGTTCGCCAAACCTGCGTGTGCTTCGCTCGTCCGATCGGTCCGGTGGACTTGTTCCTGGGGATCCCCTTCCACCAGTCGAAGAACCCGGTGATCACCGCGAGGAGGCCCACCGCGTATCCGGCGACCATCACGAAGGTGGCCGCCACGAAGAAGTCGCGCGCCTTCGGGTCCGACGACGCCGAGAAGTACGAGATCAGGTCGAACACCGCGGCGAGCGCGTAGCAGACGATCGGGAAGTCGGTGAGGGGTGGGTGGAAAGGCTTCCCGGTGAAGCCGCGCACGCCCTGGAACCGGCGTCCCTTCAGCGACAACGTAGGACGGATCGAATAGATCCTCGGCATGACTCCCTCCCTCGTTCGGCCCGATCCCGAAGGGTGGGAACCCCTCGGAAGCCAGCATCATGCCACGACGTTTGCGATGCCTGCGCGGCGGACATCATCCCCTCATGCGGATCGGCTACACCCTGTCGAGCGAGGAGCACGGCCCCGGCGACCTGCTGTTGTACGGGCGGATCGCCGAGGAGTCGGGCTTCGACTTCCTGACGATCTCCGATCACTTTCACCCCTGGACGTCACGCCAGGGCCAGAGCCCGCTCGTCTGGAGTGTTCTGGGCGGTCTCTCCGTCAAGACGGAACAGGTGCCGATCATGACCGCCGTGACCTGTCCGACGATCCGGATCCACCCGGCGATCGTCGCGCAAGCTGCCGCCACCACCGCAGCCCTCCTCCCCGACCGCTTCATCCTCGGCCTCGGAAGCGGGGAGAACCTGAACGAGCACGTCGTCGGGATGGGATGGCCGCATCCTGACGAGCGGCTCGAGATGCTCGAGGAGGCGATCGAGCTGATCCGCCGACTCTGGACCGGTGAGCTCGTCACCCAATGGACGGACCACTACACGGTGGACCGCGCCCGGCTGTACACGCTCCCGGAGACCTCGCCCCCGATCGCCGTGGCCGCGTCCACGCCGGCGGCGGCCAGACTCGCGGGGAAGAGCGGCGACGCGCTGATCTCGACGGCGCCCGACGCCGAGCTCGTGAACGCCTTCCGCGACGCCGGCGGCGAGGGCGCTCCGGTCTACGGCCAGCTCACGTTGTGCTACGGGCCGGATGAGGAGAAGGCGAAGGATGAGGCCCTCGAGTGGTGGCCCAACACGTGCGCCCCGGGCGAGCTCGGCGTTGAGCTGGCGGAACCGCAGCACTTCGAGGAGGTGGCCCAACTGGTCACAGCCGACGCGGTCGCCGAGAAGGTCGTCTGCGGTCCCGGGACGGAGCCGCTCTTGGAGAAGATCGGCGCGTTCGAAGACGCGGGCTTCGATCACGTGTTCCTCCACCAGGTGGGGCCTCGGCAGGAAGAGTTCCTCGAGTTCGCCAAGGACGAGCTGTTGGCTAAGACCGCCTCTCGCTGACACGCCGACTCGCTCTCCTGGCTTGCCCACGACGGCGCCGGCGACTAGGGTCCGCGTCCTGAACCGAGTCCGAAGGAGGCTGCGCATGGATACCTACATGGTCGTGCTACGGATCGTGCACATCCTTGCGGGCGTCTTCTGGGTGGGTGCGGCCCTGACCACCCTGCTCTTCATCCAGCCGACGGCGCGCGAACTGGGTCCGGCGGCCGGTCCGTTCATGATGCACCTGGCCGGACGCAAGCGCCTGATCGACTTCGTGCTCGGGGCAGCGGGTCTCACCGTGCTCGCGGGGCTCCTGATGTACTGGCGCGTGACCGGTGGGCTCGACCCCGACGTGATCGGCTCCGCGTACGGGATCTCGCTCACGGTCGGGGCCCTCTGCGCGATCGCGGCATTCGCGATCGGCGGCACGATCGTCCGACCCGGGATCATGGCCACGCTCGCGATCGGACGTGAGGTGGCTGCCGGCGGCGGCGCTCCGACACCCGAGCAGGCCGCGCAGATGCAAGCGATCCAGCGTCGTTCGATCGCCGCCGGCAAGGCGATCATCCCGCTGCTGATCGTCGCCGTGATCGGGATGGCCGCGGCCCGCTACCTGTAGCAACCACGCCCACGAGCGCACTACGCGGAGTCACCCTCCGTCGCAGCGCCCACCGAGCTTGGGTGACACCCACCGGTCTCGAAGTTCGGGGGGCTTCCCCGGATGGGAGGACCCGAGGCTTCGCCGAAGATGACTGGTGCCCTTCGCGGCTCGGGTCGGCGGTTCGTCCCAGAGGGTTGGACGCTCGGAGGAGCTGACAGTGGCAACCGAACCCCTCACAGGGCGCACGTGGAAGGTGTTCCTCGGGATCGGCGCGATCTCGACGCTCGCCTATTTCCTCGTGGGTGACCAGAAGACCCAGATGATCCTCTATCAAGCGACAGGGATCGTCTCAGTCGTCGCGATGCTCGTCGGCGTCCGTCGCAACCGCCCCGCGTCCACGCGTCCGTGGATCCTCCTGGCGCTGGGCATCTCGGCGTGGGTGATCGGCGACGCGATCTGGAACAGCTACGAGCTGGTTCGCCATCGGGCCGCGCCGTGGCCGTCCGCCGCCGACTACATCTATCTCGCCGGCCCTGTGTTGATGGCCTTCGGCCTCACCGGGATGCTCCACCGACGTGGCTCACCCCGGGACGTCGAAGGCGCACTCGACGCACTCATCATCGCCGCCGGAGCCGGCGCCCTCTCGTGGGCATTCTTCATGGCTCCCTACGCCGCCGACACGTCACTGAACGGGATCACGCAGTTGGTGGCGGTCGCCTACCCGCTCATCGACGTCGTGCTGCTCGCCGTCGTCGTGCGTCTCATGCTCGCTCCGGGTAGCCATCCGACGAGCCACCGCCTCCTCGCGGCCGCCGTCATGTGCACCCTCGCCGGCGACGTCGTGTACTCCGTCCAGTCGCTGCACGGCACGTACTACACGGGACACATCGTCGACATCAGTTGGCTCGCCTTCTACTGGCTGATGGCGGCGGCCGCCCTGCATCCCTCGATGGCGCACGTGACTCCCGCCGACGATGCGGAGGCCGAGAAGCCGAGCCGTTCCCGCCTCGGGATCCTCGCGCTCGCCGCCTCGCTCGCACCACTGACACTCGTGGTGCAGTGGCTAAGGGATGTCCCGCTCGACATCCCCGTCATCGCCGGGGCTTCGATGTTCATCTTCCTGATCGTGCTCGTCCGGATGGAACGGCTGGTCGGGTCGGTCCAGCACAAGGTGGGCGAGCTCAAGACGCAGAGCGAGCTCCTCGGCCGGTCGCTGGAGCAGCGCGAGGAGCTCGAGGTGCAGCTCCGGTATCAGACCCTCCACGATCCCCTCACGGGCCTCGCCAACCTGAACCTCTTCAACGACCGGCTCGACCACGCGATCGGCCGGCTCGGCCGCACCGGGGGGGCGGTCGGGGTCCTGTTCCTCGACATCGACGACTTCAAGGTGGTCAACGACACCCTGGGGCACGACGCCGGCGACCGGGTGCTCGTCGCACTCGGCCAGCGGATGCGCAGCGTGCTGAGAGGGACCGACGTGGCGGCCCGGATCGGCGGGGACGAGTTCGCGATCCTCCTGGATTCGATGACGGCGCCCGAGGATGCCGCTCGCGCCGCGCGGCGCCTCCTCGACGCGATGGACGGGCCGTTCGCGATCGGCGGCAAGACGATCCATGTGCACGGGAGCGTCGGCGTCGCCTCCACCGAGGATCCAGCGACCCTCGGCCAGGACCTGCTCCGCGAGGCCGACACCGCCATGTACGCGGCGAAGCACGACGGCAAGCACCGCTTCGTCCTGTACGAGCCGACGATGCAAGACGAGCTCTTCGGGGAGCTCCGACTGCTGGCGCAGCTCCAGGCCGGGATCGACCGCGGGGAGTTCCGAGCCTTCTATCAGCCGGTCGTGCGGCTCCCGGGCGGCGAGATCACGGGTGCCGAGGCGCTGATCCGCTGGGACCATCCAGACCGTGGCTTGATCTTGCCGGGACGATTCCTCCCCGTCGCCGAACGGGCGGGCACCATCTTCGAGCTCGATCGGTGGATGCTGAAGGAGGCCTGCCGTCAGGCCGCCGGGTGGAAGGAGCTGGCGGGCGGCCGACCATTCCAGGTGAGCATCAACGTGTCCGCCGAGAGTTTGCAACGAGCAGACATCGTGGACGCGGTGTCCTACGCGGTCGCTTCGTCGAGGGTCGACCCGCACGATGTCGTGTTGGAGATCACCGAGAGCGTGCTCGTTCGCGACATCGACGACACCATCCGCCAACTGGGAGCGCTCAAGAACCTGGGCGTCGACATCGCGATCGACGACTTCGGCACCGGCTACTCCTCGCTCGAACACCTCCGAAGCTTCCCGGTGGACGTCCTCAAGATCGACAAGGCATTCGTGGACAGCGTGGCGCGCGGGCCCGAGGACGCGGGCTTCGCCAAGGCGATCATCATGCTCGCCGATCAGCTGCACCTGCGGACGATCGCGGAAGGTGTCGAGACCGAGGAGCAGGCGGCCACGCTGGCATCGCTCGGCGCCGGCGGCGCTCAGGGCTGGCTCTACTCGAAAGCGGTTCCCTCGGACGAGATGCGGGAGTTCATCCAGCGCCAGACGCGTGGAGAGGACTGGCGCACGGGTGAGCCGCCACTTCCCGCCGCGAACGAGGGCCTGCCGTTACCCGTTCCGGCTTGAGGAACCTTCACCGACGGAGCCGAGGGAAGAACCTGCCCGTCCGTGCGACGTACGCGTCGTATGCCGACCCGTGTCGACGGCGCATCTCGGCCTCCTCCTCATCGGCCTCGCGGGTGATGAACCTCGGGCCCCAGAGTGAGTTGTAGGAGATGAAGACGAGAACGGCGAGGTAGTTCAGCGTCAACAGGAACAGCCCGACCGGGAGGAGCAGGAACTGGAGGTAGAAGGGATGTCGCACGTACCGATGCAGACCCGTCGTCATGAGCTGTCGCTCATCGGCTCCCAACCGATAGACCCGGACGGCGAGCTTCCGACCGACCCCGATGAGGATGGCCAGGCTTCCCACGGAGATGACGATCCCCGCGATCTGCAGCACCAGATCCGGGCCACCGAAGAACGAGAGACTCGGACGAATAGAGGACCCCGATCCCGCCGAACAGGCCGTCGACGACGAACACGAGCGGGACGGCGATGGTGACCGTCGGTGCCGCGATGCTCCACACCAGGGTCCCGACACTCTCCGGCTCGTCGGAGCGTTCCCGCTCGACCTCTCGCCGTCTCGCCTCCGTCTGACGGGTGGCTTCCCAGCGCACGATCAGCACCCAGAAGACCAAGACGCATCCCCAGGTGACCGCGACGAGCACCGAGACGGCTTCGATGGATAACACGCGTCAGGAGCCCATCTCCTCGTACTCGTCGGCGAAGTCCCACACACGGAGGTCGCCGGGCTCGAGCCGGATGATCACGTGGTCGCCCTCAGACCCCACGTAGGCGGCGCCCTTCTCCGGACCGATGTACCTGCTCGCGATACGGATCGCGGTTCCGTGCGCGTCTTCCTCGACGATCCCGGCAGCACATCGAACCTCGACGCCGCGGAGCGGGGGCATCGACTCGGCGACCACGATCGAGGCCCTTGGGTCGCGACGCACGTGTCGCGTCTTCACGTCCGCGGCGCCGGCCCAGACGTTGAAGCCGCCGTCTCGCCACTCGTGCCAGACCGGCGAGAGCAGCACGCTGCCGTCCGTGCGGATCGTGGCAAGCACGGCGACGAGCGGCTCGTCGAGGAAACCGCCCAGGTCCTCGACACGCAGGTTCCTTCGCACGAGCGAACCCTACCGACGCCGACGGTTGGAGGGGGAACGCACCTCGAGCTTTACCGGAAGCCCGTGGAAACGGCCGAGGTCCGCGGCGGCCTTCTCGATCGCGTTCGTGTCCCCACGCTTCGGCTCGCCGTAGAGGTGGGCCTCGACGGCGACGGCGTCCCGCTCGAGCGTCCGTCTCCAGTGCCCACCGACATGACCGTTCAGGAGGAACACCCCGCTCGGGTAGGTTCGGTCACTCCAGGCGGCGCGTGCCTGCTCAGCGCCGGCCTCGCCGTAGAAGCGAGACTCGGTGAAGCCGACGACGAGCTCGTCGTAGGTCTGGAGCAGGTGCGCGCCGCGGACAGGCGGCGGCGCGGCGTCATCCGATGCGATCGACCACAGCTCGAGCGCATCGACCGTCTCGCTCCGGACCTCGGAAGACCCCAGGAGGTCGAGCGCCTTGCGGAGGTCGGTCATGGTGAGCCCCGACCACCAGCTCATGTCCTTCACGGTCGCGGGCCCGTGGCTCGTGAGGTAGCGCCGGACGAGCTCGACCAGCGCGTCGTCGCGATCGAACCGACCGGCTGCCGGGACCCGGCCGTCCAGGAGGGCGAACGTCTGCTGCTTCCCCGCGAGGCCTCCGCTGCCGATCACGGCCTCCAATTCGCAGTGGCTCAGGATGTAGGGCATCCGCTGCCCCGTTCGATCGATGCCCGCGTCGTCCAGGACCGTACCGAGCTCCTTCCTGGTGAGACGGTTCCCGCCTTCGAGCGCGGCGACGATCACCTTCTCGGCCCGGGCTCGCGTGCGTTCGTCCAGGCCCAGCTCGCGATACCTGCCGGCGTTCCCCTGCTGCACGCGCGGACCGCTAAGCGCGAGCAGCCAGCGGATGTCGTCCCGGGCGACGAAGTGCCACGTCGGTCGGAGCACGTGGGTGCGGATGATCGAGCCGCTCGCCAGCGCCTCGTCCACGTCCTCGTGGACCAACCCGGTCGAGCGCTGAGCGATCGACCACGACGCCGGGCCGTAGTCCTGCGCCTGCATCGCGAGGTGCCACCGGACGGCCTCGTCCGGCTTCCTGAAGGCGTCGCCGATGAGCCGCGAGTTGCGCATCCGTCGCCGCGCGATCTCGGGAGGCTTCATAGGCGCCGGAGTCTACGGGCGGGCGGGGACTCGATCTATCGGGCGAGGCCGGGCCCGACCGAACGATCGCGCGTCTGGAAGCGAGACCGGAAGGTTCGCCACTTCCGCCAGAGGAGGAACACCGCGACGAGGACGAGCAGAGCGAGCACCGCGGCCACCGCCGGCCAGGCCACGGCGGTGACCGCCAGCGCTCCGGACACGCCGTCTTCGCCGAGGCTGACGACCGGGTTCCCCCCGCCGCCGGTCATGGCGGTCGACACGGGCCGGGCCGCGGTGCGACCGACCTGTGTCGCCAGCGCCGCCGCGATCCCGAGCCCGGCGGTCACAGCGGGGTCGAGGTCGAACGCGCTCGCGGACGCGAGCGCGAGCAGCCCGCCGACGACCGGCGCGACCGCAAGGCCGATCACGTGCAACACGTGATCGACGATCGGGACCTTGTCCCCGATGAAGTCCGCGAGCCCCACGACGCCGATGATCCCCAGGACGAGCGGGTCGCCGATGTTGTCCCACGGCGCCGGCAGGTCGATCAGCTCCGTGTAGCGGTTGAGCAGCCCGACGGTGAGCAGCGGGATGTACGCGTTGAGCCCGGCCGCCGTCGAGAGGCCGAGCGCCGTGAAATAGCCCGCGATCCCCTCCACAGGATGACGTTATCCATGGAGGGTCGGTCACAACCCTCGCGAGGGATGGGCGATGAAGTCTCGTACGAAGGTCGCCCGCCCTTCTATCGAGTCACGAGGGACGGTCACCATCTCGTAACTCGCTCGTTCGTACGCGTCGATGAGGGCCTCGTGAAACTCCATGGTCTCCGCGAACGACATCGTTCGCTCGTCGTCAGTCGTGTACACCTCCTCCCAGGGCTCGAGCACGAGCACGTCGGTGTGATAGCGGTACCGGTCGGCCGCTAGGACGCTCGGACTCGGATCGACACCTAACACGACCGCGTAGGCGATGCAGTCAGGGACGCCTCGGTCGAAGACGGTCGGTCGTTCTGATCGCTGCGCAGCTTCGTGATCCTGGATCGAGCGTCTCAAGAGCAGGTCGACGAAGAGGAGTGGGTTGGTCTGCGGCGTTCCCTTGCCGTCCACCGCCCGCTGCGTCGCGAGGATCTCGCGTGCGGGTTCGGGGACACGGTCGATGGTGGTATCGAGGTGATCGATGACGGCGGTCTTCCCAGAGCCAGGAGCACCGGTCAGGACGAAGAGCTGCCTCGAACCCATCTGGACTCCTTCACGCGCACCCGGCCGTCAGCGCCGGCGTGCGTCGATCTCGCGGACCCTCGCCTTGACCAGCTTCTTGATCAGCGTCGCGGGCAGAGGCTTCCCGATCGGGAACCGGACGGTTCCCTTCGAGACGTCGTAGCGCTCGAGCTCCTTCGCGAACTCCTCCATGACCCCGCCGCTCGCCGGGAAGAAGCTGCAATGTTCCTTGAAGGCCGCGTAGTACACGAGGTACCGACCCTCGTAGGAGAAGCCGGGCATCCCGTAGCCGATCTTCTCGGTCGCCGTCGGGGCGGCGGCCTTGATCGCCTGCCTGATCTTCTCCAGCGTCGCGCGGACGTCCTCCGGCAGCGCCCTCAGGTACTCCTCGACGCTCTTGGGCTTGTCCATCGATGCATCCTAGGACCGACCACGGAGCTTCTGGAGCGCCTCCTTCGACGTCTTCTTCACCGCGCTGTCCCGCTCGTTCTCGAGGAGGGCTTCGATGGCCGGGATCAAGGTGGGGTCGCCGATCGCTTCCAACGCGGACACGGCGAACTCACGGACGAAGGGCTGCTCATCCTCGAGGAGCCCCACGAGAAGCGGGATCGCACGGGGATCGGGCATCCACCCGATCGCGGTCGCGGCGAACATCCTCACGCCCCAGTCCTCATCAGCAAGCGCTCGGAGGAAGACGTCAGGCGCCTCGGGAGGCCGGACAGAGCCCAGGGCGAGGATGGCCTGGCCGCGGACTTCACCATCCGGATCGGCCGCCGCACGAAGCAGGCCATCGATGAGGGACTTCGGAGCAGATCCCGGCTCGAGGCGCATGCAGGCGTTCGCGGTGCTGAAACGGACGCCGGAGTCGGGATCTGCGAGGAGTGCGACGAGCGTGGCGAAGTCCTTCGCGCGAACGGCTCGCTTCGCCGCTCGTTCCGCTCGGAAGCGTTCGAACATCGTCAGGGCTCCGCCGGCGATCGCCTACGACGCGGCCAGAACCCACATCTCCTTGAAAGGTGTCGTGATATGCCAGGTGGTCTCAACGCCCGGGGGGAGCGAGAAGAGATCACCCACAGTCAGCTCGAGCGTCCCGCCGTCAGCGAGCTCGATGCGAACGGATCCTTCGAGGATGATCGCCACCTCGCGTTGCTCGGGTGTCCACGGAACCGGGCCGTCCACCTCCGTGAACCGTGAAAGGCCGGCGTGCAGACCGTCGGCGTGCACGAGTTCGTGCATCGCGCTCCCCGGCACCTCGGGATCCGGCACCCACTCATCGGTCGCTGCGTTGGCCACGAACACTCCCGGATATGTCTTCATCGTCGGCCTCCTTCGGCTTCAAGAAGATCCGCCTCGAGTCTGCGACCCTGCCTCGGATGCGGTCAAACCCATCGGCTTCGGACCGTCCGGCGCCGGCTACCGAGAGCAGCATCGATCTGTATTGGCTCCCCCTCGGTGCGGGAGGTCACTTCGTTCGGCTGAACGGCCGTATCTACGAAACGATCATGGCCTACCGTGAGGAACGGCGACCGCTCGATCTCTACCATTCTGCGCTCGAGGTGCGTGTGCCGGAGGGTCGCTTCGTTTATCGAGACCGCGTGGCCGATCCCCGATGCCGAACCTGCATCCCGGGGCGTCGTCGTGGAGGGTGCGGTCGGCAGCCGTCGCATCGCGCGATTCCGCGTGTGCCGATACGAGGTCCGCCGATGGCGGGACGGGATCATCCCGGACGTTCTGGAGGCGGTCGCGAGCCCGGTGCGTCTGAGCGACGATGAAGCGCAGGCGCATCGCCTCCTCGACCTCGTCGGTTCGGTGCCTGCGTTGGTCTGGGGCCGGGATGAGCTTGGGGTCGGCGACATGTGGAACTCGAACTCGGTGGTCTCGTGGCTCCTCGCCCGAAGCGGCCTTCGCCCGGAGGCGATCCGACCACCGGTCCGAGGGCGGGCCCCGGGCCCGGAAAGCGGGAGTCATCGAGGCGCGAGGCGCGAGTAGGCGACTGACTCCAGATCGACCTACAGGTTCTCAACCGCCCGAGCGTTGAACTTCCGATGAGTGAGGTCGCTCGACTCCCGCGAACATGGCAGGCTCCCGAAACGTCCATGCCCGCGACCCAGGCGTTCGAGTCGTTCTTCGAGGACGAGAAGGATCGCCTGCTCCGGGTGCTCTCCGTCATCACCGGCAGCCGGGCGGAGGCGGAAGACATCGCCCAGGAGGCATTCACCCGAGTGTTCGAGCGATGGGACTCCGTCGAGGCGATGGAGGATCCGACCGCCTACCTGTACCGGACGGCGATGAACGCGTTCCGGAGCGAATACCGACGTGCCGCACGAGCCGTCAAGCGTGCCGTGGGGCTCGGCCCACCCGTCGACGTCTTCCAAGCTGTCGAGGATCGCGAGGTCGCGGCGCAAGCGCTCGCTCGCCTCACTCCGCGTCAGCGGGCCGCGCTCGTGCTCACCGAAGCCCTCGGCTACTCGGGTGAGGAAACCGGCGCGGTGCTCGGCATCAAGGCGTCGACCGTCTGGGCGCTCACGCACCAGGCACGCACCGCCCTGAGAGGAACGACGGAGGAGAACCCCGATGGCTGATCCCCGGACGATCGTCGAGCGCGAGCTCGGCCGGGTGGACGTGCGGCCGTTCACCCTCGATACGTTCCACACGCGCCGCGAACGCAAGCGCCGGAACCAGCGGCTCGCCGCGGGGGCGGTCGGCATCTCGATCGCGCTCGCGATCGCCGTGGTCGCCTCACAGATCGCGATCCAACGAGACCGGACCGGCGGCGCTCCGACCTTCCGCAACGGCTCCATCGCGTTCATCACCAACCGAGGGATCTCCCTGAGCGGTCCCGACGGGACCGACTCCCACGTGGCCGTTCGGAAGACCGACCCCCTCAGCGATTGCCTCGACGGCGAGCGCCCCTGCGACTTCCGCGGCCTGTCCTGGTCGCCGGACGGCACGCAGCTCGCGTTCGTTTTCGGAGAGCCCTCGGTCGTGTTCGTCGGCAACACGTCCGTCTACGTGATGGATGCGGCCACCGAGGAGGTCCGACTCCTCGCCCGGTGCCCGGCGGCGCCGGGCAACCCGACGGGGACCTGTGACGACCGCAACCCCCTGTCATGGTCGCCGGATGGTGAACGGATCGCCATCTCGTCGTGGGACGACCTGTTCCTCGTCGACGCGGCGTCCGGAGACATGACTCAGATCACGGGCTGCGGATCATGCTCGTACCAGGGATCTGCCAGCGAGCCCGCCTGGTCTCCGGACGGCGACCGCATCGCGTTCACCGGCAACGACATGATCCTCTCCGTCGCGGTGGACGGCTCGGCGAGACGAACGTTGGTTCGAAGCGCCGATGCGGGGATCGACATCAACGGGGCCCGCCCGCGATGGTCCCCGGACGGAAGGAGGCTCGCCTTCATGGCGGATGAGGGGATGTTCGTTGTCAACGCGGACGGCTCGGGGTTCAGGCTGCTCGTGAACCACAACCCCGACATCGCATTCCCCAGCCCGTCTTGGTCGCCGGACGGCCGGCAGCTCGTATACCTCAAGACGACGGGCCAGAGAGACCGAGCCGAGATCCGGGTCGTGGACGTGGCCGGGGGCAACGATCGGGTCCTCTATCGGTCGGGCTGTTGCATCGACGACTGGCGATCCCCTGTCTTCTCCCCGGACGGCACGATGATCGCGTTCAGCCTCATCGTCGTGGACGCCAGTCACGACCTCGTCGGCACCTACGTGTTCGTCATGGATGCCGACGGCGGCGATGTCCATCGGGTCCCGGGGTTCGAGGAACTCGCGTGGCAGGCCCTGCCGGGATGAACGTGCGATCCTTGCGAGTGCTGCCGGTGCTGGTCGTCCTCGTCCTCGCCGTGGGGTGTGGTGGCTCGGCCACTCCCGAGGAGGACGCATCCGAACCGACCGATCGGCCGGGTTCATCGGTGAGCCAAGAGGGTCGCATCCTGTTCTCTCGCATCATGCCGTCGCGTGAGTTCCTCCACTTCGTCGTGGGGACCGATGGCTCGGGGGAGACGCCCTTCGTGCCGGGGAGGGAGTTCGAGGCGAGGAACCTCTCGCCGGACGGCTCCCTGCTCGCGATCTCCGCCCTGGATGGACGAGGACTGTTCGTCGGCGGGACCGTCGGGATCGACGGGACCGGCTACCGCCTCTTCGCGAACGCCGATCCGAGCCTGCACCTCGTGTGTGGGGTCTGGGCGCCCGAGGGACGGTTGGCGTGCGAGGGATGGGACGTCTCCGATCCTTCGCGGGCAGGCATCTACACGGTCCGGGCGTCCGATGGGAGCCACGCACGGCGGCTCACGAGGCACCGGGACATCCCATGCGAATACTCGCCGGACGGGACGACGCTGGCCTTCATCCGCACCGGAGCCGATGACACTCGAGGCACGTTGATGGTGATGGACGCGGCGGGAGGCAACGCGCGTTCCCTGCTCGCCGACGTCGTCCTCACCGGGATCCCGTGCGACTGGTCCCCCGACGGGGGCTCGATACTGGCCGCGTCCGACGGAGCGTTGCACTTGGTGACGCTCGATGGGAGGAGCTCACCGCTCATCGGAGACGGGATCGACGGGTACGCGATGGGTGGTCTCTGGTCCCCCGACGGCTCCCACGTCCTCTTCTCGATGGCCCTCGAAGGGGACCAGTTCGACGTCTACACCGCCGCGGCAGACGGGTCCGACCTCACACGGATCGTGGACTCCGATCTGCTGGAAGAGTCGGCGTACTGGCTGCCGGAAGGGTGATGAGTATGCTCGCGCGCTTCGGAACACTCCTGCTCGTCTTCGCTCTCGTGGGGTTGTCGTGCACCGGTAACGAGCCGACTCCGACCCCGGATGTCTCATCCGAACCGACCGGCCAACTGAGCTCATCGCCGAGCGCAGAGATGTCTCCGCTCGTCGGTGAGTGGAAGCGAGTGACGAAGTGCCAAGAGCTCGTCCGCCTGCTCGAGGCGAACGGCATGGGTTCGCGGGCACCGCAGGCCATCGAAGGCAACGGCTGGGTAGGCGGGACGCTCGAACAGCTCTCCAAGAAGGACGACCCCTGCGAAGGCGCGGTCCCGCGGGAGCACTCACACTTCTTCACCGATTTCGGCACCTTCGGCTCTCTCGACTGGCGCGACGAACAGGTCGACGAAGGGACGTACGAGCTCGTGGACGACCGCACGTTCACGATCGGCGAGGGAGACGCCACGTTCCATTTCGAGATCCGAGGCGACACGATCAGGTTCGAACCGGTCCTGCCCGACAGATGCACGGGCTTCGATTGTGTGTGGATGATCTCGGTCGCCTTCCCCGGCCACACCTGGGAACGCGTCAGCTAGCTCACAGGCGCGGGAGGAGAGCATCCGATGGGGGAGGATCGGTTCGCTGCCAGTCATCTTCTGATCCTGCTTTCGATGTGGGCATCGATCGCCGGGTGCGCCTCGCCGAGCCAGGGAAACCCTGACCCGTCGCCCGTGCCCTCGACATCCACGAGCGTCGAGCCTGCGTCGACTCTCGAGGGGAGGTGGGAAACGGACACGATCCCGGCGGCGGAGATCCGAGCCGTCGTGCTCACTGCGGGCTTCGCCCCGGAGGACGCCGAGAAGGTGACCGCCGGCATACGCACCTTTCGGTTCGAGCTGCGTTTCGAGGACGGTCGCTACGAGCTCAGCAGCTTCCAGGACGGTGAGGCCGTTGGAGTGGTCGAAGGCGGCGGCTATCGCCTCACGGAGGAAGACCGGCTCTTACTCGACACCGGTGACATCGGCGATACGTACCTGTTCGGTCTCGACCTGCAAGGGGACCGTTTCACGCTGGAGCTGCTCCGCAGCACCGAGAGCGGGACCGCCGAAGACAAGTACACGCACTCGTACTTCACGACCGCCTACTTCACCGGGCACCCATTCACGAGAACGAGTTAGCCGTTCACATCGACGGGGCCGGGGCGGAGTGAGGTCGCTTCAGCCCGGCGTCGGCATGGCCCGCCGCACGAGCCGTTCGACGACCGGAGACATGTGTATCGGCACGAGACGCGTCTCGGGGTGCTCTCCGGCCCACACGCGGAAGAGCTCATCGACGAAGGCTAATCCAACCTCGTCGACCCCCGAGAAGTCGACGACCGCTTCGCGGAACCGCTCCAACCTCGTCCCGAGACGTTTCGCCTCGGAGCGCGACACGAAGCGGCCCTCCGTCTCGAACAACACGAGCGGGATGACCGTTCGATCGAAGCGGAGGGAGTCCTCGTCGACGAAAGGAACGAAGACCTCCTCGAGGGTTCGATCGGTTGCCGGATCGATGTCACATCGGACCCTCGTACCGGCATGCTCCGGAGCTTCGCCGATCGCCTGGTCCTCGCGGCTGTTGTCGACGATCCACCGCATCCGGTTGGCATCGAGCTCGAAGACATCGACCGCTTTCGACGTGAAGAAGATGCCTTCGCCCGAATGGCGGTCGGGCGCTGTGGTCTCACGTCCCTTCGAGAGCTGCTGGAGTGCGGCGAGGTCGTCGGCCAGCTCGAGCCGTTCACGAACGTGCCGGAACACACCGACACCGTCGTCGTTGATCTCGAAGGAAAGCGGGTCGCGCGCCCACACCTTCACGCGAGCCTCCGTCCCACCCGAATGATCGATCGCGTTGTTCAGCATCTCGGTGAACGCGTACCTCATGATCGAGCGGACGTTCGATGGGGCGTCCTGGATCGGCGGCGCCTCGCTGACGATCTCATCCCAGACCCGGTCTTCCTCGAGGCCTTCCAGGGGATAGGCGCGGTCCACGTCGGCATCGGGGACATATCTCGATCCTCGGCCCGCCCCGACGCGACGCAACTCGCCCCCGCGGACCATCCTCACGAGGTTGTAGTGGGCGGCCTGGCGGGTGACGCCGGCCGCTTCGGCCACCTGTCCCGCGGTCACGAACCCGCGGTCGGCGGCGAGGACGCGGATCAACTCCGGGACCCGTTTTGCTTTACCTTTTGACATTTCCCAGTGAGCATACCGAGGAAAGGTAAAAAGGTAAAGTAGATGAGCTGAGGGTCTCAGGTCGAAGCCATCGATCCCTCGGTCACTTCCCCCTTGTGGGCGGCGAACGCCGCCAGGACTTCATCCTTCTCACGGGCAGGGACCTTGAAGTGATCGAGCGTGCGGCCCAGCTCGGCCGCGACCTCGTCGAACTCCTCGGGCGAGATGTGGAGCTCGCGATGTGCCTCTTCCAGCCCGAGAGCGGTGGTCCCCGGCTTCGTGGCAGCGAACGTGAACGGTCCACCGGCGACGTTGCACACCCACAGCGTGCGCATGAACTTCAGCCCCGGCAGCCTGTCCAGCGAGTTGGTGTGCCACTCACGAAGGTCGGGGTTCTTCGATGCTTGGCCGACGGTGGGGTTCCGGACGACCGCATCGCTGAAGTGGTCGATCACCGCGGCGATGGCGAACACGCCACCCAATCGTTCGTACAGGCTCGGCTCAGCCATGTTCGTCCCCTCCTCTTCGTTCCACGTGCCGTGCGCGGTCCGCTCAAGGGTCTACGGTCGACACCTGGGGACGGTTCTCGTACTGGGGCGCCCCGAGTGAAGAGCTTTAGCCTCCTGGAGGAAGGGTCGATTCCTGTGAGAAGTACATCGACCAGTCACCCAGGAGGTGCGAAGCAGGTTGTGGATGAGCCTAGAGTCGAAACGACCGCCGCCCCTGGTCGTCTCCTGGCCGTCGTCAGGGTGCGGGCCACCCGTATGCAACGGATGTGGTGGTTTCCGTTCGTACTGATCGCCTCGTTCTCCCTAGCCGGCGCGGTCGCGATCATCGATCAATGGGGGGTCGACGATGGTCTGCTGAAGGCAACGATCCTTCCCGGCCTGATGGTCGGCGTCGGCGTGTACGTAAGCGTCGGCCTCCTCCGCCAGTACATGACGGCCACCGGCACGGCGATCTCTGTCTCCACCGAGGGCGTGCTCACCGTCCATGAACCAGCCGGTGAAACCGGTCGATCCCTCGTGGGTGCCAAGCGAGTCAGCGTCCGGCACGGAGTCGCCGTTGCGAGTGTCTATGGAGCTGACATGCCCGATTCTCTCGCCTCGAGTGGTCCACGCGGGACGATCGTGATCGAGTACGAGGACCGCACTGAGACCTTGGACTACACGGGGGAGCTCCCCATCCGTGGCCAGCAGCAGTTACTCCACACGGTCGAGCGGTTCATCCCTCGAGGCGCAGGCGAGCCCGGCTTGGTGGCCCCTACCCCTGATGAGCGCTATCGAGCTACTTCGTTCGGTCATCGCCTACTGAACTTCGGTGCCCTCCTTACGAAGGTCCTCGTCCTGATGTTTCCGTTCTGGGCAGTGATGGTCATACGGATTTGGATGGAGGGTCACTCGGACCCGAACACACGGTGGCTCGCGATCCTGATCATCGCCGCTGGCGCCACGGTCGTGGTCGTGGGGATCGTTCGAGCCATCCGCCGGTGAAGGCGACGACGACCACGCTCCTGTGTCCTACTCCGCCTCCCGGCCTTCCGGCTACGTACCTTGGTCGTCCGTCGGGGGTAGCGCCGCCTCCAGATCCCAGGTCCGTGCCGACGCGATGAGAAAGCGGATCACGACGCCGGGACCACGGCTCTCCACGAAGGCCGCGCCACGCGTCTCACCCAGGTATCGGGACGCGATCGCCTGGCGGGCCTCGCGTACCGCCGTCGGATCGCGATCCGGCGTCACGTGTCCGGCAACCTTGACGCCCCGGAATGGCGGGATCGTCTCGAAGACCGTCAACACGGCGCGATCGTCGATGGCGACGCGCCGGAGCTTCGGATCGTCGGCCGCGATGACGACCTCGAATGCGGAATCCGTGCATCGATACCAAACGGGAGAGACGTCCGCCGAGCCATCTATCCGGTAGGTGACGAGTGCGGCAGGCGAGGGAGCATCCAGCAGCGAACGGACGTCATCGAGGCTCACCACGTGGATGCTATCCGGGGTGGACGTACTGGCTAGTGCCAGCGTTCGGGGATGTCACGAGAGGAGAGGACGCTATCTCTCTTTGCTGCTGTCCCCCCGATCACCGGGTGTGCGCATGATCCGCTCCGGCAACCGACCGAGGCCCGCTTGGGCGGAAGGGTGAGATCCGGGGTCAAGGTAACGCTCGATCGTCCGGTCCCGGCCAAGCCACCGAGCGAGGATGGCCAGCGGCGGCAGCAGGATCCGCTGCACCGCCTCCGGCGGCTTCCGCAACCGCACCTCGTCCTTGTAGCGCGTGGCCACGAGCGCGCCGAACAGCGGCGAGGGCATCCCGTTCGAAGATGTGTGGCCGTCCGCGCATAGACCCCACAGGACCATGATCGCGTCCTGGAAGTGGAGGCCGGGTCGACCCGGACCCGGGTACGGACCTCGCCCTTGCCGGAGTTCCACCATCGGTGCCACGATCCCGGCGGGACGGTGACCTGCTCGCCCGGTCCCAGCGTCCGCTCCTCGCCGTCGACGACGAACGTGATCTGCCCGTCCACCACTTCGAAGTGCTCGGTACACGTGTCGTGCACGTGATCTCCGCCGGGGACGAACCCGCCCTCCTCGACCGCGAAGTCGGCGAGGATCCGGGCGCCCCCCGTCTCCTCAGCGGACTCGATCAGCAGCGCCTTCTCCCCGGTCAGGGGATTCCACACGACGTCACCAGCACGCACGAGTCGATGGTAGTCGACGAACCGTTAGCGGTGCCGGCGGTACGGGTGCCCTCGCCCGCAACGTAAGGGAACAAGCTCATCCGGAGCTCGCCGATCCCGGCAGCCAGATCAGATATGGCTAGCGCGCCTCCCGGTAGCGGAGGTAGACGACTCTCGAGCTGAAGGTGCGGGTCTCGACGAGTTCGAGATCCACCCGGCGCTCGCGCTGGGGGAAGAACGGAATGCCACCGCCAACCAGCACCGGGTGGACCATGACCCGGTACTCGTCGATCAGACCCAACTCGGCCGCCTCGGCTGCGAGAGTCGCGCCACCGATCGCGATGTCGCCCTCTCCCGGCTCGGCTCGCAACCGCTCGATCTCCTCCGCCGGGCCGCCGGAGGCCAGGCGGGCATGGCCCTGCACCGCCGACAGCGTGGTGGAGAACACCACCTTTGGCAGCGGCTTCCAGATCGCGGCCCACTCGAGCTCCGAGTCGTCGAGCGACGGATCCTGGTCGGCGGTCTCCCAGTACAGCATCGTCTCGTACAGCCGTCGTCCCAACAGGTGCACGCCGACCCCTCGTATCTCGTCGATCCAGAAGCGAAAGACCTCCGCGTCGGGCACCGTCCAGTCGAAGTCGCCGTCCGGCCCGACGATGTATCCGTCAAGTGAGACGCTCATCGAATAGGTCACGCTGCGCATCAGAAGTCCTCCTCGGTAACGGGTTCGACGGTAGGTGCTCCTCCATCGCGTCCGCGTGGGTGTCGAAGACCGTGGGCCCACTTACCCCACGGATCTGCGCCTCCTTACCAGCTTCCGCATGATCAGAACTCCACGGTCTCGGGTCGTCGGGGACCGTGCTTCGTGCGGCAGTTAGGTTAGCGGCCGTGCGGGAGGGCTCGGGACAGCTTGTTCTTCGCGAGATCGAAGATCGTGATATCGGCGTGCTGTTCGAGCACTCGAGGGATCGCGACGCCATACGGATGGCCGCGTTCACCTCGCCGGAGGCCGACGATCGAACGAACTTCGAGCGACGGTGGGCGCGGCTGAGGAGCGACAGGTCTACGACGAACAGGGTCGTCGAGATCGGCGGTCGAGTCGTGGGTCACATCGCGAGCTTCGACTTGGAAGGTCAGCGCGAGGTCACCTATTGGATCGGCCGTGAAGATTGGGGCCGCGGCATCGCCACGCGTGCCCTACAGGAGTTCTTGCAGCTAGAGGCAACCCGTCCGCTTTACGCTCGCGCTGCGAGCGACAACGCCGCGTCGATCCGTGTGTTGACGAAGTGCGGTTTCCTCATCGTCGGCGAGGGGCGCGGGTTCGCTCACGGGCGCAACGAGGAAACGGACGAGGTCGTGCTCCGACTCGATGCATGAACCCAGGCTTTCACCGAGGCCCACCTACCGCTGCTCGCACTATTGAACCCAGCACAGACAGAACGGATGCCCGGCAGGATCCGCGTAGACCTGGAAGTTGTCGTCCCCCGCTGGTGGTTTGAGTACTCGTGCACCGAGCGACATGACACGATCGTGGGCCTCCGCGAAGTCCTCGACCCACAGGTCGAGGTGGATCTGCTGCTCGGGTGTGCCGTCCGGCCAGTCGGGCGGGACATGGTTCGGCGCCAGTTGAACAGCGACCCGCGATTCGCCCTCGACCATCACCCGGTGCCAGTCATCCTCGGCGTCGACGGTGCCGTCGAGCACGCCGGCCCAGAACGTGCTCTCAGCCGCGAGATCTGCGGCATCGAACACGACGACCTGCCGAGTGATGCGCATAGCGTGAGCCTAGCGTGACCGGTTTGGGCTGTGCGCTCGAGCAGAGCTGGCTACCGTGCTCAGTTGCCGCGCAATGGGCCATCCGGATCGGCTGAGGCGATCGGGTCGGCGTGTCGATGCACCAACAACCACGAGGCGTTCTCCCGTCGGAAGACGCTGGTGACACGGAGAACGAACGGTGTGATCTCGTCGCGCTCTCCCACTTTCGTCTCCCATCGCTCGATCTCCAGCAAGGAGGCGAGGTCGGTTCCGACGATCAGCGCCAGGTTCTGGATGCCGATAGGTCGGCCGTCTCTGAACCTGGAGGCGGCGTAATCGAGACGATCGGCGACATCTGCCCGCCCGCGAACCGGAGGGCCGAAGGGGTTCGCCAGCGTGACGTCATCCTGGTGACTGTAGAGAGCTTTCACCGGCTCGGGGTCGCCCTGGGCGAACGAGTGGAGCGCCGAGTGGTATCGCTCGATAACTTGATCGAGCTCCATCGGTTCATCGTACGTCAGCCAGATGGTGGGAAACCCTCCGGATTGGCCATTGCGTTGAGTGCAACGTTCAACCTAGTGTCCGCTTCGATGATGACCGAACGAGAAGAGGAGGGAACGATGGGCCGGCCACTCGGCATCAACCCCCTTGTCTTCACGACGCGCTCCGCGGGGGCTCACCCCTAAGCGCCGGTCCCATTCCGACGTCTAGGGCCGCCTCCGGGCGGCCTTCGTTCATCCCGAGGGAAGACCTCCCGGATCCCGCGTTCGCATCAGAACGGAGACCGCATGTCCTCGATCAGTTTCGCGCTTCCCCACAGCTCCACGGCTATCGCAGCATCACCGGCACCGCCGATTGGAAAGGACGGGATGGTCCGCCATGGACCACGAAGAGCGACATCGCACAGCGACCTCGGACGGGGCTCTACGCCGCGTCCTGGTCACGCTGCTCTTCACCGACCTGGTCGGCTCGACTCGGCTGGCGGCAACGCTCGGTGACCGCCGGTGGACCCTGCTCCTGAAGGCTCACCACGCCCGGGTCCGCGATCTGCTCGATCGATGGGGTGGATGCGAGGTCGATGATGCCGGCGACGGGTTCTTCGCGACCTTCGACGCGGCGACGCCTGCGGTCCGATGCGCCTCCGCGGTCTCGGTTTCGCTCGCTGAGCTCGGGCTGAAGGCTCGAGCTGGGCTCCATACCGGGGAGTGCGTCCGAGACGACGGCAAGGTACGAGGAGTCGCGGTGCACGCAGGCGCCCGAGTGGTCCGCCACGCGGGACCGGGCGAGGTCCTCGTGACTCGCACCGTGCGAGACGTCGTTGAGGGGTCCGACCTGGAGTTCGAGGATCGTGGTTCGCACGCGCTCCGAGGACTCCCTGGTCAGTGGCAGCTCTACGCCGTTCTCGACGGGAACGTGGTGCCGGCCGCCGACCGGAACGGACACCGTGACGTGGCACACGCACCTCGAAGGGCGAGGAGAGCGGTCTCCGTCACCGCACGACGTTCGTGAGCGGGGGAGGCGGGACGGTTCCGGGCCTCGGCTACGGCAGTAGTCGAGGCCGGGAGCCCCGGACCGACACCCGTGCGGCGTTCGTCCAGGCGTTCATCCATGGCCGCCACGCGATGTAGCCGAGGCCCGGGCGTGTGCCTACGATGCGGCCGTCGACAGCGCATACGAAGGAGGCCCCTCCTGCGTGATTGATGTCATCGTGGGCCGACGAGCGGAACAGGCTGTCATCGCTCGGTTCCTCGCGCGCCCGGCGTCGGCGCCTCGCGCTCTCTTGATCGAAGGCGAAGCGGGCATCGGCAAGTCCATGCTCTGGCATGCAGCGGTCGAGCTCGCCCAAGGCGAGGGCAACACCTTGGTGTCTCGTCCGTCGGAAGCGGAGGCGAACCTCTCGTTCACGGTCCTTGGTGATCTCTTCGCTCCGGTGATCAGCGAGAAGCTCCCAGACCTACCCGGTCGCCAGCACCGTGCGCTGGAGGCAGCGCTCCTCATCGGGGAAGCGACCGAGGTTCGTCCCGACTCCCGTGCGGTGTCCCTCGCCGTCCTCGCCTTGATCCGCTCACTGACCGCTGAGGGATCGCTGACGCTCGCGATCGACGATCTGCAATGGACCGATCTTCCGTCGGCCCGCGCCCTCACGTTCGCCATCCGACGCCTCGGGGACGAACCGATCTCGATCCTCGCGACGCTCCGGACTGGGGTCGGGCTCGCGGACCCGGTCGGGGTATCGAGTGCCCTCCCCAGCGCCACCGAACACCTCCCGATCGGCCCGATCGATCGGCGATCGCTCGGTCGGCTCCTCCGAGAGGGGATCCAGAGCCATATCCCTCCTCCGGTCGTCGATCGCATCCATGAGACTTCGGGCGGGAATCCGCTGTACGCGCTGGAGATCGGGCGCGCGACGGCTCAGGTCAAAGACCGCGAAGCCGTCGAGCTCCTTCCTCTTCCAGGGGACCTGGAGGAGCTCCTCCGCACCCGCCTCGACGGGCTGTCGTCAGCGGCCAGGATCGCGCTTCTGATCGCCGCCTCGTCCGCGGCTCCGACCTCGAGTCTTCTCCTTGACGCCGGTGCGGACGCGGGGGGCATCCGCGAGGCGGAAGAGGCCGGCATCATCACGCACAAGCCCTCTGGGGGCATCGAGTTCGGGCATCCACTGTTCGCCTCCGTTGCGTACGCGGTCGCGTCGCCGAATGCTCGACGCCAAGGTCATGAGCGCCTCGCGCGGACGGTCATCGACACGGAGGAGGCGGCCCGTCATCGAGCGCTGGCCGCTGAGGGTCCCGACGAGACGATCGCGGGGATCGTCGAGGAGGCAGCGAGTCGAGCGGAGGCGCGGGGCGCACCGATCTCGGCGAGCGAGCTGTACCGGCTCGCCGCGACAGTGACACCGCCCGAAGCCGATCGACTCTGGTACCGGCGGTACAAGTGGGCGACCTGCTCGTTCGCCGCGGGAGATGCCAGCGGATGCCTTGCGCTCCTCGAACGGCTCCTCGCCGAGCTCGGACCTGGACTCGAGCGGGCGACGACCCTGTACACGCTCGCGAACGGGAGCTGGAACGACGTAACGAAGGTCGGTCCGCTGTTGGATCGTGCGCTCGAAGAGGCCGCGGGAGACCCCCTCCTCGGTGCGGAGATCGGCGAGAACCGGGCGTGGGCTGCCTTGCTGTCCGGCGACCTCGGCAACGCCGTCGCATCCGCGGACGGCGCGATCGAGCTGGCCGACGAACTCGAAGGGCCTGAGCGGTTGGGGCCGCTGCGCGGCGCGTTGTCCGCCCGGGCGCTGGCAGGCGCCGCGCTTGGAGAGGACGCCTCCGATCTCCTGGGACGCGGGATCGCACTGGAAGGGCTCCTTACCGAAGGCGAGTTGAGTACGCCTCGAGCGATGCTCGGGCGGATCCAGACATGGATGGGTGACCTCGAGGCGGGTCGGACCTCTCTCGATCACGAGCTGGATCGATACCTCGAGCAAGGACACGCATCCGGGACCTGGGAGATCCATACCGACCTCGCGGACCTCGAGTTCCGCGCGGGGAGGTGGGCGCGGGCTTCTTCGCATGCCCGCGAGGCTGAAGAGATCGCGATCGAGACGGGATGGTCGACCGTCCTCAATCAGATCCTTCCGGTGAAGGCGACGATCGACGCCGCGAGTGGGAAAGCTGAGCAGGCACGCGCCGACGCGGCCACGGCGCTCGACGACTGCCTGCGCATGGCTGATCGGTGGAACGAGCTGAAGGCACGAGCGACACTCGGCTTCCTCGAGATCACCAACGGCGATCCGGTCGCCGCGCACGCATGGCTCGAGCCGGCCGTCCGGATCTCCGCCCAGATGGGCCTGAAGGAGCCGGGCGCCGTGCCGTTCATCCCCGACGCCGTGGAGGCCCTCATCGCCGTCGGTGATGCCGAGGGCGCTGCGACGCTCGCCGATCGGCTGGCAGCAGAAGCGGCAGCACTCGACCGGCCGCTCGCGCTCGCCCTGGCCGACCGATGCCACGGGATCGTCGCCGTCGCACGTCGGGGCTTCGCCGACGCGGACGACCATCTGCAGAGAGCGCTGCAGGCCCAGGCGACGATCGGTCACCCCTTCGAGCTCGGACGAACCCTTCTGGTCACAGGCGAGCTCCACCGGCGCATGCGGAGGCAGAAGTCGGCCCGCGAGCTGCTCGGTCAGGCACTCACCGTCTTCGAAAGCCTCGGCGCCGAGCCGTGGGCGGCGAAAGTCATCCGTGAGCTCGGCCGAGTGGGAGGCCGACGGACTCCCCCGTCAGACCTCACCCCGGCGGAGGAGCAGGTCGCCCTCCTGGTCGCCGAGGGACGGACCAATCGCGAGGTGGCGGCCGCCCTCTTCCTCAGCGTCCACACCGTGGACGCCCACCTTCGGCGCGTCTATCGCAAGCTTCACGTCCGGTCCCGGACCGAGCTCGCACGCAAGCTCTGAAACGTACGAGATCGCGTGATGCGCGGCCGAGTCGCGGTGCCTACGTTGCGGTCGTGGGTCTCTGGCCCGCGAACGACACGTGAGGAGGGACCAGCGATGGGCAGCCAGCTGCAAGGACCTCCGAGGAGAGCCTGGATCGTGGCGGCGCTGATCTTGCTCTTGGCGAACTGCAGCTCCGGTAGCTCGAACACCCCCGCAGCTCCTTCCCAAGATCCGATCTTCACGTCCCCGGATGCCGGTCTCACAGGCGATCCGAAGTACGAGCCGGTGATCGACGGTCTGTTCTCGATCGGTGCCGAGGGGCAGCTGGCCATTCGCTGCTGGGGAGAGGGGAGGCCGGTGATCATCCTCGAGGCGGGAACCGACTCCTCCGGTATCGAACAGTTCGGCTCGACGCTCATCCCCTCGCTCAGGGAACGGAACATGACGTGTACCTACGACCGATTGGGCACCGGTCTAAGCGACTCGCCCCCTGATGGTCGTCGGACCCTGAACGACCTTGTCTCGACGCTCCACGAGCTCCTCCAGACCGCCGGAGTCCCAGGTCCGTACCTCCTTGTCGGCAGCTCGGGTGGTGGAGCGATCGTCGTGCACTACGCGGGACGTTACTGGAGGGAAGTTGCCGGCCTAGTGCTGCTCGATGTCGGCGCACCCGCCCCCGATCTGGCGAAGGAGTTCCCAGAAGAGGCAGGTTGGAACAACGTGGAGAACATGGACTGGTTCGCAGCGGAACGTCAGCTCGCGCTGCATCGTCTGCCGGTCGAGGAGATCGCCGTACGGATCGTGACCGCTGCCTCCGGCGACTCCGATCCCCGGGACGAGTCCGTCTGGTTGAAGCTCTCGCCACGTGCGCGCGAGACCACCCTCGAAGGAGGACACGTGATCTACCGAGACAACCCCGAAGGCGTCGTCGGGGAGATCCGGTCGGCCCTGAAGGAAGTGACGCGCGACCAGTAGGTCGTCGAACCGGGTGGGATCGCGCAGTTCGCGACGACACTTGCCCCAGGGCTCGCGGAGCGAACCATGACATGCACCTACGACCGGCTGGGGACTGGCCTCAGCGACCCCGCCCCCCATCACCGTCGGACGCTGGACGACCTGGTAATGGCGCTCCACCGCGTGCTCAAGTCGGCCCATGTCCGCGGTCCCTACGTTCTGGTCGGAACCTCCGGGGGCGGCGCCATCGTCGTCCACTATGCAGGCACCTACCACCGACAAGTCGCGGGGCTCGTGCTGCTGGACGTATCGGCGCCCGAGCCCGATCTGGCCAAGGAATTCCCGGAGGAGGCCGCCGATTGGCATCACGGCGAGTTCGTGGACTGGTACGGGATGGGCCGGCAGCTCGCCTACCATCGCAGGCCGATCCCCGAGATCCCCGTCCGCATCGTGACGGCGATGCAGGGCCAGTCCAGCGTCGAAGATCAGGCCTTCTGGTTACGTCTGTCCCCGCTCGCGACTCAGCGGCCCCTGGAAGGCGGCCACGTCATCTACCGCGACGATCCTGACGGCGTGATCGGGCAGATCATCGAGGTGCTGGACGCGATAGAGGTGAACGCGTAGCTCGGCACGGCGTAGCGGATGTGCGTGGCCTCCGGCGGGTCGTCATCGATCTACTTCGGCGCACTCGGGAACGCCGGCGTCGGTCGCCGCATCGAGCAACGCCTCTTGCGTCGCTACGCCTTCGTGGTAGTCGGCGGCGAAGCGCTCGGAATCGCCCTCCCGCGCGGCGTCGATCTGGTCGCGGTTTATCCGGACGTGAGCCTCGATCGCGTCGAGCAGTGCGCCCCACGCCTCGTTCCCCGAGGGTGGCTCACCCAGCGCGCGCAGGTCTTCGAGCCACGTCGTGAACGTCACGTCCGTCTTCATCAGGGCATCCGCGACGCCGGGGAACTTGGCGGGGTCGGGATCGGTGGGGTTGAAGTCTGGGTACGGGAACGGACCTTGCGCATCTTTCAGCGCCCTCGCGTCGCTGCACGCGGCGACGGCGCGCTCCGCGAACGCCGCTCCTACGGCGGGACCATCGTTGCCGTTCGAGCACGCGAGGAACGTGAGCAACGTCGTGATCGCGACGATGCGGCGGGCATCGCCCCCGTCCTTGATGCGCATTCCCGCCAACCTTTCCCATGGGTTCGACGTTGTCGCAACCGGATCAGCCCGATCGTGCTTCTCCCGACCACATCACCCGACGACCCGGTAGACGCGCCAACGGTCCGGAACACCCTTGAGTTCGTGCTCGCCGGCGTCGTCGAAGGAGAGACCCGATCCCGCGACGAGATCCTTGACGGTCTGGGAGACGAGGACCTCCGACGGTCCGGCCAACGCACCGACGCGAGCGCCGATCACGACCCCGAGGCCCGCCACCTTCTCGTCGATCGTGTGCAGCTCTCCGGTATGGACGCCGGCCCGGATCCGCAGACCGAGCGGCTCCACCGCGTCGCGGATGTGTTGCGCACAGCGAACGGCTCGCACCGGACCGTCGAAGGTCGCGAAGAACCCGTCCCCCGCCGTGTCCACCTCTTGGCCGCGATACCGAGCGAGCATCGCGCGGACGGCCGAATGATGCTTCTCGACAAGCTCTCCCCACGCACGATCCCCTAGCTCGGCGGCGAGCTGGGTCGACCCGACGATGTCGGTGAACAAGACGGTCCCCAGGACGCGCCCCAGCTCCGCCTCCTCATCGACGATCGACAACGCGAACCGACGGACCTCCTCGACGAATCGATCCCGCATCTCATGGTGCGGCACGTGATCGGCGCCGGGCAGCTCGACCAACCTCGCACCGGGGATCGACTCCGCGATGTACCGGCCGGCGCCGACCGGCTCGATCAGATCGCCGGCGGCGTGAAGGACGAGGGTCGGGACCCTGATCGCCGGCAGGACCGGTCGCACGTCGAGGTCCCGAAGCATCCGCTCCACAGCGAGGGCGGCGCCCGGGCTGGCCATCAAACGGAACGACCGAGCGATCCTCTTGAGCTCGTCCGGGCTGTAGGTGACGCTCGGGAACACCTGCTTCATCTGGTCCTCGACCTGCTCAGGCGTGCCCCAGGTCTGCTCGATCGAGGAGAGGTAGTCGTCCCACTCCTCGGCTGTCCAGGCCCACGGGAAATCTGGCGCCGGGAGTCCACGAGGCGAGCTGCCGTAGAGGATCAACCCCAGGGTTCGGTCAGGATGCGACGCGGCGAACAGCGTGCAGAGCATGCCGCCGTCCTGCAATCCGACGACCAGCGCCCGTTCACTGCCGGCGGCATCCATGACGGCGCGGATGTCGTCCATACCGGCCTCGAGCGTGTTCTCCTCGCGCATCGACGTCGGGTCCGAGAGTCCGCTCCCTCGACGATCGAAGACGATCAGCCGCGAGAACGAAGAGAGCCGATCCCACAGGGCGGTCTGGATGTCCCATTCCGCGAAGTCATCGAGGTTCGAGAGGTATCCGAACGAATAGACGATGTCGATAGGGCCGTCGCCGAGCACCGCATACGCGACGTGGGTCCCGTCGGCCGCCTTCGCATAACGGACGTCGAGAGTCACCTTCGAATCCTCCGGCCACGGTCGCGCGAGCGCAAACCGAGGGTGTGTGCGCCGAGGGCAGATGCGCGAACCACCGGGCTCAGTCCCCGGCCGGGGCTCCGTCCTCTTCCAGATAGCGGAACCGAGTTCCGATATGTGGAACACGGTCTGATCGCCTCGCCCAGTCGCTCGATCATCCGCAGCGATCCGACTCGCCGGGGCCCTGGAGGTGCTCAACCATCACGCTCCTCGCATCAATACGTGGTGGTACGCGTATCCCTCTTCCTCCCAGGGTCCCTCCGTTTCCTCCTCGAGAACGAACCCGGCATCGGTGATCCATGCTCGAACCTGCTGCATGGTCGGGTAGTGGTGGTAGTAGGCGTCGGGTTCGTCGAAGATGACCTCGCCCTCAACGACTGGAAGGCCTGATTTCCGGGCCTCCGCGTTCATCTCACGCACGCGCTCCCCGAGGAGCAGCTCGACCGTGAGGTACAACGAGCCTCTCGCATGCAGGGCCTGGCGGAATCGGTTCAGGATGCCCGGCCATTCCTCGGGGGGGACGAACTCCATCGCGTCGACGCACATCACGCCGTCGAACTCGTCTCGGAAGGGCAGGTCCTGGAGGTCGTGCTGCTCGACGACCGCCTCAGGATGCTTGGCTCGCGCCGTCGCCAGGTGCGCCCGCGACTGGTCGACCCCGACAACGAGACGCCCGCTCCCGAGCACGATCCCGAAGTACTTGCCGGTCCCGCACGCCGCGTCCAAGATCCTGCCGCCGGCCGGCAGCTCGGACACGAACCGCTCGACGAACCGCCGATGCGTGTCGGAGATCTCGCCCCACTCTTCGTCGAACGTCGGGTCGAGCTCGTCCTCTTGGAGCTCGTTCGCTCTCCGGAGGCTCAGGAGCCACGCTGCCCGATCCTGGGCTATCGGCGCTCCGGCTCCGTCGCCCATCAGGACCACTACTCGATGTAGCCGAGGCCCCGGAGGTGCTCTTCCATCTCGTCGGCCTCGGTGTCGGAGACCGCGGACTCGCCCATCCCGGGGATCTGCACCGATGGCGTCGCCTCGCGGGCGGTCAGCGCCTTCTCGCTCCCCACGATCTCGTGGAGGATCCGGCCCTTCGGCGTCACCGCGGTGGGTGCGTCCAGCGCCGCCACGATCGTCGGCGCCATGTCGATCAACGCCGGCTGAGACTCGAACGGCTTCACCCCAGGACCCACCGCCACGATCGTGCCCTCGAGCCGATGGTCGCCGCTCACCCAGTCGGCGTCCTCGATCGGGGACTTCGCGTGCGCGAGCGAGTAGCCCTCGGCCGGCACCATCATGATGTCGGGCGCGCGGTCGGCGAACTCGCCCTTGAAGATCTCCTCGCGCTTGTGGATCGCCTTCACAGGCTTGAGACCGGTCTTCGGATCGACGAACGAGCCGAGCCGGTCCATCACCTCGTCGCGGACCTTCTCGAAGTCGCCCGGGTCGACGATGCCGTCGATCTCGCGGCCGGCGAGGTTGATCGAGACGCCCTCGCCGGTCGAGCGGATCGTCGTGTAGGCCTTCGTCTTGGACCAGTTCACCGACTGGGGCAGCGAGACCTTCCCGTGCAGGCCGAGCATGTCGTAGACCTTGCGCGCGACGTTGCGCACCGGCCCCCACTGCATCGGCCCGAACACGACGTTGGAGGCCGAGAACTCGAGGTAGCCGAACTGCTTCAGCAGGTGGTCCATGTGGATCGTGCGGGTGCACGACTGGAAGCCGTGGTCGGAGATGAACAGGATCAGGTCGTCGGGGCGGGCGCGCGAGACGAACCGGCCGATCGCGTCGTCGGTCTGCCGGAAGATGTCGGCGACCTTCTTCCCGATCCGCGTGTCCTTGTTCTTCGCGTAGTCGGGATGGTCGGGCGCGATGTAGTTCGACAGCGCGTGCTGGGTCCGGTCGATCGAGACCCACACCGAGGCCATCAGGTCCCAGTCCGAGTTGTCCATCAGGTGCTCGGAGACCGCGATCCGCTTCGCGGTGACCTCGAAGGCCTCGTCGAGGTAGGCGTCGGGCCGGTTCCGGTAGGTGGTCCAGCTCATCCCGTTGATCGGCCACTCGAGGTCGTGCTCGGCGAGCGTGTCGGGCAGGTCGGCCGGGTGGGTGAACGTGCGGCCCTTCGGCAGGACCCCGCCGGCGAGGAGGTTCCCGTTGATGTCCGGCGCCGGGAACGTGAGCGGGACGTCGAGCAGGAGCTGGTTCTTGCCGGCGGCCGTGAGGTCGTCGAGGAACGTCCGCGCCTTGATCGACTTGAAGGTGACCGGGTACTGCTTGTGGGTGCCCGGCTTCGTCTCGAGGATGTCGTAGACGCCGTGGTCGTCGGGGTCGACGCCGGTCAGGAACGAGGGCCACGCCGACCAGGAGTGCGTGGGGACCGTGGAGCGGAGGACCTCGCGCTGGCCCTTGTCGAGGAGGGCCTGGAGGTTGGGCAGGGCGCCCTGCTCCAGCAGGGGGTCGAGGATGCGCCAGTCGGCGCCATCCCACGCGATCAAGATCACTCGTGACATGCGGTCGAAGCCTCTCTCGCAGGAAGTTCGAGCGAGTCTACCGAAGGGACCCATACACTCCGCCTCGTGCAGCGGAGAGCGGGGGCTGCTCGCGGTCGTCTCGGCGCCGTCCTGTTCACGGACATCGTCGGCTCGACGGCGCTCGCGGCCGAGATGGGGAACCGTGGCTGGGCCGCCCTGATCGGCCGTCATCATCAGCTCGTCCGACGCGAGCTGCGTCGATTCGGCGGTCGCGAGCACGACACGGCGGGCGACGGCTTCTTCGCGACCTTCGATCGTCCGATCGACGCGATCCGATGCGCGGTTGCGATCACCGAAGCAGTCCGTTCGCTCGGCATCGAGATCCGAGCCGGCGTGACGTTCGGGGAGCTCGAGCTGGAGGGCGGCAAGCCGAGCGGTCTGGTCGTGAACACGGCCGCGCGCGTGATGTCGGTCGCGGGCCCAGGAGAGGTCCTGGTCCCTGCCTCGGTGAGAGACATCGTCTCCGGAGCGGGGATCACCTTCCAGAGCCACGGGACGCACCAACTCAAGGGCATCGAGGACGAGGCCCGTCTGTTCCTCGTGACCGCGGTCGACGGTGAGCCGGTCGCGGCGCCGCTCGAGGCCGAGGAGGCCGCGGCGCGCCGTGCCGAGATCGCTCCGGCTCCGAGCCGGACGGGAACATGGGTGGTGCTCGGGGCAGTGATCATCGTGACGATCGTCGCCGCGGCGATCGTCTTGCTTCAGAACGACGAGAGCGAGAAGCATCCCGACGCCCGCGCTGGATCGCGCACCTTCGTGATCGAGCTCGATGCCGCGGACGGGAGCGAGCGGCGGCGGATCGACATCGTGCGACCGAGCCGGTCCGCGTTGCATCCCGACGCGAGCAGGTCGATGGTCGCCGACCGTGCGGCGGTATGGATCGTCGCCCCGGGGTTCGAGGCGGCGACGCTCCTGCACGTGGATCCGGAACACGGCGAGGTGCGTGACCCGATCGCGATCGAACAGCCCGCGATCACCGTCTCGATGGTTTCCGCGTTCGACGCCCTGTGGTACCTGACGCCCGACCGTCTCGTCCGGGTCAGCGCCTCGACGGATGAGCAAGACATGGTGCAGCGGATCGCTGCTCCGACCGACCTGGGCGCGGATAGGCGAGGGGTGTCCCTCGCCGCAGATCGAGATCACCTGTGGATAGGGAAGATCGACGGGTTCCTGATGCGGGTCGACCCATCCGACGGCGTCGAGGAGCGTCGGGTGGCTGACGCCATCGATCTGATCACGGCCTCCGGCGATGGAGTCTGGGTCGTCGACCAGTTCGACGGCATCGTGATCCGTGTCGACCCGGACACCTTCGAAACGGTCTGGGAGAAGCCGGTTCTCGGGACGATCGCCCGACTTGCCGCGGACGGGGACTACCTATGGCTCCTCGATCAAAGCAGTGGCGTCGTGACCAGACTCTCGGCCTTGACGGGCGCGGATGCGGGGCAGGCACCTGTGGGTCGCGGGGTGACGGACCTCGCTGTTGGGCTCGGTGCGGTGTGGTTGTGCCACGAGGACGGCACGATCTCGCGCATCGACCGCCTGACCCGCGATGTCACCGAGTTCGCTCAGGTCGATGGGGGCGCGAGCGCGATCGTAGTGGATGTGGAGAGGAACTCCATCTGGGTCGACGTCGGTCCGCCCGTCGTCAACAACGCGTAGCGAGCGGCGCTTGGCTCCTTCGAATCGCCATTGATTTGCGCGAAGAACCGCGGCGAGTTGCCGCGAGCCCGGCCCATTCGAACAGATCTTCCCCACTCCGGCGCAATGAATTCTTCGGCCAAAATTCCTGGCGTAAATTGCTCGCTGCTTGACGACGATGGCTGTGGCGGCCAGCGTATGCGCATGGGGAACGATGCAGATGTCGTCGCGGCCACCGCATGGATCCGCGAGATGACGGATGGCGAGAGTGGTGGCTCTGAGCCACATCTGTTCGACTCCTCGGACGGCCGTTACATGGTGAAGACGACGACGAACCCGCAAGGCAAACGAGTACTCGTCAACGAGCTTGTCGGCGGCCTCTGCCTTGACTACCTCGGCGTATCGCATCCAGCTCCAGCCTTGGTTGATCTGTCGAAGGACCTCCTGGATATCAGCCCAGGCGCTCATTACCGGAACGGCGAACCGTTGGCGCCAGGACCGGCCTTCGGATCCAGCTATGTGCAATCTGATCCCCAAGGCAGCGTGGATGTCGCGCTGATCAGGAACAAGGGGGACATTGCGGGAACCTCCGTTTACGACACGTGGGTCCGACAGCACGATGGGCGACAGTATCGAGTGGTGTCCGCCGACGACGAACCCGGCAAGTACAACTTCATCCCCGTAGATCAGGGCCACTCTTTCGGCAGCCCTGACTGGACCACCGAAAGCCTCGATCAAGACAACGACATCGCTGTCGCTCCACCGATTGTCCCCCTCGTCAGTGAGTGGCTTGAGCCTTTCGTGGAAAGATTGCAAAAGTTCTCTGAGCAGGATGCCGCAGCCATTGTCGGCCAGATTCCCGATGCTTGGGCCACAGTGGACGAGAGAGAAGCCCTCTCGCGGTATCTCGTTAGGCGCTCGAGCCTAGCCACAGATGCCCTACGAGCGCAGTACGGTATTGTCAACAACCCCGAGAAGGAGGACGCGACGTGACGACTGGGTCCCAGTTCCAATACGTCGTTGTCCGATTCGTACCGAACGTCGTCCGCGACGAGGCCGTAAACGTGGGTGTTCTTCTCAGGGCGAAGGACGACAAAAGCCTGTACCTCCGATTCCTCTCGCGCAATGCGACGGTACGGAAACTCTGGCCTGGGGCCGACGACAAGATCGTTGATTCCTTCCGCAAGCAGCTAACTGCCGCAATCAAGTCCAAAGCCCTTCTGGGTCGCCTGGGTGACCCTGGCTCCCCGTCCTTCTTTGACACAGCGCGACTGGAGATGAACGGTAATCTTCAGCTCTCCGGCGTGCGTGGCTTGATTTCGGACTCGGTCGACGATGCACTGGATTGGGCATACGGGATGTATGTGGCTCTTCCTGGCGGAGCGGCACGCCCAATCAACTTTCAAGCTATCGCGCCACTGATGGCGAGGCGGCGGTTGTGGGATGCGTTTGAGCGACAGGGCCTCATTGGGCCGAGGCGAGTTCGCGAACGCGTTTCGCTTCAAGGTTCGCATGCTCCATGGACATTCGACCTGGTGTACCGCAATGGTGCCCTAAAGACGATCAATTCCCTGGCAATCAACGCGCCGACTGCCGAAACAAACCTAGGGCGGGCGCTTGTGCTCAAGGGGATGGTCGAAGATGTCACGGAGAAGAAGAAGGAACACATCACGTGCACAGCTGTGGTTCAGGACTTGGTGAAAGGTGAGCCAGCAGCCGGGGCGAAGCAAGCGCAGAATCTCTTGAGGGATGCCACTATCGAGGTCGTGCCTCTTGCAGAGCTAGATAAGCTTGTCCAGAAGGTGGATGAGGATCTTCACTCGGCGGGCTCCGAGTAATAGTCCCTGCCTCCGATTCCTCCGGAATCCGTTCGCGTCAGGCCAGAGGAGCGTCATTAATCAAGATCGTCGCGCCGATAGAGACTGGGCCAGATTGGCTCTAGTGAACGGGCAACGCCCGATGCATTCCGGAGAAGCCTTTGTGTCGGACGATCGTGAGTTGGCTCCTCGCCCCCGTAGGCGGAACGAGGCGCAGGCTTTCCTCACGCTGCGGGGAGCGGCTTCCGAGCGTGGAACACCCAGCGCGTGAGCCGCCGATCGGCGGCGACCGCCGACTGCCACATCGAGGAAGTCCTGGAACGCTTCGAACGTGTCCTCGCCCTCGGAGGACACCAGCTCGTCGCGGTACCGCTCGCGAGCGTCCCGCATCCGGCCACCGACATCGACGACGGCGTCCGAGCGATCCTCCGCCCGCTCGAGCAGGAGCCCGGCATCGGCGATCGCGCGCTCGTTCGCAGCCGGCGGCGTGATCGTGAAGAACCCCATGAACGTGCGGCGGCGGATCTCGTCGTTCGACACCGGGCCGGTGAGGACGAGTCCCTCGGTGTAGAGGACCTGGCCGCCGGGGCGCAGGACGCGGGCCCAGTCACGGAGCGTCGCGGCACGGTCACGGAGGTGGTGAACCGAGTCGTTCGAGAAGACGACGTCGAACGACTCATCCGGGAACGGGAGCCGATCGTTGGCATCGAGGACCTGGAAGGAGCACCGATCCGCTCCTCGAGCCGTCGCGGCAGCGATCGCCTGTGGATCCACGTCGATCCCCGTCACCTCCACACCGAGTTCATCGGCGAGCAGCGCCGAGATACCGCCGGAGCCACACGCGACGTCGAGGAGCGACGTCACTCCCGGTCCGAGCCAGGACGCGAACTCGCGTGCCTCCGAGGCCTGGAGCCAGCCGGCCTGCCCGAGATCCTCGTCGTACGTCTCGTTCCGGACGCGGGTCTGCGCGTCGGCGCCCACCGCTCCGTACGTCTTCTCGTAGAAGTCGGAGCCGTCCCCCACATCGCGAGCCTACGCCGAGGGAGTTGCAGGAGGAAGCCCGACGACGAACGCGCTCGCCGTGAGGCTGCCTAGACTCCGCCGCATGACGGCGTGTTCCAGCTGCGGAGCCGCCAACGCGGCGGATGCGAAGTTCTGCTCGAACTGCGGCACCGCACTTCCCGAGTCCTCCCCCGCCGACGAGGTCCGGAAGACCGTCACGATCCTCTTCTGCGACGTGACCGGGTCGACGCAGCTCGGGGAGCAGCTCGACCCCGAATCCCTCCGGAAGGTCATGGCGAGGTTCTTCGAAGCGATGCGCGCGGAGATCGAGCTTCACGGTGGAACCGTCGAGAAGTTCATCGGTGACGCGGTCATGGCCGTGTTCGGGATCCCGACCCTCCACGAGGACGACGCGCTCAGGGCCGTGCGAGCGGCGGACGGCATGCGCGAGAGCCTCGAGACGCTGAACAAGAACCTCGAACGCGACTTCGGCGTGCGGCTGGCGTCGACGGATCGGCGTGAACACCGGCGAGGTCCTCGTCGGACCGGCGACGACCGACTTCGGCCGCATGACCGGAGACGCGGTCAACACCGCGGCCCGCCTGGAGACGGCCGCGCAGCCGGGCGAGGTCCTGATCGGCGCCGACACGTACCGGCTCGTCCGCGACGCGGTGGACGCCGAGTCGGTCGAGCCCCGCACCGTGAAAGGCAAGGCGGAGCCGGTCGAGTGCTATCGATTGGTCGGCGTCCTCGCGGGAACGGCGGCGCCGCCGCGGGCGTTCACGTCGCCGATCGTCGGCCGGGACGCGCGAGCTCGAAGACCTTCAGCGTGCGTTCGAGCGCTCGGTCCAGGACCGGACGTGCATGCTGTTCACCGTCCTCGGCGCCGCCGGCGCCGGGAAATCGCGCCTCCTCGAGGAGTTCCTCGGTGGCGCCGGCAGATCCGCGCGGGTCCTCGTCGGTCGGTGCCTGCCCTACGGGGAGGGGATCACCTACTGGCCCGTGGCGCAGGCCCTGCGCGCCGCGCTGGAGCTCCACGACTTCGACGAGCCGGACGAGGTCCGGTCCCGTCTCGACGGGGTCCTCGGCGGGGACGATCACGCGGACGCGATCGCGGCCCGGCTCTCCGAGGTGCTCGGGATCGCGGAGGGGCATTCGGCGCCCGAGGAGACCGCGTGGGCGATCCGTCGGTTCCTGGAGATCCTCGCGAGCGAGCGGCCGGTGATCGCGGTGTGGGAGGACGTCCACTGGGCGGAGCCGGCGCTGCTCGATGCGATCGACCACGTCGCGGACTGGGCCGGCGACGCGCCGATCCTGCTGCTGTGCACGGCGAGGCCCGAGTTCCTGGACTCCCGGCCCACCTGGGGAGCCGGCAAGCAGCGAGCGTCGGCGCTGACGCTCCCTCCGCTCGACGCCGGCGCGTCGACGCAGCTGATCGCCAACCTCCTGGGGGGCGGGCGGCTGCCCGCCGATGCCGCCGATCGGGTCGCGGACGCGGGCGGCGGGAACCCGCTGTTCGTCGAGCAGATGGTGTCGATGCTGATCGACGACGGGCTCGTCGTCCGGGACGACGTGGCCAAGAGAACGGCTGGATGGACGCCGGTCGGGGACCTCTCCTCGATCGCCGTCCCGCCCTCGGTCGCGGCGTTGCTGGCCGCCAGGCTGGAGCGATTGAGCGACGACGAACGGCGAGCGATCGGATCCGCGTCGGTGATCGGCAAGGACTTCTACCTCGGCGCGGTCCGGGAGCTCCTCCCGGAACCGGACGGCGCGAACGCGGGGTCGCTCGTGCGGTCGCTCGTGCGCAAGGAGCTCGTCCGCGAGACACGATCGACGATCCCCGGCGAGGACGCGTTCGAGTTCCGGCACATCCTGATCCGCGATGCCGCGTACGCCGCGATCCCCAAGGAGCGCCGCGCCGAGCAGCACCGCCGGTTCGCGGACTGGTGCGTGCGGATCGCAGGGGAGCGCATCGAGGAGTTGGAGGAGATCGTCGGCTACCACCTCGAGCAGGCGTTCCGCAATCGCGAGTCGATCGGCGCCCTCGACGACGAAGCACGCGCGCTGGCGGCCGAGGCGTCGGCCAGGCTCGAGTCGGCGGGCATGCGGGCGTTCGACCGCCCGGACTTGCCGGCGGCCACGAACCTCTTGCGCCGGTCGGAGACACTGCTCCCTCCGGAGGAGCCGCGTCGCGTGACGATCCTGACCACGCTCGCGTACGCCCTGTTCGACATCGGACGGGTCGACGAAGCGCGCGACACCGTCGCCGAGGCGGAAGCGAGGGCAACGATCGTCGGCGATCCCGTGGCCGTCGAAAGCGCCACGGTCGTGCGCTGGCACCTGTTCGAACGAGGTGCCGAGCGGCACGAAGAGATGAGGACGGAGGCGAACAGGGCGGTCGCGGTGTTCGAGGCGGCAGGCGACCAGCGCGGGCTCGCTCGCGCGTGGAACCTCCTCACGAACATCGAGTGGTTCCGAGGGCAAGGCGGGGCGCAGCTCGCCTCGGTGGAGCACGCGCTGGACCACGCGCGTCGCGGAACCGCCCGCTACGAGGAGCACCAGGCGCTCTCGGACCTCACCTCGGCGCTCGTCAGGGGATCGACCCCCGTGTCGGAAGGGATCGCTCGCGCCGAGCGGACGGTCGAGGCATATCCCGGGAACCGAGAGGTGGACGCGCTCGTGTGCCACGCGCTCGCGCACCTCCGCGCTCGGCTCGGCGAGTTCGACGTGGCGGATGCGGCGATGGACCGGTACCGGTCCTTCTGGCGCGATACCGGCCAGACCTTGTCCTACTTCCGCTCCGCCGAGGTCGCCTTCGACGTCGCGATGCTGGCCGGCGAGGCGGAGCACGCCTGCGACGTCGTCGAGGAGGCCTCGCGGTCGCTCGCCGAGCTCGGCGACGTCTGGCCGTACCTCGCGGCGTTCCTGAGCCAGGGTCGCTACGCGGTGGGGAGGTACGCGGACGCCCGAGAGCCCGCGGCGTTCGCCGCCGAGCACGGTGACGAGATCGAACGATCGCTGGCACTCGGCGTGCTCGCGAAGCTCGCGGCGAGATCGGGAGACGCCCCGGCGGCCCTGGAGACCATCGCCGAGGCCGTCGCCCGAGTGGATCGAACGGATTTCCTGTTCGACCGGGGCACCGTGTACACGGATCGGGGGAGACGCTCCGCCTCCTCGGCCGCGAAGACGAGGCGCTGTCGGCGTTCGACGAGGCGATCCGGCTGTTCGATCAGAAGGGGGACCGTGTTTCCTCGGAGCGGGTCCGCCGCCTCCGCGCCGAGTCGCTGTCGCGCGGCTAGTCCGGGGGAGCGGTCCGAGGCCCTCGTGTGTCCTTGAGCGACGCGGATCGAGCGCGAGCGGCGAGAGGTCTCTACATCGACTGGTACGGCGTGAAGAGCTGGGGGACCTCGCTGCCCGCCATCCTGGCTCGGATCTCTTCGCTCGGCTCACCGAGGAGTTCGCCGTGAACCACCGATACGATCGCGAGGACCGCCGCCGATAGTTCGCCGAGGTGCTCGGCGTGCTCGATGGCCGCCTGGGAGTCCCTGTAGACCTCGAGGATGACGCACTCGGACTCGTCGTCGTTGAAGTAGGTGTCGTATCGCAGGGTGCCGGTGTCCTTGGTCTTGACGATCTCCATGGCCTGAGCGGACAGTCGCTTGAACTCCTCGAGCTTGCCCTCGTGGATCTTGAATCGAGCGATGCCCACCAGCTCACTCACGGTTCCTCCTTCCACCCGAGACGCTAGAACGAGCCGGTCACGACCTCCCCGGCCGGCTCGTAGGTGCCCATGAAGACACCGGTCCTGGAGACCTTCGAGTCGACGAGGCGCAACGTGGCCGGGACCGTGCCGTCGGCGAAGAGACGCTTGCCCTGCCCGAGCACGACGGGGAAGACCCAGAGGTGATACTCGTCGACGAGGCCGTGGCGGATCAGCGTCTGGGCGAGGTTGCCGCTGCCGTGCACCTGGAGCTCCGGTCCGTCCTCCTGCTTGAGCGTCGCGACACCCTCGGCCGCGTCCTCGATCAGGACCGACGGGCCCCAGCCCAGCGAGGGGCGGCTCCGCGACACGACGTACTTCGTGGCGTCGTTGAACGGCTTGCCGATGGCCCCTTCGCGGTCGGTCGGCCAGTACGCCGGCGAAGATCTCGTAGGTCCGGCGTCCGAGCAGGAGGTCGAGCGGGACGCTGACCTCGGCGTTCTTGGCCTCCATCCCCTCGTCGTCCACGAAGGGCGCCGTCCAGCCGCCGAACGCGAAGCCGTCGCTGGGGTCTTCCTCGGGCCCGCCCGGAGCCTGCATGACTCCATCGAGCGACAGCATCGTCGTCACGACCAGCTTCCTCATCGCCATCAGCTCCTCGCTTGCATCTGTCAGGCGTTTCGATCGACCGTGGCCGTTCCGTGCTGCGGTCGCCCGACGGGCCGGGAGCCCCTCGCATGCCGTCCGGGCCGGGCCAACCTATAGGTTCTCCCCGTCTGTCAGGCGGTCACGACATGAGCGGTCAACCAGTCGAGCGGGAGCAGCGGGTCACACCCCTGGAGCTCTTCTTCGACCTCGTCGTGGTCTTCGCGATCACCCAGGTCACGCACCTCATGGCGGACGACCTCACGTGGCGCGGCCTGGGGCATGGGCTCCTGGTTCTCGCGGCGATCTGGTGGGCCTGGGTCGGCTTCGCGTGGCTGACGAACGCGCTCGAGCCCGAGGAGGGCATGGTCCGCGCGGGGATGTTCGGAGCGATGGCCGCGATGCTCATCGTGGCGTTCGCCGTCCCGGGGGCGTTCGGCGCGGACGCGGCTCTATTCGCAGTGGGGTTCCTGATCGTGCGTCTGCTGAACCTCGCTCTCTACGCGATCGCCGGCCGGCGCACGCCAGATGTCCTTCGAGCGGTCATCCGGTTCGCACCGATCGGCGGTGTCGGAGTCGCGCTGATCCTCGCGGCGGCATGGATGGACGGACCATGGCAGGAGGCTGCTTGGATCGTGGCACTCGCGGTGATCTACGGAAGCGCTCTGATCGGTCGAGGGCAGGGCTGGCACATCTCCCCGGCCCACTTCACCGAGCGGTACGGCCTGATCGTCATCGTGGCGTTGGGTGAGTCGATCATCGCGATCGGTGTCGGAGCGTCGGACGTCCGGCTCACGTTCGGTCCCGTGTCGGCCGCGATCCTCGGCATCGTCGTGATCGCCGCGCTCTGGTGGGCGTACTTCGACGTGATAGCGGTCCTCGCGCACCGGACGCTCTCGCAGACGAGCGGCGCGACCCGGGCCCGCCTCGCCCGTGACCTGTACAGCTACCTGCACCTGCCGATGATCGCCGGGATCGTGCTGTTCGCCCTTGGCCTCGAAGAGACGATCCGGCACGTCGACGAGCCGCTGGCCACGGTTCCGGCGGTGGCGCTGTGCGGCGGCCTCTCGCTCTACTTCCTCACGCATGTCGCGCAGCGCGTGCGCCTCGTGCGCTTCATCCGCCGCACGACGACGGACCGGCCGGGATACATCGGGCCGGGACGGCTGGCGGCCGGCGTCGCGGTGCTCGCGGTGATCCCCGCCGCGCTCGAGGTCCCTGCGCTCGCGTCCCTCGCGCTCGTGGCCGCGATCTGTTGCGCCCTGATCGCCTGGGACGTCATCCACTACCGGGAGCATCGGATCGAGGTCAGGCAAGCCCGCCCGTAGCTACGTATCGTTCGATCGGACCGATGAGCACGACGACCGGAGATCCGCTGACGGCAGCCCGAGAGGCTGTGGCTCGCCTCGAGTGGGAGCGCGGGCTCGAGCTGTTCGAAGAGGCGGATGCGTCCGTCGAGCTCGGACCCGAAGACCTCGAGGCGATGGCGGAGGCGGCGTGGTGGACGATGCGTCCGGACGACGCCATCGACGTGCTCGAACGCGCCTACGCCGGGTACGTTCGGGCGGACGCCAATGCGCGGGCAGCGCTCGTCGCGCTCACCCTCTCCCGCGAGTACGGCGCGAAGCTCGCCGGCTCGGCGGCCACCGGATGGTTCAACAGGGCGACGCGACACCTCGAGTCGGAGCCGGAGGGGCCCGAGCACGGCTACCTCTACGGCCGACAGTCGCTGCGGGCGACGCAAACCGGGAACCTGGACGAGGCCGTCGAGCTCGCACGCCGCGCCGCCGAGATCGGCGAGCGGCTCGGGGATCGAGACGTGCAAGCCATCGGCATGATGTTCGGGGGCATGGCCCTCGTGGAGCGGGGCGACGTCGCGGAGGGTCTGGCCATGATCGACGAGGCCGCGCTCGCAGCGGTCAGCGGCGAGCTCGCGCCCTACGTCACAGGGTCCGTGTACTGCAACATGATCGGGACGTGCTGCGAGCTCGCGGACTACCGGCGGGCCGGGGAGTGGACCGAGGCGGCGCTCCGCCGGGGCGTCCGAACCACGCCCGGGGACTGCCGGATCCACCAGGCGGAGGTCCTGGTCCTGCGCGGGGAATGGATCGAGGCCGAGGCATCCGCGCGCCGCGGCGCCGACGAGCTGCGGGCGTTCAATCGGCTCGTCCACGTCGGCGAGGGGCTCTACCGGATCGGTGAGATCCGCCGGTTGATGGGCGACGCGGCCGGCGCTCAGGACCTGTTCCGTCAAGCCGGCGAGCTGGGGCGCGATCCGCAACCCGGGCTCTCGCTGCTGCTCCTGCAGCAGGGCAGAGCGGACGCCGCGAAGGCCTCGATCGAGCGGGCGCTCGACGAAGAGACCAGCAAACTCTCGCGGGCTCGGCTCCTTCCCTCGATCGTGCACATCTCCCTGCAGGCCGGGAACCTCGACGCGGCCAGGACGGCAGCCGACGAGCTCGGAGCGATCGCAGACACCTACGACGCGCCCGCCTTGCATGCCGCCGCGCACGTCGCGCGAGGCGCGGTGCTCCTCGCGGAGGACGATCCGAAGGAAGCGGCTCGGACCCTGCGCCGCGCGGTGACGCATTGGCAGGACGTCGGTGCGCCCTTCGAGGCGGCTCGCGCGAAGGCGCTGCTCGCCCAGGCCATCCGGGATCAAGGAGACGAGGAGACGGCGGCGCTCGAGCTCCGGGCCGCGCGTTCGACCTTCGAGAAGCTCGGCGCCGTTCCGGATCGCAACGCGGTCGACGACCTCCTCGCGGGTCTCGCCGCGAGCGCCGACCTCGTGTCGGAGCGAGGGGTGAAGACGTTCCTGTTCACCGACATCGTGCGGTCCACGGATCTCGTCTCCGCGATCGGCGACGAGGCATGGCTGGACGTCGTGCGCTGGCACGACGAGACGCTTCGATCGCTCTTCGTGGAACACCGTGGCGAGGAGGTCGATCACGCCGGCGACGGGTTCTTCGTCGCCTTCGACGATCCGGCCAGTGCGATCGAGTGCGCGGTCGCGATCCAGCGATGCGCTCGCGGATCACCGACGTGCACACGGCTACGCTCCCGGCGTGCGGATCGGTGTCCATACGACGACGGCGACGAGATTGGGGAGATCGTTCCGGGGCAAGGGTGTCCACGAAGCCGCACGGATCGCCTCGCTGGCCGAGGGCGGCGAGATCGTCGCCAGCCGCGACACCGTGACTGGCTCGGCTCGATCGTTCCCCGTCTCAAACGCGCGCGAGGTCCAACTCAAGGGGATCTCGGAGCCCGTCGAGGTCGTTTCTCTCGACTGGCGTCGCTGAGAGAGCCACGAACAGCCTCGGCGATGCCAGCTCGGCTCGCGGGCGGTTTCGCGTCGTGCCACGATGAGCCGCCCGACCCGGAGGGCCACATGGGCATCAGCAGGGAGACGATCGTCGGTCGGGAGACGGAGCTCGCATCCGTCTCCGGGTTCCTCGACGGCTCAGACCCCGACGCTCGCGTCTTGCTGCTCGAAGGCGAGCCTGGGATCGGCAAGACGACGCTCTGGCGGGCGGGCGTCGACGAGGCTCGACGACCGGGGGCACCGGGTCATGCGATGTCAGCCGGCGGAGATCGAGACCTCGTTCTCCTACGCGGCGCTCGGCGACCTCCTGGGCGCCGCGCTCGACGAGACCCTCGACGGGTTGCCGGACCCGCAACGACGCGCCCTCGAGATCGCGCTCCTGAGGCGTGCGTCGGACGCGGCGGCGCCGGACCAGCGCGCGGTGGCGCTGGCGTTCCTCCGGTCCCTCGAGATGCTCAGCTCGACCGGACCGGTCCTGGTGGCGGTCGACGACGCTCAGTGGCTGGATCGATCGTCGGCGCGGGCGCTCGCCTACGCGTTCCGACGGCTTCCGCCCGGCGTGAAGGTCCTGGCGTCACTCCGCCTCGCCGCGGGCGTCCGGGATCCACTGGACCTCCGACGCTCGACGCACGAAGGCCGGGCCGTTCGTCTCCGCGTGAAGCCGATCGAGGCCTCGCATCTCGGCCGACTGATCCACCAGCGACTCGGCCGGACGCTCCCGCGCCCGCTCGTCTCGCGGATCCATCAGAGCTCGAGGGGGAACCCCTTCTTCGCGCTGGAGATCGCGCGGGCCCTCGGTGCGGCGGAACCCGCGCACGCGGAGCCACTCCCCATCCCGGACGAGATCAGGGACGTGCTGCTGGCGAGGGTCAGCAGCCTCTCCGCCGCGGCGCGGGACGTCGTCCTGCTCGCGTCCGCGATGGCCCGGCCGACGATCGGATCCCTCGTCGACGCGCGCGCGGAGATCGAGGCCGGCGGCCTCGCGGAGGCGGAGGAGACCGGGATCATCGAGATCGACGACGGCCGCGTCCGGTTCGCCCACCCCTTGCTGGCCTCCGCGGTGTACTGGTCGTCATCCGACGAGGACCGTCGCCGGGCCCATGCGCGCCTCGCGGAGATGGCGGAGGAGAGCGAAGAACGCGCACGGCACCTCGCGCTCGCCAGCGACGCCGCGGACGGGCGGGTCGCGTCCCTCGTCGACGCCGCGGCCGACGAGGCGATGCGCCGGGGCGCTCCGCTTGCCTCGGCCGAGCTGTTCGAGCTCGCGTACCGACGCACGCCGATCGAGGACGGCCCCCGTCGGCGACGCCGCGGGAGGCTCGCGGCCGCGAACCACTTCGCCGCTGGCAACCCTGTCCGCGCGCAGGAGATGCTGACGTCGCAGCTCGAGATCGCTCCCGCCGGCGTCGAGCAGGCGGGCGTGGCGTACGAGCTCTCGACGATGCACTGGAACGACGTCGGGCGTGCGAGGGAGCTCCTCGTCCTTGCCGTCGACGAGGGCACGGAAGACCCGCATCTGCTCGCACGGGCTCTGAGCGACCTCGCGTACACCGAGGTCCACGGAGGTTCGCTCGAGGTCGCCGAGCGACACGGCGCTCGGGCGGTCGCCGTCGCGGAGCCGCTCGAGGATCGCTTCCCGATCCGCTACGCCTTGGGGACGCTCGGGACGATCCGGGTGTTGAGGGGTCGAAGACGCGCGAGGCCTGATGGAGCGAGCGCTCTCGGAGCTGCCGAGGGACCGTCGCATCAGGACGATCGAGACGGGAGAGCCGAAGGAGCTCCTGGCGCGTCACGTCACGTGGGCCGGGGACTTCGAGGTGGCCCGACGCCTGTTCCACGAGACCCTCTCCGACCTCACCGAGCAGGGCCACGAGCTCCTCCGGTGGGAAGCCCTGCTCTACCTCGCCGAGCTGGAATGCCGGGCGGGGCGCTGGCCGGAGGCGACGACGCTCGTCGACGAGAGCCAGGAGATCGTCGTCGATGCCGGGCTCGATGTTCTCGGTCATGTGCTGTTCGTGCGGGCCCTCGTCGAGGCGCTGCGAGGCGAGATCGAGGATGCGAGGCGGCACGGCGAGGAGGGGCTGTCGCGATGCGAAGCCCAGGAGAACCTGGTCTTCGCCGTCCGGAACCGGGCGGTGCTCGGGTTCATCGAGCTCTCGCTCGGCCGTCACGCCGAGGCGGTCGAGGTGATGGATCCGGTCCCCCGGATGCTCGAGGCGATGGGCGTGCGCGAGCCCGGCGCGTTCCCCTTGCTGCCCGACCTGATCGAGGCGTCGCTCCTCGTTGGCGAGACGGAACGTGCCCCGATGTTGATCGAACGGCTCGAAGAGCAGGGGAGGGCGCTCGACCGGCCGCTCGCGCTCGCCACCGCTGCGCGGTGTCGCGCGCTCGTGGCCGCGGCCCTCGGCGACCTCGCCGCCGCGCAACACCAACTCGACGTCGCCGTGTCAGAGCACGCGCGGATCGCGATGCCGTTCGAGCATGCTCGGACACTTCTGGTGCGCGGCGACGTGTTCCGGCGGACGAAGCAGAAGCGAGCTGCGAGGGAGTCGCTCGACCAGGCGACGCAGATCTTCGAGACGCTGGGCGCGCCGATCTGGCTCGAGAAGGCGCGCTCGGCGCTCTCGCGGGTCGGGGGTCGAGTGGGGGCGGCCTCGGACCTGACGGCCACCGAGCGGCAGGTCGCGGATCTCGTCGCGGCGGGTCGGAAGAACAAGGAGGTGGCCGACGAGCTCTTCATCAGCGTGAAGACCGTCGAGGCGAATCTCCATCGCATCTACCAGAAGCTCGGCGTCCGGTCGCGGACGGAACTCGCGGGGCTCCTCCTGGCGGCGGCCGACGCCGAGGGTCGAACATAGGGTTCCCATCGATTCCTCTGCGCCGGTCTCTCCTTATCGTCGCACGCATGATCCCGAGCACGGACGGATCGGCGACGGAGTCCGCGGCTACCGCTTCGACGTTGCCGCGCCCTCCTGCACCCGGTCACTGGCCCCGCGTTGAGACGGAGAGCCGGGAGGCGCCTGCGTCGACCGGAGCGCGCGTGGTGTCATCCGGATCCGTCGGGGTTCTGTGCGTCGTGCTCGGCATGCTGCTCGGCGCCACCCTGTTCGCGACGCGCGTTCCGGCTGCGACCCGCCCGGACGGCAGGGGACTGGCGCGCTTCCCGACCGGCGGCTCGGAGTCGTTCCCCAGCTTGACGGGCGCGGAGCGAGCCGAGCGCGTGATCGCCGCGGTCCTCGCGGCCGCCCCCGCGTGCACGCCGGAGATCCGGATGGCCGGCGCGCCGGCCTCGAAGCGTGGCGAGTTCATCGAAGATGCCGAACGCCTCGCGGCGGAAGCCTCAGACGAGCAGGGTCTCAGGAGTGTCCGCTGGAAGGTGACCGAACGCGACGGCCAACTCTTCGGTGTCCTCTACGGCGAGCGTTGCGGCTGAGCTGCATTCCCGTGATCGGATCGATGCGCCTCGATGAGATCGAGCTCCGAGCCGAGCCGGACGTCGCGGAGGCGCCGCGGGTCGTCGCGGTCGGGCCGCCGTCGTTCGACACCTTCTACGGAGAGCACTTCGACCGGATCCACACCGCACTCTCCCTGGTCACCCGGAACCGTCACGAGGCCGAGGAGATCGCACAGGAGTCGTTCCTACGGGTCTTCGAGCGATGGGATCACGTCTCCGTCCTCGAGAGCCCGGTCGGGTATGTCTACCGGACGGCGATGAACGTGTTCCGGAAGCGTCATCGCCGGGCGTCGCTCGCTTTGCGCCGGGTTTTCGCGCTGGTCCCGTCGGCAACGGATAACCTCGGGCAGGTCGAGAGCCGTGACGAACTGCTCGGGCTCCTGCGCGTCCTCGCACCCCAACAGCGTGCAGCCGTCCTGCTGACGTCGATCCTGGACTTCTCCGCCGACGAGGCCGGCAACGTCCTCGGGCTCCGGCCATCCTCGGTGCGCTCGCTCACCTCCAGGGCGAGGGACGTGATGAAGCGGAAGGCGGTCGAGCATCCGTGAGTCCGAGCGGGACTGGAGAACCGGCAGTTCGGTCGAGCGACGAACGGCTCGGTCCTCGAAGCTCCGAGTACGCTTCGGCCCCGGCGAGGAGAGGTTTCGACGTGAACTGTTCGAACTGCGGGAGCGAGAACGAGCCGGGCCGCAAGTTCTGCAAGGAATGCGGCTCGGCGCTCGTGATCGTCTGCGAGGCATGCAGCGCACCAAACGCTCCCGACAGCAAGTTCTGCGGGGAGTGCGGGGCGGCGATCGGCACCAGCGCGGCCCCGCCCGTCCCGGCCGCCGCCGCGCCGTCGACCGAGCGCCGTCTCGTCTCGGTCCTGTTCGCCGACCTCGTCGGCTCGACGAACCTCGCGGAGAGCCGTGATCCCGAGGAGGTCCGCGACCTGCTGTCCCGTTACTTCGAGACCGCCCGGGAGACGATCGAGCGCTACGGCGGTCTCGTCGAGAAGTTCATCGGCGACGCCGTGATGGCGGTCTGGGGAACGCCGGCAGCGCACGAGGACGACGCCGAGCGCGCGGTCCGGGCGGCGCTCGAGCTGCTCGAAGCCGTCGAGACCCTCGGCGCGGACGTCGGCGCCGACCTCCGTGCCCGCGCGGGCGTCCTCACCGGTGAGGCCGCCGCGACGGTCGGCGCCACCTCCCAGGGGATCGTCGCGGGCGACCTGGTGAACACGGCCTCGCGGCTCCAGTCGATGGCCGAGCCCGGCACCGTCCTCGTCGGTGAGACGACGGTCCGGGCGACCGGGCGCGCGATCGCGTTCGAGAAGTTCGGCGACCTCACGTTGAAGGGCAAGGAAACGGTCGTTCCCGCGTGGCGCGCCCTCCGCGTCCTCGGCGAGCTCCGCGGCGCCGGCCGCGGCGAGGCGATCGAGCCGCCGTTCGTCGGTCGCGCCGAGGAGCTCCGCTCGATCAAGGAGCTCGTCCGCGCGACCGGCGCCGAACGGAAGGCTCGCCTCCTCTCGGTCACCGGGATCGCCGGCGTCGGCAAGTCGCGTCTCGCCTGGGAGCTGCTCAAGTGGATCGACGGGTTCGTGGAGGTGCTCTATTGGCATCGCGGCCGATGCCCGTCCTACGGCGACGGCGTCACGTTCTGGGCCCTCGGTGAGATGGTCCGGATGCGAGCCGGGATCGCCGAGACCGACGATCCGGCTACGTCACGGCGCAAGCTCGCCGCGTCGGTGGCCGAGTTCGTCTCGGATCCCGACGAGCGGCGATGGATCGAACCGCGGCTCGCGCACCTGCTCGGGCTCGACCCCGCTCCGCACGGCGATCGCGAGGAGCTGTTCGCCGCGTGGCGGGCGTTCTTCGAGCGGATCGCGGAGCAGGGCACCGTCGTGATGGTCTTCGAGGACCTCCAGTGGGCCGACCCGGGGTTGCTCGACTTCATCGAGTCGATGCTCGAGTGGTCGAAGAGCCATCCGATCCTGATCGTTTCGATGGCGAGACCCGAGCTCAGCGACAAGCGCCCCAACTGGGGATCTGGCCAGCGCAGCTTCACCGCGATGCACCTCGAGCCGCTCCCCGACCCGGTGATCGCCGAACTCGTGGAGGGGTTCGTCCGTGGGCATGCCGCCGGAGAACGTCGAGCGGATCGTCGCGCGCGCCGAGGGGATGCCGCTCTACGCCGTGGAGACCGTCCGGATGCTGGTCGACCGTGGCGCGCTCGAAACCCGCGACGACGCCTACGTCCTCGTGGGCGAGGTCGGAACCCTCGACGTCCCCGAGACGCTCCACGCGCTGATCGCGGCACGGTTGGATGTGCTGCCACCCGAAGATCGCGCGCTGGTGCAGGACGCCTCGGTCGTCGGCATGAGCTTCACCGTCGAAGGCCTGGCGGCGGTCGCCGGCTTGGGCCGGGAGCTGGTCGAGACGCGGCTGCGCGAGCTGGTCCGCAGGGAGTTCCTCGGGCTCGAGGCCGACAAGCGCTCACCGGAGCGAGGCCAGTACTCGTTCCTGCAGGCGCTGATCAAGGAGGTCGCCTACTCGACGCTCTCGAAGCCCGACCGGCGGAGCCGGCACCTCGCGGCCGCGCACCATCTCGAGTCGCTCAGCGACGACGAGCTCGCCGGCGTCGTCGCCACGCACTACGTCGAGGCGTACGGCGCCTCACCGGAGGGACCGGAAGCCGACGCGCTGGCCGCCCGCGCCCGCGATGGCTCTCGCGTCGGCGCCGCGGGCGCTCTCCCTCGGTTCGCCGGAGCAGGCGATCGGTTACGCCGAGATCGCCCTCAACGTGACGCCGACGAAGGGGCCCGAGCGAGCCGCTCTTCTCACCACCGCCGCATCGGCCGCAACCCTCGCGGCGTGGTTCGATCGAGCCGAGGCGATGTACGAGGAGGCGATCGCGATCCACGAGGAGCTGGGCGATCACGCGGCCGCCGGCCGGGCGACGGCCGACCTGTACGAGGTCCTCCGACCGCAGGACCGTCGGGCCGAGGCGGTGGAGCGGATGGAGCGCGCGCTGGAGGCCCTCGGCGACGCAGACGAGGACGTCGCAGCGCGGTTGTGCGCGAAGCTCGCACAGGGCCTCCGCACGATCGGCGCGGAGGAGGCCGCGATCCCGTTGGCCGAGCGTGCGCTGACGATCGCCGAGCGACTCCACCTCACCGACGTGATGATCGAGGCCCTGGACGCGAAGGGTGGCGCATACTTCAACCTCGGCCGCCACCGGGAGGCGACGATCCTCGGACACGGCTACCTGCAACTGGCCGACGAGATCGGCAGCCTCCGCTACCGGAGCTGGGCGCTCGTGGCGATCGGGATCGGGAGCTTGGGGAGGATCCGGCCGGAGCGCTCCGCGCCATCCTCGAGAGCGCCGAGACGGCGCGGCGGGCAGGGGACCGTTCCGGCGAGGCCCTCGGGCTGACCAACGCAGCCGAGGGAGCCATCGAGCTGGGCAGCTGGGAGGAGGCCGAGGAGGCGCTCCACCGCCTCGAGGGACGTGACCTCGGTGCGGAGAACGAGTTCGCGCGCGGGTTCTCCGAGATCCTCCTCCAAGCGCATCGGGGAGATGTCGCGGCCGCGCGCCGCCGCCTCAACGGGATCGCGCCGCGGATCGAAGCTGCGGAGCAGATCGCGATGCGCACATGGTTCGGCCGCGAATCCGCGCTCGTCCACCTCCTTGCCGGCGATCCCGCCCCGGCTTTCGAGGCCGCGATCGAAGCGGTCGAGCTCGAACCGGGCGGCGTCAACGCGCACTATGCGGCCCGTGAATCCGCTCGCGCGGCCGTCTGGTTGCGCGACCCGGACCGGCTCCGCCGTGCGCTCGAGGCGATGGCCTCGTCCCGGGGTCGGTGGATCGACGCGGTCCGCCGGACCGCCGAGTCCGGCCTGGCGGCGCTCGAGGGCCGTCGCGAGGACGCCCTCGCGGGGTACGAGCGAGCGCTCAGCGAGTGGCGGGCGCTCGACACGCCATTGGATCAGGCGTTCTGCGCCGCCGACATGGCCCACGTCCTGCCGGACGAGGAGCTCTCGACCGAAGCCCTCCCCGAGAGCACGGCGTTCCTCAAGGGGATCGGCGCCGTGTCGCTCCTGGAGCGGATCGAGTCGGCCCGACCGTCACCTGCCCACGCCGAGGTCACCGGCGCCTGATACGCAGTGCTCGCTCACGTCTGAGCAAAGGGATGCTCCATCCCGCGTCATGGAGCGACGCTACCGAGCGACGCGGTAGTCGAGGTGCGCCACGCTGCCGGTCTGACTGAGCCCCGTCAGCTCCAGGTTGGTCCGCTCAGGCAGCTGGTCGAACAGCCGACGGCCGCCGCCGAGCAACACATCGACGAGGTGGATCCTGATCTCGTCTACGAGCCCGGCGGCGAGGAACTGCTGGTCGAGGTTCGCGCCCATGATCCCGATCCGCTTCTCGCCGGCGGCCTCCTGCGCCTTCGCGAGGGCACTCTCGATCCCGTCGGGGACGACCGTGAAGATCGGGTCGGCGCCCTCGATGGGCCTGTGGGTGACCACGAAGCACGGGACGTTAGCGAGCGGACCCTTGCCACCCCAGTTCTCGATCGAGTTGTCGTATGTCCGGCGGCCCATGATCACGGCGCCGGTGTTCTCGGTCAGGTCGCCGTAGACGCGCTCGAAGACCGACGGATCGTCGAACGCCCAGTTGTGGAGCCGCATCCCGTCCTCGCCGAGCCCTTGCTCCGGAGTGTCGTTCGGCGCCGCGATGTAGCCGTCCAAGGACATGCTCATGTCGATCACCACGTTGCCCATGTCGCCTCCTTTTCGGCTCGGCCTATCCCGCCATCGCCCTCGGCTCGAGGATGACGACCGCCGTCTCTTCGGGGCGTCGCGCGGCGTAGCCGTCGAGGTTCTTGTCGATCTCGCGCCAGCGCTGCCACAGCTCCTCGCGCTCCGGGCCGACCGCGGCCCGTCCCAACACCGGGCGCCGGATCCCACCGGCCAGCTCGACGATCGCCTCCGGTTGGGCCTGCAGGTTCAGCCACCAGGCGGGCTCGGGCACACCCCAGCCGTTCATCGCCATCGTGATCAGGTTGGGCCCTTCCTCGAAGTAGCCGACGATCACCTTCCGCGGCTCGCCGCTGCGCCGGCCGGTCGTGGTGAGCCGCAGGGCGCCGTACTTCCCCGGGCGGGGGTGCCAGAGTCCCCATCGTCCCCCGCTCGCCCGGACGATCCACCGGTGCACGTGCCAGGCGGTGACCACGAACCACCGCGGTGGCAAACGCCCTTCGCCTTCGGCCACGCCCACTCCTTGCCTGAGAACGGTCGCTAGTACTCGTCGTGCCGGCGGAGCCAGGGCGCGTGCCCCTCTTCATCGCGGCCCTTCGGCGCCCGATCGAGGATCGGGTAGTAGCCCATCAGGAACTCGAGGCCGCGCGCCTGGGTCGAGTACGTGTGGTACACGACCCCGTCGTCGTGGGCGAACGCGCTGAAGCCCGGTCCCTCCGTGAGGTAGCCGGGGATGTCCGTCCCGCTGGCGGCCGCGTTGGACTCGACCCCCGCCGGGGCGTCGCCCTCGAGCATCGGTCCGGCGAACGCACGCACCTGCTCGTCCGTGTAGGAGAAGCCGAGGTCGAAGTTGAAGTCGTTGTTCGCGCACGAGACCCACGGGAAGGTCCAACCCATCCGGTCCTCGTACGCGAGGAGCCTGTCGATGGGCGCCCGTGAGACGTAGAGCATCGTCACGTCGCGCGCGTGCAGGTGAGGCAGCACGGCGTTGACGGCGTCGGCCGACGACGAGCACGTCGGGCAGCCAGCCTCGTAGCTGGGACCGAACATGAAGTGATAGACGAGGAGCTGCGACCGACCGTCGAACAGCTCCACGAGCGTCCGAGTGCCGTCGCCGGTGTCGAAGCGGTACCCCTTGTCGACGGGGACCCAGGGGAGCTCCCGTCGCCTCCGGGCGAGGTCGTCGCCCATCCGCGTGTGTTCCTTCTCGAGGCGCAGCAGCTCGTCGCGGGCCGCCTGCCATTCCTCACGCGTTCCGGTCCGACGCTCGGTCATCTCGTCCCCCTCCAGTACGGCACTCGAACGCTACCGGACGGGCCGGTACTCGACGCGGCGTCACGCCGGCAGGACGGCTCGGCGTCCGGTCCTGCCGGATAGGGTGTCGCGTGCGAGAAGCGCCTTGGATCAAGCGATCTTGGGGCGAACGAGACGGGACTGACGATGTCCGAGCCGAGATCTAGGGTCGAGGCATGACGAACTCACCGATCATCCTGGTTCCCGGGTTCTGGCTGGGCGCGTGGGCATGGGACGAGGTCGCGGGTCTGCTGCGCGCCGACGGTCACGACGTCACCCCGCTCACGCTTCCGGGTCTCGAGTCGGCGGACTCCGATCGATCCTCGATCACCTTGTCCGACCACGTCGACGCGATCTGCGAGGCGGTCAGGGCGGAGGACGGTCCCGTCGTGCTCGCCGTGCACAGCGGAACCGGCTTCTCCGGCTACGTCGCGAGCGATCGGGTCCCCGAGCGGATCGCGGCGATGGTCTACGTCGACACCGCCCCGGGCATCCCGCCCCTCGACGCCGACTTCGAGGGTGCGGAGAAGCCGATGTCGTGGGAGGAGCTCTCGGCGGAGGAGAACCTCGATGGGCTCAGCGAGGAGCAGCTCGAGACGTTCCGGCAGCGGGCGGTCCCGGAGCCGGGCGGCGTCCTGCGCGACACCGCCGAGCTGACCAACGACGCCCGTCTCGACATCCCGAGCACCCTGATCTGCACCGGGTACTCGTCCCAGGAGTACAAGGAGGCGATGGGCGAGGGCTACGCCTGGCTCGCCGGCCTCAAGGAGGTGCGCAACCTCACCTGGGTCGACCTGCCGACGAGCCACTGGCCGATGTGGTCGCGCCCGAAGGAGCTCGCCGAGATCATCGGCGACGTCGCGAAGGCGCACGCCACCGGCGACTGATCCACTCCTCGCGTCGATCCCTAAACGTTCCTGACTCCTTCCGCATCCATGGGCCGAGCAAGGAAGAGGGCGAGGGGGTCGGCTCCTCGCACAGACGACAAGGAGTGGACCATGCGGAAGGTGCTCGTAGCATCGGCGGCGCTCGTCGTTGCGCTGACGGTGGGTACACCAGTCGGCGCGGTGAACGGCCCCTTGGACGGGAACGCGCATCCGAACGTGGGCGTGATGATCGTCGAGGACGCCGACGGCCAGTGGTTCGAGTTCTGCGGCGGCGTGTTGATCTCGCCCACCGTCTTCCTCACCAATTACAACTGCCCGCGCGCCGTGGCCTTCGCAGAGTCGATCGGCGGCCGCGCCGCCATCACCTTCGACCAGGTCGCCTGGCCGCCCGAGGAAGCGAGGTGGCGGACCGTCGAGGCCGGGTATATCCACCCGGACGCGAACCCCGCCAACGGCACGAACCTGTACGGGATCGCCGTGCTCGCCCAGCCCGTCCGAGGGATCACGCCGGCCCAGCTCCCCACGTTGCAGCAGCTCGCGTCGATCAAGAAGACCCAGCCGCTGACCGTCGTCGGCTACGGCTCGGACCCCGCCGTCCGGCGGTCCGCGACGGCGACGATCGCGGCGATCGATCCCGGCACGATCACGCTGCAGAACAACACGAACGCGACTGGCCAAGGGGGCGTGTGCGGGGACGGGGGTTCCCCGTACTTCCTCGGGAACTCCAACATCGCGGTCGCCGTAGCCGACGGTGAAACCGGGCCAAGGGCATTGCAGCTCCATCTCGTGGGCGTTCAGGAACGACATCGTGACGGCCCGGTCCTTCATCGACGACTTCGTCAGCGTGCCGTGACGGCACGCTGACCGGAGCGGGGGCGGACGCTAGCCGTCCGCCCCCTGCGTCGCGTACCCGCTCGCGCCCATGAGGTGGTACGACACGTAGGGCTCATCCCCCACGACCCAGCTGTCGTGTCCCGCCGGGATCGAGAACACGTCGCCCGGTTCCATGACGAACTCGTCGCCGTCGGCCATCCGCACGGCCGCGCGGCCCGACACGACGATGCCGACGTGCTCGACCTCGCAGAGCTCCGTGCCAGCGATCGCGCCGACGTGCTCCGACCACCGCCACCCCGGCTCGTAGCTGGCCCGTCCGATCGACATGCCTCCCGCGGTGACCAGCTCGAACGTGCCCTTCTCGAACACTCGGCGCTCGTCCGGCCGGTCGAATCTCGTGATCCGAAGCTCCATCGCGTTCTCCTCACATGCACGTCGGGGTGCTGCCGAGGGAAACCTACCGGGCCGGCGGTCCCGAGACCCCTCCGACGCGCGTCCTGATCGGGATCGATCCGAACGCCCACGTGACGGGCTCGCTCCTATGCGCCCGTCATGGCCGAGAGCGCATACGCGGGCCCTCGCCCGTCGTAGTCCCACTCGGGGAAGTTGAAGTCGGCCGTCACCGATGCGGGAAGCAGCAAGGCCGCTTCGAGGAAAGCCTCGAGATCCGGCACGCCGTACAGGTTGACCTGCCACCCGAGGCCCTCGACGAGGTCGAGCACGTCGCGCGCCTGGGGCGTTCGCCAGTCGAGCGAAACACGGGTGACTCCCCAATCTCGGAGCGTGGCAAGGACATCCTCCGCGAGCTCGGGCGCGGCCAGGAGGAGCGGCACGAGGAAGTCGATCGGTGATTGCAGGATCGACCCCGGGTGAGCCCGGCGAAGACGGGTGTATCCCTCACGGCCGAGCGTTTGGATCGAGGCGTTGAACCAGAGCTCCTCGTCGGAGTATCCGAGGCGTCGCACCGTTTCCAGGACCTCCTCGACGACCTCGCCTCCCTCCTTCAGGTCCACCTTCACCGACCGTCCCCTCGATCCGAGCGCTTCGAGGCACTCGCGGAGCAGCAACTGCGGTTCGTCACGTGCCCACGGCGACTCGAGGAACGAGTCGTGCCTGAGCACGAGCCGGCCGAACGGATCCCGGCGGACGTCGATCTCGGCCCATCCGATATCCGACACGAGGAACTGCTGGAGGTTATGCCGGTCGTTCACACCGTGCCAGACGAGCGTGATGCGGCGCCCCAGCTCGGCCTCCTCCACCAGACCCGTCAACCCGTAGGTGGAGCCCGATACCGTCCTGGGCGTCGGCTCGCGCCTGGAGGCGAAGATCGTGTCGGCGTGCAGGAACAGGATCTCGCCCGTCTCGTCCGCCTCGGCCATCGCGCTGATCAGGGCCGGCTCGTTGTCCACGACGGCGACGACCCGGTAGCCGGCCAGCCGCAACCGTCGCAGTCCCTCGATCTTCGCCGGCGCCACGTCGTCATCGGGGCCCGCTCGGTTCATGAACAGCAGTTCGGGCTGGAAGGCGACCCGGTGCAGGGCCCCGAGGGCATTCAGGGACGCGAGCGTGACCTCGCGCATCGACTCCGCACGCCCGGTGTTGAGCGCCACGTGGGTCCGCGGTTGGAGCTGGAACCAACGGATCGCGCCGAGAACGCCCTGGTAGGGACGGTGGGACGCGGCGACGGCCTCGGGATCCCGGACATGCTCGAGGTACCAGGCCCGAACGTCGCGGCGGACCGGCTCGGGCAGCGCGAACGGATCGAGGATCTGATCGACCAGCGCCTCGTGGTCGACCACGTCCGCAGGGACGATCCCCCGGAACAGGTCGGTCCCGTGGTGGCGGTCATAGGAAAGGAGGACGTGCACGACCAGATGGCGGGTGTCGACGATCGTGCCGTCGATGTCGAACACGATCGCGAGCTCATCATCGGGATACGCCGAGCGCATGCGCCCGACGTGGGAGGCGAGCGCCCGCATCCAGTCGTCACGGCTCATGGTTCCATCCTGCGTCTCGCGCCTGGCGAGCGTGCGAGATCCGAGTATCGGGATCGCGAACGAACGATGAACTTCGTCGTTCGCTCACCGACCGTGTGTGTTCATCCCTCGCGTCCGAGCCGACCGCGAGGCCGCGTCCTCGCCTCGCGCTCAGACAGTGATCAGTCGGCGATCCGCAGCGCAACGGCGGGTTTGATGCGTGCTGCCCGCGTGGCCGGCCACAGCGTGACCGCCAGCGAGGCTACGAGTGGGAGGGCCAGGATGACGCCCAGGCCGACCCACGGCACGATGAACGGGATCGGCACGTCGCCGAACGAATCGGATGCGAGCAGCAGCTGACGTGTCGTGATCAGTCCCAGCACGGCACCGATGATCGTGCCCTGCACCGCGATGAGCCCAGCCTCGGACAGCATGGCGGTACGGATGAGTCCGGCGCGGAAGCCCATCGCCCGGAGCATCCCGATCTCCTGACGACGCTCGCGGACGGCGCGGACCATCACCACACCGAGACCGGCGATCCCCACGAGGAGGCCGAACCCGAGGAAGCCCCGCAGGAGCGCGAGGAAGCCCGTGAGCTTGCTCGCCCCCTCGTTGATGAGTGCTGAGAAGGTGTCGGCGTCGGCTCCTTGCTCGAGGAAGGCGGCATTCACCGAAGATGCGACGGCATCTGCATCGGCACCGTCCGCCACCCCGAGGTAGTAGCGGGTCACGATGTCTCGTTCGCCGAACAGCTCGGTGGTGAGCTCGCGGCTCACGAGTGCACCGTTCTCCAGCCAGTCCGTCTCCCCCAGGGCGGCGATCGTCAGCTCTCTTAGCTCCCCTGTGCCCGGCTCGATCACGGTGAAGGTGTCACCGACTCCCAGCACTGCCACGTCCACGCCGGCGACTAGGAAGTTCTCCGGGACGATGGCCAGCGATGGATCGTTGAGCACCGCGAGGTACACGTCGGTGTCGCTCGCGTAAACCTCGTCCCGGCTGAACAATCCCGGTGTCCCGCGCTTCAGCAGGCCGAGGTCGAACCCGGTGATCTCCCACTCGGGAGTGCCGTCGAGGTGCGCGGCTCCGAAGTTCGCGACGCTTCGGGCCAGGCCCGCGACCGCGACCACATCGTCGCGAGCTTCCAACGCGTGAGAGTCGATGGGATTCGTCGGATTGGTGTCGACCATGACGTCGAACCCTGCGGAGACGCGCTCGACGGTCACGTCGGTATTGCTGGCCAGCGCGATCGAGAACGAGGTGAGGATGGTCACCGTGAAGATGACCAGCGAGAACATCCCGAGCAGCATCGAGGTGCGGAACCGTCGCGCCAGCGGATACGCGATGCCCAGCCGAGGCGCGAGGCCACGACCACCGCGTCCGAGATGCTCAACCACGAAGGTCCAGACGCGATCCAGGCTCGACGCCAGCGACACGGCGCCCACGGTCAGCACCACGCCCTGGACGACAAAGATGAGCATGTCGGAGCCGCCCATGATGTCGGGGAACAGCGGATACACCAGGAGCCCCCAGGCGAGCACGGTTCCCGCGACGAGCAAACGCGCGGAACGCTCCGGAAGGAGCCGGCGCAGGAGCGGTGCCGCGGAGAACGCCATCACCGGGACCCCGAGGACGAGCGCGAACGGGTTCTCCTCGAGGTAGCCGAGGGACGCAGCCACGACACCGACGACGATGCCGACGGCTCCAAGCACCAATGTCCGCGTACGCGCGCGGGCGATCTTGGGCTCCGGCAGATCCCGGATCGCCCGGATGATGTTGAGCCTGGCGATGCGGAGGCTGGTGACCCAGATGGTCACCAGCGAGATGACCAGACCCGTGCTCGCTCCGATCGCGAGGCTCATGGGCTCGATGACCAGCGGATAGCTGGATCCCTCTGCCGCCCCGAAGATGGGACCCGCGACGAACGCGACGAGCCATCCGACGCCGAGCCCGGCCACCGCTCCGAGCGCCGAGGCGACGATCGCGTAGACCGCGCCCTCGATCGCGAATGCCCGGGTCAGGCGGCGGCGGGTGAATCCGACCGCTCGCAGCATGCCGAGTTCGGTCTTGCGCTCCTCGGCGAGCATGACGAACAGGTTGATCAGCAACAGGATCCCCGCGAGGACGCTGAAGATCCCGATCATGCTGAAGACCTCGGTGAGCCCGGCGCCTTGGCGTTCCGCGTCGTCCAGCACCAGCGCCTTGGGCGCTTCGACCTCGACGCCCGGCACGGTCGCGACGGCGGCGCGAAGATCCGTCACCACCGCGTCGGACAGCGCACGTGTGTCGAACACCCCTCCGTCGAGGGAGACCAGGAGACGCTGCCGAGGTGATGCGGCCGACGCGGTGGCGTCATCCGCCAACCCGGTGACCGTGCCCGGGGCGACGAGCGCGCCACCGTACCCCGCGAACCCGACCTCCGGGACGACCCGCGTGACCGTCACGTCGATCGCCGAGCCGTACGCGTGGAGACGCAACTCGTCCCCCTCCTCGGCATCGAGCTCTCGCGCGGTCCGCTCGTTGATGACGATCTGCCCTTCGTCGAGTGCGCCGGCATCGGCGACACCGGTGATCGTCGGATCCGATCCGAAGTTGCGTGCCGCCGCGAGGTCGAGCTCCACGACCTGGACCTGCGGCACCGCCACGTTTCCCTTCGGCGCTTCGAGGGTCGCGGTGGCGGTGGTCACCGCCAGCAGACCATCGATGCCGCGGATCTCGCCGGCGTCGACCGCCGTCTCGACGTCGTCGATCGAGCCCTCCTCGGAGGTCAGCGTGATGTCGATCGGGCCGTACTGGGTCCGAGCGACGTCGGCGAATGAGGCTTCGATGACGTCTCCGACGACGAGCGACGAGGTGATGATGGCAGTGCCGAGGAGCGCCCCGGCGACGACCAGGACGGCCTCCGCGCGTCGACGACCGATGTTGCGCAGGGCCATGGTGAAGAGGGTTCGTTGCCGCAGTGCCGCGACGGCCAGGGGAGCGAGCAAGAGGAGCGCGACGATCCCGAGCACGATGAGGGCGGTCACGCCATCACCGGATCCGGGGTGAGGAGCAGCTCCATCGGATCGTCGTCGTGGACCACCAGCCCGTCGCGGACCTGCACGAGGCGCTGTCCCGATCGGCCGAGACCTTCGTCGTGCGTGACCACGACCAGCGTCTGACCGGCGGCGTGCACCTCGTGGAGCAGCTCGACGATCTCGCCGGCGGTCTGGCTGTCGAGCGCGCCGGTGGGCTCGTCGGCCCACACGAGCGCCGGCTCCGCGACCAAGGCGCGTGCCACGGTGACGCGCTGCTGCTCGCCGCCCGACAGCTCACCAGGCCGGTGATCGGCGCGTTCGGCCAGGCCGACGCGGGCGAGCATCTCGCGCGCCCGCTCATGAGCCTCTTTCGGCGCCACACCGGTGACCAGCAACGGCAGCTCCACGTTCTCTCGCGCGGAGAGGACGGGGATCAGGTTGAAGGACTGGAACACGAAGCCCATCCGGTTGGCCCGGTGACGGGTACGCGTAGCGTCAGACATCGCGAACAGGTCGTCGCCGTCCACGGTGACGGTACCGGCGTCGATGTCATCCAAGCCGGACAGACAGTTGAGCAGGGTGGTCTTCCCGTTGCCGGAAGGGCCCATGATCATGAGGAGCTCGCCGGGCCGGACGTCGAGATCGATGCCACGCAGAGCGTGCACCTCGTTCGTGCCGGTGCGGTAGGTCTTCACCACGCCGCGCGCGGTCAGGATCGGCGCTGCTGTGTCGTGCTCAGCGGAGCGTTGCATCGAGACTCCTTCTGTCGACATGGATGCATGGACTGCGTTTCGTTGCGTGCTTGAGACGAAGATGCCAGGAACTTCCGTGCGACCGGTTCCCCGGTGCGTTCAGTCAGACAGTGATGACGACCTTGCCGCGGGAGTGGCCCTCCTCGAGATAGCGGACCGCATCGGATGCCTCGATCAACGGGTACGTGCGGTCGATCAGCGGCGTGACCGTGCCTGCCTCGACCAGCTCCTCCGAGGGCGAGCAGATCCTCCCGCTTGATCTTCGTGGCCAGTCCGCGGAGCCTCTGACCCACGAACAGCGACACCAGGGGCGCCCGCAGCATCCCGCGGAAGAAGCCTCCGGTCCACCGACCACCGCCGTCGCCACCCACGATCACGAGGGTGCCCTTCGGGGTGAGCGCGCGTCGCAGCTGTGACAACGGGCGACGGCCGGCGGTGTCGACGATCACGTCCCAGCGCCGGGACCCGTCGGTGAAGTCTTCGCGCGTGTAGTCGATCACGTCGTCCGCGCCGAGTGAACGGACCAGGTCCTCCTTCGACGTACTGGACACGGCGGTGACCTTCGCGCCGTCAGCCTTGGCGATCTGCACGGCGAGGGACCCCACGCCTCCGGACGCACCGATGACCAGTACGGACTGCCCCGGTTGCACGTGGCCCTCGTCCCGGATGGCTCGCAGGGCCGTCACGCCGGAGACCGGGATGGCCGCCGCCTGCTCGAAGCTGAGGTTCGCCGGCTTCGGGACCAGATCGCCTGCTTGGGCGATCGCGAGCTCCGCGAACGAGCCCTTCGCGGTGCCCATCACCTCGTCGCCGGCTTGTATGCCCGTGACGTTGGCGCCGACCGCCTCGACCGTGCCCGCGACGTCCCAGCCGAGGACCTTGGCCTTCGGCTCGCGGAGCCCGATGGCGAGTCGCGCCATGTACGGCATCCCGGTCATCAGGTGCCACACGTCGGGACCGCAGCCGGCCGCGTGGACCCGGATGAGCACGTCGTCCGCGCCCATCACCGGCTCATCGATGTCTTCGAACTCCAGAACGTCCGCGGAGCCGTATCGATCCTGCACGATCGCCTTCATCCAGATCCCCTCCCCTGCTACCCATGCTGGCGTCTCTGATGTGTACGCCGTACACTTCGATGGGTGGAGAGTACGTGTACGGCGTACACTTGTCAATACGGCTGGCGCAGGAGGTGAGCCGATGAGCACGGAGATCGAGGTCGGGGCGGAGACCCGGGTTCCCCTGACCAGGGAACGGGTGCTGCGTACGGCGGTCGATCTCGCCGACGAGAGCGGCATCGAGGCCCTCAGCATGCGCAAGCTCGCACAGGCGCTCGACGTCGTCCCGATGGCGCTCTACCGGCACGTTGCCAACAAGGACGAGCTCCTGGACGCCCTGGTCGACGTGGTCATCGAGGAGATCGACCCGCCGCTCGATGGATCCGACTGGAAGACGGCACTCCGAGCGAGGGTCCTCTCGGCGCGCCGCGCGCTCCTCCGCCACCCGTGGGCGTCCCGCTTGATGGAGTCACGGAAGACCCCCACCCCGGTGGTGCTCGGCTACATGGACTCGATGATCGGGATGTTCCGCACGGGGGGGTTCTCGCTCGACCTCACACATCACGCGCTGCACGCGATGGGCAGCCGGATGTTCGGGTTCACCCAGGAGCTGTTCAACGACACCACGGACGTCGATCCGGAGGCCGAGGCCGAGATGTGGGGCTCGATGGCAGGCACGTACCCGTACATCTTCGAGATCTTCAGCAAGATCTCACACGACGACGCGTCTACGGTCGGGCCCGGGTGCGACGACCAGTTCGAGTTCGAGTTCGCGCTCGACCTGATGCTTGACGGCCTCGAGAAGCTGAAGCGGCGATCGGCGCGAGGCGGCCGTTAGGCTCCTCGCATGCCCGTCGCAACCGTCGCGCGCTTCAACGTCACGCCCGTGAAGTCGACGGCCCTGCATCATCCCGACTCGATCGACCTCCGGCGCAACGGCGCTGTCGGCGATCGGCGCTTCCTGTTCGCGCGTTCCGACGGAACGAGACTGCACGGCATCTCGAAAGCACCGCTGATGCCGATCGTGTGCACATGGTCGGAGGCGGACGAGCGACTGACGCTGCGCTTCCCGGACGGCTCCTCGGTTGAAGGCAGCGCGCTCCCGATGGGCGAACCACTCGGCATCAAGCTGTTCGATCGGACGGTTCCCGCTCGGGCGATCGACCCGATCTTCACCGACGCGGTCCGCCACGTCGTCGACGACGTAGCCCTCTCGGTCTTCCGTGTCGACGAACCCGAGTTCGCAGGGGGCGGACATCGCGCCTCGATCATCTCCCTCGCCTCGATCGCGGACGTGGGCATGCGAGGCGGCGATGGCCGGCTGGATCCGCGCCGCTTCCGGATGCTGATCGAGCTCGACGGTGTGGAAGCCTACGGGGAGGACGGATGGCAGGGTCGAGGTCTCCGCGTCGGTGGTGCCGTCCTCCGTCTCGGGCAACGGATCCATCGCTGCGTGATGACGAACCTGGCACCGGACACCGGCGAGAACGACTTCGACACGCTCTCCGTGCTGGCACGGCATCGGAAGGTGGGCACGGAACTGCTCCTCGGCATCTACGGGGACGTGGAGCGGCCCGGCCGGATCGATGTCGGCGACGCCGCGGAGCTCATCGACTGACGGCGCGTCGGGTCGTGTTCCCTCAGGCCAACGACACGGGGATCCGCCGGTCGTGCGGGTCGAGGACGAAGTGCTCGGAGACCGTCGCCCGATACAGACGGTGGCGAGCGGGAGGAACGACGTCCTCGCGCGTCCACGCACGGAGCCCTTGCGCTTCTCCGTGTCGCGAGAAGATCGTGATCGCGTCGTCGACGTCGGTGAGCTGCTCGGCCACCGCGGTCATATAGAGAGCCTTCCAGCCGCCGGCCTCGTGCGAGTCGAAGATCACGACCGCCAGCTCGGGGCGGACGGCGAGGTTCCCCGAGTGCCGGGCCTCGGGGGACGAGACCCAGAGGAACTCGCGGTACGCAACCGGCGCGTACCACACGGGCGACGCCCAGGGCGAGCCCTGCTCGTCCGCCGTGGCGAGCGTCATGAACCGGTTCGCATCGATGATCGATCTCGCGATGGCTCCGAGGTCGTCCGGAGCGGAACCAGATGTCTCTGTCATGGGCCCTCCTCACTCCCCGTCGATCGGCTTTACGACGAAGCGGTCACTGGGGATCGGGTGCGGCGTGTCCCCCGCCTCCTCGAGCATCGATTCGAGTGCGAAGAGATCGTCGACCGTCAGGGGCAGCGGGGCCTCGTCGGGTTGATAGGTCGTCCCCAGCTCGTAGAGCTCGCCCTTCGTGCTCATCTCGATGTGCGCGCCCAGGATGTGCCGGATCGGGCGGTCGTCAGCCGCCGTTTCGCGGGCGAAGGCGGCGAGGCGGCTCGTGCTCTCGCGGTAGGCACCCCAGTCCCGCACGGTCAACGTGCCGGGGAGCAGCATGTCTCCGCTGAGGAGGAGCCCGCGCGTCCGGTCGAACAGAACGATGTGATCGCCGAGGTGACCGGGCGTGGGGAGGACGTCGACCGGCCGGTCGCCCAGGTCCAGCGTGGCACGACCCTGAGGCCAATCCTCGATCCCGAAGAATCCCGCCACCCCTTCCGCACCGAGAGGCGCCACCGACCCCGGTGGGAGATCCGTGAACTGCGCATCCCCCGCCCGATGGTCCCCGTGCCCGTGCGAGTGCGTGACGACGATCTCGAGCGACCTCCCGGCGATCAGGTCCTCCAGCGTGCGACGGATCGGGAACAGGTCGGCGTCCTCCGTGGCGCCGGTGTCGTGGAGCAAAGCCGTCTCCGTGCCCATCAGCAGATAGAGGAACGGCGCCTCGAAGTCGACGCACTTGCTCTGGCGGATGACAAACATGTCGTCGTCGGCGGCCACGACCTGGAGCGGCGGATCGATCGAACCGTCGCAGTCGGGCGCTCCGTGGATCCACCGGACCGAGGCGAGATCGGCGCTCTCCACGACCGCCAATGTACGGGACGTTCTTGGCGAAGGCGGATCGCCGTTAGCATCCGGAACATGGATGCCGTAACGATCTGGAAGTTCCTGCACATCGCCTTCATGTTCGTCGCCGTCTCGATCTTCGTCGGACAGGGGATGCTTTCGGGAGCCGTCGCTCGCTCGGGAAACGTCCGAGCTCTCCGTGGGGTGTTGACGGCGGAGGACCGTTTCGCCCCGATCGGCGGCGCGATGTTCCTCCTCGGCGTCATCTGTGGATTCCTCGCCGCGATCACCGGCGACTTCGATCTGACGCAGACATGGCTGCTGATCGGGTACGCCCTGGCCCTGTTCATCCTGGTGAACGGGCTGACCTACCACCGGTCGCAAGCCGAGAAGCTGAAGGCCGCGGCGGCCGCGAGCCCCGAAGACCAGGCTTCCGAGGAGCTCCGCGCGCTCGCCGGCGCGCCGAGCGTCGCGGTGATGAACACGATCGACGGGCTCGCGTGGCTCGCGATCATCTACGTGATGGTGGCCAAGCCCTTCAGCTAGCGGGTGTGTCGATCTCAGACCTGCGACGTCCGTAGTGTGGGGACGGGAGGTGCCCCATGGCCAAGCTGATCTACACGGCGATCATGTCGCTCGACGGGTACGTCGCGGACGACGACGGCAACTTCGATTGGGCCGAACCGGACGAGGAGGTGCACGCCCTCGTCAACGACCTCGAGCGGCCGATCGGCACCTATCTCTACGGACGCCGGATGTACGACGTGATGGCCGCGTGGGAGACCATCTCCGACGAGCTGCCCTTCATCAAGGACTACGCCGAGATCTGGCGAGCGGCCGACAAGGTCGTCTACTCCCGGAGCCTGGAAACGGTGTCGAGCGCGAGGACACGGATCGAACGACGCTTCGACCCCGACGCGATCCGCCGGATGAAGGAGGCGGAGGACCGGGACATCAGCGTCGGCGGTCCCGCCCTCGCCGCGCAGGCGATCCGGGCGGGGTTGGTCGACGAGATCGGACTGTTCCTCGCGCCGATCGTCGTGGGTGGGGGCACTCGGGCGCTCCCCGACGACGCCCGCGTGGAGCTCGAGCTGCTGGATGAACGCCGATTCGGCAACGGCGTGGCTCTCCTTCGCTACCGAACCACGTAGCGACGACCGCTCTGGGCGCCGGAACCCTCGATGTGCAACGATGCCGTGTCCGAGAGGAGGGTCCATGGCGGCGATGGTCGGTACCGGCGTGTACGCGGGCTTCTGGCGACGGGTCGCAGCGGTGATCATCGATGGCTTGATCGTGAGCGTGGTCACGGTGCCGTTGACCCTGGCGTTCGGCGGCGGGGACACCTACGCGGAAGCTGTTCGATCCTCTTCGGCCTCCTCGGTCACGACCGTGGTCACGTGGCTGTACTACGCGCTCATGGAGAGCTCCGCCAAGCAAGCGACCATCGGGAAGATGGCGCTCGGCATCATCGTGACGGACCTCGAGGGACGTCGGATCGGTTTCGGCAGGGCCACCGGCCGGTACTTCGCGAAGATCCTCTCGGCCCTGATCCTCGGGATCGGTTTCCTGATGGTCGCGTTCACGCAGCGGAAGCAGGGGCTCCACGACATCCTCGCCGGGACCCTGGTGATCAGAGGGCAAGCTCCTTCGATCCCCGACGCCCCTGCGATCCCCGCAGCGCCTCCGCCTCCCCCGCCTCCGCCGAGGACCTGACGCGACTTCTGCCAGGGCCGGCCGAAGGGTAGGTTGCTGCGGTGTCCAGGTGGCTGGTGCTCCTTCACGTCCTGACCGCCTTCTGGTTCGTCGCGGGTCTCGCCGGCCGGGACATCACGCTCGAGAAGGCGCGGAAGACCAAGAACATCGGCGTCGTCGCCGAGCTCGCGGAGCTGGCCGGACGGTTCGATCGGCTGATGGTCGTGCCGGGTTCGATCGCGGTTCTCGTGCTCGGACTCCTCACGGTGTGGGCCCAGGGCCGCCCACTCACCGGCTCGGGGAACTGGTGGCTCCTGATCTCGCTCTTGCTGTACCTGTCTCTCTTGCCGCTGATCCCGCTGGTGTTCATCCCCCGCGGCCGGATCTTCGAGGACGCGCTCACGGAGGCGGTTGGGCGAGGCGAAGTCACGTCCGCTCTGACGGCTGCCTTCGAGGACAAGGCGGTACGCGCGACGCGGCTGTACGAACGGTTCATGGTGGCGGCCGTCATCGTGCTGATGGTCACGAAACCGTTCTGACGGAGGGGAGCTTCTCCGAGTCCGTCGGGGATCCGCGAGGATGGTTTGACTCTAGGTGGCATGCCTCACTAGCGTTGCGCTCGGAGGCATACCCTTGGTTCTCAAGACCGTTTGCGTCGCGCTCATCGCAGTCGGGCTGAACACCGTCGTGGTCGGTGCCGCGTCCGCAGCCTCGGGAGACCTCGACCAGACATTCGGTGACGACGGCGTCGTCCGTACCGACTTCAGAGGGAGAGACGCCGCCGCTGCCGTCGCGATCCAGTCGGACGGCAAGATCGTCGTTGCGGGGAAGGACGGCCGGCGGTTCGTGCTCGCCCGGTACACCCCGGGCGGCGCGCTCGACACCACGTTCGGCGGCGACGGGAAGGTCGCCACGAACCTCACCGCGGGAGACGACTTCGCCTCCGATCTCGCGATCCAGGCGGACGGCAAGATCGTCGTGACGGGGCGGGCCGGTGGCAACGGCGGCCGGTTCGCGACCGCCCGCTACGGAGCGGACGGGGCACTGGACGGAGCCTTCGGCGGGGACGGCGTCGTGCTGACGAACTTCTCGCCGTCGGACGACTTCGCGTCCGGCGTCGCGATCCAGGCGGACGGCGACATCGTCGTCGTCGGACGGGCTCGCGGGGGATCATACGGGGGTCCCTCGGACGCCGCGTTCGCGCTCGTCCGGTATCTGTCGGATGGGTCTCGAGATCCCGCGTTCAGCTCGGACGGCAAGGTCTTCGCCAACCTCACCCCCGGAGGGGACTTCGCGCTCGATGCCGCCGTGCAGCCCGACCAGAGGATCGTCGTGGCCGGCCGAGGCGGCGGGTCGAGAGGGAGATTCGCCGTCGCGCGCTTCACGGCCGATGGCGTGCGGGACGCCTCCTTCGGCGGGGACGGAACGGTGTTCACGAACTTCTCCCGATACCAGGACTCGGCAACGAGCCTCGCCCTCCAGGCCGACGGGAAGATCGTCGTGGCTGGGTCGGCAACTCGGATCACCTACGGAGCGACCTTCGCGCTGGCCCGCTACGAGGTGGATGGGAGCCTCGACGTTTCGTTCAGCGGCGACGGCAAGGCCGTGACCCGTTTCGCCGAGTACTTCGTCGGGGGGTGGTACGACATCGCGAACGACATCGCGATCCAGGCGGATGGGAAGATCGTGGTGGCCGGCTCGAGCCACCGATCCGTGTTGTTGGGGATGTGCTGCGATCGCTTCACGGCGATCGCACGGTTCACACCGGAGGGCGTCCTGGACGATCTCTTCAGCGGGGATGGGAAGGTCGTGGACGACATCGGCCCCAGTCACGGCGCCAACGGCGTTGCGATCCAGGCGGACGGGAAGATCGTGACCGCCGGGGAGGCCTTCGTCGACCTTCATTCGACGTTCGTCGTGCTGCGCTATCTGGCCGCCTGAGCCGTCACACGGTGATGACGATCTTCCCCCGTGCACGTCCTGATTCCAGGTAGCGGATCGCCTCGGACACCTCGCTCAGCGGGAACGTCCTGTCGATGACCGGCGTGATCTTCCCCGCCTCGATGAGCTCCTTCAAAACGACGAGTCGGTCTCCGGGATCCTTGGCGCCGCGGAAGGGATGCAGGTGTCTCACGAACGGTGCGATCACCATCAGCTTGAAGAACCGGCCCAGGCTTCCGAACCACCGATGGCCGGAACCTCCGTACTGATCGTGGCCGATCAGGACGTAGGTCCCGTCGGGCGTGAGCGAGCGCTTGAGGTCCGACCACGGGTGGTTCCCCGCGATGTCGAGGACGAGGTCGTAGCGCTCGCCGCTCCGGGTGAAATCCTCCTGCGCGTAGTCGACGACCTCGTCTGCCCCGATCGACCGGAGCATGTCGAGCTTCTCGCCGCTGTCGACGGCGGTCACGGCCGCTCCGTACGCCTTGGCGAGCTGGACCGCGGTGGTCCCCACACCTCCGCCCGCACCGTTGATCAGGACCCTCTGTCCCGGCTGGGTCCGACCCTCGTCGCGGATCCCCTGGACCGCGATGGGTCCGGAGGTGAGCACGGCCGCGGCCTGTTCGAAGGTGAGGTCGGCCGGCTTCGGCTCGAGCCTGGAGGCGGGCGCGGCCGCGTACTCCGCGTAGGTGCCGCCGTTGCCCCACAGATTGGCACCCACGCTCTGTCCGAAGACCTCGTCGCCCGGCTGGAACCGCGTCACGTCCCTGCCCACCGACTCGACGACTCCGGCGAGATCGGTACCGGGGACCGGGTTCTTCGGTCTGCGCAAGCCGGATCCCATCACGCGAAGGACGTACGGGATCCCTCGCAGCGCGTGCCACACATCCGGATGGACGGATGTCGCGCGAACCCGGACCAGGACCTCGTCGGCCTCGGGTGTGGGCTTCTCGATCTCCCGAAGCTCGAGGGCGTCGGGCGAGCCGTACCGCTCCTGGACGATCGCCTTCATCGTCCGAAGACGGACACGACGTTGCCCGTCGAGGTGTACGGCTCCCGGTTCCAGCCGTCCCACCTCTCTCTGAGACGAAGCCCCGCGATCCGCGCCATCAGGTCGAGCTCGCTGGGCCACGAATACCGCTGAGCGATCGGGAAGAGGCGCACACCCGCGCGGGAGAGTTGGACGTGGCTCTCGTCGATCGTCTGGGACACCGGATCGTGGCGCAACACGTCGAGCCACACCTCGTCGACCTCGATCGACTCCGCATCCACATGCTGGTCGTTGCGCAAGCGATAGAAGAAGCTGGGCGAGTTGGCCTCGACGACGAACGAGCCGTCGTCGGTGAGGTGGGCTGCGACGTTCTCGAAGCAGCGCATCTGGTCATCTTGGGTCAGCAGGTTGAACAGCGTGTTGTACACGACGTAGATCAGCCGATAGGTGCCCGGCACCGGGACCTCGGCGAAGTTGCCCATCGTCACCGAGATCCGGTCGCCACCCGGCTTCTCGCGGAGCTTGGCGACCATGGCCGGTGAGATGTCGATGCCGTCGACCTCGATCCCGCGCGCGGCGAGCGGCAGCGCGATCCGACCCGTGCCGATCGCCAGCTCGAGGGCGGGACCCCCGCTCGCGAGTCGTTCCAGGAAGGCGACGGCCGCCTCTTCGTCTCCTCGTGGCTCGTCGTCGTAGGTCTCGGCCGTGTCCTCACCGAAGCTCATGCCCGGCTCGTAGTTCTCCATGCACCAACCCTATCCATGGCACGACGCGGAACCGATGACCGACTTCGCGGGTCTCCTGTTCGGGCTGCCAACACGCAGCCCATCCGAGATCGGAGATGGATGTGGCTGATCCAGCGCACGGTCTTCCGAAACGGGCCAAGCGATCCGTGGTCTCGTCGATCCTCGTCGTGATCGTGATCGGCCTCCTGCCGCCCGCTTGGGCCGGGGGCTCGCCCCTGCACGTGGGGCCGAGGAGCTGGGCACGCCAGGGGTCCGAGATCCGGCTCAGCGGGACGTTCTGCAACGGCTCACTGGCGCCGGTCAGCGCCGGTCCCTGGTTCGCGTACCTCGATCCTCCGACGACCCGGCCGATCTTCATCGGAAGGGTCCATATCGCTCCCAACACGGGGAACTTCTGTCAGTGGCGACTGAACGCGAGTCTCACGGTGCCGCGTGTGGCACCGGGCGCCTATCCGCTCCGGGTGTGCGATCTCGGCTGCACCCAGGGCGTCGGTGATCTGTTCGACGCCGAATTGACCGTCGTCAGCTCGGCACCTCCCCGGGTCGAGGCACTGCGACTCCAGCGGATCCGCGCCCACCTTCGGAGAGCGATCCGGGAGGGATCTCGTCACGAGCAGATGCTCAGTCGGCTCGAGGACGAACTCGGCCGAGCCGAGGCCGCGATCGTGGCGACGGAGAGACGAGTCGAGCGGTTGAGGGATCGGCTGTCGGCGGAGCAGCGGGAACTGCCGGCTTGGTTCGGCGGTGTGGTCGCCTCGGGGTTGCTCGCCGTTGCGACGATCGCTCTGATCCTCTGGCGCCGCCGCCGTCCGCGGGTGGTCATCCCCGACACTCCCGCCGCGATGCTCGAACAGGAGAGCTTCGATACCGTCCGGCGATGACGAGGATCCCGAGACGGCCGATTTCGTCTGATCGGCCCGCTCCCTCGTCTTAGTCGGTCGTCTCCACCGTGTGCTCGGCGACCGTCGCATCGGTCGACCGGACCACGGACCGCCCTCGCCGCTACGGAGTGAGGGAGGTTCCGAGCCGGTCTTCGAGGATCCTGCGCACCTTCGCTGCGTCCTCGGCGTCGGCGATCGCGGCCGCGACGGCATCGCTGCACGCCTCCTTCGTCAGCCGCCGGAGAGCGTCCTTCACCTCGGGTATCGCGACCTTCGTCATCGAGAGCTCGTCCACGCCCAGCCCGACGAGCGCCCCGGCCACGGTGGGGTCGCCGGCGGCCTCACCGCACACCCCGACCCACGCGTCGTTCGCATGTGCGGACTCGACGATGCTCCCGATCAGGGTGAGCACGTCGGGCTCGAGGACGTCGCCGATGTCCGCCACCGCGCCGTTGAGCCGGTCGACCGCGAACAGGTACTGGATCAGGTCGTTCGTGCCGATCGAGAAGAAGTCGGCGTGCCGCGCGAGCCGGGCAGCGCCGAGAGCCGCCGAGGGAACCTCGATCATCACGCCCACCTCGATGTCGGTCGCGTCGAGACCCTCATCTGCTGCGACCGTCTCGAGGGAAGCGCGCGCCGCCGACAGCTCGGACGCCAGGGCAACCAGCGGGAACATGATCGCAAGCCGACCGGCTTCCTCGCCGGCGACCTCCGCCTTCGCCCGCACGAGCGCACGGAGCTGGTCGAGGAACAGATCCGGCTGATCGAGGCTCAGCCGGACGCCGCGGAGGCCGAGCGCCGGGTTCTCCTCGGGCTCGCGATCCACGAACGGCAACGGCTTGTCGGCTCCCGCGTCGAGGGTCCGGAACACGACCCGGTGACCGGGGAACCCTCGAAGGATCTCCGCGTACACCTTGGTCTGCTCCTCGACGGTGGGCGCGGTCACTCGACCCAGGAACAGGAACTCGGTCCGCACCAGACCGCTCCCTTCCCCACCCGCTTCGACCGCTGCAGGGATGTGGTCGATCGAGCCGATGTTCGCGGCGAGCTCGACGTGATGTCCGTCGGCGGTTCCGCCGGGCTCGTCGCGGAGCGCCCCGAGTTCCTCGCGGCGCCGCTCCTCTTGCTCGTGGCGGCGGACGACCGCCTCGCGCTCGGCGGGGGACGGATCGATGATCGCCTCGCCGGCTCGACCGTCGATCGCGACGTCCACGCCGGCGCGTGTGACCGCCAGCAGCCCCTCGCACCCGACGACGGCGGGCACCCCGAGCGCGCGGGCAAGGATCGCGGCATGGCTCGTCGGCGAGCCCGTCTCGGTCACGATCCCCGCGATCAGGTCGACCGGGATGCTCGCCGTCTGGGAAGGCGTGAGCTCGTGCGCGACGATCACCGAACGGCTCTCCGGCCGATCGCCGGAGGTGCTCATGCCGAGGAGGATCTTCACGACTCGGTCCCGAACGTCGTCGAGGTCGGATGCGCGCGCCGCGAGGTACTCGCTCGCGGACGCGACGAGCAGCTCCCGGAACGTCTCGAAGGCGCCGACCACGGCACGCTCGGCCGAGGTGCCGGCACGAACCGCATCCTCGGTCAGACGGGCCAGCTCGGGGTCGGCCGCGAACTCGGCGTGGGCCTCGAAGATCTCGGCCTCGTCCTCGCCGGCCGAGTCCGACACGGTCACGGCGAGCTCCCGGAGCTCTGTCTCGGCCCGTTGGAGCGCGCCGAGGAGGCGCGCCAGCTCCTCCTCGGGCGCGACCGAGGCCACGTCGGGGAGCTTCGTCAGGACGGGCTGGGGAGAAAGAACGAACGCCGGGGCGACCGCCGCGCCCGGCGCCGCCGCCCGTCCCGTCAGCCTCGTGCTCACGTGGGTTCGCCTCCGCCTTCCTGCTCGTCCTCGCCGAACTTCGACTCGACCAGAGCGACAAGCTCGGCGAGCGTCGCCTCGGCGCCTTCACCCTCGACGCTGATCAGGATCTCGTCTCCCTGGTGGCAGTCCAGCGTGAGCACCGACAACACCGACTTCGCGTTCACGCGGCGCCCATCCTTCTCGACCGATACCTCGGCAGCCGATGCGGCGGCGGCTCTCGCGAAGATCTTCGCCGGCCGGGCGTGCAACCCGGTCGCGTTCTGCAGCGTCACCGTCGCCTCAGGCATGGGTCGACCTCCGGCGATCGGCAGCGAGCGCCAGGCGTCGCTCGGGATCGACCGGGTGGGTCTGCACCAGGTCCCTCCGGAGGTCGCCTGGTCCGGGAACCGCCGTGCCCGGAAGGACACACGCGGCCGCCCCCCACGCCACACCCTCGGCGAGGGCATCCGGGCCTTCTCCTCCGGCGGCGAGGAAGCCGGCAAGGAGCGCGTCCCCCGCCCCCACCGTGCTTCTCGGAACGATCACCCCACTCTCCGCGTGGATCGCCTGGCCATCGGTGACGAGCACGGCCCCGCTGGGCCCGAGTGAGACGAGCACGGTTCCTACCCCTTTCGATCGGAGCTCGTTCGCAGCCAGGACGACGTCCCCAAGTGTCCCTGGGACGACGCCGGTCACCTCGCTCAGCTCCTCCTCGTTCGGCTTCAAGACGTCGGGTCCGGCCGCGAGCACACTCTCGAGCGCCTGCCCGCTGGTGTCCACCGCAACCCGTGCGCCGACCGCGCGGACCGCGGCGGTCAGGCGAGCGTAGAGATCGTCCGGCGTCCCCGGCGCGAGGCTCCCCGACCCCACCACCCACGCGGCGCCGTCGGTGACCGCGACCGCGCGTTCGAGCAGGGCCTCTACCTCGGCGCCCGACAGTTGCGGGCCGGGAGCATTCAGCTTCGTCACGGTTCCATCGGGCTCCGCCACGGTGACGTTGGATCGGATGGCATCGGCGATCGGCACGGCGGCGACCTCGATGCCGAGGCCCTGCAGGAGCGAGGCGAGCAGCTCGCCGTCGGCGCCTCCGAGTGGAAGGACGGCGCGGGATGGATGACCGTTCGCCACCAGCGCCCGGGAAACGTTGACGCCCTTGCCTCCCGGATCGGACCGGTCCGCGTACGCGCGGACGACCTCGCCGCGGTTCAGCGCCTCGACCTCCAGCGTGCGATCGAGGCTGGGGTTCGGCGTGACCGTGACGATCATGGCGTCACGGCTCGATGACGACCTTCAGGCCCTCGCCGGATATCACCGTCTCGATCGCCCGGTGAACGTCCGCGAGCGGCAGCCGATGGGTGATCAGATCATCGACGCGAACCCGGCCGTCCGCGATGAGGGAGAGAGCCTCGCGGTTGTGTCGGGGAGCGGACCCGTAGGCCCCGAACACGGAGAGCTCGCGATAGTGGACGAGGTTGGAGTCGAACCTGATGGTCGAGTCGTCCTTGGGGAGCCCGCCGAACAGGGAGATCCGGCCCCGTGGGGCCGTCATCTCGAGAGCCTGCTCCTGCGCCTGGCCCACGCCGGTCGCGGTGATGACCACGTCGGCGCCTCGGCCCTCCGTCATCTTGCGAACCGCGTCGATCGGATCGTCCTTGGAGCCGTCGATCGTCGCGTCCGGTTCCGCGCGGGCGGCGAGATCGAGCCGGCTCTGGTTGACGTCGACGATGACGACCGTCTGCGCGCCCCGCGCTCGCGCCAGCCGCACGTGGAGACAGCCGATCGGTCCCGCGCCGAGGACGACGACGACGTCACCCTCGCCGACGCCAGCCAGCTCCTGCCCGTTCAGGACACACGCGAGGGGCTCCGTCAGACTCGCTTCCTCGAAGGGGACGTGCGCCGGGACGCGGTTGACGCCGTCCACCGTGAGCACCTTGGCGGGCACGCGCATGAACTCCGCGAAGCCTCCGTCGTACTGGTAGCCGATCGACTCGAGGTCCTCGCACACGGTGTGCTGCCCTCGCCGGCAGAACGTGCAGACGCCGTCGGGGACGGCCGCGATCGATCTGCACGCGGTCTCCTTCGGACCATCTCTCACCGTCCTGGCCCTCGACGCCCGGTCCCACCTCGGTGATCTCGCCGGCGACCTCGTGACCGAGGACGCGCGGCAGCGAGATGTGGTGATGTCCGAACCGGAAGATCTTCGCGTCCGTTCCGCACGTCGAGCAGGTGCGGACCCGGATGACGAGATCCCCCGGGCCCGCCTCCGGGACCGGGAGATCCTCCACCCGGAGGTCGCCTGCGGCGTAGAGACGGGCGACCTTCACGCCTTCGCCTCCTCTTCGGAACCGAGGATCGACAGCACGTCTTCGATCCGCTCCGCGGATCGAAGACGTGCCGCCTGTTCGGGGACCGTCAAGATCCGCGCCAGGTTGGCGAGCACCCCGACGTGCTCGTCGCCGACCGCGCGCGATCCCGATGCACACGGTCACGTCGTCGTCGTCCCAGGCGACGCCGTCCGGGAACTGCAGGAACGACAGCATCGTCTCCTTGATCCAACGCCTGCTCTCGTCCGTCCCGTGCGGGATCGCGAACCCCTCACCGAGCGAGGTCGAGATCAGCCGCTCTCGCTTCGAGCATCGCCTCCACGTAGGGAGGCTCCACCGCGCCGATGTCCACCAGCACCTGACCGGACTGCCTGACGGCGTCGAACCGATCCGACGCCTGCAGCCCGAGACGGATCCCGTTGGCAGGAAGGAGCGCGGCCATGTCTATCCCTCGATCGGCTTCCCTTCCGTGATCCCCTCGACGACCCGGTCGAACGCCGGGTCGCCGAGGAACATGTTGAAGGTCACGACTACCTTCTCGGGAGCCATGCCCCGGGCCGTGGACTCGAGGCCCGTATGACAGACGATCAGGTCGGCATCCGCCGGGATCTGACTGACCGGCGAATGCTCGACGACGACGTCCGTGCCCTTCAGACGGTCGCGGAGCTGGGTCACGAGCAGCACGCTACTGCCCATCCCCGCCTCGCACGCCACGACCACCTTCCGCACGTCGCTCCCGAGGACCGACGCCATCACGCGGTCGCCGGAGCGGTCGTGGTCGAGGTCGCCGTCGCTTCGGGAACGACCACCTCTTCTTCTTCCCGCACCGTCGCCTTCAGGATCAGCGCGTTCACACCGAAGGACACGGCGGCAGCCACGAAGACGCCTGCGAGCACGCCGGGGAGGCCACCCCTCGGCGTCACGGCGAAGTAGGCGAAGATGCTGCCCGGTGAAGGCGTCGCCACCAGACCGGCTCCCGTGACAAGGAAGATGAAGACCCCGGCCATCCCGCCAGCGATCATGCCCAGGATCAGGATCGGACGCATCAGCACGTAGGGGAAGTAGATCTCGTGGATGCCTCCGAAGAAGTGGATGATGATCGCGCCGGGCGCGGTCGGACGGAGCGCGCGAGGGCCGAAGAACCAGTAGGCGAGCAACAGCCCGAGGCCCGGACCCGGGTTCGTCTCGATCATGAAGAGGATCGACTTCCCCTCTTCCGCGACATCCTGGACGCCGAGCGGCGCCAGGACCCCGTGGTTGATCGCGTTGTTCAGGAACAGGACCTTCGCCGGCTCCACGACGATCGAGGCGAGCGGGAGCAGCGTGTTGTCGACCAGGAAATCCACGGCGTTGCCGGCGGCGGTCGAGATCACCGCGACGACCGGTCCGATCCCCAAGAAGGCGAGGATCGCGAGGAGCGCACCGATGATCCCGGCGGAGAAGTTCCCCACGAGCATCTCGAAGCCGGTCGGGATGCGCCCCGCCACCATCCGGTCGAACTGCTTGATCGCCCATCCCCCGAGCGGCCCGGCGATCATGGCGCCGAGGAACATCGGGGTTTGGACCAGCTCGCCGTTGACCTCCGTTCCGACGAACCCGCCGATCGCGACGCCGGCGGTGGCGATGGCCCCCACGACCGCGCCTCGCTGTCCGTGGACCAGACGCCCCCCGGTGTATCCGATCAGGATGGGCAGGAGGAAGAAGATCATCGGGCCGACGAGCTCCGCGAGCTTCTCGTGCGGGGTCCATCCCGTCGGGATGAAGAACGCCGTGATGAGTCCCCATGCGATGAACGCCCCGATGTTGGGGATCACCATCCCGGCGAGGAACCCACCGAGCTTCTGGACGCTGGCCCGCCATCCCCCGGTCGCCGTTCCTGTCGGCGCTGGGATCGCAGTAGACATCCGCAACCCTCCCTTCTCCTCTGGCTACGCCAGATCGGCTTCGGACCCTCGCCGACCGCGAGCGTCCATCGTCTCGACAGTCATCTGTCGCACGTCCTTCACGCGAGCACCACCTCGACATCCGCTTCCTCGAGGGCTCGGCGGTCGGCCTCCGCGAGCCCCCCATCGCTGATCAGCACGTCGAACTCGTTGATCGCCGCGAACCGCAGGGCGGATTCCTGATCCAGCTTCGTGTGGTCCGCGAGCACGACCGTCTGCGCGGCCGCGAGGCAGATCGCGTGCTTCACGGCGGCCTCGGCGGGATCCGGCGTGGACAGACCCCGCTCCGCGCTGAACCCGTTGGTCCCGACGAACGCGACGTCGACGCGGAGCTCGGCGAGCTGCCGCAGAGCCCAGTCATCGACGTTCGCGAGGGTGCGGGTCCGCACTCGCCCTCCGATCACGTAGAGCTGGAGCTGGCTCCGAGCCGAGAGCTCCAGCGCGATCGCCACGGAATGGGTGAACACGGTCAGCTCTCGCTCGGGGAAGATCTGGGCGAGCGCCAGCGTCGAGGTGCCGGCGTCAAGCAGCACCGATCCGTGCTCGGGGACGAAGGAGAGCGCCTTCTCGGCGATCGCCGCCTTCTCCGCGGCCATGGCCGCGGCCTTCTCGGCGATCGCCGGCTCGGACCGGAAGCGGTGGATCGAGATCGCGCCGCCGTGGACGCGCCGCAAGAGGCGACGCTGCTCGAGCTCGGTCAGGTCACGACGGATCGTCTCGGGCGTGACATCGAACCGTCCCGCCAGCTCGGTGACGTCGCCACGACCACGCTCTTCGATCAGCGTGGCGATCTCCTGGCGCCGCTCCACCGCGTACATGAGCCACTCCCGGTCCGAATCCGTGTGGAGTTTCCTCCGTTTCCTTCCGTTTTGTCAAATCAAGATACGGAACGGGGGTAATCGGAAAGAGGCGGGTGGCAGGGTGTGCTGGTCGGCTCAGGAGGCCGAAACGGCTGCTCGCACCGCGGGCACGACGTCGGACGCGAACATCTCGACCTGGCGCACCGGGTCGTTCCCACTCGGCCAGAAGATGAAGGCGTCCATCCCGGTCCGGGCGACGCCGGTCAGCTCCTCGACCCAGTACGCGACGGGCCCCACGAAGCGCTCGCCGGTGGATGGACCGATCGAGCCCATCAGGTTGTAGACCCGGCGGATCGAGGAGGGGTCGCGGCCCGCGAGGGTCGCGGCCTCTTCGATCCGTCGCAGGTACTCGGGCAGGGACTCCGGCGGCGCCCACGGCGCGGAGGGAACCCATCCGTCGGCCTTCCTCCCGATGAGATCGAGCATCCGCGGCCGAGCCGCTCCCACCCAGATGCCGATCTCGTGCGCCGGCCTCGGCCCGGTGTGGACGCCCGAGAGCCGATAGTGACGTCCGTCGTAACGGACGCCGCGCGCTCCGCTCCACACCAGACGCATCACGTCGATCGCTTCCTCGATCGCCTCCACTGCTTCAGCGGGCGACCGTCGGGGACCGCCCATCGCCTCGATCGCATCCCAGAACCCACCGGCGCCGAGACCGAGCTCGACCCGTCCGCCCGTGAGGACGTCGAGGGACGCCGCCGACTTGGCAAGGATCGCCGGCGGCCGGAGCGGCAGGTTCCCCACGTCGGGGAAGAACCGAACCCGCGAGGTCACTCCGGCGAGGAAAGAGATCAGCGTCCATGTGTCGTGGAAGCGCCATTGGTACGGATGGTCCTGGATCCCGATCAGGTCCAGTCCGGTGGTGTCCGCTGCGCGGGCCAGCGCGAGCAGCTCGTCCTGCTTCGACCAGTCCGGGGTGATGCTGATCCCGAACTCGAGCGGGATGCCCATCACTCCTCCCGCTGATCCGTGACGACGACCTGGTCGGGAACGGGGACGTGCGACGCGGGAACCGAGGCATCCCTGGCGACGAGCTTCGTCAAGGCGGCGCGCTTCTCGGATCCGGTCACCACCCAGATCGCCCGCTCCGCGCGAGAGAGCCCCGGGTAGGTGAGGGTCATCCTCCGGCGGCCTTCGTAGACCCCCGTCACCGCGACGTCACGATCCCGAACGTGAAGAACGGGGTCGCCCGGCAGGAGAGACGCCGTGTGACCGTCCGCGCCGAGTCCGAGGTGGATGACGTCGAACCGTTCAGGGAGCGACGCGGCGTATCGAGCCGCCGCCGCATCCAGATGGTCGTCCTCGACGGGCATCCACCTGATCCCGTCTTGGGCCTCGGGAGGAAGCGCCCGGCTCTGCGAGGATCGGTTGCGATCCGGATCGTCCGGCGGCGCGACCCGCTCGTCCACCTGCCACGTGTCGATGAGATGCCACGGGAGCTCGAGCGTGCCCAGCCGTCGGAACAGCGGGATCGGCGTCTCGCCCCCACTGATCGCCCAGGTGAAGCGACGCCCCTCGGAGACCGCCCGGCGTACCGCCTCGGCGATGAGGTCGGCGGCATGTTCTCCCACCGATCCCGGATCCGGGAGCACCTCGACGTGGATCATCAGTCGGCCACATGTCCCCCGAACTCGCGCCGCATCGCGGAGAGCACCCGATCGGCGAACGACGCCTCGTCGCGCGACGCGAAACGCGCGTACAGCGCGGCGGTGAGCACCTCCGCGGGTGTGCCCGACTCGATCGCCGTGATCGCGGTCCACCTCCCCTCGCCCGAGTCGGAGACGCGCTCGTCGGATCCCTCGAGGTCGGCGTCGTCGAGGAGGGCGACCGCCGCGAGGTCGAGCAGCCACGACGCGACGACGCTCCCGCGCCGCCAGACCTCGGCGACCTCGGCGACGTCGATCCGGTACGCGGCGTCGGCACCCTCGGCGTGTCGCAGGATGTTGAGACCCTCGGCATACGAAGCCATCAGCCCGTACTCGATGCCGTTGTGCACCATCTTCACGAAATGTCCCGCGCCGGCCGGTCCGCAGTGGAGGTAGCCGTGCTCGGCCGGGGAAGGGCTCTTCTCCCGGCCACGGGTCCGGGAGGCGGCCCCGACGCCCGGCGCGAGCGATGCCAAGATGGGCTCCACGTGCTCGAACACATCGGCGTCGCCGCCCACCGTCAGGCAGAACCCGCGCTCGAGCCCGTGGACCCCGCCGCTGGTGCCGCAGTCGACGTACCGGATGCCGCGCTCGCCGAGCTCGCCCGCCCTCCGCACATCGTCGCGATAGTGGGTGTTGCCGCCGTCGATCACGACGTCGCCCGGCTCCAGCCGGTCCGCCAACTCGCGGATCACCGCCTCGGTGGCGTCGCCGGCCGGCACCATCACCCAGACGAGCCTCGGCGGAGCGAGCGCGGCGACGAGCTCTCCGAAGCTCGCCGCCCCGACGGCGCCTTCGCTCACCAGCAGCTCGACGGCGGCCGGGTCGAGATCGAAGCCGACGCACCCGTGCCCGTCTCGCATCAGCCGCCGCGAGATGTTCGCGCCCATCCGGCCGAGTCCCACCACCCCGAGCTCCATCGGTCGGTCAGTCGTCATCCGGGCCTCCTTCGATCTCCGCTCGTGCGGCCGACCGGTCCCGGCGCGGGCCGACGGCCATGACGGAGCCTATGGACAAGACGGCGGACGCGCTCGTCGTGTTCGGGCTCACGGGCGACGTCGGGCGGCGGATGACGATGCCCGCTCTGTATCGGCTCGAGCGGAAGGGCGCGCTCCCGTGCGATGTGATCGGCGTGGGCAGACAGCAGCTGACCTCCGACGATCTTCGAGCGATGGCGCGCGAGTCGGTCGAACGCGAGGAGACCTCGGTCGACGAGGACGTCTTCGACCGGTTCGCCACGCGCCTCTCCTACCTCGCGGCCGACGCGACCGATCCCTCCTCGGGCGAGCGACTGGCCGAGGCGTTGGGCCCCGCGCAGAAGCCCGTCTTCTACCTCGCCACCCCTCCCTCACTGTTCGCGCCGATCGTGGAGATGCTCGGGAGCGCGGGCCTCGCCGAGCGGGCTCGCGTCGTGATCGAGAAGCCATTCGGGCACGACCTCACCTCCGCGCGTGCGCTGAACGAGCGCCTCCTCCAGGTGCTGGACGAGGACCGGATCTACCGGATCGACCACTTCCTGGGGAAGGAGCCGGTGCAAGACATCGTGTACCTGCGCTTCGCCAACGAGATCTTCGAACCCGTCTGGAACCGGAACCACGTCAAGTCGGTGCAGATCACACTCGCGGAGTCGTTCGGCATCGAGGGCCGCGGCAGCTTCTACGACGGCGTGGGCGCGCTGCGAGACGTCGTCCAGAACCACCTCCTTCACGTCCTGGCCCTGGTCACGATGGAGGCGCCGGCGGGAAGCAGGGACGCGATCGCCGATCGTCGCCTCGACGTGCTCCGCGCGATCCCCGCCGTCGATCCCACCGACTACGTCCGAGGGCAGTACGAGGGCTACGCGAACGAGGACGGGGTGCATCCCGGCTCCGAGACCGAGACGTTCGCCGCGCTCCGGCTCCGGATCGACAACTGGCGATGGGCCGGCGTCCCGTTCCTGATCCGGGCCGGGAAAGCGATGGCGACGACGATGACCGAGGTCCACGTGCTCTTCCGGCGGCCCCCGCCGATCCTGCTCGGCGACCACACGGAGGAGGCGCGACATCACAACCACGTCTCGATCAGGATCGGGAAGGATGCGGGCGCCAGCATCGGCGTCCTCGTGAAGGATGCGTCGGCCGAGTCGGCGGAGCCAGTGCATCTCGACGTCTCGTTCAAGGAGCATCTCGCCCGTAGCCCGAGCCCGTACGAGCGCCTGCTCGGTGACGCGCTGATCGGCGACGCCACCCTGTTCCCGCACCAGGCCGTGGTCGAGGAGATGTGGCGGATCGTTCAACCCCTGCTGGACGATCCGCCCCCGGTCGAGCCATACGCGCCGAAGTCGTGGGGACCCCCGTCGGCCGATCGACTGGCCGAGCCGTTCGGCGGCTGGCGACCGGCGACCTCCGATGAGGCGGGGGCCGAGCAGGCGTGAAGCTCGCTAGGAGGTGGGTGGGATCTCGACGACGCGATCGTCCTGCACGCCGAAGTCCCAGACGTCGATCGAGGGCGGTTCGATGCCGAGCGTCGTGAGAGCGGTGCAGATCTGGCTCCGGTGGTCGGTCCCGTGGTGCAGCGCCTGTGCGAGCCGGATGCTCAAGGGGGCGTGGGTCTCGGATCCATCGTCACGGTGCCTCTCGAGAACGGCATCCGGGTCGAGGTCATCTCTCAAGACTCCCGACCACGCGGCCCCGTGGCTCTCCATCACGGTCCTGAGCTCCGGGAGCTCCATGTGATCCTCGTCGATCAGCGGGATGAGCTCGCCGCTCATGACGAACAGGTATGAAGAGTCGGCCCCGACGGTGTGACGCATGGTGTCGAGGATGGAGCCATAGGTCCCCGGAACTGCGGTCTCGAGCTGCTCCGGACTGAGCGCCAGGCACTCGTCGATCACCCGCAGCGTCGCCCATACGTGATGCGCGAAGGCGTCTCCCATGACCGACGTGCTCATGTGGTCACCGTAGCAAACACCCGTTCCACGCTCACAGGCTCGATGCGCCTTACGGGCCGGCCGGACGTGTCGCCGCCGCTGGTGCCTAAGGTGTCGGCATGAAGATCACGGGAGAACCGACCCACTTCACCAGCACCGAGGAGTGGCGGAGTTGGCTCGAGGGGAACCACGCGACCGAGGACGGGATCTGGCTGACGATCTACAAGAAGCACTCGGATACCTCCTCCGTCACGGTGGATCAGGCGGTCGAAGAGGCCCTCTGCTTCGGGTGGATCGACAGCAGCATGCAGCCGATCGACGAGGACCGGTATGCCCTCCGTTTCACCCCTCGCAGGACGGCGAGCAACTGGTCCGAACGCAACAAGGCGCGAGTCGCGAGGTTGATCGCGGAAGGGCGGATGACCGAAGCGGGTCTCACCGAGATCGAGGGGGCCAAGCAGAGCGGTCGTTGGGGCGGTGGATGAGTCCGCTTCTCGGCGCGACGGCGGCGATCCGAAGTGCGGCCGTGGCCGCAACGGTTGGCTTCCTCGTGATCGCGATCTTCCAGGCGGCGCTGGCCCTTGGCGCACCACTCGGCCGGGCCGCGTGGGGTGGGACCCGGACCCACCTGCCGTCGGGCCTCCGCATCGCGAGCGCGGTCGCGGTGGTCTTCTGGTCGTTCGCCGCGTTGATCGTGCTCGGCCGGGCCGAGTTCCAGGTCTCCCCGGTACCGGACACGGTCGCGCGATGGGGGACCTGGATCCTCGTGGGCGCGCTCCCGGTCGGCGCCCTCATGAACGTCGCGTCATCGAGCCCTTGGGAGCGCTTCCTCTGGGGACCGCTCGCCCTCGTTCTGGCTGTGCTCTGCTTGTTCGTCGCCCGACACTGATCCAGCCGGCTCTCCTAGGGCCCGGTCAGGTAGCCGAGCGCATCGCCGATGATCTCCTCCCGCGCGGCTGTTCCCTCCACGTTCTCCAATCCGAACCCGAAGTACAGGGTCCGGAAGTCGGAATCGGAGGGCGTCATGGACGTCATGGCTCCCTCGGTGAACCCGACGTCGCCGGTCCGGATCCAATCGAGGGCGTTGACCCCGCTGCCGATCTCGGCGGGATCCCCGATCGTCCAGGTTCCCAAGTCCGCCTCGAATCCCGTATCGACACCGGGATCGGTCGTCGGGGCCGCGATGTCGTCGATCCACACCCCGAGACCCTGGATCGCCCAGTCGCTCACGTAGGAGATCGAGACGGTCACGTCCTGACCAGCGTACGCGGACAGGTCGAACTCCCACTCCGTCCAGCCGTCCGAGCGACCGGAGGCCGCGTTCCAGCCGGCCCCGGCGCAGTCCGCACCCTGATACTGCACGAGCCACGGATGGATCTCGTGCCACCCTTCGGGACAGGAGTCTCCGGTGCTGGTGCCCGTGTGTTCGTTGAGCTCCGGCAACGTGACCCAGTTGCCGTCTTCGTCCTGAAGCTCGACGAAGACGAAGTCCCAGGCGGGCTCGGTGTCGTGCGAGATGAAGAAGGACAGATCCGTCCCGTCGTTCACGGTGAAGGTGTTCATGAGTCGCTGGTACCTGATGTCGGCTCGCTGCGAATACAGGTACTGCGTGCCTCCGTGCGGCTGGTACGCACCGGCGACGCCGGAGTCCCATTCCGCCGGCGCCGTGCTCGTGAACTGCGGGTAGGTGCCCGACTTCAGGATGCTGCTCGTCGTGATGAAGGACTGGTTCGTCGCATCCCGTCCCGCGGCGAACTGCTGGTTCACGCTCCACGGGTCGGTCGTCGCGTCGTCGTATGGATCGTCGGTCCCGACCACGTCGAACGAGTTCCCATCCTCATCGGCGCCCCCGTCCTCGATGAACAGGTACGCGCCCAGCCAGTACTGGAGGAAGTCGTCGGACAGGAACAGGCACCCGTCGTCCGCCAAGAGGTCGACGGCGTCACACAACGGTGGCGTCGAGACCGGGTTGTAGTCGAACGCGTTGGCGAACTGCCAGCCGGCGTGGCGCCCGGTATAGAGCAGCTTGCCGTCCTCGTTGAGGAACGCCCGAACCTCCAGCATCATCGAGTTCGCTTGCGTCTCGGCTCCGGTCCCGCCCGGCTGGCCGGCCACCCGCGAGAGAAGGTCGTTCGCCGTGTACCAGATCACCGCGTCGTAGTGGCCGAGCACGCCCAGGTGGTCCGGCGCCGCGCCCATCGCGTCCACGTCGTACACGTCGTGGGAGGTCCCGGCCGGCAGGGCGTCCTCGTAGAGCGAGAGGAACGGCGGAGTGCCGTCCGCGGCGGTGTAGGCGGGGAAGTTCGAGGGTCCGGTGTAGTCCGTATCCGCCAGGATCAACACATCGGCCGCGCTCGCCTCCTCGACGTGGAAGGTGAACGAGGCGCTCCTCCGTCCGGCTCCCGTGAACCACACCTCGATATCGCTGCCCGCCGACGCGCCGGTCACGTGCCCGCGCATGACGTGGTAGTAGAAGTCGCCAGTACCGCCGTAGCGCGTGGGTCCGTCGGCATCGCTCGGATCCCATTCATCGGTCGCCACGGAAACGGGCGGCCCGCCGTCGATCGAGTAGCGCAGCGTCACCGGGTCCTCGTCGCCGTCGTTGTCGAGATCCTTCCTCGGCCAGGACCTGGACGGGCTGGTCGTCGCCGTTGAACGAGTGTGCGAACGTGAAGTCGCTCATCGGATTGAACGACTTCTGTGGATCGACGGTCGCCGTGTTCAGGTAGAAGGGCTGCGTTCGGATGTTGACCGGTGACACGGGGTTGTCGGGATCGCCGGCGGACCTCGCGGCGGCCAGGGCGAACGGGAGGTTGATCTTGAACTCGTGTTCGACCTCGCCCTCGCTATCCGGGAAGACGAATCCGGAATCCTGGTTCCCGTCACCGAGCTCGGGCGTGATGCTGAGAGCGCCGTATTCCGTGTAGGCGTAGTCCGTCTGCTCGCCGTTCGTCGTGTACAGGTCGGCGCCCACGCCGGGGTCGTAGCCCTGCACCGCGGGCTTCTTGTCGGTGCCGGCCCACGAGACGAAGATCGGATCGTCGGCCGACGGCGTGTTCACCTGGAAGCCGAACGGGTAGAGCAGGAGCTCGCCGAACGAGTGATAGGAGATGTGGTACTCGGGCTGTGAGAGCTGGAGTACCTCGTCCAGGGCCTGGTTCTCGGGCTCGGACAGCGGGCCCGGACCTCGGTACGTCTGGTCGGACACGATCGAGGCCGAGCCCTCGTCGTCGAAGTTCCAGTGCTCGGCGAAGTTCCGGTTGTTGTCCACTCCGTCGAGAACGTTAATCTGGTTGTCCGGAAGCGCCGGGCCATCGGGGCCGTCGGATCGTTGTCGAGGAGGTTCTTCCGCCACAGGCGGTCGTGATCGACGTGTACTGGATCCCGTCCGGATTCGACACGAGGACGAACCACAGCTCCGTCGTGTTCAGGATGTTGACGACCTGGGGCTTCTCCTCGCGCCATCCCTTGATGAACCACTCCAGGAGCCTCCGGTTCACCTCGCCACTGATCCATTCGCGAGCGTGGATCAGCGAGGAGTACAGGACCGCCGGCTTGCTTCCGTCGGCGCTGCTTCCCTCGGCGGCCGTCAGGCGGAGCGCCACGATCTCCCGCGGCTGGTCCGGATCGTCCCCTTCCTTGTCCGTGCCGTAGGTCGTGCCGACGACCTGTAGGTCGAGGATGTCCTCGTTCGCCGCCACGAGATCGTCCATGTATCGGCGGAACCCGTCGGGGCCGTCGTAGTCCATCCAGACCTTGAAGCCGGCCGACGCCTGCCGGGCGGCGAGCCGCTGTGCGGTCAAGCCTTCGTCGTTCCTCCAGACCGTGAGGTCGATCCCCTGCTTCTCCAGCCCCTTCCGCTCGAAGGGGTAGAGGACGATGATGACCCGGAAACCGTCCTGGACATCCTCGACGCTG
>CAVVAK010000009.1:0-505253 GCA_963746335.1 uncultured Actinomycetota bacterium | reverse complement strand
CGTGAGGTACAGCGCCGTACGGAGCAGGAACCGCAGGTCGCGCTGACCCTTCCCTTTCTGGAGGGCACCGACGGCGTCGGAAGATGTCGAAGTCGCTGGACCACTACATCGGGCTCACCGACCGCCCGACGAGATGTTCGGGAAGCTGATGTGGATCCCGGATGGGCTCATCGCGAAGTACCTGCGCCTGACCGCTCCCCTGGACCCGTCCGAGATCGACGCCATCGAGCGGGGCTTGCGGACGGCATCGGTGCATCCGAACGAGGCGAAACGCCGGCTGGCGCGCGAGGTGGTCGACCTGTACCATGGGGCGGGGGCGGGCGCCGCGGCCGAGGAGGGATTCAACCTCGTCCATCGCGAGCGCGAGATGCCCGGCGAGATCGCGGACGTGCGCGTTCCGGCGAGCGTCTTCGGGGAGAAGGACGGAGACGGCGTCGTCTACGTCCCCGCTCTGCTGGAGGCCATGGGCCTCGTGGCGAGCCGGTCGGAAGCCAGGCGCCTCCAAGCTCAGGGAGGGGTTCGGATGGACGGGGAGCAGGTCCCCGACGAGGAGATCCCATCCAGGGAGCGCCCCCGGGCCGGCTCGAGGGGACCGTCTGGCAGGTCGGCCGGCGGAAGTTCGCACGCCTCGCGGGTCTGGAGGACCGTAAGGTGGGCTCTCGAACAGCGGTTCGAGGTCGGCGGCTCGGTTGACGGTCGGACCCGGACTGCTATCCTACCGGTCCGGCGCAACTCCCCGAGGGTGCTCGACTGCTCTGACCAGGGGGTTTGCGTCTTGTCGCACCTTGAGAACTGAACAGCGTGTCAAGAGCCGATGCTTGCCATCGTTCACATCGGCACGGTTCGCCGTGCCTTGGGAACGAAGGCACGCTTCATCCGTCCAGACGGAAACGTCTGGCGGGGAAAGGCCCTGCGAGCGGTGCCTCGCTCGGAGGGCCGAACCTCCATCAAGTCGAACGGAACCGACTTGTCGGTTCCGATCGATCTCTACGGAGAGTTTGATCCTGGCTCAGGACGAACGCTGGCGGTGCGCCTAACACATGCAAGTCGAACGGTGAACCGGGCTTCGGCCCGGGGATCAGTGGCGAACGGGTGCGTAACACGTGGGCAACCTGCCCCCGACCCTGGGATAACCCCGGGAAACCGGAGCTAATACCGGATACTCTCCTCCGACCACATGGTCAGAAGAGGAAAGGTCCGCCGGTCGGGGATGGGCCCGCGGCCTATCAGCTTGTTGGTGGGGTAACGGCCTACCAAGGCGACGACGGGTAGCTGGTCTGAGAGGACGACCAGCCACACTGGGACTGAGACACGGCCCAGACTCCTACGGGAGGCAGCAGTGGGGAATCTTGCGCAATGGGCGAAAGCCTGACGCAGCGACACCGCGTGGGGGATGAAGGCCTTTCAGGTCGTAAACCCCTTTCGGCAGGGACGAAGCGATCTCGTGACGGTACCTGCAGAAGAAGCCTCGGCTAACTACGTGCCAGCAGCCGCGGTAACACGTAGGAGGCGAGCGTTGTCCGGAATCATTGGGCGTAAAGAGCGCGCAGGCGGCTTGGCAAGTCGGGTGTGAAATCCCGGGGCTCAACCCCGGGACTGCATTCGATACTGTCAGGCTAGAGGTAGGTAGGGGAGATCGGAATTCCTGGTGTAGCGGTGAAATGCGCAGATATCAGGAGGAACACCGGTGGCGAAGGCGGATCTCTGGGCCTTACCTGACGCTCAGGCGCGAAAGCTAGGGGAGCGAACAGGATTAGATACCCTGGTAGTCCTAGCCGTAAACGTTGGGTGCTAGGTGTGGGCGGATATCAACCCCGTCCGTGCCGAAGCTAACGCATTAAGCACCCCGCCTGGGGAGTACGGCCGCAAGGCTAAAACTCAAAGGAATTGACGGGGGCCCGCACAAGCGGCGGAGCATGCGGCTTAATTCGATGCAACGCGAAGAACCTTACCTGGGCTTGACATGCAGGGTGAAACCCGTGAAAGCGGGTGCTCTTCGGAGCCTGCACAGGTGGTGCATGGCTGTCGTCAGCTCGTGCCGTGAGGTGTTGCCTTAAGTGGCGCAACGAGCGCAACCCCTGTCCTTAGTTGCCAGCGGATCATGCCGGGAACTCTAGGGAGACTGCCGGTGCCAAACCGGAGGAAGGTGGGGATGACGTCAAGTCATCATGCCCCTTATGTCCAGGGCTGCACGCATGCTACAATGCGCGGTACAGAGGGCTGCGATCCCGTAAGGGGGAGCGAATCCCAGAAAGCCGTGCTCAGTTCGGATCGAGGTCTGCAACCCGACCTCGTGAAGTCGGAGTCGCTAGTAATCGCAGATCAGCAATGCTGCGGTGAATACGTTCCCGGGCCTTGTACACACCGCCCGTCACACCACGAAAGTGGGCAACACCCGAAGCCGGTGGCCCAACCCTTGTGGAGGGAGCCGTCGAAGGTGGGGCTCGCGATTGGGGTGAAGTCGTAACAAGGTAGCCGTAGCGGAAGCTGCGGCTGGATCACCTCCTTTCTAAGGAGCCTTTGGCAACCCGTTCCGTCGTTCATTCCTCGACGGATACGGAGACTCCAGGTTGATCATCTGCTCGAGACACGCTGTTCAGCTTTGAGGGTGCGACCCTCGAGCATCTTGAGAACTCGATAGCGAGCGCGAGCATCTAGTAGTCAAGTGAACAAGGGCTTACGGTGGATGCCTTGGCGCCAGGAGCCGAAGAAGGACGCGTCAGGCTGCGAAAAGCCTCGGGGAGCTGCCGAGAAAGCTGTGATCCGAGGGTGTCCGAATGGGGAAACCCGGCCGGGGTCATGCCCGGTCACCCGTCGCTGAATACATAGGCGACGAGGAGGGAACCGCTCGAAGTGAAACATCTCAGTAGGGCGAGGAAGAGAAAGCAACCGCGACTCCCCAAGTAGCGGCGAGCGAACGGGGAAGAGCCTAAACCGGCACGGTGTGACAGCCCGACGGCGTTGCCGTACCGGGGTCGTGGGACCCGCATGGATCCTCGTCGGAGGATCCGAGGAGTTACAAAGCACGCACCTAGTCGAAGGCCATGGAAAGGGCCGCCATAGCAGGTAACAGCCCTGTAGACGAAAGGCGACGTGCCTCCTTGCGGTGTTCCCGAGTAGCACGGGACCCCTGAAATCCCGTGCGAATCTGGGGGGACCACCCCCTAAGGCTAAGCACTCCCTGGCGACCGATAGTGAACTAGTACCGTGAGGGAAAGGTGAAAAGCACCCCGGGAGGGGAGTGAAAGAGCACCTGAAACCGTGAGCCTACAAGCTGTCGGAGCTCGTACTGGGCAACCAGTGCGGGTGACGGCGTGCCTTTTGAAGAATGAGCCGGCGAGTTAGCGGTACGCGGCAAGGTTAAGTCTTCTGACGAAGCCGAAGCGAAAGCGAGTCTGCATGGGGCGAAGAGTCGCGTGCCCTAGACCCGAAGCCGAGTGATCTATCCATGGGCAGGTTGAAGCGAGGGTAAGACCTCGTGGAGGACCGAACCCACCAGGGTTGAAAACCTGGGGGATGACCTGTGGATAGGGGTGAAAGGCCAATCAAACTCGGTGATAGCTGGTTCTCCCCGAAATGCCTTTAGGGGCAGCCTCGGGCGTTCTCCGACGGAGGTAGAGCACTGATTGGACTAGGGGGCCTACAAGCTTACCGAACTCAGTCAAACTCCGAATGCCGTCGGACCAGAGCCCGGGAGTGAGGGCGCGGGGGCTAAGCTCCGTGTCCGAGAGGGAAACAACCCAGATCGCCAGCTAAGGTCCCTAAGTTCGTGCTAAGTGGGTAAGGATGTGAGATCGCCCAGACAACCAGGAGGTTGGCTTAGAAGCAGCCACCCTTGAAAGAGTGCGTAACAGCTCACTGGTCAAGTGATCTTGCGCCGACGATGTAACGGGGCTCAAGCACGACACCGAAGCTGCGGGATCCCTCGTATCGCTCGGCCCTGGAGGGAAGCCTCCTGGGTCCAGGCGGAGGGATCGGTAGGGGAGCGTTCCCACGCGAGTGAAGCGGCGGGGTAACCCAGTCGTGGATGCGTGGGAAGTGAGAATGCCGGCATGAGTAGCGAAAGACGGGGGAGGAGCCCGTCCGCCGAATGCCCAAGGGTTCCTGGGGAAGGTTCATCCGCCCAGGGTTAGTCGGGCCCTAAGCCGAGGACGAGAGTCGTAGGCGATGGACGACTGGTTGATATTCCAGTACCACCTCATCCGCGCCCATACCCAATCAGGGATGCTAAGGGAACCCCTTCGGGGGCTACCGACCCTCCCTGTAGTAGGTCAGCGAAGGGGGGACGCAGGAGGGTAGCTCGACCCAGGCGTTGGTTGTCCTGGGGCAAGTGAGTAGAGGGGCTTCCTAGGCAAATCCGGGAGGCCATCAACCTCGAGACACGATGCCGAGCCATTCCAGGCGAAGCGAGTGATCCCACGCTGCCGAGAAAAACCTCTAGTGAGTGGTTGAGGTGCCCGTACCCCAAACCGACACAGGTGGGCACGTAGAGAATACGAAGGCGATCGAGAGAACCCTGGTTAAGGAACTCGGCAAATTACGTCCGTAACTTCGGGAGAAGGACGACCTCTGTAGGGTGAAGGCCTTCGCGGCCCGAGCTCGAAGAGGTGGCACAAACCAGGCCCAAGCGACTGTTTACTAAAAACACAGGTCCGTGCGAAGTCGCAAGACGATGTATACGGACTGACGCCTGCCCGGTGCCGGAACGTTAAGGGGAGAGGTTAGCCCTTCGGGGCGAAGCTTTGAACCTAAGCGCCGGTAAACGGCGGCCCTAACTATAAGGGTCCTAAGGTAGCGAAATTCCTTGTCGGGTAAGTTCCGACCTGCACGAATGGCGTAACGACTTGGGCACTGTCTCAACCAGGGACTCGGCGAAATTGCACTACGAGTAAAGATGCTCGTTACCCGCAGCAGGACGGAAAGACCCCGGCACCTTTACTGTAGCTTGGTGTTGCGTTCTGACATGTGTTGCGTAGGATAGGCGGGAGGCTGTGAAGCCCGGATCTCGGTCCAGGTGGAGCCACCCTTGAAATACCGCCCTTCACTTGTTGGGACCCTAACCTTGGCCCGTGATCCGGGTCGGGGACAGCGCCTGGTGGGCAGTTTAACTGGGGCGGTTGCCTCCTAAAGAGTAACGGAGGCGCCCAAAGGTTCCCTCAGCCTGGTTGGCAATCAGGCGTCGAGTGCAAGGACACAAGGGAGCTTGACTGCGAGACCGACGGGTCGAGCAGGTGCGAAAGCAGGGCCTAGTGATCCGACGACTCCATGTGGAAGGGTCGTCGCTCAACGGCTAAAAGGTACGCCGGGGATAACAGGCTGATCCTGCCCAAGAGTCCATATCGACGGCAGGGTTTGGCACCTCGATGTCGGCTCGTCTCATCCTGGGGCTGGAGCAGGTCCCAAGGGTCGGGCTGTTCGCCCGTTAAAGAGGCACGCGAGCTGGGTTTAGAACGTCGCGAGACAGTTCGGTCCCTATCCGCTGTGGGCGCAGGAGATTTGAGAGGAGCTACCCCTAGTACGAGAGGACCGGGGTGGACGAACCTCTGGTGTGCCAGTTGTCGCGCCAGCGGCATGGCTGGTTGGCCACGTTCGGAAGGGATAAGCGCTGAAAGCATCTAAGTGCGAAGCTCACCTCGAGATGAGATCTCCCACTGGCTCGACCAGGTAAGGCCCCTCGCAGACCACGAGGTTGATAGGCGGGAAGTGGAAGCACGGCGACGTGTGGAGCTGACCCGTACTAATAGGCCGAGGACTTGACTCTTGCTCGCGCTCGCTATCGTGTTCCGAGCTCTGCTCGGGGCGCATCCTCGCCCATTTCTCGATCGGGGGCCCGGATCCGGGACGCCGATCGAGAGGGAAATGTTTCGGTGGCCATGGCGGAGGGGGAACACCCGGTCCCATCTCGAACCCGGAAGTTAAGCCCTCCAGCGCCGATGGTACTGCTCTGGAGACGGAGTGGGAGAGTAGGTCGCTGCCGAGACTTCGTACGAACGGGCCGCCCGCGAGGGCGGCCCGTTCGCTTTTCCGTACGCTGAACCTCATGTCCGGGGGCTTCCAGAAGAAGGCGCGCGGCGGCCCGAGGGCCGCCGCGCCCACCTCCGGGCTTCCTCGTGCGATCCAGGAAGAGATCCGGCGGACCGCGCCCCCGGGGAAAGAGCGCGACGCCATGTCCCGGCTGGCGCGCGCGATCGAGCTCCTGGATCGAGACGACCCCAAGGGAGCCGCGGCGGAAGCGGAGAAGGCCAAGACGCTGGTCCCTCGCTCCGGAGCCGTCCGGGAGGTCCTCGGCCTCGCCATGTACGGGCTGGGCCGATGGCAGGAGGCGCTCACGGAGCTCAAGGCCTACAAGCGCATCAGCGGCCGGGCCGACCAGAACCACCTGATCGCGGACAGTCTCCGCGGACTCGGCCGGCCCGCGGAGGCCGTCCCGCTCGCCGAGGAGGTGCTCCGGGTCAAGGGAGTCCCCGATGAAGCGAAGGCCGAAGCGGTGATCGTCGCCGCGTCGGCACTCGCGGATCAGGGGCGTTTCGCGGAAGCCCTCGCGTTCCTGGGTCGGGCGAAGACCCGTGAAGACGTCGCCGCCGAGTACACCCTCCGGCTCTGGTACGTGAAGGGCGACGTCCTCGAACGGGCGGGGAGGCACGAAGAGGCGGCACAGGAGTTCCGGCGGATCATGCGGCACGATGCGAGCGCGTTCGACGTGGCCGAACGCCTGGCCGCGATCAGCTGAGCGTCTCTTCCTCCCGCTTCCGCCGCTTCTGCCAGTAGCGCGCCAAGCCTTGGGCGTTCATCTTGATGCTCGACAGCAGCCGGAGCCGATCCTCGAGCATCTCGAGGTCCAGCGTCGCCTCGGCGCCCGTCTCGATGTCGTCGAGCGCCGCCGCCTCGAGCCTGGCGGCGAGCTCATCCGGATCCTCGGTCTCGCGGAGCGCGTGCTCGACGACCGTGGCCCAATCTCGCACGCGGCGGACCGCCAGGTCGCAGGTGGCGTCGACGTCGGGGAGGGGTCCGAAGTGGGCGAACAGCAGGATCGAGCTCGCGGCGGCGCGGATGCGTTCGATCGACGCCACGTACCGTTCGAGGTCGAACTCGGGGGGAGGTGTTGCCGGACGGAGCACGGGCAGATCGGGCACATGGATCCCGAGGGCGTCGCCGGTGAAGACCGCACCGGTTCGGGAGTCGACGAGCGCCACGTGATGCGACGCGTGCCCGGGCGTATCGATGACATCGAGCGCGCGGTCACCCATGCGGATCACATCGGCGTCGCGGAGCGATCGCACGCGTTCGTCGGGCACCGGCTCGGTGGGTCCGAAGAGCTGCTTCATCTCACGCTCGCCCCAGACCCGAGCCGTGCTCGCGACGAGTCGAGACGGGTCAACGAGGTGCGGTGCTCCGCGCTCGTGCACCCACACGGTGGCCGTCGGGAACCGCGCCGCGAGCTGACCGACGCCGCCGGCGTGGTCCAGATGGATGTGGGTGAGGACGATGTGGGCGAGCGCGTTCGGGTCGATGCCCAGGTGATCGAGCGCGGCGGTCACCGGGCCGACGGAGGTTCCCGGTCCGGTTTCGACCAGCGTCGGCTCGGCGGCGTCCAGGAGGTACGCGGCTGTGTAGCGCTCCCTGCCGCCCATGAAGGTGTCGATCGCCGTGATGCCGTCGCCGACGGGGAAGACGACGGGCCGGGGTTCCTGCATCGAGTCAGTGTCGCAGGGAGTGTCGGTGGCGGCGGATACGGTCGGCTCGCGGAAGGGGGGAGAACTCATGGTGACGGTCAACGTCGTCGTGCTCGCAGGCACCGTGGCGGCCGATCCGGTCCAGCGTCGGATGCCGTCGGGAGACGAGGTCACCGAGCTCCGACTCTCCGTTCCGGAGGCGGGTAGGCGCCTCCTCCCCCTGCCGGTCGCGGCGTGGCACGCCACGGTCGGCGCGCGCACCGTCGATGGGATCGTCAAGGGCGACGCCGTGCTCGTGCACGGGCATCTCGTCCGGCGGTTCTATCCGGAGCGGGGCAGGAGCCCGGAGCCTGACGGAGGTGGTGGCCACGGGGATCAAGAAGCTCGAACAGCCCGCCGCCTGACGGCGGCGGGTGTACGTCTAGCATGGATCCGGCACTGGACAGAGGCGCTGACCGGCCGCTCCTCCCACCTGTCGCTGCTAACGTCGAGCCGTGGGGAACGACTGGTCAACCCGGGACGAGTCCGCCTACGACCTGTATGCGCGAGGCTGTTCCATGCTCGCCGGTGGCCATCCGCATCAGGCCGTGATGCTGCTCTCGCGGGCGAAGCTGATGGAGCCGGAGAAGGCCTCGATCCGCGAGGCGCTCGGACGCGCCCAGTACGCGTGCGGTCGAGCGTCTCGCGCCCGCCGCGAGTTCGCGAAGGCGGTGCAGCTCAACCCCTCCGACGACTACGCGCACTTCGCGCTGGCGCTCGCGTGTGAACGCACCGGCCAGCGCTCGCGAGCTCGTGGGCACGCCAAGCTCGCGGTCGTTCTCCGGCCGGACGTGCCCGACTACGTCAGGGTCCTCGAGCGGTTGTCGGCCTGACACGCGTGCTGGCGGATCCGTACGACGCCATCCTGCTCGACCTGGACGGTGTTCTCTACCGATGGCCCGAGCCGATCGACGGCGCGGCGGACGCGGTTCGGGCGCTCCGGAACGCGGGCAAGCGGATCGCATTCGTCACCAACAACTCGAGCAGGACGCCGGCGCAGGTCGCCGAGCGGCTCGCCTCCGTCGGCGTCGACGCCAATCCGGAGGAGATCGTGAGCTCGGCGCTCGCAACCGCGACGCTTCTGGCCGAGCGGGGCGTCGGAGCGGCGTTCGTCGTCGGCGAAGAGGGGCTGCTCGAGGCGCTGGTCGATGCCGGCATCCGTATCGTGGATGCCACGGGCGAGGTCGACGTCGTCGTGGTCGGATTCGATCGAGGAGCCGACTACACGAAGTTGAAGGACGCCGCGGTGCTCGTGGAACGGGGCGCCGCCCTGGTTGCCTCGAACGCGGATCCCTCGTTCCCCGCACCCGGAGGTGAGTCCTGGCCCGGCGCCGGCGCACTCCTCGCCGCGATCGAAACCACGACGGGCACTCACGGCGAGGTCGTGGGGAAGCCCGAACCCCCGCTCTTCGAGCGCGCGCTCTCCTCGGCCGGCGGAGGCCGCCCCCTCGTGGTGGGGGATCGATTGGACACCGATATCGCGGGGGCCTCGCGGCTGGGATGGGACTCGGCGCTCGTGCTCACCGGAGACGCCGATCAGGAAGACATCGAGGCGTCTGCCTGGAAGCCGACGTTCGTCATCGACGATCTCTCCGGTTTGGTGTGACCTTCGGCTCCATGTGATGGGTTCCGGCTCCGGAGACGGGGGTATCCTGCCTCGAGAGCAGCGAAGACTCGACACGAACGACCACGAAGATCAGAAGGAGTGACCCGATGGTGCTCGATGACATCCGGAAGACGTTCGACGCCGTGATCGGTCAGCTGAGCCCGGCGAAGGCGCAGGAGCTCGCCAAGCGATACATGGATCCCGATGCGGCCAAGGACCAGGTGGCGAAGACCGCCGGAGAGCTGGTCCAGCTCTCGCAGCGTCTGCGCGAGGCGGTTCGCAAGGAGGTTGCCTCCCAGATGCGCTCGATGGGCGCGGCGACGCAGACCGAGCTGGACTCGCTGCGCAGGCGGGTGCGAGACCTCGAGCGAGCGGCGGGCATGACCGCGTCCGGTCGGAAGAAGTCATCTGCGCCGAAGACGGCGTCGCGGACGTCCCCGGCGCGGAAGACGACCGGTCGCAAGACCAGCTCGCGGAAGAAGACGTCCGCTCGGAAGACGACGACGGGATCCCGTCGGAAGTCCTCGAGCGCGTCGTAGACGGGAACGACCCGTGGGCCGCCGCCCTCTCGACGTCGAGCTGGTGCGACGCGGGCTCGTTGGGAGCCGGGCGGAGGCGCAGGAGGCCGTCCGTGCGGGGCACGTGACCGTTCGGGGTGCGCCGGCCACGAAGAGCACCACGCTGGTGGGAACGGACGAGGCGGTCGTGGTGGGGAGGCCGGGACGCCCCTACGTCTCTCGAGGCGGAGAGAAACTGGCGGCAGCGCTCGACTCGTTCGCGATCGATCCCACCGGACGTGACTGCCTCGATGCCGGGGCGTCGACCGGAGGATTCACCGACTGCCTGCTGCAGCGCGGAGCTCGACACGTCGTCGCTCTCGACGTCGGCTACGGCCAGCTCGCGTGGGAGCTGCGAACCGATCCTCGCGTCACGGTCATGGACAAGACGAACGCGCGCGAGCTCCGTCCCGATCTGCTTCCGTACCGACCGTCCCTCCTGACGGCGGACCTCTCCTTCATCTCCCTTCGCTCGGTCGTCGGCCCGCTCGTGACCGTGACCGAGCCCCTCGCGGATCTCGTCCTCCTCATCAAGCCGCAATTCGAGGCGGGCCGGGACCAGGTGGAGCGCGGCGGCGTGGTTCGCGATCCGGCCGGATGGAGACGGACGATCGACGAGGTCGCCGAAGCGACCGTGGAGGCGGGAGGGGCCCCCACGGGATTGCTCGTCTCACCGTTGAGAGGTCCCGCAGGGAACGTGGAGTTCCTCTTCCATGCCAGGGCGGCAGGCGAAGGGAGCTCCCTCGACGTGGACGGAGCCATCGAGGCGGCCGAGCGGTTGGTGGCCTCATGAGCCGCGTGGCGTTCGTCGTCCACCAGGGCCGGCCGCCCGCGGTCGAGACGGCGGAGCAGCTCCGGCGGGATCTCGAAGCCGAAGGTGTCGCGACGGCGGTCGCGAGAGGCCCCGACGACGTCCGTGACGACGCTCCCGATCTGGTGGTGTCGGTCGGCGGGGACGGCACGTTCCTGCGGGCCGCACGGGTCGCGGCTGAGGCCGACTGCCCGGTGCTGGGCGTCAAGGTGGGCCGGCTCGGTTTCTTGACCGAGATCGAGCCCGGCCCGGATGCACTCGAGCTCGTCCGCAGCGCGCTCGCCGGTCGAGCCCGCGTGGAGGAACGTCTCGCGGTGATGGCGGAGTCCGCGGAAGGTGGCTCCTTCCCGGCGCAGTGGGCGATGAACGAGATCATGGTGGAGAAGTGGACACGCCACCGACTCGTACGGCTCGCGGTCCATGTGGACGACGAGTACGTCACGACGTTCTCTGCCGACGGAGTGATCGTGGCGACGCCGACCGGGTCCACCGCGTACTCCTTCTCGGCGCGCGGCCCGATCGTGAGCCCCAGCGTCTCCTGCCTGGTGCTCACCCCGATCGCTGCGCACATGGTGTTCGACCGATCCTTCGTGCTCGGGGCGGAACAGGTGGTGGTCCTCGAGGTGGTCGGGGACGAGCCGGGTGTCGTGTCCGCAGACGGTCGGGAGGGGATCGAGCTGGCGGTCGGTTCGAAGGTACGGATACGCGCGGCCCCTCGCCCCGCGCGGCTGGTGGCCAAGGAGAACGGGCCGGGGTTCCTCGCGCGGGTCCGGGACAAGTTCGATCTGCCTGGGGATCCGCCGGACATCGGGGGAGCGGGTGTCAGGGGGCCGCGCTAGCATCCGCGCCGTGCTGCGGGAGCTCCACATCAGCGGGCTCGGGGTGATCGCCGACCTGGAGCTCGAGCTGGGGCCCGGCCTGAACGTGCTCACCGGCGAGACCGGCGCCGGGAAGACGATGGTGACCGTCGGGCTCTTGCTGGCGCTTGGTGAACGAGGCTCGGCCTCGCTCGTCCGCGACGATGCGAGCGCCGCCCGGGTGCAGGCGCGCTTCGACGCCACGGACCAGGCCGGGGAGTGGGCGGAGGACGGCGAAGTGATCCTGGCGCGGTCGATCGCCCGGGACGGGCGGTCGACCGCGCGCATCGGGGGTCAGCTCGCGACCGCGTCGGCGCTCGCCGAGCTCGGCGCCGGTCTCGTCGAGCACCACGGACAGGGACAGACCCAGCGGTTGTTGGTGCCCGCCGCCCAGACGGCGTTCCTCGACCGGTTCGCGGGCGATGTGCATCTCGTCGCCCTCGGTGCGTACCGGGAGGTCCACGATCTGCTGCGTGCGAGCCGCGCGGAGCTGGACGCGCTGCGGGAGGCGGCGCGCGGACGTGAGCGGGAGCTTGACCTCCTCGCGTACCAGGTCAACGAGATCGAGGCCGTCGGACCCCGGGACGGAGAGACGGAGGAGCTCACCACGGAGGAGGGGCGGCTCGCGCACGTCGAACGGCTCATGGAGCAGGCCTCGTCGGCCGAGCACGCCCTGACAGGCGAGGACGGCATCGCGGATGCGGCGGCGTCGCTCGCATCCGTACTCGAGGCCGTGGCGGAGCTCGACCCGACCGCCGTCGAGGTCGCCCAACGGGCACGCGGCGTCGCCGCCGAGACCTCCGAGCTGGCGCGGGACATCCGCGCCTACGGTGAAGCGCTGCTTCCCGATCCCGAGCGGTTGCAGACCATCCGCGAGCGCATCGCGGCCCTGAAGCAGCTCCAGCGGAAGTACGGCCCGTCCGACGCGGACGTCTCGGCCTTCCTGGCCGAGGCGGCCGAGCGGCTCCGGACGCTGGCGGGCGCCGACGATCGGATCGTGGAGCTCGAAGCCGAGGTCGCGACCTTGTCGGAGCAGACACGTGACCGCGCGGCCACGGTGACCGCCGGACGCACCGCGGCCTCGGGTGCGCTGGAGGCGTCCGTGCGCGCGGAGCTCGAGGAGCTGGGGATGCCCGGTGCCGCGTTCGAGGTCCGTCTGGTCTCGACCGACGAACCGGGACCCGGGGGCGCCGAGCACGTCGAGCTGTGGTTCTCGCCGTCGCCCGGTCAGCCGGTGCGCGGCCTCGCGAAGGCCGCCTCCGGCGGCGAGCTCTCCCGGGTGATGCTCGCCTGCCGGAGCGTCCTCGCGGATCTCGACGAGGTGGGGACGCTGGTATTCGACGAGGTCGATGCGGGCATCGGCGGTCAGGCCGGCCTGGCGGTGGGACGGCGTCTCGCCCGGCTGGCGTCCGGCCGGCAGGTGCTCGTGGTGACCCACTTGCCCCAGATCGCATGCTTCGCGGATAGGCACCTCAGGGTGACCAAGGAAGGCGGAACCGCTTCGGTGGACCTCCTCGACGGGACCGGCCGAACCGAGGAGCTCTCACGGATGCTGGCCGGACTGGCGGGGAGCGAGAGCGCCGTGTCCCACGCGGAAGAGCTGCTCGGCGAAGCCGACCGGCTCCGAGCGGAGACCGCCGCACTCGGGAGGGCCGGCGCCGTCACCTGAGCCTCGCTCTCGGCTACCCTCGAACCACTCGAGGGACGGCCGGGACGGTCCCGAGCCGGGGAAGGGACGCACTGGCCTCCAAGCTGCTTCGGCTCCGTACGGCCCGTCCACGCGGCCAGGCGGGGGGCAGGGCGCGGGTCGACCGTCGCACGAAGGAGCTCGTCTCCCGGATACAGCCCGGGGACGTCGCGGTGATCGACCACGAGGACCTCGACCGGGTCGCTGCCGAGGCCCTCGTTCGCGCGGGGGTGGGAGCCGTCGTCAACGCCGCACCTTCGATCAGCGGCCGCTATCCGAACCTCGGACCCAAGATCCTCGAGGAAGCGGGGATCCCGCTCGTGGACCGGGTGGGGCCGCTGGTGCTCCAGAAGGTGCGGGAGGGAGACGCCGTGCGGCTGGAGGATGACCGCCTCTACACCGGCGACCGTTTGCTCGCGGTGGGGATCAGGCAGGACCGAACCTCGATCCTTCGCGACATGGAGTCTGCCCGGGAAGCCGTGGACGAACGCTTCGAGGGCTTCGCTCGCAACACGCTCGAGTACATGCGAGAGGAGCGCGACCTGCTCTTCGGCGGCGCCGGCCTCCCCGAGCTCCGCCACTCGCTCGCGGGCCGCCATGTGCTGGTGGTGGTGCGCGGGTACAGCTACCGGGAAGACCTGGCGGCCCTCCGTTCCTACATCCGGGACGTGAAGCCCGTGCTCGTCGGCGTGGACGGAGGCGCGGACGCCTTGCTCGATGCCGGATATCGCCCGGACGTGGTCATCGGCGACATGGACAGCATCTCCGACATGGCTCTGGACCTCACCCAGCGGCCACGTCGCGTGCGTACGGACGTTGTCCTGCACGCGTATCCCGACGGCCGAGCGCCGGGGCGGGCCCGCCTCGAGCGTCTCGGGATCCCGCACGTCGAGGTGAGGTCGGCGGGCACCAGCGAAGACGTGGCGTTCCTCCTGGCGCACGAGCGGCGGGCAGAGCTGATCGTTGCCGTCGGCTCGCATGGGAACCTCCGCGAGTTCCTCGACAAGGGACGGCCTGGGATGTCCTCCACCTTCCTCGTCCGCCTGCGGGTGGGGGAGATCTTGATGGACGCCAAGGGTGTGGCCCGACTCTATCCGAGCCGTGCGAGGGTCCGAGACCTCGTGCTGTTGGTGGGCGCCGTGCTGGTCACGTTCGGTCTGATGCTCGCCGCGTCGCGGGGGCTGCGGCTCTACGTGGACCAGACCCTCGACGACTTCTTCGACCTGCTCGGGAGGCTGCTCTGATCTCCTGGCGGTACCACGTCGTCTCGATCATGGCCGTGATCATCGCGTTCGGGCTGGGGATCCTCGCCGGCACCTCGGTGGTCGGCGATCGATTCGTCAACGACCTGCAGAAGAACTACGACGAGGCGATCGCCGAGCGGGATGCGGCGCTGGAGCTCGTCGAGTTCGACGAACGATTCGCGGAGGATCTCCAGCCGACCCTTCGGGACGGCGTTCTCGCCGGAGAGCGGGCGATCGTCGTCACGATGGAAGGCGTCGACAGGCAGGCACAACACACCGTCGAGGAGCTCACTGCGGCGGGCGTCGACGTCTTCGCCACGCTTCGGTTGAACCGGAGGCTCGCCGAGCTGGATATAGAGGAGAACGCCGCCGTCCTGGAGAGCGTCCTGGGTGTGTCCGGGCTGGATCCTGCCTCGCTCGGAGATCGTGTCGCGGACGCGCTCGCGGTTCGTCTGGGGGTCGGCCTTCTCGCCGAAGAGGACGACGTCCTGGGTGCCTTGCTCGAAGAGGGTCTCGTCACCGCGGATCGGGACCTGGAGCCCGAGGCGCTCCTGGGTATCGGTGGCGGGGGCCAGGTCGTGGTGATCGCCGCCGGCGGCTCTCCACCGGAGGGGTTTCCTTCACCCGATGCGCTGTTGGTCCCGTTCACGGAACGACTCGTCCGGCTTGACGTCACGACCGCGGCCGTGGGTCCGACCCAGGACGAGTACGGCTACGTCTCGACGGTTCGTGATTCGAGCAGCATCCCCGACTGTTCGATGGTGACCGTCGACGACATCGACCTCGTGGTCGGTGGGATCACACTGGCGATGGCGATCGGCCGGTTCCTCGAGGATCCGGACCCCGGGATCCGCCCCGGGGGCGACTACGGGATCCGGGGTGACTCGATCGTACCCGGCGCCGAGGAGCCCCCCGGATCCTGCCGTCGCTGATGGAGCGGCAGGTCGTTGCGCTGGTCGCCGCCTACGAGGAGTCCGCGCGGATCGCCGCCACGGTCTCGGCGCTGCACCCCCTGGTGGACGAGGTGGTGGTGGTGGACGACGGGTCACGCGACGGGACGAGTTCCGAGGCTCTCGTCGCGGGGGCGACCGTGCTGCGAGCGTCCCGGCGCCGTGGGAAAGGGCGCGCGATCGAGGAAGCGTTGGATCGGCTGCCCGCCGCGGCCGTGTGGCTCTTGATCGACGCGGATCTGGAACGGACGGCGTCTCGCCTCGCTCCGCTCCTCGACGCGGTTCGTGAGGGGAGGGCGGACATCGCGATCGCCGCTTTCCCGAAACTCGCCGGCGGGGGCTTCGGGATCGTGAAGCGAGCCGCGGCTCGGTTGATCCGAACCGCGTGCGGGTTCGTCGCCCGTGAGCCGCTGTCGGGCCAGCGGGCGCTCACCGCCGCGGCGCTCGCGGCGGTGCGACCGCTGGCACCCGGGTTCGGGCTCGAGGTCGGCATGACGATCGATGCCGTCCGAGCCGGCCTCCGGGTGGTCGAGATCCCGATCGAGGGGCTCTCGCATCGTCCCACCGGGCGCGGTGCGCGGGGGTTCGCGCACCGCGCCCGGCAAGGGGCCGACATCCTCGCGGCCGTCGCCGCGAGGGCGATCCTGCACCCCCGCGGCCGCAGCGGGGGATGACGGTGCTCGGTCACGTCATCGCGTTCGGCGCGGGGTTCGTGATCGCCGCCCTCGCTTGGCATCTGGCTCGGCGAGTGGGCCCGCGTTGGCGGAAAGAGAACCGGCGAGGAGTGCTCCTTCCGGCCACGCTCGGGTGGGCGCTCGCCATGGGCCTCCTCGCGCTGGTCGCCGTCGTGTGGGACCAGGTTGATGAGATCGGCATCCGAGCATCGCAGACAGGAGAGCTCATCGGGGCCGCGATCGTCTTCGCCGCCGGGGTCGTGGACGACGGCTTCGGCGGTTCGGTCCGCGGGCTCCGAGGCCACCTCCGAGCCCTTTTGAGCGGTCACCTCACGACCGGGGGAGTGAAGCTCGCTGCGGCCGTCCTCGCCGCGGCCATCACGGTGGCGTGGACGCCGCGCGACCACCTCTGGGCCAACCTGCTTGCGCTCGTCGCGATCGCCGGATGCACCAACGTCTGGAACGGCCTCGACGTGGCGCCCGGGAGGGCGCTGAAGGGGTTCCTGGTCGTCGCGCTGGTGCTCCTCGTCGTGGACCTCAGGGCGTTCCTGCTGGTCTGCGCGGGTGGGGCCTCCGCCGTCCTCGTTCCAGACCTCCGGGAACGCGGCATGCTCGGGGACTCGGGCGCGAACCTCCTGGGGTTCCTCGCCGGGGCTGAGATCGTCCGCAGGCTCCCGGAGGTGTGGCTGATCCCCGCGGTGCTGATCGTGATCGGTCTCAACATCCTGGCCGAGACCGTCACCTTCTCCCGGACGATCGAGGCGATCCCGCCCGTGCGATGGTTCGACCGCCTCGGACGCCTCCCGGACTGAAGATCGACGACCGAAACCGCAGTCGGGTCGGCCGAGTCTGTTAGAGTCGATTCCCGTGGTGAATGAGACGAGGTTCATCTTCGTCACGGGCGGAGTCGCCTCGGGACTTGGCAAGGGGATCACAACCGCCTCCTTGGGCCGGCTCTTCAAAGCTCGCGGATCGAAGGTCGTCGTCCAGAAGCTCGACCCCTACATCAACGTCGATCCAGGCACGATGAACCCGTTCGAGCACGGCGAGGTCTTCGTCCTGGACGACGGGGCGGAAACCGATCTGGACCTCGGTCATTACGAACGGTTCCTCGACCAGGACCTCCACCGGGGCTCCAACTTCACGACCGGCGCCGTGTACTCGAGCGTCCTCGCCAAGGAGCGCCGCGGCGACTACCTGGGCAAGACCGTGCAGGTGATCCCGCACATCACCGATGAGATCAAGGAGCGCATCCGGGCGCTCGCGGAGACCGAGCAGGCCGACATCCAGATCGTCGAGATCGGCGGCACGGTCGGCGACATCGAGTCGCTGCCGTTCCTCGAGGCCGTCCGTCAGCTCCGGAACGAGATCGGACGCGACCGCTGCGCGTTCGTGCACGTCTCGCTCATGCCCTATATCGGACCCTCGGGCGAGATCAAGACCAAGCCGACCCAGCACTCGGTGAAGGAGCTGCGATCACTGGGACTCCAGCCCGACGCGATCGTCTGCCGGAGCGACCGCCCGATCGGCCGCAACCTGAAGGAGAAGATCTCACTCCTCTGTGATGTGCCGATCAGTGGCGTGATCAGCGCACCCGACGCCAAGTCGATCTACGAGGTCCCGCTGACGCTCCACCAAGAAGGCTTGGATGCCGAGCTCGCGCGGCACCTCGGGATCGACGGCGAGCCGGACCTCTCGGAATGGGAAAGCCTGGTGCACAAGGTTCGGACCGCGACGGACCCCGTCCGCATCGCGGTCGTCGGCAAATACGTCAACCTGCGTGACGCCTACCTGTCGGTTATGGAGGCCTTGAACCACGGCGGCATCCATCACGGTGCCGAGGTGGTCATCGACTGGGTGGCCTCGGACGATCTCGGCGGCGACGCGACCGAGCAGGCGCTCGGTGCCGCCGACGGCGTCCTGATCCCCGGGGGCTTCGGGATCCGCGGGGTGGAGGGGAAGGTCGACGCGGTCAGGTTCGCGCGGGAGGGCGGCGTCCCGTTCCTCGGGATCTGCCTCGGGCTGCAGTGCGCCGTGATCGAGTTCGCACGGCACGTCTGCGGGTTGGAGGACGCCAACTCCTCGGAGTTCGCGCCCGGCACGCCGGATCCTGTGATCGACCTCCTTCCGGAGCAGAAGAACGTCTCGGATCTCGGCGCCACGATGCGGTTGGGCGCGCAAGCCTGTTACCTCGAGCCGGGGACGCTGGCCGCCCGATGCTACGGGCAGGAGGTCGTCGAGGAGCGCCACCGGCACCGATGGGAGGTCAACCCCGCGTACCTGGACATGCTCCGCGAGCACGGGATGGTGATCAGCGGCAGCTCTCAGAAAGGGCGCCTGGCGGAGATCATCGAGCTCCCGGATCATCCGTTCTTCATCGCCGGGCAGTTCCACCCCGAGCTCCGGTCGAGGCCCACCCGTCCCCACCCGTTGTTCCGCGAGTTCGTCGGCGCCGCGCAGGCGCGCGCCCACGAACGCGCGGGCGAACGCCGCGTCGCCGTCAGCTGAGCTGATGTCTCGACCGTCGGGGACACGTTCCGTGTTCCGCGGCCGCTGGGTCCGCGTGGACGAGGAGGAGTGGCCCGGCATCGGCGCCTGGGAGGTCGTCCGGACGCCGGACGCGGCGTGCGTCCTTCCGATCACTCCCGATGGCGACGTACTGCTCGTGAGGCAGTTCCGTCCTCCCGTTCGTCATGTCGTCACGGAGATCCCGGCGGGGCTCCTCGATGTGGAAGGGGAGGATGCACAGAGCTGTGCAGCCCGGGAGCTGTTCGAAGAGACCGGGTTCCGTCATGCATCGCTGGAGCACCTTGCCGGATTCCACCCCTCCGTCGGTCATTCGGCGGAGTTCGTTCACCTGTACCTCGCCCGAACGCGTTCGGGGCCGGAAGGCGAGCCCGAAGAGGGGATCGAGCTGGTTCGCCGTCCCTTCGACGAGATGGTGGCCGAAGCTCGCGCGGGACGGATCGAGGACGCGAAGACCGCGCTCGCACTCCTGCTCGCCGCCGCACGGATGCCCTCGGGGTAGGCTTGCCCGGAGGGAAGGGGCGAGCGTGATCGTCGGCATCCCGAAAGAGGTCAAGGACAACGAGTACCGGGTGGCCGCGACGCCGGAAGGCGTTCGCGAGCTGGTGGATGCCGGACACACGGTCCTGATCGAGGAGGGTGCGGGGGTCGGCTCGAGCCTCTCCGAGGATCGGTACAAGCGTGCCGGGGCCCAGTTCGCCTCGACGGCCGAGGACGTGTGGCGCGGCGCGGACATGATCCTCAAAGTGAAGGAGCCGCTGGCCTCGGAGTTCGGCTTGCTGCAGGAGGGCCAGATCCTCTTCACGTACCTCCACCTCGCCGCCAACCGGCAGCTGACCGAGGAGCTGCTCCGTCGGAAGGTGGAGGCGGTGGCCTACGAGACCGTCCAGCTCGCCGACGGGCGCCTTCCCCTCCTCGCCCCGATGAGCGAGATCGCCGGGCGCATGGCACCGCACGAGGCCGCGCGCTTCCTGGAGAAGGAGCAAGGCGGCCGAGGTGTGTTGATGGGCGGCGTCTCGGGGGTGCGGCCCGCCAAGGTGCTCGTGCTGGGCGCCGGGATGGCCGGCGCGAACGCCGCATGGATCGCGGCGGGGATGGAGGCCGAGGTGACCGTGGTCGACAAGAACCTGGACAAGCTCCGGTTCATCGACCAGATCCACAAAGGACGGATCGTCACGCTGATGTCGGACAGGCTCACGCTCGAGCAGCGGGTACGCGAGTCCGACGCGGTGATCGGCAGCGTTCTGCTCCCGGGAGCGAAAGCACCCGTGATCGTGTCCGAGGAGATGGTGGCCTCCATGCGGCCCGGATCCGTGATCGTCGACATCGCGATCGATCAGGGCGGATGTGTCGCGACGTCCCGGATGACCACGCACTCCGATCCGACCTACACCGTGCACGACGTCGTGCACTATTGCGTCGGGAACATGCCGGGTGCCGTTCCCAACACCTCGACCTACGCACTCACCAACGTGACCCTGCCGTACGCCCTGGACATCGCCGAGAAGGGTCTCGAGGCGGCGGTGCGGGCGGATGCGGCGCTCGCCGGCGGGGTGAACGTCTACGGCGGGGTCGTCACCAACGAAGGCGTGGCCGAAGCACACGGCCTCAGCCACGTCCCGCTGCAGGACCTGATCGACGGGGTCCGCTGAGGAGGCTTGCGTTGGCGGCCGGGCTGGCGGTGGAGGCAGAGCGGTACCTCGACCATCTTGCCGTCGAGCGGGGACTGTCCGAGCACACGTTGTCGGCGTACCGACGAGATCTCCGGCGATACGTCGCCTTCCTCACGCGTAGGGACCTGCACGAGCCCGCGGCCGTCGAGGAGGCGACGATCCGCTCTTTCGTCGCGTCCCTGTCCGCGTCGACGCACGGTCCCGACGAGGCGCCTTACCGCGCGAGCTCCGTCGCGCGCACCCTGTCGGCCGTTCGTTCGTTCCATCGGTTCCTGCTCAGGGAGGGGGTCACGGATCTCGACCCCGCCGCGGGCGTCCCGCAACCGCGGCTGCCTCGATCCCTCCCACGGCCGATCCCCGTCGAAGATGTGCGGCGCCTCCTCGAGGCGACGGACGAGAGGACTCCCACGGGGATCAGGGACCGAGCCATCCTCGAGCTCCTGTACGGCTCGGGGCTGCGGATCTCCGAGCTCACCGGGCTCGACGTGGACGACATCGACCTGGAGGAAGGGAGCGTCCGCGTGCTCGGCAAAGGAGGCAAGGAGCGCGAGGTTCCGCTCGGGTCGTTCGGACGGGACGCGGTCGGCGCCTACCTGACCCGCGGCCGCCCCGCGCTCGCGGCCGCGGCCAGCCGAGGCGCGGTGTTCCTGAACGCGCGGGGCGGCCGCCTGTCGCGCCAGAGCTGCGCACGGATCCTCGGCCGATACGTGCGGCTCGCCGGGATCGAGCGGCGGGTGACGTTGCACACCCTCCGTCATTCGTTCGCGACGCATCTCCTGGAAGGCGGAGCCGACGTCCGCGTCGTGCAGGAGCTGCTCGGCCACGCGAGCGTCGCGACCACGCAGGTCTACACGCTCGTCACGGCCCGGCACCTGCGAGAGGTCTACGAGGAGTCGCATCCCCGCGCTCGGCGCCACGTGCGCGCGTGATGCGGAACGTCCCGTTGCCTGCGTTGGTGCCTCGCGTGCTGGTCGTCGTCTGCGACTCGTGGGGTGTGGGCGACGCGCCGGACGCGGCCGCGTACGGCGACGAAGGCTCCGACACCCTGGCGAACACCGCCGAGGCGGTCGGCGGCATCCGCGCGCCCCACCTCGAGGCCCTCGGGCTGGGGATGCTCACGACGATCCGAGGGATCGGGTCAACGGTGGCGCCGGGATCCGGTCACGGGCGCGCGACGGAGCGCTCCGCCGGGAAGGACACGACGACCGGGCACTGGGAGATGATGGGGATCCGTCTCGACGATCCGTTCCCGTTGTATCCGGACGGGTTCCCGCCGGAGATCATCGAGTCGTTCGAGAAGGAGGTCGGGCGTGAGGTGCTCGGGAACCGGCCCGCCTCCGGCACGGAGATCATCGCCGAGCTCGGTGAGGAGCACGTTCGCACGGGCCGGCCGATCGTCTACACCTCCGGAGACTCCGTCTTCCAGATCGCGGCCCACAAGGCCGTCGTGCCGTTGCCCACGCTCTACGAGTGGTCGCGGATCGCGCGGCGTCTCCTCACCGGTCCGCACAACGTCGGACGCGTGATCGCGCGTCCGTTCGACGGCGAGCCCGGCACGTTCGTCCGGAGCCCGGAACGGCGTGACTTCTCCGTCCCCCCGCCGGGTCCGACGGTCCTCGACCGGCTCCAGGAAGCGGGCGTCGCGGTCCTCGGTGTCGGGAAGATCCAGGACATCTTCTCCGGCCAGGGCATCAGCGAGGCGCGCTACTCGGACTCGAACGACCACGGGGTGGATCTGACGCTCGAGTACCTGCGGAGAGCCGGTCCGGCGTTCGTCTTCACGAACCTCGTGGACTTCGACTCGAAGTACGGGCACCGGAACGATCCCGCCGGCTACGCATCCTGCATCGAGGGCTTCGACCGGCGCGTCCCGGAGTTGGTGGGAGCGTTGGACGGGGGAGTGCTGCTCATCACGGGCGATCATGGCTGCGACCCGACGACGCCACCTACGGACCATTCCCGGGAACGAACACCCCTCCTCGCCGCCGGGCTGCCGGGAGGACCGCACGACATCGGGACGCGGGCGTCGTTCGGAGACCTCGGGCAGACGGTCGCAGAGCTCCTGGGTGCGGACGGGGGAGGGCTCGAGGGCGACAGCTTCGTGAACCTGCTGGGCATGGAGGGGTCGAGCTGATGTCGACCTCGAGGGTTGAGGTTCTCGACGACGGCCGCCGACCATCGGTGCGATCGCCACGTCATGTTGAGGGTCGCATCGCCGGAAGGCCGCCAGGCACCTGGATCGAGCCTCGAGCGTGAAGGATCCGCGAGAGATCGTTGCCGCCAAGCGGGACGGCAAGACGCTGTCTGCAGCTGAGGTCCGCGCTTTCGTCGAGGGATACACCGGCGGTGAGGTCTCCGACGCCCTGGCGGCGGCGTTCCTGATGGCGTGCCTGCTGCGAGGGCTCGACGCCGAGGAGACCCTCTCCCTCACACAGGCGATGGTGGAGTCGGGGGACACGGTCAGCTTCGATGGACTCGGCCGTCCTGCGGTGGACAAGCATTCGACCGGAGGGGTCGCCGACGGCGTCACGCTCGTGTTCGCACCCCTGGCCGCGGCGCTCGGGCTGGCGGTGGCGAAGCTGTCGGGCCGCGGGCTGGGTCACACGGGCGGGACGCTCGACAAACTCGGATCGATCCCCGGTCTTCGGACGGATCTCTCACCCGAGGAGATCCGCCGGCAGGTCGAGGAGGTGGGATGCGCCGTCGCGGCGCAGTCACCGAACCTGGTGCCGGCGGACGGTGCTCTCTACGCCCTGCGAGACGCGACGGCAACGGTGCCCTCCGTTCCCCTGATCGCCGCCAGCGTGATGTCCAAGAAGCTCGCGGTCGGGACGGACCTGATCCTCCTCGACGTCAAGACGGGCTCCGGGGCCTTCATGAAGACCCCGGAGGACGCGCGTGAGCTCGCGGAAGCCTGCCTCGCGCTCGCCTCCGGCTTCGGCCGGAAGGCGAGCGCGGCCGTCACCGACATGTCCCAACCGCTGGGGGACGCGGTCGGCAACGCCCTCGACGTCGCGGAGGCGGTCGCCCTGCTGCGCGGAGAGGGGGGTGGCCGCCTGCGCGAGCTCACGCTGCTGTTCGCGGCGCGCGCGCTGGAGCTGGCGCGTGGCCTCGACCACGGAACGGCGCTCGCGCAGGCGGTCGAGGCGATCGACGGGGGAGCGGCCCTCGATCGGTTCCGGGCGATGGTCCAGGCGCAGGGCGGGGACCCACGCGTCGTGGACGACCCGGCGGGCGTGCTCCCGCGAGCTCCGGTCCGCGAGCCGCTGCTCGCGGACCGGAGCGGTGTCTTGGCCGCGGTCGATGCGGAGGAGATCGGTCTCGCGAGCGTGGGCCTCGGCGCCGGCCGGCTCCGGAAAGGCGACGCGATCGACCCGGCCGTCGGTATCGTGGTGCATCCGAAGATCGGTGACCGGCTCGAGGCCGGGACGCCCATCGGGGAGGTGCACGCGAGAGATCGCGACGCGGCGGCGGAGGCCGCCCGGCGCGTGCTTGCCGCGATGGACGTCGCCGACGGCCCCGTCCAGCCTCCGTCGCTCGTTCACACCTGGTTCTGACGTGGAGAGGTGATGGGGAACTTCACGATGCTCGGGCTGCGGCTGGCCGTCTACATGGCCGCGTCGTTGTTCGTCGGACTCGCGATCCGTGAGTACGCGCGCGCCCGTGCCGCCGCCACGCTCGGCGATCCCACGCCACGGCTCTGGGGCCGGGTGACCCTACGACCCAAGGCCTGGTTCGACCCGTTCGGCAGCGGGTTCCTCCCCGCGCTGGTCGCGCTCCTCTGGTCGGTCCAGGCGTTCTTCATGCCGGGCGCGTATGCGAAACCCGCACCGATCGACACGAACTACTTGAGGCGCCATCCGAGGGACGTCGTGCTCGCGTCGCTCGCGGGACCGGCCGCCTCCCTCGTCCTCGCGATCGTGGGAGGCCTCTTCGTCCGGACCGGGGTGTCCGGCGAAGTGCTCCTCGTGCTCGTCACGTTCGCGTTCACGAACGCATCGCTGTTCGTGTTCCACCTGCTGCCGATCCCCGGCCTCGACGGCGGGCGCTTGCTCGCGCTCCTGCTTCCTCCGCATGCCCGGGAGGTCTACCGGAACGCGGATCGCTACCTCGCCCTGATCGTGCTCCTCGTTCTGTTCCTGTTCACCTTCTTGCTCAGCATCGCCTCCCTCTTCACGGGCGCGATCTGCGAAGCGGCGACCGGTCAGGACTGCCTGCTCCTGCTCAGCTTCGGCTAGATCACGCCTCCCGGGGTCGGGTGAAGTGGCGGCTATCATCGCCGCATCGTGACCGTTCCCGTCGTCGACACGCCCATCCAGCCTGCCGAGACCCGTCGCGGCCGCGTCCTCAGCGGATTCCGGCCCACGGGAGACCTCCACGTGGGCCATTGGGCCGGCAACGTCGGGAACGCCGTCCGGCTCCAAGACGAGGGGTACGAGTGCTACTACTTCGTCGCGGACTGGCACATGCTGACGACGCACTACGATCGCACCGGCGAGCTGCCTGCGCTGGTCGAAGGCATCGTCTTGGATCTCCTCGCCTGCGGCATCGACCCGGGCAGATCGGTGCTCTACCTCCAGTCTGACCTGGCCGAGGTGGCGGAGATGGCCTTGCTCCTGGGGATGATCACGCCGCTCGGATGGCTCGAGCGCGTTCCGACGTACAAGGAACGCCTCCGCGACATGGCCGAGCGCGACGTGGCGAACTTCGGGCTCCTCGGCTATCCGATCCTGCAGACCGTCGACATCTCGATCGTCCGGGGTGAGCTCGTGCCGGTCGGCGAGGACCAGGTGTCGCATCTGGAGATCTCCCGGGAGATCGTCCGCCGGTTCAACCGGCTCTTCGGCGAGGTGCTGGTCGAGCCGCAGCCGCTGCTTTCGGATTTCCCGCTCGTCCCGGGATCCGACGGTCGGAAGATGTCGAAGTCGCTCGACAACGGGATCGGCGTGGCCGACGACCCGGACGCGATCCGTGCGAAGGTGCGCTCGTTCATCACCGACCCGCAGAAGGTTCGGCTCGGCGACCCCGGCCGCCCGGAGATCTGCCCGGTCTTCGCGCTCCACACCCGCTTCTCACCCGACATCGTCGACTGGACGCGCGACCATTGCCGCTCCGGCGAGCTCGGGTGCGTCGACTGCAAGACCAACCTCGCAGACCGCCTCATCGAAGAGCTCCGCCCGATCCGGGAACGTCGAACCGAGCTGGCGAAGGAGCAGGGCCTCGTGTGGAAGGTGCTCGACGAGGGACGAGAGCGAGTGCGTCCGGTCGTGCAGGAGACGCTCGCGGCGGTACGCAGCGCGATGGGATTCTCCCGCCCATGAGCGCGGAGGGTCCCGGTGCGTTCGCGGTCGAGCTGCCGGCGTTCACGGGGCCGTTCCGGCTGCTCTCGGAGTTGATCTTGGAGCAGAAGGTCGACGTGTGCGACGTGCAGGTCGCGACGGTGACCGACGCGTTCCTCGCCTACGCGAAAGACGCGGATCGGTGGGATCTCGAGGAGGTCACCTGGTTCCTCGCGATGTGCGCCGTCCTCCTGGAGCTGAAGGTCGGCCGGTTGATGCCACGCCACACCGACACCGACGAGGATGACCTCCTCGGCGCATCGCCCGACATCGCGTACGCGCGTTCGCTGGAGCTGGCGGCGTTCCGGAAGGTGGCGGTGGAGCTCGCCCGCAGGCTCGAAGACGAAGCCGGCTATTTCACCAGGGACGTCGGCCCCGGCCCCGAGTTCTCGCACCTGTATCCGGATCCGATGACGAAGGTGGATGCACAGGCGTTGGCTCGCCTCGCGGCGCAGCTCCTGCGGCCGCCGCCGACGCTCGACCTCACCCACGTCACGCCGATCCGCTACACGATGGCGGAGGCGATGTCGGCCGTCGAACGGCGTATCGAGGATTTCGGGCGTGCCGCGTCCTTCCGCGATCTGGTGGCGGACTGCGACGAGCGGATCCAGGTGGTGGTGCGTTTCCTGGCGTTGCTCGAGCTGTACCGTGACGGACGGGTCGAGCTGCACCAGGGAGAGACGTTCGGCCAGATCCGCGTGGAATGGCAGGGATGACGATGGCGGAGACGCACGCCGGTGACACGCGGGCGCTCGAGGCGCTGCTCTTCGTCTCCGACGAGCCCATCACCACCCCCGTGATCGCGCAAGCGCTCGAGCTCGATCGGAAGGCTGCCGACGATCTGTGCGACCGGCTGATGCAGGAGCTCGAGGATCGCGGGGCCGGCGTCGTGCTCCGGAACGTCGCCGGCGGATGGCGTCTCTTCACGCACCCCGACACGGCGCCCGAGGTCGAGCGCTTCGTCCTCTCCTCCCGGCAGGCTCGGCTGACCAAGGCGGCGCTCGAGACGCTCGCGATCGTCGCCTACAAGCAGCCGGTCACCCGGCACCAGGTCTCATCGATCCGCGGAGTGAACTCCGACGGCGTCCTCCGCGCGCTGCAGGACAAGGGCCTCGTCGAGGAAGCGGGCCGTGAAGAGACGCCCGGCCGACCGATCCTGTTCGCGACGACGCCGACGTTCCTCGAGCGGCTCGGGCTGCCGTCGCTCGCCTCTCTACCCTCCCTCGCTCCTCTCCTCGGGCTCGACGCCGACGAGGGAGAGGAACAGGCGGGAGCGGACGCGGCGACCTCGGAGCCGGCCGAGTCGCCCGAGTAGCGTGCCGGTCGAGCGACTCCAGCGGCTCCTCGCGCGCGCGGGCTACGGCTCTCGTCGTGCTTCCGAGGAGCTGATCGTCGAGGGTCGGGTCACCCTGAACGGCATCGTCGCGACGCTCGGCGACCGCGCGGATCCGGCTGAGGATGAAGTTCGGGTCGACGGTCTGCGCGTGAACCTCGACCCCAACGTGAAGTACTACGCCCTGCACAAGCCGCCCGGCGTCGTGACGACGATGCGTGACCCCCAGGGCCGACCGGACATCCGGGCGTACCTCCCCGAGGAGGGGCCGAGGGTCTTCCCGGTCGGGAGACTGGACCGGGACAGCGAAGGCCTCCTCCTGCTGACGAACGACGGTGACCTCGCGAACGCCCTGTCGCATCCACGCTATGGGGTCGAGAAGGAGTACCTGGCCGAGGTCGAAGGGGTGCCCACGGCCAAGCACATCGGTCGCCTTCGGCGAGGTGTCGAGCTCGAGGACGGCCACGCGAGCGCGAAGACCGCTCGCGTGGCCGGTCGGACGGGCGATCGGGGCGCCGTGCGTCTGGTGATGACGGAGGGTCGCAAGCGGGAGGTCCGCCGCCTGCTGGCCGCGGTCGGACTGCCGGTGACCCGTCTCGTCCGGGTCCGCGTGGGTGCGGTCCGGCTGGGTGCGCTCCCGCCGGGGGAGCGGCGGGAGCTCACGCACGACGAGGTGGTCGCGCTCAGGCACGTCGTCGACGGGTAGCCTCTGTGCCTCGGGGCGCCGCTCCCGAGGGAGGTTCCCATGAGGCTTCGTGCGGCGCGCGGGGCCATCCGCGTGCCATCGGACGACGGTGACGCGCTGCTCGGATCGACCGAGCGGCTCCTGTCGTCCGTCCTGCAGCGCAACGAGATCGACCCGGAGGACCTCGTGAGCATCATGTTCACTGCCACGGAGGACCTCCGCTCGGCCTTCCCGGCGGAGGCGGCTCGGCGGATGGGGCTCGGACGCGTCCCGCTGATGTGCGCCCAGGAGATCCCGGTCGAGGGTTCGATGCCGTCCGTGATCCGGATCCTCGTGCACTTCCACTCCGACCGGACCCTCGACGAGGTCGCCCACGTGTACCTCGACGGTGCGGAGACACTTCGAGATGACGTCCGCTGAAGGGCGTCGCCCGATGACGGCCGCCCGCTCCTACGGACCGATCGGGCGCGTCGCCGTCCTCGGCACCGGGCTGATGGGGACCTCCGTCGCGATGGCGGCGGCGCGGGCCGGCGCCACGGTGTGGGGCTGGGACGCCGACGCCGCGACGACGGCCCGCGCCGCCGGGCTGGGCGGCTTCACCCCGGCCGCCTCGTTGGAGGAGGCGGTCCAGGAGGCCGACCTCGTCGTGGTCTGCACGCCGATCCCGGAGATCGCGCCCGTGGTCGCGGCCGCGCTGGCCGCGACCACCGCTGCGATCGTCACCGACGTGGGGAGCATCAAGGATCCGGTCTCGCGGGACGTGGCCGCTCGGGCCGCGCCGGATGACCTTGCCCGCTACGTCCCGGGCCACCCGATGGGCGGGAGCGAGCGATCCGGCCCCGAGCACGCCTCCCCGTCGGTCCTCGACGGCATCGTATGGGTGCTCTCGGAGACAGAGGCCTCCGATCTCGCCGCGGCCGACGCGCTCGAGTCGTGGGTCGGTAGCCTCGGCGCGAGAGCGGTTCGCATGCCCGGCGACCGGCATGACCGGCTCGTGGCGTTCGTGAGCCACCTGCCGCAAGTGGCGTCCACCGCCCTGATGAGCCTCGCCGCCACCGAGGAGGCGGGCGAGCCGGAGATCCTGCTGCTCGCGGCCGGGGGATTCCGAGACCTCACTCGGCTCGCCGCCTCCGACGCGGGGCTGTGGTCCTCGATCCTCGTCGCGAATCGCGAGCGGATCGCCGAGGCGATCGACCTCTACGTGGACCGCCTCCGGAGCCTCCGAGACGACGTCGTGGAAAGCCGGGAGGAGGCGGTGGAGTTCACGTTCACGCAGGCGAAGGACGCCCGTCTTCGCCTCGCCACCAAACCTCAGGTGAAGGCGGGGGTCGCCGTGCTCCAGGTGGAGGTGCCCGACCGGCCCGGTGCGCTCGCGGAGCTGACGTCGATCCTCGCGGAGGGCAGCGTGAACATCGAGGACCTCCAGATCGTGCACTCGCCCGAGGGCGGGCGAGGAACCGTGCACCTCACCGTTGCCGCCGATGCGGCGGGGCACGCCACCGAGGTCCTGGTCACCGGCGGCCTCGACCCCATCCGACTGGCCTGAGGCGACGATGCGAGCTCGCCTGAAGCCCGGCGCCACGATCGGAGGAGAGGTCAGGGTTCCCGGCGACAAGTCGATCTCCCACCGCTGGCTCCTGATGGCGGCGACCGCGAACGGGGCGAGCCGACTCGCCGGACTGCCACGTTCACTCGACACGCGCTCGACGGTCGCCTGCCTCGCGGAGCTCGTGCCGTCGGCTCGACCTGCACTCGAAGCTTGGGCCTCGAGCCCTTCGGTCACCGGTGAGAGGGACGGTTCCACGTGGAACCGGGAGACCTCGACCCTCGACCTCACCACCCTCGACCTTCGAGCCGAGGGCCGGGGATCCCTGCAGCGTCCCGCGAGCGAGCTCGACTGCGGGAACTCCGGGACCACGATGCGACTCCTGACCGGGCTGGTGTCCCCGTCGCCGTTCGAGACGGTGCTCCGCGGAGACCCGAGTCTCTCGGCGAGGCCGATGGAGCGTGTCGCCGACCCCTTGCGGAGGATGGGCGCGGACGTCACCACTCGGGACGGTCATCCGCCGGTCACCGTCCGCGGATCCCTGCTCCACGGCATCCGATTCGCACCCGACGTCCCGAGCGCTCAGGTGAAGGGCGCGGTCCTCGTGGCTGCTCTCGCGGCCGACGGTCCGACGACGATCTCTGAGCCCGTCTCGACGAGGGATCACACGGAACGGCTGCTCCTCGCCCTGGGGGCGCCCCTCCGCACGGAAGGGCTCGAGCTGGTCCTCGAGGGTCCGTTCCAGCACGAGGGATTCCGTGGCACCGTCCCTGGAGACCCGTCCGCAGCGGCGTTCCTCCTCGGCGCCGCCGCGCTCACGGGCGGGGGCGTCACGATCGCGGGTGTCGGACTCAATCCGACGCGGCTCCGTTTCTTGGACGTCCTCGTGAGGATGGGCCTGGAGGTCGAGGTCGAGGTCGAGGGTGAGGAGTTGGGAGAGCCGGTCGGGATGATGCGGATCGGCCCGAGCGGGAGGCTTCGGGCGGTCGACGTCGGGAGGAACGAGCTGCCACTGGTGATCGACGAGGTTCCTCTCCTCGCGGCTCTTGCCGCACACGCAGACGGGCCGTCCCGGTTCGAAGGAGCCGCCGAGCTGCGGGTGAAAGAGAGCGACCGGCTGACCGTGCTCGCGGAGGGGATCCGGGCGCTCGGGGGAGTGGCCGCCGAGGAAGGAGACGATCTCGTGGTCGGCGGGGGAGGATTGACCGGCGGATCCGCTCGGTCGGAGGGGGACCATCGGATCGCGATGGCCTTCGCCGTCTCGGCGCTCGCCGCCGGTGGGCCCTCCGAGATCGACGCGATCGAGTCGGCTTCGGTCTCGTTCCCGGGGTTCTTCGAGCTCCTCCACTCGCTCGGAGCCCACGCCGAGGTCTCGGAGTGACGCCCCGGGTGGTGGCCATCGACGGGGCCGCGGGGAGCGGCAAGAGCACCCTCGCCCGACTGCTCGCGCGGCGGCTCCACCTCCCGTACGTCAATACGGGAGCGATGTACCGAGCGCTGACCCTCGCGGCACGTCGCCGAGAGGTCGAGATCGGGGATGCGGAGGCGTTGGTTCGGCTCATGCAGACCCTGGACTTCACGTTGAGCCCGCCGGGCCGTCCGGATGAGCCTCAGGAGCTCTGGATCGACGGTGCGCCACCGATGGACGAGCTGGAGTCCGCCGAGGTCGAGGCGAACGTGAGCGCCGTCGCCACCCACCCCCAGGTCCGCGCGGCGATGCGGTCGGTCCAGCGAGCCCTGGGGGAGGGCGGCGCCGTCATGGAGGGTCGCGACATCGGTTCGGCGGTGTTCCCGGACGCACGCCTGAAGATGTTCCTGGTCGCCGAGCCCCAGGAGCGTGCGGGCCGACGGGTCGAGGAGCGCGGGGTCGGGGACGTGGCCGGCGCCCTCCACGAGCGAGACCGGCGCGACGCCCGCGTGAACCCCCTCGTCCCGGCCGCGGATGCCGTGGTGATCGACACGAGCGACCTCGACGTCGACGGTACGCTCCGAGCCGCACTGGCGATCGTCGAAGAGCGAGCGCCGGAGCTGCTCTCGAGAGGCTCGCGGCTATGACTGTCCCTCGGATCGCCGTCGTGGGTCGCCAGAACGTCGGCAAGTCGACGTTGGTCAACAGGCTCTTCGGCAAACGGGAGACGATCGCCCATGACGATCCCGGCGTGACGCGGGACCGGATCGAGCTCGAGGCGACGTGGAACGGCAGGCGGTTCGGGCTCATCGACACCGCCGGATATCTCCACCGCGCGAGGGGCGTCGAGGCGCTGGCGGGCCGCCAGTCGATCCGAGCCATGGATGAGGCCGACGTGGTGCTGCTGGTCGTCGACGTCGCCTCGGGGATCACCGAGGAGGACGCGCAGCTCGCTCGCCGTCTCCGACGAGCGACGTCACCGGTGTTGGTGGTCGTCAACAAGACCGACTCTCGGCACGAAGAGGTGGATGTGCCCGTCTTCCACTCCCTCGGGTTGGGGGACCCGATCGCCGTGTCCGCGCAACACGGCCGCGGCGTGGGAGAGCTTCTGGACCGGCTGGTCGATCTCCTGCCCCACGCGCCGGAGGCCGCCGATGGCGAGGCCGCCGGAGCAGAGCCGGAGGAACCCAGATTCGCGCTGGTCGGGCGGCCGAACGTGGGCAAGTCGAGCCTGTTCAACCGGCTCGTGGGTGAGGAGCGAGCCGTCGTCTTCGAGGAGGCGGGCACGACCCGTGACAGTGTCGATGCGCTGGTCGAGTGGCCTGGCGCGGGCACGATCAGGTTCGTCGACACCGCCGGCATGCGCCGGGCGATCCGCGTGCAAGGGGTCGAGTACTACAGCTTCGTCCGAGCGGGAGAGGCGATCGACCGAGCGGATGCCGTGGCCGTGATCTTCGACGCCACCGAAGGCCTGACCGCAGAGGACGAGAAGATCGCCTTCCGGGTGCTTGAGGCGGGGAAGGCGCTGGTCCTGGTCGCCAACAAGTGGGATCTGGTGGAGGACAAGGATCGCCATTTCAAGCAGCTGACCGACGACGCGAGGATGCTGGGACGTGCCACGGTGGTACGGAGCTCCGCCGTGCGCGGGCAGGGCGTGACCCGCATCCCGGAGCTGCTCCTGGACCTCCGTCGGCGCTGGGCCGGGCGAGCGACCACCTCGCGGGTGAACGAGGTCCTCCAGGAGGCACAGGGCGCGCAGCCTCCTCCCCGGTCTTCCGGAACCCTGCATTACGCGGCGCAGGTTGCGGCCCGGCCGCCTTCGTTCGTCATCTTCGGTGGCGGCCGAGCCCCCGGCCCCGGCTACCGCCGATACATCGAGAACAGGTTCCGCGAGGCGTTCCAACTCGAGGGCGTACCGCTTCGGATGAGTTTCCGAACGAGGACGCGAGGCCGATCGCGTTGAGGTGGGCCGGGATGTGGCCCGGGGCCACCCGCTACACTTCCGCCGACGGGCCGTGGCGCAGCTTGGTTAGCGCGTCTGACTGGGGGTCAGAAGGTCGCCGGTTCGAATCCGGCCGGCCCGACCGATGAGAGGTACGACGGAGACCATGCCGGCATCCTCCGCCGTTGTCACCATCCCCAACGCGCTGTCGTTGGCGCGCATCGTCTTGATCCCCGTCTTCTGCTGGCTCTCGGCCAACGAGCGGACGCGTCTGTGGGGGATCTTCCTGTTCGCCGTGGTCGTCAGCACCGACTGGGTCGACGGCTACGTGGCGAGGAGGACCGGTCAGGTGAGCGAGCTGGGTCGGATCCTCGATCCGGTCGCCGACCGTCTCGCGATCGGGGCCGGACTGGTGACGTTCGTGATCTCTGGCATCTTCCCCTTCTGGGCTGCGGTCCTCATCATCCTCCGAGACGTCGCGATCCTCCTCGGGGGCGCCGTGGTCCTCTGGGGACGAGATCTCCGCATCGAGGTCAGGTGGATCGGGAAGATCGCCACCGCCTCGCTCATGGCGGCGATCGCGTGGATCGCCTGGGGCGACGCCGGAGGGGCACTCGGAGAGGTCCTCCTCGTCGGAGGATGGGTAGCCTTCACGGTCGGGATCGTCGAGTACTACGTGGCGGCGGGCCTCTACGCGATCGATGTTCGCGACGCCCTGGCCGCTCGAGGGATGCTCGAGGAGTAGCACAGCCGAGACGAGAAGCCGGAAGAAAGACAGGGAGGACCGAGTGGAGCTACCGGAAGATCTACGCTATTCGCGAGAGCACGAGTGGGCCAAGTCGGAGAACGGGCGTGTGCGCGTCGGTATCACCGACTTCGCACAGGATGCGCTCGGCGACGTCGTCTACGTGGATCTTCCCGAGCCGGGCACGCAGGTGTCTGCGGGTCAGCCCTTCGGTGAGGTCGAATCCACCAAGTCCGTGTCGGACGTCTACGCACCGGTTTCCGGCACGATCGTGGAGCGGAACGGAGCGCTGGAGGACAAGCCGGAGCTCGTGAACGAGCAGCCCTACGGCGATGGATGGCTGGTCGCGATCGAACCCTCGGACACGGCCGAGCTCGACACGCTCCTCGACCGCAGCGGGTACCAGGAGCACATCTCCAGCTCCTGAGCCGGCGCCCGCTCCGCACGGGCACATCTCGACCCTCGACCCAGGCTGCATCCCAGGTCGAGGGTGACCACGGACGTGGGTCGAGGGTCATGCCGCCGCTCACTCGAGGGTAGGGCGAAGGCGCGGTTGACCCTTCTCATACCCTGCGATAACGTCCACGGCGCATCGAGGTCCACGGTCCCACTCGCGCCTGGACCGTTCACCCGACGTTGGACCGGAGGGGAACCTGACGGTGTTCTGTACGCGTTGTGGACATCCCAATCGCGACGACGCACGCTTCTGTGCCAACTGCGGAGCTCCTCTTCAGGAGGACTCGACGGTCAGCCTCACACCGGTCGAGTCCGAGGATGACGACAACGTCGAGTTCCCGTTCCCGGAGGATGAGCTGGAGACCGGGCAGGCGTTGCTTCAGGTCAAGCGTGGCCCGAACGCCGGGTCGACGTTCCTCCTCGACACGGACTCGACGAGCGTGGGGCGCAACACGGACAGCGTCGTGTTCCTCGACGACATCACGGTCTCCCGGACGCACGCCACGTTCGAACGCCGGCCGGGCGGCGAATGGTTCGTCCGCGATGCGGGCAGCCTCAACGGCACGTACGTGAACGGCGAGCAGGTCGATGAGACCAAGCTCGCCACGGGCGATCAGGTGCAGGTCGGGCGATTCAGGCTGACGTTCTTCCAGGCTGGGGAGTGAGGTGCAGATGGCCGGCACACGCAACTACCAATCGATCGGGGAGGTCCTCGTGTCCGTGAAGACCGAGTTCCCGGATATCACCATCTCGAAGATCCGGTTCCTCGAGGCCGAGGGACTGATCGAGCCCGAGCGAACGCCGTCCGGCTACCGGAAGTTCTACAGCCCCGACGTCGAGCGGTTGAAGTCGATCCTTCGGATGCAGCGAGACGAGTACCTGCCCCTGAAGGTGATCAAGGAGCGCCTCCTCAGTCAGGACGCGGGTGCCGGGGACGGGGAGGGAACGGCCGACGGTGAGGTCCGATCCGACGACGAGGAAGCGTCGCTGGTCGAGGAGATCGCGGAAGCCCCCACCGGGCTCCAGATGTCGCTCGAAGAGATGTCCACGGCCACGGGCATCGATCGGGACCGGATCAAGGAGCTCGAAGCCTTCGGGATCATCTCCTCCCACGGTCCGGAAGGCGCGCGCTACTACGACGGCGACGACTTCATCATCCTGTCCATCGTGAAGGACTTCTTCCGCTACGGGATCGAGGCGCGACACCTCACCATGTACAAGCACTTCGCGGATCGCGAATCTTCGTTCTTCGATCAGATCGTCGCCCCGACGCTCAGGCAGAAGAACCCGGATGCGCGCCGCACGGCGGCCCAGACCTTGGCGAACCTGTCTTCGACGTCTCGGAAGTTCAAGCAGGCGCTGCTCCGCACCAACCTGCGCGACCACCTTCGCAGCGCGTGAGACGGCGCGCCGCCAGGGGCGCCCTCGCCGTCCTTCCTCTCCTGGTCCTGCTCGCCCAGGTGTCGGCGTTGGGCAGGCTCGCACCGCAGGCGAAGCCTCCGCCCACCCCGGTGCCTCCCAACGGCTCACCGTCGCCGTTCGTGTCCACCTTGTCGGTGCCGAAGGACCCGATCCCGGCCCCGACCGTGGGCGGGTCGGCGGCGATCCTGGTCGATCTCGAGGCCGGGCAGGTGCTCTTCGAGAGGGCGCCCGATCAAGCGCGACCGGTGGCCAGCCTGACGAAGCTCATGACCGCGTTGCTCGTTCTGGAGGAAGAGAAGGGGCGCCTCGATCGGGCGATCCGGGTTCACCCCGACGCGGTGTTCGGTCGGAACGACTACGGCGGGGGATCCACCCTGGGTCTTCGGCCCCGTGAACAGGTGCCTGTCCGCGATCTGCTGGCCGGGCTGCTGCTCGGGTCTGCGAACGATGCGGCGGAAGCCCTCGCGATCGACGGATCGGGGAGCGTGTCCGCCTTCGTGCGACGCATGAACGCGCGCGCGAAGGCTCTGGGCATGTCACGGACGCGGTTCGCGTCGCCGCACGGCCTCGACGACCGAGGCCGATCGTCGGCTGCCGACCTCGTCCTCCTCCTTCGGGCGGCGTTGCGAGATCCCACGTTCCGCGACCTCGTCGGTCGGAAGGTCGCGGTCCTCCGATCGGGGTCGGCGCGACCTCGGAGGATCCAGAACCGCAACGTCATGCTCTGGCTCTATCCGGGGGCAACCGGCGTCAAGACCGGCTTCACGGCGGGCTCGGGCTTCTGCCTGATCGCGACGGCCCGCCGAGGTGACCGGGAGCTCGCGGCGGTGATGCTCGGCGGTCGCGACGAGGTGTTCTCCGACGCCGCCGCGCTCCTCAACCACGGGTTCGCCGCCTACGAGCGCCGGACCCTCGTGGAGGAGGGAGAGCCTCTGGGAAGCGTGCGCGTCCGGGGCGGGGAGGTGCCGGTCGTGGCGGGCGCCGGCCTCGAAGCCCTCCTGTGGGTCGAAGGGACGGGCGCGACCGAGCGACTCCTCAAGACGTCGCCCGCCGCCGCGTATCCGCCGCCGAGCGGCTCCGTCGTGGGCACGCTTCGATTGACGGCCTCCGGAGACACCCTGGGGCGGGTTCCCATCCTCGCGGCGGACCTCGGGATCCCTCAGGAACCCGCCGGTCGGTGGTGGCGCAGAGCTGCCGCCGCCGTCTCGGGCGCGGTCACCGCGGTCGTCACCGCTCTCCTGGACTGAGTTCGCCCCACCGATGGTCGGGAGGTCCCGGTCTGTCGCCGGGCTGATGCTAGGCTCCCGAGCCGATGACGGAGCTCGCTCGCGTGCTGTTCGGCCGCGAGGACATCCGCCGCCGGGTGGAAGAGCTCGGCCGCACGATCGCCGGGGACTACGTGGGGCGGGAGCCCGTTCTGATCTCGGTGCTCAAGGGCGGCACGGTGTTCCTCGCAGACCTCATCCGGCACATCCCGCTACCGCTCGAGACCCACATGATGGCCATCAGTCCGTACGGGGGCGGTGAGGAGTCGATGGGCCGGGTGCGGATCCTCCTCGATGTCGAGGTCGATCTGACCGACCGGGACGTGCTGCTGGTCGAAGACATCGTCGACACCGGCCTCACCCTTTCCTACCTGCTGTCGATCCTCCGGGCGCGCCGCCCTGCGTCGCTCGAGCTGTGCACACTTCTCGACCGGTCGGTCCGCCGGATCGTGCCGCTCCACCCCCGGTACGTGGGGTTCGACTGCCCGGACAGCTTCGTGGTCGGCTACGGCCTCGACTTCGAGGAGCGATACCGGAACCTGGCCGACATCCTGGAGATCTCGGACACGAACGCGCTCAAGGCTGACCCGGACGCGTTGCTCTCGCATCTGGTGCCCGCCGGCTAGGTTGCGCTCGGTCGCGGGCGCCTCGTACAGTGCCTGCACGACGATGATCGAGATGCAGCTGGAGGGTGTTCGGGTAGAGCTTCCGACCAACCAGCCCATCGTGCTTCTCCGCGAGAGGGACGGCGAGCGGTACCTCCCGATCTGGATCGGTGCCTCCGAGGCCGCGGCGATCGCGCTCTCGCTTCAAGGTGTGCAGACGCCGCGGCCCATGACGCACGATCTGATGAAGAACATCCTCGAGGACCTCTCGGTCGCCGTCGAGAAGATCGTGGTGACCGAGCTCCGGGACTCCACGTTCTACGCAACGATCGACCTCCAGCGGAACGGAGACCACTACGAGGTGAGCTCGCGGCCGTCAGACGCCATCGCGCTCGCCGTGCGGCTCGCCGTGCCGATCTTCGCCAGCGAGGACGTGCTCGACGAGGCCGCGATCTTGATCCCCGGCGAAGAAGAGGAAGAGGTGGAGAAGTTCCGCGAGTTCCTCGACAACGTGACGCCGGAGGATTTCAAGCCCGAGGGGACGCCGGAGCCCTGACGGGCGCCGACGTCCCCAAACTCACTGCGGCTGTCGCCGGAGCGGCTCAGCCGTAGAAGAAGACCGTGACCCAGAGGAAGCCGTTGTCGGCCCGGTACGTGCCGACCGCCACCCGGCGGAATCCACGGTTGAGGATGTTCGAACGGTGACCGGCTGAGTCCATGAAGGCGGACTGTATCCCGGCGATCGTGCCGCCGGTGACGCCGACGTTCTCGCCCCAGGTCGACCACTTGACGCCCTTGAGGTAGAACGAGGACGGGCTCGAGGTGTGGAAGATGGAGCCTCTGTTCGCCATCGCGACGCTGTGCCTGTGGGCGAGTTTGGACATCGTGTCGTTGAGGTCGACCTTGCGCACCCCGTAGGTCAGGCGGCTGTTGTTCGTGGCCTCATACATCCGGGCCCGAGGGCCGGGGGTGGCCGCGTGCGCCGGGGAGGGGGCGAGCGCGCTGAAGGCCGTCAAGAACGTCGCCACGAGGGCGACCCTGGTCAGTGCGATCCGCGTTCGTCTCATGATCTCGCTCTTCTTTCGGGTTATGCCCACGGGATCCTGGATACCTGCTTGTGGGTAGTTGATTCATCGACCGACCCCCCCGGAACCTTGAGCCCGGCCTGAGCTGGAACTACGGGTCCGTTGACACGTGGCTCCTACGGACCTACGCTGCGACGACACGGTCGTAATTACGGAGCTGTCATGAGCGAAGAGGGCTATCGGGTACCGGACGTCTGCCGGATCGTCGGCATCAGCTATCGACAGCTGGATTACTGGGCCAGGACCGAGCTCGTGACCCCCTCGATCCGCGACGCTCACGGCTCCGGGACCCAAAGGCTCTACTCGTTCCAGGACCTCGTTTCGCTCAAGGTGATCAAGAAGCTCCTGGACACGGGCGTGTCCCTCCAGCGCGTCCGCAAAGCTGTGGAGCACCTGCAGTCCATGAAGCGGCCGACGCACGGCGTGACGTTGATGTCCGACGGCCGCGGGGTCTACGAAGCGCACTCGCCGGAGGCCGTGATCGACCTCTTGCAGAAGGGACAGGGCGTCTTCGCGATCGCCCTCGACCAGGTATGGAACGATCTGGAGGGGACCCTTTCCAAACGCAGAAGAGCGGCCGCAGGAGGGTCGTGAGCGCTTCCGCTGAGGCCCCGGTCACACCGATCGGGGAGTCTCTGCCCAAGAGCGACACCGTCCGCTTCGCCCACGCTTCCGAGCGCCAATTCGCACAGCTCCTCGACTTCTACGGGATCTCCTGGGACTACGAGCCGACCTCCTTCGACATCGAGTGGGATCGCGAGGGCCACGTCGTCCGTCGATTCACCCCCGACTTCTTCCTGCCGGAGTTCGACCTGTACATCGAGATCACGACCCTGAACCAGAAGCTGGTGACCAGGAAGAACCGGAAGGTCCGACAACTCCGGGAGCGCTACCCGGAGATCCGGTGCAAGGTCTTCTACCAACGTGACTACCTCTCGCTCGTCACGAAGTACGGGCTCGAGGACCGCTCCGGCTGAGGTCAGACCTTTGCCCACGTCCCGCGTACACTTCCCGGCGTGAGGTTCGCACCCCACACCGAGGCCGAGATCGAGGAGATGCTGGCGGCGGTCGGCCTCTCCTCGCTCGACGGGCTGTTCGAGCAGATCCCCCGATCCGTCCGCCTGGGGGAACCCCTCGGGCTGCCGGAGGGTGTCTCGGAACTCGAGATCGTCGAGGACCTCCGAGAGCTTTCCGGCCGGAGCCGGAACCTGGACGACCTCGTGTGCTTCGCCGGTGCCGGTGCGTACGACCACTACATCCCGTCCGTGGTCTGGGCGCTCGCGGGTCGATCCGAGTTCTCGACCTCGTACACGCCGTACCAGCCGGAGCTCTCGCAGGGCGTTCTCCAGGTCCTGTTCGAGTTCCAGTCGATGGTGTGCGAGCTCACCGGCCTCGAGGTGTCCAACGCATCCCTCTACGACGGAGCGACGGCGCTGGTCGAGGCCGTGAACATGGCGCGGGTGGGTGGCCGCGGTCGCGTCCTGGTCTCCGAGGGCGTCGATCCGAGGTTGGTGGACACCCTCCGGACCTACGGGAAGGGCTCCGGCTACGAGCCGGAGGTCTTCGCTTCCGAGGAGGGGAGGGGCGGGTCTCCGGTGGTCGGCGACGACGTCGCGGCGGTCGTCGTCCAGCACCCCAACGTCTTGGGGATCCTGGAGCCTGCCTCGGATCTCTTCGCCGCCGCTCGGGAGGGCGGTGCGAAGGCGATCCAGGTGTTCGACCCGCTCTCCCTGGGCGTCCTGGCGCCTCCGGGAGAGCTCGGTGCGGACATCGCCGTCGCCGAAGGACAGTCCCTTGGCAATCACCTCGCCTTCGGCGGGCCCTACCTCGGGCTCATCGCGACCCGGATGGCGGACGTGAGGCGGTTGCCGGGGCGCATCGTCGGCGGGACCGTGGACATGGACGGGGCTCCCGGGTACGTCCTCACGCTCCAAGCACGCGAGCAGCACATCCGCCGGGAGAAGGCCAACTCCAACATCTGCACGAACCAGACGCTCATGGCGATCGCGGCCACGATCTACCTGGGGTGGCTCGGCCCTGAAGGCCTGGACGAGCTCGGGCGTCAGTGCGCGGCGAAGGCCTCCTACACGGCGTCGAAGCTGACAGAGCTCCGCGGCGTCTCGTTGCTCCATCCCGAGGCGCCGTTCTTCAAGGAGTTCGCCCTCCGGCTTCCGAAACCCGCCGATCAGGTCGTCGAGGCCCTGGTGGAGCACGGCTACGTGGGAGGGGTAGCGTTCTCGACGGCCGGCGAGGACGTGCTCCTGGTTGCCGTCACGGAGCGGAGAACCCGCCAGCAGATCGACGGGTTCGTCACCGCGATGGAGTCGGTGATCGCGTGACGGCGATCGGTGCGCCGATCCGGCGACAGGGGCCGCCGGCTCCCGGAACGATCCTCGACCGTTCCGTGGCCGGGCGCCGGGCCTGGAGCCTGCCGGCCTTGGACGTCCCGGAGGTGCCCATCCCGCCGGAGCATGCCCGCGCCCATCCTCCCGGTCTGCCGGAGGTGGCGGAGGTGGACCTGGTCCGCCACTACACAAGCCTGGCGCAGATGAACTACGGCCTGGACACGGGGATGTACCCGTTGGGCTCCTGCACGATGAAATACAACCCGAAGGTCGCCGAGACCGTGGCCTCCCTGCCGGGCTTCCAACGGCTCCACCCTCTCCAACCGGACACGACGACACAGGGAGCGCTCGAGCTCCTGTGGAGGCTGGAACGGGCACTCTGCGAGGTCACGGGCATGGCTCGGGCCACGCTGCAGCCACCGGCCGGCGCGTGCGGGGAGATGACGGGGCTGCTGCTGATGCGGGCGTATCACGAGGACCGGGGCGAGGCGCGGCGTCGGGTGATCATCCCCGATTCTGCGCACGGGACGAACCCGGCGAGCGTCCGCCTCGCCGGGTTCGATGCCGTGCCGGTCCGCTCGGACGCGCGTGGACTCGTGGACGTGGGGGCTCTCGCCAAGCTGGTGGACGAGTCGGTCGCCGGGCTCATGCTGACCAACCCCAACACCCTCGGGCTCTTCGAGGAGGAGATCGACGAGATCGCGGCGACGATCCACGGCGTGGGAGGGCTCCTCTATTACGACGGGGCGAACCTGAACGCGATCCTCGGTCGTTGCCGGCCGGGGGACATGGGATTCGACATCGTGCACATCAACACCCACAAGACCTTCGCGACGCCGCACGGGGGAGGAGGGCCCGGAGCGGGACCCGTCGGGGTGACTGATGAGCTCGTTCCCTACCTGCCGGGGCCAGCGGTGCAGCGAACCGACGACGGGTCCTTCTCGATGGATCCTGGAGGAGATCGTTCGATCGGCCGGATGCACGGGTTCCACGGGAACGTGGGGATCCTCGTGCGGGCCTACTCGTACGTGTTCCTCCACGGTTCCGACGGCTTGAAAGCGGTGAGCGAGCTCGCGGCTCTGAACGCCAACTACTTGGCCCATCTCGTGAAGGACGAGTTCCCCCTCGCTCATGCGGATATGCGGCCGATGCACGAGTTCGTCGCGACCGCCAAGCGACTGCGCGAGGCCACCGGCATCAAAGCGATGGATGTCGCGAAGCGGATGATCGACCTCGGCTTCCACCCGTCGACGGTGTACTTCCCGCTCGTGGTGGAGGAGGCCATGATGGTCGAGCCCACCGAGACGGAGTCCAAAGCGACACTGGAGTCCTACGCCGAAGCCCTCCTGCAGGCGGCCCGGGAGGCCCGCGAACGCCCGGAGATCCTCCGAGAGGCGCCGGTGACGACGCCTGTCCGTCGCCTCGATGAGGCGAGAGCCGCACGAGCTCTCACGCTGCGCTGGTAGCGCCTCCCGCTACCTCGTCGCAGGTACGCGTCGCTAGTCATCTTTGACCAGCTTCCTCTCAAGACGGGTCGCCTGATGCCGATGTTCGGTGGCAGGGCGGCCGAGGGACGCCGCTCGCGGCAAGGAGGCGCAAGCGATGCGACGAGGTCTGGTCACCGCCGTCAAGGTCGTGGGGCTCACTCTCGCCCTCTCCGTCGTGCTGGGGGCTGTGGCGCCCAGGGCACATGCCACCTGGACGCCCCGTCTGGACATGCTCGGGTGGGTCAACGCTGCCCGGAGCACTCGTGGAGTGGTGAGCCTGGATCCCAGATGGCGGCTCCGGAAGATGGCGAACGAGCACAGCAGGCAGATGGCCAACGCCGGTCGGATCTTCCACACCACCTCCCTCGGCTCCAAGCTCACGTTCGTGTCCTGGAGCGTGGCGGGGGAGAACGTGGGAGCCGGCGGCAGCATGCGGGCTCTGTTCGATGCATTCATGAAGAGCGACGCGCACCGAGACAACATCCTCGGACGCGGCTTCCGCCGCATCGGGGTCGGGCTCCACGCCCAGGATGGGTTCCTGTGGGTGACGTTGATCTTCGTCGGATGAGGATCTGAGCCGGTAGGAACGCTGAAGGGGCGGGGTCCCGGTTGGGACCCCGCCCCTTCGTGCGCTGCTGATCGAGCTACGCGGCCTCCCGCTCCGGCCGGCGCCTGCGGGTCGACGCGACCACGGTCACGCCGATCCCGAACAGGACCATCGTGATGAGGCCCAGTCGGCCCGCGTCCGACCCCGTGAAGGGCGTCGGGGGGTTCGGCGGGTTCGGAGGGTTCGAGCCCGCGATCGGGGTGACGAACGCGTCGTCGGTGTCGCTCACATGGTTGCCCGCCCCGTCCTCGCCCTCAGCCGTAGCGACGTTAAGCACGGGCTCGTCGCCGACCACGAAGTCCTTCGTCAGGGTGACGGATTGATCGACCTCGAGAATCGGGATGTCCCCGATGTGGCCCATGATGTCGTCATCGACGGTGATGTTGTAGAGGGTGACCTCACCGATGTTGGTGATCACGTAGGTGTAGGTCACTGTCGTCCCCACGGGCACGATCTCGTCGTTGACCGTCTTCTCGATCTGGATGGCCGGGTGGGTGATGTCGGTGGAGCAGGAGGCCTCGGAGGTCGCCGTGTCGCCGGAGTCCACACCGTCGCCGGATGCGGTGACGGTGTTCTCCACCGGGTCCTCATCGGCCCCTGGCGTGTAGGTGAACTGGGCCGAGTACTCCGTGGTGCCGACAGGCAGCGGGTCCGGCAGCTCGAACGCGGCCGTGATGTCCCCGCCGAGCAGCTCGTCGGTCACGAGGACGTTCTCGAGCGGCTCGTTACCGGTGTTGGAGACGGTGATCGTGAAGGTCACGTCCTCACCGAACGCCACCGGCCCTGGGCACTCCTTCTCGACCAAGATCCCCGGAACGTGGGTGATGTCGGTGGAGCAGGAGGCCTCGGAGGTCGCCGTGTCGCCGGAGTCCACACCGTCGCCGGATGCGGTGACGGTGTTCTCCACCGGGTCCTCATCGGCCCCTGGCGTGTAGGTGAACTGGGCCGAGTACTCCGTGGTGCCGACAGGCAGCGGGTCCGGCAGCTCGAACGCGGCCGTGATGTCCCCGCCGAGCAGCTCGTCGGTCACGAGGACGTTCTCGAGCGGCTCGTTACCGGTGTTGGAGACGGTGATCGTGAAGGTCACGTCCTCACCGAACGCCACCGGCCCTGGGCACTCCTTCTCGACCAAGATCCCCGGAACGTGGGTGATGTCGGTGGAGCAGGAGGCCTCGGAGGTCGCCGTGTCGCCGGAGTCCACACCGTCGCCGGATGCGGTGACGGTGTTCTCCACCGGGTCCTCATCGGCCCCTGGCGTGTAGGTGAACTGGGCCGAGTACTCCGTGGTGCCGACAGGCAGCGGGTCCGGCAGCTCGAACGCGGCCGTGATGTCCCCGCCGAGCAGCTCGTCGGTCACGAGGACGTTCTCGAGCGGCTCGTTACCGGTGTTGGAGACGGTGATCGTGAAGGTCACGTCCTCACCGAACGCCACCGGCCCTGGGCACTCCTTCTCGACCAAGATCCCCGGAACGTGGGTGATGTCGGTGGAGCAGGCATCAGTGGCGTCGACAGGTGTCTCCGAGAAGACGCCGCTCGCCGTGACCGTCGCACTGTTCGGGAGGGGGTCTGGCTCGGTTCCGTCTGGCGAGTAGGTGAACTCCGCCGTGAAGAAGTCCCCCGCGTCAAGCGTGTCAGGGAACAGGTTCGAGATGTCGACGGGGTCGTTCCCGTTGACCGTGTCCCAGACCTCGACGTTCTCAAGGTCTTCGTTCCCATCATTGGTGATGGTGATGTCATAGGAGATGTCGTCACCGAAGGGGGTGGGAGCAGGGCAGTCCTTCACGATCGTGATTGACGGCGCTGCGATGAACCCCGTGGTCTTCATCGGGACGGTCTGTTGACCGACCGAGATGGTGTCCTCGGTCGGCCCGGTCACCCGACCATCCTCGATAGCATTGAGGATGTTGCCGGTCGGCGTCGCACCGGGGATGCAGCCAAGACGGGCGACCAGGCGAACGATGATCACGTCGCCGGAATCGAGGCCGTCGATCTCAACCGTTCCCAGCACCTGGTCGTAGCCCGCCTGGTTCCCAGCGGGATCGGGCGTCTCGCTGATCAGCGTGGCCGTCGCAGTCGTTCCCGTATCCGTCATCCCGCTGTCGCCGGTGTTGACTCCAACGCTGACGATGTCGGTGAAGCCGAGGCCCGGCTGACCGGTCGTTTCCGCGCCGAACGAGTAGTCCAACTCGATCGTGCCGGCTGCCCCCGTGAAGTCGTCGACGGTGACTTCGGTGAAGAACACCACGAGGTCGCCGCATGCGAAGTCACCGCTCTCGAGCGACTCGACGACGCCATCATCCTTGCTGATGTGTCCGTCGCCGAACTCGCCACCGATCCCGGTGAGGTGGTCGTAGGTGAACGGTCCAGCTGCGACGTAGTCGAGAGAGATGTCCCCACCGTCGAAACCGCCACCACCCGGCGCGGCAGCGATGGTGCCTCTGCCGCCGGAGCGCGAGCTGCTCAGCTTGCGAGTGGGTTCAGCCCCGCTGGTGGACGTCGCGGACGACTCCTCAGCTGGGGCCTCCTCAGCTGGGGCCTCCTCAGCTGGGGCCTCCTCAGCTGGGGCCTCCTCAGCTGGGGCCTCCTCAGCTGGGGCCTCCTCAGCTGGGGCCTCCCTTGCGGGAAGCGCGGCGTCAGCCGACACACTCTCTGTGGCGACTTCCTCAGTCGCAACGGGATCGACGGTGGCCGTGTCCTCCGCCAGCGCGACCAGCGTGCTGCCCTGTCCGAGCGCGAGCGCGAACAGGACGACGAACGATACGAACGAAGCGAGCCCCCGCTTGGTGCCGCGGCGGCGCCGACTGTTGGATCTGGATCCCATCCCGTACCTCCCCAACTGGTGTGGTGCGCTTCACTTGACCGATAGACGCGGCCCCCGCCCTACAGTGAAGAGCGTGGTCCGCTGCATCGAACGCTATCTCCCCACCCGGGGGACAGCATCGGGCGAAGGACCCGACTGTTTCCTGGCAGATGAAGTAGGCCGTTCGGAGGGAGGGATCGTCGAGAGCGCACCAGGAGCGCGATCCAACGACCGGTGATAGCTCGGCGAACCGCTGCGCTTCCGTTCCCTTGATCGTGGCCCCAGGACCCCTCTGGCTCTCTGGCCCGACGGGGGAGAGACGGGGGAGGAAGGAAAGGAAGGGGCGGGGTCCCGTTCGGAACCCCGCCCCCTGGTCGTGCTTCGTCGGCGCCTACGCGGGATCCCGCTCGGGCCGGCGCCTGCGGGTCGACGCGACCACGGTCGCGCCGATCCCGGCCAGGACCAACGTGATCAGCCCGAGCTGTCCCGCGTCCGAGCCCGTGAACGGGGTCCCGGGCGGGTTCGGCGGGTTCTCGCCAGCGATCGGGGTGACGAACGCATCGTCGCTGTCTCTCACGACCCGACCGAAGATGTCCTCGCCCACCGCGGTGCCGACGTTGATGACGGGCTCGTCGCCGACGACGAAGTCCTTCGTCAGCGTGACCGATTCATCGACTTCGAGCACGGCGATCTCTCCGATGAAGCCCATGATGTCGTCGGTGACGACGACGTCGTACAGCGTGACATCGCCGATGTTCGTGACCTCGAAGCTGTAGGTCACCGTGGTCCCCACGGGGACGACCTCTTCGCTGACCGTCTTGACGATCTGGATGGCCGGATTCGAGATCTCGGTCTCACAGTCGTCATCAGACGTCACGGTGACGCCGGAGTCGACACCGTCGCCCGATGCCGTCACGGAGTTCACCACCGCGTCCTCATCGGCCCCGGGTGTGTAGGTGAACTCGGCCGAAGCCACTCCACCCACAGGGAACGGGTCCGCGAAGCCGAAGTCCGCGGTGATGTCCCCACCCAGCAGGTCGTCGGTCACCGTGAGGCTCTCGAGCGGCTCGTTGCCGGTGTTGGTGACGGTGATCGTGAAGGTGATGTCTGCACCCGATGCGACCAACGTCGGACAGTCCTTCTCGACCAGGATCCCCGGCGCATGCGTGATATCGGTCCTGCACTCAGATGTGGCCGAGACCGAATCGCTCGTTTCTCCAGACTGCCAGTCACCGCTCGCGGTGACCGTATTGATGACGGGGTCGCCGTCTGCCGGAGCGGGGGTGTACGGCACCTCCACCGTGACCGGGTCGGATCCCACGGCGAGTGAGTTCGGGAACTCATCCGAGAGATCGCCGATGATGTCGTCGATGACGGTGATGTTCGTCAGGTCGACGTTCCCGGTGTTCGTGACCGTGATCTCGTAGGTGATCTCCTCGCCTGCCGCCGCGGTCGCGGGGCAGTCCTTGAAGACCTCGATCGCCGGCTCTGCCTGGAGGCCCCCGACCTGCTTCATCGGGACGGTCTCCTGACCGACGCTGATCCTGTCTCCACCCACCACGCGAGCCGCCTCGATCGCGTTCAAGATGTTGCCGGTCGGGGTGGCTCCGATCTCGCACGCGAGGTGCACGGTCACGCGAACGATCGCGGTCTCGCCACCCTCGAGGTTGGTCACCGTGAACGTTCCCTTCACCTCATCGTAGCCGGAGGTGTCGAGATGCTCGTTGGAAAGCGTGACCGTCTCATCGCCGTCGAGGTCGACGTTGCCATCGTCCGGGGTGTTGATCCCGTAGCTCACGATGTTGTCGAAGCCGATGCCGGGCTGTCCGGTGGTCTCGTTGCCGAAGGCGAGGTCGAGCTCGACGTCGCCGCTCCCGGCGCCTTCCTCGATCTCGACCTGCACGAAGAAGGTCACGAGGTCGCCGCACGCGAAGTCGCCACCTTCCAGGGATTCCACAACCCCGTTCGTCTTGCTGATGGTGCGGTTGTCGTATCCGAACTGGGGATGCGTGCCCAGGCCTGTGGCGTGGTTGTAGGTGAACGGCCCAGCCGCGACGAAGTCGAGACTGACGTCTCCGCCGTGAAGGCCTCCGTGGCTCAGGATCCCGGCGCCGCGGCCCGCGATCGCGGTCTGCAGCTGGCTCGCCTTGGGCGCCGTGCGACTCGTCGCCGTCGCGCCATCGGCGGACGCCTCGGCGTCGCCGGTGCCCTCGTCCGAGACGGGAGCCTCCTCGGCCGGAGCCTCCTCGACGGGAGCCTCCTCGGCAGGCGCTTCCTCGGCCGGAGCCTCCTCAGCCGGGGTTTCCGCCACCGGCAGCGTCTCTTCGCTCGAGGCGGCCTTCTTGCCTTTCGCGCCCGAGTTGTCTGCCAGCGCTACCAATGAGCTGCTCTGCCCGAGCGCGAACGCGAACAGAAGCAGGAACGATACGACGGACGCGAGCCCACGAGGACTGCGACGGCCCCTCCGACTGTCGGTGCTGGTTCCCATCCCTACCCCCCAACTGATCCGGTGTGCCTGATCGACCTATGAACGTGACCCACGTCCTACGGCGTAGACCGTGGTCCTCCGCTGACGGTATCTCCCTCCCCCGGGGGAGGCCATCGGGCGAACGGCCTTCCATCCGGACCGACAGTTGTAGTCCGTTCGGAGGAGCCCGATTGTGAATGAAGTTCCCGGATTGCACAAGATAGAAACGTGGATCGCAGGAGAAGCGAGAGGAGACAGGGGAGCGGGCCCAAGAAGGCCCGCTCCGTGCTCACCCGTGGGTGGGGACCTTCGCTACCGGCGAGCTTCCGATCGCCGTCGCGAGCTCAGAAGGAGCGTCGACCCCAGAGCAGTCAGGACCACGACCCACGCCGCCAGGGCGTCCGCCTCCGATCCGGTGAACGGGCTCCCGCCACCGGATCCGTCGCCTCCGGTCCCGCCCGTTGCACCGGCCACCACGGTGACCGTCGCCGAGTCCTCGTCATCGACGGACTTGCGGATGCGGTCCGCGCCCGTGGCCGTGGCGACGTTGGTGATGGGGGAGGAGCCCAACGTGATCTCGGCGGTGAGCTCGGCCGTCGCTCCCACTCCGAGCTTCGCGATCACGCCGATGCCGCCCAGCTTGTCGTCGGCTACGGACACGTCGAACAGGGGCGTATCTCCGGTGTTCGTGACGGAGTACGTGTAGACGATGAGGGTCCCGGCCGGCCCGGAGTCGGGAGTCGCGGTCTTCTCGAGGTCGATGCTCGGGTGGATCACGTCCACGTCATGCGTGTCCTTGTCCGTGACGGTGCCGCCGTCGTGATCGCCGGTGACCGTCGCCTCGTTGTGGACGACCTCGCCGTCGGCGGATGTGACCGTGTGGTCGCACTCGAAGCTCCATTCCTCACCGACCGCCAGGATCGCGTTGCCGTTCCCGTCGTCGACGAGCGCGGGGGACGAGTCGCACTTCGGATCCGAGAGATCGACGTTCGTGAGATCGACGCTGCCGTTGTTCCTCGCGGAGAACACGTACGTGATCGTGTCGCCCACGTGCGCGAGGGAAGGCCCGCCCTTCAACAATCGGATCCTCGGCACGCACGCGATCTCGTCGGTGGCTTCCGCATGGTTGTCGTCCCCGACGTTCGCCGCGGGCTCGTTCGTGCCTTCGACGTCCACGACGTTGGTGATGGAACCGCAGTGGTCGCCGTCGACGAAGACCCTCACGGTGACCGTCCTCGACTCACCCGGATCCAGGGATACTCGCCCACAGCGGACCTCCGCGTGAGGCACGCCGCCAGGGAGCACGGAGCTCGTGATCGTGCACGCTTTGCCGGCGAGGGTCGGGAACGGCGGAAGGGCGACGCCCTGCGCACCGGGTGGCAAGACGTCGACGAGCTCCACGCCGGTGGCTTCTTCGTCGCCCACGTTGGTCACCGTGATCGTGTACAGGAAGTCGTCGCCGTCGTGAAGCAGCCCATCCGCATCGGAGGTCTTCGAGACCTGGAGATCCGGCGGAGTCGGCTCGTCGCACGCAACCGTGTTCGTGACGTCGTTGGAGGAGTTGTTCTCGGTCGCCCCGCCGGTCTCGTTGGACGCAGCGACCTCGGCGCTGTTGACGAGCGGGCCGCAGAAGGTCTCGTCCACCGTCACCGAGACGTCGACCGAGATACTCCCGCCGGTGTCGATCTCACCCAGAACGCACGTCACCAGACCTGCATCCTCGGTGCAACCGGGATCGGCGTCGAGGAACGTGACCCCTTGGGGCAGCGGGTCCATGACCTGGACGCCCGTCGCGTTCCCGTCGCCGCCGTTCGAGATCGTGAGGGTGTACGTGATGGTGGCGCCGTTCAGGACCGCGCCGTCCGGATCGTTCGCCTTGGCGACCGTGACGTCGGGTGCGGTTTCGATCACGACGTCGTTCCAGCAGAAGGCGAGGTGGCTCGATCCGTAATACCCGCCGTCGGCTTTCTGGGGTGTGTGCAGATCCTGGTCGCCGGTGTCGCCGGCCGGGTAGGAGAAGAGGTTGCCTCCGCTCGGACCCCCCTTGGCGTAGACGCCGTGGATGGGGAGGTTCGACGACCAGTCGGCGAACCCTGTGGGGCTGTTGTAGCCGCTCACCGTCACGGTCAGACCTCCGCCGGAGACCTGACCGTTGCCGGCGATCGAGAGGCCGTGGTCGAACCCGAGATGACCGCAGTCGTCATCGGAGGAGGGCGTGTCGACGATCACCGGCTGCACACCGTCTGCGGACGCGGGACCTGGGGAATCGACCGGTGGCGCGGCGGCCCCTGCGATCAACGTGCCGGCCTGTCCCACGGCCAGCATCGCCACGATGATCGACCCGAGGACCAGTCCTCGCCGGCCGCCGGCCCGATACTTCGCTCTTCTCATGTCCCCTCCTGGGTCCCGCCTCCCAGAGGCAGTTCGGTCATCCGCGTCGGTCACGTCGGCCGATTGACCCACACCCTAGAGGGGCCCGGGGGAGGGAACATCGGTCGAAGGAAGGAAGCCTTCCGCCGAACGTCCACTTCCACGGCCGGAGCCGAGCTTCGCATCCGCGTTGCCTCGAAGCAAGAACGCCCACGAGCCGAGCATGGATCCGGGAGGGGAGCCCGGACGCTGGCACCTCGTTTCCGGACAAGGTGACATAATGTACGTTATCGGGGAACGCTGGGTAGGAGCGGTCGCTAGGCGCGGAACCCCCGATGGGGGCGCCCGAGGACCCTGAGCGCCACACCCCAGCGAGTGACGAGCCAGAGCGCTTCGAAGACGATCCCGCGGGAGAGCTTCGAGTGGCCGTGCTCCCGTTCCCTGAAGGTGATCGGCGCCTCGCCGATCGTCCAGCCGCGGAGCCAGGAGCGCATGACGAGCTCCACCTGGAAGCCGTAGCCATCGGCGTGGAACGGGTCCGCGACGAGGTCTTCGAGGAGGGCACGGCGGTAGACGCGGTAGCCGCTCGTGGCGTCATGAAGGGGCAGGCCCAGCATGAGTGAGGCGTAGACGTTGCCCATCCTCGACAGGGCGAGCCGGGCGCGGCTCCAGTTCGTCACCGAGCCCCCCGGCACGTAGCGACTCCCGACCACCAGGTGGTAGCGATCGCGAGCCGCGTCGAGCAGCGAGGCGAGTTCGCGAGGATCGTGCGAGAGATCGGAGTCCATCTCGACGACCAGGTCGTAGCCCTCGTCCAACGCCCGCCCGAACCCATCGAGGTACGCGCTCGCGAGCCCGGATCTGGCCGGGCGCTCGAGCAGACGGAGTCGCGGCTCCCCCGCCATGAGCTCCCGGACGATGCTCGCCGTCCCGTCCGGCGAGGCGTCATCCACGACGAGTGCCTCGACCCCGGGCAGCGCCAGCACGCCGGTGACGACGTCGCGGATCGTCCTCGCCTCGTCGTAGGTCGGAAGGATCACCAAGGTTCGCGCGCCGGGATCGAGCCTCGCTGGTTCGGGGCGCTCCGCGCGACGGCCTCGTGGCACCGCCGCCATGCCGATCGCGAACGCGAGCGAAACCACGGGGAGCCAATCGCCCCAGCGCACGTACGGCGTTCGGTCGATCGATGCGCGGATCGTCTTCCGGATCAGCGCGGGCTCGAACAGGCCGGTCTGTTGATAGGTGCGACCGCTCGGGTCGACGAACGCGCTGATCCCGGACACGGCGGCGTGGACCACCCACCGGCCGTCCTCGATCGCGCGGATCCGCGACATCTGGAGATGTTGGGCAGACGCCGCGGTCTCGTCGTAAGCCGCGTTGTTCGTGAGGATGACCAGGAACTCCGCGCCCTGCCGTACGAGGTCTCTGTCGAGCGCCGGGAAGCTGTTCTCGAAGCAGATCGGCGCCGCGAACCTCGGGAGCCCCGGTGCCTGCAGGGTGTGCACCCGCTCCCCCGGCGTGAGCTCGTACGCGATCTGTTCGAGCGCGGGGATCCAGCCGACGACGGCCTTCCACGGGATGTATTCCCCGTACGGAACGAGATGGGTCTTCCGATAGACATCCACGACCACTCCCCCGCCGTCGAAGACGACGGCCTGGTTGAACAGGGACCGGTCCGTCCCACCGACCGAGCGGATGTCTCGGCTCGTCGCTCCGGTCAGGACCGGCACCCCCACTTCCTCGATGGTGGTGCGAACCTCGTCGAGGATGTCGAGCGATCCCGGGTCGAGGGCGCTTTCTCCCCAGACCGCCAGATCGGGAGGATCGTCCTCCAACGTCCGATGGTGGTCCAGGTTGCGTCTCGTGACCGCGATGTCGCCCTCTTCCCTCGAGCCGTGCCGGACGGCGTCGTCGAAGTCGACCTGGATCGCCGCGACGTCGATGGGTCGTCCGGTGGCGCCGGCGAACGGGATGATGACCGGCGCCAGGGCGACGGCCGCCGCGATCCCCACCGAGCTGGCTCGGCGGGAAAGGGAGCGTTCCCGCGCGGCGGCCTCCGCGAGAAGAGCCGCGGCGAACGCCACGACGAACGTGACGCCGAACACGCCCGCGACCACGGCGAGGCGCACGGTGATCCTGTTGGGGACCTGCGAGACGCCGAGGGAGCCCCACGTGAACCCACCGAGCGGCCAGAGACCTCGGACCCAGTCGATCGTCGTCCAGACGGCGGCCGCAGCGAGCGCGGTGAGCACGGGCCGGCCGCGTCTGCGGACCAGCGGGAACGCGGCCCCGAACAGCGCGATGGATAGGGCGGTCAGGAGCGTCAACGCACCCCATGCGAGCGATCCGAAGAGCATGATCCAGGACAACGTGATACCGAAGGCGACGAGTCCGTAGGCGAGCCCGAGCAGGAACCCCTGGGATGGGGTCGCGTCCCGCAGCGCCAGGAGCAGGCACGCGGGCGCGAGGAACGCGAGCGGCCAGGCCGCCACGGGTGGGAAGGCCAGCGAGGACAGCACGCCCCCGATCAGGGAGAGGGCGAACGCGACCGGGAGCCGGTCCTGGGTCAGGCGCAGTCGCGGCAGAACATCCGCCGTTTGTCCGCGAGCTGACTGCGGTGCTTCACGAGATAGCAGTTCTTGCATACGAACTCGGTCGACTGGATGGGGACGACGCGTGTCTCGATCGGCTCGAGTCGGTCGTCCCCCTTCGTCGTCGTGGCGACGGCCACCACCGGTTCCTCTTCGTCGGCGTCGTCCTCGTCGTCACGAGCCTCCTGCTTCTCGAGGACCTCGTGGATCGACTCGACGTCGGCGACGGCGGGATCCGCGGGAGTGGCCGCGGCATCCGCGAGGTCTTCTTCGGTCGGCTCGAGTTCGTCGAGGTCCTCGTCGGCCACGACGTCCTCGTCTTCGCGCTCTTCCGTGCGCTCCACCACCTGTTCCTCCGGGTTCGTCCTCGATCCGGCCGCGGATTCTAGCGTCCGCTCCCCGACTTGCCTTGGGCAGGTGCCTTCGGCATGCCATGGAAGTACGCCGCGGAGACTCAGGATGTTCCCCGGCAGCGGAAGATGGAAACGCGAGAGCCCGAGAGACCTTTGGGGCCGCGACGCCGGGGCGCCGCGTTCTCTACTCAGCCTCTCGGGCTCCGCACGCGTCTCCGCCGGGGCGGTGACGCAGCCAGGACGTTACCGAGCGGGGATCGGGAGGACAACCCGAAACCCCAGAAACAGTGCCAAGAACAACGGATGCGGCGGCGGGATCAGGCTCGATAGACCTCGCGGCCCAGGGAGACCGTGAGCACAGGACGCAGTCCCTCCGGAGACGGCACCTCGAGGGGGTCCTCGTCGTAGGCGGCGAAGTCGGCATGACGACCCGGTTCGAGCGCTCCCTTCTTGCCGTCTTGGTGTCCCAGGCGGGCGCTTCCCACTCGATGGAGCTTCAGGGCCTCGAGCCTCGTCAGGCGCTGCGAGGGCTCGTGATGGCTCTCGAGCGCCGCGATCGCGAGCATCGGATCGAGCGGAGTCACCGGCGAGTCGGATCCGACGCCGACCTCGATGCCGCGGTCGAGCATCGTGCGGATCGGATGAGCGGCCATCGCACGCGCGGGACCGAGCCGCTCCTCGTACATGCCCCCACCCTGTCCCCAGAGCCGGTCGAAGGCGGGCTGGACCGACACGGCCAGACCGAGCATCGCGGTCCGCTCGATCTGATCGGCCGACGGAAGGACGAAGTGCTCGATCCGGTGACGTCGGGCGCGGAAGTGTCGCCGTTCCCTCGAGTCGAGGGCGGCGTAGACGCGTTCCCACGTCTCGAGGACCTGCTCGATCGCCCGGTCCCCGATCGCGTGGACGCCGACCTGGAGCCCGGCATTGTGACCGGCATGGAAGAACTCGGCGAGCGAATCGTCGTCGTGATAGAGCTCGCCCTGCTCCGAGCCGTCTTCGTACGGATGGGTGAACGCGGCCGTCCTCGCCCCGATCGAACCGTCGACCGGGAGGTCACCCCCGATCGAGAGGAAGCCGCGCTCCATCGCCTCGGGGAGCGACATCGAGGCGGGCACCGGGGAGACATCGACCGGCAGCCGCCCCCGATGTCCGACCAGGACGTCGAGATCCGAAACGTCGAGCGACATCTCGTGGACCGCCGTCACGCCTCGAGAGGCCGCGAGGCCGGCGGCCTGCAGCTGGAACTCCTCGATCCGCTGACGCTCGTACGAGGATTCCACCCAGACCGAGACACGCCGATTCGCCTCCTTCGTGAGGCGGCCGGTCGGTCCTCCATCCTCCCCCACCTCGACCCCTTCCGCGTCCGTGAGGTCGACGGCGGCGAACACCGTCTTGCTCACGACGGAGATGTGCCCGTCCGTCCGGGTCAGGACGACCGGCAGGGAGGTCAGCGCATCCAGGTCTGCGCCCGTCGGCAGGTCCGGCCGGTCCCAGCCGGACTCGTCGAAGCCCTCCAGGTGGACGGGGGACGCCCCTGCGGCCGATCGCTCCGCCACCAGGCGGAGCATGTCCTCTTTCGACATCGACCCTCTGACGTCCTCGTTCGTGAGTGACCGCCCCGTGGCGGTCAGATGCACGTGGCTGTCGATGAAGCCCGGAACGATGGTGGTGCCGGGAAGCTCGATCGTGAGATCGGCCTCCGGCGGCTCACCGGTGCCCACGCGCTGGATGTGGCGCTCGTCGACGAGGAGCCACTCCCCCATCATCGGGTGGGAGAGGGTGACGACACGGGACGCGCGATAGAGGGTCCTCACGGAGCCGCGATGATAGAGGAGTCCTGCTCGCCGAGCGCGACGGCGCGAGCCTCGTGGACGTCTGCGAGGGGTCGCGTCTTCCCGTCGTGGAGCGAGAGTCCCATCCTCGCCGTGACCTCATCGAGGGCGACGAGCGCTCGACGGACGTTGGCGCGTGCACCCCACAGCACGACATCGTCGACCCATCGCACGTGCCGGGCGCTCGTCCCACGTATCGCGCGGTCCAGCTCGGCGAGGACGGCATTGGCCAGGACCGCGGACGGGCCCGGACCGATCGGAAGGCCGGGCACGCCACGTTCCTGGAGGCGTCGGAGGAAGGCGACGGCGTGCGCGGCCTCCGGCCCGATGAGCGCATCCACCGTCTCGGGCGAGATCGACGCGTAGCAATCGCGGACGTCGGCCACGGCGAACGCCATGCCCGGCGTGGCCTCGTGGAGGACCCTTCGCAACGTCCTTCGCCAGGCGGCTCGCGCGGGTGCCCAGGGAGCGAGCGTCGGGCCGTGCGCGGCCGCTCGTGCCCGGATCGCGAACACCTCGGGGCCGAGCGCGCGCTCGATCCGGCCGACGAGCGGACGGACCGCCTCCCGGTACTCGGCGTCGGCGGCAGGATCGAGCCGGGCGAGCCGTCGGAGGCCGCCGCCGGGCTTCCGGACGGGCTCGAAGCGAGGGCCCGCGTCGTCGGTTCTCGCCCGTGGCCCCGACGAACGTCGGTCCAAACGAACGACACCTCCTCACGTGGGAACCGGGAGGAGGAGACGGCCACCGTACCGTCGCCCCAGCGTCCGAGCAATCGGCCGTCCCGGGGATATCTCCCTCCCCCGCACCGTGTGGGACGATGCTCGCGTGCTGGATGCACGCGATCTCGCGATCCTCACGGCGCTGCAGGACGACGCCCGGGCCACGTACGCGGACGTGGGCTCCAAGGTGGGCCTGTCGGCGTCCGCGGTGCACGATCGCGTCCGGAAGCTCGAGCAGCACGGGGTGATCCGCGGCTACCGGGCGGTGGTGGACGCGGAGGCGATCGGCCTGTTCGTGACCGCGCTGATCGCGGTCACCCCGCTGGATCCCCATCAGCCGGACGACCTGCCCGCGCGCGTCCACGAGCTCCCGGAGGTGGAGGACTGCTACTCGGTCGCGGGCGAGGCGAACTACGTGCTCAAGGTGCGGACGAAGACCACCGGTGACCTCGAGGACCTGATCCGCCGGCTGCGCGAGAAGGCGGGGGTCACCACGAACACCACGATCGCCCTCTCGATCCCGTTCGAGGACCGCCCGCTGCCCACCTGATCGAGGGTCCCATCTTCCCCGTTCGAAGTCTCATAATGGTCCGATACACCGGTCTCCCGATGGACGGATGAGAGGTCCCCATGCCGAGCGATCTGGACACGCAGCCGAAACACCGCTTCGAGTTCACGAGCCGACCCAAGGAATCCGAGCGCGAGTACCGGACGCCGTCGCACTTCTGGGATCGGATCCGCCTGCTGGTCTTCCTGCTCGGCGCGTTCCTCGTCCTCGTGCTCGCCGACGTGTCGGCGAACAACATGTCGTTCCGCAGCGCGCTGCAGGATCAGGTGAGCAAGCGTTGGTGGCTCCTCGCCCTCGCGGCGATCGAGGTGCTGCGCCAGCTGCACTACTACCTCCAGGAGCAGTCGAAGGGCTACTACCGCTTCTGGCGGAAGATGCTCGACCGGGAAGAAGACGCGCTCGGGAGGATCAACCCGTTCGTCCGGTTCCGGCTGGGCCGTCTCGCGCGGCTCCTCGTGTTCGGCTGGATCCTCGGGGCGATCATCGCCGCGTTCATCAGCACGCCGGGAGATCAGGTCAACGCTCTGGAGGCGTGGTTCCGGCTCCCCGGGATCATCAAGCAGACGTTCGGCCAGATCGTCTACTTCCTCTTCATCATGTCGTTCGGGATCCTGCAGATCGGCGGGATCTTCTGGTTCATGTCGCGGGGCGGCACCGAGGTCTACATGCCCGACGACATCGATACGCGGTTCTCGGACGTGAAGGGGCAGGACGCCGTCCTCGAACGCGTGAAGGAGAACATCATCTTCCTGGAGGACCCGGAGGCGATCGAGAAGCGCGGCGGCTACGTGCCGGGCGGACTGCTGCTGTGGGGGCCGCCGGGCACGGGGAAGACGCTGATGGCGCAGGCGGTCGCCGGCGAAACGGCGAAGCCCTTCGTGTTCGTCGAACCGGGCGCCTTCATCAACATGTTCATGGGCGTCGGCATCCTGAAGGTCAAGTCCCTGTATCGGAAGCTCCGGAAGCTCGCGACGCGCTACGGCGGCGTCATCGTGTTCATCGACGAAGCCGACTCCCTCGGCAACCGCGGCAACGTGGGTCCCCAGGGCGGTTGGGCGATGAACCCTGCGGTCACGCCGTGGACGAACGAGCTCACCTGCAACGGGATGGGATACGTCTCCGACGCGGGTCGCAGCACCGTCTTCGAGCTCTCGCCTCCCTTCGGTGGTGGTCAGACCGAGCGCATCATCATGGGAGGGATGGGCGGCGGTGGCATGGGCACGCTGCAGGCGCTCCTGTCCGAGATGGACGGCCTGAAGAAGCCTCGCGGACTGACGAACCGCCTCCGCCGGCTCCTGGGCATGAAGCCGAAGCCCCCGCCGAGATACCGGATCCTCCACATCTTCGCGACGAACCAGCCCCACGTGCTCGACGAAGCGATGCTCCGCCCCGGGCGGATCGACCGGAAGTTCAAGGTCGGCTATCCCCAGCTGGAGGGTCGCGTCGCCACCTACCGCTACTACTTCGACAAGGTGAACCATGGGCTCAGTGACGACGAGATCACGAAGCTCGCGACGATCACGCCGTACGCGGGCGGGGCCGACATGAAGGACATCGTGAACGAGTCGCTCGTGATCGCGATCCGCGACGGCCGCGATCGGGTCGGCTGGACGGACGTCGTGAAGGCGAAGCACGTCAAGCAGCATGGGCTCCCCGACGACCACGAGTACATCGAGCGGGAGCGGCATGCCGTGGCGGTGCACGAGGCGTGCCACGCGGTGGCGGCCTACCACCTCCGCAAGCACATGACGATCGACCTCGCGACGATCGAGCGTCGCGGCGACGTCGGGGGCTTCGTCTCGTCGATCCCGCCGGAGGATCAGTTCGTCCAATGGCGATCCGAGCGTGAGATCGACGTGATCACGTTCCTCGCATCGCTCGCGGGCGAGCGGCTCTTCTTCGACGGCGATCACTCCACGGGCGTGGGCGGCGACATGCGCGGAGCCACGGCGTTGACGACGCAGATGCTCGCCTACTTCGCGATGGGAGAGACGATCGCCTCACGCTCGGTCACGCTGGCCGGCCTTCGGGGGCCCGTGCAGCCCGCCGAGACCGGCGCCGACCGCTCGCTGTTCGATACGGAGTTCGGCAAGTCGGTCGAGGCCAAGCTGCGGGAGCTCTACGACCGGACGATGGCCCTCCTCGAGGAGCACCGTGACGACGTGCTGACCGTCGCCCACGCCCTCGAGACGTACAAGACGATCACGGGGGACGACGTCGAAGCCATCATCGAGGATCGAGAGGGCCCGAACATCGACGGCCGCCGGTACCACGACTCGCGGTTCCTGGACGAGCTCGAGACCTACCACGCCGCGTGTGCCGCCGCGCACCTCCAACACGGAGGCGTCGAGGGCAGCATCCCGATCCCGGTTCCTCCGCCACCCGTCGGAGCGCTCGTCTCGGTCCGGCCGGGCTCGGGCAACGGCCGCAGCGGGCAGCGCCAGCGCATCGGAGGCACGGAACCCAGCGAGGAGTGAACGCGCCGGTCCGAGCGGCATGCCCCGTTAGGATTGGCGCGTGCGTCTCTACAACACCCTTACGCGCGAGGTCGAGGAGGTCGTCCCGGTCGAGCCCGGCCGCGTGAAGATGTACGCGTGCGGCCCTACCGTGTACCGGTACGTCCACCTCGGGAACCTCCGCACCTTCATGTTGACCGACCTCATCCGGCGCACGCTCGAGTTCGAGGGGCACGACGTCACCGAGGTCCAGAACATCACCGACGTGGGACACATGACCGACGAGTCCTCGCCGGAGGCGATCGACAAGATGTTGCTCGCCGTCGAGGACGAAGGTCTGCAGCCGCTCGAGATCGCCGAGAAGTACACGCAGGAGGCTCTCGACGACATGGCGGCCGTGGGGATCCGTCTGCCGGACATCATGCCGAAGGCGACCGATCACATCGCCGAGATGATCGACCTCACGGCCAGGCTGATCGAGCGCGGCCACGCGTACGTCGTCGAGACGGGGTCCGTCTACTACGACGTCACCAGCTTCCCCGGCTACGGCAGACTCTCCGGCAACACGCTGGACAAGCTCAAGGCCGGTCACCGTGACCTCGAGACGGACCCGGCGAAGCGACATCCCGCCGATTTCGCGCTCTGGAAGGCCGCCGGCCCCGGGCGACTGATGAAGTGGCCGAGTCCGTGGGGTGAGGGCTTCCCCGGATGGCACATCGAGTGCTCCGCGATGTCGATGAAGTACCTGGGCGATCGGTTCGACATCCACACCGGCGGCAACGACCTCAAGTTCCCGCACCACGAGGACGAGATCGCGCAGTCCGAGGGGGCCGTCGGCCACGAGGTGGTCTCCACCTGGGTGCACGGCGGATTCCTCCGGCTCACCGGCCAGAAGATCGCGAAGTCGACCGGCAACGTGATCCGCGCGCCGGAGCTCGTGGAACGCGGCCTCGATCCGCTCGCCTTCCGGTGGCTCACCTTCCAGACCCGGTATCGATCGGAGATGGATTTCACCTGGGAGGTGATGGGGACCGCCGACCAGCGGGTGAAGCAGCTCCGGCGTCACATCGCGGAGTGGGGAGATCCATCCGACCCCGAGAGCGCGGCCGCGAAGGACTACGACGCTCGCTTCCGGGAGGCCCTCGCCAACGACCTGGACATGCCGTCCGCGGTCTTGGTCGTGAACGATCTCGATCACTCGAGCGACGTGCCACCCGGCGAGAAGCGTGCCCTGCTCGCGGCCTGGGATCACGTCCTCGGCCTCGACCTCGAGCGGGAGGCGCGGGCCGGCTGGGTGCCGACCGAGGAGGTACGCAGGCTCGTCGCGGAGCGCGACGAGGCGCGCGAGACCAAGGACTACGCGCGCTCGGACGCGCTCCGCGACCAGCTCCAGGCGATGAACCTCGAGGTCATGGACACCGCGGACGGCACCAGGGTCCGTCCCCGCGACTGAGTGCGCTCAGCCGACGCCGAGGGGCTTGCCCAGACGACGGGCGGCCGCCTGGAGCGCATCGGAGAGGAACGTGCTCCCCTGGAGGCCGGGCAGCTCGCCGAGCGTGTGCTCCATCTCCTTGACCGCGACCATCCCGTCGGCGTCGCCGAACAGCGAATGGATCACGAAGTCGGTCTCGTGCTGGGGCCTGACGCCCGTGCCGACGGGCGCCCAGAGATGCTCGAGCGCCCACCGGGTGATCGTCCGTGCCTGCTTCGAGCGAGCGAGGCGCATCTTCGCCTGGGCCCGATAGAACCCGAAGTGCCGCCGCTCGTCCTTGATGATCGCCTGGAGCAGCTGGATCAGGACCGGATGCTCGGTCTTCGCGATGATGCGGTGGTAGCCCGTCAGCGTGCCCAGCTCGTTCACCGCGCCCCACGTCATGTGGACGGCGACGAAGTCGCGGAACAGCGCGGATCCGAGCAGCGTCCCCATGTGGGAGACGTACCCTTTCGTCCCGAACGTGCGCCGGATCCACTGGTTGCGGTCGAAGCGGGTGGGGAACGGGTCCTCCCCCGCGACGTCCTCGTAGGTGGGAGGCAGTCGGTAGCCGGCCTCCCCGAGGAATCGGCTGAAGGCCTCCCCGTGCCAGAGCTCCTCGTAGCCCCAACAGGAGAGGAACGAGGTCACCTCCGGATCGAACGAGGCTCGGGTCGCGAGGAGGTCGCGCAGGAACACGACGGTATGGGTCTCGATGTCCATCATGTAGGCGAGGCATCGAGCCTCGTCGGCCGAGACGGGATGCTGCCCGATCCGGGCCCAATCGACCGCCGACAGGTCAACGCGCGTGGACGCTCGGAGGTACTTGTCCAGGTCGAACTCCGACGTGTCCATCTTCATGATCTCGTCCCTCGTCACGGCCCGATCCCCATCCTCATGTACCTGCTCTCCTGGTTCGCACCATCCGGGCGACAGGATTACCTGAGGTTGGTCGGAGTGGTCAAGCGACGACGTGGAGCTCTCGGGAGCTCCGATTGAGACGCTCGACGCCGTCGGCCGTCACCGCCACGATGTCCTCGATCCGGATGCCGAATCGCCCTTCGAGGTAGACCCCGGGTTCGACGGAGAAGGTCATGCCTGGCTCGAGGACCGTTCGATCGCCTTCCACCATGTACGGAGGCTCGTGGAGCTCGAGCCCGATGCCGTGCCCGGTGCGGTGGATGAAGCGCTCACCGTAGCCGGCGGCGTCGATGATCGTTCGTGCCGTCCGGTCGATCTCCTGCGCCTCCAGGCCGGGTCGGACGACGTCGACCGCGGCCGCCTGCGCTTCCTGGACCGCCGCGTACGCGTGCTCGAAGCCCTCCGGCGGTTCGATCACCACGACGGTGCGGGTCGTGTCGCTGAGATACCCGCCCAGCTCGCCGCCGAAGTCCATCACGACCGCGTCGTGGGGCAGGATCGTGCGTCCCCCCGGCTCGTGATGCGGCGACGCGCCGTTCGGACCGCTCGCCACGATCGTGAACTCGGCGCGCGTATGACCGTTGCGGACGAGGAGCTCCGCGAGGTCGTGGGCGACGGCCTCCTCGCTCCGACCCTGGAAAGACATCGCCACGATCTCCCGGAAGGTCTCGTCCGCGGCACGGGCGGCGCGTCGCAGCGCTCCGAGCTCGTGCTCGTCCTTCACGCCGCGCAGGCGGGCCATCACCGAGGACGCCGGCGAGAAGACGGCGTCGGGCAGCTCCCGCTGGAGACCGAGGAGGTGGCTCGCCCACAGGCGGTCCGCCACCCCGATCCGGGCCGCGCCCGCGAGGAGGGCGGCGGCGGCCTCGTACGGGTTGGATCCGTCTCGCCAGGGGACCAACTCGAGGTGCTGCCCCATCGGCGAGGCCGCCGCGAGCGCCCGCTCGAGCTGCGGGACGAGCATCGCGGGGTCACGGTCCGGCCGAAGCACGAGCAGCGTCGGCCTCGGTAGCGGCATCGGGTCGTAGCCGGTCAGGTACGCGAGGTCCGGCGATGGCGACAGGACGAGCGCGTCCAGGTCACGACCCACGGTCTCCTCGGCCGCCCTCCCGAGCCGATCGAGATGGACCCCCATCACAGCTTGAAGAGGATCGGCCGAGGCACGATCTGGAAGGTGGTCGGGGTCGTCCCGAGCGCGACGCCGTCGGCGAGGACCGGCATCGGGTGCTCCGACCGGACCTCGAAACGGATCTTCGCCTTCAGCTCCTGGATGAAGGGATCGGGCACGTGATCGCCGTGTCGGAACAATCTCGGGAGCTGTGTGTAGGCGCCCGAGCGTGGGCCCGTGAAGACGAGCGCGTCCAGGACACCATCGCCCGGGAAGGATCGCGGCGAGAGCCGGAGCCCGCCCCCTGTGAACTGGGCGTTCGCCACCACGACGTTCCACGCTCGCCCTTCCCAGGTGCGGGTGTCGTGCTCGATCGTGAACCTGGATGCCTTCGTCTTCAGGTATCCGCACCAGAAGCCGTAGAAGCGTCGCGAACCGCCGAGCCACCTCGGCGCCTTCGCCGCGCACGCGACCTGCTGCGCGCCCATCCCGACCTGCGCCAGGTTGTGCCCGTACCGGGTGCGGCGCTCGCCGCCGGGGACGGTCGACGTGATCTTCATGAGATCCAGCCCGTAGGTGTTCTCCCCGACCAGGTGGGCGGCCGCCGACTCGGTGTCCCCGGGGACGCCGAAGCTCCGCACCAGGTCGCATCCGCTCCCTCCGCCGATGACTCCGAGGACCGGGTCCTCGAGGATGGGGCTCCCGTCGCGGAACATCCCGTTCACCACGTCGTGGATCGTCGCGTCGTTCCCCACCGCGACCAGGAACCGGAATCCCTCGTCGAGGGCGCTCGTCGCGAGGGCCGAGGGATCCGCGCCGTTCGCCACGTGGGTCCGGTGCTCGAGTCCGCGCTCGTCGAGCGCGCGCTCGAGCGCCGGAAGCTGGTCGAGGACACCGGCCCGTGGGTCTGCGATCACCGCGATCGTGCCGAACGGGCTGCTCATGGCCACGATCCCATGGAAGGCATCGTAGCTATACCCCCGTGTAGGCGACGACGCCGCGCAGGATCGCTTCGCGGCCCGCGCGGACCTGGGCAACCGCCTCGGGCACGGCGACCTCCTCGATCTGCCGCAGCAGATCCACGAGCTGCTTGCAGTTCCGGATGAAGTCCCCCGGCGCCATCTCGGTCTCCGCCAAGATGTCGTCCAGCGCGTCCCCCTCGGCCCAGTGGTAGATCGGCGTCGCGAAGCCCGCCTCCAGCTCGCGGCAGAGCTGCACCTGATGCTCGTCCTCGGTCCGGCGAACCTTCCTCCACAGGCGCTGGAGGCGCTCGTACCGTTCCTTCGTCTCCGCCGTCGGCATCTCACCCGAGAGCGGGACCCGCTCGCGTCCCTCGTAGATCACCGCCGAAAGGAGCGCGACCACCTCGGAGGGCCGCAGGTCGTCCAAGAGTCCGGAGTCGAGCGCCTCCCCCACCAGCAGGTCGCCCTCGCCGTAGATGCGGGTGAGCGTCCGGCCCTTCGTCGTGAGGGACCAGGCGTCGACGTACCCCAGCGCGCGGAGCACCGAGAGGACGCGATCGAACTGCCGTGCGAGCGTCTCGGTGCGGACCCGGATCCTTCGCTCCACGCCGCCCAGCCGCCGCTGGAGCTCGCTCGCCCGCGTCGCCCACCGCTCGTGTTTCGCTCGCTCCGGGCACCGACGGCACGGATGTGCCGCGGCGAGCTCCTCGAGACGGGCGGCTTCCCGCTCGACCTTGGGATCGGTTCGCCCCCCTCGTCGCCCTCCCCCCGATCGCACGTCGAGCGCGACGAGCCTGGCCGCCACGTCCCGGCGGAACCGCGGGTTGCGAACACTGCCGGATTTCGGCAGAGGGATCCGCGTCAGGACCTGGGGCGGATCCTCGAAGTCGCGTCCGTTCAGTCGGAAGAACTGGCGATCTTGCGCGAGCACGGTGGGCTTGCCGTCGCGGGAGGAGACGACCACCGCCAGCCCGCGGCGGCGCGCGCGCGCGACCCACACGACGTCGCCTGGGCGCAGTCGAGCCACGCTCTCGCGGACCTCGTCGCGGCGTCCCTGGTCCCGGCTCCGCCGGTCCTCCTCCCGTAGCTGCCGCGCTCTCTCGAGGTGTCCCCAGTACTCCTCGAAGTCTCCGAGGTGGCAGACCACGTTCTTCCGGTAGCCCTCGAGGGTCGCCAGGTCCTGCTGGCGGGACCGCTCGAGGGCGACGACGCCTCGGTCAGCGAGGAACTGGGCGAACGACGAGTTCAGGAGGTGATGCGCCTGCTCGGGCGTGTAGTTGCGCACCAGGTTGACCGCCATGTTGTACGAGGGACGGAACGAGGAAGCGAGGTCGTACGTGCGTGTCGCGGCGAGCCCTGCCACCCGCTCGAACGGGACCTGTCTCTGGTAGATCACCACCGCATGGCCGAGCGCGTCGATGCCCCGCCGTCCCGCGCGGCCGGTGAGCTGCGTGTACTCCCCCGGGGTGACCAGCTCGTGCCGCTCGCCCTGGAACTTCCACAGGTCCTCGATGACCACGCTCTTGGCCGGCATGTTGATGCCGAGCGAGAGCGTTTCGGTCGCGAACACGACCTTGACGAGCCCGTCCTGGAACAGTTCCTCGACGGTCTCCTTGAACATCGGAAGCATGCCGGCGTGGTGGGCGGCGACGCCCGTGGTGAGGGACTCGAGGAAGTCGTAGAAGCCGAGGCTCATGAGGTCGTCTTCGTCGACCCACGCGGCGCGGGTCTCGGCTCTGTCCCGGATGGTGGCGGCCTCCTCCCTCGTCGTGAGGCGCACGTTCGCATCGCGCAGCCATCGCACGCTCTTGTCGCAACCCGACCGGCTGAAGACGAAATAGATCGCGGGGAGCATCCCTTCCTTCTCGAGCACTTCGACGACCTCTTCTCGCCGTGGGACGTAGACCCGGCGGTGACCCTCGCGCGGCCGGGAGATCCGCTGATGTTGCGGGAGGCCCGAGCCACGCCGGTAGTAGGTCTTGGTCTTCAGCTCGTGTTGATCCAACGAGACGACGTAGGGGTTCGGCAGGAGGATGCCGTCTTGTTCCACGTGCATCGGATGCAGGCGGGACCCGACCAGGTAGTGGTGCTCCAGCGGCACCGGACGGCGCTCCTCGATCACGACCCGCGTGTCACCTCGGAGGGTGGTGATCCAATCCCCGAACTCCTCGGCGTTGGAGATCGTCGCCGAGAGGGCCACCACGCTCACCGACGGTGGAAGGTGGATCAGCACTTCCTCCCAGACGGCGCCTCGGTACGGGTCCTGGAGGTAGTGGACCTCGTCCATCACGACCGACAGGAGCCCCGTGAGCGTCGACGAGCGTTCGTACAGCATGTTCCGGAGCACCTCGGTGGTCATGACCACGATGGACGCCTCGGGGTTGATCGCGTTGTCTCCCGTCAGCAGTCCCACCGTGCCCGCGCCGTGCTTGGCCACCAGATCGCCGAACTTCTGGTTGGAGAGCGCCTTCAGCGGCGTCGTGTAGAACGCCTTTCCGCCCCGGTCGAGGGCCCGTTCGATCGCGAACTCGGCGACCACGGTCTTGCCCGAGCCCGTCGGCGCCGCGACGAGCACCGACAGCCCTCCATGCACGGCGTCGATCGCATCGCGCTGGAAACCATCCAGCTCGAAGGGGAACTGCTGCGCGAAATCGTCGGGGGTGACCACGGTGAGGTCAGTCTACGGGCGGGTCCCGGACCGCCTTGGCTGCGGTGCGGTGCGGTGCGGTGCGTCAGGTCCCGGCGGGCGGGATCGATGCCGTCGAGCGCGGTATCGAACGCCTCGGGAGCCTCGAGATTGGAAAGGTGACCGGCGCCCTCGATCCGGAGGAGCTCCGCGCCGGGCACGCGGCCGGCGATTCCGGCGGTCACGTCGGGGGGATCAGCCGGTCGGCCGTGCCGGTGATCACGAGGGTGGGCACGTCGATCCCGGGGAGGTCCGGCACGGAATCAGGGCGCTCCGCCATCCCGAGCGCAGCGGCCGCGATCGCATCCGGCGTCTGCTCGCCGATCAGCGCCTTCACGCGCTCCCGGAGCTCCTCCGGCGCATCCTCCGCGAGCAGCGGCGGCGGCTCCTCCACGAGGAAGCCGTTGCCCTCCTCCTTCAGCCGCTCGGCGAGGGCACGCCGGCCGGCCGCACCTTCCGGAGGGTCCGGCTCGGCCCGGGTGTTCGCGAGCACCAGGGCGGAGATGCGCGGCCGCGCGGTCCTCCAGAGCTCGAAGGCGACGTAGCCACCCATCGAGAGTCCGCACACGATCGCGGTGTCGACGCTCGCCTCGTCGAGGGCTCGGACGCAATGCTCGGCCGCGACCGCCATCGTGAGGACCTCGGGCCCATCCGTGCCGCCGAAACCGGGAAGGTGCGGTGCGACGATCGGCACACGCGTTCCGAGGGAGGAGAGCTGCGGCTCCCACATGCGCGCGTCCAGCGGGAACGCATGGATCAAGAGCAGGCCTGTGGTCACGGCGCTCACCGTACGCCCTTGGCGTCGGGCCCGACCACCACCGGCAGCGCCGCGGGACGCACCTCGAAGATCGCCGGGAGCGACCCGACCTGCTCTCCGTCCGCGTACACCAGGACGCGCCGGTCCGCCTCGACCTGGACCCGGGTGCCCGTGCGCATGCGCACCTTCGGGTGCGTCGTGTGGGAGCCGAGGAACACGCGGGGGAACGCCCTCAGGAAGGCCGGCTTGGAGAGCGCCTCGACGATGCAGACGTCCAGCAGGCCGTCGTTCATGACGGCGTTCGGCAGGACCTTCATCCCTCCTCCGGTCCAGCGGCCGCTTCCCACCTCCACCAGCATCGCGTCCAGCTCCATCCGCTCGTCGTCGACCTGGATCGTGAACGCCGCCGGCTGGTACCGGGAGAGCGTCTTCAGCAAGGCTGCGATGTACGTGCCGGTCGCACCGAGCTTGACCGTCATCCCGTTCGCCGTCTCGTTCACCTCCGAATCGAATCCCGCGCCGGCGATGTTCAGGAAGCTCCGTCTGTCGGCTCCCGTCGTGACCTCGATCATGTCGAGGTCGACCGTCTTGGGGTGGGCGAGGAGCGCGATGGCCGTTTCCAGCTTCCCGGCCCCGATCGCCTTGGCGAAGTCGTCGCCGGTCCCCGCCGGGAGGGCCGCCAGCGCGGTTCCGGTGCCGAGGATGCCGTTGGCGGCGAGCGAGGACGTCCCGTCGCCGCCGAGCGCGGCCACGATGCTCGCTCCCCCTTCGGCCGCGGCTCGAGCCAGCCGCTCGAGGTCGGGGCCGGACTCCGAGACCCGGATCTCATGTGGCACCCGGAGTCGGTGCAGCGCCGTGGTGACTTTGCCGATCGATCGTCCGGCTCTCCCGTGCCCCGCCGCCGGGTTCGCGACCACGACGAGGTCGGGAGCGTTGGCCATCGGCCTACGCTCCCGGGAGCGTGGGCTGCCGGATGATCCCGGCGGAGGCGAGCGCCTCGGTGTGGTGGGTCTGGAAGCGAAGCACCGCTGCGTCACCATCGGCGAGAAGTGCCTCGGCGCGAGCGAGCGCCTCGCGCCGGTCCCTCCCCTCGAGATCGATCGCCAGGACGCCGACGAGCACCGCCTGACGGGACAACTCGATCGCCGTGAGCAATTCGTCCCTCGCGGAGAGGAAGCGGAGCACCTGTCTCTGGTCGAAGCCCTTGTCGGCGAGCGTGCTCGAGAGCGCGTACGCCTCGATCGCATCCATCGCCTTCTTCGCGTCCTCCGCCGCCGTCCCGAGCGACTCCGCGGCACCCTTCGGCACCTTCTCGGCGAGCCCGGAGATGGCCTCTCGAGCCTCGGGCAGGAGCACGGGGGGCTGGCCCTCGGTGATCTGGCCGATCGTGCCGACCTGGGTCGTGACCAGGTCCTCCCACGCGGAGCCGGCACGTCGCCGCAGGAGCTCCTGCTCGCGGTCGCGTTCGGAGCTCTCTTGCGCGCGGAGTCCGTTCGTCAGCCAGACGCCTCCCCAGAACACGAGCAGCCCGGCAAGGAAGGCCGCCACGACCTGTACACCACGCCGCCGGGCGAACGGGACGGGGACGGGAACCGGCCCCCGCCTCGGGGCGCGGACCGACTGCTTCGCTCTCGTTCGTCCCTTGCCTTTGATCGCCATCGACACCCGTCCTATCGCTTGAGTAGGCGGCTGACGATGATAGCTCCCTCGTAGAAGAGGTAGAGGGGGATCAACAGCGCGAGCATCGAGATCGGGTCGGGGCTGGGCGTGATCACGGCCGCGAAGATCGCGAGGCCGAGGATCACCTGCCGCCGGTACTTCCGCATGGTCTCGTTGGTGAGGACCCCTGCCGCGGAGAGCGAGATGAGCAGGATCGGGAACTCGAATCCGAGCCCGAACGCGAGGACGGTGAAGATCACGAAGCCGATGTACTTGTCGACGGTCAGGAGGGGGTTGACGAAGTCACCCCCCGCGCTCAGGAGGAAGTCCAGGGCCTTGGGAAGCGTCAGGTAGGCGGCGAGGCCTCCCGCGATGAACAAGACGACCGAGAGCGCCACGAACGGGATCGCCCACTTCCGCTCTCGAGCAGTGAGGCCCGGCACGATGAACGCCCAGAGCTGGTACAGGATGACCGGCAACGCCACCAGGAGCGCCAGGAACACGATCACCTTCACGGTGATGAGGAATCCGTCGATCGCTCCGAGGAAGATGAGCGAGCACCCCTCCTGCTCGAACGGGGCCTTGTCGGGATGGTCGCGGAGGAAGTCGCAATACGGGCTCTGGATGAGCCGCATCGCGGGCTCGTAGAGGAAGAAGCCGGCGATCGAGCCCGCCAGCAGCGCCCAGATGCAGATCAACAGGCGGCGACGGAGCTCCTTGAGATGCTCGATGAGCGACATGGCGCCCTCTCGCTCCTCGGGTGTCTTGCGCCGCCACTTCGAAAGGGTCCTCATGGATGAGGCGGGGTCTCGGGTTCGGGGTCGTTCGCCTGCGCGGGTTGACCGGCGGCCGGATCCTCGACGAGCCGGTCGGCGGGCGCTCCGCCTACCTCTCCGGTCTCGTCGACGGCGGGCGTGCTGCGGGGCTTCCGAGGTCCGGCCGTCTCGTCTCGGATCGTGCGTTCCGCCCGACGGACCGCACCCTTCACGTCGGTCGCTTGCTTGATGCCGCCGGTGACCTTCCTGAATTCATCGGCCGCCTCCCGTATGTCGTCGTTGACCTCCGACGACACCATGGTCCGGACCTCGTCCTGCACCTCCCGGAACTGCCGGAGCATCCGGCCGACGGAACGGGCGAGCTCGGGCAGGCGTTCGGGCCCCACCACGACCAGAGCGACGGTGAGGACGACGAGAAGCTCGAGGGGTCCTACGTTGAGCATGGGATTCGGGACGTGCCCGTCAGCGATTCTATCGGCGGACCCTGCGGCGGACGGATCCGGGCGCGGTCGCCCGTCCCGACAGGCCGGCCGCCGCGTCGGCGGCTCGCGCCGACGCGGCCGCCAGATCGTCGGCGATCGGCTGGAGCTCGTCCTGCAGGCGGCCCGCCGTACGTCCCAGCAGGATCACGTGGCGAACGAGGAACCCGACCATCACCAGCAGCGCAACGGTCGTGGACAGCCCCACGACGAGCCAGACGACGAGCCAAGGTCTCATGCAGAGGATGGTACCGGGGACGTGAGCTGCGGTGCTACGACTCGTCGGAACCGGCGAGGAACTGGTTGAGGTACTGCTCGTCCTCGAGCAAGAAGTGGAACTCGATCACATCGTCGATCGTGAACGCCGGGCCGTCCATCGCATGTTCGAGCGCCTCGATCGTCGCGGTCGGCTCCTGATCGAACAGCGTCTCACCGGCCTCGCCGGCGCCTCGCGGCTCGAGGTCCACGCCAGCCGACACGAGCAGCGCCACGATCTTTCGATCGGCGCGCTTCTCGACGGAGTCGTCGCAGCGCGGGCAGGTGAACCGATAGCTTCCTTCCCTGCCGCTGGAACGGACCGAGAGCGAGATCGCCTCGGGGCCCATGTCTACCTCGCCGCAGCGGGGGCACGTTGTCCGGATGGTGGTCATCTCACGACTGCTATCGGCCCGGTTCCGGCAGGCCTTGAGGATCGGGAGCGTTGTCGGGGCTAGACCCGTATGACTAGGCCATCTGGCCATACCGGGTCAGCGTCTCGCGAGCGAGACCGAGCACCTGGTCGCGAAGCTCGGGAGGCTCCACGACGTCGGCGTCGTCGCCGACGCGGAGCAACAGACGCGCGACCCAGCCGAGCTGCCGCGCCGGAAGCGTGAGCTCCACGCCACCGTCGTCTCGTTCCTCCGCGTCCGTGGTCGCGTAGTACTCCGCGATCCAACGAGCGGCGGGCCGCAGTCGGAGGCGGACCGCCACGTCCTCGCCCGTCGGGGAGTAGAGGTCACGCCCCGCGCCCCGCAGACCGCGCGGACGGAACGTCTCCCCCGTCGGCACCGCGCTCCGCATCCGGTCCGCGCGGAAGAGTCGCTCGGCGTCCGCGTCGATGTCCCACGCGGCCACGTACCAGTGCCCCATCCCGGAGAAAACCTCCTCCGGCGCGATCTCGCGCTGGCTCCACTCGCCCGTCGACGCGGCGAAGTATTCGATCGAGAGTCGCTCGTGCGTTCGTGCGGCCTCGAGCAGCACGTCGAGATGCTCTGGTGCCCGGCCGCCCCCTGCGATCTCGATCCGCCCGTCGGTCTCCTGGAGCGTTTCGGCGCCGAGCGACCGACGCAGCTTGTCGAGGGCATTCGCGAGCGCCGGAGCATCAGGCATGCCGGGTGTGGCGAGGAGCTCGGTGCCGCGGAGGTAGACCGCGAGGGCTTCGATCCTCGTGAGCTGCAATGGCCGGGAGAAATGATCGGCCATCGAGATCCAGATGTGCCCGTCCTCATCCACGTCGACGTCGATCAGGTCGCCCGGACCGTACGGCGGCAGCCCGGACATGAACAGGAGGTCGAGGTCGCGCCGCAGCTGCGGGGGAGGGACCCCGAACGCGCTCGCGACATCCTCGAGCGACGACCCGGGATGCTGGACGAGGTACGGCACGATCGCGAGCATCCGTCCCAGGCGGTCCGAGGTCTTCGGCACGCCGCGCTTCCGTTCAGGCAAGGAGCGCCTCCAGGCGCGATACCACGGCATCACGCAAGGAAGCCGGGGACCGCACGACGGCGTCCGGGCCGTATTCGAGGAGCATGGCCGCGAAGGCGTCTTCGTCGGCCATCGGGATCTCCATCGCGACCCAGCCGGTCTCTTCGGTGCCCGTCTCCCGAGCGCCGGGGAACTGGGATGCGGCGAACCACGCTCGATCGGGCGAGAACAGCACCACCGCGCGGTCGTCACCGGCCGCGACCCATGGACCCGCCTCCACGTGGTCGGCTGCTCGGAAGTCGGCGGGCGGCTCGGATCCCGGTCCCCCGTCGGCGATCTCGCCGGCGATCCGCGAGAGCCGGAAGGCACGGACATCGTTTCGCTCTCGGTCGTGCCCCACGAGGTACCAATGACCCGCTCGGAACACCATCGCCCAGGCATCCACGTCCCGCTCGCCCGTCCTGCCCTGCGACGTCCGGTAGAGGAAACGGATCCTGCGGAGCTCCTGCGCGGCCTCGGCCGCCGCGTGCACGAGGTTGCTGCGCGCGTCCGAACCCGACGCGAGTGGGCCGCCGCCGAGCCCGGCGAGCACGCCGCCGTCGGCGCCGTAGAGAAGTTTGCGGGCGCCGCTCTCGGCCGCCGGGTCCTGGCCGCCGCTCTGAGCGGCCACCAGCAGCGCGACGAGCTCGCCGGGCTCGAACTCGATCTCCGGGAGGTAGTACTTGTCCTTCGGGATCACGTAGCCCTGCTCGGTGCCCCAGACGTCGACGTCGACCAGCTCCAAGGGGACGCCGTACTCGCGGAGGACGTCCTTGTCTCGTTCGAACATGCGCTTCGCGGTGTCCGGATTGCTCTGCCCGTACGGCTCCAGCACCCGGCGGATCTGCTCGAACGTGAGCGGCTGGGGCGTCTCGAGGAGGAGGCCGACGAGGTTCAGCAGGCGCTCCAGCGGCTCCGCGCGGTCCCCCTCCCCCATGGTTGCGGCATCATATCGGCGCCGTGATACGAGACCGGAGCACCGCGTGATCCACATCCGACGAGGTGTGGTCCGCGCCGTGACGGCCGAACGACCGGGCGCGCAGGAGCTGGAGGTCGAGGTCGAGGGCGAGGGCACGTCCGCGCCGGCGATCTCCTATCCGGACCTCAGCGGCGAGGTCCGGCCCGGCGACCCCGTCCTCCTCAACACGACGGCGGTGGAGCTCGGTCTGGGTACGGGCGGCGTCTTCTTCGTGATCGGAGTGGAGGGTCGCGAGTCAGTGGCCGATGCTCTCCCCGGCAACGTCATGAAGGCGCGGTACACACCCGTGCAGACCGCGGTCGCGAGCGTCGAGGAGACGCACGCGGACCTGCTGGAAGCCTCGGAAGGGCTGCGCCAGACGCCCGTCGTGTGCGCTCCCCTGCACTCGATGCTTGCGCCGATCGCCGCCGGTGCGAAGCGGGCGGCGGACACACGCGTCGTCTACCTGATGACCGACGGCGCGGCGCTGGCGGGAGGCTTCTCTCGCCTGGTCGCAGAGCTGAGATCGTCCGGTTTGCTCGACGGATGGATCACCTGCGGTCAAGCGTTCGGCGGCGAGCTCGAAGCCGTGACGGTGTGGACGGGCCTGCTCGCGGCTCGGGAGCTGCTCGACGCAGAGGTCATCGTGGTCGCCGACGGGCCTGGGAACCTGGGCACCGAGACGACCTGGGGAGTGAGCGCCCTGGCGAGCGGCCACGCCTTGATGGCGGCGGCGACGCTCCACGGTCGGCCGATCCCCGCGCTCCGTGTGAGCTTCGCGGATGAACGTGAACGACATCGGGGTGTGTCACATCACTCCCTCACGATCTTGGCCGACGTCTGCACGGTGGACGTGAACGTCCCGGTGCCGACCCTCGACCAGGAGGAGCAGCGGATCGCCGTGTGGGACGCGCTCCGATCGCGGCGGTTGGATGACAGCCATCATCTCGTCGAGGTGGACGGGCAACCGGCCATCGAGGAGCTCCGAGCGCGAGGCGTCGATGTGCGGACGATGGGACGCGGGATCGACGACGACCCCGCGTTCTTCCTGGCGGCGGGGGCGGCCGGGGTTCTCGCCGGCCGTCTGGCCGCCGAGAACCGCCGCTGGCAGGAGCCGACCTGAGCTCCGGGGGCTGCCTATCCGGGTTCGCCCGAACCGGGAGCGTTCAGGAGAGCGCGAGCGATGTCGGCCTGGGTCGTTCGCACGACGACCTCGTAGGTGTGATCGCGGACCGGCTTGATCCAGGCAGAGACGTGATTCCGTCTGAGGAACCTGACCTCGCGTTCCGCCCGCTTCCTGTCCCCCATCGCGACACGCTGCCATCGGCTCCGCCCACCTCGAAAGAAGAGGTCGGCGAGGAACTCTCCGGCGAACTCCGGTATGCCGATCGCAACCACGTCGGTCAACGCCTCGAGCATCGGCATCACATGTGCGCGATGAGCTGGTCCACCCGCTCGTCGACGGACTTGAACGGGTCCTTGCACAAGACGGTGCGCTGCGCCTGGTCGTTGAGCTTGAGATGCACCCAATCCACCGTGTAGTCGCGGCGCTTCGCCTTCGCCTGGCGGATGAAATCGCCCCGCAGCTTCGCCCGCGTCGTCTGCGGCGGCTCCCGCATCGCCTTCGAGATCTCGGCCTCCGACGCGACGCGTTCCACCCTCCCCGCCTTCTCCAGGAGGTAGTAGAGCCCTCGGCTCCGGTTGACGTCGTGGTACGTGAGATCGAGCAGCGCCACCTTCGGGGAGGCGAGCGACAGGTCGTGCTTCGCCATGTAGCGCTCGATCAGGAGACGCTTGGTGATCCAGTCCACCTTGCGTCCCAGGCGCTCTGGATCGCCGGCGGCCATCGCGTCGAGCGCCTCGCCCCACTCGTAGAGGAGGAGCTTCGACGTTTCGTCGGTCCCGCGCCGCTCGAGGAATCGGGAGGTCTTCTCGAAGTACTCCTGCTGCATCTCGATCGCCGACAGCTCCCGCCCGTTCGCGAGCTTCACCTTTCGCGTGCCGGTGGTGTCGTGGCTGATCTCGCGGATCGCGCGGATCGGATTCTCGAGGGTGAGGTCTCGCATCACCGTGTTGCCCTCGACCATCCGGAGCACCAGATCGGTGATCCCGACCTTCATGAACGTGGTCCACTCGCTCATGTTCGAGTCGCCGACGATCACGTGGAGTCGCCGGAATCGCTCGGCGTCGGCGTGCGGCTCGTCGCGCGTGTTGATGATGGGTCGTGACCGCGTTGTGGCGGATGAGACGCCTTCCCAGATGTGTTCGGCCCGTTGCGAGATGCAGTACTGGGCACCTCGAGGGCCATGGAGGACCTTACCTGCGCCGCACCAGATCTGGCGGGTCACGAAGAACGGGATCAGGACGTCGGCCATACGGGCGAACTCGCCGTGACGGGCCACGAGGTAGTTCTCGTGGCAGCCGTAGGAGTTCCCCGCCGAGTCGGTGTTGTTCTTGAAGAGGTAGACCTGGCCCGAGATGCCCTCTTCGTGCAGACGCATCTCCGCGGCGGCGAGGAGCGCCTCCAGGATCCGCTCCCCCGCCTTGTCGTGCGCGACGAGCTCCTCGACGTCGTCGCACTCGGGTGTGGCGTATTCCGGGTGGGAGCCGACGTCGAGGTACAGACGAGCTCCGTTCTCCAAGAAGACGTTGGAGGATCGACCCCAGTGGACGACCCGCCGGAACAGGTAGCGGGCGACCTCGTCGGGCGAGAGCCGGCGCTGCCCCCTGAACGTGCACGTGACGCCGTACTCGTTCTCGAGCCCGAAGATCCTTCGATCCACGGAGCAAGAGTACGCTCGGCGGCGTCGGAAGGACGGAGGGAGCGGCGCGCCCTGGTGCCAAGACCCAACGGATCTACATCCGATTCCTTTCGCTCAGATGTGACGCGTTTCACTGTGCCGCGAATGCGAGGTCGCTAGCGTCGTTCACGTGAGCACGTTGCGATCGGCGCTGGATGAGCTGCGGTCCGAGGACCTGGAGATGGCCTCCGAGGAGGAGCTGGGCGAAGGGCTGGTCGAGCTGGAGCGCGCTTCGCGTGTGCTGGAGGCAGAGCGCTCCCGTCGTCTGGTGGAGGTGGAGCGCAGAGGCAGCTGGGCGATCGACGGGCACCTCTCGGTGGTGTCGTGGCTGGCTTCTCGTCTCCGGGTGGGGTTCGCTCGAGCTTCCCAGCAGGTGAAGCGCTCCCGGGCGCTCCGGGCGATGCCCGTGGTCTCACGGGCCCTGGGTGAGGGTGAGCTCTCCTCCGAGGCCGTGGGACTGCTCGTGAGGGCCCACCAGGCTGCTCCTGAGGCCTTCGGTGAGGCGGAGCCGATGCTCGTGGACGCCGCCGTGGCCCTTTCTGCCAGGGAGCTCCGGGTGGCGATCGCCTACTGGCGCCAGGCGGCGGATGCCGCAGGTGCCGAGGAGCGTGCCAGGCGCCTGTGGGAGGGACGCCACCTCCACGTCTCCCCCACGATCGAAGGCACGGTCCGAATCGACGGGTCGGTGGACCCGGAGTCCGGACAGAGCCTGTTGACGCGCTCGGTGCCATCCAGGACGCCTGGTCCAGGGACGGGGTGGAAGACCGCAGGAGCGCCCCTCAGCGGCGTGCTGATGCCCTGGTGGAGCTCTGCAGGAGCTACCTGGACCGCTCCGACCGTCCACAGGTGGCCGGCGAGCGTCCCCACGTGGTCATCACGGTGGACCTGGAGACCCTCGGGGGCGAGCCCGGGAGGCGCTCGGAGCTCGCAGACGTCGGTCCGATCACCCCGGAGACCGCCCGGCGCCTGGCGTGTGATGCCGGCGTGTCACGCATCATCACCATCGGCGCCTCCGAGCCGCTGGACGTGGGTCGAAACGTACCCCGGTGGTGCCCTCGGGGATGCGGAGGGCTTTGGTGCTCCGAGACGGTGGGTGCTCCTTCCCCGGGTGTGGGAGACCCCAGTACTGGTGCGATGCGCACCACCTCAGGCACTGGGCGGACGGTGGCCCCACCGCCCTTTCCAACCTCGTGCTGTTATGCCGTCCCCACCACCGAGCGGTGCACGAAGGGTTCCGTGTGGAGATGAACGGTCACGGACCGGTGTTCTCAAGAGCCGATGGGAGCGCGCTCGCGGAGGATCGGGCACCGCCGTAGGGCCTTCGATGTCCTCAGGCGAGGAAGCCGGCCACCTCGGAGTCGGTGATCCTCCGGAACTTCCGGCGGCGCGGTTGGCTCCGCTCCAGCACGCCCGCTTCGATGTGGTCGTGTTCGATCGTGCGCGAGTCCGGCGCGCCGAGCACCTGCACCGCGTTCTTCACGGCCGTGGGGAGGTCCCATCCGGCGCCGTACTTCTCCTTGAGGCTCTCGGTGAGGTCGTCGGCGTGGCCTCCGATGGCCACGAAGCCGTGCTCATCGGTCACGCTCCCGTCGAACAGGACGTGGTAGATCGACGTGCCGTCGACATCCCCGTTCACCTCCCCGACGAGGATCTCAACCTCGTAGGGCTTCATCTGCTGGGTGAAGATGGTCGACAGTGCCTGCGAGTACGCGTTCGCGAGGTCGCGGGCCTTGACGTCCTCCCTCCCGTAGGAGTAGCCGCGCAGGTCCGCGAGCCGGATACCCGAGATCCGCAGGTCCTCGAACTCGCTGTATTTGCCCACACCGGCGAACGCGATCCTGTCGTAGATCTCGCTGATCTTGTGCAGGGTGGAGCTCGGGTTCTCGGCGATGAACAGCAGGCCGTCCGCGTACTCGAGGCCGATGACGGAGCGTCCCCGCGCGATGCCCTTGTGCGCGTACTCCGACCGATCCTTCATCAGCTGGTCGGGCGAGACGTAGGGCATGAACGACATCTACGACCTCGTCTCCACGACCGCGCGCACGGCGGTCCCGACGTCTTCGTCGGTCGACTCGGTTGCGCCCTCTGCGGTGACCGTCACCACCACCGGGAAGATCCCTCGTGCCAGATCCGGACCGCCCGTCGCGACGTCGTCCTCGGCCGCATCGATCAGGGCCTCGACCGCGACCCGCATCGCCTCGTCGTGATCCAGGCCCGGCCGCCACCGCTTCTTCAGCGAGTTCTTGGCGGGCTGCGCTCCCGATCCCGTGGCCTGGTAGTCCTGTTCCTCCCACCGTCCGCCGGTCGCGTCGTAATAGAAGAGCCGGCCCTCGTTCCGTCCTTCGTCGTATCCACCGAACAGGGGAACGACGACGAGGCCCTGCACCGCCAGCGGGAAATTCGCCCGGATCATCTGGGCGAGCCGGTTCGCCTTCCCTTCGAGGGAGAGCCGGTCACCGGTCAGCTTCTCGTAGTGCTCGAGCTCGAGCTGGAAGAGGCGGACGGTCTCCACGGCCTGCCCGGCCGCCCCCGCGATGGCGATCGCGGAGAAGTCGTCGGCCGCGAACACCTTCTTCATCTTCGCGTCGGCGATCGTGTAGCCGGCGGTCGCACGGCGGTCGCCCGCCATCACGATCCCCTCGGCGTATCGCAGTCCGAGGACCGTGGTGGCTTGCGGCACCTCCACCGCGCCCAGCTGCAGAGCCGAGGGCATCGCCTCGGGACGTTGCCGCTTGAGCAGTTCGACGAAGCTCGGGTCGGCGCCGAAGGAAGCCCCCGAGAGTGGAAGCTCGACCCTGTCGGTCACTCCCCGCCCTTCTGCACGTAGGACTTCACGAACTCCTCGGCGTTCTCCTCCAGCACCGAGTCGATCTCGTCGAGGATCTCGTCCATCTCCTCCTTGAGCTCGGCGGCTTTCGACGTCGCCGAGACCTGGCCGGCGTCGGCATCGGACTGATCTCCGTCGCCACCCTTCTTCTGGACCTGTTTCCGTTCCTGTTCGGGCATGGCTCCTCCTCCTCGGCGATTCTAGCCGCAGCGGCGGATCACCCCTGGAGGGCGGTCACCAATGCGGCCGCGTCGTGGGAGGCCTCGAGCAGCTCGTCCACGTGCGCCTTCGTGCCGCGGAGCGGCTCCCTCATCGGGATGCGTTGGAGCGCCTCGGCGCCCGTGTCGATGATCAGGGAGTCCCACGACGCGGCCGCGATCGCATCGGGGAACTTGCCGATGCATCGTCCTCGGAAGTACGCACGCGTATCTTCGGGTGGATCCATGATGGCGCGCTGCACGTCCGCCTCGGCGACCATGCGCTCCACCTTCCCGGATCGCTCCAGCCGATAGTAGAGGCCCTTCTCCTGCCGGACGTCGTGGTACTGGAGGTCGATCGCTCGCAGCTTGGGGTCCCCCCTGTCGAGTCCACCCCGTTCCCGGAACCCCTCGATGAGGCGGTACTTGGCCACCCAGTCGAGCTCGCGGTGCAACGACAGCGGCTCGGTCTCGAGCGAAGCCAATACGCCCTCCCACCGGTCGAGGACCTCACGGTTCTCCTCGGTGTCGTCTTCGCGCTCGACGTATTTCTTCGCATGCTCGAAGTACTCCCACTGGAGCTGCACCGCGCTGAGGCGCCTGCCGTCGGCGAGCCGGACCTCGACCGTGCAGGTCACGTCGCGCGAGACCTCGTGCAGCGCCCGGACCGGTCCCTCGAGGGAGAGATCGGGCAGGAATCGATCCTCGATCATCTTCAGGACGATGGAGGTGGTGCCCACCTTGAGGAACTGCGCCACCTCGCACATGTTGGCATCGCCGACGATCACGTGCAGACGGCGATACTTCTCGGGATCGGCGTGCGGTTCATCCCGCGTGTTGATGATCGGCCGCTTCAGCGTCGTCTCGAGGCCGACCTCGGTCTCGAAGAAATCCGCCCGCTGCGTGAGCTGGTAGATCGGCCGACCCCGCTCGTCCCACGGTGCCTCGGAGCCGAGCTTCCCCGCGCCGCAGAAGACCTGGCGCGAGACGAAGAAGGGGGTCAGGTCCCGGACGATGTCGGCGAACGGGGTCTGGCGATCGACGAGGTAGTTCTCGTGGGTGCCGTAGGAGTTGCCCTTCCCGTCGGAGTTGTTCTTGTAGATCAGGAGAGCAGGTGCATCCGGCAGCTGCGTCGCCACCTCGCGCATCGACCGCTCCAGGATGCGCTCGCCCGCCTTGTCGTGGATCACCAGCTCGCGAGGCGTCAAGCATTCGGGGGTCGAATACTCGGGGTGCGCGTGATCCACGTAGTACCTGGCGCCGTTGGGGAGGATCACGTTGGCGAGGCCGAGGTCCTCGTCGGAGACCTCACGCGACGGGATCGGCTCGAAGCCACGCGCGTCCCGCAGGGGCGACTCTTGCTCGTAGTCCCAGCGGATCCGCCTGAGCGACCCGGCGAAGGTCGAGATCAACAGCGACGACGACAGGACGGGGTTGAAGTCCGGGACCCCGACCGCGGCGATGCCGTACTCGGTCTCGGTGCCCAGGACCTTGGGGATGGCCACCCAGGGACCCTACAGATACTGACCGGGGCTCACGCGCTCGACCTGCCGTCCGTCGCCCTCGTCACCGAGCAGCGTTCGGACGTAGACGATGCGCTCGCCCTTCTTACCCGAGATCCGAGCCCAGTCGTCGGGGTTGGTCGTGTTGGGGAGGTCCTCGTTCTCCTTGAACTCGTCCCGGATCGCCGTGAGGAGGTCGTCGGTCTTGATGCCCTTCTCGCCCGTGGAGAGGAAGCGCTTGATGGCGTCCTTCTTGGCCCGCCGCACGATGTTCTCGATCATCGCGCCCGAGTTGAAGTCCTTGAAGTAGAGGATCTCCTTGTCCCCGGAGGCGTACGTGACCTCGAGGAAGCGGTTGCGCTCGGAGGGCTCGTACATCTGCTCGATGGTTCGCTCGATCATGCGCGCGACCGCCACCTGGACGTCGCCGGCGTTCCGCTCGACCTCGTCCGGGTGGATCGGGACGACGGGGTGCAGGTACTTGGACATGACGTCCTTCGCCTGGTCGGCGTTGGGTCGCTCGATCTTGATCTTCACGTCCAGCCGCCCGGGCCGCAGGATCGCGGGGTCGATCAGGTCTTCGCGGTTCGAGGCACCGATGACGATCACGTTCTTGAGGGTCTCGACCCCGTCCAGTTCGGAGAGCAACTGCGGGACGATGGTCGACTCGACGTCCGACGAGATCCCCGTGCCGCGGGTGCGGAAGATCGAGTCCATCTCGTCGAAGAAGACGATGACGGGAAGACCCTCTTCGCTCCGCTCCTTGGCGCGTTGGAAGATCTCGCGGATCTGTCGTTCCGTCTCGCCGACGTATTTGTTGAGGAGCTCCGGGCCCTTCACGTTGAGGAAATAGCTGCGAGCGTCCTCCCGACCCGTCCGTTCGCGCACCTTGTCGGCGAGCGACTTGGCCACGGCCTTCGCGATGAGCGTCTTGCCGCATCCCGGGGGTCCGTAGAGCAGCACGCCTTTGGGCGCCTCCAGCTCGTGCTCGTGGAAGAGCTCCGCATAGAGGAACGGGAGCTCCACCGCATCACGGATCGCCTCGATCTGACCCTCGAGTCCCCCGATGTCCTCGTAGGTGATGTCGGGGATCTCCTCGAGGACGAGTTCCTCGACCTCTTCCCTGGGCAGCAGCTCCGTGGCCACGCCGGAGCGAGCGTCGTAGAGCACGGGGTCGCCCGCGCGGACGGTCGTGCCGAGCAGCGAGCCGGCGAGGTAGGCGACGTGCTCCTCGTCGCCGCGGCTCACCACGACGGCCCGGTCGGTCCCGAGTTTGTCCTTCACCTTCACGACCTGACCGGCGCCGTCGGGCTCGAGCACTTCGACGACGTTCAGCGCGTCGTTCAGGATCACCTGGGCACCCGAGATCAGCTTGTCCGCGTCGAGGTCGGGCGCGGGCATCACCCGCATCTTCCGGCCGGCGGTCACCACGTCGACCGAGCCGTCCTCGTTGGTCCCGACGAAGATCCCGAAGGTGGCCGGCGGTTGGGAAAGCTTCTCGACCTCTTCGGCCAGTGACTCGATCCGCTGCTTCTCGTCGCGGAGTGCGTCCGCCAGCTTCTCGTTCTGGCCGGTCGCCCGGGCGAGGGCCTCGCGCGTCTCGACGAGCTTCTCCTCGAGGAGCTGCACCTGTCGAGGGGCGTTGGTCAGGCGGCGCCGGAGGAGACCGACCTCCTCCTCGAGGAAGGAGATCTGCGTCTGCAGCTCGTGGATCTTCTTCTCGTGCTGTTCAGCCTGCTCGCGGCGATCCGCCATCCGGCTCACCTCCCACCGATGTCATCGACGCTTCACCAGCATCTTGAGCCCTTTCGGGCCTCTTTCCCGTAGATACGGCAACCGGCCGATCTCAGCCGATGCCCGGAACAGGGTACTTCTCTCGAAGCTAATCCTCGGGACCGACACGGGCCAGGGTGAGGAACCCGGTGTGGCCCACCATCCGATGGTCGGGTCGGACGCTCCGCTCGGTCACGTGCCAACCCCGCTTGAGGACCTCGAAGGTCTCGATGTGGAGGAAGCCGTTCCGCGGGAGCGCGAGGACGAGCTGCTGAACCTGGATCGTCGTCGGGAGGTAGGCGCAGAGCACCGCGCCGGGCTCGAGCGCCGGTCGGAGCGCTTCGAGCGGTGCCCAGGGCTCCGGAAGATCCAGGACCACCCTGTCGAACCGATCCCCGCTGGAGCCCGCATCGGCCACATCGCCGTCTCGCATCTCGAGGGTGTCGGGGATCTTCCCGAAGAAGCCCTCGATGTTCGCTTGGGCCCGCTCCCGATGCTCCGGTCTGACCTCGTACGAGACGATCCGCCCTTGCTCGCCCACCGCACGGCACAGCGCGATCGTCAACGCGCCCGAGCCCGTCCCGGCCTCGAGGACCCGTGCCCCCGGATAGACGTCCGCGTACACCACGATCGGCCCGAGATCCTTCGGATAGACGACTTGGGCACCTCTCGGCATCTTCAAGACGTAGTCGGAGAAACGTGGACGGAACGCGGCGAGCACCATCCCCCGTGCCGTCTTGACCCGTGTTCCTTCCGGCTCACCGATCAGGTCGTCGTGTGCGAGGGTGCCCGCGTGGGTGTGGTACGTGGCGCCGGCCTGCAGTGAGAACAGGTACGACCGCTCTCGCTGGTCGATGAGCAGGACCTTCTCCCCGGCCTCGAACGGCGCGCTCATCGGGCAGCCCGGTCGTAGATCTCCACGGGGAGCACTTCGTCGGACAGCTCCTGGGCGACCGCTCGGTCCGAAGGGTCGGGGCCGGCATCCAAGCGTTCGCCGAGGATCTGTGCGCGAGCCCGGCAGAACGCGCAGAACCGGCCGGTCGTCGGCTGTCCGCACGACTCGCATGCCTGGAGCTCCGCTCGATCCTCCGACCGGAACAGCGGCATGCCGCGCTCGAGGTACCCCAGGAAGAACTGCGCTTTGGTGCCGGGTGACGCGTGCTCGATCGCGTTCATCGCTTCCTTGTATCGAAGTTGCGTGTTGCCGGCGACGAGCGGGCACTCCTCGACCACGTAGTCGATGCCGCGCAAGAAGGCGTAGGCAGCGGTCTCGAGCTCGGAGAGACGATGGAGTGGCTTCACCTTCTTGATCATCCCGTCGCGATCGGGGAGGACCGGCGACTGGCGAGCGATCGCGTCGGTCTGCCAGCGCAACGTGTTCCCGAGCAGGGTCGCGGCCTCGTCGTCGAGGTTGTGGCCGGTCGCGACGACGTCGAAGCCGCCGTCGAGCGCCGCGCGGTTGAAGACGTACCGCTTCGAGAGTCCACACACGGCACACGTCGAGCGCGAGCCGCGCCTCCCGGCTGTCGGGATGTCGTAGCCGTGGTCACGCTCGAGGTCGACCGTCATCAGGGGAGCCCCGCGTCGATCCGCGAACGCTCGAGCGACGCCGTGTGACCGATCGGAGTACTCCCCGATCCCGAGGCCGAGATAGAGACCGGTGACGTCGTAGCCGAGGTCGAGGAGCACGTCCCACAGGGCGAGCGAGTCCTTGCCTCCCGAGACGGCGAGCAGGATCCGGTCCTGCGGCATCATCATCTGATGACGCCGGATCGCCTTCTCCACCTGGGTCCGGAACATCGTGAGGAAGTGCTCGGTGCAGAAGGCGGCGTGGTGACGCCTGATCTCGATCACGGCGTCACCACGGCAGCTTCGGCATCTCATCGCCCGCCTCCCGAGATGACGGGACGGATCTCGAGCTCGTCCTCCTCGCGTACGGACATCTCGCGGGTGATGAGCTCACCCGCCCGGATCACGAGCACCGTATCCACCGAGATGCCGAGCTCGTCCAGGACCGAGCCGACGGGACGACCACCTCGCATCTGGACCTCGCGGTCGGGGTTCCGCAGCTTGACCTTCACACCGGAAGGCTATTACGGCTCAAGGAACTCCGTCGGCAACGGCTTCGTTCCGAGCTTGACCGAGACGGTCCGCTCCTGGTCGTCCGAGCCGATGACACGCACATCGACCTCGTCGCCGGGCTTCAGGGCGTCCAGAACCCTGCCGAGGTCTGCCGCGGCCCCGATCGTGTCTCCGTTCACCTCCACGATCACGTCGCCCTCGCTGATCCCGGCGGCAGCAGCGGCGCCGTTCGTCAGCGTCGCCAGCACGTACGCCCCGCGATCCACGGAGAGCCCGAGCTGGAACGCGAGGTCCGGCGTCACATCCCTCGTCGACACCCCGAGGTACGCCGTGGCCTGCAACGGGTCCGAGATCGCGTCGCCGATCGCCGTTCTCACCGAATCGATCGAGATCGCGAAGCCGATGTTCTCTGCGTTCTCGCTGCCGGCGGAGTTGATCCCCACGACCCGTCCCTCCATGTCCACGAGGGGCCCGCCGGAGTTCCCGTGATTGATCGCCGCGTCCGTCTGGATCACCTCGCTGTAGGTGCGAACGCCATTCGGGCAGACCGTGCACTGAGGGTCGGGGACACGGATCGTCCGGTCGAGTGACGAAACGATGCCCGCGGTGATCGAGGGGCCGCCCTCCAAGGCGAGGGCGTATCCGATCGCGACGACCTGCTGCCCGAGCCGGAGATCGGCGCTGGCGCCGAATGAAAGGGGCGTCAACCCTTCCCCATCGAGCTTCAGAACCGCCAGGTCGTGTTCGCAATCGCCGCCGATCACGCGGGCGTCATACCGGGTCGGCTTCTCTTCCGAGGTCGAGACCGTGATCCTGGACGCACCCTGCACGACGTGGCAGTTGGTCACGACGACACCATCGGCTCGGACGATGAAACCGGTGCCCACGCCCTTGCCCTGCTCCGGCTGGCCCGTGGGGGACGCCTGATAGACGTTCGTCGTGACGTTGACCACCGAGGGAAGGACCCGTTCGGCGACCGCTGCGTAAGGCTCTTGCCCCGGATCCAGAGGTGGAAGCGGCGATGCCGCCACGTTCGCGTTCTGGACGGCGGCTTGGGTACAGGCGCCGAGCAGGAGGGCGAGCGGGACGGTGAGCAGCAGGAGGCGCCTGGAGGTTGTCGACGGCTTCACGCGATGGGTTCGCTCCCGGTCGTCCGGGGGTTCGAAGCAGCCACCATACCCTCGCTACGTGAGCAAGGAACCGGAAGGCCGCTCCTTCCTCGGATCGACGAACGGGATGGCCGCGGTTCGCCCGACCAGGTGCTCGCCGTCCTCGGTCTCGACGTCGAGCGCGGTTCCCGGTGCGGCGAGGTCGACGGGTACCCAGACGTAGCCGATGTTCTTCGCGAGCCCCGGTGACCAGACGGCGTCGGTCATGCGCCCGACCTCACGTCCCTCGTGGTGCACCGGCCAGAACTCGGACATCTCGGCGCGGAGCTCGTCGCCACCGAGCTCGATACCGACGAGCTTGCGGTCGACTCCCTCTCGCTTGATCCGTTCGAGCGCGCCCTTCCCGATGTAGTCCTGCGGCTGATCCTCGACGAGCCGCTCCAGCCCCATCACGTGCAGAGGCGTGTCGTCGATCGTCATGTCGGAGCCGTAGTTGAAGATCCCGGCCTCGATCCGGCGAGCCTCGCACGGCGCGATCGGTTTGATGCCGAACTCTTCCCCGGCGTCCGCGACCGCCGTCCAGAGCTCGTCGCCCTTCGAACCGTCCAAGAGGTTCACCTCGAAGCCGGGGATCGCGGTCCATCCGGTACGGCTGATCAGCACGGGGATCCCGCGGATCTCGAACTCATCGACCCAGTAGTACTTGATGTCATAGATGGACGGGCCGACGAGCTTCTCGAGCGTCTTCGCGGAGAGCGGCCCCTGCACCTGCATCGGATGCACGTCGGGGAAGGTCACCTCGGCGTCGAGTCCGGAGGACGCCCCTACGCCCATCGCGTAGAGCCCCGCGTCGGAGTCGGCCAGCTGCATCCACCAAGTGTTCTCGGCGACGTGGAGCAGCACCGGGTCGTTCACGATGCCGCCCTCCGGCGACGTGACGATCATGTACTTGCCCTGTTTCACGGCGCAGGTCGTGAGATCGCGGCACGTGATCATGTCGATCAGCCGGTCGGCGTCCGGCCCGGCCACCTGGACGGTCCGTTCGACGCCGACGTCCCACATCGTCACGCCGGTCGACAGCAGCGCGTACTCGGTGTCGGGGTCGTCGAAGTAGCCCGGCAGGTACATGTGGTTGTAGATGTCGTACGCGGTGCACCCGGCTCGAAGCGTCGACTTGAAGAACGGTGACTGCCGGTACCAGGGGCCGAAGTACAGGGTCGCGCTCTTGGCGAGCATCTCCGGTCGCTCGTTGACCATCATTCCTCCTCTGACTCTGGCGTTCGGGTTCGATGCCCCAAGCTCGCTCGCCTGTTCGTCAGTGAGCGAGACGGATGTCCTTCGGATTGAATCATCGTTCAACCCACGTCGCACACGCAACTCGAAGAAGGCCTCTGAACAGGGGCGAAGGAGCTGAACGACCGTTAGGGAATGAGTGCTAGGAGACCGGGATCGCCTTGTCGGGGTCGACGAACGGCATCGGCACGACCGTCGCGGTCCGCTCACCCCATTCGGTCTGGACGCTCACCGACACGCCTTCGGTCGAGCGATCCGCCGGGAGCCAGCAGTACCCGATGTTCTTCCCGAGCCGCGGTGAGTAGATCGCCGAGGTGACCTTCCCGATCTTCTCTCCCCCGTCGAGTGCCGGCCACTTCACATTGTTGAGCTCCGGGAAGGGGTCGCCGTCGAGCTCGACGCCGTTGATCTTCCGGGTCACCCCTGCGTCGCGGATCCCGCGCAGGGCGGCGATGGAGATCGACGCCTCGTCCGGCAGATCCCAGGCGACCAGCCGGTCGAGCCCGAGCTCGATCGGGTTGTTCTCGTAGGTCATGTCGGCGCCCCAGTTGAAGATCGCGCCCTCGATCCGGCGGATGTCGCTCGGACCCGTGGGGACGATCCCGAATTCCCGGCCGGCGTCCATGATCGCCTCGAACACCTCCGTGCCCTTGCTCGTGTCGGTGAGATAGACCTCGTATCCGATCTCCGAGGTCCATCCGGTACGGGTCACGACGACGGGGGCGTCCGCGATCTTCGCCTCGGTCCAGAAGTAGTACTTCAGGTCGAGGATCTCGGGACCGAGCAGCTTCGCCATCAGGTCCTTCGACTTCGGGCCCTGGACCTGAAGCGGCGCCACATCGGCCTCGCGGATCGTGACGTCGAGGTCCGGATACGCGTTCTTGAGTCCGCGTGCGAACAGCAGCGCGTCGGAGGACGCGAGTGCGAACCAGAACGTGTTCTCGTCCATCCGTGTGAGGACCGGATCGTTCACGATGCCGCCGTCCGAGTCGCAGATGAGGACGTACTTGCCCTGGCCGACGGCGCACTTCGAGAGGTCGCGCGGCGTCAACAGCTGCGCGAAGCGGAATCCGTCGGGACCGGAGATCTCCAGACAGCGCTCGACCGAGACGTCCCACAGCGTGACGCCGTTGAGGAGCGCCTCGAACTCCGCCTCGAAGGTGTCGAAGCGGATCGGGAAGTACATGTGGTTGTAGACCGACATGCCTTTGGGGCCGTATCGCTGGGTGGCTTCGTAGTAGGGCGTCCGGCGGTTGCGGGCGCCGCGCTGGACCACGCTCATGTCGAACGGCTCGGTCATCGTGGTGCTCCTCTCCCTGGCGGCCCGGCGGGCGACGGTGGCGACTGCGGCATCGCGCCGGGAAGGCCCGATGCCTCCGTATCGTGCGAGCGCGGTCACGGCCAGACAACCAGGGCCGCTGACCCGAAGTCAGCGAGTGCCGTTGCGTTCGAACACCGGTGCTCCCTCGACGAACGTGGCGTCCACCTGCGCGATCGCGATCTCTTCGACCGGATGGGCGAAGAGATCGCGATCCACCACCGCCAGATCGGCGTACTTCCCCACCTCGATCGATCCGGTGACGTCGTCGAGGTGGTTCACGTAGGCGGAGCCCATCGTGAAGGCGGCGATCGAGGTCGCGAGGTCGAGCCGTTCGTCGGGGAGGAAGACCTCGTCGCTCTCGTTCCCGTACAGGTACGTGGGCGCCATGACGCGGTTCACGGCGACGTGGATCTCCTCGAGCGGGTCGGGGCTGGAGACCGACCAGTCGCTGCCCATCGCGAGGGTCGCGCCCGCACGCACGAGGGACCCGAAGGGGTATTGCCATCGCCACCGCGGCTCCCCGAGGAACGGGATCGTCAGATCGTCCATCTGGCCCTCGTGGGCCGCCCACAGCGGCTGGGCGTTCGCGACCGCGCGGAGGCTCCGGAAGCGGGGAACGTCGTCGGGGTGGACGACCTGGATGTGCGCGAGGTGATGTCGATGGTCGCTCGGTCCGTTCGCTCGCAGGGCCGCCTCGATCGCATCGAGCGCCTCGCGGACCGCGCGCTCCGCGAGCGCGTGGAAGTGCACCTGGAAGCCGAGCCGGTCGAGGGCGGTCACGTACCCCTTCAGCGCCTCGGGCTCCACGAACGAGATCCCTCGCTCGTCGGTGACCCGACCCTCCGCATCGAAGTAGGGCTCGAGGACCGCGGCCGTGAACGTCTCGCACACGCCGTCCTGCATGATCTTCACCGTCGTGGCGGCGAATCTCCCCGTCCGCCCTCCCTCCCGCAGCTCGACGAGGTCGTCGATCTGGTCCTCGCCGCGCTCGCGGTCCCACCAGAGCGAACCCACGACACGCGCGGTGAGATCGCCGTTGCCGGCGGCGCGGAGGTACGCGGAGTAGTTGTCCATCCAGAAGTCGGTGGACACGATCGCGTCCTGCCACGCCGTGATCCCGAGGGAGTGCAGGTATCGCTGACCTTCGAGCAGTCCCTCGTACACCTCATCCGTCGTTGGTTCGGGTGCGAGCCGCCCGACGAGGTTCGCGGCGCCCTCGTGCAAGGTCCCCGCGGGCTCGCCGTCCGCGCCGCGCTCGATCCGGCCATCGGCCGGATCGGGCGTGTTCGCCGTGATCTCGGCCACCTCGAGGGCTCGGCTGTTCACCCACGTGCTGTGACCGTCGCGGTTCGGGAGGAACACGATGCGGTCGGGCACGACCGCATCGAGGAGGTCCTTGGTCGGGATCCCGCCGGGGAACACATCCATCGACCAGCCGCCGCCGAGGATCCATTCCCGGTCCGGATGCTCCTCCGCGTACGTCTTCACCCGGAGCAGGTAGTCCTCGCGGGAGTGGAGGTCGTGGAGATCGCATTGCAACCGGTCGACGCCGCCGCCCACCGGGTGGACGTGCGCGTCCTGGAACCCCGGGAGCAGCATCCGCCCGGCGAGATCGAAGACCTCGGTCCTCGAACCGACATGCGCGCGGATCGCGTCGTCACTCCCGACGGCCACGATCCGTCCCTCCTTCACCGCGACCGCCTGGTGCCGGGTCCGGGCCGCATCCACCGTGTAGACGGCGCCGTTGACGAAGGCGAGGTCGGCCGAAGTCATCGGCGGAGCATAGCGTTCACGCCAGGGCGACGAGATCCAGCAGGTCTTCGCTCCAGTAGTCGAGGCTTCCGTCGGGCATCAACAGGACTCGCTCCGGCGCAAGCGCTTCGACGAACTCGGTGTCGTGACTCACGATCACCATCGCTCCGGGCCAGTCGCGGAGCGCCACGGCGATCGCGCTCCGAGACGGCGGGTCGAGGTTGTTCGTCGGCTCGTCGAGGAGCAGGAGGTTCTTCCTGCCGGCGACGAGCTGCGCCAGCGCGAGCTTCGTCTTCTCACCGCCCGACAGGGTGCCCGCGTCTTGGAACGCCATCTCACCAGGAAGGCCGAACATCCCGAGGAGCGTCCGGAGCGCCTGGTCGTCTGCCGGCGACGCCTGGTGCATGTGGGCGAGCACGGTCATCCCGTCGCGGATCCCCTCGTGTTCCTGCGCGTAGTACCCGAGCTGAACGCCGTGCCCGAGACGGAACGAGCCGGCATCGCTCCGGGTCTCACCGGCGAGGATCCGCAGCAAGCTGGTCTTCCCGGCGCCGTTCAGGCCCATCACCAGAAGTCGCTCTCCCCGCTCGACGTCGAACGAGACCCCTTCGAAGACGGCCGGTCCGCCGTAGCCCTTGGTGAGCGCGTCGGCGACGAGCGTCGTCCTACCCGAATGCGGAGGATCGGGGAACCGGAACCGGACACCACGCTCACGGGACGGAGCGGCCACCTTCCGAGCCTGGAGACGAGCGACCCGCGTGTCGAGCGTCTTCGCCTTCCGCGCCCGCTTGGCCGTCTGTCCTCGCATCGAATCGGCCAGGGTCTTCAGGCGCCTGATCTCGGCTTCCTGGCGAGCGGCGACAGCCGTCAGACGTTTCTCATCGAGGGTTCTGGCTTCGCGGTACTGGGTGTAGGTCCCTCGATACTCGACGACCCCGTCCCGGTCGAGATGCAGGATCCGGGTGATCGAGGCATCGAGGAGCGCGATGTCGTGGCTGACGACGAGCAGCGCCCCGCGGTAGCCCGCGAGGAACCGCATCAGCCAGCCTTTCGCATCCGCGTCGAGATGGTTCGTCGGCTCGTCCAGCAGCAAGAGGTCCGAGCCGCCGAACAGGATCCGGGCGAGCTCCAGCCGGCGTCGTTCGCCGCCCGAGAGCGCTCCGACCGGAAGGTCGAGTCGGTCCTGGGACAGGCCGAGCCCGGCCACGATCGCCCGCGCGTCGGCTTCGGCGCGATACCCGCCGCTCCGTTCGTACTCGTCCTCGAGGCGGGCGAACCTCGAAACGTGTGTCTCCGAGGCGTGTTCCTCCAGCTGCAGGCGAGCTTTCTCCACGCCTCGCTGCAGCTCGACCAGCCCGCGTGCGGCGAGGAGGTACTCGATCCCGCTCGATGCGTCGTCGGCCCGATGCTGCCGGGGATCCTGCCGGAGGTAGCCCACCGCGCCTTGGCGTCTCACCGTGCCGGCCGCGACTGGCTCCTCCCCCGCCAAGACCTTGAGCGTGCTCGTCTTGCCGGCGCCGTTGCGTCCGACCATCCCGACCTTGTCGCCCGCTGTGAGGACGAGGTCGAGGCCCTCGACGACCGTGGTTCCGCCGGCCTCCACGGACAGACCCGTCACCTCGAGGGCGGTCATCGGCAGGCTCCGTCTCTACGTGGGGCCGGGGACGTGGGCTCTGCGGGCATCGGTACCTCCGGGATCGGGACGCGGACACTCGGGCGATCGAGGCGCCCGGTCGTGCTCGAGGAGGTCCCGCTAGCTCACGATCGAAGTCTAGCGCTCGGGGTCGGGGTCGGGCTTCCAGCGGTAGCCGAGGCCCGCCTCCGTCACGATGAATCGCGGGCGCGCAGGATCGTCGGCCAGCTTGCCGCGCAGCTGTCGGATGAATACCCGCAGGTACTGATTCTCCGTGGCGTACCCCGGACCCCACGCCTTCTGGAGCAGCCAGCGATGCGTCAAGAGCTTCCCCGGGTTCGTCGCGAACGCTTCGAGGAGCCGGTACTCGGTGGGCGTCAGATGGATGACGGTGTCCCCCTTCCGCACCAGCTGCCGTCCGAGGTCGACCTCGAGCTCGTCGAATCGAACGACGGGCGATCTGCGCTCACCCTCCGTGCGACGCCGCACGGCCCGCATCCTCGCGAGGAGCTCCGGCATGCCGAAGGGCTTGGTCACGTAGTCGTCGGCTCCGGCCTCGAACGCGTCGACCTTGTCATGCTGGCCGTCCAACACCGACAGGACGATGATCGGCACGTCCGACCACGCCCGTACGCGCTCGATCACCTCCTGCCCGCCGATCCCCGGCAGCCCGAGATCCAGCACGATCAGGTCGACGTCGGCATCGGGGAGAAGATCCAAGGCGGTCTCGCCGTTCCCGGCGGTCAGGACCTCGTACGAATGTCCTTGGAGACTGGTGCGCACGGCCCGGAGGATCTGCGGGTCGTCGTCGACGACCAGGACCCGGCCTTCGCCCATCACGGTCGCCCCGGGAGCTCGATCACGATGGCGGCGCCGCCCCCCGGCTCGTCGGTTGCGCTGATCGTGCCGCCGTGCGCCTCCACGATCGCGCGGGCGATGGCGAGTCCCAGACCGGTGCCCGCGCTTCCCTCCCCTCGCACGAACGGTTCGAACACGCGCTCCCGTTCCTCGCGGGGGATCCCGGGCCCCCGGTCGGTGATCCGGACCTGCACCCCGTCGCGCCAACGAGCCGCCGCCACGGTGATCCGTCTCCCCGCCGGCGTGAATCTCGCCGCGTTCTCGAGGACGTTGGTCAGCGCCTGGTCGATCTGTCCCAGGTCCAACGGGATCTCGGGGAGGTTCTCGCGGAGCATCAGCCGGACATCATGGTCCTTCAGCAGCGGGCCCGAGCGCGCGATCACCCCTTCGATCAGCTCGTCGACCGCTGTGGGCGCTTTCGAGGGCGTGACCGCACCCGCGCGCATGCGTGACAGATCCATCAGGTTGCCGATCACGCGGTTCAGACGCCCTGCCTCCTGGTCGATCGTCTCGAGCAGATCCCTGCGATCGGCACCTTTCAGGGGGGATCCGTCCTCCAACAGGCTCGACACGGAGGCCGTGATCGAAGCGAGCGGTGTCCGGAGGTCGTGGGTGACGGAGGAGAAGAGCGCCGCCCTCAGCCGATTCGTCTCCGCCTCCATCCGGGCCTCCTCAGCCTCGGACCCGAGCCGCACCCCGTCGATCGCAAGCCCGATCTGCGAGGCGAGCGTCTGGATCACCCCCCGTTCTTCCGCGCTGAGCACCGGATGCATGCCGTTCGGCACCGCCACGATCCGGCCGAGGTCTCGATCCTGGACGGTGATGGGGATGATCTCCTCCCGCCCTGCCGTCGCCTTCCCGTCTCGGCCCTCTGCCACGATGGGTCCGTCCGCCATCTCGCTGGTGATCTCACATCTCGCGAGATCGAAAAGCTCGGTGATCGAGCGGGCGAGGCTCCGGAGCACCTCTTCGGTCGGCACCCCCGAGCGAAGCCGGGTCCCTAGGTGGTGGAGCAGCCGCGCCTCTCGCTCCCGGCGCTCGGCGCGGACACGTTGCTCGAGCACGCGGGAGAGCATCGTGCCCACCGTTGCCGATACGGCGACGAAGACGGCGAGCGCCACGAGGTCGTCGGTCTTCTCCACGGCGAACGTGTGGATGGGCGGCGTGAAGAAGAAGTTCAATGCGAGGAACGAGCAGACGGAGGCGACCAAGCCCGACACGAGACCGCCCGCCGCGGCAGCGACCACGACGGCCAGCACGTAGAGCAGCGCCGCGATCGTGGTCGGGATGTCCACCGGCAACAGCGCCGCGAGCGTCACGATGCCCGGGGGCACGAAGCCGGCGATCGCTCCTCGGACGAGTCGCGGCCACCGGTGGCGTTCCATCACGAGCGTCATCCAGTCCCTCCTCGGGAGGGTAGCAAGGCCCCGACCAGGAGCTTCCGGCCCTTACAGAACCCTTATGTCCGGTGCCCCGTTCCTTACCTCAGCGCTATGCCCACCGAGGGACGCTCAGGGCATGGATCTCACATCGTTCGTCGCGGCGGGCGCCCGGGCCGATTCCGGATTCGTGGTCGGACTCGTTCTCGGCGGGTTCACAGGCTTCCTCGTGGCTCCCGCCATCCGTTCGTGGCAGGCATACCGGGAATGGACCGACGCCTCCCGCGAGGCGCGCCTCGCGGATCGGCTCCTCGAAAGGATGGAGATGGAGGCCGATCGGCACGAGGGGCCGAACCCGGTCGACGAGAGGGTCGGATCGACGTGGCGAACGCATCCCTGAAACGGGTCCTCGTCGGAAGGCCGCTCGCCAGCCACAAGGCGGAGCACCAGTTGCTGCCCAAGATCCTCGCGCTCCCGATCTTCGCATCGGATCCGCTGTCGTCCAACGCATACGCGACCGAGCAGATGATGCTCGTCCTCGTCACCGCGGGGGCCGGTGCCCTCGTGTACCGGATCCCTCTCGCGATCGCGATCGCGGTGATGCTGACGATCGTCGTCGTGTCGTACCGGCAAACGGTGCGCGCCTATCCCAATGGCGGGGGCTCATACATCGTGGCCCGCGAGAATCTCGGGACCCTTCCAGGCCTGGTGGCCGCCGCCGCGATCCTGATCGACTACGTGCTGACCGTGGCGGTGTCCGTGGTCGCGGGCTCCCTCGCGATCACATCAGCGGCGCCGGAGCTCGCCAAGCACAAGGTCGCTCTCTCGATCGGACTGGTCGTCTTGCTCACGCTCGCGAACCTCCGTGGCGTGAAGGAAGCCGGGACGCTCTTCGCCGTACCCACCTACGGGTTCGTGGCGATGGTGTACCTGATGCTGGCGGTCGGGTTCGCGAGATGCCTGACGGGATGCCCGCTCGCGGAGACGGCGGATCTCCCTCTCGAGGCAACGGCGACGGTCAGCCTCTTCCTGGTTCTTCGGGCGTTCTCGTCTGGCGCCACCGCGCTCACCGGCGTCGAGGCGGTCGCGGACGGGGTGCAGGCATTCAGACGGCCACAAGCGAAGAACGCGGCGAAGACCCTGAGCGTGATGTTGATCATGACGGTGACCATGTTCATCGGGATCACCCTCTTGTCGGTCCTCCTGCACGTCCGCGTGAACGAGGAGATCGCCGCGACCCGGTCGGTCCTGTCACTCATCGGAGAGACCGTGTTCGGCAGGACGTTGCCGTACTTCCTCCTTCAGGGGCTCACCGCCGGGATCCTCATCCTCGCCGCCAACACGTCCTATCAGGACTTCCCGAGGCTCTCCGCCATCCTCGCGCGTGATCGGTTCATGCCGTCGCAGTTCCGGAACCGAGGGGACCGACTGGTGTTCTCGAACGGGATCGTCATCCTGGCGGTGGTCGCCAGCGCGCTCATCTACGCCTTCGACGCCAACCTGACCCGATTGATCCAGCTGTACGTCGTCGGTGTTTTCACTGCGTTCACGCTCTCACAGAGCGGGATGGTCAGGCGCTGGCGACGCCTGAGGGAACCGGGATGGCAGCGAAGCATGATCATCAACGCGATCGGAGCCGGCGCCACCGGTGTGGTCCTGGTGATCGTGACGGTGACGAAGTTCACGCACGGCGCGTGGATCGTCATCGCCGCGATGCCGGTGATCATCGGCTTCTTCCTCGCCGTCCGTCGACACTACCGGGCCGTGGAGGTGGCGCTCCAAGCACACTTCGAGCAACCTGCGTCGAACGCGTCGAACACCTTCGTCCTCCTCGTCCCGGATCTCGGACCAGCGACCGCGAAGGCCGTGGGCTACGTGCGGGCGGTGCGACCGGAACGGGTGGTTCCACTGTTCATCGGCGAGACGAACAGCTTCGAGGGCGCCGCCGAACGATGGCCCGGTTTCGCACCGCGGCTCGGTCCGCTCCAGCGGATCGTCCTCGAGGACGAGCGCCCCACGAAAGCCCTGCGGACCCGGCTCCGATCGCTCCGGGGAGAAGGACAGGGATTCGTCACGGTCGTCGTGGCGGAGGAGCTCACCAGCCGTTCGCTGCTGCGGCATCTCGGTCGTCGCTGGGGCTTCTGGTTGAAGCTCTCGCTGTTCTTCGAGGAGGGGATCGTCGTCTCGGACGTGCCCCTGCTTCCGGAGGAGCGGACGTCGGGAAGTCGTCCTCGGTCACTGGAACCCGTCCGGCACGTGGTCCTGGTGCCGGTCTCCAGCGTCCACGCGGCATCCGCCAGGGCCGTGTCGTACGCCCTGTCGCTGGAGGCCGCGGAGGTCGAGGCGGTCTACTTCTCGACCGACCCAGGAGACGAGCGGAAGCTCGCCGAGGCGTGGATCGATCGGAGGATGGCCATCCCCTTGTCGATCGTCGATGCGCCGTTCAGGGATCTCGCCGAACCGATGCGGGAGGAGATCCGTCGGTACACGACGAGGGAGGGGACGATCGTGACGGTGGTCCTGCCTGAGCTGGTGGTCGCCCATTGGTGGGAACAGCTGCTGCACAGTCAGAGCGCCCTGTTCTTCAAGCGTCTGCTCCTCTTCGAGTCGGGAGTCGTGGTGACGAGCGTCCCCTTCCATGTGTCGCAGGTCGATCGGGAGCGGTCGGCTGCGCCGGTCGGCTAGCGCCAACCGTCGGGCGCGAGCTGTTGAGTGATAGATTGGAGCTGTCCACCACTGGTGGAGCCGCCCAAGACGGGGCGCACGCGCGAGCATCTTCGCGACCTTGCCTTTCCCGGTTCCTTGAGAACGAGGAGGCATCCGTGGCCCATTGGCCGAAGACCGTTTCAGGCAACCTGTTCACGTTCGGGCTGGCCGTTGTCGTTGTTCCGCTCTTGGTGTGGTTCTTCATCACCCTCCCGGGTTTCGTCATCTGGGGGATCGCGGCCGTGGCACTCGCATCGGTCGCTCTCGTCATCTGGCGCCGCAGGATCGAGGCCGCGCGCGAGCGAGCGTGGGTCGGTGAGTTCTCGTTCGGGGACGTGGTTGCTCGCAGGCGTGCCGCCGAGGAGCTCGAGCTCGCGACGCCGTAGGCCTGACGGCTTGGCGTTCGGATCCAGAAAGAGAGTGTCGGAGGGGGGATTTGAACCCCCACCCCCTGTGAAGGGGACTAGGCCCTCAACCTAGCGCGTCTACCAAGTTCCGCCACTCCGACGAGGTGCGCGGTGGATGCTACCAAGCCTCATGGCGTCCATTTCCAGGCGAGCCAGAACGTGCAGATCCCCCACACGATGGCCGTGACGACGGTGACCCTGTCGAGGGTGCGCTCCAGCGCGGTACCGCCCGCGAGCGTGGACGATCCGCCGAACAACTCCGACATGCCGCTCCCCCGCCCCGAGTGCAGCAGGATCGTGAGGATCAAGAAGATCGACGCGATGATGTCGACGGTGATCACAACGGCGTTCAGCACGTCTCGGATCCTTCCGGTCAGTTCGGAGCGGAGTCCTCTTCCGACCCGAGCTCCTCGGCGACGACGTCATCGAATCGTTCCACCGTGCCGCCACCCTCGATGATACTGCCCTCCAACGGGAAGTGGCAGGCAGCGGTCTGGCCCGGGCCTTGGCTCGTGAGCTCGGGCTGGTCCTGGATGCATCGTGGGTGAGGCCCGTCGATCCCCTCGGCCTTGGCGATCGCACGGGACTGCGGACACCGCGGATGGAACCGACAGCCGGACGGAGGGTCGATCGGAGAGGGCACGTCGCCTTGGAGGATGATCCGGCGCTTCTGCCGAGCCAGCTCGGGATCCGCCATCGGCACCGCGGACAGCAGAGCACCACTGTAGGGGTGCTTCGGCGTCTGATAGAGGCTCGCGCCCTCGGCCATCTCCACGATCTTGCCGAGGTACATCACGGCGACGCGATCCGAGACGTGTTTCACGACGGACAGGTCGTGCGCGATGAACAGGTACGTGAGCTTGAACTCGTCCTGGAGGTCGCCGAGCAGGTTGAGGATCTGCGCCTGGATCGAGACGTCCAGGGCGGACACCGGCTCGTCGCAGACGATCAGCTTCGGACGCAGAGCGAGCGACCTCGCGACGCCGATCCGTTGGCGCTGGCCGCCCGAGAACTCGTGGGGGTAGCGGTTGTAGTGCTCGGGATTCAAGCCCACGAGCTCCATCAGTTGCTGCACCTCGGACTTGATCCGGTTCCTCGGCACCGTCTGGTGCAGGCGGAACGGCTCCCCCACGATGGTGCCGACGGTCTTGCGGGGGTTCAGGGACGCATAGGGATCCTGGAACACCATCTGCATGTCTTCGCGGAGCTCCTGGAGCTCCTTGCCCTTCAGGTGGGTGATGTCCCGACCGTCGAACCAGACCTTGCCTTCGGTGGCGTCGTAGAGCCGCATCACGACACGGGCGAGGGTCGACTTCCCACAGCCGGTCTCGCCCACGAGGCCGACGGTCTGGCCCGGATAGACCTCCAGGTCCACATCGTCGACGGCGTGCACGTTGCCGACGTGATGCTGGAAGAGGATCCCCTGGGTGATCGGGAAGTACTTCTTGATCCCCTCGAGCTTCACGAGCGGCTCGCCGGTCGGCGGAGACTGAGCCGGAAGCGGTTCGGCCTGGACGCTCATCGGCGGGCCAAGACCTCCTCGTCCCGGATCCGTTCCTTGTCGGCGAGACTCAGGTGGCACGCGGCCGCGTGGTGGCCGTCCACGGGCATGAGCTCGGGGACGTCGCGATCGCACGGGTCGAACTTGTACGGGCATCGCGGATGGAACGCGCAGCCGGGCGGCACCTGGATCAGGGACGGGGGCAATCCTCGGATCGGATTGAGCCGCTCCTGCTTGACCTCGTCCAGGCGCGGGATCGAGCTCAGGAGGCCCCACGTGTAGGGGTGCAACGGCTTGTAGTAGATGTCGTCCGTGTCGCCGAACTCCGCGGCCTTCCCGGCATACATGACCATGATGTCGTCGCAGTGCTCGGCCACGACGCCGAGGTCGTGCGTGATGATGATCACCGCGGCGTTGAACTCCGACTTCAGCCGGTCGATCAGGTCCAGGATCTGCGCCTGCACCGTGACGTCGAGCGCGGTCGTCGGCTCGTCGGCGATGAGGACGTCGGGGTTGAGGGAGAGCGCCATCGCGATCATCGCTCGCTGACGCATCCCGCCCGAGAACTCGTGCGGGTACTGGTTCGCGCGGTCCTTCGGATGGGGGATGTTGACCCGAGCGAGCATCTCGACCGCCTGGTCGAACGCCTCCTGCTTCGAGATCTCCTGATGCTCGAGGATCGCTTCGGCGATCTGGTAGCCCACCTTGTAGAACGGGTGGAGCGAGGTCATCGGATCCTGGAAGATCATCGAGATCTTCGCGCCACGGATCGTGCGCATCTCGTCCTTCGGGATCTTCAGCAGATCCTGACCCTGGAAGAGGACCTCGCCGGAGATGTTCGCCTGCTTGGTGTTGATGAGGCCCATCACCGTGAGCGAGCTCACGCTCTTGCCCGAGCCGGACTCCCCCACGATGCCGAGCGTCTCCCCGGCCTGCAGGGAATAGCTCACGCCGTCGACGGCCTTCACCAGGCCGTCGTCGGTCGGGAAATGGACCTTGAGATCCTTGACCTCGAGGAGAGGTTGCGCCACTAGGTGTACCTCACCCTGGGGTCCACGAAGGCGTAGGCGACGTCCACGACCAGGTTCGCCACGGCGATGATGAACGCGCCTAGCACCGTGACCCCCATCACCGTCGGGAAGTCGTTCGTGCCGATCGACTGGACGGCGAGCTGTCCGATCCCGGGCAACCCGAACACGGTCTCGGTGATGAAGGCGCCGCCGAGGAGGAGGCCGACGTCCAGGCCCAGCATCGTCACGACGGGCGTGAGCGCCCCGCGAAGACCGTGCTTGTAGATCACCCGCCGCTCGGACAGGCCCTTCGCCCGCGCGGTGCGGATGTAGTCCTCGTTCATCGTTTCGATCAGGTTCCCGCGGACCATCCGTGCGTAGAAGGCCGCGTTGATGTACGCGAGGGAGACCCAGGGCAGGATGAATCGGCCCTCGGCCGCCGCGCGCAACGCACCGCCCCACCCGATGTATCCGATCGGGATCCCGCTCGACGGCAGCAACTCTAACTTGAACCAGAACGCATACAGGAGCAACTGGGCCAGCCAGAAGATCGGCATCGACACGCCGACGATCGCGAAGATCATGGCCGCGCGGTCCGCGACCGATCGTCGCCGGACGCCGGACAAGATGCCGATCGGGACCCCGAGGAGGAGCCAGATCACCGCCGCGCCGATGGCGAGGATGCCGGTGATCGGGATCCGCCGGCCCAGCTCGTCCTTCACCGGCTCGAAGCTGCCGTAAGAGAAGTACACGTCCTCGTCGAGCCACAGTCCCGGGTACGGGATGAATCCCTTGAGGAACCGCCAATACTGGACGTAGAGGGGCTTGTCCAGACCGAACGCGACGCGTGCGTTCTCGATCTGCTCGGGGGTCGTGGTCCGCCCGACCGCTCGCCGCGCCGGATCGCCGGCGGGAAGCTTCACGAAGATGAGGAAGGTGAGGAAGGAGACGATCATGATCACGAGGATCATGAAGAGGGCTCGCCTGATCAGGTACCTGCCCACTCCCGCCTCCTTCCTGGGCCCGAACGGCGAGGGGGCCGCGTGCGCGACCCCCTCGATCCGTCCTATGACCGCTTACGCGTTATCCGGTACCGCCAGTGAGTCGAACGCCGCGAGACCAGCGAACTGGTCGAACGAGTAGTTCTGGACGTTCTCGGAGATGATGTCGACGCTGTTGTCGAACAGGTACGGCACCATGGGCACGATCTCTTCCATCAGTTCCTGGTCGAGCTCGGCCCAGCACTGGAACCGTTCGTCTCCGGGCTCAAGAGCGGAGCACTCATCTTCCTTGGCGTCCACCGACGGAACCTCGGTGACGTCGTATCCCCACTCCGCCAACTGGTCGCTCGTGGCGCCCAACAGGGAGTAGTTGCAGCAGCTCTCCCAGAGACCGGCCGAGGTGAACAGGGGCTCGCCGAACGTGACACCGTCGGCGTAGTCCTTGCCCCAGCCCGGACCGGCACACAGGGCGTGCTTGGAGTTGGCATCGTTGCACTTGTTGTACATCGTGCCGCGCTCCAGCTGCTTGACGTTGAGCGTCAACCCGAGCGGCTCGAGGAACTGGATCAGGAGTGCAGCCTGCTCCGGGTACGGATCCTCACGGTCGGTGATCGTCAGGATGTCCTTGCATTCCGGAGCGTCGCACACCCCGTCCCCGTCCGTGTCGTAGTCGGTCGCGAGTGCCATCGCCTCCTTGGCCTTCTCGACATCACCGGACGCGTTGGGCGTCTGGTACGGATCGTAGTCGGCCAGGATGTTGTCCTGGAGGCTGTTCACGAAGATGTGCCCCGAGATCTCACCGACCGACGGGCCACCTCGCAGCTGGCGGAACCCCTGTTTGTCGAACGCCCAGCTGACCGCCTTGCGGACGTTGACGTCGTCGAACGGAGGGACCGCCAGGTTGAACGACACGTACCGGATCGCGTCCGATGCGTAGATGTTGATCCGATCCTGGAGTTCGGGGTTGGTTTGGTAGTCCCGGATCTTCTCGGGCGGCACCGCGCCGTCCACCACGAAGTCCAGGGCTCCCGAAGCGACCTGGTTGTACAGGTCGTCGTTGTCGCCACCGATCCGAACCTCGATCTTCGAGGGGTAGTGGTCGCGCAGCTCGTCGCTCGCCGGGTCGTACGAAGGGTTCTCGACCAGGACGATCTGGCGGCCCGGGACGTACCCAGGGGCTTCGGTCTGGTCCTTCGGGGGGGCGGAGAAGTCCATGGACTCAGACCCCTCGAACATGTACGGACCGCTGGCAACCAGGAACCGGCCGTAGTTCCGGTCGTGTCCCTCGGCCACACCCATCCGCTCGCCTTCGTCGTCGGGCGGGATCGGTGCGGTCGTGCCCATGGCGAAGCGGTAGCTGATGTCCCCGACGGGAACGGTGGTCTTGATCTCCAGGGTGTGCGTGTCGGGTGCGGTGATACCCGAGATCTCCTCGGCATCGCCGGCGGCGAAGTCGTCGAATCCCTCGATCACCGAGTAGTAGAAGGAGTACCCGCCGACGTTCGCCTTCGGGTTGGCGGTCCGCTCTATCGCGCGGATGAAGTCTGCCGCCGTGATCTCCGTGTCCTCCTTGGGAGGCGCGTACATCAGTCCCGGCTTGATCTGATAGGTCCAGGTCAGTCCGTCTTCGGACTGCGCGGGCTCACCTGATGCCAGGTCCGGATGGATATCTGCGCCACCTTCGTCGGTCGGAACGCCCTCGTAGGACATGAGCGTTCTGAGCAGACAACAGCGGTAGTACTCCCACGTGACGGAGTAATACTCCTTCTGTGGGTCGAACGCAGCGGTGACGTCGGCGAGCTGCGCCATGTTCAGCGTCCCGCCCTCGAGCTCCGCGGCCGGCTGGCCGGGTTCGTCGGTCGGTCCACCGTCGCCGTCGCTGTCGCCGCATGCGGCGCCGACGAGGCCGAGTACCGTCACCACGGCGATCACTCTGAGTGCTCGTTTCAAAGCTACCCCCCTTCTCATGTTTCCCATTCACACTTCACAGGTTCAGATGCCTTCGAGGTCGTCCTCCTTTCGCACAGGGTTCCCCCCTGTCGATACGCTCAGATGCCCTTCCGAGGATCGAGGGCGTCCCGGAGGCCGTCCCCCACGAGATTGAACGCCAGGGTCGTGAGGAACAGGGCGAGTCCGGGGAAGATCATCAACCACGGTGCGAACGTGAAGGCCGTGCCGGCATCGGCCAGCATGCCCCCCCACGACGGGGTGGTATCCGGCACACCGACGCCGAGGAACGAGAGCCCGGCCTCGAACAAGATATTGCTCGGGATGATCAGCGTCGTGTACACGATGATCGGTGCGGCCACGTTGGGGAGGATCTCCCGGAGGATGATCCGCCGGTTCGATGCCCCCAGCGACCGCGCCGCTTCGATGAACTCCTTCTCGCGGAGAGACAGGACCTGACCGCGAACGATGCGGGCGATGTACGGCCAGCCGAACAGGCCGATGATCAAGATCACAGGCCCGAGACCGGGTTTGATGAGCCCCCAGAAGCAGCCCTCCGCGTTGGCACCGCACGCCGACGCGATCCCGAGCGCGAGGAGCAGGATGGGGAGCGCCAGGACGACGTCCGTCGCCCGCGAGATCACGGTGTCGACCTTCCCTCGGTAGAAGCCGGCGGTGAGGCCCATGAGCACACCGATCACGAGCCCGATGCCGGTCGCGATGAATGCCACCTGTAGCGACGTGCGGGCGCCGTAGGCGATACGCACGAACTGGTCTCGACCGGTGTCGTCGACGCCGAGCAGATAGCCCGGAGGCGCCTCGCTGATCTTCTCCCCCGTGGTGGGGTCGTAGGTATCCGGCCACCACCGCGGCGCCGACGGCAAGCCGTAGTCGTCGAGCGAGTTCAGGTTCACTTGGTTCGGCTGATGCTTCGTGATGTTCGCAGCCACGGGTGCGAAGATCGCCATCATCAGCATCAGGAAGATGATCACGAGCCCTGCGAGCGCGAACCGGTCCTGCCGGAAATGCCGCCAGAAGATCTCCCAGGGGCTCCGGCCGATGATCGACGCAGGTGTCTCTGCCGACGGCGCGGAAGACTCGAGGTCGGCGCGCCCCCCAACCTCGCCCTGCCCGACCTGGGATACGTCGGTGTCCGTGTCGGATCGACTCATGCCCGAATCGGGATACTACGGAGGTTGCCCAGGACTCGCAATCCGGCATCTCTGGGAGCGGCACCGCCGCAGCTTCTTTGAGGGGCAAGGAAGCGACACTGCTCAGCGATACTTCACGATCAGGGCGAACTCCTCCGGATCGAGACTCGCGCCTCCCACGAGCGCGCCGTCGATCTCCGGGTGCGCCATGAACTCCCGGATGTTCCCGGGCTTGACGCTCCCGCCGTACTGGACGCGGACCGCCTCTGCGACCTCGGCGGAGAGGCGGTCCGCGAGCGTGCCTCGGATCACCTCCACGACCTGGCCGGCGTCGGTCGGCTCCGCGGTGCGCCCGGTGCCGATCGCCCAGATCGGCTCGTAGGCGACGACCGCCCGGGCGGCGGCCGAGGGGTCGATCCCCTCGAACGCGCCGCGCACCTGCTCGGCGACCTTGGTCTCGGTCCCGCCCGCCTCTCGCTCCTCCAGCGTCTCTCCCACGCACACGATGGGCACCATCCCGTGGCGGAAGACGGCCTTCACCTTCTTGTTCACCGTCTCGTCCTCCTCGCCGAAGAGCTGGCGGCGCTCGGAGTGACCGACGATCACGTAGCCGACGTCGAGCGCGGCCAACATCGGGCCGGACACCTCTCCGGTGAACGCGCCCTCGTCGTCCGCGTGGACGTCCTGGGCGCCGAGGCCGTAGGGCAGCCGATCGGAGTCGATCAGCGTCTGGACGGAACGGAGCGCGGTGAACGAAGGGCAGATCACGACCTCCACACGGTCCGAGTCCTTCCGGTCGAGGAGGTAGGAGAGCTTCTGCACCGCCTGGATCGCCTCGAGGTGCGTCTTGTGCATCTTCCAATTGGCCGCGATGATCGGCATCCGCTCGGCCACGTCAGTCCTCCAGCACCTGGATGCCCGGCAAGGGTTGGCCCTCGAGGAACTCCAGGGAGGCCCCGCCACCGGTGGAGAGATGGTCGAACGAGTCCTCGAGCCCGGCCCGCTTGACGGCGAGGAGCGAGTCGCCTCCGCCGACGACGGAGAACGCCGACGCGCCCGCGATCGCGGTCGCCACACCACGCGTGCCGGCGGAGAACGGCTCGAGCTCGAAGACGCCCATCGGGCCGTTCCACAGGATCGTCTCGGCGTCCGCGAGGATCCGCGCGAACTCCTCGACGGTGCGTGGGCCGATGTCCAGTCCCTTGAGACCGCGGGGGATCTCGCGCGCCGGCACCGTGCGAGGGCGCACGTCGGCTCGCGCGTCCTCCGCCGCCACGACGTCTTGAGGCAGCTCGATCAACGTACCCCTCGCGCTCGCTCGCTCGGTGACGGCGCGGACCTCGTCGAAGCGATCGGGTTCCACGAGGCTGTCCCCCACCTCGCCCCCCGCGGCTGCGATCAACGTGAACGCCATCGCTCCTCCGATCAGCAGCGCGTCGACACGCTCGATCAGCGCGTCCAGCACACCGAGCTTGTCCGAGACCTTGGCTCCGCCGAGGACGGCCACGTACGGGCGGTCGGGATCGGTCAGGAGCCGGCCGAGCACGTCGATCTCCCGCTGGAGCAGCCGCCCGGCGACTGCCTGCCTGCCGGACGCGCGCATGAGGTCGGGCAACGCCACGACGCTCGCGTGCGCGCGATGCGCGGCTCCGAACGCGTCGTTCACGTAGGCGTCGGCGAGCTCGGCGAGCTGCCCGGCGAACCGGACGTCGTTGGCCTCCTCCCCCGGCTGGAAGCGCAGGTTCTCGAGCAAGACGACCTCGCCCTGTTCGATATGGCCGCAGGCGGCCTCGGGCCCGTCGCCGACCGTCTCGTCCAGGGCCATGACGTCGACGCCGAGCAGCTCGCCGAGCGTGTCGGCGACGGGCCCGAGCCGGAGATCCTCGCGCGGTTCCCCCTCCGGCCTGCCCAGGTGAGAGGCGACGACGAGCGCGGCACCCGCCTCGATGAGCTCGCGGAGCGTCGGGACCGTGGCCCGGATCCGCATGTCGTCCGCGACGCGACCGGACTCGATCGGGACATTGAAGTCGGCGCGGACGAACACCCGGGTGCCGGCGACGTCGCCGAGGTCGTCGAGGGTCCGGAGCGCCACTAGAGCTTCGAGGCGACCAGGTTCACGAGGTCCACCAGGCGGTTGGAGTACCCCCACTCGTTGTCGTACCAACCGAGCACCTTCACGAAGTTCCCGAGCGTCATCGTCGAGAGGGAGTCGAAGGTGCACGAGGCGGGCGACCCCACGATGTCGCTCGAGACGATCGGGTCCTCGGTGTACACGAGCTTGTCCTTCAACGAGCCGCTCTCCGAGGCTGCTCGGTACGCATCGTTGACCTCTTCGACCGTGACGTCGCGGTTGAGGATCGCCACGAGGTCGGTGATCGACCCATCCGGCACCGGTACCCGCATCGCGACGCCGTCGATCTTCCCCTTGAGCTGCGGGAGCGCGAGCGACGTCGCCTTCGCGGCTCCGGTGGACGCCGGGACGATGTTGATCGCGGCGGCGCGAGCCCGTCGCAGGTCCTTGTGCGGCAGGTCGAGGAGGTTCTGGTCGTTCGTGTAGGCGTGGACGGTGGTCATCAGGGCACGATCGATCCCGAACGAGTCCTCGAGCACCTTCGCGAGCGGCACGACGCAGTTCGTCGTGCAGGAGGCGTTCGAGATCACGTGGTGAGTCGTCGGGTCGTAGGCGTCGTCGTTGACGCCCATGACGATCGTGATGTCCTCGCCCTTGGCCGGCGCGCTGATGATGACCTTCTGGGCGCCCGCCTCGATGTGGGCCGCCGCCTTCTCCCGATCCGTGAACAGGCCGGTCGACTCGATCACGATCTCCGCGCCCACCTCTTTCCACGGGAGCTGCGCGGGATCCCGTTCCGCGAACACCCGCAGCTCGTCGCCGTCCACCGCGAGCCCGTTCTCGGAGACGGTGACGTCGACGTCGAGTCGACCGAGGACCGAGTCGTACTTCAGGAGATGCGCGAGCGTCTTCGCGTCCGTGATGTCGTTCACGCCGACGAAGTCGACGTCCGCGCCCGTCTGCCTGACCGCGCGGAGGAAGTTGCGACCGATCCGCCCGAAACCGTTGATGCCGACCTTGACAGCCATCTGGGTCCTCCCCCTGGATCCGCTCATAGAGTCGCTCGTGGAGTCGCTCGGCCTTGCACCCCATCCTACCGAGCGCACTCACGCACCACCCGGGCGGGGGTCGGGGCCGCGGGCCTCAGTCTCGGTTGAGATCGCGGTGATCCACCGAGACCCGATGCCCGTGCTGCCCGAAGTACGCGGCGAGGTCCTCGGCCACCACGACCGATCGGTGACGGCCGCCGGTGCAGCCGACCGCTACGGTGAGGTAGGACTTCCCCTCGTCCACGTAGCCGGGAACGACGACGTCCAGCAGGGCCTCCAGTCGCTTCATGAACGCTCCGTACTCCTTCTGCCCTTCCACGTACTCGCGCACCTTCTCGTTGCTGCCGGGAAGGGGGCGAAGCTCGTCGATCCAGTGCGGGTTGGGCAGGAACCGAACGTCGAACACGAGATCGGCGTCGCGCGGGCTCCCGTACTTGAATCCGAACGACACGATCGTCACGAGGAGGCCTGCCTCCGGCGGCGCGGTCGCGAACATCTCGCGGATCCGATCGCGCAGGTCGTGGGGACTGAGCCCGCTCGTGTCGATCACCAGATCGGCGTCCTCCCGCAGGCTCTCCATCATCAGTCGCTCCTTGCGGATGCCTTCGGCCACCCGATCGCCCGGCGCAAGGGGATGGCGCCGGCGCGTCGCCTCGTATCGGTTGACGAGGTCGTCATCCGACGCGTCCAGGAACAGGATCCGCGCCGGCACGCGCTGGCCGCGCAGTTCCTCGAGGGCCCTGGACAGCTCGCCGAAGAACACGCCCCCGCGAGCGTCGACGACGATCGCGACACGGCCGGGTCCGCCCGGACCCGCGGCCAGCTCGGCCATCTTCGGCAGCAACGCCGGCGGCAGGTTGTCCACGACGAAGTACCCGATGTCCTCCAGGCTGCGAGCTGCCTCCGACCGGCCGGCGCCCGAGAGGCCCGTGATCAGCAGGAACCCGGGCGCGGTGACCGGCTCCGTCTCCCGGGGGCGCGCCGCTCGAGCCATCACGCGCTCTCCCGCCGATCGGAGGCCGCGACGGTGTGCAGGCGCTGGTGGATCTCGTCTGCGAGCCTCGGACCGACGCCCGGGGTCGCGGCGAGATCGTTCGGCTCCGCCTGTCGGATCTTGGTCAGGGAGCCGAACCGCTTCATCAGGGCTCGCTTCCGCGACGGACCGACGCCGGGGATCTCGTCGAGCGGCGACGACAGGGCGCGGCGATCCCGCCGCTGCCGGTGATACGTGATCGCGAAGCGGTGCGCCTCGTCGCGGATGTGCTGGAGCACGAAGAGCGCCTCGGATCCACGCGAGATCGACAACGGATCGGGGCGGTCCGGGAAGTAGATCTCTTCGAGCCGCTTCGCCAACCCGACGTGGGGGATGTGCAGACCGAGGTCCTCGAGGACCTTCGTGGCGACGCTCAGCTGCCCGCGCCCGCCATCGACGACGACGAGCGCGGGGGGGTAGGAGAACCGCCTGCGGCCACCCGGCGCCTCGTCCTTCTCCTTGAGGAGGCGTGAGAACCGCCGGGTGAGCATCTCTTCCATGCTCGCGAAATCGTCCTGTCCCGCGACGCTCTTGATCTCGAACCGGCGATAGTCGGCGCGCTTGGGCAGCCCGTCTTCGAAGACGACCATCGACCCGACGGTGTCGCTCGGCCCCAGGTTCGAGATGTCGTAGCACTCGATCCGGAGGGGGGCCTGCTCCAGCCCGAGCTGCTCCGCGAGCTCCGAGAGCGCTCGGGAGCGCGCTCCGAAGTCCGACGCACGGCGGAGCTTGTGCCGGTGGAAGGCGTCGGCGGCGTTGCTTCCGACGACCTCCATGAGCTTGCGCTTGGCACCCCGTGCCGGAACCGCGATCGTGACGTGCGAGCCTCGGCGCCCCGACAGCCATGCTTCCAGGACCGCGAGATCCGCCGGTACGCTCGGGACGAGGATGCGCGGCGGTACGTCCTCGCGCTCCATGTACACCTGCCGGAGGAACGACGCCACGAGCTCGGAGCGATCGAGGTCCTCGACGCGGTCGACGACCCAGCCCTTCCGCCCGAGCACCCTCCCGCCTCGGACCGTGAACACCTGGAACGCCGCCTCGAGGTCGTCCTCGGCGAGGCCCACCACGTCGAGGTTCTCCGGGCGAACCAGGACCATCTCCTGGCTCTCCAGGGCGCGGCGCGCTGCTTGCAGCTGGTCGCGGAACCGGGCCGCCTGTTCGTACTCCTCGCGGTCGGAAGCCTCTGTCATCTGGGCGTCGAGGCGCTTCAACACGGGCCTGGAGTTCCCGGCGAGGAAGTCCCCCAGCCCCTCGACGTCTCGTCGATACGATCCCTCGGTGACGCCCGTCTGCGCGGGCACGCACGGGCCGGAGCAGCGGCCGATGTCGTAGTAGAGGCACGGCCGCCCTGCTCGCGCCCGCTGGTCGAAGAAGTGGTTGGTGCAGGTCCGGATGGGGAAGACCCGCGTCAGGGCATCGAGCGTGTCCCGGATCGCCCAGGCATGCCCGTACGGCCCGAAGTACCGGACCTTCTTCCGCTTGGTGCCGCGCAGGACCTGGGCGCGCGGCCACTTCTCCCCCACCGTCAGGGCGAGGTAGGGGTAGGACTTGTCGTCGCGGTACCGGATGTTGAAGCGCGGCCGGTACTGCTGGATGAGGTTGAACTCCAGCATCAACGCGTCCACCTCGCCGGATGCGACGATCCACTCGACGCCCTCGGCTGCGTCGACCATGGCCTGGGTCCGCGGATGGAGGGGTCGCGACCAGTAGCTGGCGAGGCGCTTCCGCAGCGAGCCGGCCTTGCCGACGTACACGACCCGCCCGTCCTCGTCCCGGAAGAGGTATGCGCCGGGGGCGTCCGGGATGCTGGACGACACCGGCTTCGTGAAGCTCACGTACCTATCGTAGCGCCGGGTCGGGACCCGGCCGGGAACAGGGCGCGTCTAGCCGCCTCCGCCGCCACCACCAGTGGACTCGATGGCGGCCAGGGTCCCGGTCATGGTGGTGGGGTGGTACGTGCATAGGAAGAAGTAGTCCCCCGCGTCGACCGAGGGGACGTCGAGGGTCACTTCGTCGGGCCCAGGGACGTCCGGACTCTGGAAGATCGGGTCCGTAGCGACCGCCGCTTCATCCGCGGCGATCACGAGGTTGTGCACGATCGGGTCCCGGTTGTCGTAGTTGATCGTGAAGGGCTCGCCCGCAGACGCCACGAGACACTGCGGCTCGAACGTGGATCCCACCGCCGCGATGTCCAGGACGAGCTGGCCGTCGTCGCCGCAGTTCGCGGGCCCGGGGGCGGTCGCCGGCGTCGGTGGTGGGCTCGGGGCCGCGATCAACAGATCGGGGATCGCAGCGTAAGTCCCCAGCCGGAGGTCGGCGTTCTCCGTGTCGTACCAGGCCAGGTAGACGGAGGAGCCGTCCTCCGTGATCGCCACCGTGGGACTGACGCCTCCGGTGGTGTCCGGAAGATCGATCTCCTCGGCGTCCTTCCCTTCGGATGCGGAGGCGAGATGGATCCCCTCACCGTCCTCCCAGCTCACCCAGACGGTCCCCGCGTCGTCGACGGCCACCCCGGAGCTCTGGGGCGTTCCCTCGTTCGTTCCACCCGCTCCGCTACCGAGCGTGGTCACCTGGGACCAGGATCCGAAGCTGCCGGTCACGACGGCCGGCCCCGAGCCCGTATAGAAGGAGATCGCGGCGGTGTCGCCCGCGGTGGCGAGCGACGCACCGCCGGTGACATCGGTGGCCACCACCTCCGTGGTCCAGGCGTCGCCCTGTCGCTGCGCCGCGATCAGCTCGCCCGAGAGGGGATCGGCCACCACCAAGAGGAGCTCCTCGCCGAGGAGCGCGACCTGGGTCGACGGTGGGCATCCCCGACCGCACGCCGAGAGGGTCGTCACGGGCGTGATCTGCCAGCGCTTCCCCACCCGCTCCGCGACCCGCACTTCCGGTCGAGCGCCCGCCACGGCGTACGCGACGACCGGTTCGCCGGATCCACTCATCACGATCGACGGAGCCCCCGCATCGGGCGTCTTCTCGACCGCCTCGATCTCGAACGAGGGGCCCAGGCCGTACCAGACGCCGGTGTCGGCGGTCCAGGTGGTGTGGATGTCCGTGCCCGCGATGACGATGTCCGTGCCCTTGGCTCTCGAGGGCGTGAGGCTCGCGAGGGACGGCTCGGCGGCCGGACCGAAGGGAACCGGTACCCCGCCCGGGGACTCCCTGGGCTGCGCGACGGCGCCGCGGTTCCAGATCTGCTCGGTCGTCAAGTTCGCGAGCAGCACCGCCCCGGCGTTCTTGCCATCCTCGGTCTGCAGGAACGGCGAGCCGACCGGCCGGGCGACGGGGATGTCACCCTCTTCGAGCTGCGCCGCGAACCCGAAGTAGGAGATGTTCGGCAAGCCTTCCCCGTCGACCGCCACGGAGGGAGCGAACCCCACGTCGTCGATGGAGTCCGGCACCATCGGGATGAACTGCCGGCCCTCGGGAACCCTCACCGCGGGCACCGGCGCGCTGCTGCACGCGGCGGTCAGCACCATGAGGCATGCGGCGGCCGCGTTGAGCCGCGCGCGGGACGCGTGGTGCCCGAGGCCTGCGGCCCGGGTGACGACGGATGGCCTCGACACGACGGGGCGAATCCTAGCAAGCATCGTCTCGCCCACCGGCTGGCTCATGCAGAAGCGCCGGCGCCGACCGGGAGCACGCCCAGCACTTCCTCGAGGAATCGCCCCGTGTAGGAGTCGGCGTTGGCGGCGATGGCCTCGGGCGGTCCCTCGGCGACGATCCGGCCGCCCTGGTCTCCACCCTCCGGGCCGAGGTCGATCAGCCAGTCCGCCGTCTTGACGACGTCGAGGTTGTGTTCGATCACCAGCACCGTGTTGCCGGTGGCGACGAGCCGCTGCAGGACCTGGAGCAGCTTCCGGATGTCCTCGAAGTGCAGACCCGTGGTCGGCTCGTCGAGGATGTAGACGGTGTTCCCGGTCGCGCGCTTGTGGAGCTCGCTCGAGAGCTTGATCCGTTGCGCCTCGCCGCCGGAGAGCGTCGGCGCCGGCTGCCCGAGCTTGATGTAGCCGAGGCCGACGTCGGAGAGCGTCTGCATGTGCCGCTTGATCGGTGGGATGTTCTGGAAGAACTCGAGCCCCTCGTCGACGCTCATCTCGAGGACGTCGGAGATCGTGCGGCCCTTGTATCTCACCTCCAGCGTTTCCCGGTTGTAGCGGCGACCCTTGCAGACCTCGCAGGTGACGTAGACGTCGGGGAGGAAGTGCATCTCGATCTTGATCTGGCCGTCGCCCGCACAGTTCTCACACCGGCCGCCCCGCACGTTGAAGGAGAAGCGGCCCGGTTGGTACCCGCGGAGCCGCGCCTCCGGCACCTGGGCGAAGAGCTTCCGGACGTGGTCGAACACGCCCGTGTACGTGGCCGGGTTGGATCGGGGCGTCCGGCCGATCGGTGACTGGTCGATGTCGATCACCTTGTCGACCTGCTCCCAGCCCACCATCCGCCGATGCTTCCCCGGCAGGAGGCGTGACCGGTACACCTTCTGCATGAGCGCCCGCAGCAGCACGTCCTGCACGAGCGTGGACTTGCCGCTCCCGCTCACTCCCGTGATGCAGACGAAGACACCCAGTGGGATCCGCGCCGTGATGTCCTTCAGGTTGTGCTGACGCACCCCCTCCAGGCGGAGCCAGCGATCCGGCTTGCGACGTGACGCCGGCGCCGGGATCGACCGCCTGCCGGACAGATAGGCGCCCGTGAGCGACTCCTTGCAGTCGAGGAGACCCCCGAGATCGCCCGAGTACACGATCCGACCGCCGTGCTCGCCCGCCAGCGGGCCGATGTCCACGATGTGGTCGGCCTCGATGATCGTCGCCTCGTCGTGCTCGACGACGATCAGCGTGTTCCCGAGATCACGGAGACGGATCAGCGTGTCGAGGAGTCGCCGATTGTCCCGCTGGTGGAGGCCGATGGACGGCTCGTCGAGGATGTAGAGGACTCCGACGAGTCCCGAGCCGATCTGGGTCGCCAGACGGATCCGCTGCGCCTCTCCCCCGGCGAGGGTGCCCGCCGGCCGTGAGAGCGTGAGGTAGTCGAGCCCGACGTCAACGAGGAACCCGAGTCGCGCCCGGATCTCCTTCAGCAGCCGCTCGGCGATCATCTCCTCCCGCTCGGAGAGCTCGAGCGCGTTCAGGAAGTCGAGCGTCTTGCGGATCGAGAGGTCGGTCAGCTGGGAGATGTGGAGGCCACCCACCGTGACGGCGAGGGTCTCGGGCCGGAGCCGCGCGCCCTTGCACACGCGGCACGGGATCTCGCGCATGAACTGCTCGAGCTTCTCCCGCGAGGCGTCAGAGTCGGTCTCCTTGTACCGCCGCTCGAGATTGGGGAGCACGCCTTCGTAGGTCGTGTAGTAGGAGCGCTGACGTCCGTACCGGTTGCGGTAGCGGACGTAGATCTCCTCCTCGGAGCCGTAGAGCACCACCTCTCGCGCTCGCTTGGGAAGCTTCTTCCAAGGCGTGTCGAGCGAGAAGCCGTGGACGTCGCCGACCGCCTCCAGCACCCGGTACCAGTACTCGAGCGTGTTGCTCGCCCAGGGCGCGAGCGCTCCCTCGTTGATGGAGAGCGCGGGATCGGGCACGACCAGATCCGCGTCGACCTCGAGTCGGGTGCCGAGCCCGTCACAGGTGGGGCACGCCCCGTACGGCGAGTTGAAGGAGAAGTTCCGAGGTGCCAGCTCGTCGAACGACAGCCCGCAGAACGTGCACGCGAGGTTCTGCGAGAACGTCTGGATCTCCTCGTGCCCCTCGTGCGTCGTCACCGCGATGGAGGCGACTCCCTCCGCGAGCTCGAGCGCCGTCTCGATGCTGTCCGCGACGCGGCGCCGGATGCCCTGCTTCGCGACGAGCCGGTCCACGACCACCTCGATCGTGTGCTTGTAGTTCTTCGGGAGCTTGATCGGCTCGGAGAGCTCCCGCACCTCGCCGTCGATCCGGGCACGGGGGAACCCCTTCCGGGCCAGCTCCTGCAGGAGCTTCTCGTACTCCCCCTTCCGTCCCCGGACGACCGGTGCCAGGACCTGGAACCGCGTGCCCTCGGGCAGCTGGAGGACCTGGTCGACGATCTGGTCGGGCGTCTGACGGCCGATCGGGCGCCCGCAGTTGTAGCAATGGGGATGGCCGATCCGGGCGAACAGCACCCGGAGGTAGTCGTAGACCTCCGTGATCGTCCCGACCGTGGACCGAGGGTTCCGCGACGTGGACTTCTGGTCGATCGAGATCGCGGGAGACAGGCCCTCGATGAAGTCGACGTCCGGCTTCTCCATCTGCCCGAGGAACTGGCGAGCGTAGGACGAGAGCGACTCCACGTAGCGCCGCTGGCCCTCGGCGTAGATCGTGTCGAAGGCGAGCGACGACTTCCCGGAGCCGGACAGGCCCGTGAACACGATCAGCTGGTTGCGAGGCAGGTCCAGCGTGACGTTCTTGAGGTTGTGCTCACGGGCGCCGTGGATGACGAGTCTCTCGGAGCCCACGAGCCGAGTGTACCGGCGGGTCGGGACATGGCTGGGCCGTCTCCTTCCCTCGGGCATATCCTTGACCCCATGGAGAGGGACCTGCGCGGGTCGCCGCTGTACCAGGAGGTGGAGGAGCATTTCCGCAGGCTCTACGAGCCGGGTTTCGGCAGGGTGACGGAGCCCGCGGACCCACGTCCCTCCCCCGACGGGCGATGGGTTGCGTTCACGGGTTCGCTCTGGGAGAAGCTCGAGGGAACGCCGAAGACGCGGATCTGCCTCGTAGCGACCGGCGCGGAGGGTTCCGCTCCGGGCGTACGGCAGATCTCGTCCGGTCCCGGTCACGATGCGGCGCCGAGGTGGTCACCGGATGCACGACGTCTCGGCTTCCTCTCGGATCGCCGGGAGAAGGGCCGGATGCAGCTCCACGTCCTGGCTGTGGACGGCGTGGGCGAAGCGGAGGGCCTGCCGGAGATCGAGGGAACGATCGAGGACCACGCGTGGTCGCCCGACGGGTCGAGGATCCTCGTGCTCGCCGCCGGTCTCCATGCGGATAGCGCCGGCGCAGACGGCTCCGGGGCGCTGGAGTCCGAGAAGGATCTCCCCGACTGGACCCCGAAGGTGGACTCATGGGAGGACCGCCAGGTCTGGCGCCGCCTCTGGGTCGTCGAGGTTCCGTCGGGCGAGGTCCGGGCGCTCTCGCGCGACGACCTCAACGTGTGGGAGGCGGACTGGTGCGGTGACGGTGCCGTCGTCGCGGTGGCTTCCGAGGATCCGGGGGAGTCCGCGTGGTACACGGCGCCGCTCGTCCTGATCGATGTCGCGAACGGCGAGGACCGGGTGCTCGCGAAGAGCGACGTGCAGTTCGGGCTTCCGGCGGGCGCGGCAGACGGATCGCGTGTCGCGGCGATCGAGGCGCCGTGCAGCGATCGCCAGCTCGTCTCCGGGAGCGTCCTGATCGCGAACGCCGACGGGACGGCGGACCGGCGTGTCGAACTCGACGACGCGGACATCACGTGGGTCGGGTTCCGCAGGGACGGGCGGCTCGCCTACACGGCTCTGCGGCGGGGCGACAGCGTGTTCGGGCACATCGACCCGTCGACCGGGCACCGGGACGAAGCCTGGTCGACGACCGATGGGGTCGGTGCGTGGGCGCCCTCTGCCGCGCTGTTCGGGGACGAGGGCTTCGCGTTCGTCCGTCAGGGCTTCGACCGACCGGCCGAGGTTGCCGTCGTCGAGGGTGGCGCCGATCGAACGCTCGCGTCCTTCCGGCACGGCGGACACGATCACGCGCGGAGCCTGGTCGGCCGCGCCGAGCGCGTGACGTGGGAGGCTCCCGACGGCCTCGAGATCGACGGGTTCCTCCTCGCGCCCGAGGGAGAGGGGCCACATCCGCTGATCCTGTACGTCCACGGCGGCCCGGTGTGGTCGTACCAAGAGTGGTTCCCGAGGCCCTCCCTCTCCTGGCTCGTCTCGCGCGGGTTCGCGATCCTGATGCCGAACCCGAGGGGCTCGACGGGCCGCGGGAAGGCGTTCCTCGAAGCCGTGATCGGCGACATGGGCGGGGCCGACGCACACGACGATCTCGCGGGCGTCGACGCCTTGGTGGCGCGCGGTGACGCCGATCCGGAACGGATCGGCGTCACCGGGGGCAGCTACGGAGGCTTCATGTCGTGCTGGCTCCCCGTGGTCGACCAGCGATTCAAGGCCGCGGTCGCGGTCTCACCGGTGACCGACTACTTCAGCCAGCACTGGAACAGCAACATCGGCGCGTGGGACTCGTGGTTCCTCGGCGGGCAGCCCGAGGACGGGGCGGCCCACTACCGCGACCGGAGCCCGGTGTTCTTCGCCGATCGCGTCACGACGCCGACGCTCCTCACCGCCGGGACGGAGGACCGGTGCACGCCACCCGGACAGGCGATGGAGTTCTACCGCGCGCTGCACGCGCGCGACGTGCCGGTCGAGGTCGCGATCTACCCGGGCGAGGGCCACGGGGTCAGGAAGTTCCCCGCGTCCCTCGATCTCGTGGCCCGGACGACCGCATGGTTCGAGCGATTCATGCCCGCACGGCAGTAGATGGAACTCACGGACTGGCGCGCCGAGTTCCCCGTCCTCGAACGGAAGGCGTACCTGATCAGCGCGTCATTGGGGCCGGTCTCGCGGCGCTCCCGCGCGTTGCTCGACGGGTACATGGACGCGTGGGAGGCGAAGGGAGCGCCGGACCACGTCTGGTTCGAGGAGGTCTTCCCGCGCATGGCCGCGCTGAAGCGTTCGTTCTCCTCGCTCGCGGGCTGCGACCCGGACGAGGTGGCGCTCACCACCAACATATCGATCGCGCTGTCGACGATCGCCTCGTGCCTCGATCTCTCTGGCGAGAGGCGCACCGTGATCCTCTCCGAGCTGGATTTCCCTACCGACGGGCACGTCTGGTTGGCATGGGCCAGGAAGACGGGGGCCGAGATCCGATGGCTCCGGAGCCCGGACGGTCTTACGATCCCCCTGGAGGAATACGACCGGGCGATCGACGAGCGAACCGCGCTGGTGATGATCAATCGTGTCCTCTACCGGTCGAGCGCGATCGTGGACGCGAAAGCGGTGTGCGCGATCGCACGCGAGCGCGGCGCGCTCTCGTTCGTCGACGACTACCACGGGCTCGGCATCCTGCCCCTCGATCTCCACGACCTCGGGTGCGATCTCTACACGGCGGGGGTTCTCAAGTGGATGCTCGGCGGCCCGGGCCTGGTCTTCCTCTACGCCCGGAGGGAGCTCTTACCGACCCTCGAACCCGCCCTCACCGGTTGGTTCGGACAGCGGGAACCGTTCGCGTTCGACACCGAGCACCTCGACTACCACCCCACGGCGAGACGTCTCGAACACGGCACGCCGCCGGCCCCGGTCTTCTTCATCGCGCAGGGCGGGATCGACATCATCTCGGAGGTCGGGCCGGCGACCATCCGCGCGAGACAGGGCGAGCTCACCGACCATCTGATCGCGCGCGCGGACGAGGCGGGCCTCGAGGTCCGCACACCTCGGGACCGGGACCTCCGGGGGGGCGTCGTCAACGTCAAGGTGGGGCCCGAGGCGGAGAAGATCTGCCACGAGCTCCTCGCTCGCGACGTGTGCACGGACTTCCGCGGCGACGGACTTCGCATCAGTCCCCACTTCTTCAACACGGAAGCCGACATCGATCGCTGCTTCGAGGAGCTCCGGCCGATCCTGTAGAGGCGTCAGCGAACGAGGACGCGAACCCGATGCGGCGTGTTGTTCATGAAGCCGCCATAGTTCCACGGAGGATCGTCGGGCTGAACGTTGCCCGCATCGTCGGTGGCTCGGGCGAGGAGCTCGCCCTCACCCGGCCGGGCATCCCAGTCGAAGGTCCACGAACGCCACGACGAAGACGAATCGGGCTTCGGACCCAGCTCCGCGTCGGCCCAGGTCTCGCCGCCGTCGACGCTCACCTCGACCCGGTCGATGTGTCCCCAGCCGGACCAGGCGCGGCCCATCAGCTCGTGCCGGCCCCCCTCGACGAACCGCTGTCGCGCTGGGAAGTCGCTGAATCCCGGCGGCATCAGGAGCGCTCGGACGGCCTTCCTGGTCACGCGTTCGCCGGGGCCGTCCTGTTCCTGACGGCGCTGGTACGCGGAGAGCTGGAAGCCATCGAAGGGCTCGGCCACGGCCGTGATGCGTCGGAGCCACTTGACGCTGCACATCCCGTACCAGTCGGGCACGAGCAGGCGGACCGGGAACCCGTGCTGGGGCGGGAGCGGCTGGCCGTTCACCTCGTAGGCAAGGAGAACGTCGTCTCGCACGATGTCGGCCAGCGAGAAGCCCCACTGGTAGTCCTGCTCGACGTCCCCCTGGATCCCGTGGTCGGCGCCGGTGAAGACCAGCTCGACGGCCTCGGATCGGAGGCCGGCCTCTTCGAGGATCGGCGACAGCGGCGTGCCCGTCCACTCGGCGTTGCCGACCGCCTCGAGGAGCCACGGCTGGCTCTCTGCCCGTGGGGGCATCAGCGCACGCCCGTTGCCGGCGCACTCCATCGTCACCGGACGCGTGACGGCCGGCCGGGAGCGGATGTCGTCCATCGAGAGCGTCAACGGCCGATCGACGAGGCCGTCGACGTCCACCGCCCACGCCGTCTCGTCGGCCGCCGGGATGTCCCAATGGATCACGAGGTAGTGCATCCCGATCGGCGTGACGTCGTATCGAAGGCCCTCGAGCTGCATCCCGTGATTCCGCGCGGCCTGGCCGAGCTCGTGCTGTGTGACGCCCTGCCACGTCGCCGGATCCGTTCGCACCATCCCGATCACCCCCAGTGCGTTATCGTGCCACGTTGCGGCCGCGAGGTCAGCCGTCCGCGACGATCCGGCCGGCCCGGATCACGAGCTGCACGTCGTCGAGCGCCCGGAGATCTTCGAGGGGACTCGCGCGCAGCACGATGAGGTCGGCGGGCGCATCGGCCTCCAGCGGCGCCCGGATCATCGCCTCGAGGACCTCTTCCGGCTCCAGCCCCGCCTCCACCATCAGGAGCGCTTCCCTCGTGTGGATGCCCGGAGGGATCGATCCGTTGCCCAGGTCGGTGCCGTACGTGATCGTGCCGCCGGCGACGTGGAAGCGGCGGAGGTTGTCGAGCGCCGTTCGGATCTCCGGTGTGTCTCGGCCGAAGCTCAGGATGTCGAGCGTGGTTACGATCCGGAGCTGCGTGGCCGCGGCCTGGATCACCTCGTCCGAGAGCCGGGTCCACGGGGTGTGGGCAAGCTCGTCGACCCCCGCCCCGAGTGCGCGCTCGACCTGTCCCTTCCCCTGTGCGTGTGCCGTGACCGGCAGGTCCGCCGCATGGGCGGCATCACAGATCGCGGCGAGCTCTGCGTCCGACGGCGTCGGTCCCGCGTCCGCGTTCAGCGACACCTTGATGGCGGCGGCGCCGAGCTTCGCGAGCTCTTCGACGGCTGTCGTCGCATCCTCGATCGACGTGAGCTCCCGACCCGTTCCGGGTGGGGCCCACCCGTCCCGCGTTGGATACCCGCCCGGCGCGGTGAGCATCGGGCCGGCGGCCCGGACGAGCGGCCCGTCGAACGAGGGCATCTCGGAGGCGTCCGCGAGCGTGAAGATCCGTTCCGGCGGCCACGCGAGGTCGCGCACGGCCGTGACGCCGCCGCGAAGCACTTCCGCAGGGTTGGACAGCTCGATGTGGACGTGGCGATCGGCCACCGCGGGCATCAGGAAGCCGTCGAACGGGAGGTCGCGATCCGCATGTCCGAGGTACGTGGCCTCGCCGGCGTAGGTGATGGTGCCACCGTCGCAAACGACCTGCGCGTCCTCGACCAGTCGTCCCGGTCCGAACCAGGCTGCGGCAGCCCGGATGGACAGGGTGGTCACGCGCCGACCCCGGCCGCCCGGAGGGCCTTGAGCTCCTTCCGGAGATCGACCACCTCGTCGCGTAGCCGGGCGGCGTACTCGAACCGGAGGTCCTTGGCGGCCTGGTGCATCTCCTCTTCGAGCTCGAGGAGGAGACGCTCCAGCTCCTCCTGGGGCATCTCCGGCAGCGGCGCCCGGCGCCGCCGTTCCTTGCGCGGCGACGTCGCGCGCTTGGCCGGATCCTCCTCGATCGACAGCAGGATGTCGTGCACGCGCCTCCGGATCGTCGTCGGGTCGATGCCGTGCTCGGTGTTGTACGCCTCCTGGATCATCCGCCGGCGTTGGGTCTCGCTGATCGCGGTCTTCATGGAGTCGGTCACGGCGTCCGCGTACATCAGGACCTTCCCGTCGACGTTTCGCGCGGCTCGTCCGATCGTCTGGATCAGCGAGGTGTCGGATCGGAGGAATCCTTCCTTGTCGGCGTCGAGGATCGCGACGAGCGAGACCTCTGGGAGGTCGAGTCCCTCGCGGAGCAGGTTGATGCCGACGAGGACGTCGAACTCTCCAAGTCGGAGGTCGCGGATGATCTCGATCCGCTGGATGGTGTCGACCTCGGAGTGGAGATACCGCACGCGGATCCCCATCTCGATCAGGTAGTCCGTCAGGTCCTCCGCCATCTTCTTCGTCAGCGTCGTGACCAGCACCCGCTGCTCGGCCTCGGTCCGCCGCCTGATCTCCTCGATCAGGTCGTCGACCTGGCCCTTGGTGGGACGGATCTCGACCTCGGGATCGATCAGGCCCGTGGGCCGGACGATCTGTTGCACGATCCGCTCCGAGACCTTCAGCTCCCAGGGACCGGGCGTCGCCGACATGTAGACGACCTGTCCGACGCGTTCCTGGAACTCCTCGAAGCGCAACGGCCGGTTGTCGATCGCGCTGGGCAGCCGGAAGCCGAAGTCGACCAGCGTGGACTTCCGCGAGATGTCGCCCTCGTACATCCCGTGGAGCTGCGGCACGGTGACGTGCGACTCGTCGATCACCACGAGGTAGTCGTCCGGGAAGTAGTCGAGGAGCGTGTACGGAGCGCTGCCCGGCGCGCGACCGTCGATGTGTCGCGAGTAGTTCTCGATCCCCGAGCAGAAGCCGACCTCCCGGAGCATCTCGAGGTCGTAGGTGGTCCGCATACGGAGACGTTCGGCCTCGAGGAGCTTGCTCTGGGACTCGAGCTCCGCCAACCGCTCGTGCAGCTCCTCCTCGATCGTCACGAGCGCCTGCTTCATCCGTTCGTCGCCCGCGACGTAGTGCGAGGCGGGGAAGGTCGTGAGATCGGCGATGGCATCGGTGAGCAGCTCTCCCGTCAGCGGGTCGAACCGGCTGATGCGCTCGATGGTCTCGCCCCACCACTCGATCCGATACCCGGTCTGCTCATAGCTCGGGAAGACCTCCAGCGTGTCGCCCTGGACGCGGAAGGTGCCGCGCGCCCGACTCATGTTGTTCCGCTGGTATTGGATGTCGACGAGCCGCTGCATGGCGAATTCGAGGGGGAGCTCGGTGCCGCGAACGGTTCGGAGGAGTTGCCCTTCGTACTGCTCGGGAGAGCCGAGCCCGTAGATGCACGAGACGCTGGCCACGATCAGGACGTCGCGACGGGACAGCAGGGCGGCGGTGGCCGAGTGGCGCAGTCGCTCGATCTCGTCGTTGATCGAGGAGTCCTTCTCGATGTAGGTGTCGGTCTGCGGGACGTACGCCTCGGGCTGGTAGTAGTCGTAGTAGCTCACGAAGTACTCGACGGCGTTCTCGGGAAAGACCTCCCGGAACTCGTTGGCGAGCTGGGCGCCGAGCGACTTGTTGGGCGCGATCACCAGGGTCGGGCGCTGGACCCGTTCCACCAGGTGCGCCACCGTGAAGGTCTTGCCGGTCCCGGTGGCCCCGAGGAGGGTGACCTGCTTCTCGCCCCCTCGGACGCCCTCGACCAGCTGCTCGATGGCGTCCGGTTGGTCACCGGACGGGCTGAATTCGGAGGAGATCTTGAAGGGGGGCATGCGCACGCCAGTCTAGGTCCGTCCGGCGACAAACCTTCCTGCCGTCTCCAGACAGCTCGCTCACATGCGGCCGGCGGCGATGATCCTGTCGAGGAATCGGCGGGTGGCCTCCTCACGGGGCTCCGAGAACATCTGCTCCGGCGGGCCGACCTCGAGGAGCCGACCCGCGTCCAGGAACGCGACCCGGTTCGCGACGTCGCGGGCGAACCCCATCTCGTGGGTCGCGATCACCATCGTCATGCCCGCATGCGCCAGCTCGCGGATCGCGTCCAGCACCTCGGCCACCAGGACGGGGTCGAGTGCGCTCGTCACCTCGTCGAGCAGCATCACGTCCGGATCCATCGCCAAGGCCCGCGCGATCGCGACGCGCTGCTGCTGGCCTCCCGAGAGCCGGTCCGGGTAGTCCTCTGCCTTCTCGAGCAGCCCGAACCTGGTGAGCAGCTCGACGGCTTTCGCCTTCGCCTCGGCCGGCTCCCGGTCCAGCGCCTTCTCCTGGGCGAGTGTGATGTTGCGCATCACGGTCATGTGCGGGAAGAGGTTGAACGCCTGGAACACGATGCCGATCCGCCGCCGGACGGCGTTCTCGTCGACGCCGGCCCCCGTGACCTCGTCTCCCTCGATCCAGATGCGGCCGGCGTCGACCGGCTCGAGGAGGTCGATGCATCGAAGCAACGTCGACTTCCCCGAGCCGCTGGCACCGATCAGGCAGACGACCTCGTGGTCCTCGACCGTCAGATCGATCCCACGGAGCACCTCGAGGTCACCGAACGACTTATGGAGCCCTTCGATCCGGATCGCCTCGGTCATAGCTGGGCCGACCCCTCTCGCCGGCGCCGCTCCTTCGCGATCAGCCAGTCGACGAACCGTGCCTGCGGGATCGTGATCGCGACGTAGATCACCGCGAGCGCGACGTACGGGGTGAAGTTGAAGTCCTGGGCCTGGATGATCTGCGCGCGGAGCAGGGCCTCCGTGTAGCCCAAGAAGGCGATCAGCGCGGAATCCTTCTGCAGGCCGATGAAGTCGTTCAAGAGCGGCGGGATCACCCGGCGCACCGCCTGCGGGATCACGACGTGCCGGAGCGACTGGCCTCGCGTGAGCCCGAGCGATCGGGCCGCCGCGGTCTGACTGGGATGGATCGACTCGATCCCGGCGCGGTAGACCTCCGCCACGTAGGCGGAGTACACGAGGGTGAGCGCGACGATCGCCCAGAAGAGGTCGGAGTCGGGGAGTCCGCGAAGCTGCAGCGCGGGCATCCCGTACCCGAGCATCGCGATGACGAGGATGGTCGGCACACCCCGGAACAGATCCGTGTACGCGGCCGCCATGATGCGGAGCGGCGTGAACACCGGCCCGGGGAGGCTCCGGAGCACCGCGATCACCAGCGCGAAGAGCAACACCAAGATCTCGGCGACCGTGAAGATGAAGACGTTCCGCCAGAACTTCGCCAGGATCTCCGGGAAGGCATACGCGAATTCTTCCGCGTCGAAGAACGAGCGCCGCACCTCGGGCCAGCCCGAGGAGTTCACGATCAGGAAACCGACGACGGCGAAGAAGACGACCGTGCTGAGGACGGCGATCCAGGTGCTGCGGCCTCCGCCACCCAGGACCCGGGAACGGCGGTCGCCTGCCGGCACGCCGGGGTCGGGCCCGGGTGTCCCGTCCGGGAGGACGACCTCCCGACCCCCGGACATCGATGACCTCTAGCCGGTCCTCACGAGAACGTCGGGACGCTCGTGTCGACCTCGAGCCATTCGTTCTTCAGCTCGTCGAGCCTTCCGTCATCCCGCATGGCTTCGATCGCGATGTTCGCGCACCCGACCAACGGGTTGTCCGTCTCGAACGCGAGACCGAACTGCTCCTGGTCGCCGCCGACGTCGGGGAACTGTCCCACGACCACGTCGGCGTAGCCGTAGAAGGCCGTCGGGAAATCGACCACGACACCGTCGAGCTGACCGTTCTTGAGATCCTTGAGGGCGAGATCGAGGTCCGGGTAGGCCCCCGCTTCCTGGGTCGGCTGCACGAGCTCCTCGATCGCCTGGAGGCTCGTGGTGCCGAGCGGCGCGCCCAGCTTCAGGTCCTTCAGCTCCGCCAGCGTCGTGGCCCCGATCGCCGGGGACCCCTCGTTGGCGATCAGCGCCTGGTTGACGTCGAAGTAGCCGACGCTGAAGTCGACGGCCTTCTCACGCTTCGGCGAGATCGAGATCTGCTGCATCGCGAAATCGAAGTCCTTGGGTCCCGGAGCGAACGACTTGTTGAACGTCACCGCGACCCAGGTCACCTGGTCCTCGGAGAAGCCCATCTCCTCGGCGAGCGCGTAGGCGAACGCCGACTCGTAGCCCTCGCCGCTGTGCGGGTCGCCGGTGAAGTCGCCCGACTTCCATTCCGAGCCTGCCTCGCTCTCGCCGCCGTACCACGGCTTGTACGAGGGGTTGCCCGTCGCGATCGTGAGGGTGTCGGGGGCGAAGAGACTCGAGCCCTGCTCCTCGGTGCAGTCGGCGGCCGTCTGCTCCTCCGTGGGCGAGTCGCTGGGCGTGCCACCGTCCCCGGGTGTCTCCTCCTCGGCGCACGCAGCTGCGAGCAACGTCATCGCCGCCAACGCCAGGATCCACTTCCGCATCAAGGCCACCCCCCCGTTCCCGTGGAAGCGCGGAGCCTAGCACAGCCGCCCTAGCGACCCGGCTCCCATCGGAACGTGCGGGTCGCGACCGCGACGCCGACGACCGCCCAGATCGCCATCACACCGAGATCGCTCCACGCGAACGACTCCGTGAGTCCCAGGTACGAGTCCCGCATCGCGTCGACGAGGTGACGGACGGGGAAGATGTTCCCGACGACCTCCACCCACGCGGGCGTGCTGTTGTCGAACGGGATGAAGACGCCCGACAGGAACAACAACGGCAGGATGATCGCGTTCACGATCGGAGGACCCGCGGTCGCGTTGGGGATCAAGCCGGATACCGCCAACCCCAGCGCGGAGAAGCAGGCGGCGCCCACGAGGAGCGTCGCGACGAACTGCCCGAGCGCGGTGCCGGTGGGCACGGACGCGTCGTAGAACACCGCGCCGAACGCGACCGTGATCGCGACGAGGATGAGGGCGATGAGCGTGGCGTGGACCACGCGGGCGGTGAGGAACACCCACGGCGGGAGGGGCGTGCCGCGGATCCGCTTCAGCACTCCCCCATCGCGAGCGAACACGATCAACAGCGCGATGTTCGTGAAGCAGGCGGAGATCAGGCCGAACGCGCCCTGCGCAGCGACGTAGTAAGTGCTGGTCCTGATGACCTCGGTGCCGATGGAGACCTCCCCGTTCCCGAGGAGCGTGGTGAAGATGACCAGGAACAGCAGCGGGAAGACGAACGTGAAGAACGCCGAGGCCGGATTCCGCCAGAACGCCTTGTTGGTGTAGACCACCTGGCGCGCGAGGAGTCCGGGGTCGCTCACGCGGCGCCCTCCTCTCCACCCGTCAGCCCGAGGTACACGTCCTCGAGCGAGGGCCTCGCGACCTCGAACCCATCGAACGAGAACCCTCGTTGGAGCGCCCACCCCGTGAGGTCGTGGGTGGTCCGGGTGGCGTCGTCCGTCGAGAGCTCGAAGGAACCGTCGGGCAGAGGCGTCTCCCCGAGGCCCGGCGCATCCGCGACACCGGTGGGCAGCCGGAACCGGATCCTGGTCTTCATCGCCGCTCTGCCGCCAAGTGAATCGGGCGGGCCCTCGGCCACGATCTCGCCGTCCTTGATCACGGCGACCCGCTGCGCGAGGTACTGCGCCTCGTCCATGAAATGCGTGGTCAGCCAGATCGTCTTCCCGAGCGACGTGAGGTTCCGCAAGAGATGCCAGGCGTTCCGCCGGGCGCTCGGGTCGAAGCCGGTGGTCGGTTCGTCTAGGAACAGGAGCTCCGGGTCGCCGGCCAGCGCGACCGCGACGTCCAGCCGGCGCTGCTGACCCCCAGAGAGCTTGTTCACGCGCGAGTGGCGCTTCTCGGCCAGTCCGACGAGTTGGATGACCTCGTCGGTCGGACGGGGGTCCGGATAGAACGCGCCGTACTGGTCGATCGTCTCCCGGACGGTGAGGAACGGGTCGACACCGGTCGACTGGAGGACGATGCCGATCCGCCGCTTCAGCTCCCGCTCCCCGCGTGCGGGGTCGTGTCCGAGCACCGATACCTCACCGTCATCCCTCGGGCGGAAGCCCTCCAGGATCTCGGTCGTGGTGGTCTTGCCCGCCCCGTTCGGTCCGAGGAGCGCGAAGACCTCGCCGCGCTCGACGGAGAGATCGACGCCGCGGACCGCTTCGACGTCGCCGTAGGACTTCCGCAGTCCCCGGATCTCGATCACGCGCTCGGCCATCGAGGCAGCCTACCCCGGTCGGTCAGAGCGGTTTCCGGCCAGAGAATCCCGTCTGTTCGTCGTGGTACCAGGCCACCTGCTCCTCGCCCAGTCGCCAGCACAGGAGCACCCGCAGGCCGTCGCGTTCGGCCGGGAAATCGATCAGGCCGGTCTCCGGGTCCCGGAGGAGGATGCCTCGGTTCGCGAGCCAGACGAGCTCTGCCTTCAGCGATTCCTGCGCCCGGAACCAATCGCTGCCCTCGACACCTCCGCCGTCGACCTCGACGGCGGAGGTGATCCGCTCGCTGCTGTCGATCAACCGCTGCCGCGCCTCGCGGAGGCGCGGCAGCCGGTCGCGGAGCTCGTCCAGCTCGGCGTTGGCCTCGTCGACGGTGAAGAGCCTCTCCTTCGTCACACGCCCTCCAGGACCGCCGGCAGGTCGCGGAGGTCGCGGATGCGGGCTCCGGTGTGGTCGGGGAACCGATCCCGGCGGTCGACGAGCACCGGGAACATCCCCAACGCGGCCGGCGGATCCACGTCGAACTCCGGGTTGTCGCCGACGTACGCCGATGCGGCCGCCTCCACCCCCGCACGCTCCAACGCGAGCTGGAAGATCCGTCGATCCGGCTTCTCGATCCCCTCGATGCCCGAGATCACACGAACGGGGAAGGTCTCGACGAGCTCGTGGATGCCGAACCACTCCTCGAGCCATGCCTCGAAGTTCGACACGATGCCGAGCAGGAGTCTCCTGGCCTGCAACGCGGCGATCATCGGGCGCACGTCGTCGAAGAGGACGTAGTTCTCCAACCGCGTGAACTCCCGATAGAGGGTGGTCGCGAGTCCGTCGACCTCGGCGACCTCGAGCTCCGCGAGCATCCGGTCGTAGACCGAGGTCCAGAACTCGCGGGAACGTGCGGGCGACGTCGTCCACATCGACCCGTCGCGAGCGGCTTCGGAGAACCTCGCGTAGATGTGCGCGGATGCCTCCCGGACCTCACCCTCGGAACGTTCGTGCCCGGCGCCGGCGAGCACGGTCACGAACAGCTCCACGAACGACGGATCGACGTGCACGAGCGTTTCGCCGACGTCGAAGAAGACCGCCCGGATCCGCATGGCCTGAGGATAGGCCTTCCGATCCCCTGGGCTCACGCACCGGCGCGCGTCCGAAGGTCTCTCCAGAGGCGAGCCACCTGCGGCTCGAGCTCTGCCAGGGAGCCGTCGTTGTCGATCAGGACGTCCGCGACCTCGGCACGTTGCTCGTCGGACGCCTGCACGGCGAGGCGGCCGCGCACCTCGTCAGGCGACAGGCCTCGATCCGACGCGACGCGAGAGACCCGCAGGTGCGGGGACGCGGTCACGACGACCACGACATCGAAAGCGGGGGCGAGCCCCAGCTCCACGAGCAGCGGCGTGACGTACACGACGATCCGGTCGGACGCGCGGAGGGCCTCGACCTGTTCGCTGAAGCGCCGTGCGACCTCGGGGTGCACGATCGCTTCCAGGGCCGCCTTCTGCGCCGGATCGGAGAAGATCCGGTTCGCGAGGGCGGATCGATCCAGGTCGCCGTCGAGCGAAACGACCCCCGGCCCGAACGCCTCGACCACGCGGTCGAACCCCGGCGTCCCCTTCGCCACCGCCTCTCGGGCGAGCTGGTCGGCGTCGATCACGGCGGCGCCCCGCCGTTCGAGCAGGCGGGCGACCGTCGACTTCCCAGAGCCGATGCCGCCGGTCAGTCCGACCAGGAGCACGACGGCCTCCCTACTCGGACCTTCCCTCTCGGCGCTTCAGGTCCTCGAGGATCGCCTCCAGGGAGACCTCCTCGTCGGTCGCCGGCGTCTCCGGCGACTCCTCCGCGACGGCCTCAGCCGGTGCCTCGGCAGCGGGTGCCTCTGCCGGCGGCACGACCTCTGTCTCCGCCGCTGTCTCCGCCGCCGGGGTCGAGACGTCGGGCTCCGCCGCGGGCTGCGCCGACTCGACCGGCTGCGCCTCCGCCGGCGCGCCCTCGGCCTGGGTCGCATCCGACTCCGCGACCGCGTCGAGCACGGCCTGCGGCACCTGGACGGTCGGGACGAGCGGCTCCGCCGAACCGCGCTCGGGCTCGGGCTCCACCTCGATCTCGGTCTGCTTGGCCGGGGCGGGTGTCACCTGCCGCATCGACAAGCTGACTCGACGGCGGGACACGTCCACATCGACGACCTTCACCTGGACCTCGTCACCGACGGACAGCACGGACTCGGGAGTGTCGATGTGCTCGTGGGAGAGCTCGGAGATATGCACCAGTCCTTCGATGCCCTGCGACACGCGCACGAACGCTCCGAACGGCACGAGCTTGGTCACCTGACCGGGGATCACCTCCCCGGCCTTGTAGCGCCGCTCGAACTCCTTCCACGGGTCCTCCTGGGTGGCTTTCAGCGAAAGCGAGACCCGTTCGCGCTCGAGGTCGACGTCCAGCACCTCGACCTCGACCTCCTGGCCGACGGCGACGACCTCGCTCGGGTGATCGACGTGCTTCCAGGAGAGCTCGGACACGTGTACGAGACCATCCACGCCGCCGAGATCGACGAACGCGCCGAAGTTCACGATCGAGGAGACCGTTCCCTTGCGACGCTCGCCCTTCTGCAGGTTCTCGAGGAACTTCTTGCGTCCTTCGGACTGCGATTCCTCGAGGAAGGCGCGGCGGGACAAGACGACGTTGTTCCGGTTGCGGTCGAGCTCGATGATCTTGCACTCGAGCTCCGTCCCGATGTACGGCTGGAGGTCACGCACGCGTCGGAGGTCGACGAGCGACGCGGGCAGGAAGCCGCGGAGCCCGATGTCGAGGATCAGGCCGCCCTTGACGACCTCGATGACCGGGCCCTTGATCGTCTGCCCGGACGCCATCGTCTCCTCGATCCGGCCCCAGGCGCGCTCGTACTGGGCGCGCTTCTTGGACAGGATCAGACGGCCTTCTTTGTCCTCCTTCTGCAGGACCAGGGCTTCGATCCGGTCGCCGACGGACACGACCTCGTTGGGGTCGACATCGTGACGGATCGAGAGCTCCTTCGAGGGGATCACGCCCTCGGACTTGTAGCCGATGTCGAGGAGGATCTCGTCGCGGTCGATCTTCACGACGACGCCCTCCATGATGTCGCCGTCCTTGAAGTCGCGGAGCGACGCCTCCATGGCTTGGACGAGCTCCTCCGGCGTGTAGTCCTCGCCGGCGGGCTCTGGGGTGGCCACGACGGGGGTCGTCTCGGCGGGTGCGGGTGCCGCCGACTCCGGCTGCTCGGGAGCTGCTTCCTCGGCGGGCTCCGGGGTGCTCGTCTCGGGCGCCTCCGTCACCGGCGTCTCGGCCGTCTCGGTGGTTCCTTCGACCGACTCGGCGGTCTCCGGTGCTTCTTCGGTCGTGGTCTCGATGTCACTCATGCGGTGGGTCTCCTTCTGGCACGCGGGGCTCACCGCATCGCGGGTTGGGATTTGCGACGCGGGACGCGAGCGATCCGCGACCCGATGGAAGGGTAGGTGACCAGCACAAACGCCGTCAATCGGCCGGAGGCCGGCCGCCCCCTTGCGTCAGTGCCCCTCGGGAGCGGCCTCGGACCAATTCGCGCCGACACCGACGTCGGCCCTGAGATCGACGTCGAGCTCGACCGCGCGCTCCATCCGCTCGCGGATCAGGTCGACGGCTTCCTCCGCCCGGTCCTTCGCCACCTCGAAGACCAGCTCGTCGTGCACGGTGAGCAGCATGTGACAGTCGAGCTCGGGGTGCTCGCGAAGGGCCCTGTCCACCGCGATCATCCCGACCTTGAAGACGTCCGAGGCGCTCCCCTGGATCGGTGCGTTCAATGCCTGCCGGCGACCGAGATCCCGGATGCGCGGATTGGCGGCCTGCAGCTCCGGGATGTACCGGCGCCGGCCGAGGAGCGTCTCCGTGAACCCGTCGACCGTGGCTCGGTCCACCTGGTGGTGGAGGTATTCCTTGATCGCCGGGAAACCCTCGAAGTAGGCGTCGATGAACTCCTGGGCCTCATCGGGCGTGATCCCCAGCCGGGTCGCGAGTCCCCACGCGTTCATCCCGTACGCGAGGCCGTAGTTGACCGCCTTCGCGCGGCGGCGCATCTCGGCGTCCACGTGCTCGGGCGGCAGGTCGAAGACCGTCGCGGCGGTGGCGGCATGGATGTCGAGACCGGAATCGAACGCCTCCCGGAGCCCCGCGTCGCCCGAGAGATGCGCCAGGATCCTGAGCTCGATCTGCGAGTAGTCGGCGACCAGCAGGATCTGGTCGTCCGCGCCCGGGATGAACGCCCGGCGGATCTGCCGACCGAGCTCGGACCGGATCGGGATGTTCTGCAGGTTCGGGTTCGACGAGGAGAGGCGGCCGGTCGCCGCCACGGTCTGGTTGAACGAGGTGTGGAGACGGCCGTCCTTCGCGTCCACCAGCTTCGGCAGCGCCTCCAGGTACGTGGAGTTCAGCTTGTCCAGCTCGCGCCACGAAAGGAGCGCGTCGACGATCGGGTGGGCGTCGCGGAGCTTCTCGAGGACGCTCGCGTCCGTGGAGAGCTCGCCTTTGGGTGTCTTCTTCCCTGGTTGGAGCCCCAGCTGGTCGTAGAGGATCGCCCGGAGCTGCGGCGGCGAGTTCAGGTTGAACTCCTGCCCGGCGTGTCGGAACACCTCGGCCTTCAGGGTCGCCATCCGGTCCCGGACCGACTCCCCCATCTCCTCGAGGTAGGGCACGTCGAGCCGCACGCCCCTGGCCTCCATCCGGGCGAGAACGGAGGCCAGTGGCAACTCGACGTCCTCGAGGAGCGGTCGCAGACCCTGTCGGTCGATCTGCTCCTCGAGCACCGGCGCCAAGAGCGCCACGGCGGCCGCCTCCGAGGCCACGCGCCGCCATGGGTCCTCGGTGAACAGCTGTCCCTCGGCGTCCCCGTCCTCGTCACCGAAGAGGTCGGTGCCGAGGTGACGCTCGGCGAGGGACTCGAGCGGGTAGTCCGCGGTGCCAGGGTCCAACAGGTAGCCGGCCAGCATCGTGTCGAACGCGACGCCCTCGAGGAGGGCGCCGGCGCGCAGGGTGACCCGCTCGAGGGCCTTCGCGTCGTGCGTCCACTTCGGGGTGGCGGGATCGGCGAGCCGCTCGCCGACCGGCCCGGGCCCCTGGAGCGCGGCGTAGGCGGCCTGGGCACCTCCCGCCGACACCCCGAGGCCGATCAGCTCATCGGCCTCCTCGTGGATCGCGACACCCACGGGACCCTCCGCGAGCAGTGCGGCGAGCTCCGCCGGGGTCACCTGACGCAGGTCGAGCTCGGTCACGTCGACCTTGGGCTTCACCTCTTTCGCCAGCTCCATCAGCCGGTCGAACAGGCTCCGGAACTCGAGGGAGATGAAGAGCCGACGGACCTCCTCGACGTCCCACTCCCCCATCTCTGCGTCCTGAGGTTGGACGTCGAGCGGCACGTCGGTCACGATCCGCGCCAGGTCCTTGTTCAGGATGAGCCGCGCGCCCGCGGCCTCGATGTTCTCCTTGAGCTTCCCTTTCAGCTCGTCGGTCCGCGCGAGCAGCTCCTCCACGGAGCCGAAGTCCTGGACGAGCTTGGCCGCGGTCTTGTCCCCCACGCCCGGCACGCCGGGGATGTTGTCGGACGTGTCGCCCTTCAGAGCTACATACTCGAGGTACTTCGAGGGTGGCACCCCGAACCGTTCCTCCACCGCGGCTTCATCCATGAGCGCGATGTCGGAGATGCCCCGACGGTTGAACAACACCCGGATGCCTGGCCGGACGAGCTGGAAGAAGTCCCGGTCCGCGGTCACGATCGTCGCCTCGATCCCTCGCTCCGCCGCCTGGACGGCCAGCGTGCCGATCGCATCGTCCGCTTCGTGGTCGACCACCCGGAGCATCCGGATCCGGAGCGCCTCCACCACTTCCTGGATCAGGCCCAGCTGGGGCTTGAAGTCCTCCGGGGTCTCCCGGCGCCCCGCCTTGTAGTCCGCATCCATCGCCAGTCGTGCCACCGGCTTCCCCACGTCGAACGCCACGGCGATCAGGTCGGGATGCTCCTCCGCGAGGAGCTTGATCAGCATCGAGGTGAAGCCGTAGACGGCGTTGGTCACCTGGCCGGTCGTGGTCGCGAGCGTGCTGGGCAGAGCGAAGAATGCCCGGTAGGCGAGGGAATGCCCGTCCAGGATGAAGAGCCGGCGGGGCGGTTCGGAGGCGATATCTGAGGAGGGGGGCGCCACGACGCCTATCGTAGCCGGGCGCCGTGACGTGCCTTCCCGCGCCGTCTCGTCACGACCGCGCCACGCTACGGCGCCACCCCAGATGATTCGGTACCGAACGAGATTGACGTGAATCCGACCACATCACTAGGATTCGTCGGACCGATACACCGCAGTGCCCGCCACGCCGGACCGACGGGAGGAAGAGACGTGGGAGCATCGTTCGTGATCGCCCTCCGCGAGGGCATCGAGGCAGCGCTGATCGTGTCGATCGTCCTCGCGTACTTGAAGCAGCTCGGGGCGTCGGATCGTTCCCGTCTCGTGTGGTGGGGCACCGGGCTCGCCGTCGCGTTGAGTGCGGCCGTGGGCACCGCGATCTTCATCGCCGGCGCCGAGTTCGAGGGCGAAGCGGAGGAGATCTTCGAAGGCGTGGTGACGCTCGCCGCCGTCGGTGTACTGACCTGGATGATCTTCTGGATGCGACGCCAGGGCGCGCGCATCAAGTCCGAACTGCAGGAGAAGGTCGACACCGCGCTCGTCGCCGGTGGCCTCGCACTCGCCGGACTCGCGTTCTTCGCGGTCCTCCGGGAAGGCATCGAGACCGCGCTCTTCCTGTTCGCCGCCGCGAAGGGCACGGCCGTCGAGGGAACGGCGGTCGCGCCAGCGACACAGGTCACCGGAGCCGTTCTCGGTCTCGCGCTCGCGGTGGTCCTCGGCGTCCTCCTCTACCGCGGGGGCATCCGCATGAACCTCCGGTCGTTCTTCCGGGTCACCGGCTTGATCCTGATCGTCGTCGCCGCCGGGCTGTTCGCCTATTCGCTCCACGAGCTGCAAGAGGCGGGTTGGCTGCCGTTCCTGGAAGCCCATGCATTCGACCTGTCGGCCAGCCTGCCGGACGACGAGGGCGTCGGCGCGATCCTCCGTGGACTCGTTGGCTACAACGCGGATCCGACGTGGCTCGAGGTCGTCGGCTGGGCCGCGTACCTCGCGGTGATCGGTGGCTTCTTCCTCCGAACGCCGAGCATGCCAGGGACGAAGTCTCGACCCGAACACGAGACTTCTCGGAGCGCCTCGACCCACATCGAGACCGACGCGACGCACTGATCCCGCCAACGTTCCCGTTCGCGTTCGTGTCACTCTTCTTGCGGGGCCCCTACCTGCAGGGATGGAGGCGCATCGCTGCGACGCAGTGGCTCTGGTCAAGACGTCCTCGGGTTGACATCCCTCAACCTCCCATTTACAGTCCGCGACGGTTCTCAACGAGACGCGAGCCTCGGCCGGTTTCCGACCGATCGAGGTGGCGGTTCGAAGAGACCGAGTGTGACGGGCCGCGTCACCGAGAAGCGACGCTCGCGTATGGGGAAGGCGCGAGCGCCTCGGATCGGAGGACGCGGCCCGTCGCGTTGGGTTGGGTTACAGGACCGCCTTCAGGAACGTGCGGGTCTCCGGGGAGCGCGTGTCGTTGAAGATCTGGTCGGGCGTCCCCTCCTCCAGGATCCTGCCCTCGTGGAAGAAGGCCATGCGGTTGGCCACCTCGCGGGCGAAGCCCATCTCGTGGGTGACCACCATCATCGTCGTGTGCATCTCCCCTGCGAGCGCCTTCATGACGCCCAGGACCTCGCCGATCAGCTCCGGGTCCAGGGCCGACGTCGGCTCGTCGAACATCAGCACGTCGGGCTCCATCGCGAGCGCGCGTGCGATCGCGACCCGTTGCTGCTGACCTCCCGAGAGTCGGATCGGGTACTCCTCTGCCTTGTCCGAGAGACCGACCTTGTGCAGCATCTCCATGGCGAGGGCGTGTGCATGCTTCTCGTCGACGCCCTTCACCGTGACCGGCCCCTCCATCACGTTCCCGAGAGCCGTCATGTGCGGGAAGAGATTGAACTGCTGGAAGACCATCCCGCAGCGGATCCGGAGCTTCCTGATCTGCTCGCGTTTCGAATGGATCCGATGACCGCCTTCGATCCGGAGACCGGACACCTCGATGGTGCCCTCGCTCGGCTCCTCGAGGAAGTTGATGCAGCGGAGCAAGGTCGATTTCCCGGAGCCGGAGCGGCCGAAGATCACGATCACCTCCCCCTCGTCCACGTCCATGTCGATCCCCTTCAGGACCTCCAGGTTCCCGAAAGACTTGCGGAGACCCTCGACCCGCACGACCGGCTTGCCATCGCCGGCACTCATGACGGGTCCTCCTCGATCGGGGCGGGAGCCGTGGGGAGCCCGCCCGCGTGCGTGTGTCCCGTGACCCCGACCTGCTCGTCCGGGGCATCCACCAGGTAGCCGCTCGCCCCTCCCTGATCGCTACCCCCCGTGCCGGTCACGATCACCTTCCCCCGTTCGCGGGCCTTCGGGCCCCCGGCGACCGTCCGGACATAGCCCTTGCTCATCTTGCGCTCCAGCCGGCTCTGGAAGAACGTGAAGACCGCCGTCAGGGCCCAGTAGAGCGCGGCCGCCGTGACGAGCGCCTCGGTCGGCCTCACGTCGCCGTTCCCGAGGAGCTGGGCTCGGCGGAAGAGCTCCATCGACTCGACCCCTTGCCCGAGGATCGAGATCAACGCGGTGTCCTTCATCATCGCGATGAACTCGTTCCCGGTCGGAGGGATGATGACGCGGAGGGCCTGCGGGAGGATCACGCGGCGCATCTTCTGGCGGTAGGTCATCCCCAGCGCATCGGCGGCTTCGCCTTGACCGTGGCTGACCGACTGGATGCCGGCGCGGAAGATCTCCGTCATGTACGCGCCGTAGTTGAGTCCGAGCACCACGATCCCCACCTGGAACGCGCTCCAGGTGAAGAAGTCGTCGAAGGTGGTCGGGAGGAAGTTCGGGAACTTGTCCACCAGGTTCTGCGCCGTCCTCGGCATGGCCAGATAGAAGAGGAAGAGCTGCACGATCAGCGGCGTGCCGCGGAAGAACGAGGTGTAGAACCCGCTGACCCCGTAAGCGACCGGGTTGCGAGAGAGTCGCCCCAAGGCGCCGACCAGGGCGAGCGCGATCGCCAGGACGATGCCGCCCGCCGCCATGATCAGCGTGAAGATCAGTCCTCGGGCGATGAAGCCGATGTGCTCCCTGATCCATCCGTTGTCGAACGAGGCCGCCCAGAAGAGGAAGCCCAACACCGCGAAGATCGCGATCCAGACCAGCGCGACCTTCACCCGGAAGGGGATACCCGCGCTGGCGAGGGCGAGGCGATCCCTCTTGGGCTGTGGAGGAACGACCGGGGACCGGGTCACCCCGGTCCCCGCGTCGTCCGTCGTCACGGCTAGAGCGCGCTCGGCGCTAGACCTTCGTGACGTCGATGCCGTCGTACCACTTCTTCGACAGCTCGGTGAGCGTGCCGTCCGCATGCATGTCGGCGACGATCCCGTCGACCGCCTCCTGGAGGCTGGCCCCATCGAGCTCCGACTCCTTGTCGAACGCGATCGCGAGGGGCTCACCGAACACCGGATCCCCGACGACCTTCACCGGGTTCTCCTCAGCGAACGCCTCCGCGGTCGGCGCCGAGGTCATCACGGCGTCGAGGCGGGTGCCGTCGCCGAGCGCGAGATCCTGGAGGGCCGTGGTGTCCGTGTCGTAGCCCTGGACCTTCGCGTCGTCGATCACGAAGTCGAACTCGTACCCGGAGATCTCGAGGCTCTTCTCGAGGAAGAACTGGTAGGTGCAGTCCGCGCAGACGCCGATCTTCGCTCCGTCGAGGTCCGTCGAGACGTCGCTGACCGCGGAGTCCTCGTGGACGACCACGACCGCGGGCACGAAGGAGTAGGGCTCGGTGAAGTTCAGGACCTCTTGGCGCTCGTTGACGGGAGTCATGGAGCCGACGCTCATGTCCCAGCGATCGTTCCAACTCCCCGCCGTGAGGACCTCCCAGTCGGGCGTCTCCCACGCGACGGCGACGCCGAGGCGATCCGCGATCTCGGTCGCGACGTCGATGTCGAATCCCTCGTACTCACCCGTCTCCGGGTTCAGCTCCGACTGCGGCGGGTAGGCCGGATCCGTCGAGACGCGGATCTCCTCGTTGGTGCAGATCTCCGCGAGCAGGTCGCCCGCGCTGGCGTCGTGTGTCGCGCAGACGGTCTCCTCTCCTCCGTCCTGTGCGCCGTCGTCGGCCGGCGGTGTGTCCTCTCCGCAGCCGGCCGCCACGAGGGCAAGGACCCCCACCAGCAGCGCGATCTTTCGGAAACCGAGTTTCATGTCTCCCCCTCAGGTCGAGATGAACGAGCGGAGCCGGATCGAGCGCGCGCCGCTCTCGGCCGCGACTATAGGCACGACGCGTCGAGAGGGCAATGCAATCACGCGGGAGGGCCGATCGGTGCGCCTTCGGGCAGCCATCGGGAACCCGCGGCTCGCCAGATCGTCCACGGGACCGAGGACCGCGACCCGTCCGGGCCGAAGGCGTACGTACCTCCGAGCCCCTCGAACCGACGGAGGTCGCCCAACGCCTCCGCGAGCTCCCCTCTCGTGCCCTCACCGCCCGCGAGCAGGTCGATCAGCATGCGTCCGGCGTCGTACGCCTCGACCGAGAACGGTCCCGGAGGTGCGCCGCTCTCCGCCTGGAGATCGTGGACGAAACGCTGGGACCTCGGCTCGGTCGACAGGGATACGTCCACGCACGCGCAGATCGTGCGCAGCCCGATACCCGACGCTGCGACCTCCAATCCCTCGTCGGTCTTCATCCTCGACGTCGCGACGACCAACGGAGGATCGGGGATCGAGGACAGGACCGGCGCCGCATCCGTCGCACCACCGATCCAGACGAGAGCAGGACAACGAGCGTCGCGGATGCGGGCGGCGACCGCGCCGGTGGTCTCCTCGTGCTCGGTCGCGGCGATCCCGGCTATCACGAGCTCCGGGTCCCCCGCGGCCTCACCGAGCTCTTCGGCCGTCGCCAGGAGAGTTCGGCTCGTGACATGGTCGTCACCAGCGAGACAGAGCGCGTGTCCGGGCGCGAGCCCCGCGGCGCCCGACAGCAGGATGACCGCTTCCCGAGCCCGCGCGGGGACGAACGAGTGCCAGAGCCCCTCATCCTCCCCCGGAGGCCCCCAGGCCCAGGAGAACGTGACCACGGGCAGCCCTTCTGCCGCGAGCAGTTCGATCGCACCGGCGGGCGGGGCGGTCCACGGCGCGATGACCGCGGCGACGACCCCGGGGTCCTGGCCGAGCGCCCGGAGGGAGTCCATCACCTCGTCTCTGCTGACTCCCACGTCCAGCGGCTCGATGTGGACGTTCCTCGATCCGCGGGCGGCGAGCTCCAGTCCGGCGAGTGCGGGCGACGTCACCAGATCCGCGTCCGCCGGCGACCCGTCCCGAAGGAAGGCGATCGTGGGGCCGATCGCGTCCTGCCGCGAGACATCGTTGGAACACCCAGCAGCGACGAGGAGAAGCAACACGGCGAGGACGGCTCGCGGTCCGCGGGCCGCTACCCTAGAGCCGCCCGGCCGGGATGGCGGAACTGGTAGACGCGCGGGTCTCAAAAACCCGTGAGCTTCGGCTCGTGAGGGTTCGAGCCCCTCTCCCGGCACGCAGACGTCCAGGCAACGGTCTCGACCAGTGGCGGTCATCGCCCCGCGTCCAGGACCGCCCGCGCGACCACCAGGTCCTCGAACGCCATCCCCACGCTCTTGAAGAGCGTGATGTCCTCCGGCGTACGTCGCACCGGCGCGCCTCGGACCGTCTCGGCCAGGTCGGCGACGATGTGGCCTGCCTCGATGACCCCCTCTCGGATCGGGATCGAAAGATCACCGGCCTCCGCCAGGGCCGCCTCCCTCGACTCGACGACAACCTTCGCGCGCCGCACCGTCTCCGTGTCGAGCTCGCGGGTCTCGGGGCGGTAGGAACCCACCGCGTTGATGTGCGTCCCCGGCGACAGCGCCGAGCCGTCGAACAGGGGCTCCTCCGCCGTCGTGCATGTGCAGATGAGATCTGCCTCGCTCACCGCCTCGGGCTCCCCGAGGCGAGACGTGAGTCCGCGGCGGAGCCCCTCCTCCACCAGGGCCTCGGCCGCCCGTCGTGACCGCGACACGACCACGAGGTCGGTCACCGGACGCACGGAACACATCGCCTCGAGGTGGGACGTCGCCTGGACACCTGCTCCGAAGATGACGAGGCGATGCGAGTCCTCCCGGCTGAGATGGCGGGTGGCGAGCCCCGAGACCGCCGCCGTCCGGAGCGCGGTGAGAGCCGAGCCGTCGAGGATCGCCTCGGGAGCCTGGGTCTCCCCATCGAACAGCACGTAGCTCGCGTGGATGAACGGCAGGCCCCGATCGGGATTGGCGGGGGTGAGCGACACGAGCTTCACGCCCATCCCCGCCTCCCCGGAGGCCGGCATCAGCAGGAGCGTGCCGGCGGGCGTCTCGACGTGCGTTCGAAGCGGTCCACTTCGCGCGTCCTGGGTTCGGAAGGCTTCCTCCAGCGCATCCACGGCGGCGGCCATCGGCAGCCGGGCGCGGATCTCCTCCGCGCCGATGACGCGGAGCTCAGAGCTCACCCAGGTACGCCTCCCGCATCAACGGATCCTGCAAGAGGTTCGCGGCGGTGTCCGCGAGCACCACCTGGCCCGTCTGGATCACGTAGCCCCTGTCCGCGATCGACAGTGCCATGTTCGCGTTCTGCTCGACGACGAAGACGGTCTTGCCGAGCTCCCGGATCTTCTTGATGATCTCGAAGACCTGCTCGACCAGGATCGGTGCCAGTCCCATCGAGGGTTCATCCATCAGCAGGATCTTGGGGTCGGCCATCAGGGCCCGGCCCATCGCGACCATCTGCTGCTCTCCCCCGGACAAGGTGCCGGCCTTCTGCTTGAGGCGCTCCCGGATCCGCGGGAACGTCTGCAACACGCTCTCCCGGGTCTCCTCGATCGTCTTCTTGTCCGTCCGCAGGTACGCCCCGAGCCGGAGGTTCTCGTCCACGGTCATGTCCGAGAAGAGGCGGCGGTTCTCCGGCACCATCGAGACGCCGCGCTTCACGACCTCGGTCGTGGAGAGTCCCGAGACGACCTGACCGTCCAGCACGACCTCTCCTTCTGACGGCGAGACGTAGCCCAGGATGGTCTTGAGCGTGGTCGTCTTCCCGCTCGCGTTGCCGCCCAGGAGGCAGACCATCTCGCCCGCGTAGATCTCCATGTCGACGTCGCGGAGCACCGCGACGAGGCCGTAGTGCGTGCTGACGTTGCGGAGCTCGAGCACGGGCGCGCGACCGTCCCCGCTCATGTCGCCGCCTTCGTTCCGTCCGCCGTCATCCGGCCGCCTTCGTGCCGAGATAGGCCTCGACCACACGTTCGTCGTGAGCGACCTCGTCGTACGTGCCTTCGGCGATCTTCTGCCCGTAGTCGCACGCGATCACCCGGTCGGACACGCCCTTGACGACCCGCATGTCGTGTTCGATCACGATCACCGTCAGTCCGAGCTCGTCGCGCATCCGAACGATGTGGTCGCGGAGCTCCAAGGTCTCGCGCGGGTTCATGCCGGCCGTCGGCTCGTCGAGCAGGAGCAGCGTCGGGTCCGTTGCGAGCGCTCGGGCCATCTCCAGCCGGCGACGGTTCGCGTACGAGAGAGAGAATGCGGGCTGCTCCAAGCGGTAGCCGGACAGCCGCTTGCCGAAGAAGCTCAGCGCCTGCTTCGCACGCTCCCGGATCCGCTCCTCCTCGGCGCGGATCCCGGGCGTGCGGAGGATCGACCCGAACACGCCGCCCTTGCTGCGGCAATGCTGGCCGACCATCGCGTTCTCGAGGATCGTCATGTTCGCGAACAGGCGAACGTTCTGGAACGTGCGAGCGATCCCGAGCTTCACGACCTGATGCGGCCGGAGCCCCACGATGCTCACGTCCCCGTACCTGATGTCGCCGGCGTCCGGCTCGTAGATCCCGGTGATCACGTTGAAGAGCGTGCTCTTCCCGGCGCCGTTCGGGCCGATCACCGACACGATCTCGCCCGGTCGGACCTCCATGTCCAGGCCGGAGAGCGCGTAGAGCCCTCCGAAGTGCTTCTCGAGGCCGCGCACCTCCAGGACCGCCTCGGTCCCTTTGACCGGTGCCGGTTCGCTCATGTCGTCGCTCCGGTCGCGGTCGCGACGTCCGGCGGCGTCTCTCCCTCTTCCACGGCCTTCGCCCACTCGTCCTGTGCCCGTTCCTCGTCCTGCAGCTCCCGGCTCCGGCGGACGTTCGGCACCAATCCCTGCGGCCGCAACACCATCACCGCGACCACGGCGGCTCCGTAGGCCAGGAACCGGTACTCCTCGAACTCACGCAGCAGGCCGGGCAGCCCGACCAGCACGAGGGAGCCCACGATCACGCCGGGGATGCTCCCGATGCCGCCCAAGATCACCAAGCCCAGCACCTGGATCGACACGATCACCTGGAAGCTCGCGGGCGTGAGCGACCCGATCTTCACGGCGAAGAGCGCCCCACCGAGCGACCCGATCGCGCCACCGATCGCGAACGCGAGCAGCTTGAAGCGGGTCGTGCTGATCCCCATCGCGTCGGCGGTCTGCTCGTCCTCTCGCATCGCGGTCCATGCACGACCGATCCGTGAAGCGGCGAGCCGCCATGACACGAACGCCGCCAGGCCGACGAACGCGAGGGCCAGATAGTAGAAGCGCTGTGGATCGCGGAACGCGAGGCCTCCGATCGCGGCATCCGTGATGCCACGCATCCCACTCGGCCCGCCCACGAGCGGCACGAGCCACGGGCTTCCGACGAGCACGGTCACCATCTCGCCGAGGCCGAGGGTCACGAGCGCGAGGTAGTCGCCCCGGAGCCGCAGCACCGGGGCTCCGACCAGCGCCCCCGCCGCGGCCGCGATCACCATCACGATCGGGATCGCCACGTAGAAGTTCAGGCTCCCGGAGATCACGGGTTCAGGCGGGATCCCGAAGGCGTTCAGCGTCGCACCGGTGAGCAGCGCGAGCGAGTAGGCCCCCAATGCGAAGAAGAAGACGTAGCCGAGGTCCAGCAACCCGGCGTACCCCACGACGATGTTGAGACCGATACCCAGCAGCGCGAAGATCATCACGGTGCCGAGGACCTCGGAGATCACCGAACCGAGCAGGAGCGGGGCGGCGATCAGCAGAGCGAGCGCGAGCGCGCCGGCCAGCAGACGCATCGGGCTGATCGCCGGACCGCCGGGTCCGCCGATCCTCGTAACGCTGCCCCGAAGCCGGGCGCCGTACCGAGTGCTGAGAAGGCTGACACCGGCGGCGACCAGGCCGACGGTCAGTGCGCCGATCCAGGTGAGGCCGTCGAACGTCGTGCTGTAGAGCCAGTCCCGCTCGAGCTTGAGCTGGTCGAGGGCGATGGGGATCACCCGTTGGAGGAAGCCGAACACCACGATCGCCATGATCGCCGCCGTCAACGGGCGGCGTACCACGCCCGGCGCCACCCGCAGGACGCCACCGAGGACGGCCGCCACCGTCGAGATCACGACGATGGCCACCGCGCCGAGAACGGTCGCCTGGCCGAAGGTGACGAACTCCATCAGTTGCGGCGTCACGTTGAGGAAGACCGCCCGGATCCGTTCGTCCCCGATCCAGTCCGCGAGGACGACGGCGACGGCGAACGTGGCTCCCGCTGCCGCGCCGGCCAGCGCGGCGGCCGCGGCGGCCTGGGTGAGCCGCATCTCGTACCGCTCGCCGCCCTCGACCCGAGGCGCCACCGCCACCAGGCCCGCGACGAACGCCGGAAGCAGGAGCATCAACCCGGCGAACGTGATCTCGTCGCCGATCAGGTACACGTCGGTGAAGCCGCCGATCAGACCGACGAGAGCGAGGAAGATCGTGACGACGCCGGCAGCCGCTCCGATCCGGACCCCCCGGTTCGCCATCACACCTTCTCCGCCTCGCCGGAGCCAAGCAGTCCTCCGGGCCTGAAGACGAGCACGAGCACGAGCACGAGGAACACGAACGCGTCGCGCAACGAGAACACGCTGGGGATGCCGAACCCCGTGAGGATCAGCGGCGGCCCGACCGCTTGCAGCAACCCGATCACGAACCCGCCCAACGCCGCGCCGCCGATGCTCCCGATGCCACCCAGCACGGCTGCGGTGAACGCCGCGATCCCGGGGCGGAACCCCATCGTGAACTGCACCTGCTCGAAGGTCAGGGAGAACAGGACCCCGGCGATCCCGGCGAGCACTCCGCCGATCGCGAAGGTGATGACGATCACCCGGTCGACGTTGATGCCCATCAGGCTGGCGATCTCCCGATCCTGGGCCACCGCCCGCATCGACCGTCCCGTCGTGGTCGTGGAGACGAACCACTGGAGCACCAGCATGCTGATCACCGCGACCACGAGGACCAGAAGTTGGACCTTCTGGACCGGAACCCCGAGGACCGTGATGTTCCCCGCCAGCGATCCAGGCTTCGGATACCCGTACGGCTGAGGGCCGAAGAATCCCCGGAACGTGTTCTGCAAGAAGAGGGAAGCGCCGATCGCCGTGATGAGCGGGACGAGCCTGGGTGCGTTCCGAAGGGGCCGGTACGCGAGCCGCTCGAGGAGCACGGCCGTTCCGACCGACACGCCGATCGCCACCGCCGTGACGATCGCGAGCGCGAAGAGTGGGTCACGGTCGAGGAAACCGCTCTTCGCGTAGGCGTCGGCGAAGAAGAACGAGCCGAAGGCCCCGGCCATGAACACCTCACCGTGGGCGAAGTTGATCATGCGGAGGATCCCGTAGACGAGGCTGTACCCGAGCGCGATCATCGCGAAGATCGCACCCTGCGCGGCGCCCTGGACGACGAAGTCGCGCCAGGCGCCGCCGGAGTACCCACCTTCGGCCGCCTCGAGCGTGAGCGTCCGCCATGCGCCGAGGGCGACCACGCCGACCACGAGGATCCCGAGGATGACGAGGATGATGCGTCGCCACGGCAGCCGCTCGAAGAGACTCAGCTGCGCGGCTGCCACGCGCGGCGCCTCGGTGCCCGCCAGGGTCTCCTCCCTACGAGGGAAGGGGCCGCGGGCGAGCCTCTCGGCTCACCCGCGGCCCCCTTCCGTCTTCTCTCTTCCCTACAGCACTTCGTCCAGCGACTTGGTGTCGGTGTAGACGGCCGGATCGTCCGTGCCTCCCTCGACGGGCCAGCCCGGAGCGAGGAACAGTCCGATCGTCACGTCGGTCGCACAGTCGCCCGTGTCGAGGCACGTGATCGTGCCCGTGACACCCTCGTATCCCTCGGTCGCGAAGATCGCATCACGCAGCGCCTGGCGCGGGATCGAGAGCGACCCGTCGCCATTGTCGATCGCGACCTCCTTGATGGCCTCGAACACGACGTTGGTCGCGTCGTAGGAGTGCGCGTGGAACACCGAGAGCGGCTCGCTCCCGAACGCCTCCTGATAGGCGGGGATGAACTCCCCGGAGTAGAACTCGTTGGACTGGAACGCCGACAGGTCCGGCGAGGACGCCCAGACGCCTTCCGCCGCCGCTCCCGCGTTCTTCAGCGTGTCGCTCGACAGGCATCCGTCGGCCACGATCAGCTCGGCCTCGGGCATGATGTCCTGCGCCTGCTTGATGATCAGCGTGCAGGCTGCCACGAAGATCGGGAAGTACAGGACGTCCGGATCCTGTTCGGCCAACGACCTGAGGACCGGCTTGAAGTCGGTGTCCTCGGAGTTCACCTGCTCCTCGCCCGTGAGGGTGCCGCCCCCTGCCTCGAAGTTCGCCCTGAACGCAGCCACGAGACCCTGGGTGTACGGGCTCTCGTCGGCGATGGTCGCCGCCGTGGTGGCGCCGAGGTCTTCGCCCAGCGCGAACTCGGCGCCGATCGCGCCCTGGATGCGGTCGTTGTGGGCCGTACGGGCGTAGAACGGGTTGTGCAGCTCAGGATCGGTCAGCGCCGGGCTCGTGTTCGAGCCCGAGATGAGCGTGATGCCCTTGTCGCCGAGGATCGTGTCCGCCACGCCGAGCGCCGCGCTCGAGCAGCTCGTCCCGATGACGGCCACGATGGACGCGTCGGCCGCGAGCGCCGTGCCGGCGGTCTGCCCGCCATCCGCGGAGCACAGCTCGTCCTCCGTGGTGAGGTTCACCGGGTGATCGAGCAGCGTGCCGTCGGTCTGGTCGAACGTGCCGTCGAGGTGGTCGATCGCGAGCTCGATCGCGTTGACCTGGTCGACGCCGAGGGTCTGATCGGCGCCGCTGATCACCTGAGCGGCACCCAGGTTGATCGGCTCGTCCGCGCCGACCTCGACGCACCCGAACTCGACGGTGGCACAGTCGACGTCCCCGCCGTTGCCGCTGGGCTCGTCGTCGCCGGCACACGCCGACGCCACGATGGACAACACGGCAACGAGGGCGAACGCCTTGAACCATGAACGGTGCTTCATGAAGCCCCCCTTCTCTTCCCGGTTCCCCGAGATGGTGTGTGACTATCACATCCCGCCCCCGATTGGCCAATCCGCTCGGGGCCGTTTCCCCTGGTCATACGAGACGGCCGGGGCTCGGAGATGGCCCCGGGACCCGATGCGTTCACTCCGGGATCGAGGTCCGGAAGTCGCTCGCGAGGCCGACGGCGCCGTCGAGGTCCCCGGCGACGACGCGCGCCATCAGCGCGCTCCCGACCACGACGCCGTCCGCGAAGGTGCAGGCCTCCGCCGCCTGCTCGGGCGTCCCGATCCCCACGCCGAGCAGCAGGGGGAGGTCCGTGTGGGGCCGGAGAGCGTCCACGAGGTCTCTGGCCGCTGCGTCGAGGTGGTCGCGGGCGCCCGTCACGCCGTAGGCCGCGACGCAGTACACGAACCCGCGCGACCGGCGCCCGATCTCGGCCAGGCGCTCCGGCGTGCTGCCGGGCGCGGCCAGCAGGACGGCATCCAGGCCCCGTGCCGCCGCCGCCTCCTCGAGCTCCGCGGACTCGTCGACGGGCAGGTCCGGGACGATCAGGCCGGCCACCCCCGCCGCGTCCGCGTCGTCGAGGAACCGACCGATGCCGTGGCGGTGGACCGGGTTCACATACGTCATCACGGCGATCGGAACCTCGATCGCCGCATCTCGGATCGCCGCGAGGACGTCGGAGGGACGGGTGCCGCGGCGGAGCGCCTCCGCGGAGGCCTCCTGGATCACCCCGCCGTCCATCACGGGGTCGGAGAACGGGATGCCGACCTCGATGGCATCTGCGCCGGCGGCCTCCAGCCGCCTGAGCAGACCCGCGTCCACCCCCGGATACCCTCCCGTCACGTACGGCACGAACGCGCGCCCGCCGGCGTCGCGGCGGGCGCGCAGGGCCTCCTCGAGCCGCCCCACCTACGTGATCCCGAGCCTCGCCCGCACCGTCTCGAGATCCTTGTCGCCGCGCCCCGAGAGGCAGACGAGGACCGACGACCCCTCGGGCAGAGGCTTCCGGAGGAGCCACCCGATCACATGGGCAGGCTCGAGTGCGGGGATGATCCCCTCGGTCTGGGCGAGCGCCTGGAACCCCGCCAGGGCGTCGTCGTCCGAAGCGCTCACGTACTCCGCGAGTCCGGCGTCCCGGAGGTAGGCGTGCTCCGGCCCGACACCCGGGTAGTCGAGGCCCGCGGAGATCGAGTGTGTGTTCGCGACCTGCCCGTCCTCGTCTTGCAACAGGTAGCTGAGCGCGCCGTGGAGGATGCCCGGCTCGCCTTGGGTGAGCGAGGCGCAGTGTTCGCCGAGGATCGCTCCTCGGCCTCCGGCTTCGACGCCGATCAGTCGCACGCCCGGGGCGCCGACGAACGCCGTGAACATCCCGATCGCGTTGCTGCCGCCACCCACGCAGGCGGCGACGACGTCGGGCTCGGCACCGCCGTTCTCGTCTCGGAACCGAGGACGTGCCTCGTCGCCGATCACCCGCTGGAGGTCTCGCACGAGGACGGGGAACGGATGCGGCCCCACGACCGATCCGATGACGTAGTGGGTCGTTCGGACCGAAGCAGCCCAGTCCCGGAGCGCCTCGTTCACCGCTTCCTTCAAGGTCTTCGAGCCCGCGGTGACCGGGACCACCTCCGCACCGAGCAGCTGCATCCGGGAGACGTTGGGCGCCTGCCGTCGCGTGTCCTCCTCCCCCATGTAGACGACGCAGGGCAGGCCCAGGAGGGCGCACGCCGTCGCGGTCGCGACGCCGTGCATCCCCGCCCCGGTCTCGGCGATGATCCGCTCCTTGCCGAGGCGCTTCGCGAGGAGCGCCTGGCCGAGCGCGTTGTTGATCTTGTGGGCGCCCGTGTGTGCAAGGTCCTCTCGCTTGAGCCAGATCCGGTACCCGAGCTGGTCGGACAGGCGGGTCGCGGACGTCAGCGGGGTCGGCCGCCCGACGAAATCCCTGGCGAGCGAGGAGAGCTCGCTCCGGAAGCCGTCGTCCTCCCGCAGGCCGGACCAGGCATCGGCGAGCTCGTCCAACGCCGGGATCAGGACCTCCGGGACGTAGCGACCCCCGTAGGTACCGAACCGGCCACGAGCGTCGGGAACGGTGGCGACGATCGTCATGTGCGGATTTCCCTCCAGAGGAGCTTCCTCACCGCGCGGGCGGGATCGTCTGCGCGCATCAGCGCTTCGCCCACCAGGATGGCAGACGCCCCCGCCTCGAGTGCGGCGTCGACGTCCGCCCTGGTCGAGATCCCGCTCTCCAACACCGAGATCCGGTCATCGGGCACCCGCCCGATCCGCGCCAGCGCCCCGTCGACGTCGACGTCGAGGGTCTCGAGGTCGCGGGCGTTGACCCCGATGACGATCGCGTCGGTCTCGAGCGCCCGCCGGAGGTCCTCGTCCGAATGCGTCTCCACGAGCGCCGTGAGCCCGAGGTCGCGGGCCGCCTCCAGCAGCGCCCGCAGCTGCGTGTCGGTCAGAGCGGCCACGATCAACAGGACGGCGTCCGCGCCCGAGGCCCTCGCCTCGATCACCTGCGAGGGATGGATCAGGAAGTCCTTGCGCAGCACCGGGATCGATACCGACGACCGAGCCGCCTGCAGGTCGGCGAGCGACCCGTGGAAATGCCGCGGCTCCGTGAGGACCGAGACCGCCGCGGCGCCGCCCGCCTCGTACCCCCGCGCGAGCACGCTCGGGTTCGCGTGCTCCGCGATCGCCCCGGCCGACGGCGAGGCTCGCTTCACCTCGGCGATCAGCGCGGGCGGCTCCGCCAGCCGGAGGGCCGCCTCGAGATCTCGCACCGGCGGCATCGCGGAGGCGCGCGCCATCAGCGCGAGATCGTCGAGCGGGTGCTCGTGCAGGTCCCGGTCGAGCCGCTCGATGAGATCGCTCAAGAACCCCATGGGGCGGCGAGTCTAGACCGCGGTCGATCCCGGTCTCAGGTGACCTCGGCGATCGCGGCCGCGAGATCCAGCGAGCCGTCCAGCGCCGCGCTCCCGACGACCGCGCCCGCGGCGCCGGCCGTCCGGAGTTCGAGCAGGTCCGCGATGGACGCGATCCCTCCTGCCGCCAGCACCGGCCGGCCGGCGCGCCCCACCCGCTTCACCAGCTCGACGTCCGGACCGCCGCGGTGCCCCACCCGGCCGACCGACGTCACGAGCAGCGTGGCGGCGCCGGCCGAGACGACCCACCCGAGTGTCTCGAGCAACGGGAGGTCGACCGGGTCCCGGCCGCGTGAGCGGATGCGACCCTCGTCCACCTCGATCCCGATCGCGAGACGCGGTCCCTCCTCGGCGAGAAGCGCCGCCGTGGCGTGCTCGTCGCCGAGGGCGGCCGATCCCAGGACGACACGCGTGGCTCCGGCCTCGAACAAGGCTCGGACCTCCTCTGCGTCGCGCACGCCGCCCGCCGCCTGCACGGCCACGGAGAGCGAGGCGATCGCCGCCACGACGTCGAGGTTCTGCGCCTCGCCCCAGAACGCGAGATCCATGTCCACGACGTGGATCCACCGGGCGCCCGCCGCCACCGCAGCGGTTGCGGCTGCGAGCGGGTCCCCTCCGAACGCCTCCACGGGCCGCGGTCCCGCCGGCGTGAACGTCGCAAGCCGGCCGTCGCTCACGTCGATCGCGGGGATGACGTCGAACACGCGCGGCACGATACGGGAGGAAGGGAGGATCGGTTCGCCGCTCGCCGACGCGCCCTCAGCCGACGCGTTCCACGCGTGCCGCGCCGAACCCCAGCAGGCCGATCAGCTCACCCATCAGGGCGGCCGAGGAGTCCACGCGGAACTCACCCATGTCGAGCGGTCGCACGCCGGCGGAGGAATGGAACCGGACCTTCACGGGCGCCGGCCCCGGCCGCGACCGCAGGAGCTCGGCCATCTTGGCCAGCACGGCGTCGGTGCACGCCGCCGCCGTGAGGTCGATCACCACGGACTCCGGTCCCGACGGCGTCTCCACCCCGGCGAGCACGGGCTGGCGCACCTCGTTCGCCCGGATCTGGAGCTCTCGCCCTCGCCGATCGATCCGCCCGACGACCACCACGATCCGGTCGGCCGAGATGAGGTCGGGATCCGCCTCGTACACCGATGGGAACGCCACCACCTCCACGCCGGCCGCGAGCCCCTCGAGGCGGAACTGCGCGTACGGCTCCCCACGCTTCGTGTACTTCCTGGCGACCCCGCCGATGATCCCGGCCGCGGTCACCAGCTCGCCGTCGTCGGCGCCCTCGAGATCGCCGATCTCGTGCGAGCTCTGCGCCCGGAGAGCGTCCGCCACCTCCAGGAGAGGATGGTCGGACACGAACTGGCCGAGCATCTCCTTCTCGTACCGGAGGAGCTCCGGCTTGTCGAACTCCTCCCCGTGCAGGACCGACTCGTCGATCTGCCCGACCTCCGAGTCCCCGCCGAACAGCGAGAACTGCCCGGCCGCCTCGGCCTTGCGCTCGGCGACGATGGGGCCCGACACCTTGTCCTGCCCGATCAGCAGCGCTCGCCGTCGGTACCCCAGGGCGTCGAACGCACCGGCCAGCACCAACGACTCCAGCATCCGTTTCGCGAGGACCGAAGGGTCGACCTTCCGGCAGAAGTCGGAGTAGGACTCGAAGCGGCCCTTCTCCGCCCGCGCCTCGATGATCTGCTGCACCGCCCCCTCTCCAACGTTGCGCACCGCGGCGAGCCCGTACCTGATCGCCCTGCCGCCGCCGGCTGCGGGGGCGAAGTCGAGCGCGGAGTCGTTCACGTCCGGCGGGAGCACCTCGATGTCCATCGCGCGGCACGCGTAGAGGTAATACGGCTTCCGGTCCTTGTCGTCCTTCACCGACGTGAGGATCGCCGCCATGTACGAGACCGGGTGGTGCGCCATCAGGTAGGCGGTCTGATAGGCCACCAGCCCGTACGCGCACGCGTGCGACGCGTTGAACCCGTAGTCGGCGAACGGGACGAACATCTCGAACATGTCCGCCGCGCTCCGTTCCGGGTAGCCGCGGTCGACGGCTCCCTTGACGAAGCGCTCCTTGAACGGCATGAGGTACTCGATCTTCTTCTTGCCCATCGCCTTGCGGAGCGTGTCCGCCTCGCCCATCGAGAAGCCGGCCATCGTCACGGCGATCTGCATCACCTGCTCCTGATAGACCATCACGCCGTAGGTGTCTCGCAGGATCGGCTCGAGATCGGGGTGCGGGTAAGTCACGGGCTTGCGTCCGTGCTTGCGCTCCGCGTACTCCGTGTGCAGGCCGTTGTTGAGCGGCCCGGGCCGGTAGAGCGCGACCAGAGCCATCACGTCCTCGAACCGGTCGGGCTCCAGGAGCTTGATCAGGCTGCGCATCCCGCCCGACTCCATCTGGAAGACGCCGGTGGTCTCGCCGCGGCAGAGCAGCGCGTAGGTGTCCGGATCGTCGAGCGGGACGTGGTCGATGTCCATCTCCACCCCGTCGGCTCGGAGGTGCCGCAGGGTGTCCTCGATCACCGAGAGGTTGCGGAGACCGAGGAAGTCCATCTTGAGGAGCCCGAGCTTCTCGACCCCGTGCATGTCGAACTGCGTGACGATGCGCTTGGAGTCGTCGCGCGAGTCCTTGGAGAGCTTGAGTGGCAGGTAGTGCACGAGCGGCGCGTCACCGATCACGACGCCGGCGGCGTGGACCGAGTCCTCGCGGCGCAGGCCCTCGAGCGCCCGGGCCGTGTCGACGATCTCCTTCGCCTCGGGCTCGCCCCCGTAGGCGGTCGCGAGCTCCGGGGACAGCCGGAGCGCCTCCTCGATCGGGTGATCGCGGCCCATCACCGGCGATGGGTACATCTTGCAGAGCCGATCTCCCACCGACGGCGGGAAGCCCAGCACGCGAGCCGCGTCGCGGATCCCCTGCTTGCCCTTGATCGTCTGGAACGTGACGATCTGCGCGACGTGGTCGGCGCCATACTTCGTGCTGGCGTACCTGATCACCTCGTCACGGCGACGCTCGTCGAAGTCCATGTCGATGTCCGGCATCTGGATCCGCTCGGGGTTCAGGAAGCGCTCGAAGATCAACCCGTATCGCAGCGGGTCGACGTCGGTGATCCGCAGGCAATAGGACACGACCGACCCGGCGGCCGATCCTCGGCCCGGTCCGACGCGGATGCCCTGCTCCCGAGCGAAGCGGATCAGGTCCCACACCACGAGGAAGTACCCGGCGAGGCCCATCTGGAGGATCACGCTCATCTCGAGGTCGAGGCGGTCGCCGATCTCCGACGGCAGTGGGTCGCCGTAGCGCTGGGCGGCCCCGGCGAGCGTGAGCTCACGGAGGTAGGCCTCGAGTGACTGCCCGCCCGGCGCCTCGAAGCGAGGCAGGTGGTAGCGCTCCTCGAGCGGGGCGGCGTCGCCGTAGATGAGCTCGAGCTCCACCGAATCCGCGATCTCGAGCGTGTGGTCGCACGCTTCGGGGAGCTCCGCGAAGAGGGCCCGCATCTGAGCCGCCGACTTCAGGTAGAACTCCTCGGAGTCGAATCGGAGCCGTTTCGGATCCGTCTGCAGCTTCTGCTGCTGGATGCAGAGCAGCACGTCATGCGGCTTGGCGTCGGTGGCCGAGGTGTAGTGCAGGTCGTTGGTCGCGACCAGGCCGATGCCGAGCTCCCGCGCCAGGGACACCTGCCGAGGCGTCACCCGTCGCTGTTCCGAGAGCCCGTGGTCCTGGAGCTCGATCCAGTAGTTGCCCGCGCCGAAGATGTCCCGGTACTCGGCGGCCACGGCCCGCGCACGAACCTCCTGCTCCGTGAGCAGGAGCTTCGACAGCTCCGACGACAGGCAGCCTGAAAGGCAGGTCAGCCCCTCGGCGTGCTCGGCCAAGAGCTGCTTGTCCATGCGTGGGCGGTGGTAGAAGCCCTCGAGGTGGGCCGCCGACACGAGCTGCAGCAGATTCCGGTACCCCTTCTCGTCACGAGCGAGGAGTGTGAGGTGGTGGTACTTCTCCTCGTTCTCGCCCGGTTCGCGGTCGAAGCGTGAGCCCGGCGCGACGTACGCCTCGACCCCGAGGATCGGCTTGATGCCGTGGGACCGCGCGGCCTCGTAGAAGCCGAGGGCGCCGAACATCACCCCGTGATCGGTGACGGCGATCGCCGGCATCTCCATGCGCTGCGCTTCCGAGAAGATCGTCGGGGCCGATCGGTTGGCCGCGGGAGCCTCGATGCGGGCAGCCCCGTCCAGCAGCGAATACTCGGAATGAACGTGCAGATGGACGAAACCGTCTCGCGCTGCCGTGGCGACCTCCGGAGAGGGGTTTTCCACACCGTCCCGGCCGGTTGTGGAAACTTACATGACTGTGATTCGTAGGAGCCCCACGCTACGTCGCCTCTCCGGCGCCGTCAAGCGAACCCGTCATCGGAACCCGTCGAGCGCCACGACGAGCTCCTCCGGAAGGTCCTCCACGACCTCGACCCGCTCCCCCCCGACGGGGTGGATGAACGACAGCCGCCAAGCGTGCAGGAACGGGCGATCGAGCCCCACCCGGCGCGCGTCGTTCCCACCACCCCCGTACGCGCGGTCCCCGAGGATCGGATGTCCGATCGCCGCCAGGTGCACCCGGATCTGGTGCGTGCGTCCGGTTCGTGGCACCGCCTCCAGCAGTGTCGCACCGTCCAATCGCTCGCGGACCTCGAAGCCGGTCTCCGCCTGCCTTCCCTCGGTCGCGTCCACGACGATCTTGGCCGCGCGCCGACCGAGCGGTGCATCCACGGCGAAGGCGTCGTTGGCCACCGCGCCCCGGACGAGCGCCAGATACCCGCGGTCCACGGCATGGACGCCGAACATGCGCCGCAGTGCCGAGTAGGCCTCATCGGTCTTCGCCACGACCAGCAGCCCGGAGGTACCGACGTCGAGCCGGTGCACGATGCCGGGGCGGAGTGAGCCGCCGGCCGGCGCGAGCGGGACGCCCATGCCGAGCAGCCGGTTCACGAGCGTCCCCCCGCGCCGGCCGGCGGTCGGATGTGTCACGAGCCCGGCGGGCTTCGCGATCACGAGGAGATGGTCGTCCTCGTAGCGGATCGGCACGGGAGGCCCCTCGGCGAGGATCGGCTCGTCCCGCTCGATCTCGAGCGTCACCCGCTCGCCGCCGCGGAGGCGGAAGGACTTCGGCCGCGGCTCGCCGTCGACCTGCACCTTCCCCGCCGTGATCGCGCGCTGGACGTCCGCTCGCGCCTCGCCGGTCATCCGTGCGAGGACGGCATCGAGCCGTCCCTCCTCGGCGACGAGCGTTCGCCTCACCGCGGCGCCGCCGTCGGCTCGGGCTGCTCCTTCCGTTCCCGTGGCCGATCCCGTGTCCCGGCCCATGCGAGCACGATCGCGCCGATCACGATCGCGGAGTCGGCCAGATTGAAGACCGGCCACACGTGGAAGTCGATGAAGTCGACGACGCGTCCCCGGAAGCCCTCGTCCCTGAAAGCGCGATCCGTGAGGTTCCCGAGCGCTCCACCGAGCACCAGGCCGAGGCCCGCGCCGACGATCCGGCTGGTGTGTCGGAAGGAGGTCGCGAGGATGATCGCGACCACGACCGTCGACACACCGACGAAGAACCACGGGGCGCTCTGTCCGATGCTGAACGCGCCGCCGGAGTTGGTCGTGAATCGCAACGTGAGCATGCCCGGCACGACGTCGATCGGAGAGCCGGGGAGGACCGACTCGGCCCAGATCTTCGTGATCCGGTCGAGGCCGAAGGAAGCGACCGCTACCACGAAGAGCGTCCGGGCCGCCCGGCTCCGCCGCGCGTCCACAGAGGTCAGCGACGCGACTGCGCCGCCTGCGCATCCTTGATGCAGAGTTCGGCGTACGGCAGGGCCTTGATCCGGGCTTTCTCGATCGGCTTGCCGCAACGCTCGCAGAGACCGTAGGTCCCCGCATCCATGCGCTTCAAGGCACCCTCGATCTTGCGGAGGAGGTCGCGCACGTTGTTCTCGATCGAGAGATCCTTCTCTCGCTCGAAGGTGGCGGTGCCGGCGTCCGCCGATTCGTCGTCGAGCCCCACGTCACCCGACAGGTCCGACTGCGTCGCCGCGAATGAATCCTCGACGATCGACGCGAGCTGGGCGTCGAGGTGCGTTCGCTCCTCCAGGAGCCGGACTCGGAGGTCTTCGATCTCCTTCGCGGTGAGCTTGGCCTGCGTCATGGGGGCGAAGGGTAGCACGTCGGCGCATCGGCCATTCCCGTCCCCTCCAGCGGTCCGCAAAGTGCCGAAGCCGTTGCAGCGCTTGCGCTCCCGTCATCCGGGCCAACTCGAAGAGCTTCTCCCGCGAGCGTCGCTCTCGTCGGAGGTCACCGTCGACCGGAGGACTCCCAGCGCAACCGCCAGCGCTCTCCTCGCCTCCTCCGTGGCGCGGCCTCCCTCCGGCGCGGCCCGTCCACGCAGCGTGTCCACGCGTGTAGCATGCACGCGAAAGGCGACGACGGGAACACGTCGCGGGGACGGCAGAGCCAGAGCGAGCCGGGAACGGTGGGAGCCCGGTGCCGAGCACCCCGCGGACATCCTCCCCGAGCCCCTGCCCGAACCGAGTCGGATCCCCGGCTCCCAGTAGACGCAGGCGGGTCCGCCCGTGACAGCGGCAGGCCGTGTGCTCGCGGCCGCGAGCGGCCGGACGCCGGGAGGCGTCCGGCAAGCGAGGTGGTACCGCGGGGCTCGCGCCTCGTCCTCGCGAGTCGAGGACGAGGCGTTTCGCGTGTCGGGAGGCGAGCGGATGGCGAACGACGAGAGCCCCCGGTTCCGGCCGGTCGATCCCAAGGTGCGTTTCCCGGAGCTCGAGCGCTCGATCCTCGCCTTCTGGGAGGAGGCGAACGTCTTCCATCGATCCCTCGAGCAGCGAGCGAGCGCCCCCCAATGGGTCTTCTACGACGGCCCCCCGACGGCGAACGCCAAGCCGCACATCGGCCACGCGGTCACCCGCACCTTCAAGGACGTGTATCCCCGCTACCGCACGATGACCGGCCACCTCGTGCACCGCAAGGCGGGCTGGGATTGCCACGGGCTCCCGGTCGAGATCGAGGTGGAGAAGGAGATCGGCACCTCCGGCAAGCGTGACATCGAGGCGTTCGGCGTCGCCGCGTTCAACGAACGGTGCCGCGTGTCCGTGCGGCGATACGTCCGGGACTGGGAGGAGCTCACGCGCCGGATCGGCTTCTGGATCGACATGGACGACGCCTACTGGACGATGGATCCCGACTACGTCGAGTCCGTCTGGTGGTCGCTGAAACGGCTGCACGAACGCGGCTTGCTGGTCGAAGCGGACAAGGTGACCGCGTACTGCCCCCGATGCGGCACGGCGCTCTCCGACGCGGAGGTCGCCCTCGGCTACGAATCCGTCGAGGACCCGAGCGTCTTCGTGCGGTTCCCGATCGTCGAGGCGCCGGACCCGGACCTGGTCGGTGCGTCTCTCCTCGTGTGGACCACGACGCCGTGGACACTCCCCTCGAACACCGGCGTCGCGGTGGACGCCTCGGCGACCTACGTCGTGGCCGAGCGCGACGGCGATCGACTGGTCGTCGCCGAACCGCTCGCGGCAGCGGCCCTGGGCGAGGGGTGGACGTTCCAGACGACCCTGCGCGGGGCGGGTCTCCTCGGAGCCCGGTACGAGCCGCCCTATCCGAACGTCGAGGGCGCGCACACCGTCGTGTCGGGTGCGTTCGTCCAGATGGAGGACGGGACGGGCATCGTGCACTTGGCGCCCGCGTTCGGGGCCGAGGACCTCGAGGTCGGGCTCGTCCAGGGCTGGCCGGTCTTCAAGCCCGTCGGCGACGACGGCCGGTTCACCGATCTCGGGCCCGAGTTCATCCGCGGTCTGTTCGTGAAGGATGCCGATCCCGCGATCGTCGAGGACCTCTCGGCCCGCGGCCTCCTCCTGCGTTCCGGGACGATCCTGCACACGTATCCGTTCTGCTGGCGGTGCAGGACCCCACTCCTGTATTACGCGCGCACCTCCTGGTACGTCCGGACGACGGCCGTCAAGCAACGCCTCCTGGACATCAACGACCAGGTCGACTGGCACCCCGATCACATCAAGCACGGGCGCTTCGGCAACTGGCTGGAGAACAACGTCGACTGGGCGCTTTCCCGCGAGCGGTACTGGGGAACGCCGCTGCCGATCTGGCGGTGTCGGTCCGACCATGTGACCGCGATCGGTTCGCTCGCGGAGCTCGGCACGCTGGCCGGGCGGGATCTGACGGATCTCGATCCGCACCGCCCCACGATCGACGAGATCACGTTCCCCTGTCAGGAGTGCGGCGAGGAGTCGCGACGGGTCCCCGAGGTGATCGACGCCTGGTACGACTCCGGTGCGATGCCGTTCGCGCAGTGGGGCTACCACCCGGAGCTGGGTCGGGGCGAGGAGTCGTTCGAACGGCGGTTCCCCGCCGACTTCATCTCCGAAGCGATCGACCAGACGCGCGGCTGGTTCTACACGCTGATGGCGGAGGGCGTGCTGCACTTCGACTCGATCGCGTACCGCTCCGTCGTCTGCTTCGGCTTCATCGTCGACGAACAGGGCCGGAAGATGTCGAAGTCGCTCGGCAACGTGATCGACCCGATGACCGTGATGGAGCGCTACGGAGCGGACGCGCTCCGCTGGGTGCTCCTGACGAGCGGCTCCCCCTGGTCCTCGCGTCGACTCGGCGACACGGTCCTCGAAGAGGCGGTGCGACAGTTCCTGCTCACGTTGTGGCACGTGTACTCCTTCTTCGTCCTCTACGCGAACGCGGACGACTTCGATCCCGAGGCGGAGCCCGCTCCGGCGCCGTCCTCGCGTCCACTCCTGGACCGATGGATCCTGTCGCGGCTCGCCGGCACCGTTCGCGACGTCCGGGACGGGATGGACAGCTACGACGTGACGGGGGCGGGCCGACGGATCCAGGCGTTCCTCGAGGATCTCTCCAACTGGTACGTGCGTCGCTCGCGTCGCCGGTTCTGGAACCCCGGCGGACGGGGCGGCGCCGACAGCGTCGCGGCGTTCCACACGCTGCATGAGTGCCTGGTCACCACGGCAACGCTCCTCGCGCCGCTCACCCCGTTCGTCTCCGAGGAGATCTGGTCGAACCTCGCGGCCGGACGCGGAGGGCTGCCCGACTCGGTCCACCTGGCGGACTATCCGCGGGTGGACGAGGCGGCGGTCGACCCCGGCCTGGACGACGCGATGGCGCTCGCACGTCAGGTCGTGGAGCTGGGGCGACGGATCCGCACGGAGACGAAGACCCGAACGCGGCAGCCGCTTCCCGCCGCGGTCGTGCATCTCGCCGACACGCCGGGATCGTTCGATCGACTGCGGGATACGGTTGCTGAGGAGTTGAACGTCAAGCGCGTCGAGGTCGCGGGGTCGGCCGATGTGTTCGGTCGATGGCGAGCTCGACCGGATTTCAAGGTCCTCGGCCCGCGCCTCGGCTCGCGCGTCCAGGCCGTGGCCGCGGCGCTGGCGGCGGATGACGGCTCGATCGCCGGACGGCTGGCCGACGGCGAGCAGGTCGAGGTCGCCGCGGGCGAGGGCCCGCCCGTCCCCATCGGGCCCGACGACGTCCAGCTCACGCACGACGTCCGGTCGGGGTTGGGCGTCGCTTCGGAGGGCGGCGTCACGGTCGCCCTCGAGCTCGAGATCACGCCGGAGCTCCGCCGCGAAGGGCTCGCCCGCGAGCTCGTCCGGATGATCCAGGACGCTCGGAAGGAGGCGGGCCTCCAGGTGACGGACCGGATCGTCTTGGGGGTGGAGACGTCGGGCGAGCCGTCGGAGGCCCTGGCCGCGCACGCGGAGGAGATCGCCGCCGAGACGCTGGCCGTCGCCACCGTGGCGGCGAGCGGCGTGGACGGGTTCCGGCTGGAGGGGACGCTCGACGGGACGACGGTGATCGTGACGCTCAGGCGAGCGGACTGACGACCGGTCTCATTCCTCGCCCCAGAACAGCTCCCTGAGCGAGCCGTCGTCTTCCTCATCGGGGCGACCCGATCGGGCGGGCTGCGGCTCGTCGAGCACGATCGGCTCGTCGGCGACGGCGCCCGTGATCACGGTCGCCGATCCCGCGATGGTCGTGCGATCGTCGCTTTTCGCCTCGCTCTCGCCCTCGTCCTCTTCTTCATCTGCATCCGCGTCTGCGTCTGCGTCTGGGGAACCCTCGGGCTCGGCCGCCTGGGCCGTGGTCCCGGTCACGTCGGCGTCCTCGACGATCTCGGCCTCCGGCTTGTCCGACTCCCCCGGAGCTTCGGGAACCGGCGCGGCCTCGCTCCGTGGTGCGTCATCGGTTCCAGGCACGGGCGCAGGCGCCTGCTCCGGCGCCGTCGACGCGTCCTGCCGGACGGCTCGAACCATGGACCGCAGCTCTTCGGCGTGCTCCTGGACCAGCCCCCCGAGGTCCTGCAGGAACCCCTTCTCGCGCCGGAGGAACGCCTCCACCGCGGCGCGGTCGGCGTCGCCGGTCGTCGGGCCGACCGAGGGTCGGCTCGGAGTCGCCTCACGATCACCCGATCCTCGGAGCAGGCGCTCGTTCTCCGCGACGAGCGCCGACATCGCATCGGTCACCTGATCGAGGAACTCGTCGACCTCTCGCATCCGGTAGCCGGCGCCGAAACGGGCGACCTGGAACTCCTTCTGTTGGACGTCGAGGGGCGTGATCCGCCCCTGCGGAGCCGAGGTCCACTCCGACGTGCCACCCGTCGTGTCCTTCTTCTTCATCTCGCCCTCTTCATCCGCTCTCGCTCGCCATCCCGCCTCAACAGAACACTGTACGCAACACGACCAGGACCACGAACGCAACCAGGACCGAGAGGTCGAGCACGCCCGCCGGCGGGACGATCCTGCGGAGCAGCCGGAGCGGTGGCTCCGTCACGTCGATGACGACGTCGAAGGCCGCGCGGAGCGGGCCCGAAAGGGGCGGCCGCCATCCCGCGAACTGCAACCAGCCGAGGATGACGCGGATGAACAGGAGGATCATGAAGACGAAGAGCACGAGACAGATGAGCTCGTTCACGAAGTCGTTCCCGTCGGCCGTCGTCATCGACGCGCAAGGCTAGCAGCGCAAGGGCGACGCTCGGATCGGAGCGTTCTCAGAACTGGTTGTAGAAGCCGCCGCCGGCGATGCGTTCCCGCTCTTCGGCCGAGACCTCGACGTCTGCCGGCGTGAGCAGGTACACGCGGTTCGCCACGAGCTCGATCTTGCCGTCCAGCCCGTAGACGAGACCGGAGGCGAAGTCGACGAGTCGGCGCGCGGTGGAGTCCTCGGTGCCCTGGAGGTTCATGATGACGGCCGTGCCCTCTTTGAAGCGGTCGGCGACCTCGCGGGCCTCGTTGAACCGTTTGGGCTCCGACTTGTGGATCGCCGCGGACGCACCGACCTGACGCGGCGAGGCGATGGTACGCACCACACCTTCCGCCTCCGACGACACCTCACGGACCGGCTGAGGCCGCATCCGGCGCACGGGCGCCGGCTCGACGTCGGGTAGCTCCTCGACGAACTCCTCGTCGTCCTCGACCAGACCGAGGTAGTTCAGCGTCTTCTTCCACACGCCCGTCATGCTGGTTCCTCTCTCGTTGCTCGGGGACCGAACAGAGCCGTCCCGATACGGACCATGGTAGCGCCTTCTTCCACCGCGACCTCGTAATCCAACGACATCCCCATCGACAATGCCAGCACGTCGGGGTGTTGTTCTCGGATCTCATCCCGCAACCGGCGCAACCGGGCGAAGGAAGCGCGGGCATCCTCTGCCGTCTCCGAGATGGCGGGCACCGTCATGAGGCCGATGAGACGAAGGCCCTCGAGGGAGGCGACCAGGTCGGCGAAGATGGGGAGCTCCGCAGGCCGCACGCCCGTGCGGCCCTCCGTGAGGTCGACCTCGATCAACGAGTCGAGCGTGCGGCCGGAGCGGGCGGCTCGGCTCGCGAGGCGGCGCGCCGCCCGCTCTCCCGCGACCGTGTCGACGACGTCCGCGTGGTCGGCGACGCGGTGCGCCGTGCTCGATTGGAGCGTGCCGATGAAGTGCCACGTCCCACCGCCGATCTCCTCCCGCTTGCGGCGCAGCTCCTGCACGTAGTTCTCGCCGAGCTCGTGGATGCCTGCCTCCATCGCCCACCGGATCTGCTCGGCCTCGACCGTCTTGGTGACCGCGATCACCGAGACATCCTCCGGGTTCCTGCCCGAGCGGGTCGCGGCGGCCGCGATGCGCGACCGCACCTCGTCCACGTTCCGACGAACGTCTTCGCGGTCGGCGGGCACCGTGTCCTCTCGTGATCGGGGCGTGACTTCACCCGGCGTCTCCCGACAACACCCAGGAGATCGAAGAGGGGCGGGGAGGTCCTCCTCGGGAGGAGGCGGGGGAAGGGCGCCTCCTCACGTGGACCTCCCCGCCCCGGTTCGAGGGCCGCGCGGGGCGGTGCTCAGCTCTTGAGGAAATCCGGGATGTCCAGGTCCTCCTCGGCGTCGAAGGTCAGCGGCGGGGATCCCTCACCGCTCGTGAAAACCCGGTCTTCGTCGTCCTCGGCCAGGATCGACGGAAGTGGCTCTTCGCTCGCGGCTCCTTCGTCGGTGGGTTCCTCGAGCAACCGGGAAAGCCGGCTCTCGAAGCGACTGTCGGACACGGCCGTCACCTTGTCGAAGCCTGCGGCCACGACCGTGACACGCACCTCCTCGCCCAAGGCGTCATCGACGACCGCGCCGAAGATGATATTGGCGTCCGGATGGGCGACACGCGTGATGGCATCGGCCGCCGCGTTCACCTCGTGCAGGGTCAGATCGGTCGGGCCGGCGATCGAGAGCAGGACACCCTTCGCGCCGTCGATCGAGGACTCCAGCAGCGGCGAGCTGATCGCCGCCTTCGCAGCCTCAGTCGCGCGGTCCTGACCGGACCCGAGGCCGATGCCCATCAGCGCGGAACCTGCTCCCGCCATGATCGACTTCACGTCAGCGAAGTCGAGGTTGATCAAGCCCGGCGTGGTGATGAGCGACGTGATGCCGTCGACACCTTGGTAGAGCACCTGGTCCGCCATCCGGAACGCATCGAGCATCGGCATGCTGGCGTCGGCGACCTGGAGGAGCCGGTCGTTCGGCACCACGATCAGGGTGTCGACGGCTTTCTTGAGTTCCGTGATCCCGAGGTCCGCCTGGGTCGCACGCTTGCGTCCTTCGAAGCCGAAGGGGCGTGTCACGACGCCGATCGTGAGCGCGCCGAGGTTCCTCGCGACCTCCGCGACGATCGGAGCGCCGCCGGTTCCCGTGCCTCCGCCCTCGCCGGCCGTGATGAACACCATGTCGGCGCCCTTGAGGATCTCTTCGATCTCGTCGGCGTGCTCCTCTGCTGCACGCCGGCCGACATCCGGATCTGAGCCGGCGCCCAGACCCCGCGTCGTCTCCCGGCCGATGTCGAGCTTCACTTCGGCGTCGGACATCAGCAAGGTCTGCGCGTCCGTGTTGACGGCGGTGAACTCGACGCCCCGGAGGCCCGCCTCGATCATCCGGTTCACGGCGTTCACGCCGCCCCCGCCGATCCCCACGACCTTGATCACGGCGAGGTAGTTCTGAGGAGCGTCCATCATCCGCATCCCTCCCGGGCCCCGGCCCGCGTACCTGGAGGTCCCGCCTCCGACTGCAACCTGTGGTCGACCGTTGTAACGGAACTCACTGCTGTTCGTGCTCGTTCCCCGATGAACTCTAAGGCTCCACTTGAACGTTATTACCATATCTAGCTCATGTGGAGGTAGCGACCCTACTTCGTAATCGCAGGTCCGTCAAGAAGTTGCGCCACGCTCGGCGGGCGCTCGTTTGCGCTTACTCGTGACAATCAGATCCGCGTTCCGGGATCACGGTATGGGAACGGCGGTGGCCCCCCGTGCCAGCTTCGCGGTCGGGCTCCCCGGCACACTCAGGTCGGCAGACACCACGCGCACGTCCCGCTCCTGGACCCACGCCAGCAGGGCGGCCAGCGACGCGGCTTTCGCGGTGAGCTCCGACGCATCCCCGAGCGAGGCGGAGAACCCGGCTGCCAGCCGGACCTCCACTCCCCCGTCCGGGGCAACGACCACGGCGTCCACGGCGCGGCGCAGCGTCGGGTCGAGCGCTCCCGCCGCAGCCGCCGCGGTGGCGAGACGTCCCGCTCCGACGGGACCGCCGTCGGGAGCTTGCAGCGCCGGCAGGTCGACGGCATCGCCCCCGGGTCCGATCACGACGCCGTCGGCGCCGACCAGATCCTCCGATGTCCCCAGCACTCCGACCGGAGTCCGAGCGACGACCTCGATCGTGATGGCGTTCGGGAGCGACGTCGCGACCCGCGCGTCGAGGATCCGCGGGTCGCGTTCCAGGCGGCGCTCGACCGCAAGGGTGTCGAGATGGAACACGTTCGAGGCCTCGTTCACGCGAGCGAGCCCGAGGATCTCGACACTCGGGATCCGCTCGGACCCGTGGATCCGGATGTCGCTCGCCGCGAACAACGGCGTGTATGTCGCCGCGACCGCCATGGTGGCCACCAGGATCGACGCGATGGCAGCAACCGTCCAGCGCCGAAGGATCCGTCGTTCCTTCTCAGCCTTGCGCATCGACGGCTCCCATCAACTGGACTTCGGTCTCGAGCCGGACCCCGGCCTGCGATTCCACGAGTGCCCGCACCCGCTCGATCAGCCCCCACACGTCTGCGGAAGAGGCGCCCGGACCGGCGACGATGAAGTTGGCGTGCTTCTCGGAGACGTGCGCTCCTCCGAGTCGAAGTCCCTTCGCCCCTGCCGCCTCGATCAGCCTCGCGGCGTGGTCGCCGTCGGGATTCTTGAACACCGATCCGCAGTTGGGCTCGGCGAGCGGCTGTGTCCGCCTCCGCCAGTCCCGCGCCTCCTCCATCCGGGCCCGGATCTCCTCCTCGCGACCTGCCTCGAGCCTCGCCGCGGCGGCGACCACGATGTCCCCCGGAGGCAGCCCCGACCGCCGATATCCGAATCCGGCCTCGCCGACCGAGAGCGAATCCCGGGCGCGACGACCGAGCGAATAGACGTCGATCCGCTCGAGCACCTCGGACATGGATCGCCCGTGCGCACCGGCGTTCATCTTCACCGAACCGCCCAGGCTCGCCGGGATCGCCACCCCGAACTCGAGTCCGGCGAGACGGTGTCGCATCGCGATCCCGGCGAGCGCCGGAAGCGGCATCGCGCCCCCCGCCGTGAGCAGGTCGCCGTCGCGGCCCGCCCACCGGTACCCGCGACCCAAGCGCACCACGATGCCGCCGAACCCCTCGTCCGAGACCAACACGTTGGATCCCTTGCCGATCACCACGACCGACACGCCCGTCTGCTCCGCCGCGTCCCCCACGGCTTCGAGTGCGCCGTCCTGTTCGGCCTCGACGAACAGCGCGGCCGGCCCGCCGATCCGGAAGCTCGTCAACGGCGCGAGTGGGAAGTTCACGCGAAGCCGCGAACCAAGCCGTTCGCGGAGGAGACGCTCCGCATCCGCGAGCTCAGGCGACACCGTCGGCCTCCTCGATCCGCGCGAGCGCGGCGTCCGCGAGCATCCACACGTCGCCGCACCCGAGCGTGATGACGAGGTCGCCGTCGCGCACCTCTCGCGCGAGGAAGGAGACCGCGTCCTCGCCGTGCGGCGCGTAGACGACGTCGCGCTCGGGAGCCGCGCGACGCACGCCGTCGACCACGAGCGCGCCGGTGACCCCGGGGATCGGTCGCTGGTTCGCGCCGTAGACATCGGTCACCACGATCACATCCGCTTCCGTCAGGCTCGCCCCAAGCTCGCGCCACAGGGCCTGGGTCCTGGAGTACCGATGCGGCTGGAACACCGCGACGAGCCGGCGCGGACCTCGTGCCCGCGCCACCTCGAGCGTGACGGCGAGCTCTGTCGGGACGTGCGCGTAGTCGTCGTAGAACTCCACCCCGCGCACGCTCCCCCGGTGTTCGAAGCGACGGCGTATCCCATCGAAGGTAGAAAGCGCCTGGGCGGCGTCGACCGGGCGTACACCGACGAGGCTTCCCACCGCGATCGCCGCAGCCGCGTCCAGCAGGTTGTGAGCGCCGTCGACCCGCAGCGTGAGGGGAACGACGCCGCCGTCGATCTCGACCGTGCCGCGGGCTCCACCCGGACCCGGCGTCTCGATGGTGAGACGAACGTGCGCGTTCGCGCCGACCCCGTACCCGATGGGCTCGACGCCCGCGATGCGCAGCGCCTCGCGGGCTCCGTCGTCGTCGACGCAGGCGACGACCCGACCCGAGCGCGCGCAGAACTCCGCGAAGGCCATCCGCAGCTCGTCCGCTCCGCCGGGATAGAAGTCGACGTGGTCCACCTCGACGTTGGTCACCACGCCGATCGCGGGATCGGTCAGGAGGAAGGAGCCGTCGCTCTCGTCGGCTTCGAACACGAAGAGGTCGCTCCCCCCGGCCCGCGCTCCGCTCCCGCTCTCGTTCAGGTCGCCGCCGATCAGGTACGTGGGATCGAGACCGGCATGCTCGAGGATCGTGGCGATCATCGACGTCGTCGTCGTCTTCCCGGTCGTGCCCGCCACGGCGATGGAGCGATGGTCCGCGACGAAGGCGGCGATGGCCTGCTGGCGCGCCCACACGACGAGCCCCCGAGCGCGAGCGGCGGCGAGCTCGGGGTTCTCCTCGGCGATCGCGCTCGAGATCACCACGGCGTCGGGATCACCCAGCGAGTCGGGGTCGTGGCCCACGCGCACACGGACGCCCTCCGCCTCGAGCTCCCGGAGCCCCTCGGAGTCCTTGAGGTCCGAGCCCGAGACCTCGATGCCGCGCGCCAGGAAGAGCCGGGCGAGGTTGCGCATGCCGGCTCCCCCGGCTCCGATCAGATGCACGGTCCGCACGGCGGCGACCGAGGGCACGCCGAGCGTCGGGATCGAGCCCGGCCGCGGTCGGTAGAGCGGCGTCCTGTTCACCGCCGCCCCACCTCCCGTACGAGCTCCGCTACCCGTTCGTCGGCGTCGGGCTTCGCCCATGCCGCCCCCGCCTTGGCCATCACGGTTCGGCGCTCGCCGTCTCCGGCCAGCGAGAGGATCCGCCTCGCGAGCCCCTCCGGCGTCAACGCGCGATCGGGATAGACCTCGGCGGCTCCGGCGCGCTCCAGCTCCCTGGCGTTCGCGGTCTGATGATCATCGGTCGCGTGCGGGTAGGGCACCAGGATCGAGGGGATCGCGCACGCCGCGAGCTCGTGGATCGTGTTCGCTCCCGCCCGCGCGACCGCGAGATCCGCGACGGCGAGCGCGAGCTCCATCTGCTCGAGGAAGTCCACGGTCCGCACGGTCAACTCCATCTCGCGGTTCGCCGCCGTGGCGACGACCGCCTCGTGAGCCACCCCCGTGAGGACGACGAGCTGGAGGTCCGATCGCCCGGCAAGGAGCGGGATCGCATCCGCGATCGTCCGGTTCACGTGAAGGGCCCCCTGGCTTCCCCCCGTCACGAGGAGCGTCGTCCGCCCGGGCGCGAGACCCCACTCGCGTCGTGCCTGGTCTGCGAGCTCCTCCCGTCTCGCCGCCACGTCACGGATCGCGCGGCGCAGCGGGAGTCCCGTCACCTCGGTTCGGACGGAGCGAGGGAGCCGGCCGCGCGAGTCCTCGAAGGTGAGCGCCATCGCCGTCGCGATCCTCGCGAGGAGACGGTTGGCGAGCCCGGGGATCGCGTTCTGCTCGTGCAGCACCGTGGGAACCCCGACCGACCGTGCGGCGAGGACCGGAGCGATGCTCGCGTATCCGCCCACGCCCAGCACCGCGTTCGCCTCTCGCACGATCGGCCGGCAGGTCACAACCGAGCGCATCGCCACGAACGGGGCCGTTGCCGATCGGAGCGAGAGCTCGCGGCGGAAGGGCGCCGCGGCCACGGGATGGAAGCGGTAGCCGGCCGCCGGCACGATGGAGGCCTCCGGTCCGGCCGGGGAACCGATGAACTCCACGATCGCCCCGTCAGCGCGGAGACGATCGGCCACCGCGATCGACGGGGAGATGTGTCCGGCCGTGCCGCCGCCGGCGATCACGATCCTCACCGTCGTCTCCCCTCGCCGCCGTCGCGGCGCCGATCGCGGACGTGCCTCCTCTCCGCCGATCGCACGCCGTCGAGCGCGACGCTCGCCATGACACCCACCCCCGCGAGCGTGACCACGAGGGCGGTCCCCCCGAACGAGAGGAACGGCAGCGGTACCCCGGTGATCGGCAGCAGGCCGGTGACCGCTCCGAGGTTCACGAGGGTCTGCAGTCCGATCCAGCCGGTGATCCCTGCGGCAAGGAGCCGGCCGAACGTGTCCGGCGCGTTGACCGCGATGCGGATGCCGGCGAAGAGCAGCGTCCCGAACAAGCAAAGCACCGCCAGCGCGCCGATCAGCCCGAGCTCCTCGCCGAGCACAGCGAACACGAAGTCGCTGTGCGCGTTGGGGAGGTAGTCCCACTTCTGACGGCTGTTGCCGAGTCCGATCCCGAGCCACCCGCCCGACCCGAGCGCGATCAACCCCTGACGCAGCTGCCAGCCCGCGCCGCTGGGATCGAGCTCCCAGTTGAGCCACGCCTCCAGGAATCGGGTGCGCCGGTAGGCCGTCCCGAAGATGAAGAACGCCATCACGGCCGCGCCCGCGAAGCCCGTCCATGCGAGGTGGCGCAGCCGGAGACCGGCGACGAAGAGCAACAGGAAGACGCTTCCGCAGATCACGACGGTCGTGCCGAGGTCCTTCTGCAGCATCACGACGCCGGCCACCACGGCCACGAGAGGGCCCAGCGGGAGGAACGCGTCCCGGGGGCGATCGAGATGCTTCCACGGCCGGGACAAGATCGCGGCCGCCGCACACACCGTGAGGAACTTCGCGAACTCCGCCGGCTGGAGGGTGATGGGGCCGAGATCGATCCAGCGGGATGCCCCGTACAGAGAGGACCCGAACGCGGGGTGCAGCGTCAGCAGCATCAACGGCAGCACCGCCAAGAGCATCGGGATCGCGGCTCGACGCCAGAACGCGATCGGCACGCGCGCGGCCACCACGAGCCCGACCACGCCCGCGAGTGCGTAGAGCGTCTGCCGGTTGAAGTACCAGAAGCTCGTGCCGTACCCCTCGACCGCGGAGATCGAGCCGGCCGAGAGGATCATCACGAGGCCGATCACCGTGAGGAGGGCGGTCGGCACGAGCAGGAGCGAGAGGTTCCGTCGTGTGACGGCCGCAGGTGTCGGCGTCGCGCGCATGAGGTCCTCCGTGCGAACGAGGCGCAGGTGGGATCCGCGTGTGACGGCCACCTTCGGACGGCGACGGACGACGGTGCGATCAGCCACGGGCGCCGGCTTCCGCTCGCAGCGACCGCGCCGCGGCCGCGAACCGATCCCCGCGCTCCGCGTAGCTCGCGAACTGATCCCAGCTCGCGCACGCCGGCGCCAGCAGCACGGCCTCTCCCGGTGCTGCCGTGGCGAAGGCGTCCCGAACGGCTTCCTCGATGGACCCGGCCAGACTCGTGGGAACCGACCCCTCGAACACGTCCACGACGTCGGCGGCCGATTCGCCGATGGCCACCACCGCTCGGAGACGGCCCGCGTGCGCCCTCAGAGAGGAGAGATCCACGCCCTTGGCGCGACCGCCCGCGATGAGGACGGCGTCGCCGGCGCCGTCGATCGCCGCGGCTGCCGCGTGGACGTTGGTGGCCTTGGAGTTGTCGACGAAGCGCACGCCGTCGACGATCGCGACGACCTCACCTCGGTGGGGCCCGGGACGGAACCCGGCAAGCGCCCGCGCCGCCGCCGCCGGGTCGACACCGTAGGCGAGCGCGGCGGCCGCTGCGGCGGCCGCATCCTCCCGGTAGCCGGCCCGCTCGGGGTCGATCGGACCGAGCCGGTGGGTGCCGTCGAGCCGGGCGACGAGCTCCTCCCCCTCGTAGCCGACCTCTCCCTCGTCCGGCGGACCCTGGCGGAACCACCGAACCTCGCACGTGGCCCTCGCGGAGATCTCCGCCGCCGCCGCATCGTCGCGATTGCCGATGTGTACGTCGGATCCGGTCTGCAGCGCATGGACCCTCTCCTTCGCCTCCACGTACGCCTCGAAGGAGCCGTGCCAGTCGAGATGATCGGGGGCGACGTTCAGCAGGACCGAGATCGCCGGGTGGAACGACGTCTGGACGGCGAGCTGGAAGCTCGACACCTCCACGACGAGGACGTCGCGTTCCTGACGAGCCGCCTCGGGGAAGGAGAGTCCGATGTTCCCGCAGGCGAGGGCATCGTGCCCGCCCGCTCGCAGACACGCTTCGATCATCGCCGTGACGGTCGTCTTGCCGTTCGTTCCCGTGACCGCCAGGTAGGGCGCGCGCGCCAGACGGGCGCCGAGCTCCATCTCGCCCCACACGGGAAGACCGAGCTCACGGGCCCATCGGACCACGTCGGCGTCCGGGGGCACCCCCGGCCCCACCACGACCAGCGTGGCACCATCGAGATGGCTCCGGTCGTGTCCGCCGGTCATGACGTCGACCCCGATCCCCCGCAGCTCGGCTGCGGAACCCACATCGGTCTCCGGAAGGGACTCCGTCACGAGGACGCTGGCGCCCTCCGCCGACAGCGCGCGAGCCGAGCCGGTGCCGGCGACGCCCGCGCCGACGATGACCGCTCGCTCCGCCGCAAACCGGCCGCTCAATCGAGGCCTCCCCGGGCGATGAAGTCCGCGTAGAACACACCCAGCCCGACGGCGACGCAGAGCCCGGCGATGATCCAGAACCGCACGATCACGGTGAACTCCGGCCAGCCCGAGAGCTCGAAGTGGTGATGGATGGGCGACATCCGGAAGATCCGCCTCCCGAACCCTCGGAAGGAGATCACCTGCAGGATCACCGACATCGTTTCGATCACATACAGACCGCCGAGGATGATCAGCAGCATCTGCGTGTTCGTCGTGATCGCCATGGCGCCGAACAGACCGCCGAGCGCCAGAGCGCCGGTGTCGCCCATGAAGATGCGCGCCGGCGCCGCGTTCCACCACAGGAAGCCCATGGCAGCGCCCATCATCGCCGCCGCGATGATCGCGGTGTCCTGCATCGCGAGAAGGTCGACGCCGTAGCACGCGACGTCGGGTCCGGGCCCTTCGCACGTGTGCCGGAACTGCCAGAACGCGATGAACACGTATCCCGCGAGGACGAGGATCGAGGACCCGGCCGCGAGACCGTCGAGGCCGTCGGTCAGGTTCACGGCGTGCGAGGACGAGGTCAGCACCACGAACACCCAGACGTAGAAGAAGACGCCGAGGTCCAGGGCCGTCGGCCGGACGAAGGACAGGCTCGTCGACGTGCCGGTGTCGCCGGAGAACGCGACGACGATGAGCGAGAACAACACCGAGACGACGGCGGTCCCCATGAACTTCTCCGTCTTCGAGAGCCCCAGGGACCGCTTCCGGCGGACCTTCAGGTAATCGTCCACGAAACCCACGAGCCCGAAGCCGACCGCGGCCAGGATCAGGGCGAGTCCCGCCGGGCTGAACGTGATCCCGGCGGCGATCGTGGGCCGCGTCGCGAGGTAGGCGACGACGAGCGCCACGAGCATCACGATCCCGCCCATCGTGGGCGTCCCGACCTTCTCGAAGTGCGTGTGGGGGCCGTCCTCGCGGATCCGCTGGCCCCACCCCCAGACCCGGAAGAGCCGGATGGCAACGGGGGTTCCGAGCAGCGTGACCGCCAGACCGACCGCCCCCGCCACGAGGATCGAGATCACCGAAGAGCCTCCGCCAGTGTCTCGAGGCCCGCCACCCGCGACCCCTTCAAGAGGACCAGGTCACCGGGAGCCGCGGCGCGCCGGACGTCCTCGAGCGCCTCGGCGGGATCCTCGTAGCTCGCGACGTCGCCCGGCTCCATCCCCTCTCGGACCGCCGCGCGCGCGATCACGCGCGCGGCCTCCCCGACCGTGAGCAGGCGGTCGACCCGGATCCGCGCCGCCAGCGCTCCCACCCGGTCGTGCTCTTCCTCGGAGATCGCGCCGAGCTCTGCCATCTCGCCGAGCACCGCGATGAGGCGACCCTCGGCGCCCATCCACCGCGCGGTTCGGAGTGCGGCGGCGGTCGATTCGGGATTCGCGTTGTACGCGTCGTTCACGACCCGGACGCCGGACGGCGTCGTGAACGTCTCCATCCGCCAGGGGGACACGCCCGCCTTGGCGAGCGCAGGGCCGACGTCGGCGAGGGGGATCCCGAGCTCGAGGCCGACGGCCACCGCGGCCAGCGCGTTCGACACCATGTGTTCACCCGGCACGGCGAGGGTCAGCAGCGTCTCTGCCCCGTCCGAGACGAGCCGGAACGACGCCCGCCCGTCGGGACCCAGCGTGACGTCGTCGGCTCGCACGTCGGCGTCGGAGCGCGTGCCGAAGGTCCTCACCCGGCCCGGGCATCGATCTCGGTAGGCGATGACGACGGGATCGTCGCCGTTCAAGACCGCGACCCCCTCGGGACCCAGCGCGTCGATCGGCTCCGCGGACGCCTCGACGATCGACGCCCACGATCCGAACACCTCCATGTGGGCGACGCCCACGTTCGTCACGACGACGATGTCGGGCCGGGCGATCCCCGACAGGAGTTTCACGTCGCCGAGACGTCGCGCGCCCATCTCCGCCACGAGGACCTCCGTGTCGGGTGGCGCGCCGAGGAGCGTCAGCGGCAGCCCGATCTCGTTGTTGAACGAGCCCGGGCTGGCGTGCACCCGGAATCGCGTCCCCGCGACCGCGTGCGCGAGATCCTTCGTGGAGGTCTTGCCGTTCGCGCCAGTGACGCCGACGACGGTCGCGGTCATCGCGTTGCGTTCGTCGGCGGCCAGGCGCATCAGCGCGTCGGCCGTCGACCCCACCCGCACCACGGGTCGCCCCGTGCTCCCCACCTCACCCGACCCCTCGAGCATCGCCGCCGCCGCGCCACCGGAGAACGCCTGGTCCACGAAACGGTGACCGTCCGTGTGCTCCCCCGACAGTGCGACGAACAACGCGCCGGCTCGCACATCCCGGGAATCGGTCGACACCGACCGCACCTCGACGTCGTTGCCTTCGAAGGTTCCCTCGACCGCGAGCGCCACCTGCGAGAGCCGCCGCGGCCTCACTCGGATCCCCCCAGAGCCTCGAGCTCCTCACGCACGACGACGCGGTCGTCGAACGGAACGGACTCGCCGCCCAGTTCCTGCTCCGCTTCGTGGCCCTTCCCGGCGACGACGACGACGTCTCCGGGACGCCCTTCGCCCAGGGCGAGCCGGATCGCCGACCGGCGATCCGGTTCGACGACGTAGCGTCCTCCGCCCGCTGCGGCCCCCTGCTCGACGTCCGCGATGATGTCGTCAGGGTCCTCGGAACGTGGATTGTCGGTGGTGATGACCGTGAGATCAGCTCCCTCCGTTGCCGCAGCTCCCATCGGGAACCGCTTCGCGCGGTCACGGTCACCACCGCAACCGAAGACGACGATCACCCGGCCCGTCGCCAACGGGCGTGCCGCGGCAAGCACTGTTCGGATGCTATCCGGCGTGTGCGCGTAATCCACCACCGCCAGGAAATCCTGCCCGGCCTCCACGGGCTCCATCCGACCCGCTACCTGCCCGGCGCTCGCGATGCCCTCGATCGCATCGTCCGCGTCCACGCCGATCGCCGCGGAGCAGGCGATCGCCGCGAGACAGTTCCACACGTTGAACGCGCCCCGGAGGGGGCTCCTCACCTCTCGGTCGCCCACCCGGAACGTCAGGCCGTCCACACTGGCCCGAACCTCTTCCGCGCGGACATCCGCTCCCGGGTCGAGCCCGAAGGTAGTGACCGGCACCGCGACGTCGAGGAGGCGTCGTCCCCACGGGTCGTCGAGGTTCAGCAGCGCGTGCTCGGTGCGACCGGGGGCGAACAACGACGCCTTCGCCGCGAAATAGGACTCCATCGAGCCGTGGTGGTCTAGGTGATCCTGCGACAGGTTCGTGAACACCGCCGCGTCGAAGGTCACGCCGTCGACTCGACCCTGATCGAGCGCATGCGACGACACCTCCATCGACACGGTCGTGACGCCGGCGTCCCGCATCCGCGCCAGCAGGCGCTGGAGGTCCGGCGCCTCGGGGGTGGTCCGCGCGAGCGGGATCGGTTCTGCCCCCGCGTGTGCGCCGACCGTGCCGATCGCCCCGGTCCGGCGCCCCGCGGTGCGGAGCACCGCGTCGAGGAGATGGACGACCGTGGTCTTGCCGTTGGTGCCGGTCACTCCCACGATGGTGAGCGAGCGCGCCGGCTCGCCGAACACCACCGCCGACATCGGCCCCATCGCCTGCCGCGCGGAGCGGACCAAGACCTGGGGGAGGTCGAGGTCGAGCCACCGCTCGACCACCAGCGCCGCCGCTCCCGCCCGCGACGCGTCCGCGGCGAAGTCGTGCCCGTCGGCCCGTGCGCCCCGCACGCAGAAGAACAGGGCACCCGGGGGGACCTGACGAGAGTCGAACGCGGCCTCACCGACCGTGATACCTGCGTCGCCGCGGATCTCGGCGCCGGGCACGGCGGCCGAGACCGCGGACAGCGGCACGTGGGGAAGACGTCTCACCGCCGCCCAGCGTACCGGGGCTCGCGCGTTGGACCGGGAGCGTCAGAGGTCGGAGGCGAAGGGCGGGAGACGGACGGGCGGTGCGGCCGGGATGGCGAGCCGCTGGATCACGTGGCGCGCGATCTCGGAGAACACCGGGGCCGCCGCCACTCCGCCGTAAACGGTCCGAGGCTCATCGATCGACACAACGATGACCACGCGCGGATCCGAGGCAGGCAGGAACCCGACGAACGAGGCCATGTACCGCCGGACGTACCGACCGTCGACGAGCTTCCGGGCCGTGCCCGTCTTCCCCGCCACCTGGTACCCGGGGATCTGCGCCGCGCCTCCCGTTCCCGTCTCCACGACCGACGCCAGCATCCGCGTGAGCATCTTCGCCGTGTCCTCCGACAGGACGCGATGCGACTCGGGGCGTGGCGCTTCGTCCAGACGACCGTCCGGCTCGGAGGTCCCTCGAACGAGGCGAGGTTGCACCCACACCCCGCCGTTCGCCACCGACGCATACACGGCGGCCATCTGGAGCGGCGTCATCGAGATGCCCTGTCCGTAGGCGACGGTGGCGCGGGTGATGTCGGTCCAGTTGCGGAGGTCGGGCACGACACCGCCGGCCTCGCCGGGGAACCCGACGCCGGTCGGGCTCCCGTATCCGAATCGTGCGAGGACCGACGCCAGCTCGGCGCTTCCGACGCGCTCGGCCACCATCGCGGACCCGATGTTGCTGGAATGCGCGACGATGTCGCCGAGCGTCATCGGCTCGACCGGATGGGAGTGCGAGTCGTTCACGGTGTATCCCCCCACCCGCATCCACCACGGCACCCGGAAGATCTCTCGCACACCGACGGATCCGCTCTCGAGCGCCGCGGCGGCCGTCACGACCTTGTTCACCGACCCCGGTTCGAACATGTCCGTGACGGCTCGGTTCCGAACCGCCTCGCGGTCGGCGTGCTCGAAGTCGTTGGGATCGAACCATGGGTAGCTGGCCATGGCGGAGATGTCGCCCGTCCGCGCGTCCATCACGACGATCGTCCCGCCCTTGGCGTGGTTCTCCTTGACCGCCCTGCGGAGCGCCTCCTGGGCCAGGTACTGCACCTCTCGATCGAGCGTGGTGACGAGGGTTCTCCCGGCGACCGCCGGCTCGAGGATCTCCATGCCGCTCGCGATCGGAAGCCCGTCGGCCGACAGCTCGACGGTGCGTGTCCCGGGTGTGCCCGCGAGGATGTCCTCGTACGCGAACTCGAGGCCTGCCAGCCCGGTCGCGTCGACGCCGACGAACCCGAGGACCTGGGGCGCGAGCTCGCCCGCCGGGTAGTAACGCTTCGGCACCTCGAGGAACCCGATGCCCGGGAGTCCGAGCGCCTCGAGACGCCCCGCGATCCGCACGTCCACCTGTCGGTCGAGGTAGACGAACGTGGCGTCGGGCGTTCGCAGCCGCCGCTCGACGTCTCGGGCGCGCAGGTCCAGGATCCGCGCGACCTTCGCCGCTTCCCCGACGGGGTCGATCACGTAACGAGGGTCCGCGTAGATGTCCCGCGCCTCCAGGGTGATCGCGAGCGGCACGCCGGTTCGATCCACGATCGCGCCTCGCTCGGCCGGGAGATCGGTCGGATGGACGCGCTGACGCAGTCCCTGGGCCGCGAGCGCTCGATGATCGCCCACCTGCAACACGACCAGGCGGGCGACGACACCGACAAGCGCGAGCACCATGGCACCCAGCAGGGCCACCAGGCGGCCCGCGGGTGGACGTTTCACTCCCCGACGTCCTTCGAGGAAGACGAACCGGCCGTCCCGGGTACCTGCAGGATCACCACGTCGCCCGATGCCGGGTGCACGAGGCCCTCGCGCCGCGCCCATGTCCCGATCCGGGAGGGCGAAGAGAGCCGGGCGACGTCGTTGACGAGGGTTCGCCGCTCGTCGGTCAGCAGTCGGACCCGCTCGGTGACGGAGCGTGTCCGGTACGCGGCGTCGACCCGCATCGCGTTCAGGGACACGAGCCCCACCACCATGGCGGAGACGACCACCGCGGTGAGGATCCAGAACGCGGAGTGATGCTCGCGGCGCGCCCGCCGATGGGGATGGGAAGGCTCGTGGGTCGGCGGGCGCGCCGCGGGCGCGCGTGCGGGGGTGACCGCACGACGTCGGACGGGCTGCGAGAGGGGCGGTGCCCACGGCTCCGCCTCGCGCGCGGGCAGGCTCATGCCGCCTCCTCGATGCGCTCGGCGGCGCGCAACTTCGCGCTGCGAGCCCGCGGGTTCCGGGCCGTCTCCTCAACGGAAGGGGTCAGCGGCTTCTTGGTCAGCACGCGGAGGCGGTCGTCGTCGCGGAACGCCCGCTTCACGATGCCGTCCTCCAGGGAGTGATACGAGAGCACGACCACGCGGCCACCGGGGCCGAGGAGCCCGGCCGCCCGAGGCAGGGAGGCGGCGAGCTCCTCGAGCTCCCGGTTGACCGCGATACGGAGCGCTTGGAACGCACGACGCGCGGGGTGGGGGCCCCCCGGACGTCGTCCCACAGCGCCCGCGACCACACCGGCCAGCTGGTCGGTGGTCTCGATGCGAGCTCGATCCCGGGCCCGGACGATCGCCCGCGCGATGCGGCGCGATCGATGCTCTTGCCCGAACTCGTAGAGCAGATCGGCCAGCTCGTGCTCCGGAAGATCGTTCACCAGGTCCGCGGCGGTGACGTCGGTCGGGCCCATCCGCATGTCGAGCGGCCCGTCGAGGCGGTACCCGAACCCGCGAGCGGGCTCGTCGAGTTGCATCGACGACACTCCCAGGTCGAAGAGGACCCCTTGCAGCGGCCCCGTGGCTTCGGCCTCTCCGACCTGGGAGAAGCGTCGATGCACCGCGGTGAAGCGGTCGCCGTACCCGGCCAGCTGCTCGCGCGCGATCCGCACCGCGTCCTCGTCTCGATCGAACCCGATGACCCTGCCGACACCCGCGCCGAGGAGCGCCCCGGCATGGCCGCCGGCGCCCACCGTCATGTCGGCGACCGTTCCGCCCGTCCGGGACCCCTGTGCGACCAGGAGGTCGACGACCTCGGTCACCATGACCGGTTCGTGTCGCGCGTCGTCGTTCGCCACGTCACCCGATCTGTCCCGCCAGAACCCCGAGACCGATGGACGCGAGCAGCGTCAACGCCGTCATCGCGAGGAGCGAGAGGCTCTGTCGCACCTCCGTCGAGAGCTTCGTCTGCATGTTCCCTCCTTGGATCATCCGTGGGGCCGTAGGACCCGGGGCGCCTGCGTCCCCGGCGTACGAGCTCCCGACTAGCTGCCGCGACCTACCGGCCCCCTGGGCTCCAGGTCACCGTTCTCGTACGCCACCGCGTGGGCATCCCGGTACCGCTCGAACTCCGCGCGGTCCCAGATCTCCATGCGCTCGCGCACGCCCAGGACCACGACCTCCTTCTTGATGCCCACCGCTTCCCTGAGCCGCTGCGGGATCGTCACGCGTCCCTGCCCGTCGAGCTTCACCTCGTCCGCCGACGAGAAGAACAGCCGGGAGAAGGCGCGACCGTCCTTGTCGGAGAGGGCGAAGGCGTCGACCTCGCTGCTCCGCCGCTCCCATTCGACCCTGGGGAAGCAATACAGGCACCGGTCCTGGCCCATGGTGAGCCAGAGGCCTTCGTCGAACGCCTCGCGGAACCTCGCGGGCAACGACACCCTGCCTTTCGGGTCGAGTGAGTAGCTATGCGTGCCGAGGAGCTCGGCCACGCCTTCCTCCCCTCTCCTCCACTGAGCCCCACGTTTATGCCACTAACACTCCACTTCGTCAATACATCAGTGAAGGAAATGGGGCGGGGCGGTCGGAAAAGGGGGAAGAACCCCGTGGAAAAGGGACTCCTCGCGGGGGATCGGCTCTACGAAGCCAGGTAGAGCTCCCAGCCGGGTTCGATCCGGCCGAGCGTCAGGTGGAACCCGTCACGAGGAGCGTACGGCTGGCGCAGCAGCGAGAAGCCCGCCTCGTGCGGGGTCCGGTCTTCCTTCCGCGCGTTGCACTTCCGGCACGAAGCCACGACGTTCTCCCATGAATGGAGCCCGCCCCGGGAGCGCGGGATCACGTGGTCGAGGTTCTCCGCGGCGGCCCCGCAGTACTGGCAGGTGCTGAGGTCTCTGGCGAAGACCGCTCGGCGGGTGAGGGGCGCGTGCGGCCGATACGGCACGTGCACGTAGCGGCGCAAGCGGACGACCGATGGCGCCTCGATCGTGAGGTGGGCCGAATGGAAGACCAACCCGTTGCTGATCACGACGTCGGCCTTCTCCTTGAGCACCATGACGACCGCTCGCCTGGCTGCCACCACCGCGAGCGGCGACTCCGACGCGTTCAGCACGAGGGCGCGTCCCATCCGCGCAGTGTAACGACCTCGCAGGAGCTGCGAGGGTATCGCGGAGGATACGAACGGGCGAATCACAAGGGTGTAATCTTCCCGATCGAGGCGGGCCGGCCCGCGCGCGATGCCTGCACTTCTGCGAATAGGGGCCGCTCGGGGCGTCCGTTCGCGGGCCGGCCCGCCGTTCCTCCCCCGCCGTCGAGGCCCCTGTCGGGAACTTGCCTCCCCCCACCTCCGTCTTGTTCCTCGGGGCAACCCGCCCTGCCTCACAGACGTACTATTGGCACCTGTTGCCGTCCCGAGGTCGGGGGTTCGATCTGATGGAGGTACGAGAGAAGCTCCCGGATCCACGGGCGTTCGCGGCTCGGTTCCGCCAGATCGAGGAGAACGTCGAACGCGTGGTCCGGGGCAAGCACCGGGAGATCAGGCTGGCGCTCGTCGCGCTCATCGCCGAGGGGCACCTCTTGATCGAGGACGTACCTGGAGTCGGCAAGACGATGCTTGCGAAGTCCATCGCCCGCTCGATCGACTGCTCGTTCCGACGGATCCAGTTCACGCCCGACCTCCTGCCCACCGATGTGACCGGCGTCAACGTGTTCAGCCAGGAGACCGGTGACTTCGAGTTCAAGCCCGGCGCCATCTTCGCCAACATCGTGCTCGGCGACGAGATCAACCGAGCCTCGCCGAAGACCCAGTCCGCCCTGCTGGAGTGCATGGAAGAGCGACAGGTCACCGTGGACACCGAAACCCACACGCTCGGCACCCCGTTCATCGTCATCGCGACGCAGAATCCGATCGAGCACGAGGGGACCTACCCCCTGCCCGAGGCGCAGCTGGACCGATTCATGCTGCGCCTCGCGATCGGCTACCCGTCCTCGGAGGTGGAGGCGGAGATCCTCGCGAGCCACGCGTCGGGCGCCCCTCTGGACGACATCCGGCCCGTGAGCGACGCACGCGGCGTGCGCGACATGATCGAGGAAGCTCGGCAGATCCACGCGGCCCCCGCGATCCGGAGATACATCGTCGAGCTCGTGGAGGCGACCCGGCGGCACTCCGACGTCTATCTGGGTGCAAGCCCGCGGGCATCGATCATGATCCTGCGAGCGGCGCGCGCGCTCGCAGCTGCGGAGGAGCGCGACTACGTGATCCCCGACGACGTGAAGGCACTCGCCCCCTCCGCCCTGTCCCACCGCATCATCGTCACCGCGGACGCGATCATGAGCGGTCGCTCGGCCGACGTCCTGGTGAGGGAGATCGTCGACGAAGTCGACGTTCCCGTGGCGGAGAACCCCTGATGCTCGCGGGCCCCTGATGCTCGCGGGACGGGGCGTCACCGTCTTCGTGACGGGCCTCGCGATGTGGTTCGCCTCACGGCTCCTCGGCTCGCCCGGGCTCGAGGTCATCGCGATCGGCATCGCCGTGCTCCCCTTGCTGGCGGCGATGGCCGCCAAACGGGGAGCGCGCCGGATCCTGGTGCGCCGGCGCCTGTCCGACGTTCGGGTCAAACCGGGCTCACGGGTCATGGTGGCGCTCGACGTGGAGAATCGCTCGCCGATCGCGACGTCGTTCCTCCTCCTCGAGGACCGCCTCCCCACGCCCCTCGGGCGCGCGGCCAGGCTCGTGATCGGCGGGATCCGCCCGGGGGTCCACGAGCGAGCGACCTACACGCTGGTGCCCCAGTCGCGCGGCCGGTACCTCCTCGGCCCCCTCGTGGTCGACGTGTCGGACCCGTTCGCGCTCACGCGGCTGCGTCTGGAGTTCCCCGAACGAGATGAGCTGCTCGTGACCCCCGAGATCGAGGACCTCGGCGCGGCGCCGGATCCCTCGTCGGGGCCGTCTTTCGGAGCCTCCCGGGCCCGGCAGCTGTTCCGGACCGGTCAGGAGTACTACACGATGCGCCAGTACCAGGAGGGCGACGACCTCCGGCGGATCCATTGGCCCTCCGTCGCGCGAACCGGCCAGCTGATGATCCGCCAAGACGAATCCACCCGTCGTGCGAGCGGGTTGGTGTTCCTCGACACCCGGGTCGCGGCGCTCGGTCGGACGCACACGCCGGCGTTCGAGCGCGGGGTCTCCGCGGCCGCTTCGATCGGCATCCTGCTGGCTCGTCGTGGCTTCGTGCTCCGCCTGGGGACGACGGAGCTCCCCGCGGCGGCGCTGTCCGAGGATCGCTTCATGGACGCGCTGACGGGCATCTCCCACGCGGAGGTTCGATCGATGGGGCCGGCGCTCGCGCACCTCCGGGGCGGTTCCTCTCCGGACACGTCGTTGGTGTTGGTCTCGGCCCCTCCGGTGCCCGCCGAGGTCGGCCCGCTCATCCGCGCCGGCGCCGGCTTCGGGCAGAAGCTCGCGGTCCTGATCTATCCGACCGACCCGGCTCGGCTGCCACCGGAGCGACAGGCACAGCTCGAAGGGCGGGCCAGCCAGGCCCGTCTGTCCCTCGCCCGCGCGGGGTGGGACGTGATCGTCCTTCCCCCTTCGATGAGATTGCAGGAGCGATGGCACACGCCGCTGGAGCGTCCGCTCGCACGCACCGTTTGATCGGACTCGTCGCCGCGCTCCTGTTGGCGGCGACGACGGCCCTTGCCTTCGGTCGTGTCTTCCTCGGCGCGGCGAGCAGCCTGCAGCTGCTGGGTGCGGCGGTCGCGGCCGCCGGTCTGGCGGTCGTGTTCGAACGGCGCAGCCTGTTGCTCTCGACGGTGGCGAGTGCTGCCGGGCTCGCCGTCGCGATCGGCCTCGTGGTCTTCCCGGAGACCACGTGGTACGGCTTTCCGAGCGCGGACACGCTCCGAGCGGCCCTCGATGCCGCCGCCGCGGTCGGCGAGCAGGCGAGGATCCAGGCGGCGCCGGCGGAGCCGATCGGACCGCTCCTGCTCGCCGCGCTCGTCTCGCTCTGGGCCGCCGTGTTCTCCGCCCACGCGCTCGCGTTCCGCGCCGGGAGCCCGCTTCTCGGACTCATCCCGCCGGTCGCCCTCGTGGCGTTCGCCGACACCGTGTTGGAGGAGTTCGTGAAACCGCTGTACGGCGTGGCGTTCCTGGCGGCGGCGCTGCTCGTGGTGTTCGCCGACGGCCTCGCTCGGGTGCAGGGGTGGGGACCGGTCTGGTCCTCGGCCCGGCGCGGGGTCGCTCGATCCGCGAGCCACGGGGCGAGGCGCCTCGCGCTCACCGCGTTGGGTGCTGCCGTCCTCGCCCCGATCTTCGTCCCCGGCTTCGGCTCCAAGGCGATCGTCGACTTCGGCACCGCCGCGGCGGATCGCGTCGCGATCGACCCGCTCGTCTCGGTGCAGAACTTCTTGACGCAGCAGACGCCCGTCGAGGTGCTCCGCGTCACCGCCTCGAAGCCCGCCTACCTCAGGCTCGTGGCACTCCCCGATTTCGACGGTGTGCTCTGGAAGCCAGGCGCCGAGGAGGGAGCCGTCCTCGAGCCGGGCGACCCGGTGCCCGGGGCGCTGCCCGACGAACCCACGGACGCGATGACCATCGATGTCACGGCGAACCTCGCACAACGCTGGTTGCCGACTCCCTATCCGATGACGTCGATCGACGTGGTCGGCCGGACCGTTCGGTTCGTTGCGGCCACCGGCACCACCTTCGTCGATGCGCCCTTGGATGAGGGCGACACGTACGTGGTCAACGCGTCGCTGGTCCAGCCGACCGGCGACGAGCTGCGCGAGACGACCGTCTCGAGCCCGCTCGAGAACGGCCGGTACCTCCGTCTCCCCGAGAACTCCGCGGAGATCGAGCAGATCACCGCGCTCGCCGAGGATTGGACGGCCGACGCGACCACCCCCTTCGACCGAGCGCTCGCGATCCAGGACCATCTCCAGGACCCCGCCGAGTTCTCCTACACGGTCGACACACCTCTTCGCGCGGGAACCCGCTCGATCCTCGCGTTCCTGACGGAGTCCCGGGCCGGCTTCTGCCAGCAGTTCGCGACCTCGATGGCGGTGATGCTCCGCTCGATCGACATCCAGTCCCGGGTGGTCGTGGGCTTCGCGACCGGGAACCTGACGCGCACGACCGGTCAGTACTCGGTGATGACGGACCGGGCCCACGCCTGGGTGGAGGTGTACTTCCCGGGATGGGGATGGATGCCGTTCGAGCCGACCCCCAGGCGGGTGAACCCGACCGTCGTCGGCTACGACCCCCCCGCCGAGGCGTGTCCCGGACCGGGCTGTGTCGATACGGGAACGCAGACGGGCGGGGAGACGGCACCGCCCGCCGGGCCGGGTGGCAGCCAGCGAGAGCGCATCGAGGGTGACCCGCGGCTCGGGAGCGGCCAGCCCCGGCCCCCCGGCGACTTCCGGACCACTCCACCGATCGGGAACGATCCTCCGATCGGGGCGGGAACCGCGCTGGCGATCGCTGCGACCCTCGGAGCGGTCTTCCTGCTGGTGGTGCCACCGGCTCGTGCCCTCCGGCGCGCGATGCGACGCCGCCGGGCCGCGTCCGAGCCCAGACGGTTGATCCTCGTGACGTACGAGCAGTTCACCGAGCGCGCGGGAGGGTTGGGACTGGGCCGGGGCCCGGGAGAGACGTTGGAGGAGTACCGGCGAAAGGTCGCGGAGACCGGCTATCTCTCGAACGGCGATCTCGACCGGCTGACGCGACTGGCGACCGCCGCCGCCTACTCCCCTCACGACCCCGACGGCGAGCAGGCGAGGGACGCGAGCGATGCGGCGGACACCGCCATCAGGGAGATCAGGCGAGCCGTCGGGCCTGCCCGATGGCTGGTTGGGCTGTACCGGCGCCCCTGAGCTATCGGGCCGCGGCCTGGGTCTGCGACGTCGCAGTCTGTGCCGCCGCGGCCCGCAACGCCCGGACGAACTTCTCGCGGTCCTCTTCGAACTGGCGAACCCGCGTCTCGACGCCGGTCGCGATGTCGTCGATGGCGACGAAGAAGGCCATCTGCCCGTCCCGAAGGGCGTCCATCACCTCGCCGTCGCGGCGACAGATCTTGAAGATCGACTGCCCGTCGGTCACGAGCTTCACCTCGGAGAGGTGCTTCGTGAGCCCCGCCTTCTTCGTGAGGAACTCCCACGATCGGCGAACGCGCTGGAGCGACATGCCGCCGTCGAGCAGCGACTTCACGACGCGGAGGGCGACCAGATCTCGGAACGAATACAGCCGCGGCACGCCCGGACGTCCGCCGGTGCCCTGGACCGACGGCTGCACGAGCCCGATCTCATCCCAGTAGCGGAGCTGACGTGCCGAGCAACCCGTGAACTTGCACGCTTGATGCGCGGTGAAACCCTCCATCCGGACGCGCGCCCTTTCGATCCACACCTCACGACTCGAACCATCCGGCGCGGCCGTCACGGGCTCTCTCGGGAGACCCGCCCTCCGGCGACAACTCGCACCCAGGGGAAGGAATGCACGTTCTACACCCATCGATGAAGTCGTGGCAAGCGCAGTGGTCAGGCGGTGTGATCGACGAGTCGTTCGCGCCGGCGGAACGCGTGCGCGTCGCCGCGATCGTCGATCACTCGTCGGAAGGACGACCCGGCGCCGGCGGACGGAGACGTCCGGCGACGCGGGCGGCGATCCTCCCGAAGGTGCCCGGCGCCATGCTGTCGTCCCCCAGGCGGCCGGCGTATCGATACGCGAGCAACGCAGACAGCGTCATCACGACGAAACCGCCGGCGGCGATCCACACGGAGACGCCGACCAGCAACAGCAGTAACAGACCGAAGACGAACCCGGCGATCGCCATCTTCATGCGACGCCAGGCGTGCGTGTGGAGGTCGGTGCGATTGACGTGTTCGACGAGCCTCGGGTCCTCTTCAGAGAGGCGCCGCTCGATCTCCTCGAGGATCTTCTGTTCGTTCTCGTTGAGGGGCATCGCGACCTCCGGCCGTGTGCACGACCCGTTCTCCATCGATTATAGAGAGGGGTTCCGACTGCGCGGTACCTACCGGCGAGGGGTACGGCGGAGGAGGCTCGCGGGACCTGCCGAGCCGGGACCGAACCGGCGCTCGATGCGGTCGACGGTGCGCTCGACGTCGTCCCAGCGTTCGGTGTGCCAAGGTCCGGAGTGCCAAGGTTCGGAGTGGAGGAGCGCCAGTTGCTGGGCACCGGCCGAGACCAGCCCGCCCGCCTGGACACCCAGCAGCCGGACCCGGCGCGTGGTTCCCGGTAACCCTCGATACAGTTCCGAGACGATCCGATGGAGATCGGCGCCCAGGTCGGTGGGATCGGCGTGCGTCCGCGAACGTGTGAGCGTCGTGAAGTTGGCGAGCCGGACCTTCAGCGTGACCGTCCTCGATCGGTATCCATCCTCGCGGAGACGAGCCGCCACCCGGCCGGACAGCGCGAGCAGCTCGCGCAGGATCTCCTCCTCGTCGTCCAGATCCCGATCGAACGTCTCCTCGTGACCGATGGACTTGGGCCGCTCGTAGGGGACGACCGGTCGATCGTCGTTCCCCCTCGCGAGCTCGGCGAGATGCCTCGCCGCCGCCTCCCCGAGGAGCCTCTCGAGGATCGTCTCGGGCGTCCTGCCCAGATCGCCCACCGTCCGGATCGCCAAGCGTCCCAACACCTCTGCGGTCTTCTGTCCTACACCCCAGAGCCGCCCCACGGCGAGCGGCTCGAGGAAGGTCGCGACCTCTCCCACCGGGACGTGGAGCAGCCCGTCGGGCTTGCAGCCGTCCGAGGCGAGCTTCGCCACGAACTTGGTCGGCGCGATGCCCACCGAGCAAGTGATCCCGACCTCTCGGGCGACCTCACGGCGGATCTTCTTCGCGATCGTCTCCGGCGAGCCGAACAGGATGACGGCGCCGGCGACGTCCAAGAACGCCTCGTCCAGGGAGATCGGCTCGACCAGTGGGGTATGTGCGAGCAGGACCTCCCGGAAGCGGTTCGAGTGCACGCGATAGGCGTCGAAGTCCGGAGGGAGGAAGATCCCGTCCGGGCACAGTCGGCGCGCGCGGACCGAGGGCATCGCGCTGTGCACCCCGTATCGCCTGGCCTCGTACGAGGCGCTCGTGACGACCCCGCGCGCGCCGGTCCCGCCGACGATCACCGGCTTCCCCTTCAAGGATGGATCTTTCAGGATCGCGACGGATGCATAGAAGGCGTCGAGGTCGACGTGGAGGATCGGTTCGGGCGGCCTACGAGTCATGGACGCTCAGAGGTGCTCGCGGTGGGCTCACGAAGACATCATCCCGCGGGAGTCCATCAGCCTGCAGAACCCGGACTCGCGTGCCAGAGTCGCCGATCCGGGCTCCGCGGCTGCACGGGCCCGACCATCGCCTCGCGGAGCGAGCCGTCGGCGCGCGCACGGTGCAACGTTGTCAGGTCCCAGACGTCCTCGGCCACGACGCTCACGCCCTTCAACCCGGTCCTTCGGACCTGGCCCCACACCACCATCGCGAAGGCATGGAAGACCGTCTTGGCGACCTTCGGCTGCACCGACTCGAAGACCGTGATCTCGAGCGGGCCGGTGCCGTCGTCGAGGGTGAGGAAGATGATCCGCTGGCCACTTCGGATCGCGGGGGTCTGTGAAGAGACCTTCACTCCGGCCACCATCACCCACTCGTCGGCCCGACATCGCCAGACATCCTCGGCCCGGGTGACCCCGAGATCACCGAGAAGCGGTCGATAGAAGCTCATGAGGTGTCGAGTGGCGTCCAGCCCGAGCACCTCGAGCTCCGCCCGAACGACCTCGGCATCGGTGTAGTCACCGAACCGGTGATCGGTCGTCCGCCCATCGAGCGACAGTCGCAGCTGATCCCCTTCGCGTTCGGGCTGGGTGGTCATCGCCGCGAAGAGATGGCCGCGACGATTGGTCCGCTCCGGGAGCGCGTCGAACGCGCCGGCGTGCGCGAGCGCCTCCACCACCGGCTTGGCCACCGACGTTCTGGTGAGGAAGTCCTCGACGCTCGCGAAGGGCTTCTCCGCGCGCGCCATGAGGATCGAGCGGACCTCCGCGTTCGAGATCCCGTGCACGTCCTGGAGCCCGAGCCGGATGCCATATCCCTGGGGGGCTACGCTCGCGCGGGGCGCTCGCTCCTTGAGCCCCCCAGACCCCCCTCCCTGGGGGGCTACGCTCGCGCGGGGCGCTCGCTCCTTGAGCCCCCCAGACCCCCCTCCCTGGGGGGCTACGCTCGCGCGGGGCGCTCGCTCCTTGAGCCCCCCAGACCCCCCTACCTCTTCCGCCGTGTACTCCGGATCGCTCACGTTCACGTTCAGCGGCAGGATCGGGATGCCGTGACGGCGCGCGTCGTCCAGGAGCGCCCGTCGTGGATACATCCCGGGGTCGTGCGTGAGGATCCCGGCCATGAAGTGCGCCGGGTAGTGCGCCTTCAACCAGGCGCTCCGATACGTCGGCACCGCGAACGCCGCCGCGTGCGCCTTGCAGAAGCCGAAGGAGGCGAATTGCGCGACCGCATCCCAGGTCTGCTCGGCGGCCGCGTGATCCACCCCGCGATGGGTCGCGCGCCGGAGGAACTCCTCCCGGAACCCGGGCACGAGTTCCTCGTGATCGAGATGACGGCGGACGTGATCGGCGTAGGTGAGGTCCCAGCCGGCGATCGCGGCGAGCGTCCGCATCACCTGCTCGTGGTACACGATCACCCCGAACGTCTCTCGAAGCGCGGGGCGTACCTCAGGATGGATGTAGATCGGCCGCTCCAACGCGGCACGGCGCCGGAGATACGGCGTGATCATGTCGGATTTCACCGGCCCGGGACGGAACAGCGAGATGTCGACGATCAGGTCTTCCCATCGGTTCGGTTGGAGCTTCTGCAGCAGCTCGCGCTGGCCCGGCGACTCGATCTGGAAGCACCCGAGCGTGTCGGAGTCGCGGATCATCTCGAAGGTGAGCTCGTCGTCCAGCGGGATCCGCTCGAGGTCGACCTTCTCTCCCATCGTGCGCGCGATCTCATCCATCGCGTGGCGCATCGACGAGAGCATCCGCACGCCGAGCACGTCGAGCTTCAGGTACCCGAGCAGCTCGACGTCGTCCTTGTCGGCCTGGATCATCCGATGCCCGTTCGCGGAGCGCTCCAGCGGGACCCGGTCGGCGAGGTCGTGGGAAGACAGGACGATCCCGCACGGATGCAGCGCGATGTGGCGAGGGAAGCCGTCCAGACGCTCGGCCACGCGGAACAGGAGCTCCAGCTGGGCCATCGGGAGGTTGATGCCATCCAGCTCCGGGAGGCGCGTGAGCGACTCCCGGAGGTTCCGCGCCGAGATGTGCGGGAACGACTTCGCCACCATCCCGACCTCGACCTCCGGCAGGCCGAGCGCCTTGCCCACCTCGCGTACGGCGGCGCGCGCACGGTAGGTGTCGATCATCGCGACGCAGCCCGTCCGCTCGTCGCCGTGACGCGAGAGCACCATGTCGTAGACGTCCTCACGTCGAGCGGACTCCACGTCGATGTCGATGTCCGGGAGCTCGTCGCGCATCGGATTCAGGAAGCGTTCGAACGAGAGGTCGTGACGGAGCGCGTCGACGTCGGAGATCCGGAGCAAGAAGCACACGAGCGAGCCGGCGGCCGAGCCGCGACACGCGACGTGGATCCCCATCGCGCGGATGTCGGCGGTGATGTCGGCGACCGTGAGGAAGAACGCCGCGTAGCCCATCCGCCGGATCATCGAGAGCTCGAGGTGCAGCCGCTCGCGGAGCCGCTCGTCCTCGGTCATGCCGCGGTCGTAGACGCCGGCCCAGCAGCGCTCGGCCAAGATCGCGTCGGCACTGCGCCCGGCCGGCGTCGGGAAGTCCGGGAAGTGCACCTGCTTCAGCCCGAGGTCGAAGCAGCATGAGTCGGCGATCTCCAAGGTCGCGTCGCAGAGGTCGGGCCGCTCGGCGAACAGCAGGCGCATCGCCTCGGGGGGCTTCAACCATCCTTCGGCGTTGATGCGAGAGACGTGGTTCGCCGCGATCGGCACGATCCGGCGCATGCACTCGAGCGCGTCGGCCAGGAACGCGTCCTCGGGCACGAGGTGCCGGACGGGGTTGGTGGCGACGGCGCGGACATCCACCCGCTCGGCGAGGCGGAGCATCGAACGGATCTCCCCGTTCGAGTCGCGCTCCATCCGGTGCTCGGCCGCGACGTAGAGCCGTTCGCGGCCGAACGCTTCACGGAACGGGTGGAGCGCGGCGGCGGCTGCGTCCGTCGAGCCCTGGACGGCGAGCCGGCCCGCGTGCGAACGCGGGCCGGCGAGCGCGATGAGACCGGCGGCGTGGGCACAGATCTGTGTCGCGGTGATCGAAGGATCACCGCGCTCCCCCAGCATGTGCGCGTCGGTGATCAGACGGCAGAGGTTGGCGTAGCCCCGCTCGTCCTGCGCGAGCAGGACGAGCGGGGTATCGTCCCCGCCCTCTCGGATCGTGAGCGAGGCGCCGAGGATCGGCCGGATCCCCTCACGCTCGCAGGCGGCGACGAAGCGGGCGGCTCCGTAGAGCCCGTCCCGGTCGGTGAGTGCCACGGCCGGCATCCCCATCCCCGCCGCCAGCGCAGCGAGGTGCTCGGGGACGAACGCCCCCTCCTTCAGTGAGAACGCGGATCGGACAGTGAGGTGAACGAACCCTTGCTCGAACATATGTTCGGATAGTATGGCCGCAGCCGCCTGACTGTCCAGAGATCAGCACGCGCAGGGCAGCTCACCGCCCACAGAAGGGGCCATGAGACACTCCGCTGATGCGTCGTCCCGCAACGATCGGCACGGGGAGCCTGCCTCCGTCCGACTTCATGAAGCAGCGCTGGATACGGTCGTTCACCTCCGTCCGCAACGTCCGCCTCGGGCTCGCCATCTCCCTTCTCACGGCGATCGGTTCCGTGACCGCCGGTCCATCCCCGAGCCCCGCGAGAGCCCAGGTGGCGAAGCGTCCCAACATCCTGTTGATCGTGACCGACGATCAACGCGCCGATACGCTCTCGGCGATGCCGGCGCTGCTCGACCGCGTCGGCGGACGTGGCGTCCGATTCCGGGCGGGCTACGTTCCCCACGCTCTCTGCTGTCCCGCACGGGCAAGCATCCTGACCGGCAACTATTCCCACACCACGGGCGTCTGGAGGAACACCCTCGTGGGCGGCTACGCGGCCTTCGACGAGTCCTCCACCCTGGCGACATGGCTCGACGACGGCGGCTACCGAACGGGTCTCTTCGGCAAGTACATCAATCACTGGGCCGATGCCGACCCCACGCATGTCCCGCCCGGATGGGACACGTGGTTCGCCTTCATGGAGAACTGCTGCTCGTACTACGGGTTCACCGCGAGCGTCGACGGAACGCCCACCGAGTTCGGGGGTGATGTGTATTCGACGACGGAGAGCGCGCGACGGGCCGCTGACTTCATCGTGTCCGAGCCGTCGGAACCGACGTTCGTGCTCTGGGCGCCCGACGCACCCCATCCACCGGCGACGCCCGAAGCCGGATACCGAGGAGCCTTCTCGGAGCTCGGAACGTTGCGGCCACCCAACTACCTGGAGAAGGACGTCTCCGACAAGCCGTCGTGGGTCCGAGCCCAGCCGATCTGGGGGCGCAGGGAGCGGGCGGCCACCGATGCCCTCCGTCGGCGCATGTTCGAGACCCTTCTCTCGGTGGATGACGGTATCGACGTCCTGCTCGACGCGCTCGTCACCTCGGGACGTCTCTCCGATACGTTGATCGTCTTCACCTCCGACAACGGGTTCCTCCTGGGCGAGCACCGCATGCAGGGCAAACCGTTCCCCTGGAAGGAGGGCCACAAGGTCCCGTTCGTCGTTCGGTACGATCCGTTGGTCACCTCTGGGTTCGTGTCACGGACCCTGGTCCTCACGATCGACATCGCGCCGACCATCGTCGCGCTGGCCGGGGTTCCGTCGCCGCAGATGGACGGCAAGAGCCTGGTTCCGATCCTCCGCAAGGATCGGAGCGCCGTACGATCCCTGTCCGTGCTGGAGCACTCGGGAGTGGGACCCGCCCCTCCGTACTGCGGCACGCGGTCTCGAGGTGCCCTCTTCGTCCGGTACTCCACGGGAGAAGAGGAGTTCTACGATCACGCCAGGGACCCATGGGAGCTCCGGAACGCCGTCGCCAACGCCACCCTCCGGGATCGGATCGCGCGGTTCCGACGGTTCGCGCGTGAGCGGTGTGTGCCGCGTCCTCCGGGCTTCTCGTGGTGAGAGTCATCGTGGGTCGCCGTGGGCACACCCACGACCGAGAGAGGAGACGGGCATGGACGACGATGTGGTGATCGCCCGCATCAACGAGATCGCGCACGAGGAGCATCAGCTCTGGGAGCGCGAAGGCCGCGGAGAAGCGACCGACGCCGAGCGGGAGCGGCTGCAGGAGCTCGGCGTCACCCTCGACCAGTGCTGGGACCTGCTCCATCAGCGCCGGGCTCGACGGGCCGCCGGGCAAGACCCCGACGACACGAGCGTCCGCGATCCTCGCACCGTCGAGGGCTACACGGGCTGACCGACGGCCGCGGCGTGCGTCAGGACTCGTTCGGCGCTGCCGCGGCGTCTCCGCTCGCGGGAACCCTGGATCGCCACCGTCGCCACGCCAGCAGGTAGCCACCCGCCACGGCGAGGCCGGTCGGAAGCAGGCCGGATGCTCCGGCGGGGTCAGCGCCCACCAGCGCCACCGCCACACCGATCATCGCGACCACCACCATCCCGAGTGCGGGAGCGAGCGCGATGCCGTCGACCAGGGATCCGCCCCGTCCCCACGCGACCGCCGCGCCGTACCCCGCGCCCATCACGGCAAGCGCGACGAGACAGGCGATGATCTGCCATCGGGCCTGCGCGATGCCCACCTGTGCGGTCGGCACCAGCTCGCCGGGCGCCAGCCGCGGCCCCCGCAACACGGCGAGCTCGGGGATCACCACCCGGGCGGGGTCGGAAGCGATCAGTCCCCACGCTTGCCCCCGCATGTAGGCCCGCGGCGCCAGGATGATCGCTCCTTCCCGCAACGCGGCTCCGCCCGCCGACCAGCTCTGCTCGACGGCGTACGCGAACGCCCTGTCCCCTTCCCTCCTCGGCGCGACGCCCTCCTCCGGCAGGCCATCCTCACCGAGTCGGCCGATCAGGAAGAAGATCCGGTCGATCGATCCCGTCGGGGCGAGGGCGCGGACCTGGTTCTGCCGCCCCCTCCACGAGAGCGCGGCGAGTCGTGTCGGTGGATCGGCGAAGACCACGACCGGGACCTGCGGATCGACCGCCGCCACGTACGAGGCGATGGTGCGGGCCAACGCTCCCCTGGGCTCGCCCGCGGCACGCTTCGCGAGACGATCGAGTCGTGGGGAAACGACGAGCATGGCCAGGACGATCACGACGCTCGCCGCCGCGAACGTCCGTACGAGCCGGATTCCGGTTCGCCCGTCGGTCGCCGCCGCCTTCCAGCCGCTCACGAGGAGGGCGATCCCCACGATGCCCAACCCCGCCAACGCAGGAAGAGGAAGGATGACGCCCAGGACGCGGTGACCCGGGAACGTCGGATCGCGGACGGCGAGGATCCCCCCGATCGCCGAAACGATCAGCCATGCGAGACCCAGGAAGGTGAGGGCCCGGGACGACCGTCGGGAGAGCCTCCACGCCGCGACGGCACCGACGATAGCGAGCACGGTCATCGCCGAGACCCACAACCCGATCGCTCGCTCGATCTGGGCGAGACGATTCCCGAACTCCGTGACGCGATCGTCGATGTTGGTGAACTCCTCCACGGTCACCCCCATCGCGCCGAAGATCACCACGCTCACGGCGGCGCTCCCGATGAGTAGCGCGATCACGAACGAGCACGATGGCTCCTGCCACCACCGCCTGCCCTCTCGACGGGCACGCAGGAGCGACGGCGCCGAGAGCACGAGCCAAAGGCCCGCCGTCACGGCGTAGAAAGCCAGGAGTCCTGCATGCGCGAGCCCCGAGGCCGCGACGATCACCGCCGCTCCCGCGACACGGATCCTCCACGCTCCGCCGGGCACGGTGAGCACGACGAGAGCGGGAACGATGCACACGAGGCTGAGGAGATTGGCGAGGTGCCCCTGCGCGAGATGGAGCATGCCGCCCCACAGGGTCACGACGAAACCGATCACGCCCACGGCCCACAGGGGAAGACGGAAGGCCAGGCGGAGCGCCACCGCGACGGCGAATCCGAGCGCCGCCATCATCACGGGTGCGAGCACGAGCGGCGCCACCCGGTCGGAGGTCAAGCCGAGACCGGCGAGCACCGAGCCGATGACCGGCACCCCGGGGCGCGCTTCGATCGACGAGAGAGGAGCGTGCCCGACGATGCGCGTCTGCCAGATGTAGCCGAAGAGGTCGGGACCCAGCGGGGCGAGCGCGTGCGTGAACGCTCTCAGATAGACCACCACGGAAAGGATCGACCCGGCGACGAGGGCCACACTCCCGACGAGCGCGCCGCGGGGCCAGACGGACGAAGGCGGAACCTCTTCGTCCGTCGTCTCGACCCTCACCGGTTCATCGGAGCTCCTCATGCATGCCTCGTCCTCGAGGACGGCGGGACCGGGACAGCATCCTACGCGGGACGTGAAGGACCTTCGACGCGTCGCGCACGCCGTCCGCGTGTCGCCGTGACGAGGCCTCTATCATGAGGACCGTCATGCGCCGACGGAGAGGATGCGACCCCTGAAGACCGAGGGTGGACTCCTGACGGCCGAGCTGATCGCGCTGGCCGAGCTGCACAGCGCGCACAACTACCATCCGCTTCGCGTCGTCGTGTCCGAGGCCGAGGGCGCGTGGGTCACCGACGTCGACGGCAAGCGCTACCTCGACATGCTGTCGGCCTACTCCGCGTTGAACTTCGGCCATCGCCATCCGGATCTGATCCGCGCGGCCAAGGCGCAGCTCGACCTTCTGACGCTCACCTCCCGCGCGTTCCACCACGATCGCTTCGGTCCGTTCTGCGAGCAGCTCGCCGAGCTCTGCGCGATGGACATGGTGCTTCCGATGAACTCCGGTGCGGAGGCGGTCGAGACCGCCCTCAAGACCGCGCGCCGATGGGGCTACGACGTGAAGGGCGTGCCCGAGGGGCGCGCCAAGATCGTCGTATGCGACGGGAATTTCCACGGCAGGACGATCACGATCGTCGGGTTCTCCTCCGATCCGTCGGCGACGAACGGCTTCGGTCCCTTCACGCCGGGATTCGTCTCTGTTCCTTTCGGCGACGCGGGCGCGCTGAAGAGCGCGCTCGAGGATCCCGACGTCGTCGCGTTCCTCGTCGAGCCGATCCAGGGTGAGGCCGGCGTTCGGATACCGCCCAAGGGATACCTGCGCGAAGCGCGACGGCTCTGCACCGAGCGCAACGTCCTCCTGGTGGCCGACGAGATCCAGACGGGTCTCGGGCGAACGGGCACGACGTTCGCGTGCGATCACGAGGGCGTGAAGCCCGACGTCTACATCCTGGGGAAAGCGCTCGGCGGCGGGATCCTCCCCGTCTCGGCGGTCGTCTCGCGGACAGACGTCCTGGGTGTGTTCCGGCCGGGTGAGCACGGGAGCACGTTCGGCGGCAACCCGATCGCGTGCGCGGTGGGGTTGGAGGTCCTCGCGCTCCTTCGGACCCGCGAGTACCAGCAGCGATCGAAGGACCTGGGCGCGTGGTTCCTCCAGCGGCTGCGCGAGGAAGCGCCGACGTCGGTGAGCGAGGTGCGCGGGCGCGGCCTGTGGTTCGGCATCGAGCTCACGCCCGAGGCCGCGCCCGCGCGCGCCGTGTGCGAGCGCCTGCTGGAGCTGGGTGTCCTCGCGAAGGACACCCAGGAGACCACCGTCCGGCTGGCACCGCCGCTGGTGGTGTCCCGTGGAGACCTGGAGTGGGCGCTCGAGCGGATCGTGAGCGCGCTCGCCGAACGCGCCTAACCACCACCACTAGTCCCAGAGCCGCTCCACGTGCCAGCGGTCGCGCTGACGGTCGTGGTACAGGTCCCAAACGGCGCCGCCGCGCGCCTCGACCCGCCAGTATTCGCGATCGCGGCCGTCCTCCCACCACCGGCCCTCGATCCGCCACCGTCCGATCACGTCGACGACCCGGTAACGGCGTCCCCGCCATTCGAACCCGGAGGGCATCCCCCCGTCGCGCTCGACCCGGACCTCCTCGTCGAACCGCTTCGTCACCCTGGGCTGCCTCTCATCCGAACACCTGTTCGAGCGGGGAGGGTGACGATACGCCCGTCCGCCGACACCCGTCAAGGCGTCGATCGGGAGGAGACTCGGGAGGGTCAGCCCCCGGCCGGGGAGGGCATCCGTGACTCCCGGTACCAGGAGATCGTGGCTTCGAGTCCTTCTTCGAAAGGGACCTTGGCCGCCCAGCCGAACCCGTCCCGGGCTCGCGACACGTCCAGGGCCCGCCGTGGCTGGCCGTCGGGCTTCGTCGCGTTCCATGCGAACGACCCCCGGAAACCGGTCCGCTCCGCGATGAGGGTCGCGAGGTCACGGATCGAGATCTCCCTGCCCGTCCCGAGGTTCACCGGCTCGGCGTCCTCGTAGCGCTCCGCGGCCGCGACGATCCCATCGGCGGCGTCCTCCACGTAGAGGAACTCACGGGTGGGCTCACCCGACCCCCAGACCTCGATCACGTCGTCGCCCCGCTCTGCCGCCTCGACGCACTTGCGGATCAGCGCCGGGATCACGTGCGAGCTCTCCAGGTCGAAGTTGTCCCGAGGCCCGTACAGGTTCACCGGGATCAGGTAGATGCCGCGCATCCCGAACTCCTGGCGGTACGCCTGGAGCTGGACCAGGAGCGCCTTCTTCGCGATGCCATAGGGCGCGTTCGTCTCCTCCGGATAACCCGACCAGAGGTCGTCTTCGCGGAACGGCACGGTCGCGAACTTGGGATACGAGCACACCGTCCCGACGCACACGAACTTCTCGAGTCCCTGTCGCCGCGCATGCTCGATCAGCAACGCTCCCATCTGCAGGTTGTCGTAGAAGAACGTCCCCGGGGATCGCTGGTTCGCTCCGATCCCCCCGACGCGGGCGGCGAGATGGACCACCACGTCGGGGTTCGAGTCCTCGTACATCGCCCGAACCCGTTCCTCCGTCGTGAGATCGTAGTCACGGCTGCGAGGGATGAAGACGGATGCGCCGCCCGCTTCGAGACGCTTCACGACCTCGGAGCCGAGGAAGCCGGATCCACCGGGGACCGCGACGGTCCTCCCCGACCAGGCGCCGCTCATCGTCGAGCTCGGATCATCGTGGCGCCGCGTCCCGGTCGGGGACGGGGCGTTCGAGACCTGCCGCGACGAGCTCCGCATCGACCATCGAGCGGACCAGCTCCTGGAAGCTCACCTTCGGTTTCCATCCGAGCTTCGAACGCGCCTTCGACGCGTCTCCCACGAGGATGGGCGGATCGACGGGACGGAAGTATCTCGGGTCCTGGCGAACGTGCGGCTCCCACTCGAGGCCGACGTAGCTGAACGCTTCCTCGAGGAAGTCCTGGACCGAGCGCGACTCGCCGGTCGCGATCACGTAGTCATCCGGCTCGTCCGCCTGCATCATCATCCACATCGCCTCGACGTAGTCGGCCGCATGGCCCCAGTCTCGCTGGCTCTGTAGCTTCCCGAGGTGGATCACGTCCGCACGACCGGCGAGGATGTCGACCAGCCCCCGGGCGATCTTCCGGGTGACGAAGGTCTCGCCACGGCGCTCGCTCTCATGATTGAAGAGGATGCCGTTGGTGCAGAACATGCCGTAGGCCTCCCGGTAGTTCACGGCCATCCAGTACCCGTACACCTTGGCCGCGGCGTACGGAGACGCCGGGTAGAAACGGCTCTCCTCGTTGGAGGGGATGTCCGGGTTGGTGCCGAACATCTCCGAGGACGACGCCTGGTAGAACCGGGCAGGGCTCCCCTCCTGACGGATCGCTTCCAGCAATCGGGTGGTCCCGAGCGCCGTGACGTCGCCCGTGTACTCGGGGATGTCGTAGGAGACGCGGACGTGCGATTGCGCACCTAGGTGGTAGACCTCGTCGGGAGCGACCTCGCGGACGATCCGGGACACGACGGTGGAATCGACCAGGTCCCCGTAGTGGAGGAACAGATGCCCAGACGGATCGTGGGGGTCCGTGTACAGGTGATCCAGCCTGCCGGTGTTGAACGAACTGGACCTGCGGATGATCCCGTGCACTTCGTAGTCCTTGGAGAGCAACAATTCGGCCAGGTACGAACCGTCCTGGCCGGTGATGCCCGTGATCAGTGCGCGTTTGGAGGCCATGCGATATCCGCGCGATGTCCGCGGGGGGATGAGCTTATCATTCCACCCCTCGTGGGAAGCCAACAGCCAACGACCCCGGACGCGTCGGCGGGTTCGCGCCGTCTCGACGATCGCGCGCGCCGCCGCGTCCGCCGTCATTTCGACCGTGTCGCCCCGGAACGTCGCGCCGCGCGAGCGCAGCATCGTTACTACTACGACGACCTCTACGGGATGATCCGCGACCAGGTGGAACCCGGAGCAACCGTCCTGGATCTCGGGTGTGGTGACGGAGCGCTCCTCGCCTCCCTCCAGCCCTCCCGCGGGGTCGGCATCGACTTCTCGCTCCCCACGCTCCAGGACGCTCGGCGCCGCCATCCGGATCTCGACTTCATCTGCGGAGACGTGGAGCGTCTTCCGATCTCGGGGACGTTCGACTACGTGATCGCCAGCAACGTCGTCGGCTTCCTGATGGACGTCAACGATCTCTTCCGGACCTTGACGAGCGTGACGCACCCCTCGTCTCGGGTCATCATCGCGTACTACAACTTCGCCTGGGAGCCGGCGCTCTGGCTCGCGGAGCGGTTCGGACTGAAGACGCGCGAGCCGCTCCAGAGCTGGCTGTCCAACGACGGCCTGGCGAATCTCGTCGAGATGGCGGATCTCGAAGTCGTGAAATCCGGCTATCGGACGCCGTTGCCCGTGGGGCCGGCGTGGCTGACGCGTCCGCTGAACAACCTGTTGTCCGCGGTCCCCCTCGTCAACCGGCTCGGGCTGATCTCGTTCGTCACGGCGCGACCCCGGAAGGCGGAGGTGACCCCTCGGATCGCCGATCCAACATGCACCGTGGTGGTCCCGGCGCGGAACGAGCGCGGGAACATCCGGGATGCGGTCGAGCGTCTTCCCCGTCTGGGGAGCCATACCGAGCTGATCTTCGTCGAAGGGCACTCCAGCGACGGCACGTTCGAGGAGATCGAAGCGGTGATCGCCGAGCACCCCGAGCTCGACGTGAAGGTGACGCGACAGGACGGGACCGGCAAAGGCGATGCCGTCCGGAAGGGATTCGAGCTCGCGACCGGTGACGTGCTGATGATCCTCGACGCCGACCTGACCGTCCCGCCGGAGGATCTCACGAAGTTCTGGTCCGCCCTCGTCGAGGAGCGGGGAGAGTTCATCAACGGCACGAGGCTCGTCTACCCGATGGAAGACAACGCCATGCGTCTGGCCAATACCGCCGGCAACAAGGTGTTCAGCCTGATCTTCAGTTGGATCCTGGGGGAACGGGTGACCGATACCCTGTGCGGCACCAAGGTCCTGTGGGCCCGCGACTACCGCCGGATCGCGGCCAACAGGAAGACGTTCGGGGACTTCGACCCGTTCGGGGACTTCGACCTCCTCTTCGGCGCGGCCAACCTGGGATTGAAGATCCGAGAGGTGCCGGTGCGATACCGGGAGCGTACGTACGGCACGACCAACATCGACCGGTGGCGGCACGGGCTCCTGCTCGCCCGGATGGCCCTGATCGGAGCCCGGAAGCTGCGATTCCGCTGAGGCCGGCGCTCGCCGGCACGGCAGTCAGTCGAGGGACGGAGGCGGGAATCGGTAGACGTACCAGGTCGAGAACGCGGCGGGGATGCTCAGCGGTTCGACCGAGCCCAGGGCCGAGTCTTCCGGAGCCTTCTTGGTGCGCACCACGAAGACCACCCGTCCGTTCCCGGAGAGCTCCTCCAGGCGCTCCGCGGTGAGAAGTCGGAGCTTGGCGGGCCCCCCCGAACACCGGGCCGCGTACGAGACCGTCGGGTACGCGCGCTGACTCAGCACCAGGCAGGGACGACCGTCGGCCAGCCGCCGGATCGTCTCTCCGATCCGCAACGGAAGGAGCGAGCCCCTGTTCACCTTCGGTGCCTGCTCCGCGGTGACGGCCCCCTGCCAGATCGTCCACGGGATCATGAGGATGAGGACGACGGCGCCGACGACCCGTGAGAGGGTCTTCCCCCGCAGCAGCGACACGACGCCGATCGCGAACGGCACCGAGGCCATCGCGTAGGCCGGAAGCAGGAACCGGTAGGTCAGCGCCGGGACGAAGACGAGGTATTCGGCGGCGAGGGCAAGCGCACCGGATGCGCACAGCACCGCGGCGGCCCGATCGCCCTTCGTCACGCCCCGAGCGATCGCGACCACGACCATCACGACGAGCACTCCCCACCAGATCGCTCCCGGGACGGCCGTATCGCCATACTTCCCATCCGCGTATCGGAGGTGAAGAACGACGTTCTCCGCGACCGGGACCAGCCCGAAGTGATGCTCCTTGCCGGCCTCCTCGACGGCTCCCGCCAGCCCACCGAACCGTACGGACATCTCGATGAGCCACGGCAGCCATCCCAGGAACAGGCCGACGCCCAACGGGATGAGGTCGCGCCACGAGGTTCTCCTGAACACCAGGATGTAGACGCCGATGGCCCCGGCGAGCACCGTTGCCTCCGTCGGGCGAACGAGCGCCATCGCCGCCAGGACGATCGACGCGAGCACGACGTCTCGCGTGCGATCGCCTTCGAGCCTCCGCGCGATCAGGCCGGCGGTCGCGAGCCCGAGGAGGGCTCCCCAGTAGTTCGGCTTGATCTCGCTCGCCGGGACGAGCCCCTGCCAAGAGAAGGAGAAGACGAACGCGGCGACAGCGGCCGCGATCCCGACGAGAGGGATCCACAACCGGAACGTCAGCGTGACCCCGATCGCGGAGAGCACCATCAGGTAGAGCCGGACGTCGCTGACGGACCCTCCCAGCCACGTCACCGGTGCGACGAGGAGGGTGATGCCTCTCGCGTGCCACGCGTTGAAGAACAGACCCTCCATGCCGGGCGTGACCTGCGAGAGGTAGACGGCCTCATCCCAGCTCGTCGGCCAGTCGCGAGGGATGAAGAGGAGCTGGATGACGAGGAACACGACCCCGATGGCGATCACGAGAGCGAGCGCCAGGGTGCGCTCCCGCTCCGAATGCGCCCGGGGCTCCTCCTCGAGGTCCTCCGGCTCCCGATCGATCGTGGCGGTCATCGGCCGGTCGACGATCGTGTCCGAGCGCGCCGTACGCTTGCCGACATGCAACGCCGGTTCCTGCCGGGCGAGGCGATCGCCCTCCGCGAGCTCTGGCACGGTCGCGTCTTCGAGGCTCGGCCGATGACCGTGGTGCAAGACGACCCCGACCAGGCCATGTTCTTCCTGCCCGGCGGCGTTCGATGCGGTCTCCCGATCGGAGACGACGATCGTGTGCGGCGACTCCCCGACGGGCGCTGGCATCTGGAGGTCAGGCCTCGCGGCGACCAACCGATCCTCTCGTTCGCGTGGCCGGACACGCCCTATTCCGTCCTGCTCTGGGCTGCGGAAGACCGGCGACGCGTCTGGTACGTGAACCTCGAGGACCCCCTCGAGCGCACGCCTCTCGGCTTCGACACCGTGGACCACGTGCTGGACGTGTTGATCGAGCTCGACCGCTCATCCTGGCGGTGGAAGGACGAGGAGGAGCTGGCGAACGCGGTCCGCGACGGACTGTTCTCGGCCGAGGAGGCGGCCGAGTTCCGTGACTGGGGCGCTCGCGCCGTCGATCGCATCATCTCGCGGAGCCCTCCCTTCGATCGCGACTGGGAGGAGTGGCGACCCGACCCCGCCTGGCCCACACCCGAGCTTCCTGCCGGATGGGACGCCGACGCGGGGTGATCGGCCGGGTGATCGGCCGTGACACCGCCGTTGCTCGGTTGCCGCCGGACACGCCGTGCGGGAGCCTGTGACCGTGCTGGACCTCCGAAGCATCCGTGCCCGGTTCCCCGCGCTCGCGCGCATCGGCGAGGACGGCAGCCCCCCGGTGCTGGCGGACGCGCCGGGCGGCTCTCAGGTCCCCGACGTGGTGATCGAGGCCGTCTCGGGTCATTACCGACGAGGGATGAGCAACACGCACGGCGTGTTCGCGACGAGCGAGGAGACGGACGACGTCATCGCGGAGGCTCGACGCGCGGCCGCCGACCTCACCGGCGCGGACCCCGGCGAGATCGTGTTCGGCCCCAACGCGACGACACTTCTCTTCCACCTGTCCCGATCCTTCTCGAAGGTGCTGCAGCCCGGCGACGAGCTCGTGGTGACCAGGCTGGATCACGATGCGAACGTCCGCCCGTGGGTGCTGGCGGCCGCCGACGCCGGCGCGACCGTCCGGTGGGTGGACGTCCGCGAGGACGACGTGACGATCGACATCGATTCGTTCGCGGCCGCACTGTCGCCGCGGACGAAGCTCGTCGCGTTCACGCTCGCGTCCAACGCGGTGGGCACGATCCCACCGGCGGCCGACCTCGTGGCACTCGCCAAAGAGGTCGGCGCCGTCGTGGCGGTCGATGCCGTGCATCTGACACAGCACCGGCTCCCGGATCTGCACGGACTCGGCGCCGACCTCCTCGTCTGCTCTCCCTACAAGTTCTTCGGGCCACATCTCGGCATCCTCGCGGCGCGGCGCCACCTCCTCGAAACGTGGACACCGTACAAGCTGGTCCCCGCGTCCGACGGAGCTCCGGAACGCTGGGAAACCGGCACCCAGAACCACGAGGGCCTGGCGGGGCTGGTGGCCGCCGTGGAGTATCTCGCGGGTATCGAGGGCGCGGCCGGCATGCCTCGTCGGGAGCGTCTCGCGACCTCCTACGACGCGATCGCGACCCACGAGCGGACCCTCGCCGATCGCTTCCTCGACGGGATCGACGGGCTCCCCGGTGTGCGGCTCTGGGGCATCTCCGATCGGGCTCGGCTGGACGAGAGAACGCCGACGTTCGCGATCCGGGTCCAGGACGAGCATCCGGCACAGACGGCGAAGCGCCTCGCGGCGCGGGGGATCTTCGTGTGGGACGGCGACTACTACGCGCGGGAGATCATGGTCCGGCTGGGGCTCTTCGACTCGGGGGGCGCCGTCCGGATCGGCTTCTGCCACTACCACACCCCTGCCGAGGTCGATCGTGTGCTCGAGGCCCTGGCCACCCTGACTCAGGGTTCGTGACAACGGAACCCCGGTCGGTCGACGACCGGGGGAAGCGCCGGATCGGGACGGTACCCCTCGACGAGGTACACGACGCCCGCACCGTTCTCGAAAGCGCGTCGAAGGAACGCCACGCGGTCGAGACGGTCAGATGAGTCGGCCGCGATCGAGTAACCGCCGAAGCCGAAGGCCCTTGGCTTCTCGCCCACGACGATCGCAGCCACCCCCCGTTCACGGAGATACGGGAGACCCCTCCGAGGATCTCGGAAGAACCGGCGGGCGAGGAAGACCTCCTCGATCGCGAGGGTCAGCACCGACGGCCGGACGTGTGGCCCCATCCCTTCCAGCACGGCTGCGTGCCCCGTGAGCGTCTGGAACGTCCCCAGCGTCCGATGATCGGACAGCACGCGTCCCTCACACGGCACGGTGCGCCCGACCCATCCGAGCAGCGCGACCTCTGCCGCCCGCCCGTGTTGGGTTCGAACGGATCCCGGGATCAGCGCCACGGCCACCGTCAGGACGATCGCGCATCCGACGATTGATGCGCCGCGCCGCCCCGACCCGAGCACCCTCAACCATCCGAGAGCCATCTCTCCCGCCGCCGTCACGATGACGACGAGCGGGATGGCCGCATAACTGAAGAGGCGTCGGTTGCCGAAGTACTCGAGGGCGAAGAGGTCGTACCGAACCGCGAAGAGCACACCCACGACGAAGATCGCACCTCCGAGCAGCACGGCCCATGCGGAGACCATGCGAAGCGGCCGAGGACCGAACAACAGCAGGCTGATGGCGAGGGACAGGGCGAGAAGCGTCGGGCCGATCAGGAGCCAGGGTGAGATCCCCTCCCCGGCTCGCACGCGAAGGGCACTGCGCCCCAAGAGCTTGTAAGCGAATTGTTCGGCGACGTCAGCCGTGCCGAGCGGATGCCGGGTCTGCGCGGCCCGCACATCATGGGTTGCGATGAAACGGGTCGGGTCGAAGGTCGGCGGAAGCCTCAGTTCCGCCAGGAGGTTCTGGTACTCCCCGGGGTCGACCGCTCCTTCGAACCCGAGGTCGCCGGGAGCGGAGATCAGGATCGTGCCTCCCATGATCACCGCGACCCCGACGATCGCTCCCGTCCGCGCGACCACGTCCCTGATCGATCTCCCGAACACGACGGATGCGAGCGCGAGAGCGCACAGGGCGGCCAGCCCGAACGATGTCGCCACCAGATGTGTGCCGGCTGCCGCTCCCAGAAGGACCCCGGCCACGATCGGAGCGGAGTGGTTCCGATCCGGCGCCGGAACCCCTGCCGACCTGGATCCCTCCTCGCGCCCGAGCGCGGTCCGAAGCGCCAGCACCGATGCGAGCACCGCCGAGAGGACAACCAACCGGCCCCAGTTCTCCGCGACGTTGGCATCGAGATCGGTGGTCAGGTCGAACGGGATCACTCGGTCGACGAACAGGATCAGCGCTCCCGCCGCAGCGAGCCGCCTCATCCCCAGCTCGGCCAGCAACCCGATCGTGACGATCACGAGGCCGAGAGAGACCACCACGAGCAGTGCCCCGGATGCGGTGAGCGGGTCCCGTCCCAGGAACAGCGAAGCACCGGCGTTGAACGCGTCGAGGACCACCTTGCTGGCCGTCGGCTGGAGGATGGTCCCCCATTGCAGGGTGCCGGTTGGGATCTGCCCCGCATCGGCGATCTGGAGTCCGTCCGCCCAGTACCGAAGCACCGTCGGCGCGAGGTTCGCGAGCGGGTCGATCGTCAGCCTCGCGATGCTCACGCCGATCAAGGTGAGCGAGACCCCCGCCGTCGTCCACGGATCGGCGAGCGCGTGACGCAGCCAGCTTTCCACCTGCCTGCCCAGAGAGCGGCCACGGAACGCGACCACCCATGCCACGCCGCTCAGAGCGAACCACGCCACCCCGAAGGTCACGGGGCGGAAGACGCCGAGGACGACCAGTACCGATGCCGCGAGACTCACGCTCGCGTATCCGAGCCCGAACGAGAGCGCGAGGAAGGTGACGAAGGACCTGCCGGCCGCGAGCCGAACCGCGAGACAGAGGCCCGAGCCGGGCACGAGCACATAAGCGAACGCGAGCAGCACCTCGGGAAGGAGGTCGGCAGGCACCCGCGATCCTACGTGTCGTCCATCTCGGGCCTCGCCATCTCAGCCCACGTACCGTCCGAGCCGGGTGCCGGCTCCCATCCGCTCGAGAGCGGCTCGGAGGTCTCGCGCGATCGCGGCGGATCTTGGGGAAGGTGTCTGCGCGAGCAGATTCGTGAGCTGGAAGGGATCCGATCGGAGGTCGTACAGCTCCCGCCAACCGTTCCGGTACTCGACGTAGATATGTCGATCCGTACGGATGCCGATGTACGGGGGGACGCCTGGAGCGAAGCCCAGGAACTCGACCATGAACGCATCGCGCCACGAACCTCCGGTCCCCCTGAGCAGCGGCATCAGGCTGGTTCCGTCCTGCCGCAGCTCGGGATCGATCCCGGCGAGGTCGGCGATCGTCGGGGGGATGTCGATGTTGAGGACCATCTGCCCGAGCGTCCGTGTCGGACGCGAGCCTGGTGGACGGATCACCAGCGGCACTCGGATCGATTCCTCATACGGCCACACCTTCCCGGTGATCCGATGCTCGCCCCACAGGAACCCGTTATCGGACGTGAACAGGATGTAGGTATCTTCCGACGCTCCCGCCGCTTCGATCGCGTGGACGATCGCCTCGATCGAGCGGTCGAGGCTGATCAGCGATCGGATCATGTCCTCGCGCACAGCGCCAACCTTGTCCAGGTCGAGGCGCGTCCTGGCGCGTCCAGGCTTGTCCGAAACGTCGTCCTCGTCGAACGAGGGAGGCGGTGTTCCCCGCGGCGGCAGCGGCGCATCGGAATCCTGCGGCGCCGCGATGGCCGGCAGATGCGGGGCGAGCGGGGCATACAGAAGGAAGAAGGGCCCCTCGCCGCTGACGAAGCGGACCGCCTCCTCCTGGAGGACCGTGGTGGAATAGTCCGACGGATCGTCCCCGTATCGCACGATCGTGCCGTTGTCGTTCACTCGGTAGTCGTAATACCGGATCTGCGGCCTCGAGTCGGCGACCGCGAACCACTCGTCCCAACCCGGCGGAACGTATCCCGCCGGGAGCGCTGCGTAGTCGTTCAGGTACTTCCCGACCAGCCCCGTTCGGTATCCCGCATCGTCGAGCCATGTCGCCAGCGAGGACCCATCCTCGAAGGAGGGAGCACCACCGGGGGCGTTGTCCGCGGAACCATCGAGAACGCCCGTCGTGTGTGAGTACTGGCCGGTGAGGAGGCTCACGCGCGAGGGACAGCAGGACGGCGTGGTGGCGAACGCATTCTCGAATCTGATCCCGCCGTCAACGAGATAGCGCCGGACGGACGGCATGGCGTCCAAGGTGTCCCACCGTTGGTCATCCGTGACGATCAGCACGAAGCTGGGCGCGCCGCGCTCCCCCTCCGACCCAAGACGCGGCGCGAAGATGGCCGCCGACACGACCGTGAGGATCAGGAGGGAGGCGATGATGAATGGCCGGACCGGATGGCTGTCAGACGTCACTTCGCCACCCGTGTCCGACGACATCGCGTGGATGATAGACGGCGGTCGATGCACCGCCGCCGACTCCGAGCGAGACCAGTCGCGAGAACGCCAAGGTAGTCTTCGCTCCGATGGCCTCCACGTCCATCGACCGGGAGATCAGGTCGACTCGCCGTGATGTCAGAGGACGGCAGCACGTGAGGCCTCGTCGCGCGTTGGTGGTCGGCGCGGTGGTGGTGTCGTCGCTCGTTGGTCCGATCCTCCTTCTCTTCCTTTCCCGAGAAGGCGTCCATGCGAGCAACGACTCGTTCACGTACCTCGGCGCGGCGAACAGCCTGGCTCGGGGGGAGGGCTGGACCTATCCCTTCGGAGACGTCGGCTCGCCGGTGACCCTGTTCCCCCCGCTGTATCCCCTGCTCCTGACGATCCCTCGCGTCCTGGATGTGCGGGTGTTCGACTGGGTGATCTGGCAGAACGTGGTCCTCCTCTGCGCGTTCGGATCCGCGATCGCGATCGCCCTCTCCAGCGCCGAAGATGCTCGGGAACGAGCGTTGCCTGCGGCGCTCGCGGTCCTGCTCGTGCAACTCGGGCGACCGACGGTGATGGTGTACGCCCACATCTGGAGCGAGACGCTCTTCTTCCCGCTGATCGTCCTGATACTCGCATCGCTCGCACGTCATCTCGCGACGCGACGGACCGGGCCGTTGATCCTGGCGGCCGCGCTGACCAGCGTCGCCATGCTCACGAGGTACTCCGGATTGTCCGTCTTCGCCACCTCGTGCCTGCTCCTCGTGCTCTGGCCGGGTCGCCGAGTGCTGGGTCGAGCGCGCGCGGTGGGGCTGTTCGTAGGCATCTCGCTGCCCCTCAGCGTGCTCTGGTCGCTCAGGAACCTGGATGTGTCGGGCACCCTCACCGGTGACAACCAGCTGGTGCACGATCTGACCCTGGCCGACGTGGTGGGCGGGTTCCAACGGATCGGGAGGTGGTTCATCCCGGATCGTCCGACCGGCTTGGCACACGACGCGCTCATCCTGCTCGCCGCCCTCGCATCCCTCACCGCGCTGATCCTTTTGATCTGGTCCGCGTTCCACTCCAGGTTCCCCGGCATGCTTCACGTGCCGACGGTCGTCACGGTGTGCGTCGCGTTCGCGGCGGTCCACTTCGCCTTCATCGCGGCGGCGAACGCCTTCTCCACTCGCGCTCCCCCGTTCAATGATCGTCTCCTCGGTCCCGCCTTCGCGCCGCTCGTGATCGCCGTCGTCGCCCTCGGTGATGCGATCTGGAGAGCAGCTCCTCGCGGACCCGCGCTCCGGGGGGCGGTCGGGGTGGCGGCCGCCTCCCTCGCCGCCCTCGCGATCTCGTCGGCCTCCGTCTCGATGCCGGCGATCTACGGAACCCGGATCGGTTCCGCGGCCGAATACGACGAGCTCACCCAGACACTGGACGGGCCGATCGCTCCAGGAACCGTGCTCTTCGCGACCCGTCCCAACGTCGCGTGGTTCCTCCTCGATCGGGCGGTACACAGCCTCCCCCGATCGTGTCGAGGGGGACGCGTTCTCCCCAACCCGACGTTCGACTCCGAGCTCGACGAGCTCGGCCGCAGCCTCAGGGATCGGCCGCGCCAGGTGATCGTGTTCCGGCGATCCAAGGAGTGCGCGCCGTTCAGCATCCCCCGCCTCAAGGAAGCCCTCCGCGTCGTCCAGGTGAGCCCCAAGGGCCTCGTCTGGGTGCTCTCAGGACCCGTCGATGGTTGACCCTCCCCGACGAGGAACCGAAGGCACACCGGCGTCGCGTCGCGATCGGTTGAACAGAGGGGTGGGTCTCGGCGCCGGCTTGTTCGTCTCGGTGCTCCTCGGAGCCGGCCTCTTCCTGCGCGCTCCCATCGATCGTGGTCTCGTCGTGCCGCCCGGCGTCGATACGCCGGCACACCTGTGGAGGGCGAAGCTGGTCGCTGCCACAGACCTCACATCGCTCTTCGAATCGACCCCTCACGATTTCCAGATCAATCCCGACCGCGTGGGGCTCCCGGTGTTGGCTTCCGTGCTGTCCGGTGTCGGCGTCACACCGTGGCGGCTCATGTTCATCATCCCCGCGCTCGCGGCCGCCCTGCTCGCGTCCTCGGGATGGGCATTCGCCCGAGCGCTCGGTGAACCTCGCTGGGCGGCGCCGATCTACGCGATCGCGGTGGTGATGTCCGTCCCGTTCGCGTTGACGACGAAGAGCTACCTCGACAATGCCCTCGCCGACGGACCGATCGTCGCCGCCGCTGCCGGGCTGCTCTTGGTCGCGGCCGGTCCAGGTTCGGGCGTGACGACGGCGTTCCTCCTCGCGGCCGCGATCCTGATGCATTGGGCCGTCGGAGGGGTGTTCGCCGCGATCGGACTCGTGTTCGCCCTGTTCCTCCTACCGGAGTCGATCTCGCGACGTCGCACCGGATCTCCGTGGTCGACGACGCCGGCAGGGCGGGTGTCCGCCGCGGTGGGAGGAGGACTCGCGATGGGAGCCCTGCCCCTGCTCGCGACGCCGGGCGGGAACATCCCCGACACGGGGACGGGCAGGCATTTCCATGGCAACGTGAGACGGCTCTTCCCCCACTACCGGCTCACGCTCTCGGTTGCAGCGGTCGGTCTCGTGACCCTCGCAGTGGGGATCGGCAGGAAGGTCGAGCGTCGCCGTCATGGGCTCCTTCTCATGGCTGCATGGCTCCTCCCACCTTCGCTCGCCGCCGCGCTCTACGTCGCCGGAGCGGATCTCCCGCTCATGCGTTTCCTCGGGATCACGTTCCCCCTTCCGCTGCTCACGGCGGCCCTGCTCACCACGATCGTGGCGGCCGCTTCGCGGACCGGAGGCAGGAGGCGCATCCCGCTGATCGCGGTCGCGGCGGCGCTCGTGATCGCCTCCCTCGCCGGGTTGGCAGCTGTCTCCGAGGACCTGATCGACAGCTCCCGGCCCTCGATCAGCCCCGACGAGCTGGCTCCGATCCGATCCGCGGTGGCGTATGCGAAGCAGGTGGATGCCTCGGCACTCGTGATCGTGGTATCCGACGACCCGGGTCGGGCCTTCCGCCGCGTTCGGATGCTGGCATCCGTCGGACTGATCCCACGAACGGGCGTGTTCATGGGAACACCGGAGGACTTGTTCGAGCGGGCGGACGCCGTCGACGGAACCGAGCCGCCGCAGGGGCTCGAGGGCGCCGAACTGAAGAACGCGCTGATCTCCGCGGACGCGGTCGCGCGGATGCGATCACCGGGAGCCGTCGCGCTCGCGCTCCGCCCGTTCCTGGACGACCCCGCTTCGGTTGCCTCCGATCCCGCCCATGAGGAGATCGCGGACGGCGTGTTCCTCCTCGGCGACGGTCATCGTGGTGCGTCGCCGAGCGAGACCTCGGGCCCCGTGATCGGACCGATCTCACCGCCGCCCGCGGGCGGACTGATCCGAGATCTCGTGACGGCATTCGTCGCGCTGCTCGTCGCCGGCATCGGATGGGCCCTCGCATTCGTTCCGGCACCCCTGGATGTTCGTTTCGCGCTCGCTCCGAGCCTCGGCCTCGCCGGCGTGCTCCTCGTGGGCACGGTCTCGGGACTGGCAGGGGTCCCTCTGGGAGGCGGTGGCGGCGTGCTCCTCCTCAGCTCGGTCGCTGCGATCGGCGGCTTGTTCGCGCTCGTTCGGAGGGATCGCCCTCTTCGGTCGCCGCTCGGGCCGAAGGACGATCGCTGACCACCGGGACCACGACCTGTGTCCTCGGCTCAGTCGGTCGTTCCGGAGACGTGGTAGATCAACCACGTTCTCCCCGGTCCGGGAACCGGCACCGGAACGATCGAGCCGAGAGGCGAGGCGGGCCGGGCTTCCCGCTTGAGGATGACGAAGACTTCTCGCCCATCGGCCCCGAACTCCGCCAGCTCTGAGGCCGTGGGGCCGCGAGGTCGCAGGAGATCGGCCCCGTGGCACCCGGCGGCGAACTCGATCATCGGGTATCCGTGCGGGCTCATGAACGAACAGGGGCGGTGATCGGCCAGCTCGCGCAGCCTCAGTCCGATGTCACGGAGGGCGACGGTCGACGTCATCCTCCGCTCCAGGAAGCGGTTCGGCATCGCGCCCTGCCAGATCGCCCAGGGGATCACGAGCGCGAGCAGCCCCGCGCCGGCGACCCGAGACCAGGTCGTTGCGCGGAGGAGCGCGACCAGGCCGACCGCGGCCGGAAGCGACGCGAACGCGTACACCGGGAGGAAGAAGCGGGGAGACGTCCCCCACACGAAGATGACGTATGCGGCTCCGAGCGCAAGCGCCCCGATCGAGGCGAGGATCGCGACCGCCCGTTCCGTCGGCCTCACCGCTCTCACGATCCCGACACCCGCGAGGATCGCGAGGAGCCCCCACGAGATCGCTCCCGGGACCGGAACGCGAGTGGGAGTGAGCTCCCCTCCCGTGGCGGCCAGATGGACGAACAGGTTGTGCCCGACGGAGGTCGTCATGACGCGCCCGGCCGCCGCGGCCTCTCGGAGAGCCTCGACCGGCCCACCGAACCGAACGGACATCTCGATGAACCATGGCAACCACCCGACGATCAGACCGGCGCCGAGCACGAAGAGCAGGCGCCAGTGGGACCTCCTGCACGAGAGCACGTAGAGACCGAGTGCGGCGGCAACCACCGTGGCGTCGGTCGGACGGACGAGCGCCGTCGCTCCCAGCGCCGCCGCGGCAAGGACGGCATGCGATGTGGTCCCGCTCTCGAGTGCCCGCGCGGTCAGCCCGGCCGTCGCGAGCCCGAGGATCGCCGCCCAGAGGTTCGGCATCACCTCGGATCCGTTGACCAGACTCTGCCACGTGCCGCAGAAGAGGAGGGCGGCGAGGGGAGCTGCCAGGCCGACCAACGGGATCCACAACCGGAACGTCACGGTCATCGCGACGGCGGACGCGACCATCAGGAACAGCCGTACGTCCCGCACCGACCCTCCCAGCCACGCGACCGGAGCGACCAGGAAGGTGATCCCCCGGGCGCGCGAAGCCAGGAAGAACATCGGGTCCACGCCCGGCATCACCTGCGAGAGGTAGATCGACTCGTCCCAGCCGGGTGGGCGTGAGGTTGGGACGGTGGCGAGCTGGACGATCAGGTACCCGATGCCGACGGCGATCAGGAGGCGCCACGCGAGCGCTCGCTCCCGGGCGCCCTCAGATGTCCCAAGATCCGCCGATCTCATCGTATCGCCTCGTCAGGTCGACCCAGACACGTGATAGACGAACCATGTCTTGCCAGGACCCGCGACCGGCACGGGAGTCAGCGAGCCGAGAGGTGAAGACAGGCGTGCCTCCCGCTTGAGGATCACGAACAACTCCTCCTCGGCGCTCCGGAGCTCCTCCAGCTCTGAAGCGGTCGGGCCTCCGGGCCGGATGAGGGCAGATCCGTCGCACCCCGAGGCGAGCGCGATCGACGGGTAGCCGTTCGGACTCACGAACGAACAGGGACGGCCACCCGCCAGCTCCCGAAGCGTCAGCCCGATGTCACGGAACGCGACGGTGGAGACGGTTCTCCCTTCCTGGAACCGACGCGCAACGGTGCCTTGCCAGATCGCCCACGGGAGCACGAGGATGAGGATCGCGGCGCCGGCAACCCGGGGAACGATCGCGCCGCCCCGGAGCAGCGTGAGGATGCCGATCGCGGCCGGGACCGAGGCGAACGCGTATGCGGGGAGCAAGAACCGGGGTGCCATCCCCGGGGCGAACACGAGGTATTCCGTCGCCAGCGCGGACGCCCCGAAGCCGGCCAGGATCGCCGCGGCTCGCTCCGTCGGCCTCATCGCTCCCGCGATCGCCACGATCGTGAGGATCGCGAGGAGGACCCACCAGAGCACCCCTCCGAGAGGAACAGGTGAATCCGGGGGTCTCCCATCCGTGAACGCGAGGTGATTGACGACGTTCTGCGCGACGGGAGCGGTCGCGAAATGGCCCGTGGCGGCCTCGCGAAGGGCGTCCACCGGGCCGCCGAACCGTGCCGACATCTCGACGAACCAGGGAAGCCAGCCGAGCACGAGACCGAGTCCGATCGCGAACAGCAGGCGCCACTCCGTCCTCCTGCACACCACGATGTAGAGGGCTATCGCACCGGCAACCACCGTGGCTTCCGTCGGCCGGACGAGCGCTGTGGCGGCGAGCGTCCCGGAGGCGAGCACCGCATGCCATGTCTTCCCACCTCCGAGGCGCCGGGCGATCAGCCCGGCCGTCGCGAGCCCGGGCAGCGCCGCCCACAGGTTCGGCATCACCTCGGTCCCGCTGAGGAGCCCCAGCCACGAGAAGGAGAACGCCACGGCGGCAGCCGGCGCCGCCAGGCCGATCAACGGGATCCACAACCGGAACGTCGCCGTCATCGTGAGCGCCGAGGCGACCATCAGGAAGATCCGGACGTCTCGGACCGATCCGCCCAACCAGGTCACGGGAGCCACCAGGAGCGTGATCCCTCTCGCTCGCCACGCGAGGAACTCCAGCGCGTCGGTCCCCGGTGTCACCTGGGACAGGTAGACGGCTTCGTCCCAGCCGGGGGGCCGGGCAAGCGAGAGCAACGCGACCTGCGCGACCACGTACGCGACCCCGACGACGATCAGGAGTCGCCACGCGAGCGACCGCTCTCGAGGCGGGAAAGGTGATCCCTCCGACGGTCCCGCCGGGTCGGCCGCTGTCGGCGCGGTCATCGATGTCGGCGGCGCGCCCGTCTCGGCCGTCGGTCACTCCGCTTCAGGACACTCGCGTGGCTCGAGGATCAACGGGTCCAACGGGCGCTGGAGGAAGTCGAAGGCGTCGAGCATGTCGCTCGACCGGCGATCCCGCTCGGTCAACGCGGGGAGATCGAACACCGTCTCGATGAACTTCAGCACGGAGGAGAACTCGTAGGTCCGGCTATCGACGTAGCCGGGTCGTGCCCACGGCGAGATGACGATCGTGGGGACGCGGGGCCCGAGCCCGTACAGGTCGACGTGTGGCGGGGCGACGTGATCGTAGAACCCGCCGAAGTCGTCCCACGTGAGGACGACCGCCGTCTCGTCCCAGTACGGGCTCTGCTGGAGCGCGTTCAGGATCTCCACGGTCCAGTTCTCTCCCTCGCACATGCTCGCCCTGCCACCACGAGGGTGGTCGTTGAGTCCGTCGGGAGGGATCGAGCCAGGAGACCTGGGGAAGCTCGGCGTTCTCGAGGTCGGGAAGGAAATCCTCGTTGTCGACGACCTTCTCCCACATCGGTCCGAACCGAACGTGCCTGATCCCATCCATCACCTTCATCTGTGAGTGGCCGCCCTGGTAGTACCTCCAGGAGATGTCCCGCTCCTCCAGGAGGTCCGGCAGGATCTTGATGTCGCTGCACGGCCACCGCTCCGTCCAATACTTCGTCGTGAGCGGGACGATCGCGGGGATCTCTTCCAGCCGGAAGGCGTCATCCTCCTCCTCCTCGGTGAGCACCTTGAACGAGTACGCGCGTTCGGCCGGGTCCAGACACCGCTCCCGCGGCTCTCGGACCCCGTACTGTCCTTTGCGTTCCATGTCCACGAACCGGTCGGATTGCGAGGCGATCACCCACATGTGCTCGACCCCCGTCGGGCCGTAGATCGAGCTGAAGAATCGATCCGCCAGGGTGTAATGGTCCGCCAGGGCCCAGTAGTTCGGGATCCCCTCCCGGTCGTACGTCAGGTAGGAGTCGAGGTCCTCACCTCCGCCCAGGCGATCGAAGCAGTCCATGCGGCCCCCGTTGATCGCGACGAGACCTTCGACGAATCCGTGGTCGATCTCCGGGACGCGGTCTCCGGCGGGTCGGAGCGGCACCCGCCGACCGTCACACGTCCACCCCGACGTCACACCGTCCGCTCCGGGGAAGCGACCGAACATGTGGTCGAACGTGCGGTTCTCTTTCACGATGAACACGATGTGTTCGATCTTCCGGCGTGCCAGCGTGATCTGATCGGGCCGCGAGAGCTCTTCGGCGAGGTGCCTCTGGAGCCGGTCGACCAGGAACCTCGGCACGCCCTCGACCTGTCGCAGCTCGTCCTCCGTCAGCGACGTGGGCGTGGGGTCCTGACGATCGGGCCCCGGGCCGGGTGGCTCGGGAGATCCCGTACAGGCGGCGAGCACCGCCAGGACCAGGGTGAGCGCGAGCGTGGTGTTCCGGAGGACTCGGAGGATGGGCATCGCGGGGCGGGATGCTACCAAGGGGGCCGGAGCGGAGGGTCGTGCGCGCTCGCAGCTGCGAGTCCGTTCGATCCCGCATTGTAGAATCCGGCGATCCCAGACCTTCGACGATCCCTGACTGCGAAAGGACCGCTCCATGCGGATATTGATCCTCGGTGGCGACGGATACCTCGGATGGCCGACCGCGATGCGCTTCTCGGATCGCGGTCACGAGGTGCACGTCGTCGACAACTACCTACGGCGCAGGGCGCACGAGGAGGTGGGCACCGACACCCTGGTCCCCATCCTCCCGTCGTTGCCGGACCGGGCAGCGGTCTGGAACGAGATCTCGGGCAAGGAGATCACGGTCACCGAGGGTGACCTCGTGGAGTGGGACCTCACCGCGGATCTGTTCCGCGACTTCCGACCGGAGGCGATCGTCCACTACGGCGAGATGCCCTCCGCGCCCTACTCGATGCGTGATCGGGACCATGCCGTGTTCACCCAACAGAACAACGTCGTCAACACCCTGAACGTCTTGTGGGCGATGCGCGAGTTCGCGCCCGATTCCCATCTCGTGAAGCTCGGCACGATGGGCGAGTACGGGACGCCGAACATCGACATCGAGGAGGGCTATCTCGACGTCGAGCACAACGGGCGGAAAGAGACGATCCTGTATCCCAAGCTCCCGGGCAGCATCTATCACCTCTCGAAGGTGCACGACTCCAACAACATCCACTTCGCGTGCCGCATGTGGGGGACCCGCGCGACGGACCTGAACCAGGGCGTCGTGTACGGGATCGAGACGGACGAGACCAGGCTCGACGAGCGTCTCGCAACCCGCTTCGACTACGACGACGTCTTCGGAACGGCGCTCAACCGCTTCTGCGTGCAAGCGATGATCGGCCATCCGCTCACGGTCTACGGGAAGGGCGGCCAGACACGCGGCTACCTCAACATCGTGGACACCTTGCAGTGCGTGGAGCTCGCGGTGCTGCACCCTGCCGATCGGGGCGAGTTCCGCGTGTTCAATCAATTCACCGAGCAATTCTCCGTGATGGAGCTCGCGGAGATCGTGCAACGAGCGGGCAAGGAACACGGACTCACCATCGGGATCGAACCGATCGAGAATCCGCGGATCGAGCTGGAAGAGCACTACTACAACGCGAAGCACACGAAGCTCATGGACCTCGGACTCCAGCCACATTTCCTTTCGGAGACGCTCGTCGAGTCGATGTTCGGCGTGATCGAGCGTCACAAGGATCGCGTGATCGCGGACGCCATCCTGCCCCGGGATCGGTGGCGGCCAGGGCTCGAGGCTTCCTCGAGCTAGCACATGCCTGCGATCAGGATCCTCGCCGGTCTCGCGGCGGTCGGGCTGTTCGTGATGGTCGTCCGCGGATACGACCGACGTCAGATCAGCCGGCTGAACCTGATCATCTTGTTCGCACTGTGCACCTCCGTGTTCGCGCTCGCGATCTATCCGCCTCTGTTCGACCCGCTCCTGCGAACCTTCGACTTCGAACGGGGAACCGACGGCGTGATCTTCGCCCTGCTGGTCGCCGTCGGGGTGCTCTTCTTCCTCTACCTGCGGGCACAGACCTCGGCCGATACGAACGAGCGCAGCATCCGGCTGCTCGTCGAGGCGCTCGGCCAGGAACGGTTCGATTGGGATCGGGCGCGAAGTCTCCCGGACGGCCCTCGGCTGGTCACGATCTCGCCCGCGTTCAACGAAGCAGAGAACGTCGCAGCCGTGGTCAAGCAGATCCCGGCGATGGTCGAGGGCCATCACGTCGTGCCGGTGGTCGTGAGCGACGGATCCACCGATCGCACCGCGGCCGTGGCCCGTGAGGCCGGGGCGTTCGTGGCCGAACTGCCGATCCGGCGGGGGGGAGGGCTGGCTCTGCGCGTCGGCTACGAGATCGCGCTCCGCCTCGGTGCGGAGGTGATCGTCACGCTGGACTCGGACGGACAGCACCTGCCGGAGGAGATCCCGATCGTGATCGCGCCGATCCTCGCCGGCGAGGCCGACTACGTCAACGGATCGCGCCTGCTCGGCACCTTCGAGCGTGAGAGCCTCATCCGCCATCTCGGCGTGCACCTCTTCTCGCGGATCATCACGATCCTGACGGGACAGCGGATCACGGATCCGTCGTCGGGATATCGAGCGGCCAAGACCGAACTCCTGGAGAAGGTGGTCCTGAAGCAGGATCAGTTCTGGACGAGCGAGATCTTGATCGAGGCGCTCCGACACCGGGCCCGCGTGGTCGAGGTGCCGGTCACCTTCCTCGCGCGAGCCGGTGGGGAGTCGAAGAAGCCCAAGTCGTTCCGCTACGGCTGGAACTTCCTCAAAGTGATCATCCAGACTTGGCTGCGGTGATGTCCGAGCCGCACGGGCGACACGCGGCACGGACGCCCCCGGTACGAGCCGAGACGATCGTCAGGGTCGGCTGGGCGACGATCCTCGCCCTGGCACTGGCCGTGGTCCTCGGCTGGATCTACCTCCGTCCGTTCATCGAGGATCCTGATCGATTCCCGCACGGTGTCGACACCTCGGTGTACATCATCCGGTCGCGGATCGTGCACGACCTCGGCCTGAACGAGCTCGATCCGTTCGGAGAACGGCCCGCCCATCCCATCGTGACCAGCGTGCTTCGCGATATCAGCGGCGGCACGCCCCTCGATCTGGCACGGATCTGGCCCGCGTTGTTCGCGATCGCGATCGGTTCCGCGGGGGCGGCCCTGGCCGCGGGCGTAGCCGGTGAACGGCGATGGGTCGCCGTCGCCGTGGGCGTGGGACTGGCCGGCTCGCCGTTCGTAGCGCTCACCGCGATCGGGTACGCCTCGAACCTCCTCCTCGACGTGTTCGCGGTCGCTGCGATCGCCCTCGCGGTGCGCGTGGGCACCGGTCACAAAGGGGCAGCAGCGCTCGTCCTCCTGCTCGGCGCCGCGGCGATCGCGCATTGGCTCTTCGCGATCGGCCTCGCCGCGCTGCTCGTGGCCTACGCGGCCGGCGTGTTCGTGTTCGAGCGGAGTCGCGGACCATCGAGCGAAGGACGAACACCGCACCCGGCGCGCCTCCTCGTCGTCGTCGGGCTCGGCGTGGTGGTCGGCGCCCTCGCGCTCCTCGCGTCCCCCGAACTGCCCCACGGGGTCCCGTCGACCAAGCAGGACGCGGCCGTCAAGATCGCGCAGCGCCTGCCGGAGATGATGCTGGCGATCACGATCCCGCTGGCTGCCGCCGGGGCGGCGATCATGCTGCTCTCCGGGAAGTCGGCGTCGAGGCGCACGGCCGTCCCATTGGCGATGTGGGCCCTCGCGGCTCCCGCCGGCCTGCTCGCGTGGAAGGTCTTGGACATGACGATCCCGCATCGCATCGTCCCGTTCGCGCTCGGCGTCCCCGCGCTCATCGTGCTCGGGGCGGGGGCGACCCGTCTGTGGACCGACGCGAGAGCGTCGCGTCCAGGGGGAGCCGCGTGGGGAGCCGCGGGCGCGATCGCGAGCGCCGTGTTGGTGCTCGCGGCAGCCTCATGGCTCTCGATGGCCGGTGCCGACACGTGGTCGGATCAACGGGCCGGATTCACCCCGGCGCAGCTGGGGCAGGCCTCGACCGTGGCCGCGTACCTCGAGCGGATCCCCCCGGGGACGCGAGTGGTCGTGCCGATGCGGCCGGGGATATTCCGTCCCCTCAGGGCCCTCCAGGTCACCCTGCCCGTAGAACGCTTCCTGTCCGTGAAGACCTGGCGAGTGGACTTCTTCGGGGACACCCGCGAGTTCCGGCGGAGGCTCGCCTCCCGCTATCCTCCGGACACGATCGCCGTGCACCTCGCCGGGTACAGCGACCAGGCACCGCTCAAGGGCACCGCCCTCGGACCCGGGGTCACGTTGCTCGCGGGCCCCAAGCCTCCCGCTCGGTTGACCGTCGCACCGATCGAGCCGAGCGAGAGCAGCGAGCTGATCCGCTTGACGGCCGTCTCGGTGGTGACGGCGCTGCTCATCGGCCTCGGGTGGACCCTGTTCATGACCGGGCTCCCCGCGTTCGCCGCCGTCTGTCTCTCACCGGCGATGGGGATCGCGGTGCTGTCCATCGGCGGCCTCGTCGCAGGCCGGTTGGGCTTCCCGCTGGGGCGTGGCGGCGGGGTGATCACCGCCCTCGCGATCGGAACCCTGGGGTGGCTCGCGTTCGCGGTCGGTTCCTGGAAGAGAGCCCAGGGTCGCGGGGAGGACCTCGACGCTTCCTCACCCACGACGGTCGGATCGGCCGAGGCCGGCAGCGGCGGCCGCCACCTGACCGGCGAGCGCGGCGTTCGAAGCAAGTAGAGCGAGATTCGCCTCCATCGAGCGCCCTTCGGTCAGCTCGGCGATGACGGTGAGCAGGTACGGCGTGCTCGCCCTCCCCCGGATGCCCTCCGTCGCGGCTCGCTCCCCCGCGCGCCGTGTGGCGCCCGCGACCTCATCGGCATCCATCGCCATCGCGGGGACGATCGGGTTGCAGAGGAGGATCGTTGAGCGGGTGTCCAGTTCGATCGCTGCGGCGAGGATCGCGGCTGCTTCGTCGGGGCTATCGACGCGATGCTCCAGGTCGATCGGTGCTTCCCGCGTCAGGAAGAAGGGCAGGCGGCTCACCCCGTAGCCGACCATGGTCACGCCGAGCTCCTCGAGGCGCTCCGACGTCGCCACCGGGTCGACGATCGACTTCGGACCGCTGCAGACCAACAACCCACGGGTGCGCGAGAGCTCGACGAGGTCGGCGCTGACGTCGAGATGGTCGCCCGCATGCACACCCCCGATGCCACCGGTCGCACTCACGTCGATCCCGGCGCGCGCGGCGGCCCAGATCGTCGCGGACACCGTGGTCGCGCCGAGGCGGCCGCGCGCGCACGCCCCCGGGAGGTCGCGGCGCGCCACCTTGTCCGCCCTGCCGGGCTCGGTGAACGGGCCGAGCTCCTCGTCGGAGAGCCCGACCACCACCTCCCCTCCGAGCACGCCGACCCACGCCGGGATCGCTCCCGCGCCTCTGATCGCGTCCGTCATCCGAGCGAGGCACTCGACGTTGCGAGGGTGAGGCAGCCCCTGGCCGATCACGCTCGTCTCCACACCGACCAACGCGCCTCGACCCGCGAGCGCGGATGCGACCTCGTCGCCGACGCGGAGCCGCACGGTCAGGACGGCATCACCGCCACCGGCGGCCACACGGATGCGCTGGCCGCCACACGTGCGCCGGCCCGACATGCCCGGTCGAGCGCTTCCTCGGGCGCGACGCCACGGGCGAGCGAGGCGAGGACGACGCCATCGAAGGCGTCGCCCGCCCCCGTGGGATCGCGCTCCTCCACGGCTTCGGCCGTCGACTCGTAGATCTGCCCGTCGATGACCATCACGGCCCCGGCGGCACCTCGCTTGACGCATGCCGCCCGGTAGCGTTCGCCGAGCGCGCGCGCGGCGGGGATCGCCTCCATCGACGTCAGCGCCTCCGCCTCGCGCTCGTTGGCGAGGATGACCGTCGCACCCGCGGCGAGCTCGTCGAACGCCTCACGGCCGAGGGCTTCGACCAGCGGCCACGAGGCGGCCTCCACCCCGATCCACTCGGATCGGGACCGATGGATCGCCTCGAGGCCCGCCGCACGGGCCCCACCCTGGAGGAGCAGGTACCCCGACACGAGCACGGCACCCGCCTCGAGCTCGAGCGGCAGATCCGACGGCGCCAATCGAGCGTTCGCTCCTCGATCGGCCACCATCGAGCGCTCACCCGCTTCGAACACGACGAGCATCGTGCCGGAAGGAGCGTCCGGGTCCTCGACCAGTGACGTCTCGACGCCGCGAACCTCGAGCTCGGTGCGAAGGAGCCTCCCCACGACGTCGGCGCCCACACGGCCGTGCACGCGGGTCGTCGCGCCCGACTCGGCGGCCCACACGGCCGCATTGGCCGACGTTCCCCCGGGCTGGAGGGCGACCCGCCCGTGGACGTCGCCTCCCCGTGCGAGCTCGCCCGCGTCCACACGCACATCGAGCATCACGTCGCCGACGCAGATCAGGTCCATCGGCGCCAGAGCGTAACGGGCGGCTCAGGGACCGGCGGCGCTGCCGGAGGCCGCATCCGCCGCCCATGCTCCGAAGGCGCCCCAGAACGGATCGAGCCCCGGGTGGATCAGCGGCTCCTCATGACCTCCGGCCACGACGATCCGGTCCTCCTCGCGCGGCAGGATCTCTCCGACCACGGCGGCGTCGATCCCCACACCGGCGAGGGCCGCCACGAAGGCATCGGCACGGCCGGGGACGACGGTGGCGATGAGCGTGCCTTCGCTGATCGCCGTGTACGGATCGATCCCGACGTGGTCGCAGACCACGATCACCTCCGGTCGGATCGGGATCGCGTCTCGGTCGATCCGGATCCCTCTGTTCGAGGCGGCGGCGACCTCGAGCAACCCACCGACCACACCGCCCTCCGTCGCGTCGTGCATCGAGGTGACGCCCGCGTCGCGCAGTCCGAACTCGCGGGCGAGGACGGCCTCGGGAACCACGGTCATCGACTCGAACAAGGCGTCGGCCGCCTTCACGGTCTCCTCTCCGACACCGGAGGCGAGTCGGTCGGGGAACGTCGCCGCGAACAGCGCGGTCGTCTCGATCGCGGCGCCTTTCGTGACCACGACCGCGTCTCCGGGACGAGCCATCGTCGGCGTCACGTAGGCGTCCGACGGTCCGAGCGCCATGCAGGTCGCCCCGCCCACCATCGGCCACTCACATCCGTCGTACCGCCCAGTGTGTCCGGTCACGATCGCGATGCCGAGATCCGCGCAGGACGCATGGAAGGAATCCCAGAGAGCCGTGAGATCCTCATCCGAGGTCCCCGGGGGCAGGTTGAGGTCGACCGACATCCAACGAAGGGGCAGTCCGCTCGTCGAGGCGTCGGAGGCCAGGATGTGCACCGCGAACCATGCGGCTCGCTCCCAGCCGTACGCGGGCACGATGAAGACCGGATCCGCCGTGAGCGCCATGGCGATCCCCCCCGCGACCCGGACGACGCCCACGTCGACACCGTGTTGCGGACCGACCAGGACGTCGTCGTCTTGCGCCCCCAGGCGCCGGAGGATGACCTGCTCGAACAGGTCGGCGGTCGCCTTCCCTGTCCGCTGCTCGGGACGCTCATCGCTCATCTGGATCGCTCCTCCTGGAAGGCGTCCACCAGCGTCCGCAGCTCGCGAACCGCCTCGACCGGATCCTGCGCGGCCGCGACGGCGCCGATCACCGCGATACCCGTGGCACCCGCCGCGAGCACGTCACGAGCGTTCCCCCGGTGGATCCCCCCGATCCCGACCACCGGGAGCGCCGTCGCGGCCGCGACGTCGCGGAGCCCGTCCAATCCGATCGGGACGGCATCCGGCTTCGTCCCGGTCGCCCACACGGTCACGCCGAGGTAATCGGCCCCCGCCATCTCGGCCACCCACACGTCCTCCGCGTTCCGCACGCTCACCCCGAGTATGCGCTCGGCTCCGAGGCGTGCTCGAGCGGTGCCGGGGTCGTCGCCCTGGCCGACGTGGGCGCCGGCGGCTCCGGCGCCCACCGCGACCTCGATGCGGTCGTTCACGAGGAGCGGGATACCCGCCGCTTCGCACGTCTCGGCCGAAGAAGACGCCAGGGGCAGGAGCTCGTCGTCGGCGAGCTCGGGCGCCCGGAGCTGCACCGCGGTCGCGCCGCCCTCGACGGCGGCGGACACGATCGCTCGGTGGCTGCGACCGGCCACGGAGGTGCCGGAGGTGACGACGTAGACGCCGAGCGCTCTGGGATCCAGTCTGGCCATGCTCCCTCCGCCGGCATTGTCCGGTTCAGGTCCTGCGGGTCGCGGGAACGGTCCCGCCTCTCAGCCCGGCCATCTCCGAGCTCCCCGGTGCACTCGACAGGATAGGTCAGAGCCCGGCCGCTCGTCGTGTCCGTTCCCACCCGATCCGAAGTTCGCGACGGACCTTCGACCAGTCGCCCGTCTTCGTGCTGAACAAGATGTCCGTCACGATCATGACGCCGGCCAGCGTGAGGAGGGCGATCCGTGCCCAGTCGGGAACGGTCGCGTTCGGTAGGAAGGGTGCGTAGAGGATCGGCAGGAACGGAGCGAGCTTCGTGAGGATCGCTCCGGACGCGTGCATAGCCGCGCGGTGCTCAGGCGCGGCTCGGAGGTAGGTCGCGTAGTCGATCTTCAACCCCGGCCTGGGGGGCGGCGGTCCTCCGAGGAAGTAGTCGGTGAATCGGATCCCGTAGATCCGGCCGATGACCCAGTGCGTCGGCGAGTGGACCGCGACCGCCCAGCACCCAGCCGCGGCCAACAGACCGACTCCCGTGAGCAACGGTCGAGGTCGAGATGCGGACCACGCGAACGCGAGCGCCGCGATCACCGCCCCGGCCGCCCCGAGCGCGAGCAGGACAGCATTGCCGACCCATACCGGCGCACGCCAGCGGACCCGGGCGCGGAACGCCTTCGTATCGATCCTGCCGACCTGCTCGGCGTGCCGCTCGATCAGCTCGTCGTCGCGCTTGATCAGGGCGACGACCCGCCAGAAGCCGAGGCGGCGGAGATCGGCGTCTCCGGCGTCGACGGCAGCCTCGATGCGATCGAGCTCCGCTCCGAGCCCGCCGGACGGAGTTTCCCCAGCTTCCACGGTTGGATCCCCCTCCGGCGGTACGATGCGCCGGACGCGCTCCGACCTGCCCCCTGAGCGCTTCCCTAGGGAGGAGAGCACCATCGCAAGGAGTATCACGCAATCGGCGCCCTCGCATGGAGGGCAGGCGTTCGTCACCCTCGACGGCCGTTACCACATGGTGGAACGCATCGCCGCCGGCGGCATGGGCGAGGTCTTCCGCGCCCACGACGCCGTCCTCGCCCGCGAGGTGGCGATCAAGGTGCTCCATCGGTCGCTGGCAGGCGATCCCGCGTTCGTGGACCGGTTCCGGCGCGAGGCCCGCGCCGCCGCGAGCCTCGCCCATCCCAACATCGTCAACGTCTACGACTGGGGCGCCGTCGACGGCGTCTACTACATGGTCATGGAGTACGTGCGCGGGCCGAGCGTCCGGCACCTCCTGAACGAGCAGGGACGGATGGAGCCGGCGCAGGCAGCCGAGATCCTCCGCCAGACGCTCCTCGCATTGGGTCATGCCCACCACGAGGGGTTCGTCCATCGAGACATGAAGCCCGAGAACCTGCTGGTGACACAGGACGGGGTGGTCAAGGTCGCCGACTTCGGGCTGGCGCGGGCCTACGCGGACGGCCGGGTGACGCAGGCCGGCGCCGTCACGGGAACCGTGCAGTACCTCGCGCCCGAACAGATCCGGGGGGAGCCGGCCGACCCACGGAGCGACCTGTACTCGCTGGGGATCGTGGCCTACGAGCTGCTCACCGGGAAGCTCCCGTTCACGGGCGAGACGGCGATGGCGGTCGCGTACAAGCACCTGTCCGATCGCGTGCCCGCCCCCTCCTCGCTCCTGCCGGATCTCCCGGAAGAGCTCGACGGCTTCGTGGCGGCCGCGACGGACCGAGACCGTGAGCTCCGGCCCGAGTCAGCGGATGTCATGCGCATGGATCTCGACGCGATCGCCCACCAGCTCCCCGCGGCTCCCCGGCTCTCCTCGATCGTCCAGCACATCCCTTCGGTCACGGTCGAGGGAGGCGAGACCACCGAGGTGGGCGTCCGTCTGGAGACCGGCTCGATCCCTCGGATGGAGCGGCACCGGAGACGCCGCCGGATCCTCAAACGCATCGTCGGCGCCATCCTCCTCGTCGGACTGCTATCGGGCGTCGCCTGGGGGACGTGGACGTACGCGATCCCGCACAACGCGGTCATCCCGGCGCTGACCGGCGAGACGGTCGACGCCGCTCGTGACCGCTTGACGGCGCTCGGCTTCGAGGTCGTCGTCGCCAACGGCAGATTCGACATGCAGATCCCCGCCGGCCGGGTCTGGGCCGTGGATCCGTCGGCAGGCGCTACTCGCGAGCAGGGCACGCAGGTGACGATCGTCCCGTCGAAGGGACCTCCCCCGGTCGCCGTCCCCTCCGTGGAAGGGAAGCCGGTGAAGAAGGCGAAACAGTCTCTGAAGGACGCCGGCCTTCGCGTCGGCGAGGTGGACCGACGGTACGACGACCGGGTCCCGCTCGATCACGTGATCTCTCAGCAGCCCGGGGACGGTCGGATCCCCAAGGGCTCGACCGTCTCGCTCGTCGTGAGCGACGGACCGCGGCCCGTCCCGATCCCTGACGTCCGGGGCATGACCCAGGACAGGGCGGTGAGGGTGCTCGGCGCGAGGGGCTTCGAGGTCCTGATCGAGGAGACCTTCTCCAAGCAGGTCGCTCGTGGCGACGTGGTCGACTCGGATCCGACCGCCGGGACGGAGTTCCAGCCCGGCGGCACGGTCGTGCTCACCGTGTCGATCGGACCCGAATACTTCGACTGCCCCGACTTCTTCGGGATGAGCGTGGAAGGGGCGAGGGCCCTCGCGGAGCAGCACGGTCTGGAGCTCACGGCCTTGCCGGTCCCGGGAAGCAGCGGCAACAGCGTGGTGAGCCAGATCCCTGGTGCGGGCACCAGGATCCGCTACGGCTCCACGGTCACCGTCTATCACGCGTGATCCTCGGCGCCCACGTCCGGCGCCGGCACACAGGCATCTCGGGGGCCATCGAGGAAGCATCCGCGCGGGGCGCCGACTGCCTCCAGATCTTCATCTCGAACCCGAGGTCCTGGGCCGGCCCGAGATACGACGAAGCGGAGATCGATCGGTTCCGTGTCGCGCTCGCCGGCTCGGGGCTCCGACCGTGTGTAGCCCACCTGTCCTACGTCGGGAACGTCGCGTCGTGGGATCCGACGACGCTCGGCCGGACCCGCGCGCTCCTGACGGAGACCATCCACGCGTGTGATGCACTTGGTGTCGAGCTGTTGGTGGTGCACGCGGGCGCGGGCGGTCCGCAGGAACGAAAAGCAGCCCTCCGGACCGCCGCCGAGAGCTTCCGGATGGGGGTGGAGGAAGCGGGCCAGGTCCACGTGCTCGCGGAGCTGATGGCGGGAACGAGAGGCTCGGTGGCGTCGCTCCCCCACGAGGCCGAGGAGTTGTTCACGCAGGTCGCCGACGATCGCCTGGGACTCGTGCTCGACACCGCGCATCTCTTCGCAGCGGGCGTCGAGCTCGACGACCCGGCGGGGGTCGCCCGCCTCTCCGACGAACTCGGTGAACGTGGACTCGCCTCCAGGCTCGCCCTCGTCCACGCCAACGACTCTGTCTTCGAACGCGGCGCCCGGCGGGACCGTCACGCCGACATCGGCGAGGGGATGATCGGCCCGGACGGCTGGCGAGCCCTGGTCAACGACCCCTCGATCGGCTCGGTCCCGTGGATGCTGGAGACGCCCGGCGATGTCGACCGTCAGCGGGCCGACATCGCGCACCTACGGGGTCTCCGCGAGGCTTAGGGCTCGAGCTCCGCCCTCGGGCCCTCCTGATAGGAGTAGCGCTCCTCCCCGAACGGCTCGGCGTGCGTGTGGTAGCCGCGCACCTCCCAGAACCCCCGCTTGTTCTTGTCCACGAACTCCAGGCCCGTGAGCCACTTCGCGCTCTTCCACGCGTAGCGCTTGGGCACCACGAGCCGGAGCGGCCAGCCGTGCTCCGGCTCGAGGTCCTGTCCCCCGTTCGCCCATGCGACGAGGACGTCATCGTCGTCCATCGCCTGGAGCGAGAGGTTCGACGTGTAGCCGTACTCGCAGTGGGTGATGACCCACTTGGCTTCGGGCGTCGGCTTCACGAGCTCCTTGAGGGTCCGGAACGACACGCCGTGCCACGTGTTGTCGAGCGTCGTCCAGCCGGTCACGCAATGCATGTCCGCGGGGACGTCCACGTTCGGCAGCGCGCGGAGCTCCTGATACGAGAGCGTGACCGGGTTCTCGACCAGCCCCGTGAGCTCCAGGTCCCAGTTCTGCCCGTCGAACGTCGGGATCGGCCCGTAGTGCAGGACCGGCCAGGTCTTCACGAGCCGCTGGCCCGGTGGGATGCGTCCCGCGATCTCGGGCGGATAGTTCTTCGAGAACAGCGCCATCAGGAGCCCTGCCCTTCCTCGTTCTTGGCCCTCGTCGTTTCGGCAGCGAGCTCCCGCCAGGCGTCCAGCGCGACCCCGATGCCGGCGTCGTCGATGTCGCGATGCGTGACCATCCGGATCGCGCCGCCGGAGTGGGTCACGCCGACCCCGAGAGCCCTCAGCCGTTCGATCGTGTCGAGCATCGGTAACCCCACGGCTTCGGTGTCGACGAACACCATGTTCGTTTCGACCTGTTCGAGATCCACGGACCCGGGGAGGGCTTCGGCGACGCCCTCGGCCAGGTGGCGAGCACGCTCGTGGTCTTCGTGGAGGCGCTTCGGGCCTTCTTCGAGCGCGATCAGTCCTCCCGCCGCCACGATCCCCGCCTGCCGCCACGCGCCGCCGTACAGGATCTTCAGTCGGCGAGCTTCACGCGCCATCTCCGCCGGCCCGCACAGGACCGAGCCGATCGGTGCGCCCAGCCCCTTCGAGAGGCAGAACATCACGGTGTCGACCTCCGCGGCGATGTCGGAGGCGTCGACCTCGGCAGCGGCAGCCGCGTTGAAGATCCGTGCCCCGTCGAGGTGGATCGGGACGGCGGCGTCGTTCGCCACCTTCCGAACGGCACGGAGCTCCTCGAGCGGCATGACCCGCCCGCCGGCCCCGCCGACGGTGTTCTCCACCGACAAGAGATCCACGACCTCGACGTCGTAGAACTCGTCGGGTTCGAGGAGTTGGGCGGCCTGGTCGGCGTCGATCCAGCCGCGCGGTCCTGCATCGACGGTCCGGTACGCGATGCCGGCGAGGGCCGCCGCGGTCATCACCTCCACGCTCGTCACGTGGAGTCCGGCGGCCGCCGCGACCAGATGGCCGGGACCCTTGAAGTGCAGGCGCAGCCCGATCTGGTTCGCCATGGTGCCCGTCGGGACGAACGCGCCGGCCTCCTTGCCGAGGGCCTCCGCACAGCGTTCCTGCAGGAGGTTCACGGTCGGGTCGTCGTCGTACCAGTCGTCGCCGACCTCGGCCTCGGCCATCGCTCGGCGCATCGCCTCGGACGGCTTCGTGACCGTGTCGGAGCGCAGGTCGACCCGGAAGGGTTTCATGGGGCGCGAGTCTATCGGGACCCGGACCGAGGATCGGCGCTCAGGCCGTCGACCGTTCGGCGCGGCGGAGCGGTCGTCGTCGCAGGTAGGTCGCCGCTTCTTCGAGGATCGCTCGTTGCGGTTCGCTCGCCCCACCGAGCAGGGACGCCAGGTGCGAGGCCCGGGCCAGCAATACCTCGGCAGCCTTCGCGTCCAGCTGCTCGGCCAGCAGGATCAGATCCCCGCGCAGCCGAGTCGGGAGACCCGGGGCAGCGAGATCCTCCTTGAGCCGATCGCAGGAGTACGGCAGCGAGCTGAAAGTTCGAACGGCCTCCACGGCGGACTCGTGGAGGCCTTCACCCGAAGGACCGGCGGACACGATGCTCGCCATCAGGCTCCGCACGCCGGAGAACAACCGGGTGCTGAACGCGGTTGCCGTGACGGAGTCGACGACGTTGCAGGGATGGATCTGACTACCGCAGCCCGTGCACGTGATGTGATCGCCGACGTCGGGTCGATCGTCCGGCCATGCATGCCACGGTCCTCGTCGAAGGGTGCCGACGCGGTCGGCGAAACACGCCGGGCAATGGAAGACGACGTGCGACTTCGAATGACGTGACTTGCGTATCGACATCCGCCCTCTCTTCGCAACAATGGTTCCGGCATGCGGGTTGCACCTCGAAGCATGCTCTCCACAGCCGAAGCCGGTCAAGAGCATCCTCCGCGGCCTCAGTACAGGAACATCGGCTTGCCGTCGACGTGGCGGATCTTGGGCCGATACTCGTCGACGTCGTAGAGCGCGTCGACGTCGGCTCGCTTCACGCCCTGCCGGACGACCTCGAGCGGCACGTTCACGTAGCTCCCGTTCCGGAGCGCGACCAGCCGCCCGTTCGTCCCCTCGAGCAGCAGGTCTGCCGCCATCACCGCGTAGTTGATGGCGACCATCAGATCGAGCGAGTCCGGCTGGCCCGAACGCATGAGATAGCCGATCTGCTGATAGATGATCCCCTCGCCGGTGATCTCCTTCAGCGCCTCGCCGGTCTGCGCTCCGATCCCTCCCAGCTTCCGGTGCCCGTAGGCGTCGGCGCTCCCGCCCATCACCATCTCGCCGCCGACGAAATGGGCGCCCTCGGAGATCGTGGTCATCGCATACCGCGAGGGGTTCTTCCGCTTGTCGTCCATCAGGAACGTGGCGAGCTTCTCGACGTCGAACGGGACCTCGCTGATGATCGCGCGATCCATCCCCGAGAGATAGGCGGACACGAGCGACGTTTCGCCGCTGTACCGGCCGAAGACCTCGACGACCGCGAGACGCTCGTGCGAGCCGGCGCTCGTCCGCAGCTGATGGATGAAGATCACGGTCCGGGTGACCGCGGTCGAGAAACCGATGCAGTAGTCCGTGCCGTGGACGTCGTTGTCCATCGTCTTCGGAACGGCGACGACCGGGACGCCCTCATCGTGCAGGCGAAGTGCGAACGAAAGCGTGTCGTCGCCGCCGATCGGGATCAGCGCGTCGATCCCGAGATGGTCCAGCACGTTCAGCACGTGCGGGGTGTGGTCCCGTGACTCATCGTCGACGCGACCGGCCTTCAGGAAGTCGGGCTCGTCGGACGCGCGGACCTTCGCGGGGTTCGTCCGCGAGGTGTGCAGGATCGTGCCCCCCGTGCGATCGATCGTCCGTACCGCATCCGGGTCCAGCGGGACCGTGTGGGTTCGGACCGTCTCGGGATCAGCCGGGTCGAGCTCGAGGAGCCCCGCCCAACCGCGGCGGATCCCGACCATCTCGTGCCCGTCGGCGACGGCACGGTTGGTCGCGGCCTTGATGCAGGCGTTCAGTCCGGGGACGTCGCCGCCACCGGTGAGGATGCCGATACGCATGCGCCGACCCTACAACCGGTCCCTGGCTCTTTACCCGAAGAACACCTCCGCTTCACGGTACAGCTCGGGTGGGAGCAGGTTCCGCTGGGCGACCGCGTCCGCGAGCGAGACGTCTCCGATGTCTTGCGCCTGTCTCGCGACCATCCGTCCCCAACCGCCCGCCGCTGCCAGATCCGCAGCGGCGAGGCCGAAACGTGTCCCGAGGACCCGGTCGAACGCCACCGGGGAACCCCCTCGCTGGAGGTGCCCGAGGATCGTCACGCGAGTCTGGAATCCCGTCCGCTTCTCGATCTCGGGTGCGAGGTGGTTGGCGAGACCGCCGAGCCGGGGGAAGCCGTTCTCGTCCAGAGGCGGCTCCGGCAGCTCCAGGGTCCCCTCCTTGGGAACGGCGCCCTCCGCCACCACGACGATCGAGAAGGAGCTCCGGCTCGCATGCCGGCGTCGAAGGTGATCGCATCCATGGTCGAGGTCGAAGGGTTGCTCCGGGATCAAGATCGCATCCGCACCGCCGGCCATGCCCGCGTACACCGCGATCCAGCCCGCACTCCGACCCATCACCTCGACGAGCATCACGCGGTCGTGGCTCTCCGCGGTCGAGTGCAGGCGGTCGATCGCATCGGTCGCCACCTGCACGGCGGTGTGGAAGCCCACCGTGACGTCGGTCCCTCCGAGGTCGTTGTCGATCGTCTTGGGAACCCCCACGATCCTCACCCCCGCGTCCGCCAGGCGCGCCGCGGCTCCGAGCGTCCCCTCACCGCCGATCGCGACGAGGCCGTCGAGGTCGTGTCGCTCGAGCGTCGCGACGACCTTCTCCGGCCCGTCCTCGAACCGATAGGGATTGGCGCCGGACGATCCGAGGATCGTGCCGCCGCGCGGGAGGATCCCGGTCGTCTCCGCGATGCCGAGAGGCTGGGTCGCGTCGTCGAGGAGTCCACGCCACCCGTCCTGGAACCCGACGAACTCCATGCCGTGCGCACGGACGCCCCGACGGACGACCGCGCGGATCACCGCGTTCAGTCCGGGGCAGTCTCCGCCGCCGGTCAGGACGCCGAGACGCATGAGGCCACCCTACCGAACGATCGAGACGCTCCTGCTCGGTAGGATGCGAACGATGCTGGCGATCAACGGATTCCTCGAGTGGTTCTTCATCGGGCTGCTGTCGTTGCTCGTGGCCGCCGTCAGCCTCTTCGGCCTCTTCGCGGCGATCCAGCTCTTCCGGAACCCATTGCGTGCGCGCCGTCCCCGAAGCTAGTCCTCACCGTCGATCCTGAGGTCGGCGACCACCATGAGGTGGTCGGAGACCGTCCCGCCGGCGGTCCAGGCGCGGAGCGGCTGGACCGCCGGGCCCGCGAAGAGGTAGTCGATCCGAGCCGTCGGGGCATGCGACGGGAACGTGTACCCGTCCCCTTCGCCCACCTCGTGCCAGCAATCGGTCGTCCGAGCGGCAAGCATCCGAGGTGCCGGGTCGCCGGGAAGGGCGTTGAGGTCACCGCCGATCACGGAACGTCCCTCCGACCCCTCGATGTGCTCGAGGAGCTGTTCCGTGTGGCGCTCCCGCTCGCTCCTGCTCAGGCCGAGGTGGACGGACATCACGGAGAGCCGCTCGTCGACGTCGGCGAACAACACGCCTCTCGGATGGAGGAACGAACCTTGGGAGAAGCGCCGGAGCTCGTGGTGGACGGTGGTGGCCAATCCTCCGCGGACGAGAACCGCGTTCTGGACCCGTCGGTGTGGGAACGCCCGCGGGTCCGCGCACACCATCATGCCGAGGGTCTCACCGAGCGCTTGGAGACGCCGGCGGGGTCCGGATTCCTGCAGCACCAGGACATCGATCTCTTCCGCGTGGATCGCCGACGCGATGTCCCTCACACCGCCCCGTAACCCGTGGACGTTCCAGGTGGCGACCCGCAGGTTCCGAGTGGTCATCCCGGCACGATCGCGGTGCCCGCCTCGCCCCGAAGGATCATCGTGGCGTCCTCGAGCTCACCGATCATCACTCGGCGCCCGCCTGCTTCGAGGAAGTCGATCGCGGCCTGGATCTTCGGTCCCATCGAGCCGGCGCCGAACTCCCCACCCTTGAGCAGGGCTGCCGCCTCCTCGACGGTCATCCGATCGATCTCTTCGGGGTACAGGGTGCCGAACCCTCGTTGCACCTTCTTCACGTCGGTGAGGATCAGGAGCGTGCTGGCCTCGACTTCGGCTGCGAGGATCGCGGCGGCGAGATCCTTGTCCACCACGCCCTCCTTGCCGATCAGCCGTGGGCCCTTCTCGATCACCGGTACGCCCCCGCCGCCTCCCGCGATCACGATCACGCCGTCCGCGACGAGCTTCTTCAGGACCGGTGTCTCGACGATCGAATACGGCCGGGGTGAGGGAACGACCCGGCGCCACCCCCCGTGCGGATCCTCCTTCATCACCCAGCCTCGTTGCTCCTCGAGCTTCCGGGCTCGGGCGGCCGAGTAGAAGGGGCCGATGAATTTCGTGGGCGTGCGGAACGCGGGGTCGTTCGGACGGACCCTGGTCAACGTGAGCACGGTCGCCACCGGACGTTCCATCTCGCGCTCGAAGAACACGTCCCCGATCGTGACCTGGAGCAAGTATCCGATCAGTCCCTGGCTCTCGGCGCCGCACACGTCGAGCGGCATCGGCGAGACCGTCTTGGCCGCGGCCTCCTGCTGGATGAGGATCCGGCCGACCTGCGGACCGTTGCCGTGGGTGACCACGACCTCCCAGCCGTCCACCGCGATGTCGGCGATCCGCTCCGCCGCGGCCCGGGCCGCCCGGTACATCTCCTCGAACGTGTCCTCCGCGCCGCGGCGGAGCAGGGCGTTGCCGCCGAGGGCGACGACAACACGTTCCATGTTCGGCGGCTCCCTTCACCGATGCGGTCGGGCTGAACCCGCTACGAGAGCACAGGCTTCAGCACGTCGAGCAGCTGCGGGGACTCCGGGAGCACCTCGAGGTCGTAGCGCACCCGGACGGCCGGCTTGCTGATGTCGATCACGTGGCGGAGATCGATCGGGGTGCCGATCACGACGAGGTCGACGTCGGCGTCGTCGATGATCTTCGCCATCTCGTCGAGCTGCCCCTGGCTGTAGCCCATCGCAGGCAAGACGGCCCCCACGTCATACTGCTCGAACGTCTCGGCGATCGTCCCCACCGCCCACGGCCGCGGATCCACGATCTCGGCCGCGCCCCCCCGCTGCGCGGCGACCACTCCGGCGCCGATCTTCATCTCACCGTGCGTGAGCGTCGGCCCGTCCTCGATCACGAGGACCCGCTTGCCCGCGATCGCGTCGGGGTCGTCCACCGTCACCTTGGAGTTCGCCTTGACGACCGTCGCCATCGGATTCGTATCCGCGATCGTCGCTTCGAGCTGGGCGACCTGCTCCGGCGTCGAGGAGTCCATCTTGTTGATCAGGATGACGTCGGCGCGACGGAGGTTGGCCTCCCCCGGGTGGTACCTCGTCTCGTGACCGACCCGCAGGGGGTCGACGAGCGCGATGTGGACGTCCGGGAGATAGAACGGCAGGTCGTTGTTGCCCCCGTCCCACAGGAGGACGTCGGCCTCGGCCTGTGCCTGCTCGAGGATCGCGGCGTAGTCCACGCCTGCGTAGATCACGGTCCCGCTCGTGATGTGCGGCTCGTACTCTTCTCGCTCCTCGATCGTGCAGTGGTGCCGATCGAGGTCCTCGAGCTCCGCGAACCGCTGGACGCGCTGGGCGGTGAGATCCCCGTACGGCATCGGGTGACGCACGGCCACCACCTTCTTCCCCGCCTCTTTCAGCGTCGCGGCGACCGCGCGGGTCGTCTGGGACTTCCCGACGCCGGTCCGCACGGCCGTGACGGCCACGGTGGGGATGTCCGGCTTCAGCATCGTCGCGTTCGGGCCCAACAGCAGGAAGTTCGCGCCGGCCGCGAGTGCCTCGCTCGCCTTGTGCATCACGTACTCGTGCGAGACGTCGGAATAGGCGAACACCACGTCGTCCACGTCGAGCTGGCGGATGAGCCGCGGGAGCTCGTCCTCCTCATGGATCCGGATGCCCTCGGGGTATCGATCGCCGGCGAGCGCGGCCGGATACGTCCGGTCGTCGATGTACGGGATCTGCGTCGCGGTGAACGCCACGACCTCGGTCTCGGGGTCGTCTCGGAAGACGACATTGAAGTTGTGGAAGTCGCGGCCTGCGGCTCCCATGATCAGGACACGACGCGGCATGGCCGGGGTCCTTTCAGGAGAGGGTGATGTGATGCGCGGGTAGAAGCCGAACGCCCGCTCTTCAGGAGCGACTGTAGCCCAACCGGGGCTGGGACGACCCCGCCGGAGCACGCTGACCTAGACTCCTGCCCTCGTGGCGGAGGAACGACCGAAGAAGGGATCGGCGGTCAGGAGTGTCCTCGCCGACGTCCGGACGTCGCTGACGGCGCTCGGGAGCTCGTTCCGATCGCCCGATATCGCGAAGGCGCTCGCCGCCTACCTCGCGTTCACCATCACCGAATGGGCGGCGTTCATCGCGCTGATCGTGTACGCCTACCAGGACGGCGGCAGCGTCATGGTCGGCTTGGTGAGCCTCCTCCAGCTGATCCCCGCCGCGATCCTCGCGCCGATCGGATCCGTGCTCGGGGATCGGCACCGCCGCGAGCGAGTCCTCGTCTTCGCCTATGCCTCGCTCGCCGCGATGACGGCCGTGGCCGCCGTCGCCCTGCTCATCGACGCACCAGCTCCGTTCGTCTACGCATCGGCCACCTCGGCCGGATGGGCGATCACGCTCGTCCGTCCCACGCACGCCTCTCTCCTTCCCCGCCTGGCTCGAACGCCGGAGGAGCTCTCGAGTGCCTACGCCGCGAGCAGCGTCCTCGAGAGCTTCAGCTCTCTGCTCGGTCCACTCCTCGCGGGAGGACTGATGGGTCTCGCTCCCGGTTCCCTCTCGGGGCCGGGTGTGGTGGATGCCGCACTCGCCGTGATGCTCATCCTCGGCACCGTGAGCGTGATCTCGATCCGGGTCCGCACCGAGCCCGCGCACGATGGCGGGATCTCCGGCGTCCGCGTGGTCGCATCCGAGGCGGTGGGCGGGGTCCGAGCCGTCGCGCGCGACCGCCGGTCGCTGCTCCTGGTCGCAACGATGGGGCTCGCGATGGTCCAAATGGGCTTCGTCGACGTGCTGATCGTGATCCTGGCCTTCGACGTCGTCGGTACCGGCGACGCCGGTGTCGGTTTCCTGACCGCCTCGATCGGCATCGGTGCCGTGGTGGGAGCGGCGCTCGCGATCGGCGTCGCGGCGCGGTGGCGATCGTCCCGCTCGTTCCGGTGGGGGGTCTCGTGGAGCGGGCTCTCGATCGCCGGGATCGCCGCCCAACCCGCCGCGGCCGGAGTCTTCCTGGCGATGAGTGGAGCGGGTGCTGCGCTCGCCGACGTCAACGGACGCGTGATGCTGCAGCGGCTGATACCGGACAAGCAGCTCTCGAGAGCGTTCGGCGTGCTGGAGTCGCTCTACATGGCCGGCGAAGGTGTCGGGTCGCTCCTTGCCTCGCTCCTCGTCGTGGCGATCGGCCCTCGGTGGACCCTGTTGATCGCCGGCGTGCTCCTGCCGTCGGTGGCCCTGCTGGGTCGCCGAGCCCTCATCGCGCTCGACGTCGGGGTGCGGATCCCGTCGGAGGAGATGGCGCTCCTGCGATCGACGCGGATGTTCGCGCCGCTCCCCGCACCGATGCTCGAGCGTCTCGCGAGGAACCTCATCCCGGTCTCGGTGCCGGAAGGAACCGTCGTGATCAGGCAGGGCGAGGCGGGCGATCGCTTCTACGCGATCGTCGAAGGTTCGCTGGAAGTCCGGGAAGGTGGGCGAAGTGTCACGACGCTCGGCCCGGGCGGATCGTTCGGGGAGATCGCCCTGATCCGCGACGTCCCGAGGACGGCGACCGTCGTCACCACGATCGAGAGCAGGCTCCTGGCGCTGGACCGCGACGAGTTCCTCCGCGCCATCACCGGCCACGAGGCCGCATCCGACGCCGCCCACGGCGTGGCCACGGAGCGGCTCGACGAGCTGGAGTCCCACCGGGACGGCTAGCGGAGACCGCCCTCTCTTGGGGCCCAGCCGTCGGTCTCGACGCGCCCGAAGGGTCGTGCGAAGTGCGAGACGCCGACGGCCCATCCCGCCGTCCGGGCTTGATCGACGAGGCGGGATCGCGCCCGAGCCGCGACCTCCGGGTCCTCGTCGTGGTTCGAAGGCGAGTCCGGATCCGCCACCTGCGGCGGCACGTGGAGGAGGTCGCCCGTCAGGAGCAACGTTGCGTTCTCGTCGTCGAGCTGCACCACGCGGTGCCCGGGCGTATGACCCGGTGCGTGCCGGAGGGACACCCCGCGCAGCACTTCATGGTCCGGTGCGTCGAGGTCGAGCATCCCGAGCTCCTCGATGACGGTCATCGCGGAGCGCCCGGTGAAGTCGTCCGGCGTTCGGTGCTCCGCGAAGAACGACCAGTCGTCCGGATGGACGTGGTAGCGGGCGTTCGGGAACCTCGGGGTCCCGTCGGGCAGGCATGCGCCTCCGGAATGATCGGCGTGCAGATGGGTCAACACGACGTGACCGATATCGCCGGGCGATACGGCAGCCGCGCGGAGCTCCTCGTCGATCGCGCTCGAGACGTCGTACGGCGGGCGTCCGAAGCGCCCGATGCCGGTATCGACCATCACGAGCCCGTCCCGGTGGCGAACCAGGAACGAGTGCACGTGCCACGCCCAGCTGCTCGCATCGTCGGACGGGAACGCCCACGGGAACCGTGCGCGCTCCTCATCCCAGTCGACGTCGCGCCCGGGCATCTCGTCGTCGAGGGGCAACGGCGCCCACCCGTCGCACAGCGGCACGACCTCGAGCGACCCGAGCATGTAGGGCTCATGCGGCACCGAGCGAGCCTATCGGTGGTGACTACGGCAGGTCGGAGGGCGCATCGACGTCGATCAGCGTGCGTCGCTCGGGGTCCAGGGCGGTCCAGGTCGGTTCGTCGATCACGGTGGCCGAGACGGCCCCGAGCAGCTCCCGCAGGCTCCGGCGCCCGGCCTCGAGGAGCGCACGGACCGCCTCGGCCGCCGGCGTGGTGCGGAGCACACACGGGAGCGGCCTCTCCTGCCCTCCGTCCGAGAGCGAGACGGCGACGACCCCCGTCTCCAGCCCGGCGCGAAGCATCTCCAAGAGCACAGGGGGTTGCAGATCCGGCATGTCGCCGCCGACGAGGACGGTCCACTCCGCGTCCGCGACCTCGAGTCCGGCCGACAGGCCGCGGAGCGGTCCCTCATCCTCGATCGCATCGCGAGCGAACACCACCGATGTCCCCGCCGGCATGGGAGGCTCCTCCGCGTCCGGTGAGAGCACCACGACCACGCGATCACAGACCTCGAACAGACGCGAGACCGGATGGTGGAGGAGGGGTGTGCCTCGGTACTCCTCCGCGAGCTTGTCGCGACCGAATCGACGGGACCGTCCACCCGCGAGCACGACGCCCGCGACCTCGCTACCGCCCCCGGCCGTCGCGTTCCCCTCGGCGCTGCACGTAGGCGAACCCGAACCGGCCCTTGATGCAGAGGTGGCCACTCGTGACGGAGTGGTCCTCCGGAGACGACACCTTCACGATCTCGTTGTCCTGGACGTGGACCTCGAGCTCACAACCCACCCCGCAATACGGACAGATCGTGTTCGTGACCGACTGCGCGTCCTCGTCCCACGTCCCCTCGGCGCGCATGTCGTGCTCCGACTTGAACATCAGCGCCCCGGTCGGGCAGACCCCGATGCAGTTCCCGCAGTACACGCACGCCGACTCGTCCAGCGGCACCGCGAACTCGGTGGAGATCCTCGCGTCGAATCCGCGCCCCGCGACGGCGATCGCGAACGTGTTCTGCGCGTCCACCCCGCACGCTTCGACGCACTTGTAGCAGAGCACGCACCGCTCGTAGTCACGGACGTACAGGTCGTTGTCGACCTTCACCGGCTGCGCCACGGTCTCCGCCACCGCAGGGTCGGGGTCGTGGTGGTGCCCGGGCGGTCGCTCGTCGCGCTCCCCTGCCTCCATCGGTTCCATCGCGACGCCGAACCGGGACGGGTCCGCTCCATACTCGCCCGCCCATCGACGCCAGTCCGTCGATGCGAGCGTGATGTCGACGGTCGAGTCGAGGAACTCCATCACGAGCTTGCGCGAGTGCCGCACCCGTTCCGTGTCGGTCTTCACCTTCATCTCCGGCTCGGCGCGGCGGGAGCATGCCGGCACGAGGACGCGAGAGCCCTCGACCTCCACGACGCACACCCGGCAGGCATTGATCGGCGTGAGATTGTCCGCGTAGCACATCGTGGGCGTGTCCACGCCCTCGGCCCGGCACGCATCCAGGATCGTGGCACCCTCCGGCACGCGGACAACTCGCCCGTCGATCTCGACGTCGATCAGCCGCTTCGGTGCGTCGAGCGGCACCGCCTGGCTCACGCGGCACCTCCATCGAAGACGCCGAGCCGCGAGATCGCCGACTGCACGGCGTTCGCCGCCGTCTGGCCGAGCCCGCAGATCGAGGCGTCCCGCATCACCTGGGCCACCTCGTCGATCAGGGCGAGCTCGTCTCGCGCCGAGCCGATCGTCGTGCCGGCGACGAGCCGGTGGAGCGCCTCTTCCTGCCGGACCGTGCCGACCCGGCACGGGACGCATTGACCGCAGCTCTCGTCGCGGAAGAAACGAGCGATGCGAAGACAGAGATCCACCAGATCCGCGCTCTCGTCGAAGACCATGATCACGCCCGATCCGAGCGTGTATCCGCCCTCCCGAGCGTCCTCGAACGTGAGCTTCGCGTCGAGCATGTCCGGCCCGACGAAGCCGCCCGCTGCGCCGCCGAGGAGCACCGTCTTGAGAGATCCGCCCGCTCGGATGCCGCCGGCGAGCTCGATCAGCTCTCCGAGGGTGGCGCCGTGCTCCACCTCGTAGACGCCGGGCCGCTCCACCTGCCCGGACAGGCAGAACAACCGAGGACCCGTGGATCCCTCGCTTCCGATCGCGGCGTACGCCTCCGCGCCGTGCCGGAGCACCTCCAGCACGTTGATCAGTGTCTCGACGTTGTTGATCGCCGTCGGCTTGCCGAAGACCCCGTGGGTCACCGGGAACGGCGGCTTGTTGCGCGGCTCCCCGCGCTTGCCCTCGATCGAGTTGAACAGCGCGGTCTCCTCGCCACAGATGTAGGCGCCGGCCCCACGACGGAGCTCGATGTCGAACGCGACCCCGTGGCCCATGACATCCTCGCCGAGGAAGCCGTGATGCCTCGCCTCGGCGATCGCGTGCTCGAGCCGCTCGGTCGCCAGCGGATATTCGCCTCGGATGTAGACGAATCCCTTCTCCGCCCCGCACGCGAACCCCGCCACGGTCAGTGCCTCGACGACGGCGAACGGATCCTGCTCCATCACGACCCGATCCTTGAACGTCCCCGGCTCGGATTCGTCGGCGTTGCAGATCACGAAGTGGGGCCGCACCGGCTGGGTGGTGACCGCCTGCCACTTCACCCCGGTCGGGAACGCGGCGCCCCCCCGCCCCAGGAGCTTCGCGTCCGTCACGGCCTGGATCGTGGCCTCCGGTCCCATCTGGATCGCGGTTCGGAGAGCCTCGTACCCGCCGTGGGCGCGATAGTCGTCGATCGATGACGGATCGACGACGCCGGCCCGTCGCAGGAGCCGCAGACGGTCGCGCCCTTCGGGCGCGACCGTCTGCGGCGCCCCGACCCCGCCGGCGCAGGCCACGTCGGAGTCAGGCGCCACGATCGCGTCCACGGTCGCGCGGGTCGCCTCGCCGAGGGCCACCTCAGGCCGTCCCGCTCGTTGCGCGAAGACGGCCGGCGCCTGCTCGCACATGCCGAGACAGGGCGACCGTACCCAGGTCCACCCGCCTGCATCGGCGCCCTCCGGCGCGGCGTCGCGCGCCAGCTCCTCGACGAGCGCCAGCCCACCCGCCCCGCGGCATGCGAGGTCGTCGCAGACGTGGACGACGTTCGCCGGGCGTTCCTCGACGCTGAACATCGCGTAGAACGTGGCCACGCCGTACGCGTCCGCCGGCGGCACCGAGAGCCGCTGGGACACGTAGTTGAGGCCTCCGCGGCTGATCCATCCCACGCTCGATTGGAGGGCGTGCAGCGCCGGCAGCAGGAGGTGACGCTGGTCGCGTGCCTCGCGACCGCCTCGCACGACCCGGAGGTCTCGTGCGGATCGCTCGAGACCTCCCTCCCAGCCGGTCTCCGGGAGCCCCAGGAACCCGTCGACCGCGGACCGCTCCGCGTCCGTCGGGGCGGCGTCCATCAGATGGAGGTCCACGCCACCTCCGTCACTCGCGGTCCCCGTGACCGGTCGCGATGGCCGCCGCCGGCAGCTTCTCCACCTGCACCGCCGTGGCTTTGAACTCCGCGGTCCCCGACTTCGGGTCCCACGCGTCGATCGTCAGGTTGTTGATGTCGACCTGGTCCGGGAAGTGCAACGTCATGAACAGGAGGCCGGGCCGCAGGCCGAGCGCCAGCCGGACGGGGGCCTCGACCTCGCCCCGGCGAGACGCGATCCGTACCCGCTCCCCCTCACGCACGCCCAGCCGTTCGGCGTCCTCGGGAGAGATGTCGAGCGTCTCCTCCCGACGGAGCGGCGACGTGTACCCGCCCGTCTGCACGCCCGTGTTGTACGAGTCGAGCCGCCGACCAGTGGTCAGGCGGAACGGATAGTCCTCATCCAACTCGTCCACCGGAGGCTCGTAGAGCACGACGGAGAACGGCGCCTTCATCCCTTGCTCCGCCGGATCCTCCGACCACAGGCGGGCATGGAGGAACTTCGTCCCTGGGTGCGACTCGTCCGGGCAGGGCCATTGGATCCCGCCGAGCTCCTCGATCCGTTCCCACGACATCCCGGCGTGCATCGGTGAGAGCCTGCGGACCTCCTCCCACACGTCGTGCGCCGTGGGATGTCCCCAGTCGTGGCCGAGCCGCTTCGCGATCTCGCCGATGATCCAGATGTCGTCCTTCGCGTTCCCCGGAGGCACCAGCGCCGGACGCACGCGCTGCACACGTCGTTCGCTGTTCGTCACGGTCCCTTCGGACTCGAAGGCTGAGTTCGCGGCGGGCAGCACCACGTCGGCCATCTTCGCTGTCTGTGTCATGAAGATGTCCTGCACGATCAAGATGTCGAGGTTCGCCAGCAGCTTGTGGGTCTTCTGGTTGTCGGCCTCGGAGGCAGCCGGGTTCTCTCCGATGACGTACAGCGCGGTGAGGTCGCCCTCCTCCATCGCCTCGAACATCTGGGAGAGGTGCCAGCCCCTCTTGGGCTCGATCGACACGCCCCATTCGTGCTCGAAGCGCTCGCGGGCTTCGGTGTCGGTCTCGATGTCCTGGAACCCGGTGAGCTTGTTGGGGATCGCCCCCATATCGCCGCCGCCCTGGACGTTGTTCTGGCCGCGGAGCGGGTTCATCCCGGATCCGTACGTCCCCACGTGCCCCGTCAGCAGCCCCAGGTTGATCAACGCGAGCACGTTGTCGGCGGCGTTGTGGTGCTCCGTGATCCCGAGGGTCCAGCAGATCATCGCGCGATCGGCCTTGGCGTAGGCGTGCGCCACCTCGCGGATCACCTCGGCCGGCACGCCGGTGACCTCCTCACCTCGCTCGAGCGTCCAGTCCATGACCGAGGCCGCGTAATCCTCGAAGCCGGTCGTGGCGAGATCGATGAACGCGTGGTGGTGCAGGTCGCTCACGATGATCTCGCGAGCCATCGCGTTGGACAGGGCGATGTCGGTCCCGACGTCGAGCCCGAGCCAGAGATCGCCCCACTCGGCCGACTCCGTTCGGCGAGGGTCGACCACGATCAAGCGCATGCCGTCATGGATCCCCTTCAGGACATGGTGGAAGAAGATCGGGTGAGCAGCCCGAGCGTTCGAACCCCACAGCAGCATGAGGTCCGTGTGCTCCGCCTCTTCGTATGAGCTGGTGCCGCCTCCGGCACCGAAGACCGTGGCCAGACCGACCACGCTCGGTGCGTGTCAGGTGCGGTTGCAGCTGTCGATGTTGTTGCTGCCCAGGGCCTGGCGGATGAACTTCTGTGCCGCGAAGTTCATCTCGTTCGTGGCCTTGGAGCAGCTGAACAGGCCGACCCCCTTGCCGCCGTGGCGGTCCGTGGCGGCGCGCAGCCCCTCGGCGGCCCGGTCGAGGGCCTCCTCCCAGGTCGCGACGCGCAGCTCCCCGTCCTCGCGCACCATCGGCTCGGTGAGTCGCGTGAGCCCGTTCGGCATCGGCGCTCCTTTTCCCGTTCCATGGCCGATCGGACCCTCCGACCGTGGGAGCGATTGTAGGCGGCGCGAAGAGCCACGGGATGGGCGTCGAGCCGCCTCGGTCTACTGTGTGCGGGATGACGTCACGGATCGTGCCTCACCCGGGACCGGTCGGTGGCGAACAGGACGCGTCGAGCAGCAAGTCCGGCGCGCTCCGCGCCGCGATCTTCGGGATGAACGACGGCCTGGTCTCCAACCTCTCGTTGATCTTCGGCGTCGCGGGCTCCGGGGTCGCCGGCAAGGTGGTCGTGATCGCCGGGTTCGCCGGCCTGCTCGCCGGCGCGTTCTCGATGGGGGCGGGCGAGTACGTCTCGATGAAGGTGCAGCGCGAGGTCTACGAACAGCTGATCCACAAGGAAGCGCACGAGATCGCGACGCTGCCGGAGGAAGAGCAGCGCGAGCTGGCGCGGCTCTACGAGGCGAAGGGCATCGATCCGAAGACCGCGGAGCAGATCTCGGTGGCGCTGATGAAGGATCCCCAGGTCGCCCTCGCGACGCACGCACGAGAGGAGCTCGGGATCGATATCGAAGGGGGACTCGGCTCGCCCTGGGCGGCGGCCGGCTCTTCCTTCGTGATGTTCTCGATCGGGGCGATCGTCCCCCTGCTTCCGTTCCTGTTCACCTCGGGTGACACGGCGGTCGTCGTGTCGGCGGGCATCTCGGCGTTGACGTTGTTCGCCGTGGGAGGCGCGATGACCATCCTCACCGGCCGAGGCGTGCTGTTCTCGGGAGCGAGGATGCTCGGGATCGGCGTGGTGGCGGCGGCCATCACGTACGGGGTCGGCAGCCTCGTCGGCGTCGCGGTCAACTGAGCGAGGGCGTGATCAGGCGCTCCGGATGCGTGTAGACGTTCAGACGCTCGTCGCGGACGAAACCGACCAGCGTCATGCCGAACCGCTCGCCGGCCTCGACCGCGAGGGATGACGGCGCGCTCACGGCGCTCACGATCGGGATACCTGCCACGGCGGCTTTCTGCACGATCTCGAACGAGAGGCGCCCACTCACCTGGAGGACGTGGTCGGCGAGCGGCACGTGGCCGGCCAGCACTTGCTCCCCGACGACCTTGTCGACCGCGTTGTGACGACCGACGTCCTCGCGGACGGAGACGAGTTCCCCTTCGGCGGAGAAGAGCCCCGCCGCGTGCAGGCCGCCCGTCCGCTCGAAGACCTTCTGCGCCTTGCGGAGAGCCGCCGGAAGCGCGAGGAGTGTCGCTCCGGCCACCCTGGTGCCCGTCGCGACGGGAGCGCATCGCACCTCGATGTCGTCCAGCGCCGCCTTCCCACACACGCCGCACGACGACGTGGCGTAGAAGTTCCGCTTCAACCGGTCGAAGTCGAACGGACGGTTCAGCGTGACCGACACGATGTTGTACTGCTGGTCTTCACCCGGCAGGGTGTCGCAGTAGGCGACCCGGCTGACGTCCCCGGGGACTATCAAGCCCTCGGTGAAGAGGAATCCCACGGCGAGCTCGAAGTCACCCCCCGGCGTCCGCATCGTCACGGCCACCGACGCCAGCTCCTGCCCCGGACCCTGTACCCGGATCTCGAGGGGCTCCTCCGCGGCAAGGGTGTCCGTCCGCTCGGACCGGACGCCGTCGTTCAGCGCGACGACGTGCACGCTCGAGGTGTTCCGACGGAGCGGCTGCGCGGCGGTGGCCATCACGACGATTATGGTCCTTCCCAGGAGCCGGGAGCGCTCAGTGGGACACGGCGGCGGCGGCGATCTCCGAGACGAGCTGCCGCGTCCAGAACCGCTCCAGCGCGAACGGCGCGATCAGGTCCGGCACCTGGCTGTCGTTGACCAGGTCGGCCATCGTGACGCCGACGATCGGCGTGGCTTTGAACCCGTAGGTACCCCAACCCCCGTCGATCAGGAACCCCTCGACATCGGTGAGCCCCATGATCGGCGAGTAGTCGGGCGTCACGTCGCAGAGACCGCCCCACGCGCGCATCAGCTTCACGCGTCCGAGCACCGGGAGGAGCTCGAGCGAATGGGCCGCCGTGACCTCGAGGAAGTCCAGCGTGGAGTCTTGCGAGTACGACGTGTACGGCTCGATCTCCGACCCGATCAGCACCTCCCCCCGGTCCGTCTGCGAGATGTAGACGTGCAGGGTGGCGGAGACCAGGATCACATCCAGGAAGGGCTTCAGCGCTTCCGTCACGAACGCCTGCAGCGGGTGGGTGACGATCGGCGTCTCGACGCCCGCCATCCGACAGACCTCGCTCGTCCACCCCGCGACGGCGGAGATCACGGTGCCGGTCGCGATGTCACCCCGGTTCGTTCGGACGCCGGTGACCCGGCCGCTCTGGACGTTCACACCGGTCACCTCGGTGCCCTGGTGCACATGCACGCCCAGGCGGTCGGCCATCCGCGCGTACGCCCACACGACGGCGTCGTGGCGGATCACGCCCCCGGGCGGGTGGTAGAGGGCTGCCATGATCGGGAAATCGGGATGGGTCGAGAGATCGAGCTCCGGACAGAGCTTCGCGATCTCGTCGGGGTAGATCACCCGGGAGTCGACGCCGAGGAGTCTGTTCACCTCCGCGCGCTCGTGGGCGACGATCACGGCGCGCTCGGCGTGTGCCAGCGTCAGGTGACCCTGTTGCGAGAGCAGGAGGTTGTAGTCGAGCTCCTGCGCGAGCTGCTCGTAGAGCCTGAGCGCCTCCTTGTAGAAGGCCACGCCTTCGGGCGTCCGGTAGTTCGCACGAACGATCGTCGTGTTGCGGCCGGATCCACCGGCGCCCATGTAGCTCTTGTCCAGAACGGCGACGTCGCGGATGCCACGCTTCGCGAGCTCGTACGCGATCGCGAGCCCGTGGGCGCCACCACCGACGATCACGACGTCGTAGGAGTCCTTGAGCTCGTGATGGCGCCACATGCGCCAGGGCCGGAAGTAGCGGATCGGGTGCATCAGCTCCAGCCCTCCATGCGCAGCGCCTGCCATCCCACCGGTGCACCGCCGAGCCCCGTGACGACGCCCGAGAGGGTCTCCCAGACGTAGCGCGCGAACTCGGTGGCGACGTACATCTCGATCACGGGCACCTCGAGATCCCGGCGGACCATCAACGCCCGGACCTCCGCGATCGGCGCTCCCGTCGCTTCCCCGGGAGCGAGGGTCGTGGGATCCCACGAGGTGGTCCTCTCCAGCACGGCGGGCACCTCGGGCCCGAGCAGTGCGAACCCCGCGAACAGGTGGGTCACGTCCGTCACCATCGCGCCGGAACCGGCCACGGGTTCGATCGCCCGGAGCAGCCTCGTCTCCGCATCCGGCCCTCCGAACACCACGACCCATTCCGCCGAGATGCGAGCGATGACGGTCGCCGCCGGCAGGGGAAGCGCCTGCGGCAGTCGGCCGCGCACGTCCACCTTCGCGCGCGCGGTGACGTCCGCGATCGCCACGCGATCGCGGATGGCAGCGCGCTCGGCGGCGTCGTCCCCGTAGGAGGCCGGGATCTCCCACCCGGCCTCCTCCACGAACACCGCCCCGCGGAGCGCCGACAGTCGGGCGGCGGGCGAGCGCCTGATCGACGTCCTCATGACCGCAACCTCTGGCCGCGAGGGTCGTAGAACGGAGCGGTGCGCACCGTTCCCGTCGTGTGGCTGCCCCCGAACTGGATCTCGAACGTGCTCCCATCGGAGGCCGTGTCTGCGGGGACCCAGGCGAGGCCGATGACGCTCCCGACCGCCGCGCTCCGTCTCGCCGACGTCACCCGACCGACCCAGGCGCCGTCACGAACCACCGACGCTCCTTCCGGCGGGAGCCACCGGTCGGGGGCCGTGAACCCCACCAGGCGCTCTTCTGGTCCCCGTTGCTTCAGGTCCCGCAACGCGCGCAGGCCCAGGAAGTCCTCCTTGTCCTCCTTCACCATCCAGCCGAGTCCGACCTCGAACGGATCCGATTCGGCATCGGTGTCCTGGCCCACGAGGATGTGCTGCTTCTCGAGACGCAAGATCCGCTGGGCCTCGAGGCCGAACGCGGCGATCCCGCCGACGCGCCCCGTGTCGATGATGGTGTCCCACAGGTGCTCGCCGTACGCCGAGGGGAAATGGATCTCGTAGCCCATCTCGCCCACGAAGCCGATCCGCAGCACCAGAGACGGCACACCGGCGACGTCCATCTTCGTGGCGGACATGTACGGCAAGGCGTCCCCGGACACGTCGGCGTCGGTGAGCGCGGCCATGACGCTCCTCGCTCGGGGGCCAGCCAGGTTGAGGGCGCCGAAGGCACCGGTCACGTTCAGCACGCGGGCGTCGAGCTGCCAGTCGGCGTTCCACCAGGTGATCCATCGCTCGAGCGCCGCCGTGTTGCCCGTCGTCACGGTCACGAAGAACTCGTCGTCCGCCAGTCGGACGACCGCGCCGTCGTCGAGGATCACCCCCTCGTCGTTGAGCATCGCCCCGTAGCGGACCCTCCCCACCGCGAGGTCCGAGAATCGGCTCGGGTACAGGCGCTCTAGCAGCTCGACCGACTCGGGCCCCTTGATCCGGAACTTGCCCAGGGTGCTCACGTCGATCAGCCCGACCCGGTTCCGGACCGCATCGACCTCGGCCTCCGGGGTCGTGTAGTGGTGCGGCCTTCGCCAATCCCCCGCCCACATGAACTCGGCTCCGGCCGCCGCATGCCGATCGTGCATCGTCGTCTGCTTGCGAGGCGTCAAGCGGGAGCCGGCCAGCGTGCCCATCTCCACGGGAACCCAGGGTGGTCGCGCCGTCGTGGGCTTCGTCTCCCCGAAGGACCGTCCGGTCGCCTGGCCGCACAGCCGCTGTGATGACAGCATGCAGGACTTCCCCTGGCACGGGCCCATCGTGATCGTCGTGTAGCGCTTGAGGAGCTCCATCGAATCGAACCCCTCGGCGGCGGCCGTCTTCAGCTCCTTCGACGTGACGTCCATGCACAGGCACGCGAACTGCTTCCCCGAGGCGGCCGAGGCCTCCGGCGGAAGGACGACCGGGTCCCCGGCCGCACCGGCTTCGGCGCGGAGCTCCGTCACCTCAGCCTGGTCGACATGGTGGCCGAGCGCGGCGGCGGACTCGAGCCCCGCGAGCTTCCCTTGCGCGATCGCCGCCTCCGGTGTCCCGGTCCCCGCGACGGCGCCCACGGCATGCATCCGGTCCGGCATGTCGACGGGGAGGAAGGCCTGCCTCGTATCGTTGAAGGCCAGCCGCGCACCGGCCTGAGCCAACAGGTTGGTCGAGGGCATCTGCACGGAGGCGATCACGACGAGGTCGCAGCGGATCCTGTGACCGGACGAGGCGCCCGGCGGCCCCGCGGTGATCCCCGTCACCCGCCGGCGACCGTGCGCGGCGACGATCGTCGAGCCGGGCACCACGGGGAACCCCTCCGGCCAGCCTCCCTCGGAGCGAAGGTCGACGACGGTCACCTCGGCTCCTGCGTCGCGCAGCGCCCAGGCGGTCGAGTAGCCGGCGTTATCGGCGGTGAGCACGACCGCGCGTCGCCCGGGCAGCACACCGAAGCGATGGAGGAGCAGCTCCACCCCGGAGGACAACATGACCCCCGGAAGGTCGTTCCCGGGGAAGACGGCGGACTGCTCGACGGCGCCCGTCGCGAAGATCAGATGCTTCGCTCGGATCCGGTACAGGGCGTCGGGACCGGCGGCCGCCACGAGCATCCCGCCGAAGACCCCGAACGCCGCCGTGTTCGGGAGGAGACGGACTCCCGACTCGAGCGCTTCCCGCGCGAGCCGCGATCGGAGACTTGCATTCGGATCGCCGAGGAGGTGGCCGCCGGCCTCGCGGCCCTGCTCGAGCTGGACGACCGTCGCTCCGGCATCCGCCGCCGCCGTCGCGGCCGCGAGGCCGGCGGCACCGGCGCCGATCACCAGGACATCCGGATGCAGGTTGATCCTCCGTCTGCGGCGGTGATCGGGCTCGTGCGGCACCGTGCCGAGCCCGGCCTTCGATCTGATGAACGGCTCGACGAAGGGCCACGCCCAGCGAGGTCGCTGGAAGACCTTGTAATAGAAGCCCGGCGGCATCATGAACGAGAACGTGTTGAGCCATCCGTGGATGTCACGGTCGACCGAGGGCCAGGCGTTCTGCCGCTCGACCCGCATCCCCTCGCACACGGGCTCGGTGCACGCGCGGACGTTGGGGATCCCGTCGATCTGCATCAAGCAGTTGGGGCACGAGCCCGTCATGCAGTGCAGCCCGCGCGGCCGGTGATACTTGAACGAGCGGCTCGTGATCGACACCCCGGCGGCGGCGAGCGCCGATCCCACCGTGTCCCCCTCGAAGGCGGGGATCGTCCGGCGTTCGAATCGGAACCTGATCGGCCGGTCGCGCCGGATCGCTTCGCCCAGGCGCTCCGGAAGCCGCCTACTCACGCGGGCGCGGCCTCTCGATCCTCGGGTCGATAGGTGCGCCTGATCTCGTTCGTGGTCGTGTGACGCTCGGCGAGGAACCAGGCGCGGCATCCGCTCTGGTGCACCCACCATTCGATCTGCCATCCGTCCACGTTGCGACGGAAGTACAGGGAGGCGGCAAGTTCACGGTCGGTCGCTGCCGGTCCGGCGCGCCTCGTCGTCTCGCCGCCGAAGGCGAACTCCAGGGCCTCTCGCGGCCCGCAGTTGGGACACGTGATCAGGAAGGTCACCCCGCCGCTCCTTCGATCTCCGGGGCCACCCGAGCCGCCCGGAACGGGCGTGACACTATCGAACGAGACCTCAGCTCGCCCGGAGGTTCCAGGTCGGGAGGTTGCGTGCCCGAGCCCGGACCTTCCGACGCCACTGGGGCATGTAGACCAGCCACCACCCCGCCATCGCGATCAGGGCGAGAGGGAAGAGCGGACGATCGGTGAGAACCGCAAGCGCCACCACCCCCAGACCGATCGAGCTTCCCAGCACCATCGCCTGAACCCGATAGCGGCGCATGTCCCGCATCACGCCCTCGTATTCCTCCGCCGGGATCTGGGCGGTATCCCAGCGCCGGCCGCACGACGGACACGTCCACGCCTCGCCGTAGGGGATGTGCTGCATCACCCCGCAGTCGCATGTCACCGTGATCGGGGGACCCTTCACGTCGCGATGGTACACGGGGGCCTTCGCATGCCGTCGGACGCAACCTCCTCGGATTGAACGCGCCGGACCACCGTGCTATACCGCCGCCAGCGAGTGCGGAAGGCCTTCGGGGGCCCCGAGAGGGCCCAGAGCCAGGCCAAGAGTCAAGAGAGGGAGGGGCAAGTGGCTGACGAGGTCACGGCGCAGGCGACCATCGAGGAGCGTCAACTCCTGAAGTCGCTCAATTGGTGGGACGGTTTCGTCATCGCCCTGTGCAACCCGGGGTTCTTGATCGCATCACTCGGCTTCACCCTGGCCACCGTCGGGGCCCTCGGCTCGGTGGTTCTCTGGGGCATCTCAGCAGTGGTCGGTCTCCTCCAGAACTGGATCTACTCGGAGACCGCGGCGATGTTCCCGGACAAGCCCGGCGGGATCGCGCTCTACGCGCACGAGGGCTGGCGCAAGTACTTCAACCTCGCCGGCCCGATCTCCGCCTTCGGCTACTGGATCGGATGGTCCGTGGTCCTCTCGATCTTCGGCAACCTCATCGGTTCACTCGTCGTCGCCGAATGGTTCCCCGGTTCGGCTGAGACCGTCTTCTTCACCACCCCCTTCGACGCGGCCATCGGGCCGGCGAACATCATCGGCATCGGTGTCGTGATCGCCGTCTGGCTCTTCAACGTGTTCGGCGTCAAGCCCTCGCTCGCCGTCGGGTACGTGACCGGCGTCTTGCTGATGATCCCGCTCGCGATCTTCATCGTGGTCCCCTACTTCACGGGCGACTGGTCGAGCTCGAACGTGAAGTTCGAGGACGTCGCTTCGGGAGGCGAGTTCAGCCTCTTCTCGATCTCGGTGATGTGGCTGTTCATCATGTGCTGGTCCGCATACGGGATCGAGGTCTGTGCCAGCTTCGCTCCCGAGTACCACGACACGAAACGAGACACCGCGCTTGCCCTCCGATCCGCCGCCGCGTTCTCGCTTGCCGTGTACATCCTGCTCCCTCTCGGACTGGGAGGCGTGGTGGGAAGCACCGGTGACTTCGGGCCGTACTACGTCGAGGCGTTCAAGTCGATCGTGGGCGACACGATCGGCGGGGTCGCCATCATCTCCCTGCTCGCGAGCCTGGTCCTTTCGATGAACTCTGCCACGGCCGACGGCGGCCGTGCGCTCTACGGGATCGCCCGCGACGACATGACGATCAAGTGGCTCTACCACCTGAACAAGTTCCACGTCCCCGCGCGTGGGATGACCGTCGACATGGTCGTGAACGTGGCCCTCATCCTGCTCCTCGGGGCGAGCAACCTGGCGATCCTCTACATGTCGAACATCGGATACGTGCTCGCACATGTCTTCGCCCTCACCGGGTTCCTCCTGCTCCGTCGAGACCGTCCGGACTGGCCGAGGCCGATCAAGGTCGGCCCCGCCTGGATCGGTCTCGCCTGGCTGCTGGCAGCCTTCAACCTCTTCCTCGTGATCTTCGGTGTGACGCAGAGCGACGTCGCTGCCTTCGTGGGGTTCTACGAGTTCGCGGGGGCGCCGCTGTGGATCGGACTCGGGGTGCTCGTGGCGTCGGTACTCCTGTTCTTCTATCGACGCGCCGTTCAGGACAGGAAGCCCATCACCTTCCGAGACCTGGACGTCCCGAGCGTGCCGAGCGAGGACCAGATGAGGCTGCTGCGCGAGGAGGTCATGCCGGACAGGTCCTCGTAGATCGACAGGAAACAGAGGGAGAGGCAACGGGGCGGTTCGCCGCCCCGTTGCCGTTCCGGGCCACGAGTGACCGCGTTGCCCGGCTCGCGGAGCCCGCCTAGCATGGGCGCCGAAACCCGCCCAGGACCGCGGCCCGATGGAGGCGAGATGACCGAGAAGATGTGGGGTGCCGAGCCCTTCTGGGGACTCGGCTACGACTGGGATCCGGACTGGGTCTACACCGACAAGCAGAAGGAGCTCCGCGCCACGCTGATCGAGCTCTGCGAGAAGGAGCTCCGCGCGAACGCCAAGCGTTTCGACGACGAGCTCATGTTCCCTCGCCGCAACCTGGAGCTCCTCGGCGAGCACGGGTTCCTTGGGTTGACCGTGCCGGAGGAGTACGGTGGCCTCGGCGAGGACCACGTCGCCTACTCGATGGTCTGCGAGACGATCGCACGCTACGGCTGCGCCTCCACCGCGATGTGCTACGTGATGCACATCGGCGCCGTGAACGCGATCATGCTTCGCGCCACCCCCGAGCTCGTCGACAAGTACATCCGACCGCTGAACTCCGGCAAGATCGGCACCCTCTCCTATTCCGACCCCGAGACGGGCTCCCACTTCTGGTACCCGATCTCGTCGGGCGCGGAGCGCTCCAACGGCGGATTCAAGGTCCGGAAGAAGGCCTCATGGACGACGTCGGGTGGGTTCGCCGACTTCTACGTCGTACAGACGACGAGTCCCGATTTCACCGGGTACGACGATCTCTCCGTGTTCGTCGTGGACGGCGAGCACATCCAGGCGCACCCGTCGCTGTGGGACGCGCTCGGGCTGCGAGGGAACCAGTCGGGGCCGATCGAGATCGACAACATCGAGATCCCCGCCGAGCAGCTCGTCGGCCCGACGGGCGACGGCGCCAACTCCAACGACGAATCCGTCGATCCCTGGTTCCTGGTCGGCTCCTCGTCGGTGTGGAACGGGCTCGCCCTCGGGGCGATCGACATCGCCAAGCGGCACACCACCCGCAAGAAGCACGTGGACGTCGGGCTGCGGGTCGCCGACTACCCCACGATCCAGGATTACGTCGGCGAGGCCGTCATGGACACCAACGCCTCGCGGCTGTTCACGCTCTCCGTCGCCCAGGCGATGGACGGCGCGACCGAGCACAACACGGTGAACCCAGGCCCCGGCGAGCTCGCGCGCGGCACCTTCCTCCACTGGGCGTGGCAGATCAAGTTCGTGGCTGCGAAGAACACCGCGCACGTCGTCGACAAGATGCTCCACGCGTGCGGCGGTTCCGGCTACAAGCGCGACATGGAGCTCGAGCGCTACCTGCGTGACGCCAAGGCCGGCTGGGTGATGGGACCGACCAACGAGGTGCTGCGGCAATTCGTCGGGAAAGCCGTGCTCCTCGGCTTCGAGTCGCTCGACTACTGGAACCAGTCCTACAACCGACGGGCCGTGGAGAACGAGGTCAAGAAGCTCGACGCGGCGGGCAAGCGCGAGCTCGCCGAGCAGCTCTTCAAGGAGGCGGACGAGCAGGTGTCCAAGGAGCCCGCGGCCAAAGGCTGATGCGGATGGCGATCTCGACCGGACGCCGAGGCCTCACCGTCCCCGGACTGATCGCCTCGGACCCGTTCCTCGAGCGGTACTGGGTCCGACCCGGTGGTGCCACCGTGATAACCCTCGAAGGCGACGACCAGCTCACGGTGCACGATCCGGACGGCGGTCAGGTGGCGGAGGTCACGGCCCTCGCGCCGGACGGCTCCGATGACGCCGATGCGCTGGGCGGTCGGGCCGACGCCCCCGCATCGGTGCTGCGCTCGCTGATCGGATCCGACGCGGTCGGCGCGAGGGACGTGGTGGCGTCCCTGGCCGGTCGTGGCCTGGACCCCTCGGCGGCGATGGCCGTCCGGCTGTTCGGCGAGTGGTCGCCGCCGGGGACCTCCCACACGTTCACCGCGGAACGGCCGGTCGTCGTCGTGATCGCGGCGCCCGAGGGCGCGTCCCTGCTGGAGGGCGGTGTCCCTGCGTCGGACCTCGACGTGGAGGTTCGTCGGACGCGCCCTCGGACCCACGACGAGCTCGAGCTCCCTCCCCCGCTCGCCGAGCCGCGCCTCGACTTCCGGGTCGATCGCGCGACCGCCCTGTCCTACGAGGTCAAGGCCGGGGAGTACATCCAGATCATCGACGTCGAGGGCAAGCAGTGCTCGGACTTCCTGGCGTTCCATCGCCGGAAGCTCGAGGACGGCGTCGAGCGTGGCTTCGATCCCACGATCACCCGCACCTTGATGGGGAATGCGTTCCCCCAACCTGGCCTGTACTCGAAGTTCTTCGATCTCGACATGGACGTGCTGGTCGAAGTGATCCGGGACACGGTCGGGCGGCACGACTCGTTCCTGCTCGCGTGCACCTCTCGGTACTACGAGAACCTCGGGTACTTCGGCCACACGAACTGCACCGACAACTTCAACCGGCAGCTCGAGACCTACGCGATCGCGCCGAGGAAGGGCTGGCAGGCGCTGAACTTCTTCTACAACACGATGTTCGCGACGGACAACCTGCTCGTGTTCGACGAGCCCTGGTCCCGCCCCGGGGACTACGTGCTGCTGCGAGCGGCGACCGACCTGGTGTGCGCCTCCAGCGCCTGTCCCGACGACGTCGACCCCGCGAACGGCTGGGATCCGACCGAGGTGCACGTGCGTGTGTATCCCCCCGAGCACACCTTCTCGGCGGCGATCGCGCACCGCGTCACGCCCGACGCGGAGCCGTCCCTCACGACGGAGACCGGCTTCCACCCGCGGATCTCGCAGCTGACGAGCCGGATGACGGAGTACAACGGCTATTGGCTGCCGACGAGTTTCGACAACCACGGCGCCACCGACGAGTACTGGGCCTGCCGCGAGCGCGCGGCGATCATGGACCTCTCGCCGCTCCGGAAGTTCGAAGTGCTCGGTCCCGACGCGGAGGCGCTGATGCAGGCGACCGTCACCCGCGACGTCCGGCGCCTGGCCGACGGGCACGTCGTCTACACGGCGATGTGCAACGAGGCCGGCGGGATGATCGACGACGCCACGATCTTCCGGATCGCGGACACGAACTTCCGGTTCGTGGGCGGCAGCGAGTACGACGGCGTCTGGCTCCGGGAGCAGGCCGCGCGCCTGGGCTTGAACGCGTTCGTGAAGGAGTCGACCGACCACCTCCACAACGTGGCCGTTCAGGGTCCGGCGAGCCGCGACCTGTTGAAGGAGGTCGTATGGGTCCCGCCGGCCCAGACGCCCTTCGAAGGGCTTGGATGGTTCCGATTCTCGGTGGGGCGGATCGGCGGGCCGACGGGCGTGCCCGCCGTGATCTCCCGAACGGGCTACACGGGCGAGCTCGGCTACGAGATCTTCTGCCATCCGAAGGACGCTCCTGTGGTGTGGGACGCGGTGTGGGAGGCCGGCGAGGAACACGGCCTCGCGCCCGTCGGCCTGGATGCGCTGGACATCCTGCGCATCGAGGCCGGCCTGATCTTCGCGGGCTCCGAGTTCGACGATCAGGTCGACCCGTTCGAGGCCGGGATCGGCTTCACGGTGCCCAGGGACAAGGACGAGGACTACGTCGGGCGTGAGGCCCTGCTCGAGCGCCGGGACCACCCGCAAAGGACCTTGGTCGGGCTCGAGCTCGAGGGCAACGAGACGGCCGGACACGGCGACGGCGTGTACGCCGACCGGCAGCAGGTGGGGGTCGTGACGAGCGGCACCCGCTCCCCGACTCTGAAGAAGAACATCGCACTCGCCCGTGTCGCGGTGCAGCACCGCGACTCGGGCACCGCCCTGGAGGTCGGCAAGCTCGACGGGCACCAGAAGCGCATCGGCGCACAGGTCGTCCGCTTCCCCTTCTACGACCCGGACAAGACGCGGCCCCGCTCGTCGTGATGGGCCGCCTCGTCGAATCCTTCACACCCGAGCAGGTGGAGACCTTCCAACGGGACGGGTTCCTCGTCGTGGAGGAGGGCCTGATCTCCGACAAGGCACGGGAGCTGCTGGAGGAGCGCTACCTCCGCCTCTTCGACGGCGAGTACGAGACGGGGATCAAGCCGGACGAGGTCAATTGGGTCAAGGGCCGGGATCCCGAGGACCGCACCCGGCAGCTCTGCAACGCGTGGCGCGCGGACACCGTGATCGCGGCGCAGGTCCTGTCCGCGAGGATCGGACGGCTCGCCGCACAGCTGATGAGCTACCCAGGCGTGCGGATCCTCCAGGACAACGTCCTGTGGAAGCCCCCGGGGACGAAGGCGATCGGCTTCCACCAGGACGGCTCGTACGCCGACTACCTCGTGCCGCCGGAGATGGTCACCTGCTGGATGTCGCTCCATGAGACGCAGGCCGACGCCGGCCCGATCGCCTACGTTCGCGGCTCCAACCACTGGCCGTGGACACCCCCGGAGCGCTCGCAGTTCCACGCGCCCGAGGACTGGCTCGAGGGCGTCAGGGCGGCGAAACCGGTCGACGCCGAGATGGAGGTCGTGCCGGTCGTCGTGAAGCCCGGCGGCGGCGCCTTCCACCACAACCTGACGTGGCACGGTTCCGAGCCGAACAGGAGCGGCACGGTGGCTCGCATGGCGCTGGTGTCCCACATGCTTCCGTCCCACGCACGTTTCCACCACCGCAACGTCGATCTCATCTACTCGCGGTACCGGCGCCGTGGCGACGTCTCGATGGACGAGTCGTTCTTCCCCGTGATGTGGGACGAGACCGGCTACCGGACGGCCTGGCTCGACGAGCTGCCGGAGATCGACTGACTCAGTCGTCGCGGAAGCGAGCGGCCAGAACCTCGAGCATCGCCCAGGCCGCCCGAGGCTCGCGCATGAGCGCCTCGCGGATCAGGTCGCGCGAGATCGACAGCGTCCGCAGGCGTGTCGCGGCCACGACGTCGGCGCTCCGGGGGCGGCCGTCGAACACGGCGATCTCCCCGAAGAAGTCGCCCGTGCCGAACGTCGCGAGCGCGCTCCCCTTCCGTTCGACGCGGGCCTCCCCGTCCAGGATCACGAAGAGCTCATCGCCGGGATCACCATCCCGAACGACGAACTCCCCGGCCTCGAAGGTGCGCTCGTCACCCTGGGATGTGATCGCGTCGAGGATCTCGGGCGGCAGCGAGGAGAACACGGGGACGCGCTCCACCAGATGCTCGTACCGACCGCCGTGGAACAGGAGCGGCTGCCCTTCCCCGTAGCGTGCGTACTCGACCTGCCCCACGAACAGCGAGTGGTCGCCTCCCCAGTTGGAGCGCACCACCCTGGACACCAGATGGGCGAGCGCCCCCCGCAAGAGCGGTGTCTCGTGAACGATGTCGAACTCGACCTCCTCCGTTCCCTCGCCGGTGCGGCCGGCGAAGCGGTCGGAGAGCGCCCGCTGCTCGTCCGCGAGCACGCTGATCCCGTACCGCCGGCCCTCGTGCAGGAGGGCATGCATCTTGGCGCGCCGGTCGACCGAGATCACGACGAGCGGGGGGCGGAGCGACACGGACATGAACGCGTTGGCGGTCATCCCGTGCACCTGGTCCCCCGCCTGCGTGGTGATCACGGTGACGCCCGTCGCGAACATGCCCAGCGTGCGACGGAACGCGACGGCTGGATCCTGCCCCGGTTCGCCCGCGATCTCCAGCTCGTCGGACTCGGTCGTCTCCTCCGGGAACGTCTCGCCGATCCCGATCGGCGCGAACCCGCCGTGGACCGGCAGGTCGAACTCGAGCGGCGGTGCCCCCGCGACGCGGCGCTCCGCCATCGGCTAGCTCCAGGGGTACGGGGAATGACTGACCGGGTGCAGCCGACCCTCCGCGAAGCGGGAGAACCGGAAGGGTTCGAGCAGCGACTGGTTCTCTCCGAGGAGCTCCTTCGCGACGAGCGCTCCGATCCCGATCATCTTGTAGCCGTGGTTCGAGTCGGCGATCACGTAGGCGTTCTCGCGGAACAGGTCGAACACAGGGAAGCTGTCCGGCGTGAACGCGCCGATGCCTCCGGTGGGCGCCTTCCGGTAGAGCGGCCGCTTGCCCTCGAAGCGCTTCTGACAGTGCGCCAGCGCGGACGTCCACATACGCTCGAACTCCGGCGTCACGAGGAACTCCGTGCTCCTCTCCCCGTACGGGTCGACCGCGACATCGTCTGCCGGTTGCTCGACCACCCACGGCATCGCCCCCCCCTGGACGCCGCCGAAGTTGAAGTCGGGCTTGTAGTAGATGCCCCAGAGGTCTTCGCTCACGGTCGAGCCGTCCATGTCGTCGAGCAGGGGCGCATCCGTGTCCAGATGGACCACGGGCGGCATGTTCCCCTCGTTGTCCACGAGGTAGGTGGGATCGACCCCGAGGGTTCCCTCCTGGAGGCACCAGTACGTCCACATCGGACGCTCGTACACCGTGCCGTCGCGGCCCTTCACGTCGACGACGCCGGGCAGGTCGAGCATGTGCCAGAAATCCCGGACCCAGGGACCGGCCGCCACCACGAGCTGCTCGCAGGCGATCGTTCCCCTGTCGGTCTCCACGGCGGTCACCGCCCCGCCGTCGACCGCGAGCCCCGTCACCGTCACCGGCGTGTGGAGCTCGACATCGAGCGCCTCACTCTTCCCGCGGAGGCCGCGCATCGACGGCATGTTCTCGGCGTATCCGCCCTTCTTCTCGTGCAGGACCACCGAGATGTTCTTGGCCTGCCAATCCGAGAAGATCGACTCCATGTAGGTCCGGCAATCGTCGTCGCCCTCGATCAGCTCCGACGGATACCCGATCGCCTGTTGCTCCTCGTGGATCTGCGCCACGTCGGCGCGCATCACCTCCGGGCCGATCTGGAGATAGCCGATCGGGTGGTAGTGGAAGGCCTCGGGGTCCGACTCCCAGACCTGCACCGAGTGCGCCATCAGCTCGCGCATCGCGGGCTGGAAGTAGTTGTTCCGGATCACGCCGCAGGCGATGCCCGACGGGCCGGCGCCGACCCCTTCCTTGTCGAGGATGACGACGTCCCTTCCGTCTCCGACGCCGCGAGCTCGGAGTTCGTTCGCCAGATGCCAGGCAGTGGAGAGGCCGTGGACGCCGGCACCGATCACGACGACCCGCGCATGCTCCGGAAGCGTCATCCCAACGACCACCTTTCGAGGTCGGTTCCGAGAGGATTCTAGGGTCTTCCCTGCGTGGAGCCGGTCAGGGAACCCAGACCTCCTCACGCGCCTCCATCCGGCGCCGGGCGTCGTCGACGAACGTGCGCCAGATGGCGAGCGAACGCTCGTCGTCCTGCCACTCCTCATGGAGCTCCCACTGGACACCGAGAACGAACACGGGTGCACCGGGCATCTCGATAGCCTCGATGGTCCCGTGCGGCGCCCAGGCGACCGCTTCGAGGCCGGTCCCCAGATCCTTCACCGCTTGATGGTGGTAGCTGTCCACCTCATAGCGCTCCCCGAGATGGGAAGCGAGGAGCGACCCCGGCTTCAGATCGACGGGATGGCTGGGGTGCGGAGGGCGCTCCGTCCCCTCGAGCGTCGCGGCGACCAAGGCTCGCCACTCGTCCCACTTGGCACCGGGATGATCCGCACCACCCTCCGGGAACTCGTCGAGATCTCCGTAGAGCGTCCCGCCGAGGGCGACGTTCAGCACCTGACACCCCCGGCATACGCCCAGGACGGGCACCTCCAGCTCGACCGCGAGCAGCGCGTAGGAGATGTCGATCTCGTCCAGGAAGGGCTGCCCGGGTAGGTGCTTGGGATGGGGCTCCTCACGCCCGTAGCGCCAGGCCTCGATGTCCCTGCCCCCGGCGAGGACGAGGCCGTCGATCTGCTCGATCAAGCCAACTCGATCCTCCTCCCGTTCGTAGTACGGGAGGAGGACGGGGAGGGCGTCCGCTGCGAGCAGCGGGCGCCCGTACCCGTATCCGTAGTAGTCGCCGTAGTCGGCGAAGCCTTCCGAGATCGCGACCAATGGGCGTCGGTCCGTCATCCGATCAGGGCCTGGCATGGATCGGAGCTCTGCACGGTGATCAGTGGCCGGCGGGCCGTTCCCAGCCCTCCATCACCGCCGGCTTCCAGTCCGCACCGACGATCTCCGAGTTCTCCACCCATGGCCCGAGCATCGGCTGCGGGAACTTCGCGTGCTTGGTCTTCAGCTGGATCCCGTACGAATCGCCTTCGATCAGGTGCTTCATCAGCACCTTGCGGGCGAACTCGTCCTCTCGACCGGCGGGGATCTCGAAATAGATCTTCAGGAAGGAGTTCGAGTAGCGATCGAAAACCGCGGCGACGCCGTCCTCTTGAAGGAGCGTGACGTCCTCGAGCCAGTTCAGATCCTCTCCCGGAGTCAGCGCATCGAGGTCGATGTCCTCCACGAGTGACATGTCCTCCTGATAGGGGAATCGCCGGCCGGCGAGCTCCTCCGCATCGATCCCGATCTTCGTCGACAGCTGCGGTTCGTCCATCGTCTTCTCCGTTCTCTGGCCTCTACGTGGGGAACTGCCCGGTGTCGGCCATGTACTTCTGCATCAGGGTCTTGATCTCGTCCAACGTCCCCTGCTCGGTAACTCCCGGGACGTAGTTCGTGCCGGCAAGCGGCACCTTGGCCATCGCGGCGGCCTCGACCGTGAGTGCACAGAGGTCTTCGGGCTCGAGCGAGTGCACGTCGGTCTTCCCGCATGCCCGCGCGAGCATCTGGAGCTCCATGGTCATCGCGGTCAGCAGGTTGTACACGCGCGTCGCGGCGGAGTCCACTTCCAGGCGCTTCCGGAGCTCCGGGTCTTGCGTGGTGATCCCCACCGGGCAACGACCCGTGTGGCAGTGATAGCACTGGCCCGCGGGCACCCCGACGGTCCCTTCGTAGTCCGTGACCCCGGGGATCTCCTTGTTGCAGTTCAGGGCCATCAGCGCGGCGGTCCCGATCGCGACGGCGTCCGCGCCGAGCGCGATGCACTTCGCGACGTCGGCGCCGTTGCGGATCCCCCCCGCCACGACCAGGTCGACGTCGTCCGCCAGCCCCACGTCCTCCAGCGCCCGGCGAGCTTCGGGGATCGCGGCCATGAGCGGGATCCCGGTCTCCTCGGTGGCGATGTGGGGGCCGGCGCCCGTGGATCCCTCGGCGCCGTCCAGGTAGATGATGTCCGGCCCGCACTTGGCGGCCATGCGGATGTCGTCGTAGACGCGCGCGGCTCCCAGCTTCAGCTGGATCGGGATCCGATAGTCCGTCGCCTCGCGGACCTCCTGGACCTTCAGCGATAGGTCGTCGGGCCCGAGCCAGTCGGGGTGCCGCGCCGGGGAGCGCTGGTCGATCCCCGCAGGCAGGGAGCGCATCTCCGCGACCTGCTCCGTGACCTTCTGGCCCATCAGGTGCCCGCCGAGGCCGACCTTGCAGCCCTGGCCGATGAAGAACTCGCAGGCGTCGGCCAGCATCAGGTGATGCGGGTTGAACCCGTACCGGGACTGGATGTTCTGGTAGTACCACTTCGTCGAGAGGTCTCGTTCCGGCGGGATCATGCCCCCTTCGCCCGAGCATGTGGCCGTCCCGGCCATCGACGCACCCTTCGCGAGCGCCATCTTCGCCTCGAGCGAGAGCGCCCCGAACGACATCCCCGTGATGTAGATCGGGATCTCCAACTCGATCGGGTCCTTCGCGAAGCGGGCGCCGAGCACCGTCTTGGTCTCACACTTCTCGCGGTAGCCCTCGATGACGAAGCGCGTCAGCGTCCCGGGCAGGAACATCAGCTGGTCCCAGTGCGGGATCGGCTTGAACATCGAGAACCCGCGCATGCGGTATCGGCCGAGCTCCGACTTCACATGGATGTCGTTGATGACCTCCTCCGTGAAGATCGGACTCCGTCCGAGCACGTCCTTCTGGGACGAGACCTCTGCCATCACGTCTCCTTGTTCACTCTTCTTGGGTTCGCTCTTCCTGGCATCGAGCCCCTCGGCCGTTCAGATGACGTACTTCTTCTCGCTCGGCTCGAGGTTGTCGTAGTTGTAGAGCATCTTGCCGCAGCCGAACTTCTGGAACGCGGGCGGGCTTCCGAGTCCGTAGATCCGGAACTTCCGTTCGATCATCTCTGTGTCCGCATCCGTCCACGCTTCCTCGACGCAGTCGATCCCGAGCGACTTGACCTTCCCGGCCACGTAGATCGAACCCTCGTACATCGAGTCACCGAGCCCGGGACCGACATCTCCGAGGATGATCTGCCTGCCTCGCTGCATCATGAAGGCGGTCATCGTGCCGGCGTCGCCCCCGACGATGATCGTCCCGCCCTTCTGGTCGATCCCGGTGCGGGCGCCGACGCTGCCCTTGACGATGAGGTCTCCGCCTCGCATGGCCGCTCCGGTGAGGGAGCCGGCGTTCTTCTCGATCACGACGACCCCGGACATCATGTTCTCGCAGGATGACCAGCCGACGCGGCCGGTCACGGTGATCTCGGGGCCGTCGTTCAGCCCGAGCCCGAAGTAGCCCAGGGAGCCCTCGAACCGGATCCGGCAGCGCTGCAGGATCCCGACACCGATCGAATGCTTCGCCCCGGGGTTGCGCACCGTGACGTCGCGGATCCCCTGCTCGTAGATCAGCCAGCGCAGCTCGAGGTTGATCTCCCGGGTGGTCAGATCCGTCGCATCGAAGCCGGCCGTGACGCCGTCGATGTCGGAGACCTTGGGGATCTCGGCATGCGGCTCCGCGAGGCCCCGGGCGTCGTAGGTGGTGCGCCTCGATCCGCTCATCGTGTCCACACGAGCACCTGCCCTTCGTACGGATCCGAGGTATCGATCTCGCGGTTGAGCACCGCCCGGATCGCGATCTCTTCCGACGCCATCGCGACCAGTCCGTCGGACTCGTAGAGGACCAACGGCTTCGCGGCCATCTCGTCCTTCGCGACGCCGAGGGCATCCTTCGTGACCGCCATGTACGTGAAGACGCCGTCCAGGTCCTCGAGACTCTTGTGCATCGCGTCCTCGAGGGAGTCGCCTTCGGACATCTTCTCTGCGAGGTACACCGCGATGATCTCGGAGTCGCATTCCGACTGGAACCGCTCCCCGTTGGACTCGAGTCGTCGCTTCCATTGGAAGTAGTTCGTCAGCTGCCCGTTGTGCACCACGGCGACATCGGAGAACGGATACGCCCAGTACGGGTGCGCCCCGGAGATATCCACGTCGGACTCGGTCGCCATGCGGACGTGCCCGATCGCGTGGGTGCCCGTGAACCCGCCCAAGCGATACAGATCCGAAACCTCCTGCGCGTCGCCCAGGTCCTTCACGATCTCCAGGGAATGCCCCAACGAGAGGACCTCGCATCCGGGGACGTCCTCGAGATAGTCGGCGAGGGCCTTCATGTCCCCGTCGTATCGCACGGTGGCTCGGTAGGCGTATTCCGTCTCGCTCTCGACCCGGTCGACCGAGGCACCGATCTTGTGGAGGCGCGACTCCACTTCCTGGCGGTTCCGATCCAGGCGCTCCTTGAAATCGAAATCCCGAGGGTCGTTGGCGTCGGCGAGCTTGAACCGGATGACGACCAGGTCCGACGGCTCACCGAAGAGCGCGTAGCCGGACGAGTCCGGTCCCCGGTGCTTCATCGCCTGGAGCATCTGGGTCATCTCGGTCCCGACGTCGGCCGAGCCGTCACGGTGGATGATGCCTGCGATGCCGCACATGGGAAGGGCGCCGCTCCTTTCCTCGAGTCCTCGAGCCGAACTCCGCGACCGGAATCCTACGGCCAGAGAAGGCTAAGAACTACGGAAGGATGTCCAGATACTCGTTGACGTCCCAGTCGCTGACCGTCCCGATGAATCGCTTCCATTCGTCCGTCTTGTAGTGCATGAACACCCGGTACATGTCCCCCGGCAGCGCCGCCTTCACGACGTCGTCCGCCTCGAGGGCCTCGAGGGCCTCGCCGAGCGTCTCGGGGATCCTCTGCACGTCCTTGCCCTCGGCGATGGCTTCGTAGATGTTCCGCTCTTCCGGCGGACCGGGGTCGAGGTTCCGGGACAATCCGTCCTTCATCGCCATGAGGAGAGCCGCGAAGGACAGGTAGGGATTCACTGCCGAGTCCACGGACCGGTACTCGTATCGTCCCGGAGCCGAGATCCGCAGCGCGGTCGTCCGGTTCTGGAAGCCCCAGTCCGCGAAGATCGGCGCCCAGAATCCGGCGTCCGCGAAACGCCGGTAGGAGTTCACCGTCGGCGAGGTGATGCACGTGAGCGCCCGGAGATGCTCGAGCACCCCGCCGATCGCGTGCAAGCCGATCTTGCCCGGCACACGGGGATCGTCGCCGTCTGGCATGAACATGTTCTCCTCACCCTGCCAGAGCGAGATGTTGTGGTGACAGCCGTTCGCGGAGACACCCATGAACGGCTTGGGCATGAAGCACGCGAACGCGTCCATCTCCCGGCCCACCTGACGGCAGATCTGCCGATAGGTCGTGAGCCGGTCGGCGGTCGCCTCGGCCTTGTCGAACATGAAGTTGAGCTCGAGCTGTCCCGGCGCGTCCTCGTGGTCGCCCTGGATCATGTCGAGGCCCATCGCGTTCCCGTACTCCATCACCTTGTGGATGATCGGCTGGAGCTCCGAGAACTGATCGATGTGATAGCAGTACGGCTTGGTCTTGCCTTCGACCGACGGCGTCCCGTCGGGGTTGGTCTTCAGCCACATCATCTCGGGCTCGGTGCCGGCCCGCAGGTGCAGTCCGGTCTCCTCCGTGAACTCGTCATGGATCCGCCTGAGGTTGCCGCGACAGTCCGACGTCAGGAACGCTCCGCCGTCGACCTCCTCCTCGCGTCCACGGAACAGCGTGCAGAAGACCCTTGCCGTCTTCCGATCCCAGGGGAGCACGCAGAAGGTCTCGACGTCCGGGATCCCGACGAGCTCCCGAGCCTCCGGGCCGTAGCCGATGTAGTTCCCGAGACGGTCGACGAACAGGTTGGCGGTGGACCCATACACCAGCTGGAAGCCCTTGCGAGCGATCGTCTCCCAGTGCTTGGCCGGGATGCCCTTGCCCATGATGCGTCCGGTCACCGAGACGAACTGGTAGTACATGTAGGTCACGCCTTCGGCGTCGATCTGTCGGCGGACCTCCTTGATCGCGTCGTCACGCCCGGACCGCTCCACGAACTCCTCGATGTCGGTGGCCAACTGACGCCTCCCTTCGAGCGGCCCTCCCGCGGGCCGGCTGGGCGCATCCTACGCCGAGCGCGGTGGCGCGCGCTACGGCCTGACGGTCACCGACGGACGTCGCGCGCCGAGAACGGAACGGGTATCCTCTCGCGACCCCAAAAGCCGACAAGAAGCCGAGAGAAGCTGCGAGCACCGTCGGGTGCCGACCGGGAGGCGACGCCGTGAAGAGCGGGCTGGAGATCGCGCAAGAAGCAGTCCTTCGCCCCATCACGGACATCGCGGTGGACGCCGGGATCCTCGAGGACGAGTTCGAGCAGTACGGTCGCTTCAAGGGCAAGATCTCCCTCTCGATCCTCGAGCGGCTGGCCGACCGACCCGACGGCAAGCTCGTCATCACGACCGCGATCACCCCGACGAAGGCCGGCGAGGGCAAGACCACGACCTCGATCTCCCTCGCACAGGGCATGGGACGGATCGGTAAGGACGTGATGCTCTGCCTCCGCGAGCCTTCGATGGGCCCGGTCTTCGGGATCAAGGGCGGCGGCAACGGCGGCGGGTACGCGCAGGTCGTGCCGATGGAGGAGATCAACCTCCATTTCAACGGGGACTTCCACGCCGTGCAGGCCGCGCACAACCTCCTGGCCGCCGCGATGGACGCATCCATCTACCACGGGAACCCGCTGGGCATCGACCCGGTCTCGGTGAGCTGGCCGCGGACGCTCGACGTGAACGATCGCGAGCTGCGCTACAACGTCGTCGGCCTCGGCGGGAAGGCACACGGGGTCCCCCGCGAGAACCAGTTCGTGATCGTCGCGGCCTCGGAGATCATGGCCGTCCTGGCGCTCGCGAACGACCTCGCCGATCTCCGGGCGAGGCTCGGTCGCGTCGTCGTTGCCTCCACGTACGACGGGACCCCGGTCACGGCCGGAGACCTGAAGGTCGCCGGCGCGATGGCCGTGATCATGAAGGAAGCCATCAAGCCCAACCTGGTCCAGACGCTCGAAGGGCAGCCCACGCTGATCCACGCCGGCCCGTTCGGCAACATCGCCCACGCGAACAACTCCATCATCGAAGACCGGATCGCCCTGAAGCTCGCGGACTACGTCGTGACCGAGGCGGGATTCGCGTCCGACCTCGGGTTCCAGAAGTTCTGCGACATCGTTTGCCGGATGGGAGGCTTCGCTCCCTCCGCCGGCGTGCTCGTCACCACGGTGCGCGCGACGAAGTCCCACGGTGGGATGCCGTTCGATCAGCTCGTGAACGAGGACGTGGACGCCCTTCGCAAGGGGATCGACAACCTCGCGGCTCACATCGGCATCGTCAAGACCTACGGGCTGCCCTGTGTCGTCTCGATCAACAACTTCCCCACCGACACGGAGAAAGAGATCGACACGATCCGAGAGCTCGCGGGCGGTGCGGGTGCCGAGACCGTCGTCGTGAACCGGGCGTTCGCCGAGGGCGGCGCCGGCGCTGTGGAGCTCGCCGAGGCGGTCGTCACGGCGTGCGAACAGCCCAGCTCGTTCCGGCTCCTCACGCCGGACGGAACGCCCCTCAAGGAGCAGATCGAGGCGATCGCCACGAAGATCTACGGCGCCGAAGGCGTGGACTACCAACCACAGGCGGAGAAGGACCTCGCTCGGATGGAGCAGCTCGGGTTCGGCGAGGTGCCGGTCTGCATGGCGAAGACCCACCTGTCGCTCAGCCACGACCCGTCGATGCTGAACCGGCCGACCGGCTACCGGCTCCCCGTTCGAGGCGTGGTCCCGAGCGCCGGCGCCGGGTTCGTGGTGGTCCTCTGCGGCGACATGCAACGGATGCCGGGCCTCGGGAAGACACCCGCGTTCACGAAGGTCGACCTCGACGAAGACGGTCGAACCGTGGGCCTCTTCTAAGGGGGGTTTCCGCCGGGCTCGGCCCGCTCTCGCGGGTGCCAGCACCCACGACGCCCGCGTAGCCGCCCCCTTGCGCGGGACCCGTCCCACGGCCGAACATCAAGACATGAGCGCCGCCGCGACCGCCGCAGCTCCTCCCCGGTGGCTGACGAGCTCAGTGGCCGCGGCGCTGCGGCAGACCGCCATCGTGGTCGTCGGGTGCGGGATCGCGGGCGCGCTGGTGGGTGGGATCGGCAGCCGGCTGGTGATGCGACTCTCGGCCCTCGCCGCCCCGGAGGTCCGCGGCATGGTGACCGAGAACGGCAACGTGGTCGGCGACATCACGTTCCTCGGAACGATCGGACTGATGCTGTTCGCGGGCGTCGCCTCCGCGATCTTCGCGGCCGGCGCGTACACGGTGGTCGGACCCTGGCTCCCCCGTTCGACCGTGGCACGAGGCCTCGTCCTCGGAGGCATCCTGCTCGCCCTCATGGGGAGCAGCGTGGTTGATCAGGGCAACGCCGACTTCGTGATCATCGGCGACCGTGTCCTGAACGTCGCGATGTTCTCGGCGCTCTTCATCGCGTTCGGTCTCGTCGCATCCGGAGCGGTCGCGTTCCTCGAAGGGCGGGTCCCCCGCGCCATCGAGCGGTCACCTCGGGCATGGGTGCTCGCCGTGCTCTGCGCCCTCCCGATCGTTCCGGCGATGGCCGCCGTGACCCTCGGGTTCGCCGCTTGGCGCGGGGTGGCGCTCGTGGGCGCGTGGGGCGCGATGGTGGCCTCCGGCGCGCTCGCCCGGCGACGCGTTCAGGGCACCGCGCGACTCCTCCGCGTCGCAGCGAGCGTCGTGCTCGTCGTCGTGCTCGCCCTCGCCGGCGCGGACTACGTCGACGGCGTCGCGACGATCCTCTAGCGGCTCTCCTCAGTCCTCATCGGCGTCATCGTCCCCGGACGGGGACACGACGCAGAACTCGTTGCCCTGAGGATCGAGCATCACGCACCACATGCTGCCGCCTTCCTCCGCCCAGTTGCGGACGCTGGCGCCCAGACCTTCCAACCGCTGCACCTCGTCCTCGACGGCGACGTCGGCGGAAAGGTCCAGATGCACGCGGTTCTTGGCGAGCTTCTCCTCCGGCACCTCCGTGAAGAACAGGACCGGAAGCTCGGTGCCGTTCGGGGGCTCGACCATCACCGACGGGTCCTCTTCCGGATCGTAGATGCCCTTGGAGGCGAGCCGCTCGAGCTCGTCGTCGTCGTAGGGCGCCACGGTCCACCCGAGAGCGGCGGCCCAGAACCGCGCGAGCGGCGCGGCATCCAGACAATCGAAGACGATCGAATCGATCCTCACCGCACCGAAGCGTAGGCCATGGGAAGCCGCCGCGCTCAGGTCGCGAGACGCAGGAGGAACGCTTCCTCGATCTGGTGCAGGAGGGCTTCCGCCCGCTCGCGCAGCGCGTCGCACTCGTCGACGAGTCCTCGTCCTGTGGCCTCGTCCTTGAGACCGGCGGCGTTGATCCGCACGTTCGCCATCGCGGCGAGTGCGGCCGCGAACAGGAGGGTGCCCGCGGAGTACCCGTCGGACGCCGCGTGCGGATTCCCCATCGCGGTGGCGTCTTCGGCGAGCTCCATCAGCTTCACCGCCCGCTTCGACAGCTCGAGCGGCACCGCGGCAGCTGCTTCGTACGCCCTCTGGATCTCGAGGGTCCGCGAGTTCTTCTCCTCTTCGGTCTCCTTGGGGAGCTTGAAAGAGGCCATCACGGACTCGAAGGCTCGTGCATCCTCGTCGGCGAGCGCCAGGAAGGCCTCTCGCTCGCCGTCCGCCGTCTCCACCAGGGATCGCATCCGCGCATCCAGATCCTCGAACCCCTTCTTGCCGATCGTGAGGTGGCCCACCATGGCGATGAGCGCGGCGCCCGTGGCGGCGGCGACGCCGGCGGCGGCTCCGCCGCCGGGGGTCGGCGACGACGATCCGAGCTCCTGCAGCCACGATCCGATCTGTTGTTCGGGGGTGCTCACGGACGTACTCCTTTCCCGACACGTGCCGGCTTCAACCGGCCTCCAGAAGACGTTCCAGGATCTGCTCGTTCGGCGAGAATCCCGCCAGCCGGACGTGCTCCTCGTCCCCTGGCCGAAGTGCGGCCTCGGGCGCGAGCCCCACGACCTCGGACTCGAGGACCTCCATGCCCATCGCGGCCGACTCCTTCGCCACCGCGTCGAACGCATCTCGGATCCCCGTCACCTCGAAGTCCACGAGGTTCATCGACACCGTCACGGATCCGCGTTCGGGCACCGCGAAGCCGATCGCGCGGACGGCGGGCAGGCCGCCCGAAGACTCACGGATCGAGCGAGCGATCTCCTTCGCTGCGGCCTCGTCGGTACCGGACAGGTAGATGTTGAAGGCGACGAGCGGCTTGCGCGCCCCCACGGCCGTCGCGCCGGCCCGCCCGATCTCGTGCGGGCCGAAGTCCGGGAGGCGTTCGCCGGAGGCGACCGCCTCCCGGAGCCCCTCGAACTCTCCCTTCCGGACGTCGGCCAGCGAGCGGCGCTCGGGCACGAGCGCGGCCTCCCCATACAGGTAGACCGGCACGCGCAGCGTCTCCGCGAGCTCCTGTCCGACCCCGCGCGCGAGGTCCACGCACGCCTCCATGCCGACCTCTCGGACCGGCATGAAGGGGATCACGTCCGCGGCGCCCATCCGAGGATGGCCGCCGCGGTGCTCGAACATGTCGATCCGCTCCACGGCGGCCGCGGCTCCGGCCATCGCCGAGCGGCGCACCGCATCCGCGTCGCCCAGAACGGTGGTATCCAGGCGGTGGTGATCGGGGTCGGCCTCCGCGAAGACCACCCGGGCCCCTTCCACGTCCAGCGCGGCCACGATCTCGTCGATGACGTCGCGCCGCCGCCCCTCGCTGAAGTTGGGCACCACGCCGACGATCGGGCTCACACGTCCGAGCCTACGTGACCGGTCGCGCTCAGCTCCGTGGACGCCGCTTCTCGGGATCGTGAACCGCGAGCACGTCGACGGTCGCACCGATCGTGCCCTCGCCGAGGGCGACGTCGACCTTCGTCCCGTCGGCGGCCACGTCGGAGCGGAGGATCGCGAGGCCGATCGGTCCGTGCGCGGGACTCGTCGCGGGCGAGGTCAACACACCGACCTCCTCGCCGTCCTTGGAGACCGCGGCCCCGTACTCGGGCAACTCCTCCCCCTCGAGGCGCAGGGTCTTGAAGCGGTTCGGCGGCGAGGCGGCGATCGCCCGCAGCGCCTCCTTGCCCATGAACGCGCCTTCGGCATCCAGCGCCACGACGCGATCGAGACCCAGATCGTACGGGGTTCGCTGGTGCGCCTCGTAGTCGTAGTCGGTCACGATCATCCCGGCTTCGATGCGGAGCGGCTCCACCACGTCGACCCCGTACGGCACGGCACCGGTTCCCTCGATCACGCGCCAGAGATCCTCCGCGTGCTCGGGTCGAGTGAACAGCTCGTAGCCCAGTTCGCCGGAGAAGCCCGTGCGTGAGAGCCACACAGGGACGCCGCCCACCTGAACCTCTTCAGGGATGAAACGGAAGTAGCCGAGGGATCCCAGGTCCGCCTCGGTGAGCGGCTGGAGCGCTTCGCGGGATCTCGGCCCCTGCACCTGCAGGTGGGGCAGGTCCGGCGCGATGTATTCCACGCTGACGTCGAGTCCCTTCGACGCCTCGGCGAAGTACTCCTGGTGGTCGAGGCCGTTCGTGGCCACCCACAGGTGATCGTCCGCGTGCTTGAAGACCGTTCCGTCATCGACCAGGAGCCCGTCCTCATCCAGGAAGCCCCCGTACCGAACCTGTCCCGGCTGCATCCCGAGGACATCGTTCGAGTGGACGCGTTGCGCCGCCTCGGGCGCGTCCTTCCCGCGGAAGTCCCACTTGTTGAGCGGCGAGACGTCCCAGACACCCACGCCCTCACGGACCGCCCGGTATTCCGCCTCGAGGTCGCCGAAACCGGTGACCCACCACCAACCGCCCTCTTCCATGAACCCGGTGGCCGACTTCGCCATGATCGCGTGGAAGGCCGTCTGCCTGCTTCCGTTCCCGCTCCCGCTCTGTTCGCTCATGGGCCCCCTCTTATCACGAGTTTGAACGGCTGTTCAAGTCGGGACGCGGATCGTCTCGTCCTCGGTCACGATCGCGGCGACCGGCAGGTCGAAGCGTCCGGCGGGCAGGACCTCGTCCATCACCTGCAGGCCGAACACGAGTGCCGCCGTGAACGCGGGCAGGCCTCGAAGGAACCGGTCGTAGTAGCCCCCGCCGTAGCCGATCCGTCGGCCGCCGCGATCGAACGCCACGCCGGGCACGGCGACGACGTCGATCGACGCCGGGTCGATCGGCGCCCCGTCGACCGGCTCCTGCGCCCCGAAGAACGTGGTGCTCGTGGGGTCGCCGGGAACGTAGGCGACCGGGACGAGGTGCCCGTCCTCGATCCTCGGCAACGCGACCACGACGCCGCGTTCGTGGAGTCGCCGGATCAGAGACGCGGTCGGCACCTCGGATCCGAAGTGCGAGAACAGCATGACCGTCTTCGCGCCCCGGACCTCGGGGAGCTCGAGGAAGCGCTCGACCACGCGCTCGCCCCTCTCCTCTCGTACGTCCGCGGGCAGCGCATCCCGGTCTTCGAGGACCGCACGACGGGTTCGGCGCTTGGCGCGCTTCAGCTCGCTGCTCTTCATCCGCGCAGAGCCTCCGCCACGACCTCGATGCGGTCCTCGCCGCCAACGGGGAGCACGATGAGCCAGGCGCAACCGGCCTCGCCGAGTCGAGCGGCGAAGGAACGCAGGTCGCCGGCATCTCCCTGCCAGACGTCCATGGACAGTCCCTTCCCCCGGCGCTCCTCCCGGAGCCGTTCCAGTTCGCTCCGGTCGGACCCGACCAAGGCGATCCCGCCCCAGGTGGGGGCGACCTGACGGTCGCCGGCGAGCCGGCGGAGCTGACCGGCGGCCGCCTCGAACCCCTTCGCATCCATCGCCCACCCGTTCCAGCCGTCCGCGGATCGCGCGGCCACCGCGATCACCTCCGCGGAACGTCCCCCGACCCATAGCTCTGGATCTCCGGGAGGAAGCAATGGCCCGGCGATCGCGGGCACCCGCGCGCCGCCGGGCCAGGGCTCGCCGCCGAACAACGCACGCAGCGCGCCGACGGTCTCCTCCAGGGTCGCCACCCGCTCCGTCGTGGAGGTGAACGGGATCCCGAACGCGTCGTGCTCCGGCTTGGAGAGCGAGTCTCCCGCGCCCAGGCCGAGGATCGCGCGCCCACCGTTCATCTGATCCAGAGCAGCCCCCTGCTTCGCCAAGAGCCCTGCGGGACGGAGCGAAACCCTCGTGACGAGGGTTCCCACGCGGAGGTCCGGATGCATCGCGGCGACGGCCGCCAGAACGGCGAACGGCTCCAGCGCGGGCCGGCCGGGTGCCCGCGGCGGGAACAGGTGATCCGGGGCGAACACACCGTCGTACCCGGCGGCGGCGGCTCGGGCGGCGGCCGCGAGCGGCCGCCCCACGTCCGCCGTGAACATCGGCAGGCTGAGCCCGAGATTCATGCCGGCGCGGCGTCGAGCGCAAGGAGCGCCGCGCCGATCGCGCCGGCATCGTTCCCGAGCTGGGCCGGCACGATCGGCACTTCGGGCCGGACGTCCACACCCTCGACCGACGCCCGGAACGCCTCCCGCAGGGGACCGAACAAGACGTCTCCCGCTTCGCCGACGCCCCCTCCGATCACCACGATCTCGGGATCCAAGATGTTGACGAGGGAGGCCACGCCCTCGCCGAGACGCCGTGCGACGGTGGCGAGGATCGCCACCGCCACGTCGTCGCCTCCCTGGGCCGCTTCGGTCACGAGCTCGCCCGTCGCGCGGTGGGGGTCGCCGCCGGCGAGCCGCGCGATCGAGGAGCCCGGGTCCTCGGTGACGGCTCGCCGGCCCGCTCGCGCGATCGCCAGCCCGCTCGCCACCTGCTCCCAACACCCGTGGTTCCCGCACCCGCACAGAGGACCGCCGGGCTCGACGATCGTATGGCCGATCTCCCCCGCGAGGCCGTAGGCGCCCCGTATGAGCCGTCCGCCGGAGACGATCCCACCGCCGATCCCCGTCCCGACCCCGACGAACAGGGAGTCGGCGTGATCTCGGGAGGCCCCCAGGCGACTCTCCGCCCACGCGGCGGACGTGGCGTCGTTGTGCACGGTCACGGGGAGCCCGTACGTCGCGCGGAGTCCTCCGTCGAGCAGCAGGTGCCGCCAGACGAGGTTCGGGGTCGACAGCAGCTCCCCCGAGCGGGCGTCGATGAGCCCTGCCATGCCGATCCCGATCGCCGCCACGCCGTCGCCCATGACCTCGGCGGCGGCCGCTTCGATCGCGGGCAGCGCCGCCGACTGATCGTTCGCCGGCGTGGGGATCACCGTGCCGGCGAGGATCTCGCCCTCGGTGGAGATCCGGATGGCGGCGATCTTCGTGCCGCCGATGTCGATCCCGACCGCCTGCCGGTCGCTCACTCGATGTCGATCCGCGTGAGCGTCGGCGCCTTCTCCTTCCCGCCCGCCTCGTCGGCCCTCGCGCCCATGACGGCGGTCATCGCGAGGAGGAACTCTCTCCCCGCGTTCAGCAGGTGCTCGACCGCGTCCGGCTTCAGGGGTTGGACGGCGGTCACGGCCAGGCAGATCGGGCAGAACCCCACCGTGCAGACCTGGCCGCCCTCGGTATGCGGCTCCGGACCGGTCGGCGCCGGCTCCCGCGTTCGCTTGCGCTTCGCGGTCTCGGCCATGTCAGCTCCTTTCCGCCGGACGGGGTTCCCGCCCGAACAAGATCTCGAGATGATCACCCGCGAAATTCGCCTCGCGGACCGTCATCCGCTTCAGCGACTGCGGCAGGATCAGGTTCCGCTTGTAGGCGCCCACCCGGACGAAGAGCTCTTCGCCGCGCCGGTGGATGTCCATGTCGTCACGTGAAGCGAACGGGAGACGCATCGTCATCACGTATCCGGTCCCTCGCTTGCGCACGCGGATCGGCTCGTCTCGGTAGAGGATGTCGGCCGCGTCGAGCTCCCCATACACCTCGTCGCCCATCTCCTCGAGGAGGGACACGCCCACCATCTCTCGATCGAACAGACGGGCGGACAGGATCGGCACCGGGTCGAACGACTCGTGCACGGTCACGAGGTGCTCCGCCTGGATGTCTTTCCACTTGCCGAAGTAGGGGTCGGTCACATCCGGCGGCAGCACCCTGTTCACGACCACCGCATCCACGCGGTACCCGAAGAGTCCGAGGTACGTGTAGGTGCGCCTCGCTTCGGCGATGACCATCTTCTCCAGGTTCACCACCAGTCGCACGGACGACGTCGTCTCATCCGTCAGGATCTTCTTCACCGCGTCGAGGTTCCGGTGGAGCTGCTCGATCGCGTCGAACACGCGATCGCCGGCGATCGGAAGCGTCGTCACGCGCGACACGATCGGCCGCACGGTCTTCACGATCCGCCGCTCCACGGGGAAGATCCGTTCGATGTACCACTGCATCACGTCGGGCAGCGACAGCAGTCGCAGCGTCTCCGCCGTGGGCGCGCAGTCAACGATCAACACGTCGTAGTCCCCGCTCTCGACGTGGGTCTTGACGTCGATCAGGGCGAAGATCTCGTCCAGTCCGGGAAGCACCGTGAGCTCCTCGGCCTGGATCGTCTCGGTACCCGCCCAGTTCATCAGCTGGATCATGTAGTCCTGGATCACGCGCCAGTTGTCCTCGAGCCGTTCCTGGGCGTCGATCTGCTGCGCCCAGAGGAGCTCGGAGATCTGTGTGGGGTCGGATCCGATCGGCAGCTCGAAGGAATCGCCCAGCGAATGAGCAGGGTCGGTCGACATCACCAGCGTCCGCTGCCCCGCAGCGGCCGACCGCACGGCGGTGGCGGCAGCGACGGTCGTCTTGCCGACCCCGCCCTTGCCGGTGAACAGGAGGACCCGCATCCGGCCAGCTTACGAGAGCCTCGCCCGGCCCTCTGACTAGCCCATCTCGACGCGACGCTTGAGACGCTCCAGGGCGTTCTCGATGACGCGTTTCGCGCCCTCGGTGCGGACGAATCCGGGGACGAGCACGCCGATCTCCACGGCCAACCGGTACGTCACCTTCGTCTCCGAGTCGGAGACCTCGTTCAGGAGGTACTCGCCGCGGATGTCACGGATCGCCCCCCGCGCTTCCTTCGTCACCCACGAGAGCCCCGTATCTCCCGGCGCGTATCGGTACGTCAGGGTGTAGGTCGCCTTGCCGAGCACCGGCACCTCGACCTCGAACGCGACCTCGGTGGCCCGGCCTCCCTCCCCTCGCTGGAGGATCTCGGCGGTCCGGACCTCGGCCCACTGCGGGTACGCCTCGTAGTCCTCGAGGACCTCCATCACGTCCTCGAGCGGCGCATCGATGAGGATCGAGCCTTCCGCGTGTTCCATCGGCCCAGGAATCCTAGCGGTGACCAGGTCTCAGCGGCTGTTCACTGTGACCACGGACATCGCGAGCAAGGACACCGAGATCATGATCAACGCGACGGTGGCCCACAGCAGGGTTCGCGCCGACACGAACGGCGATCCTCCGTCGGCGAGCCGATAGGCCTCGGCCGCCGACCCGATATAGATCGTGAGCGCGGACACGAGGAGGAGGGCGACGACCCCGAAGATGGGTGCGCTCGAGACACCCGACACCACGATCACGAGTGCAAGGCCGAAGGTGAGCGCGAACAGGGTGCCCCGGGCGATCCCGTCGGCACCGCGGCCGGCCTTCGCGTGGCCGACCCCCGGGAACGTGAGCGACCACAGGAACGCATCACGCGGCGAGACGGTCGGCCCGGGCTCGTCCTGCCGGAGCAGCGCCGCGAAGGACGTCCCGCAGACACTGCACTCATCGAGCTCCAGCGGGTTCTGCGCGCCACAGGTGGGGCACGGCCAGGTCGCCACCGCCCCACCCTCGCGGGCCTCACCCGACGCGGGCCGCGAGAGGACCGCGGCCGGCGCGGGTTCCGGATCGGGCGCGGGCCGGAGGGACGCGAAGCACTGGCCGCACCATTCGGCGTCGGCGGTCACGAGGGCCCCGCAGTTGGGGCATCGGAGATCGTCCACTCGAGCAAGCGTACCGTCGGCCCTGGTCCGGACCGTGGAAGCGAGTCAGCCGGCCGCAGCTTCCCGGAGCCAGCCCGCCAGTCGCTCGGCCACCCGCGGCCACGTGTGTTCTCGCTCGACCCGAGCCCGTCCGTTCTTGCCGAGCCGACTCGCGTAGGCCGGATCTTCCAGCAAGGTCGCCAGCGCGTCGGCCACCCCCTCCACCTCCGAGCCGTCGACGAGGAGACCCGTCTCTCCGTGTACCAGCGCCTCGCGCGAGCCGCCGGAGTCGCCGACGACGACCGGGCGCCCACACGCGGCGGCCTCGATGAAGACATTGCCCCACCCCTCCACCTCGAGACCGGCCAGGCGCGTGCGACACGGCATCGCGAAGACCTCGCCGACCGCGTAGTACCGAGGAAGGTCCTCCTCGGTCACCTCGCCGGCGAACGACACCGATCGGTTGGGTGCCCGCTCGGCGAGAGCACGGAGCTTCGACTCGTACGGGCCCGAGCCGACGATCAACAACGCGGCCTCGGGGACGCGGCGCTGGACCGCACGCATCGCCTGGATCAACACGTCCTGTCCCTTGCGCGGCACGAGCCGGCTCACACAGACGATCAGTGGACGGTCGCCGAGCCCGTGGCGCTCTCGGATGTCGGCGGTCGGCAGGTCCGGTCGGAACCGCTCGACATCGGCTCCTGGATGGAGCACCGAGACGGGAACCCGACGAGGCACCGCCGTGCGGACCCGCCGGGAGATGAACTCGCTGCACCCGGCGACGCGAGAGGCCTGTGAGGTCATCCGCTTCATCACGGTGTGAGCCACCGGGACGGTGGAGAGCCAGTAGTCGAAGCCGTGCACGAGGACCACGGAGGGTGTGCCGCGTGTGGCGAGGCGGGGACCGAGCAGCGCCAGTGGGAACGCGTCGCCGAACACCACCACCTCGGCGCCCGTCCGGGCGACCTCGGCCTCCACCCGGTCGGCGACCGAGGGCGTCGGCCACACGAACCGGCTTCGCTCCCTGACGACCTCGAAGCCCACACCCGCGTCGAAGGAGTCCGAGCCCTCCGATGACGGGGCGATCACCGAGAGCTTCGTCGACGGCAGCTCCCGGCAGATCGATCCGAGCGTCCGCTGGATGCCACCGACCCTTGGCGGGAAGTCGTTCGTGACGACGAGGGTCCTGGGTATCTCCACCGGACCGATATCCTCTCAAAGGGTGCTCCCGCGCAGGCGTGTCGAGCACGGGAGCCGCATCTCAGACGCAGCCGAGCGCGGGGCCGGCGTGGAGGACCAGGAGGGGATCGCACGGGGGCGACGGAACTGGATGCGCTCGAGAGCGGGGAAGCCTTCGCGACGATGTCCGGGTGGCGCGCGATCGAGGTCCACGGTGCCGACGTGAGCGCCTGGCTCCACGACCTCGTGACGGCGGACGTGGACGGGCTGGGAGCCGGCCAGAGCCGGCGCTCGCTCCTCCTGACGCCGACCGGGCGGATCCGGGCCGACTTCCATGTTGCGAGGATCGACGGCGGCTTCCTCCTCCTCCAAGCAGGCGACCAGGTCCAGGCGGTCGAAGAGATCCTCGCCCCGTACGTCCTCTCCTCCGACGTCGAGCTGGACGATCGGACCGAGCGATCGGTCATCGTCGCCGTCCTCGGCGGCGGAGCCGCCGAGGAAGGCGACGCCGGCGTCGTCCTCACCCCGTCGGTCCTGGGCAGCGGGCACGACATCGTCGTGCACTCCGGGGATCAGGCCCGGGAGGTCCGCGAACGCCTGGGGGAACGAGGGCTCGTCGAGGTGACCCCTTCGGACATCGAGACCTGGCGGATCCGCCGCGGCGCCGCCCGCATGGGGCCGGACTTCGGACCGGACGCTTTGCCCGCGGAGGCCGGCCTCGAGGACGCGATCGACTTCACGAAGGGGTGCTTCCTCGGTCAAGAGTCGGTGGCGAAGGTGCGCAACCTCGGTCACCCACCCCGGGTCGTGCTTCCGGTTCGCTCGGCGACGGCGATCCGCCCGGGCTCGCCAGTCCTCGCGGACGGGGTGGCCGTCGGCGAGGTCACGAGCGTCGCGGAGGGGAACGGAGAGACGCGTGCGATCGTCCGGATCCGATGGGACGCGGCCTCCGAGTCGCTCTCGACGGCAGCCGGCCCGCTCTCCCTACGGCACGAAGAGTAGATACTTCGGGTCATTTCGCATCGGCCACCTGGGGGTTTGCCGCGACCCGACCGACGACCCCTTCCCCGCCGTGGTCACTCCGTGCTATTCCTTCGGTTCCCGGAAACGACGGGGACCCCGGGGGGAGGTACGGAAGGGTGCGCATCGATCGTCTTCCGAGCTTCGACATCGACGTGTTGCCCGAGGATCCCTCGCCCCCCGATGTCTGGCAGGAGCGCTCCGCGTGCTTCGGGATCGATCCCGACGTCTTCTTCCCGATCTCCGAGGAAGAGGCCGGCCCCGCGCTCGCGTTCTGCAGCGCCTGCACGATCCGGGAGGAATGCCTCTCGTGGGCCCTGAAGAACGGGGAGCGCTACGGGGTCTGGGGAGGGCTGACGGAGCAGGAGCGACGTCGCCTCTCACGTCAGGTCGCCTGATCTGACTCGTCGTCCCGTGATCACGTAGAGAGATCGTCTCTACCTGTTCCCGGGCAGTACAAGAGCCCCGAAACAGGCTATGCGCCATAGGGCCCCCGGAAGCCGATAGCTTGGTATGGACCTCGGCGCCCTTCTGTCCCGCCTACGTGCTTTCCACGGAACCGTCGTGCGCGTCATTGCCGCGACCGCAGCCGCCGCCCTGCTCCTCCTCGCGGTTCCCGCGCCCGCCGCCGCCGCCGCGACCCCGAAGGTCACGATCAGCGACGTCGCCGTGACCGAGGGAACCGGTGCCTCCGTCAACGCGAGCTTCACGATCCAGGTCGCTCCCCGTCCCGGCGCCTGCTGTGCACTCCAAGTCAGCTGGGCGACGGCACCGGGCTCGGCCTCCGCAACCTCCGACTTCACCCCCTCGTCGGGGACCGTCTCGCTCACGAAGACGGCAACCTCACGGGTCGTATCCGTGCCCGTGATCGGAGACGTGAGGGACGAACCGAACGAGACGTTCGTCGTGAACCTCTCCAACTTGACCGGCTCGCCGGGAACGATCAGTGATACCCAGGGGGTCGCCACGATCACGGACGACGATGCACCGCCACTGCTCTCGGTGAACGACGTCTCGGTCATCGAGGGGAACGCCGGCGTCGCGACGGCCACGTTCACCGCCTCTCTCTCGGCCGCGAGTGCGAACGCCGTCACCTTCACCTGGGCCACCGCGGCGGGCTCTGCCACTGCCGGCGTCGACTACCTCGCCGCGACCGGGAGCCGCACGATCGCGGCCGGAGCCACGACCGCCCCGATCGGCATCACCGTGAACGGCGATCTGCTGGCCGAGGGCAACGAGACCTTCGGCATCACCCTCTCCAACCCCTCGAACGCGACGATCGGAGACGGCTCCGGCCTCGCGACGATCACCGACGACGAGCCGGCGCCCGTCCTTTCGGTGAACGACGTCTCGGTCACCGAGGGGAACGCAGGCACCGCGACGGCGACGTTCACCGTCGCCCTCTCGCCCGCGCTCGCGAACGTCGTCACCTTCGACTGGACGACCGCCGCAGGATCCGCCACAGCCGGCGTGGACTACGTCGCCGCGAGTGGTGTCGGCACGATCGCCGCGGGAGCCACGAGCACCACGATCGGCGTCACCGTGAACGGCGATGTCCTGGACGAGCTCAACGAGACCTTCGGCATCACCCTGTCCAACCCTGCGAACGCGACGATCGCGGACGGTTCAGGGCTCGGCACGATCACCGATGACGACCCCCTCCCGACGCTCTCGGTGAGCGACGTCACGGTGACGGAGGGGAACACCGGCACGACGACGGCGACGTTCACCGCTACCTTGTCGGCGGTGAGCGGCAAGACCGTGACCGTCGACTGGACGGCCGCCGCAGGATCCGCCACAGCCGGCGTGGACTACGTCGCCGCGAGTGGTGTCGGCACGATCGCCGCGGGAGCCACGAGCACCACGATCGGCGTCACCGTGAACGGCGATGTCCTGGACGAGCTCAACGAGACCTTCGGCATCACCCTGTCCAACCCTGCGAACGCGACGATCGCGGACGGTTCAGGGCTCGGCACGATCACCGATGACGACCCCCTCCCGACGCTCTCGGTGAGCGACGTCACGGTGACGGAGGGGAACACCGGCACGACGACGGCGACGTTCACCGCTACCTTGTCGGCGGTGAGCGGCAAGACCGTGACCGTCGACTGGACGGCCGCCGCAGGATCCGCCACAGCCGGCGTGGACTACGTCGCCGCGAGTGGTGTCGGCACGATCGCCGCAGGAGCCACGAGCACCACGATCGGCGTCACCGTGAACGGCGATGTCCTGGACGAGCTCAACGAGACCTTCGGCATCACCCTGTCCAACCCTGCGAACGCGACGATCGCGGACGGTTCAGGGCTCGGCACGATCACCGATGACGACCCCCTCCCGACGCTCTCGGTGAGCGACGCATCCGTCCCCGAAGGCAACGTGGGAACCGTGAACGCCACGTTCAACGTCACGCTGTCGTCCGCGAGCGGCAAGACGGTGACCGTCGCATGGACGACAGCCAGTGACGAAGCGACGGACCCGAGTGACTTCACAGCCGCGTCGGGCACGCTGACGTTCGTGCCAGGCGACACGACCGAGTCCATCGTCGTCGGTGTGAACGGCGACGGGACTGCCGAACTCGACGAGAGGTTCCGCGTCACGCTCTCTGCGCCGTCGGATGCGACCCTTGGTGACCCAGAGGGCGTGGGTACGATCGTGGACGACGAGCTCCTCCCGGTGATCGACATCGACGAGCCGACCCTCACAGAGGGACAGAGCGGGACGCGGACACTCACCTTCACAATGACCCTTTCGCATCCGGCGGGATTCCCGGTCACGGTCGACTGGAGCACCGCGGACGGAACGGCCACCGACGGCACCGACTTCGTCGGCAACAGCGGTACCGTGACGTTCCTCCCGACGGACGATCTGTCGGAGACCCGCTCGGTGACGGTGAACGGGGACACCACCTACGAGCACGACGAAACCGTGCCGGTCGATCTTTCGAACGGGGTGGGCGCCCCCGTCGGCGATGTGCAAGGCATCGGAACGATAGTCAACGACGACACACCACCGGTCGTGTCCGTGGCGAACGCCTCCATCGTGGAAGGCAACACGGGAACGTCGTCCATGCACTTCCACGTGTCGCTAGCCGGCGCCTCCGACGTTGCGGCGTCCGTCGACTACGCGACTGCCGGCGCCACGGCGACAGCCGGATCCGACTTCGTCTCTACGTCCGGCACGCTTACGATCCCCGCCGGGACGAGTGGAACGGTGGACGTCGTCGTGAACGGCGATGTCGCGGTGGAGAGCAACGAGACCCTGTCGTTGACGCTCAGCAACCCCGCCGAGGCCACCGTCGGGGACGGGATCGCTCAGGGCACGATCGTGAACGACGACAGGAAGACGACGGCGCTCACCTTGAGGATCGTGCGCAAGCCGCATGCCGTGACCGCGAAGGGGCTCCTGGAGCCGACGACATCGGGCCATCGCGTCACCGCGACCCTCTTCCGCAAGCACGGCACGAAGTTCGTGAAGATCTCTGCGAAGACGGTGTCGATCCGCTACATCAAGGATCGAGACGCGGACGGCAAGAAGGACGGCGCGTACACGGCGACGTTCGTCCGTCCGAAGGCCCAAGGCACCTACAAGGTCCTCGTTCGATTCAAGGGCATGGCGACCTACAAGCCGTGCAGCCATCTCCAGATCTTCACGCTCCCCGCCAGCTAGACGGTTCGGTGTCGGCCCGGCTCCTCACCATGGAGCGATGGGCATGCCCTTCCTTGACCCTCGAATCCTTGACCCTCGAACATCTGTTCGATACGGTGTTCCTCCCCTTCGGCCCCACCGATCGGAGGCACCCGTGCTCTCGGCTCCCGTTCAGACCACCCTCGCCGAAGCGGTGCCGCTGCGGGAGGTCGACTTCGTGGTCGTCGATCTCGAGACCACCGGGGGATCGCCGCGGGATTCCAGGATCACCGAGATCGGGGCGGTGAGGATCACCGGCGGGGAGCGCATCGGGACGTTCCAGGCGTTGGTCAACCCCCGAGAGCCGATCCCCCCGTTCATCTCCCACCTGACGGGGATCGACGATCGCCTCGTGCGGCGAGAGCCTCCCATCGAGGCCGTCCTCCCGGCCTTCCTGGAGTTCGCTCGGGGCGCCGTCTTCGTGGCGCACAACGCTCGATTCGACTTCTCGTTCCTGAACGAGAACCTCGTCCGGCTCGACTATCCGGTCCTGGAAGGCCCACCGGTGTGCACCGCCAAGCTGGCCCGCCGGGTCGTGTGGCCCGACGTCCCCAACGTTCGTCTGCGAACCCTCGCCCAGTACTTCCGAACCCGTGTGAAACCGACCCATCGGGCCCTGGACGACGCCATGGCCTGCGCGGAAGTCCTCGACGGGCTCCTCGACCTGGGTGGGCGGCTCGGCATCCTGACCCTCGGCGATCTCCGCGAGGCCGTCCGCGCCCGGGGACGGCCGCACTTCGGCAAGATCCGGCTCGCGGACGCCCTCCCTCACGCCGCCGGCGTCTACCGGTTCGTGGGGCGGGACGAGCGTGTGCTCTATGTGGGGAAGGCCCACGACCTCCGTGCCCGAGTGAAGTCCTACTTCTACGGCGACGAACGCAAGAAGGTCGAGGCCCTCCTCGCCGAGGTGCGACGCGTCGAGGGCGAGGAGACGCCCGGCGGCGAGCTCGAGGCCCTGGTGCTCGAGGCTCGACTCATCCGACGGCACGAGCCCACGTACAACCGTCGCGGCAAGACATGGAGGCGATTCGCGTACCTGAAGCTCGACCCCTCCGAGGCGTTCCCTCGATTGAAGGTGGTCCATCGCGCCGGCCACGGGGACGGCTGCACGTACGTGGGGCCGTTCTCGGGCAGCGGGGCCGCCCGCCTCGCCAAGGAGGCGCTCGAAGAGGTCGTGCCCCTCCGACGCTGCACCCGATCGATGGGCGTGCGGACCCGCTTCTCGCCCTGCGCGCTGGCCGACCTCGGCCGATGCCCCGCTCCCTGCGACGGCCGGGTCGACCCCGAGCGCTACGGAGAGCTCGTCCGGGACCTCCTCTCCTCCCTCGAGTCCCCGGACGGGCTCCTCGAAGCGCTCGGAGCGAAGATGGCGAAGCTCGCGGACGCGGAGCGCTTCGAGGAGGCCGCCTCGACGCGGGAGCGGCTCCGGGCGCTCGCGGCGGCCCTGCATCGTGGACGAAGGGACGCCTGGCTGCTCGGGGCGGGTCGGCTCGAGCTGGTGGCCGAGGGCGACCGACGACTCTCCTTCGTCGGGGGCGCATTGACGCGGGCAGGCGGCGCCGGAGAGGAAACGGAACCGATCCCGCTCCCCTGCCCCCGCGAGCGCGCCGACGAGCTGTCGGCGGTGCGTTCCTGGCTGGCGAGGAATCCCGTCCGCCTCGTCGCGTGCGACGTCCCGCTCACCGAGCCGGTCGACGGTGGCGCTCGCATCGCGGCGATACTCCGCTGGGCGCCAAGATCGAGAGAGGACCCCGAGCGTCCCCGGGCCGGTCGCGGCTAGTCTCGACCGGTGCGCGCCGCGCTCGACCTCCTCGCCCGCGAGATGTCGGAGACCTTCCACGACATGCGCTCGAACCTCCACGACCTGACCGAGGACGAGTTCTTCTGGGAGCCCGCCCCCGGAAGCTGGACCGTCTTCCGGAACGAACGGGGACGCTGGGATCATCACTACGCGGAACCCGACCCGGAGCCCGCCCCGTTCACGACGATCGCCTGGCGGCTCGCGCACATCGCGATGTGCAAGGTGATGTATCACGAGTACGCGTTCGGACCCGGCGAGACCACGTGGCTCACGATCGAGACGCCGGGAACGCCAGCAGATGCCGTCACGATGCTGGACGCGGGCCATGCGCTCCTCACCGAGGACCTCGCCGAGATCGACGCTGCCGATCTCGAGCGACCGGTGCTGACCAACTGGGGGGAGGAATGGCCGGCCTGGCGCATCTTCTGGACGATGATCCATCACGACGCGCACCACGGCGGAGAGATCGGTGCGTTGCGCGACCTCTACCGCACGATGCGGGAGACCGGGCGAGAAGGAACCGACGGATAGACTGGCTCGCATGGAGCGCGCGGTCATCCTCGAGGGCGCCCGGACGCCCATCGGAAGGTTCCTGGGCTCCTTCGCCGGAACGACGGCGGTCGATCTGGGAACGATCGCCGCGAGAGAAGCGCTGGAACGCGCCGGCGTCCCGCCCGAGCAGGTCGATCAGACGATCGTCGGTCATGCCCGCCAGGCGGGGAACGGACCCAACACCGGCCGGCAGGTGAGCATCCACGCCGGCGTCCCGGAGGAGGTCTCCGCCTTCAACGTGAACATCGCCTGCGGCTCGGGCATGAAGGCCATCCAGCTGGGCGCACAGCAGATCGCCCTCGGCGACGCCGAGGTCGTCCTCACCGGTGGCATGGAGAACATGACTCGGGTGCCGTTCCTCCTGGACCGCATGCGCAGCGGCTACCGGATGGGCAACGCGACCGTGTACGACGCGATGTACCGCGACGGACTGCTGGATCCGCTGAGCGGGTTGCTGATGGGTGAGACCGCGGAGAACCTCGTCGACCGCTACGACATCTCGCGGGAAGAGCAGGATGAGTTCGCCCTGGAGTCCCAGCGGAAGGCCGCCGCCGGTGCGCAGGCCCGCGCCGCCGAGATCGTCCCGGTGGAGGTGTCGGGTAGCGCCCCAAGCACCATCACCGAGGACGAGCATCCGCGCCCGGACACGATGCTCGAAGGGCTCGCCGCGCTGACCCCCGTCTTCCGGGAGGGTGGCTCCGTCACGGCCGGCAACTCGGCGGGCCTCACCGACGGGGCCGCCGCCGTGATCCTGATGGCCGAGTCACGGGCGCGATCGGAGGGCCACGAGCCCCTCGCGAGGATCGCGGGCATGAGCTGGGCCGGGGTCCCGCCGGAGATCATGGGCATCGGACCCGTGCCGGCGACGATGAAGGTCCTCGAGAAGACGGGCCTGTCGCTGGCCGACATCGACCTCATCGAGATCAACGAGGCGTTCGCCGCGCAGGTGATCGCGTGCGAGCGTGAGCTCAAGTTCGACCGTGACCGGCTGAACCTCCTCGGGGGCGGCATCTCGCTCGGCCATCCGATCGGGATGAGCGGGACGAGGATCCTGCTGTCGCTCGCGTACCAGATGCGGGCTCGCGGCGCGGCGCTGGGGCTCGCGACGCTCTGCATCTCCGGCGGGCAGGGGCTCGCCGTCGTTCTCGAAAGGACCGAGTAGCGATGACCGTGCATGCCGTGGTCCTCATCCAGTGCCAGATCGATGAGATCGCCGAGGCCGCGCAGGCGATCGCCGAGATCACCGGCGTTTCCGAGGTGTACTCCGTGGCCGGCGAGTTCGACCTCATCGCGATCGTGCGCGTCGCCGACCACGATGACCTCGCAGAGGTGATCCCCGGTGGGATCTCGAAGGTCGACGGGGTCGAGCGGACCGAGACGCTGATCGCGTTCCAGGTGTACTCGAGGCACGACCTCGAGCGGTTGTTCTCGATCGGCTTCGAAGAACGCTAGCGCCAGTCGATCGCGACGGGGAGCGAGCTCCGCCCCCAGCTCTCGAGCTCTCCTCGATAGCGCGGTCGATACTTCTCCGACACGATCCGCCGAGCCAGCGCATCCTCGGCCGGATCCGTCACCACTCGAGCGCTCGTGTTCCTCGTCACGTCGCCGATCTCGAGGACGATCTCGGGAGAGATCATCAGGTTCCTGACCCAGTCCGAACGGTCGCCGCCGCCGGACAGGAGGTAGACGGTGCCGTTCGCGAGCGCGAACCAGATCTCGATCCGGTGCGGTGTCCCCGTATGGCGCCCGGTGGTGGTCAGGTAGCAGTAGTCGAGCTGGGCGAGCGGCCGCTCATCGGTCACAGCACCGCCCACAGCACGAGGCCGACGATCACCAGCAACGCGACGCCGGCGATGATGAGGTCCGCTTTCTTCACCTTCCCCGGCTGCATCGCGTTGAAGCCCATCGCCTATTCCTCGATCCGGTAGTACTCGCGGAACTTCTCGGGAGAGAGCCAGTAGATGTGCTGCCGGACCGTCGAGGCGTAGGTCCGCGCCTCCGCGCCGTCGTGACACGCGCGCTCCGCCACCACCTCGCCTTTCGAGTTGAGGATGGCAACGCTCCAGCTTCCCTCTCCACCCCGGACCTCGACGCCGAAGCCGCTCTCGACCGACGCCATCGCGCCCATCAGCCTTGCCGGACGAGGTTCCGATGCAGCCGTCCGAGCTGGGTCCTGATCTCCCCCAGCACGCTCTCTTCATCCAAGGTGAACGCGGGATGGAGCGACGCGACCCGTTCGAGAGCCCGCTCGAAGCCCGAGCCCAGCCGTTCGGCCTCCCGCAAAGACTCCACCAGCACGGCCGCGTAGTCGGCGTTGAACGGCTCGCCGTCCCAAGGGCACTCCCCGCCGAGGTCGACGACCTGCTCCGCGAGGAACTCTCGGCCGTCCCGTTTGCAGGTTCCCTTGATCTTCACGCGCTCTCCTTCTGGGTCTTTGGTTCGGTCTTTGGCTCGGTCTTTGACACGGTCACGAGGTCGAGCAGCCGGTCGGCTAACTCGAACGGATCCACTGGCTTCACGAACCACGCATCGGCTCCCGACCACTTCGCGAGCCAGGCGTCGTGCTTCCGATCCAGCAAGATCACGATCACCCCGGTATACGGCTCCGCGTCGTCCCGGAGCGTCCTGGCGAGCCCGAAGGCTCCCGCACGCGATGCGATCTCGTCCGCCACGATCACATCCGGGCGATCCCGGAGCGCCGCCGTGGTCCCCAACTCACCGTTGCGGGCGGCGCGGAAGCGAAGCTCTTCGCCGAGCCGGCGCTCGATGCTCCGCACCGACAGCGCCATGAGCCGGCGGGAACGCTCGTCCGGCGAGACCAGCAGGACGTCCACGCGCGCGATGCTACTCGCTTCCGCGCCGCCCGCGGTCTTTGAACGATCGTCGGTGGCCCGATACGCTCGGCCCCGTCGGGCCTGCCACCTGCCCGCTTCCCCCATCGCTCTCGAGCCCACGATCGAGAAGAAGACACGAACCGAGGGCACGAAGCGGCTCTGGAACGGAACTCGAGGAGGGAACGGATGGAGAGTCTCGGCAAGGCAGCGGTCGCGGAGTTCATTGGGACCTTCGCGCTCATCTTCGTGGGCGCAGGGGCGGTGATCCTCGCGGTGGGAACGGGGCAGCTCGACCTCGTGGGGGTCGCCCTGGCGCACGGCCTCGTCCTGGCGGTCATGGTCTCCGTGACCGGCCACATCTCGGGCGGCCAGATCAACCCCGCCGTCACGATCGCTCTGTGGACGGCCGGGAAGATCTCCACCCAGCGCGGCGCCGTCCTGATCGTCGCGCAGCTGCTCGGCGCGGTCGTTGGTGCACTCCTCGTCCGTTTCGTGGTCGGCGGGGGCCTCTTCGACGCGGGCGGCGCCGGCGCGCCGGCGCTCGGACCAGACGTCGCGGTCGGCAAGGGCATCGTCCTCGAGGCGATCCTCACGTTCTTCCTCGTCTTCGTCGTGTTCGGCACCGCGGTCGACGACCGAGGGCCCTGGAGCACGACCGCGGGCTTCACGATCGGTCTCACGATCGCGTTCGACATCCTCGCCTTCGGACCGTTCACGGGCGCCGCGATGAATCCGGCGCGCTGGTTCGGACCCGCGCTGGTCGGCGGGCTCTGGGACGACGCGCTCGTGTGGATCGTGGGGCCGATCGCCGGGGGCATCATCGGCGGTGTGGTGTACACCACGGTATTCCTCCGCGGGAAGGAACCGGCCACACCGTAGCCCGAGGACGGACCGGAGATCGCAGCCGGGTACCCTGAGGCGGCGATGGTCGCCGACCTGTATCTCGACTCGGCCTCGGCCACTCCCCTGCTGCCCGAGGCGCGCGACGCGGTGATCGCCGGCCTCGACGTCTCCGGCGACCCCCTGTCGATCCACACCCCCGGGCGGGCGGCTCGCGCGCTCCTGGACGGTGCGCGCGAGCAGGTCGCCCAGGCGATCGGCGCCCAGCCCGACGAGATCGTGTTCACGTCGGGCGGCACGGAGTCGATCGCCCTCGCGATCTGGGGCGGCGTGCGAGCCGTCCGCGAGCTCGGGACCAGGATCGTCGTCGGTGCGGTCGAACATCCGGCGGTCGGGGGCGTCGCACACGCGCTCGAGTCCGACGGCTTCGAGGTCGTGACGATCCCGGTGGACCGCTACGGCCGGGTCGACCTGGATCGCTATGCAGTTGAGGTGAGGACCCCTGGCACGTTGCTCGCCTCCGTCCAGCACGCCAACCACGAGCTCGGAACGATCCAGCAGGTCGCCGAGGCCTCCCGCCTCGCACGCGAGGCGGGCGTCCGCTTCCACACCGACGCGTGCCAGACCGTTGGCCGGCTTCCCGTGGATGCGCCGGCGCTGGGCGTCGACCTCCTCTCGTTCTCGGGACACAAGTTCGGCGGTCCGCCGGGAGTCGGAGCGCTCTACGTGCGCCGCGGGCTCGGGATCACGGCCTACCCCAGCGGCGACGACCGCGAGCGGAAGCGCCGTTCGGGGATGGAGAACACCCCGGGCATCGCGGGGATGGCGGCGGCCCTCACCGCGTCGCTCGCCACGATGGCCGACCGGGCCGCCGTGCAGTGGTCGATCACCGCCGGCCTGCGGGACAGGATCGCGGCCGACGTGCCCGGTGCCACCGTGCACGGGCATCCCACGCATCGGACGCCTCACCTCGTGGGGTTCAGCGTCGCCGGGCTCGATCCGGCGACGCTGATGATGACCCTCGACGACCGCGGGTTCCGGGTGGGCGCCGGCTCGCTCTGCAGCGGCCGGCCGGAGGACCCATCCCAGGTGCTCGAGGAGATCGGCTTCCCTCGGACCACGGGGTTCCGTGTGAGCCTCGGAGACAGCGTGACGGGGCACCAGCTCGATGAGCTGCTCGCCGTGCTCTCCGGGACGGTGGGAGAGCTCCGGCGGATGGAGGCGGCCTCCTCCGAGGCGCTCGCCCGGTTCAGTCTCTCGAGCGACGCGGGGCCGGCCGAGGCCGGCTAATCCACCGTCCAGGTGTCCCCGGAGTGCAGCAGCGTCCCCAGGTCGCCCGCCCCGAGTCGCTCGGTCGCCGACTGCAGCTGGTGCTGGATGGCCTGCCCGTAGACGGGGCGTTCGATCTCATGGAACACCCCGATGCACGAGGGCTCGTCGGGTCCGTGGGACAGGTGGGCCAGGGCGAAGGCGAGGGACGGTCGCCCGTGAGGGTCGTGGACCACGATGCTCGCCGGATCGGTCTCTGCCGTCGACGCGATCTCGTACCGGCCGTTGTCCCCGACCCGCACGCACCGGTTCCCGTCGTCGAACACGATCGGCTGTCCCTCCTCCAACCGGATCTGGTTGTGCTTGCCCTGCGACTTCTCGCGGAGGAGGTCGAATGCCCCGTCGTTGAACACGTTGCAGTTCTGGTAGATCTCGACGAACGCCGTCCCCTTGTGCTGCGCCGCTCTGCGAAGGACCTCCGTCAGGTGCTGGCGGTCGTTGTCGAGCGTCCGCGCCACGAAGGTCGCCTCGACGCCGAGGGCGAGCGCGATCGGATTGAAGGGGTGGTCGACCGACCCGAACGGCGTCGACTTCGTGACCTTGCCCTCCTCGGAGGTCGGGGAATACTGCCCCTTCGTCAGGCCGTAGATCTGGTTGTTGAACAGCAGGATCTTGATGTCCACGTTCCGTCGCAGCGCGTGGATCAGGTGGTTGCCGCCGATCGAGAGCCCGTCGCCGTCGCCGGTGACCACCCAGACCGAGAGCTCGGGGTTCGCGACCGCGATGCCGGTCGCGAGCGCGGGCGCTCGCCCGTGGATCCCGTGCATCCCGTACGTGTCCATGTAATAGGTGAACCGACCGCTGCAGCCGATCCCGGACACGAACACGGTCTTGTGGGGCTCGATGCCGAGCTCCGGCATGAATGCCTGGACCGTCGAAAGGATCGCGTAGTCACCGCACCCCGGACACCACCGCGGCTCTTGGTCCGATGTGAAGTCCTTCTTGGTGAGCGTCGGCGCCGCCTCACCCGGCGCCTGCCCGCCGTTCTGGATCACGTCACTCATCGAGGACCCTCGCGATCTCCCGTTCGAGCTCCTCGGCGAAGATGGGCAGTCCCTGGACCTTCGTGTAGGACTGCGCGTCCACCAGGAACTTCGCTCGGATCAACGAGGCGAGCTGCCCCATGTTCATCTCGGGGATCAAGACCTTCGGGTACTTCCGGACGACCTCACCGGTGTTGGCCGGGAACGGGTTCAGGTGCCGGAGATGGGCCGTCGCCACCTTCTGACCGTTCGCCCTGGCGCGTGCGACGGAGGCCGTGATCGTGCCGAGGGACGAGCCCCAGCCGAGCACCAGCAGCTCCGCCTCGCCGGAGGGATCCTCGACGTCCAGAGGCGGGATGTCGTCCGCGATCCCGTCGACCTTGGCCTGCCGGAGGCGGGTCATCAGCTCGTGGTTCGCGGCGTCGTAGCTGATGTTGCCGGTTCCGTCCTGCCGCTCGAGCCCGCCGATCCGGTGGACGAGCCCCGGGGTGCCGGGGACCGCCCACGGTCGCGCGAGCTTGTCGTCGCGGGCGTACGGGAGGAAGTCCGCACCGTTGGATGTCGCGAACTCGGGGTCGATCTCCGGCAGGCTCTCCACCTCGGGGATCGGCCACGGCTCCGACGAGTTGGCGAGGAACGTGTCGGAGAGCAGGATCACCGGCGTGCGATAGCGCACCGCGATCCGCGCTGCCTCGATCGCCGCTGAGAAGCACTCCGCGGGCGTGGACGCCGACACGATCGGGAGCGGCGACTCGCCGTGGCGGCCGTACATCGCCAGCAGGAGGTCGGCCTGCTCGGTCTTCGTGGGCATCCCGGTCGAGGGGCCGGCGCGCTGCACGTCCACGATGATCATCGGCAGCTCCATGATCACGGCGAGGCCCACCGTCTCGGCCTTCAGGTCCACACCGGGGCCGCTCGTGCCCGTCACCGCGAGCTGACCGCTGAAGGCGGCGCCCAGCGCGATGTTCGCCGCAGCGATCTCGTCTTCGGCCTGGATCGTGATCACCCCGAAGTTCTTGTGCCGCGAGAGCTCGTGGAGCAGCTCCGAGGCCGGCGTGATCGGATAGCTCGCGTAGAAGAGCGGCAGCCCGCTCCGCTCCGACGCCGCGATGAGTCCCCAGGCGAGCGCCGTTGCCCCGGCGATGTTCCGATACGTGCCGGGCGCCTGGGGGGCGGCATCGACCTTGTACGACTCGGCGAACAGCTCCGTCGTCTCGCCGAAGTGGTACCCCGCCTTGAAGGCCGCAACGTTGGCGTCGAAGATCTCCTGGCGCGAGCCGAACTTCTTCTCCAGCCAGCCGAGCGTCGTCTCGGTGGGGCGACCGAACATCCACGACACGAGCCCGAGCGCGAACATGTTCTTGGCCCGCTCGGCCTCCTTCTTCCCGATCCCGATGTCCTCGGTCGCACGGACCGTGATGGACGTCATCGGGACCTTGTAGACCTGGTAGCCGTCGAGCGTTCCGTCCTGCGTCGGGTCCGCCGTGTAGCCGGCCTTGTCGATGTTGCGCTGGGTGAAGGAGTCTTCGTTCAGCACCAACACACCGCCCTTGGCCACGGTCTCGAGGTCGGCCTTGAGGGCCGCCGGATTCATCGCGACCAGGACGTCGGCATGGTCGCCGGGCGTGGTGATGTCGCTCGAGGCGAACTGGATCTGGAAAGCCGAGACGCCGTGGACGGTTCCCGCCGGTGCCCGGATCTCGGCCGGGAAATCCGGCAAAGTCGCCAGGTCGTTGCCGAGGACGGCTGTCGCGCTTGTGAACCGGTCGCCCGTGAGCTGCATCCCGTCCCCGGAGTCGCCGGCGAAGCGCACGACGATCCGTTCGCGTTCTTTGACGGGTTTGCTCATCCCAGACACCCTACTGCGCGACTTCAGCTGTGACGGCTCCCCGATTGGTAGTTTCTGCCGCATGCGTGAACGGAGGCTCGGATCGCGCGGTCCGGAGATCTCGGTCATCGGCTTCGGGGCGTGGGAAGCCGGAGGCACCGCGTGGGGACCCAACGAGTCCGAGGACGTCGTGATCGAGGCCATCCGGGCGGGTATCGACGCCGGCATCGGCTGGATCGACACCGCCGAGGTCTACGGCGACGGCGTGTCCGAACTGCTGGTGGCCCGCGCGATCGCGGGCCGGCGGGACGAGGTTGTCATCGCGACCAAGGTTGCGCCGCAACCCGAAGGAACCGGGTTCGCGCCGGCCCAGGTCCGGGCGGCATGCGAGAAGAGCCTCGGCCGACTCGGGATCGACCGCATCGACCTCTATCAGCTCCACTGGTCCGATGAGAGCGGCATCGCGCTGGAGGACACGTGGGGAGCGATGTGCGAGCTCCAGGATGCAGGGTTGATCGGCGCCATGGGCGTCTCGAACTTCGATCGCGCGGAGATCGAGACGTGCCTGGCGATCCGCCACGTCGATTCGCTCCAGCCCGAGTTCTCGATGCTGGTGCGGAAGCACGCCGATTTGATCCGATGGTGCGGCGATCAGGGGATCGGCGTGGTCACCTACGGACCGCTCGCTTTCGGGCTGCTCACCGGCGCGATCACTGCCGAGACGAGCTTCCCGCGGGGCGACTGGCGGGGGGAGAAGCAGGACGACGGTCCGTTCGCGGACCTCGCTCGATCGCTCGAGGTCGTCGACCGCCTCCGACCGGTCGCGGAGCGGCTCGGATGCACCCTGTCCCAGCTCGCGCTCGCCTGGAACGTCCACCAGCCGGGCGTCACGGCCGCGATCGCCGGGAGCCGGAACCCCGCGCACGTTCGGGCGAACGCCGCCGCGGGCGACATCGAGCTGGACGAGGCGACCCTGGCGGAGCTCGACGCGATCGTCGCCTGATCAGGCGACGGGCGTGCGCGGCAGCACGTGGCGGAGTCTGCGCGCGAGCCCCTCGAGCAGGCTCATCGCAAGGGTCGGCTCCTGCTCCACCATCGTCCCGAGGGTGTGCCGGAAGACCCGGAGCACCTCCATGGGCGTCTCCGGGACGACCGATGCGGTCCGCGGACCGCCGTCGAGCGCCGAGAGCTCACCGAAGAAGTCACCGGGGATGAGCGCGCCCACCTTCCGGCCCGCACGGACGACCCGTGCCGTCCCGGTCAGGACCACGAACATGGCTTCGCCCGCTTGCCCCTCCTCCACGATCGCCCGTCCGGGGCCGAACTCGACCGTGTCGGCCTCTCCCGCCAGGCGCCGGAGATGCCGTTTCGAGAACCCGTCGAACAGCGGGACCCCCGAGAGGGCCGCCACGGATCGTCGGAGCGTGGCGGGTGCCCGGTGCTCGGCGGACCGAGCCGATCTCCCCCGGGAAGAGGAGAGGATCGTGTCCCGCGTCGGCACCGCACGCATCGCCGGAGCGTACTCCCCGTACCGTCATCGTGCAGGGCGTATCCGTTCGCAGCGGTAATGTTGAGAGATGGACGCACGGACCAGGCTCGAGGCCCTGATGGCCGAGCGCATCCTCGTGCTCGAGGGACCGAAGGGCACGGCCATCCAGGCTCTCGAGCTCTCCGAGGAGGACTTCCGTGGCGACCTCTTGAAGGACCACCCCAAGGATGTCCGAGGAGACAACGACCTGCTCGGCTTGACGAGACCCGACATCGTCGAGGCGATCCATCGCGACTACGTGGCCGCCGGCGCCTGGATCGTCAGCACCAACACGTTCAACGCGAGCCCCGTCTCTCAGTCCGACTACGGCCTGGAGCACCTCGTGTACGAGATCAACAAGGCGGCGGCCGAGACCGCCAGGCGGGCGCTCGACGGGGCCGACGACCATTTCGTCGTCGGCTCGATCGGTCCTACCAATAGGACGCTCTCCATCTCTCCCAAGGTCGAGGACCCGGCGTTCCGCACGATCACGTTCGATGAGCTGACGGCGGCGTACGCGGAGCAGATCCGCGGACTGACCGACGGCGGCGTCGACGTGCTCCAGATCGAAACCATCTTCGACACGCTGAACGCGAAGGCGGCGATCGCCGCCGCCGAGGACGTCGCCCCTGACCTGCCCCTCTGGCTCTCGTTCACCGCCGTCGACCAGAGCGGGCGCAACCTGTCCGGTCAGACCGCGGAGGCGTTCTGGCTGTCCATCGAGCACGCGGAGCCCATGATCGTCGGCGTCAACTGCTCCCTGGGCGCCGCGCAGATGCGCCCCTACCTCGAGGCACTCTCCCGTATCGCTCCCACGTACACGGCGTGCTACCCCAACGCCGGGCTGCCAAACGCGATGGGCCTCCACGACGAGGACCCCGAGATCACCAGCGGCTTCGTCGGCGAGTTCGCTCGGGCCGGGCTCGCCAACGTCCTCGGGGGCTGTTGCGGGACCACGCCCGAGCACATCCGACAGATCGCGGAGGCCGTCGGCGATCTGCCTCCGCGCCGGGTCCCGGCCCCGACGGAGACGTTCACCTCCTTCAGCGGCCTCGAGCCGTTCGTCGTCCGCCCCGACACCGGATTCGTGATGGTGGGCGAGCGGCAGAACATCACGGGCTCCAAGAAGTTCCGGCGCCTGATCGAGAGCGGCGACTTCCAGGCCGCCGTCGACATCGCGCGCGAGCAGGTGCAGAACGGCGCGAACCTGCTGGACGTGAACATGGACACCGACCTGCTCGACGGGCCGCAGGCGATGACCACCTACCTGAACCTGTTGGCGACGGAGCCGGAGGTCGCCCGCGTACCCATCATGGTGGATTCCTCGAGCTGGGACGTGATCGAGGCCGGCCTGAAATGCGTCCAGGGCAAGGGCGTCGTGAACTCGATCAGCCTGAAGGAGGGCGAGGAGGACTTCCTCGACAAGGCCAAGCGCGTGAAGCGCTACGGCGCGGCCGTCGTCGTGATGGCCTTCGACGAGCAGGGCCAGGCCGACACCGTCAAGCGCAAGGTCGAGATCTGTGAGCGCGCGTATCGCGTGCTCACCGAGCAGGCCGGGTACGACCCGTCGGACATCATCTTCGACCCCAACATCCTGGCGATCGCCACCGGGATGGAGGAGCACGCGGACTACGCGAGGGCGTTCATCGACGCGACCCGGATCATCAAGCGGCGCATGCCCGGTGTGAAGGTCTCGGGCGGCGTCTCGAACCTCTCGTTCGCCTTCCGCGGCAACGACGTCGTCCGTGAGGCGATGCACTCGGCCTTCCTCTACCACGCGCGGCAGGCCGGGCTCGACATGGCGATCGTGAACGCCGGCCAGCTCCCCGTGTACGACGACATCCCCAAGGACCTCAAGGAGCACGTCGAGGATCTGCTGTTCAACCGGCGTGCGGACGCGACCGAGCGGATGCTCACCTTCGCGCAGACCGTGACGGGCGAGGCGATGCGGACCGAGCACGACCTGTCGTGGCGCGAGGGCTCGGTCGAGGAGCGGCTCTCGCACGCCCTCGTCCACGGGATCGACGCCTTCATCGAGGAGGACGCGGAAGAGGCGAGGCAGCACTTCGACCGGCCGCTCGAGGTGATCGAGGGGCCGCTGATGGACGGGATGCAGATCGTCGGTGACCTCTTCGGTGCCGGGAAGATGTTCCTGCCACAGGTCGTGAAGTCGGCGCGGGCGATGAAGAAAGCGGTCGCCTACCTCGAGCCGTTCATGCAGGAGGAGAAGGAGCGGCTGGGGCTGGTCGGCTCGGCGCAGGGCACCATCGTGACGGCGACGGTGAAGGGCGACGTGCACGACATCGGCAAGAACATCGTGGGCGTGGTCCTCGGGTGCAACAACTACCGCGTCGTGGACCTCGGCGTGATGGCGCCCGCGGAGACGATCCTGGACGCGGCCGAGCGAGAGAAGGCGGACGTGATCGGGCTCTCCGGGCTGATCACGCCTTCGCTGACCGAGATGGTGAACGTGGCGATGGAGATGGAGCGGCGCGGGCTCGATCTTCCTCTGTTGATCGGCGGCGCGACGACGTCGAAGCAGCACACGGCGGTGAAGATCGCCCCCGCGTACTCGGAGCCCGTCGTCCACGTCGTGGACGCCTCGCGTGTGGTCGGGGTCATGAGCGCGCTGCTCGACGAGGACCGCAAGGCGAAGCTGGACACCGAGAACCGCAAGGACCAGGACCGGCTCCGAACGCTGCACGAGCAGAAGCTGAAGCAGCCGCTGCTGCCCTACCGCAAGGCGCTCGCGAACCGCCTCCAGATCGACTGGAAACAGGAGGACGCCCCACCGCCCCCCTTCGTCGGGACCCGGACGGTCGAGCCGGATCTCGCCGCGCTCCGCGACTACATCGACTGGACGTTCTTCTTCACCGCGTGGGAACTCAAGGGCAGCTACCCGCAGATCCTGGATCACCCCCAGATGGGAGAGACGGCTCGCGAGCTGTTCCAGGTGGGTCAGGAGGTGCTGGACCGGATCGTGACCGAGCGCTTGCTCGAGGCACGCGGCGTCTACGGATACTTCCCGGCCCACGCGGACGGCGACGACCTCGTCCTCGAGGGAGGGTGGGTCTTCCATTGCCTGCGGCAGCAGGCCGACCGCGGCGAGGGAGAGCCGAACAAATCGATCGCGGACCTCGTCGCTCCGCTCGAGTCCGATGTGCAAGACCATGTCGGCGTCTTCGCCGTCTCCGCCGGTTTCGGCGCCGACGAGCTCGCGAAGACGTACGAGGCCGAGCACGACGACTATCGGGCGATCGTGGCGAAGGCGCTCGCCGACCGCCTCGCCGAGGCATTCGCCGAGCACCTGCACGAGCAGGTCCGCCGCGAGTGGTACGCGCCCGACGAGCAGCTCTCCAGCAACGAGCTGATCAAGGAACGCTACCGCGGGACGAGACCGGCGTTCGGCTATCCGGCCTGCCCGGATCACAGCGAGAAGCGAACGCTGTTCGAGCTGCTCAACGTGAGCGAGGCGGCGGGCATCGACCTCACGACGTCGTGCGCGATGATGCCCGCGGCGAGCGTCAGCGGCCTCTATCTGGCGCACCCGGCCGCGCGATACTTCCACGTCGGGCGGATCGCCAAGGACCAGGTCGAGGACTACGCCCGCCGCAAGGGCGAATCGCTCATGGAGGCCGAGCGCTGGCTGGCGCCGAACCTCGCCTACGAGCCGGGGTAGGCGCGACCGAGGGTCCCCGCGGCTTCTTTCGCTGCTGATAGCGTCCCCGCCATGACCCAGACGTACTGGCACCCGTTCGCGGACATGGCCGCCATCGTGTCCGGTGGCGAGCTCGTCCTGGATCGAGGCGACGGCTGCTACGTCTGGGACATCCAGGGGACCCGCTACCTCGATGCGACCGCGTCCCTCTGGTACTGCAACGTCGGCTGGGGCCGGCGTGAGATCGGGGAGGCGGCCGCGGCGCAGATGGCGAAGCTGCCGACCTACTCCACCTTCGGCGACATCGTGGTTCCGGTGACCCTCGAGCTCGCCGACCGGGTGGCCTCGATCGCCCCCGTTCCCGACTCCAAGGTGTTCCTCACGAGCGGCGGATCCGACTCGATCGACACCGCGACCAAGATGGCCCGTCACTACTGGCAGCTCCTCGGCGAGCCGGACCGCACGATCTTGATCCGCCGGGAGAAGGCCTACCACGGGATGCACACCGCGGGGACCTCGCTCGCGGGGATCCCGGCCAACGCACTCGGGCACGGCGCCTTGATCGAGGACGTCGTCGAGGTGCCCTGGGATGACGCCGACTCCTTGCGAGCGGCGATCGAGGACGTGGGGCCCGATCGTGTCGCCGCCTTCTTCTGCGAGCCGGTGATCGGCGCGGGAGGCGTGTTCCCACCTCCCGAGGGGTACCTCGAAGCCGTGCGGCAGGTCTGTCGCGACACCGGGGTCCTGTTCGTCGCCGACGAGGTGATCACGGGGTTCGGCCGTTGCGGCGACTGGTTCGCCTCGACCCGGTTCGGCCTCGAACCGGACATCCTCGTCTGCGCGAAGGGGATCACCAGTGGGTATCTGCCGCTCGGCGCCGTCCTCGCGTCCCCTCGCGTCGCCGAACCATTCTGGACGGACGGAGCGGGGATGTGGCGACACGGCTACACCTACAGCGGCCACGCGGCCGTCGCCGCGGCGGCGCTGGTGAACATCGACATCCTCGAGACCGAGGGCCTCCCCGCCAGGTCGAAGGCGATGGAGGGCTCGCTGGTCGACGCGCTCAAGCAGCTGACCGATCACGACCTCGTCGAGGACGTCCGCGGCGGCATCGGCTTGCTCGCGGCCGTCAGTCTCAGACAGGATCTGGTCGCGGACGACCCCGCGTTGGGGGCGCGCGTCGGCGCCGCGACACGTCAGGCGGGCGTCCTCGTCCGCCCACTGGTGGGCGGAGCGCTCGCCATCAGTCCCCCATTGATCCTCGAGGAGTCACAGCTTCAGGAGGTCGTGGACGGGATCCGCGCGGGCCTCGACGCGGTCGCGTAGGGGCTTAGTGGAACGAGTGGCCGCAGGCGCACGAGCTCTGCGCGGCGGGATTGTCGATCGTGAAGCCCGAGGCCTCCAGTGAATCCACCCAGTCGATGGTGGCCTGGGAGAGATACGGGACACTCATCTTGTCCACGACGACCTTGACGCCGAACTGCTCCTCGAGGAGGTCCTTCTCCGAGACCTGATCGTCCAGGTACATCGCGTAGCGGAGCCCGGAGCAGCCACCCGGCTGCACCGCGATCCGGAGCGCGATCTCGGGACGGCCCTCTTCGGTGATGAGCTTCTGGACCTCGCCGGCGGCGGTCTCCGTGAGCTGGATCGACTTCTGGGTCGTCTGCGAGGCGGTCTCTTCGGCGGTCTGGGCCATCGTGTCTCCCGTCGATGTCATGGCGACATTGTACCTACGGTCGCCGTCAAGTCTCGGTGAAGTCAGCGGGTTCGGCGCCGGTGGCCCGAACCAGCTCCTGCGGGGGCAGCGGGAACACCGAATCCGGTGTTCCCGCTGCCGCCCAGACCTCTTGGAAGGCAAGCAGAGCCGGGTCGACGTAGGCCGGGAGGGAGGCGGGGTGCCCGAAGGGGGGCGTGCCGCCGACGGCGAAGCCGGTGGCGGCACGCGCCTCTTCCGGTGAGGCCCGCCGCGCCTCGGTCGCCCCCGCCACCACCGCGAGCTTCGAGGGATCCACGCGGTTCGCCCCGGACGTGAAAGCGATCACGGGGCGCCCGTCGGCCATGAAGACGAGCGACTTCACGATCTGCGCGACGTCGCAGCCGATCGCCCTCGCGGCATCCACGGCGGTCTTGGTTCCTTCGGGGAATCGGCGGATCTGCGGTTCGACCTCGAGCTGTCGCGCGGACTCCGTGAATCGCTCGATCGCGCCCATCAGGAGCGCTGATGCCGAGGGTGCGGATCCACTGCGCGAGCCGGCATGGCTCGTACTGTACGATTCCGCGCCGTGAGCCCGGACCGCACCACGCTGCTCGGCGTCGCGCATGCGGAGCGCCAGCGGCTCGGCCGGACCATCCAGTACTCCGACCCGCAGACGTGGGAGCAGCCGAGCGCGCTGCCGGGCTGGTGGAACCGCGACGTGATGGCCCACCTGGCGGCGCACGACACCGCCGCCGCCCATCTCGTCAAGGGAGACCCCGCCGACGAGCTGGACGAGTATCGAGCCCGCCTGAACGGCAACCCGTTCTCCGTCGAGACGTTCAACGAGTGGGTGGTGGCACGCAGGTCGGGACTCCCCACGCGCGAGGTGCTGGTGACGTGGGGCAAAGCGGCCGACGCCTTCCTCGCGTACGTCGGGCTCCTTTCGGAGCAAGACTGGGAGAAGCAACGGTTCCCCTGGCTCGCCGGAGAGATCTCAGCGCGATACCTGGTCCAGTCCCGGATGGTCGAGTGGTGGATCCACGGGGAGGACATGCGAGCCACCAACGGCCTCGGTCCCGAGTACCAGCACTGGCCGATCTACATGACCATCGACATGGGGGTTCGGATGCTTCCCTGGTCGCTCGGGCAGGCGGGCCTCGACCTGACCGGCTACAGCATCCAGATCGATGTCGAGGGCGCCGGCGAGGGCTCGTGGCATTGGGGCTTGGGGGCCGGGGAGGTACCGCCCGCGGACAAGGAGCCTGACGCGACGATCGTGGGACGAGCTCCCCAGCTCGCCCTCGTAGCGGCTCGGCGCCTGTCCGCCGTCGACGTGCTCGCGTCCGGGAACCTCGTGGTCGGACTCGACGTGGAGCTCGGCGTCGCGGTCCTGCGGCACATCCGCGCCTTCGTCTGAGGGAACCGGGCGGGTTCCTCGCCCGTATCCCTTGCGTGTACGGTCCTCGTGATGCCCGCGGAAGAACTCGACGCCGACCAGCGTCTGATGCGGTCGTTCGCCGCACGGGACCCCGGCGCGGCGGACACCCTCTACCGGCGCTTCGCGAGCCGTATCTACGGGCTGGGGCTCGTGATGCTCGGGAGCGATGCCGCGGCGCAGGACCTCGTGCAGGACACGTTCGTGAAGCTCTGGCGCAACGCGGAGCGATACGACCGATCGCGCGGGAAGCTCGAGACGTGGGTGCTCCTGATGGCCCGGTCGCTCGCGATCGACGCGATCAGGCGACGGGTGCTCGAGGCGCGGACCCTGGAACGCGTCGATCGTCCGCTCGAGGCCGATCAGGCGCCGGGACCGGACGACCGAGTGGTCACCCTCGATCTCACCCAACGGGCGCGGCGGGCGATGTCGTCGTTGCCCCCCGAGCAGCGGGCCGCACTAGAGCTGGCCTATCTCGGCGGGAAGACGAGCGCCGAGATCTCCGACCTCGAGGGGATCCCCATCGGCACCGCGAAGACACGGATCCGGGCCGCGCTGCTCCGGCTGCGGGAGTCGATGGCCTCGGAGATAGCCGCAGAGATCGTCGAAGACGACCCGGGCCGGCGAGAAACCAGGGGCGGGGAAGAGGCCGATCGTGACGACCTGTGACGTTGTCCGCCCGTTGCTCCCCGACTTCGTGTTGGGCTCGCTCGAAGGTCCCGAGGACCTGGACGTTCGGCGCCACCTGCGCGGCTGCGGCGGGTGCCGACGCGAGCTGGACGCGCTCCGCGAGGGCGTGGGGGTGTTCGCTTCGACGATGGAGCGCACCCCCCCGACCGAGCTTCGCGATCGAGTGATGAGCGTCCTCTCGGAGGAATGGACCGACGCAGGCGGCTCCTCGAGATCGCTCGGGCACGTTCCCCGAGGCTGGCGCATCGCGATGGCCGCCTCGCTCGCGCTCGCGGTCGTCGCCGCGACCTTCGGGATCGTCCAGCTGGACCGGGCTCGCGATGCCACGGACGACGCCACCAGCTTCCGCACGGTCCTCGCGACGCTCGGCGGGACCGGGTTCAAAGTGGGGACCCTCGAAGCCGCCTCGCCGGTGCCCGTGGAGGGAAGCGTGGTCGCTTACGAGTCGAGCAACGACCAATCGTTCGTCGTGGTGTTCGTCCGGACGCCGGAGCTCAGGGGGGACGGCTCGCTCCTCGTCTCCCGATCGGACGGGACCTCGTGGGACCCGGGACCCCTCGAGTTCGACGGGGACGGCGACGCGGCGGTGTGGTGGGTCACCGACCGGAGCATCGCCTCGATGACGGGGCTGACGGTGAACGCCCCCGACGGCTCCACACTGGCCACCGCCGGGCTCCGTCCGGCCTAGCCGCGGGAGACCACCAGTCGTTTGACGAGCCGCTTCCGGGCGCCGAATCGGTACTTGTACGCGTAGTCCCCTTTGAGGAAGTCGAACACCGAGCAGCGCTCGTCGATCGCTTGCCTGATGTCCTCCGCCACCAACACCATCCCGGGAGCGAGCTGCTGCCACTTCCGGTCGAACGCCGAGTTGTAGAGGGAGTAGGTGCCCTGGAAGCTGAAGCCGATCGTGCCGGCGGCGAGCTCGTCGCGTACCCGGATGAACGTCAGTCGGAAGACACCTCGCTCGCAGAACGTGTGCCCGAGCCGCCGGAAGAAGATCTCCATCCCCGGGACCATGAAGACCCCCTTGGGGCCTTCGCTCATCCGATGCAGCTCCACGAACCGATCGAGGAGGGGAAGCAAGGTCTCGTCGGTCGCGGTCTCGATGCGGAACGGTCCCGTCTCGGCTTCCAACTTCTTCGCCTTGCGCCGGATCTCGTGCCGGAGCTTCGACGGGATCTGAGCGAGGTAGGCGTCCCACGAGGGCGGGAGGTCGAGGAGCGGTGCCACCCCGTTCTGGTCCTCGGCCTCCTCCACCGTGAGTCCGTGGCCGACGGCCGCCTCTCGGAGCTCGGCGAGCCACGGCGAGTCCTCGGCCAGGCCGCGGAGGTCGGCCTCCTGCCACTCGTCGCGGGCGAGCAATCCCGCCCACAGGGCGTGTGCGGAGCCGGCCACGGCCTCAGGCACACCCACCGGGCCCATGTAGTCGGTGACCTCGGTTCCGCCGAGGAACCGGAGCGTCTCCCCGATCAGCTCGAAGGCCGCGGCGGACACCTGCGCGCCCGTCTCGTCCTCGCCGAAAGCGAGCAGGAGGTGCTCGGGCTCTTCCCCGAACTCCTCCCAGTAGAGCTTCAGGAAGTCCGGTGTGTGGAAGAGCGTGCCGGCAGGGTCGGCCCGCACGAGGTCGCTCCAGTCGCGTCGTTGGAAGTCCCGGGGATCCTCGGAGAAGACGACATCGATACCCGTCACCAGGAGCCGCCGCCCCCGCCGCCCCCGCCGCCTCCGGAGAACCCTCCGCCGCCGAACCCACTCGAGCCCGACGACGCGGGCGTGGACGCGAGCGTCCCTCCGGTGGTCACCGCGAACCCGTCGATCGAGTCCGCGAACGCCATCGCGGTGAACGGGTGCGGTCCCACGTACCAGCTCGAGGTGTCGGGTTGGAGCCCGAGGTCCTCGAACGCCTTCGCCCACTTCTTCGTGAGCCCGAAAACGATCGCGTACGGGAGGTAGCGGGTGAACACGTTCTCCTCCTCCGCCCAGCGCGACATGTGGGTCTCCGCGGTCGCGATCACGCGGCGGAACCCGCGGATCCGTCGCAGCATCGCCGTTCCCTTCCCCGTCCGAGCGGGCATCCGCCTCGCCATCAGGGCGAGCGCGAAACCAGCGACGATCACGGGGATCCCGACGAGCCCCCAGTGCGTCCACCGGGCGAGGACGAAGGTCACGACGCCGCCGGCGACCAAGAGCAACACCCCCCGTCCTGCCCACCGGGTACGGACCTGGTCGGGTCGTGCGCCGAACCACTTCTGCTGCATGGCATCCTTGTACAGGGACTCCTCGACGTCGTGCAGCCGTGCAGCGAAGGTCGTCTTGAGCTCCGAGACCGTGACCTCGTTGCCATCCCGGAAGAGACCGTCGAGGAGCTGCTTTTCATACGTGAGCAGCTCGGTCTCGCTCTTTTCAAGCCGGATGAGGTTCCAATCCGTCTTCGAGAAGAGTCCGCGGTCCGGGATCTCCTGGATCAGCAGGAACCCCCTGCCCGCGAGATCGACGATGGTCGCGGTCACATCGATCACGTTGGCGCGCTCGTCGATGAGCGTCCCGATCTGCCCCGGTCGGATGCTCTCGGGAGGAGCGAACTCGACGGGCGCCTCGGCATCGCCTTCCCCGAAGGGAACCGCCTCGTCCTCACCGGTCGGCGATCCCAGGACCTGGTCGATCTGTGACCCCAGGAAGCGGCGGTCCCGACCTTCCCGAGACCACAGGCGGAAGAGCGTCCCCCCGAGGAGGACCAACGCGGCGAGCGATGCGGTGACCGTGCCCGGGTTCACGCTGAAGGCTCGCCCCGCCGACCAGCGTTCCTCCAGGATCGGTTCGGGCTCCGGGACGGAGCCTTTCGGGATCGCCACGACCACCGTCATCCCCTCGTAGGGCACGAACGAACCCCCGGGCGAGAATCGTGCCTCCGATCCCTCGTGCTCGGCGACGGCGCACGGCTCCGTCGAACCCTGGCTCCCCTGGAAGCACGCGACGCGTTGCACGGGCCCCGGGGAACGCACGGTGACCTCCGCCCCCACGATGGATGCCTCCCATTCGTGTCCGATCGCGTTCCAGTACAGCTCGTCGTGATCGGGGAACCCGTTCAGGGCGCCCTCGACGCGGTAGGCGATCGTGTACGTGTGGCGGCCGGAGATCTCCACATCCTCGTCGCCGACCCGGATCACCGTCGACGACTCCTCCTCGGAGATCTTCACGTCGTCCGGCGCGTCGCTCTGCACCGTGACGTCCTCGATCGGGTACACGCGGTCGTGCACGTCGTCGTAGGGGAAGCGGGTCGGGATCGTGCGGAGGATCCCGTGCCGCAGCTGGGAGCCGAAGTCGTAATCGATCGTCTCGGTGATCCTCAGGTCGCCGTCGTGGAGGATGTCGATCTCGACGACGTAGTCGTGGATCGCCTCGGCGGGCAGCTGCGCCTTCGCGGGCGCAGCGACGAGGAGGAGCAGCGCCGTGGCGGCGAGCGACGAGCGCAGGATGCGTCCCATCACTGCACGAAGTAGAAGGAGATGGCCATGATCCCGTACGCCCCGACCAGCTGCGCCCCTTCGAGCCAGTTGGAACGGCCGTCGACGGAGATCATGAACACGAGGAACGTCGAGAGCGCCACGGCGGCGACCTCGAACGTGCTGAAGACGAAGTCCATCGGGTGGCCCACGAGCAGCGAGATGAACACGAGGGCGGGAGCCACGAACAGCGCGATCTGCGTCGAGGAGCCGATCGCGATCTCCAGTGTCACGTCCACCTTGTTCCGTAGGGCGAACATCACGGCCGACGAGTGCTCGGCCGCGTTCCCGATGATCGGGATGAGGATCAGCCCGACGAAGGCCTCGGAGAGACCGAGCGACTCGATCGCGGGGTCGAGGGAGCCGACGAGGAACTCCGCCATCAGCGCCACGAGCGCGGTGGAGCCGAGGAGAAGCCCGATCGCCCTGCCGCGGGACCACGCGGGCTCCTCGTGCGCCTCCGGGGTGTGGAACAGGTGCTCGTGGGTGATCAGTGTGAAGGCGAGCGCCGCGATGTAGAGGGCGATCAGGACGGCCGCCACGGTCCCGGAGACGACCTCGCGCTGGATCAGCGTCCGATGCTGGCCAAGCGCGAACAGCGCCGGCATCAGCAGGCCGGTGACGGCGAGCACCAGCGAGGTCGCGTGGACCGATGCAGAGCGTGCGTTGTACTCCTGCTCCTCGTGCTTCAGCCCGCCGAGCAAGAACGAGAGCCCGAGCACGAGCAAGAGGTTCCCCAAGATCGAGCCCGTGAGCGACGCCTTCACGATCTCGATCCGGTCCTCGAGGATCAGGTAGATCGCGAGGATCAGCTCGGTGACGTTGCCGAAGGTCGCGTTGATCAATCCGCCCAGGCGCGGTCCGACGTGCAGCGCGAGCTGCTCGGTGGACCGCCCGATCAGTCCAGCGAGCGGCAGGATCGCGCCCGCGGAGGTGAGGAAGATCGCGAGGTCCGGCCCACCGGCGATCTCCAAGACGATCGCGACCGGGACGAGGACGAGGAGCCAGTCGAGGGAGGGCTTCAGGGAGAGCGTTCGCGTCGGCGTGGGCGTCGGCACGGGCGCCAGGGTAGACGGTCGGGGGCAGCCGAGCGGCTCGTGGGCTAGTGGGCGGCGGCGCCGCTCGCGTCGCTGCCGCCGGAGACTGCCTCCTGCAGGACATCCCACGCCAGCACGGCGCACTTGATCCGGATCGGGTACTTCACGACGCCCTTCAGCGCGACGAGGTCGCCGAAGGCGTCCTCGTCGGGATCGACCTCGCCGGCCAGCATCCCCCGGACGTCGGCCGCGAGGGCCATCGCGTCCTCGACGGGCTTGCCGCCGACCGACTCGGTCATCATCGACGCGCTCGACTGGCTGATCGAGCAGCCGGCACCCTGGAACGTGACCTCCAGGAGTTTCCCGTCCTCGAGGTTGGCCGAGACCGTGATCTCGTCGCCGCACAACGGGTTGTTCCTCGTGCACGTCACCACGGCCCCCGGCAGCTCGCGCTTGTTCCGGGGGTTCTTGTAGTGGTCGAGGATCGTCTCCTTGTAGATGTCGTCGAGTGCCACGTCTCCTCCGAACGCTAGTGAGCGAAGAACTCTTCCGCCTTGGCGAGCGCCTCCACCAGCACATCCACCTCGTCCCGCGTGTTGTACACGTAGAACGAGGCCCGTGCAGTGGCGGGGGTGCCGAATCTGCGCATCACCAGCTGCGCGCAGTGATGACCGGCGCGGATCGCCACGCCCTCCGCGTCCAGGACCGTCGCGAGGTCGTGCGGATGGACGTCCCGGTACCAGAAGCTCACGGCGCCTCCCCGCGCCGCGGCGTCCTTGGGCCCATAGACCGTGGCGTCGACCGACAGCAGTCGGTCGAGCGCGTACCGGGTGATCTCCTCCTCGTGGGCACGGATCGCGTCCATCCCCAGGGTCTCCAGGTAATCGACGGCGGCGCCGAGGCCCACCTGCTGGGCGATCTGCATCGTCCCGGCCTCGAACTTGTAGGGGATGTCCTTCCACGTCGAGTGGTCGTGGAAGACCTCGTGGATCATCTCCCCGCCGCCGAACATCGGATCCATCGCCTCGAGGAGCTCGGCCTTCGCGTACAGACCGCCGCTCGCGGTCGGTCCCAGCATCTTGTGGCCGCTGAAGGCGAGGAAGTCGCAGTCGAGCTCCGCGACGGAGACACCGTTGTGCGGGACGAGCTGCGCGGCGTCCACCGCGACGACCGCGCCGACGGCATGGGCGGCCTCGATCAGCTGGCCCAGGGGCGTGATCGTCCCGAGGGCGTTGGACATGCCGGTGACGGACAGGATCTTGGTCCGCTCGTTCAGCAACGAGCCCAGCTCCGAGAGGTCGAGCTGCCCGTCGTCGGTGAGCGGGATGTACCGGAGGACCGCACCGGTCACCTGCGCCGTGAGCTGCCACGGGACGATGTTCGAGTGGTGCTCCATGTCGGTGAGCAGAACCTCGTCGCCTTCCTTGAGGAACTTCCTCCCCCACCCCTGCGCGACGAGGTTCAGCGACTCGGTCGTCCCGCGCGTGAACACGATCGTGCGTGGATCCGGGGAGCCGAAGAATCGAGCGAGCTTGGCCCGGGCGCCCTCGAAGGCCTCCGTCGCCTCCTCCCCCAGCGTGTAGATCCCGCGGTGGGCGTTCGCGTTGTGGTTGGCGTAGAAGTCGGAGACGGCGTCGATCACCTGACGGGGCTTCTGGGACGTGGCGGCGGAGTCCAGATAGACGAGCGGGTGGCCGTTGATGACGCGCTCGAGGATCGGGAAGTCCCGGCGGATCCGCTCGACGTCCAGCACCCCGTTCCCGTTCATGCCTTCGCTTCCGCCCCCTCCTCGATGCCGAGCTCCTCGCGGACGCCCTCGTACCCCTTCTCCTCGAGCTCGTTCGCGAGCTCGGGACCGCCGGACCTCACGATACGACCCTGCATCATCACGTGAACCCGGTCGGCGCTGATGTAGTTGAGGATCCGTTGGTAGTGGGTGATCAACAGGACGCCCAGGTCGGGTCCGACGAGCTCCGCCACCCCACCGGCGACCAGCTTCAGCGAGTCGATGTCGAGGCCCGAGTCGGTCTCGTCGAGGATCGCGATCTCGGGCTGCAGGACCGCGAGTTGCAGGATCTCGTTCCGCTTCTTCTCCCCCCCGGAGAACCCCTGGTTCACGTACCGCTGGACCATCGCATCCTCGATGCTCAGCCGCTCCATCTGCTCCTTCATGTGCTTGCGGAACGCGAGGGCGCTGATCTGTTCGGCCTTCACCGCCTGGTACGCCGTCCGCAGGAAGTTCACCACGCTCACGCCGGGGACCTCGGTCGGGTACTGGAGCGCGAGGAAGAGCCCTCGCTTGGCTCGCTGGTCGGTGGTGAGACCGGTGATCTTCTCGCCCTTGAAGATGACATCGCCGCTCGTCACCACGTAGCCGGGCCGGCCCATGATGATGTTCGACAGGGTCGACTTGCCGGAACCGTTTGGGCCCATCAACGCGTGGGTCTCCCCCTGCGCCACGGTGAGGTCGATCCCCTTCAGGATCTCCTTGCCCTCGACCTCCGCTCGGAGATCTCGGATCTCGAGCGTCGCACGACCGTTCTGTTCACTGATGTCCTGTTTGCTCATGTCCTGTTTGCTCATGTCCTTCTCGCTCATGTCCTTCACACCTCGATGTAGATGTCGTCGTCCTCGGTGATGATCGGGAACACGTCGATCGGCTCGGTGGCCGGCAACGTCCGCGGCTTCCCGCTGTTCAGGTCGAAGGTGGACCCGTGCTTCGGACACTCGACGGTCTCGAAGTCGACGTCGACCTCCCCCTCGTCCAGGTAGTACTTCGCGTGGCTGCAGATCGCGTCGATCGCGCGGAGACCCTCGTCGCCGAGGTTCACCACCGCGACCAGGCGCCCGTCGACGGGGAAACGCTTCGCCTCACCGGGGGGTGGAACGTCGGCGGCCTCACAGACCTTGACTCGCGCCGTCACGCGGAAGCCCTCTCGGAACCCAGCCCTTGGGCGAGTTCGTCCTGGATCGCCTTCTCGGCGCCCTCGCGGACCTCGTCGATCTTCACGCGATCGAGCACTTCCTGGAAGAAGCCGGACACGATCAAGCGCTCGGCCTCCGCCCGGGGGATCCCGCGGCTCATCAGGTAGAAGATCGCGTCCTCGTCGACGGGACCGACACTCGCCGCGTGCCCGCACCGGACGTCGTTCGCCTCGATCTCGAGGTTCGGGATCGCGTCGGCCTTCGCGTGCTCGGACAACACGATGTTGCGCGAGGTCTGCATCGCGTTCGTCTTCTGTGCGTCGGGCCGAACGTGGACCCATCCGCTGTAGACGGCCCGGGAACGATCCCGGAGCGCTCCCTTGTAGAGGAGGTCACTGGTGCAGTTCGGCGCGACATGGTCCTGGATGGAGCGGTGGTCGAAATGCTGGTCCTCATCCGCGAAGAAGACCCCGAGCATCTCGGAGAAGCCGCCCGGCTCGGCGAGCACGGTCTCGGCTTCGGCGCGTGCGAGCGACGCGCCGAACCCGATGTTCAGCGTCCGGAGGGTGGCGTCCCGTCCGACGGTGGCACGCTGGATCCCGAGGTGCGTCACGCCGCTCCCCCATTCCTGGATCGCGGCGTAGCGAACGTGGGCGCCGTCGCCCACGTAGATCTCCGTGATCGCGTTGCTGAACGCCCTGTCCAGATCCGGCGAGACGTACCGGTCGATGAAGGTGACTTCCGAGCCCGCGTCCACGACGAGGAGGGTGTGGGGGAAGATCGCGGCGCCGTCGGCATCGAGGTACGTGAGCGCCTGGATCGGGAGCTCGATCGCGGTGTCCCTGGGCACGTAGATGAACGTCCCTCCGGTGCGGAACGCGGCGTGCAGGGCGGTGAACTTCGTTCTGTCGAACGGCACGAGCGTGTGGAGGTAGGGCTCCACCAGCTCCGGATGGTCGGCCACCGCTGCGTCGATGCTCTCGAAGTGGACGCCGGCGCGGATCGCCGGGTCGAGGTGCGCGATCGTGGTCGTGGAGTTGTGCTGGACGAGCAGGCCGGCGCGAGCGCTCACATCGCCCGCGGCGGCGAGGAGGTGGCCGGGCACCTGGTCCAGATGCGTTGCGGTACCACCCTCCACGTGGGGCGTGAAATCGAGCTCGAAGCTCGAGAGGTCCGTGTAGCGCCATTCCTCGGTCTCCTGGGAGGGAACGGGCAGGGACCCGAACCGCTCGAAGGCCTGGGAGCGCAATGACGACGTGAAGCTGGGCGCCTCGGGCAATGCCTCGAGCGCGCGCTCGTCGAAGGACGTGGTGGTCACCGCGGTCATGAAGGAATCCTACCGAAAGGGTCGGATTCGAGACCCGTGCCGCCTGCGCCTATACCGCCGACCAGGGCAGATCGCGGTCTTCTGCGGCTCAGGACCGGGCTCGTTCGTCCGATATCCGATGGCATGAAGGTCGTCGAACGGCGGGAGCACGATGGCGCATGGTGGGGCCTTGACGCAGGCGGCGGTTGGTACCGCTGGAACGCGACCTCGAGTGCCTGGGACGGGCCCTTAGCGCCCCCGTGGCCACCGGAGCCTCCCCCACTTACCCCCGAGGAGGAAGCGATCGTCGCCGAGGCGTTGGCCACGACGGCACCTCCCGAAGGTCCACCGATGAACCGGGTCGATTCGTGGTGGAACCGAACGTTCCCGCCGTTCTCGAAGAAGCGGCTCGTGTTCGGCCTCGCCGCCCTCCCCCTCGTCGGCGCGCTCCAGGAGCTCGTCATCTGGGGAGTCGGGTGGAAGCCCTCCCTCCCCCGCTATCTCTTCGTGTGCATCGCCGGTGGGTTGATGCTGGCAACCGCCTTCCTCCCCGGCATGCGGGAGATGGCGGAGAGGCTTCAGCGGGCGAACGGGCACCGATCGCCGTGGACATGGCGACGACGGTCAACCTCCGAACCACCTGAGCCACCGTCCCCGCCGATCGAGACGAACTTCGGGCGTGATTTCCTCGTCGCATTGCCCTTCGCCATCGCGATCATGGTGGTGATGAGCCTTACGGTTTCCGGGCCCGGCGGAACGTTCGGGCCGTCGGCGATGCTGACGAATGTGGGCGCGGCCGTCTTCACATCGGCCCTCGTCGCACTCCGGACCTCCGTGTGGGGGCTCGCGCTGTTCTCAATCGCAGGCGGACTGTTGGGTGGATTGTTCCTCGTGCTCTTGAGCGCGATGACGTTCAGCGATCCTGGCGGCGACTTCCTGATCGGATGGGTGATCGGGTCGGTGCTGCTCTTCCTCTACGCGTACCCGATGTGGCGCGGCCTCCGGACCCTCGAGGCGCGAGGGTTCCGCCTGCCGATGTGGATCGTGATGGGTGGCACCATGGTCCTCGTCTCCGGCTCGGCGCTCATGTTCGTCGCCGAGCACTGAGCGATCTAGCCGACCGAGCCCTCCATCTGCAGCTCGATCAGGCGATTCAGCTCGACCGCGTACTCCATGGGGAGCTCGCGAGTGATCGGCTCGATGAAGCCGTTCACGATCATCGCAGTGGCTTCGGCCTCCGACAGCCCGCGGCTCATCAGGTAGAAGAGCTGGTCGTCGCCGACCTTGGACACGGTGGCCTCGTGGCCCAGCGCGGCCGTCTCGTCCTCGACCTCGATGTAGGGGTAGGTGTCGGAGCGCGACTCGTCGTCCAGGATGAGCGCGTCGCAGCGCACGGTGGACTTCGCGTGGTGGGCGTCCGGCTCCACCCGGACGAGACCGCGATAGCCGGTGCGGCCGCCGTCCTTCGAGACCGACTTCGAGTTGATCACACTGGTCGTGTACGGGGCGGCGTGGATCGCTTTGCCGCCGGCGTCGGTGTGCATGCCCTTGCCGGCGAACGCCACGGACAGGACCTCTCCACGGGCGCCCTTGCCGAGCAGGTAGATCGATGGGTACTTCATCGTCACCTTGGAGCCGATGTTGCCGTCGATCCACTCCATCACGGCGTCCTCGTAGGCGGCCGCGCGCTTGGTCACCAGGTTGTACACGTTCGTCGACCAGTTCTGGATCGTCGTGTACCGGACCCGGGCGCCCTTCTTCGCGACGATCTCCACGACCGCGGAGTGCAACGAGTCGCTCGTGTAGATCGGGGCGGAGCACCCCTCGACGTAATGCACGTAGGAGCCCTCGTCGGCGATGATCAGCGTCCGCTCGAACTGGCCCATGTTCTCCGCGTTGATCCGGAAGTAGGCCTGGAGCGGGATGTCCACGGCCACGCCGGGCGGCACGTAGATGAACGACCCGCCCGACCACACCGCCGTGTTCAGCGCGGCGAACTTGTTGTCGTTCGGCGGGATGATCGTTCCGAAGTACTCCTTCACGAGATCCGGGTAGTCGCGGAGCGCCGAGTCCATATCGGTGAAGATCACACCGATCTCGTCGAGCTCCTTCTTGATCTTGTGATACACGACCTCGGACTCGTACTGAGCCGACACTCCGCCCAGGTACTTCTTCTCCGCCTCGGGGATCCCGAGCTTGTCCCAGGTGCCACGGATGTCCTCGGGGAGGTCCTCCCAGTTCTGGGCCTGCTTCTCGGTCGAGCGGATGAAGTAGTAGATGTTCTCGAAGTCGATGTCCGACAGATCCGCGCCCCACCAGGGCATCGGGCGGCTCTCGAAGTGCTTCAGAGCCTTCAGCCGGTACTTGCGCATCCAGTCGGGCTCGGACTTGAGCTCGCTGATCTCCTCGACGACCTGCGCCGACAGACCCCTCTTCGGCTCGAACACCGAGTGAGACGGGTCCTTCCAGTCGAAACGGTATCCCTTGGAAAGCTCCTCGAGATGCTCTTCCTGACTGACGACCATGTCACTCCCTCGCATCGGCTTCCTGCGGTCCCTTACAGGGTACCCGCTAAGTCTATCCAGCAGGTCGGATTCAGCACGCGTGCTCTACCCGTGTCGGGCGGCGGCGTCCGAAGGGTCCCAGCGGTCGACCCGCCTGGCGAGCACCTTGGTCACGACCGATCCCACGACGACGGTGAGGATCACGTAGGCGACCGTGACCGGGCCGAGATCGTCCTCGATGGCGGCGGCCGTCGCGAGCCCGGCGATCGCGATCGAGAATTCTCCTCGTGGGATCAGCGCGGCGCCGACCACCCCGCGGGCCTGTACCTCCGAGCCGAGGCGCCGCGCGGCCCACCACCCCGTCGCGTACTTCGTCGCCGAGGTCACCAGCCCCAGGAGCACGGCGATCCCGAGGACCGGTGGGATCGTGGCCGGATCGACCGAGAGGCCGATGAAGGCGAAGAAGATCGCCGCGAACAGGTCTCGGAGCGGACGGACGAGCGTCTGTGCTCCTTCGGCGGCGGGCCCGGAGAGCATGATGCCCGCCAGCAGTGCCCCCACCGCTGCCGAGAACCTCGCCACTTCGGCCACGCCTGCGATGAGGATCGCGAATCCGAGGATCGACAGGAGGAGGGCCTCGTCCGAGCGGCTGAAGAGCATCTGGCTGAGACCCACCTCGACCCGCAGCGCGATCACGAGCAGCACGCCGACCGCCACGATCGCGACGATGGCGGGAACGAGCGAGATGTCGGCGCCGCCTCCGATCAACAGAGCGGCGAGGACCGGGAGGTAGATCGCCATCACGAGATCCTCGATGACGGCGATCGTCACCACGAACCTGCTCGCTCCTCGAGCATGCGGGCCCGCATGCTCGAGGAGCTTCGCCGCCACACCGGACGACGAGACATAGGTGATCCCTCCGAGGAACGCGGCGGCCAGCGGGCCCCACCCCAGGATGAGACCCACCAGCACACCGGGAGTGACGTTCAGCACGAGATCGACGACGCCCGGCATCGCGGACGCCCTCGCCGTCGCGAGCAGGTCCCGGGACGAGTGCTCGAGACCGAGGACGAATAGGACGAGGATCAAGCCGATCTCGGCGCCCGTCTCGACGAACCCCCGGGTCGTGACCAAGGGCAGGATGCCTCCTTCGCCGAACGCGAGTCCCGGCGATCAGATAGAGAGGCACCGTGGGCAGGTCGAACCTGCGCCGCGATGCGCGCGAGGACCGCGAGCCCGAGGATCACTGCGCCGAGCTCCAGGAGCCTCACAGCGGCGGCCTTGGGTTCGTGATGCCCATCGAGCGAGTCTAGGGATGCCGATCTCGTCCCGCGCCCCTCGCGTCACTGGTAGCGTCCAGCCGTCGGAGCGAGGGGGTGTCGGGATGGACGACGAGCGGCGGGTGCAGGGCCAGGTCGAGCGAGCGGCGGCATCGGGGGCCGTTCGCGGGCGGTGGCACGCTCTTCACCGAGCCGGTGCTCGTCGTCAACCAGAAGACCAAGATCATCGAGCTGACGAACGAGTACTTCGTCTTCGATGCGGCGGGCAAGCAGCTCGGCGCTGTTCGCCAGACGGGCCAGACCACGCTCAAGAAGGCCCTGCGGCTGGTGTCCTCCGTCGACCAGTTCATGACCCACACGCTGGAAGTGACCGACGCGTCGGGCGCAACGCAGCTCACGCTCACCAGGCCGAGGAAGGTCTTCAAGTCCACGATCGTGGTCGCGCGTCCGGACGGAACCGAGGTGGGCCGGATCGTGCAGGAGAACATGGTCGGCAAGATCCGGTTCGGCATCGAAGCAGCCGGCGAGCGTGTGGGTGGCATCCAGGGCGAGAACTGGAGGGCGTGGAACTTCTCGATCACGGACGGCTCGGGCGCCGAGATCGGCCGGATCACCAAGACCTGGGAAGGGTTGGCCAGGACGGCCTTCACGACCGCGGACCACTACGTGGTGCAGATCCACAAGCAGCTGGAGGACCCGGTCCGATCCCTGGTCGTCGCCTCGGCGCTCTGCGTGGACACCGCTCTCAAGCAGGACAAGCGCGGGTTCAACTAAGGGGCTCGAGGGATCAAGGGGTTCCAGGGAGAACGAGCGCGGGAAGAGTCCTCGGTTAGGCCGCCTCCACCTCGCGAAGCTGTCCCGTCCCTACGTCGTAGACGTATCCCGACACCGTGACGTCGTCGGGAAGGGTCTTCACATCCCGGAGGCGAGCCACGTCCTCCTTCACGCTCTCGTCGACGTCGGAGAACGAGAGGTACTCGTCGCCGCTCACGTCGGCCCCGGTCTCGTCGCGGATCTTCTCGTGGAGAACGTCGTCCGTGAACTTGGTCATCCCGCAGTCGGTGTGATGGATCACGAGGAATTCACGCGTGCCGAGCAGCCAGCTCGAGATCGTGGCCGATCGGATCACGTCCTCGGTGGCGCGCCCGCCCGCGTTGCGCAGGATGTGCGCTTCACCGAGCTCGAGGCCGAGCATCGTGGCCGGGTCGATCCGAGCGTCGATGCACGTGAGCACCACGACGCCACGCGAAGGCGGAACCTGGAGATCCCTTTTGTCGAAAGACTCCGCGAACGCCTTGTTGGCCTCGAGGATCTGAGGAACTTCGCTCATGCCTCATGCCCTTCCCGATCATCCATCTCTGGACCTGCCCCTGCCTGGAAGTCCTCGGCTCAGCCGAGCTCGACCGGCGCCCCCACGAGCGAGCCGTACTCGGTCCACGAGCCGTCGTAGTTCTTGACGTTCTCGAACCCCAGCAGCTCCTGGAGAGCGAACCACGTGTGGGACGAGCGCTCGCCGATCCGGCAGTACGCGATCACCTCACCGTCACCGGTGATCCCTTCGGCCGCGTACAGCTCGCGCAGCTCGTCCGCGGACTTGAACGTCCCGTCCTCGTTCGCGGCCTTCGCCCATGGGATGTTCGCCGCGCCCTTGATGTGACCGGGCACCTGCGCCTGCTCCTGCGGCAGGTGGTCGGGCGCGAGCTTCTCGCCCCGGAACTCCTCGGGCGAGCGGACGTCGACGAAGCCGGTGCCCGACTCCACCTTCGACAGCACCTCGTCCCGGAGCGCCCGGATCTCCGGCCGCTCGGCGCCCGAGATCGAGAACCCCGTCGCCTGGTACGACGGGGATTCCTGTGTGAGCTCGCGGCTCTCGAGCTCCCACTTCTTGCGACCGCCGTCGAGCAGCTTCACGTTGTCGAAGCCGCGCAGCTTCAAGAGCCAGTACGCGTACGCGGCGAACCAGTTGTTGTTGCCCCCGTACAGCACGACCGTCGTGTCCGGCCCGACGCCGGCGCTCGAGAGCAACTCCGAGAAGCCCGCCTGATCTCGGTAGTCCCGGCCGACCTTGGAATGCAGATCCGTCGTCCAGTTCCAACCCACGGCGCCCTTGACATGGCCCTTCTCGTAGGCCTCCGTGTCCTCGTCCACCTCGATCGCCCGCACCGCGGGATCGTCGAGGTGCTCCTCCAGCCAGTCCGTACTGACGAGCACGTCGGGCTTCGCGTAATCGGTCATCCGGCGACTCCTTCCCTTGGTCTTGTCCCGTTGGTCTTGCCCGGAACACGTGAGCGTCCGCTTCGCGGCCGCTCGATCTTCAGGTCTCGTGGAGGGATGGCTACGTCGAGCGGACGCGCAGCGATCCTTTCGGAATCGGACAGCAGAGCTTCGACGGGATCATCGCGCCCACGACACCGAGCGCTCGCGTCCGGACCATCTCACCCCTCTGTCGTGAAGTTGCAGATGCAACGACTATCTCACCGTGCGTCGAGCGTCAAGGGCGTGTGCGCGAGGTCGCTCAGAACATCCCGAGCGCGGCCTTGGCCTCGTCCGACATCATCTCGGGTGTCCAGGCCGGGCGCAGCACCATCTCGGGCCTCACCTCGCCGATCCCCGAGAGAGGGGCGAGGAACGCGCGCATCTGATCCTCGATGAGCGGGCCGATCGGACAGCCCATGGTCGTGAGGGTGTACTGGATGTCCACGTCGCCGCCCTCGGCGACGTCGACCTCGTACACGAGACCCAGATCGACGATGTTGATCCCCAGCTCCGGATCGATGACGCTCTTCAACGCCTCGAGGACCTCGTCCTCGGATGGTGCCTCCCCGTCGCTGGGCACAGATGCACCCGCCGCGGGCGCAGACGCATCCGGCGCTGGCCCTGGGGACGCTGGTCTCTCATGCGTTTGCGGTATGACGGTTTCGCTCTCAGGCATGCATACCTCGATCCAGATCCGAACTATCCTTAGCACCCAGACTACCGCCCTCGACCCGAAGGCACATGAAGAGGAGCGCTCCCGAGCGATGACTCCATCGATGGCTCCGATCCGGGCACTCATCGTGGACGACCACCCGGTCACACGGGAGGGTTTGCGGACGGCACTCTCGATGTCCGACGACGCGGTCGAGGTGGTCGGCGAGGCGGCGAGCGGCGAGGAGGCCATCGTCGCCGCCAAGGAGCTCTCGCCGGACGTCGTCTTCATGGACGTCCGGATGCCGGGGATGGACGGGATCGAGGCCACCCGCCGGATCCGGGAGGCAGCCCCCGAGACCCGGGTCATCCTGATCACGATCGACGAGTCGCGGGGCGCGATCTCGGAGGCGATCCAGGCGGGTGTCTCTGGATACCTCTTGAAGGACGCATCGCCGGATGAGCTCGTGGGGGCGGCCCGCAACGCCGTCGAGGGGAACGCGGTGATCCATCCGCAGCTCACCAAGACGTTCATCGAGGAGGTCCATCTCGCGGAGAGCGGAGGATCGAAGTCCACACCGCTGTCGAAGCGCGAGCGGGAGATCCTTCAGAAGGTGGCCGACGGCGCCACCACGAGGCTGGTCGCGAGCGACCTGGGGATCTCGCCACACACGGTGAAGACCCATCTCGAGCGGATCTTCGAGAAGCTCGGGGCGAAGGATCGCGCTCAGGCGGTGGCGATCGCCATCCGGATGGGCATCGTCCACTGAATCGTCCACCGGAAGGGCCGCCTCAACCGCCCCCCCGAAGCGCCGATACCCCCTGAAGATGCCCACCACCGTGTTGCTCTGCGACACGCCCGACGAGGTCGCCCGCTTCCAGTACCACTTGCTGCGGGAGCACGACCTCGAGGTCGAGGTCACGACCGATGCCTTCCGAGGCGTCGAGGCCGCCGTGCGTTCACGGCCGGACGTGATCATCTCCGAGCTGACCCTCGAGGGTCTGGGTGGCGCCGAGATCGTGAAGCGATTCCTCGCGTCCTCCCCGGGCTCGCGATTCGTCGCCCACACGGTCGTCCGCGATCCCGTGCGGGTGACCGAGGTTCTTGCCGCCGGGGCTTCGGCCTACGTCTTGAAGGAGGATCCGATCGAGGACACGATCCGCGCGATCCGTGCGGCTTCCACCGGCGCGGTGACGCTTTCCGGACAGGTGGCGGGGCTGCTCTCGAACGAGCTCTCTCGAGCGGTGAACCGCTCGCGAGAGCTCGAGACCGAGGTGCTCGCCGTTCGCGACGACGTCGCGAAAGGCTCGACCGCGAAGGCGGATTTCCTCGCCAACATCTCTCACGAGCTCCGGACCCCGGTCACGGTCGCGAAGGGGATCGCCTACGTGTTGAAGAACCCGGCGGTGCCCGACGCGGAGAAGACCGAATTCCTCGATCAGCTGACGGGCTCGCTCGACAAGCTGATGGGGATCGTGGACGAGCTGATCACGCTCTCCGAGCTCGAGCGCGGCACGTTCGAGCTGAGCCTCGTCGAAACCGACCTGGCCCCACTGGTCCGGCACGCGTTGGACGAGATCCGGATCCGCTACCCCGGGATCCCCATCGCCGCTGAGGTGGCCGACGGCTTGATCTGCATCGCCGACGGGCCGAGGCTCGGATCGGTGGTCCGCGAGCTGCTGGACAACGCATGCCGCTACTCCCCGTTCGGCCGAGCCGTCGAGCTCGTGGCGAGGGATCTCGCCGAAGGCGTGACCGTGATGGTGACGGACCGAGGCGAGGGCATGGACCGTGCGGTCGCCACCCGAGCCTTCGAACAGCCCTTCTCCACCGGGGAAGGGGTCCTGCACAAGGAGAAGTCCGGCGTCGGCACCGGCCTGCACCTGGCGCGGCAGCTGGTGGTTGAGCACGGCGGGGTCATGTGGGTCGATCCGCTCCCGGGCGGCGGCACCCGAGCGTCCTTCTGCATCCCTCACCGCCGGGGGGAACGGCTCGAAGCTCCCCCGGCCGGCGCTGCCTGAGCCTCCACCCCCGATCGTGCTCCCCCGTTGGACCTACCGCGGTTCTTCGACGTATCCTGCTCCCGAGGACCGGTGCGGGTGCGAAGACTCCTCCTCGGGATCGTGGCCGTCGTCAGTGTGTCCGCCTGCGCCCCCGCCTCTTCCGCACCTGCCCAGACCACGGAGCTGATGCTCTCTGCCTCGCCCACCCCCTTCACCCTGGTGACGGCCGGCCAGGTCCAGGGGGCCGTGCCGGACGGCTGGCACGCCGCCCTGGCCGATCCCGATCTCGGGATCCGTGGCGGATTCGTCGCCGCCCCGAGGTCGGGAGGCTGGCCGGATATCGACGGAACCGCCGTCGGGATGTCGGCGACGTGGGTGGACGCCACCCGGGTCGGCATGCCCTCCGACTTCTACTACCTGGCGGCGAACGGCCCGCTTCTCTCGCGCCTCACGACGTCCGCGAATTGCCGCGAGCAGTCTCAGAGGATCTACCTCGACCGCCGGCCCACGTTCGACGTGCGCCAGCACTCGCCCGGACACTTCATGGCGAGGGGAGCCGGGGTGTGCCGGCGGGGCTCGCATGCCACCCGCTACGCGTACTTCGTCGCCGCTCCGGGATTCGGCCCCGTCCGCGAGATGGGGATCCCCAGCAGTGGCCTCTACGTGGTGGTCGCCGTGGTCCCTGCGAAGCGCGGCGCCCGGAGCCTCCTGCAGCAGCTGATCGGCCGGACCCGCTTCGGGAAAGACGGGATCCGTGACTTCGTGGCGGTCGCACGCCCCGCCCAGACCGACTAGCGGGGGCTCCGCTCCACGAACGGGGGCTTGACGACCGTCGCGGCGCCGCGCCGTCCCCTGATGTCGACCTCGACCTCCTGCCCCAGCTCCACCGCGTCTGCCGGCCGCATGTACGCGAGCGCGATGCCGGTGCCGAGCTCCGGGGAGAAGGTGCCGCTGGTCACCTCGCCGACCTGCCGATCCTCGATGCACACCGGGTAGTGGGCGCGAGGGATGTGCCGGCGCTCTTGCATGCGGAGCCCTCGAAGTCGGCTCGGGAGCCCCTCTTCCCGTTGGCGCACGAGCGCGTCGCGTCCGCGGAACTCACCCTTGTCCATGGCGACCGCCCAGGAAAGCCCCGACTCGAACGCGGTCGTGTCCTCGGACAGATCCTGGCCGTAGAGCGGGTACCCCATCTCGAGCCGAAGGACGTCCCTGACGGCAAGCCCGCAGGGCCCGCCCCCGAGGGTTCGGACCGATCCGAGGAGCTCACCCCAGAGCTTCCCCGCGATGTCCTGAGACGTGAAGAGCTCGAAGCCGACCTCGCCCGTGTACCCCGACCTCGTCACGATCACGGGTTGCCGATCGTATCCGGCCTCGTAGCACTGCATGAACCCGAGGTCGTTCGCATCCGGGAACAGCGTCGCCATCACCTTGGTCGACTCGGGGCCCTGGACCGCGAGGAAGCACCAGTCGTGGTGGTTCACCACGTCGAGCGGTGCGTCGGCCTGCTCCTCCCCCATCATCCGAAGCACGCGGGGAGTGTTGGATGCGTTCGGCACCACGAAGAACCGCTGGTCGCCGAGCCGATACACGATGAGGTCTTCGATCACGCCGCCGCCCTCGTTCAACACGAGGTTGTAGAGGGCATCGCCCACGCCGGCCCGCGACAGGTCATTCGTGACCAACCGCTGGAGCATCCCGAGCGCCCCGGGACCGATCACGTCGACCTTTCCCAGGTGGGTGAGGTCGAAGAGCCCGACGCGGGTGCGCACGTTCCGGTGCTCCGCGCGGACGCCCTCGTACTCGATCGGCATCTGCCACCCGGCGAAGGGTGCCATCTTGGCACCCAGTCGAAGGTGCTCCGCCTCCAGCGGCGTTCGCTCGAGCTCCCCGGGTGGTTCCGTCGCGGCGCCGGTCGCGTCGTGTTCCACGTCATCCGGCACGTCATCGCCCACGTCGGCTGGCGCGTCGGCGGGGGGCTGTCTGGACATCGGGAGGGATGGTATCGGTCCCGACGCACGCGTGATGTCCTACGGGACACGCCGGGTACACTCGACGTTCGATGGCGGACGCGTACGACGTCGTCGTGGTCGGCGCCGGCACCGGCGGCTACTCCACGGCTCTGAGGGCTGCACAGCTCGGCAAACGCGTGGCCATCGTCGAGCGCGACGATCGGCTCGGTGGTACCTGCCTCCTGCGTGGCTGCATCCCGACGAAGGCACTGCTGCAGTCCGCCGCGGTGATGGATACCGTGAACCGCGCCCAGGAATGGGGCATCAAGGCCTCCGGTGATCCCGACTGGTCGGCCGTGCTGGCCTTCGAGGACAAGATCGTCGACAAGCTGGTCAAGGGAGTCACGGGGCTCATCAAGACGCGCGGCATCACCGTTCTCAAGGGAACCGCCAAGCTCGTCCCGGGGCCGGCCGTCGAGGTCGACGGTGTCAAGGTCGACGCGGCGGACGTCGTGATCGCGAGTGGATCGCGCCCGAGGCTGCTCCCCGGGCTCGAGTTGACCGAGCGGATCATCACGAGCGACGAAGCCCTCCGGTACGACAGGATCCCTGGTTCCGCGGTCGTGATCGGTGCGGGCGCCGTGGGCCTCGAGTTCGCGTCGCTCTATCGATCCCTGGGCGCCGACGTCACCCTCCTGGAGGCACTCCCCCGACTCGCGCCTCTGGAGGACGAGGACGTCTCGGCAGAGATCGCCAAGGCGTTCCGCAGGCGACGGATCAAGACCGCCGCGGGCGCGTCGGTCAAGGACATCTCCGACACCGGCGAGTCCGTCGACATCATGTTCGAGGTGGAGGGGAAGGCGGACAAGGTCACCGCCGACGTCTGCCTCGTCGCGATCGGTCGCGGGCCGGTGACCGAGGGGCTCGGCCTCGAGGAGGCGGGCGTCTCGATGCACGACAAGGGTTTCGTGAACGTCGACGGCCAGCTGCGGACGAACGTGGAGCACGTCTGGGCGGTCGGAGACGTGGCGGCCACCCCGCTCCAGCTGGCGCACGTCGCGTTCACCGAGGGGTACGCGGTCGCAGAACGGATCGCCGGCGAGACCGTGCCGGACATCGACTACATCAACATCCCGCGCGTCACGTATTGCACCCCCGAGATCGCGAGCGTCGGCCTCACGGCCACCCAGGCCAAGGACCGCGGTCACAAGCTGGCGACGGAGCATCTCGACTTCAGGGGGATCGGCAAGGCGAACATCCTCGGCGAAGGAGGATTCATCAAGGTGGTGAGCGTGCAAGGGGGAGGGCCGGTTCTCGGGGTCCATATGATCGGTCCGCACGTGACGGACCTGATCGCGGAGGCCATGCTCATCACGAACTGGGAGGCTGTGCCGGCGGAGGTTGCCGCACTCATGCATCCCCATCCGTCCCTGTCCGAGGGGATCGGCGAGGCGCATCTGGCCTTGGCCGGCAAGCCCCTGCACACAGCCTGAGGAGCCGAGTGGCGACGACCAAGACCCGTCAGGACGAACAACAGAAGACCGGTCGGCGACTCCCCGACGACGAGCTGAAGCGAGCCCTCTATCTCCTGAAGCTCTGTCGTTACTTCGACGAGCGGATGGAGGCGTTGTACCGCCAGGGCCGACTCCCGGGCGCGATCTACTCCGGGCGCGGGCAGGAGGGAACGCACATCGGGGTCGTCCTCCCGCTCCGTGCCGAGGACTCGCTCTTCCCCACGCACCGCGACCTCTCCGCGCAGATCGCGAAGGGGCTGGACCTGAAGCGGATCATGGCGCAGTTCTGGGGACGGATCGACGGCTACACCCGCGGGCGAGACGGGAACAGCCACATCGGCGACTGGTACGGGAACAAGACGTGGACCGTCATGTCGCACCTGCCCATCGCCTACCCCGTGGCGTGTGGCGCGGCTCTCGCGTACAAGCGACGGGGCGAGCCGAACGTCGCCATGGCGATCTGCGGCGACGGCTCGACCTCGAACGGGCGCTGGCACGAGTCGCTCAACATGTCTGCGATCGCGAAGCTGCCCGTCGTCTGGGTCGTCAACAACAACCTCTATGCCTACTCCACGCCGAACGAACTCGAGTTCCCGGTACCGACGGTCGCGGAGCGCGCCGCCGCCTACGGGATGCCCGGCGTGCGCGTGGACGGAGCCGACGTGCTGGCGGTCGAGGCGGCGGCGCGTGAGGCCGTGGAGCGAGCTCGCTCGGGCGGTGGCCCTTCGCTGATCGAATCGGTCTCACTCCGATGGAAGGGGCACGCCGGTCACGATCCCGCCAAGTACGTACCGAAGGAGCTGCTCGAGGAGTACATGAAGAACAAGGACCCCGTGAAGCATCTCGAAAGCTTCCTGAAGTCGGAGGGCGTCGTCACCGAGCAGGACGTCGCGGATATCCAGGCGAGGATCGAGAAGGAATTCGAGGAAGGCTACGAGTTCGCCCAAGCCTCTCCGTTCCCGGAGCCCGGGGATCACGCCAAGGGCCTGTGGGTCGAGGACGGCTACTGGACGAGCGAGCCCGGCCGCGGCGGACCAACGGAGTACGCCTGATGGCAGAGGCCGCGACGGTCGAGGCGGGTGCAGCAGGGCACGGCGCGGAGCCCCGCGGCAAGCGCACCGAGGATGGCCAGGCCACCTATCTGGTCGCGATCGCCGAAGCGCTCTGGGAGGAGATGGAGCGCGACGAGCGCGTCTACATGATGGGCGAGGACATCGGTGTCTACGGCGGCGCGTTCAAGGTCACCGAGGGGTTCTACGAGCGCTTCGGTGGCGAGCGGGTGATGGATACGCCGATCGCCGAGGAGACCATCGTGGGGATGGCGATCGGCTCGGCGATGGAGGGGTTCCGCCCGATCGCGGAGTTCCAGTACGCCGACTTCATGTCGAGCGGGTTCGACATGATCTCGACCGCTCTCGCGCGGGTCCATTACCGCAGCGGCGTCCCGCTGCCGGTCGTGCTCCGGGGTCCATCCGGCGGCATGGTGCGCGCCTCCTCGTTCCACTCGATCAACCCGGAGCCCTGGTTCTCGCACGCGGGCGGGATCAAGGTGATCGCTCCTGCCTTCCCCGCCGACGCCAAGGGCTTGATGAAGTCCGCGATCCGCGACGACAACCCCGTGATGTTCCTGGAGCACAAGTGGATCTATCGGCGCATCCGCGAGCAGGTGCCCGAGGACCCGGACTTCCTCGTCCCGATCAGCGTCGCCGACGTCAAGCGTGAGGGCGACGACGTCTCCATCGTCACCTACGGAGCGATGGTCCACCGGGCGCTCGAGGCCGCGCAGGCGTTGGAGGCCGAGGGCATCTCGGCGGAGATCGTCGATCTCCGCACCGTGTACCCGATGGACGAGGAAACCGTCCTGCGCTCGATCGAGAAGACCTCGCGGGCCCTCGTCCTCTCCGAGTCCTACCGGTTCGTCGGGATCGCGGCCGAGGTCGCGTCGACGATCGCCGAGAAGGCGTTCGAGCATCTCGATGCCCCCGTCGTCCGGCTGTCGCCTCCCAACGTCCCCGTGCCGTTCTCCCCGACGCTCGAGGATGCGTTCCTGCCCGGGGTGGGCGACATCGTCGCAGAGGTCAAGAAGCTCTCGGCTTGGTGAGGAGACCCCGATGACCACGATCAAGATGCCCCAGCTCGGCGAGACGATCATCGAAGGCACGATCCTGAAGTGGCTGAAGCAAGAGGGGGAGAACATCGAGCGCGACGAGGCGCTCTTCGAGATCTCCACCGACAAGGTCGACACGGAGGTCCCCTCTCCCGTCAACGGCACCGTCTCCAAGATCCTGGTCGAGGAAGGGCAGACGGTGCCCGTCGGCACCGACCTCGCGGAGATCGCGGAGGAGGGCGCCGAGGAAGCGACTGGCGGGGGTGGCGCCGGAGCCGCCCCTGTCGGGGGGCCAGCGCCCGCTGCTGAGGAAGCCTCTTCCGGGACATCGGCGGGCACCGAGCCCCCCTCTGAGGCGGCTCCGGCGCCTTCCACAGCCGCTGCCTCTTCGGCCCCGCAAGCTGCTGCCGAGAGTGCGTCGGCCGTCGCTGAGGGATCGGCGGCCGAGATGCCCGCTGTGGAGCCGGCGACGCCGCAGGGGGCCGAGGCCACCGCCGCGAGCGCCACCTCACCGGAACCCGCTCCCTCCGACGCCGGGTCGGCGGAGATGCCCGATCGAGGCCCGCGGTCGAGGATCCTCTCGCCGCTCGTCCGTCGGCTCGCGGACGAGCACGGTCTGGACCTCTCGCGCATCGAAGGCTCGGGGACCGGGGGTCGCATCACGAAGCAAGACGTGATGGCGGCGATCGACTCGGGCGGCGCGGCGGCGGCCCGCGCGGCGGCGCCCGCGGCGGCTCCTGCCCCGGCGGAGGTGCCGGCGCCCGCTCCCGCTCAGGCGCCGACGGCTCCGACGCCGACGGTCGCCGCTCCCGTCCAACCGGCGGTCGCGGGTCCGGGCGACGTGGTGGAGCCCATCTCCCACATCCGCAAGCTGATCGGGCAGCACATGGTCGGCTCGCTCCAGACCTCCGCGCGCGCGTGGACGATGGTCGAGGTCAACATCGACCATCTCGTGAAGCTGCGGGAGCAGGTGAAAGAAGGGTTCAAGGCCAAGCACGGCGTCAATCTCACGTACCTGCCGTTCGTGATCCGGGCGACCTGCGACGCGCTCCTCACACACCCGGAAGTCAACGCGGAGCTCCGCGGGGACGAGATCGTCCGGCACCGCTACGTGAACATGGGCATCGCCGTCTCTTACGACGCCGGGCTCATCGTCCCGGTGATCAAGGGCGCCGACGCGATGAACACCGTCGGGCTCGCGCGGGCGATCGCGGACCTGGCCGGCCGCGCGAGGGCGCATCAGCTGAAGCCCGACGAGATCCAGGGGTCGACGTTCACCATCACGAACCCCGGCCCGTACGGCTCGATCGCGAGTCTGCCGATCATCAATCAGCCGAACACCGGGATCCTGTCGTTGGACGCGATCCAGAAGCGGGCGGTAGTGATCGACGACACGATCGCGATCCGTTCGATGGTGAACATCTCGATGTCGTGGGACCACCGGACGATCGACGGCGAGATCGCCACCCGGTTCCTCGCGCGCGTCAAGCAGAACCTCGAGACCTGGGACTTCGCCGAGGACGTCGCCATCTGAGGGCGACGCGATGACCCGCGAAGCGCACCTGATCCGGCCCGAGGGGCCGGTGCCCTACGGTCCGGCCAACGAGGCGATGCATCTGCTCGCGGAGCGCAGGCTCGCCGGCGAGATCCCCGACACCGTGATCCTCCTCGAACACCCGCCGGTGTTCACGGCGGGTCGCCGCGCGCGGGCCGACGAGCTCCTGTGGTCACCCGGCGAGGTGGCCGCACGCGGCGCCGAGGTCCATCGGATCGACCGCGGGGGTGCGTTCACGTTCCATGGACCGGGCCAGCTCGTGGGCTATCCGATCATCGACCTCGGTCCCAAGCCCGACGCCGCCGCGCACCTGCGCCGGATGGAGGAAGCGGTGATCCGGACCGCGTCGGAGTTCGGCGTCGCGCTGCATCGACGCGAGGACGTCCAGACCGGGGTGTGGCACGGCGACGACAAGGTCTGCGCGATCGGCGTCCGGCTGATGCGCGCCCGCGTGACGCTGCACGGCTTCGCGCTCAACTGCGACCCCGATCTGTCGTGGTGGGACGGCATCGTCGCCTGCGGTCTCCCGAGCCACGGCGTCACCTCGCTCAGCCGTCTCGCGGGACGATCCACGACCGTCGCGGAGGTCCGCCCGGTGCTGGAGCACCACCTGGCTCAGGTCTTCGAGCTGGCGTTCCGTGTCGCGCCGTTCCCCGGCATCGACGTCCCGCAGCCGACCGCCGTCTAACCGCACGTGGGCGCTGCCGAGGTTCGACTGCGGGACGTGCGCGACGACGACCTCTCGATCTTCTTCGAGCATCAGCGGGATCCCGAGTCCAACCGGATGGCGAACTTCGACGCCCGCGATCGCGACTCCTTCATGGCGCACTGGACCACGATCCTGCGCGACGAGACCGTCGTGGTCAGGACCGTCGAGTTCGAGGGCGTCGTCGCGGGCAACATCGTCAGCTGGGAGCACGACGAAGAGCGCGACGTCGGCTACTGGTTCGGCCGGGAGCACTGGGGCAAGGGGATCGCCACGGGAGCGCTCTCCGCGTTCCTCTCCGAGCTGGACACGCGACCGCTACACGCGCACGTCGCCGCCCACGATGTGGGATCGATCCGCGTCCTGGAGAAGTGCGGCTTCGAAAGGATCGACGCCCCCTCGGGAGACACCGGAAGCGTCGAGGAGCTGCGTCTGCAGCTCGACCGCTGAGGTCAGAACAACGCAGCGGAGAGGAGCCGCCGGTACTCCTGCACGAGCGGATCCTCGTCGCCGACGGCGGCGAAGACCGTGATCATGGCGTCCCTCGCCGCGTCACGATCGTCCGTCAGCGCTTGCAGCATGCCCGCAAGCCCCCCGATGACGTCGCCCGAGGCGACCAGGCGCTTCGCCTGACCCAGTGTGCCGTCCTCCGACGTGTCCGCCCATCTCCGTACCGTGATCGTCGCGAGGACCTTCTCGGCCTCAGGATCCGGGCGATGCTTCGTGACGAGCTGCTCGGCCTCCTCGAGCTCGCCCCGCTCCAACTGGATCCGGGCGAGCCCGACCGCCGCCTCCCGGTTCTCGGGATCGTCCTGGAGCACCTGCCGGTACCGCTCCTCGGCGGTCACGAGGTCGCCGGATTCCTCCACCGAGCGGGCCTCCTCAGCCTTCTTGTCCGCCTCCGACGGCAGGAAGGAGTCGAGGAACTTGTTCACCTCCGGCTCGGGGTACGCCCCGACGAACCCGGTCACGGCCTCTCCGTCCTTGAAGGCGATCACGGTGGGGATGCTCTGGACGCCGAACGCCGACGCCGTCATCGGGTTGGCGTCGGTGTCCAGCTTCGCGAGGAGGAACGCGCCCGCCCGCTCGTCGGCGACCTTCTCGAGCGTCGGCGTCAGCTGGCGGCAGGGGCCGCACCACTCGGCCCACATGTCGACCACGACCGGCCGCTCCTTCGAGCCTTCGACGACGACATCCTCGAAGGTCTGATCGGTGACCTCTACGACGTTGGGTGACGTTGCCATGCCTGCCTTCCTGCTCTTCGCGCTCTCTTCACGTCAGTTTCGGCGACGACCTCGTGGGTGACAACGCTCGGGACACGGCGGCTGTTCCTCTCGAGGTTCATCGACCTGAGAACCGAGCCACCGCGCTCATCAGTTCCTCCACCTTCTCCTCTCCCTCGCCACGCTCGATGCTTTCCGTCACGCAATGGCGGACGTGCGCATCGAGCAGCCCCATGCCGACCGCCTTCAGCGCAGCCGTCACCGAGTTGACCTGGGTCAAGATGTCGATGCAATACGCGTCACGGTCCACCATCCCCTGCAGCCCCCGCACCTGCCCCTCGATCCTTCGCAGTCGGGTGAGCAGGTCGCCCTTGTCCCTCGCGTACCCGTGCACGTGGCCTCCCCTCGGGTGTCTGTCGTCCGCTGTCGACCCGCAGATGGTACCCCGGGGGGGTATCTTCGGCTCACGGACCGCCAAGAATGCCGCTGTTATCCTGCGAAGACGGTGCGAGGAGAGACGGCGTGTCCACCCGGGTAGCCGAGACCCCACACAGCGCGCTCGGCCTTTCCGCCGACGATCTCCTCGCGATGTACCGCCTGCTTCTCACCTCACGGTTGCTGGACGAGGCAGCCCTCCGCCAGAACCGCATGGGCCGCGCGCCGTTCGTCGTCCCTGCGGCGGGTCACGAAGGCTGCCAGATCGGCACCGCGTGGGCGATGCGGCGGGGCATCGACGTCTGGCTCCCGTACTACCGAGACCTCGGGGTCGTCCTGACCGCCGGCATGACGCCCTACGAGGTGTTCCTCGGGGTGTTCGCCAAGGCCGAGGACCCCTCCTCAGGCGGCCGGCAGATGCCCGCGCACTGGGGGTCGAGGCGATTGAGCATCATCAGTGGCTCCTCCCCGATCGCGACCCAGGTGCCGCACGCGGCCGGCATCGCGTTCGCCGCGAGATACCGGGGCGAGGACACCGTCGTCGGCTGCTGGTTCGGCGACGGGGCCACGAGCGAGGGCGACTGGCATGAAGGGCTCAACTTCAGCGGGATCCATCGGCTGCCCGTGATCTTCGTGTGCGAGAACAACCAGTACGCGATCAGCGTCCCCCAGTCCAAGCAGATGGCGATCCAAGATGTCGCCTCGCGCGCGGAGGGCTACGGCTTCCCCGGGGTCGTCGTCGATGGGAACGACGTCCTCGCGTGCTACGCGGCGATGAGGACGGCCCATGAGCGAGCGCGTGCAGGCGAGGGCCCGACGCTGATCGAGTGCAAGACGTACCGGTTCATGCCGCACACATCGGACGACGACGACAAGTCCTACCGGACCCGCGAGGAGGTCGAGGAGGCGCGAGCCAAGGATCCGCTGGTCCAGTTCGGGGGGTACCTGCGTCAACACGATCTCCTCGACGACGGCAAGGACGAGACCTTGCGCGCGGAGACGAAGGAGGAGATCGAAGAGGCGATCAAGGCCGCCTGGGACGCCCCCGACCCCGATCCCGACACCGCGCTCCGTCACGTCTTCCAGGAGGAAGAGCCGTGACCGAGAAGAACGTGGTCACCGCGATCCGCGACGCGCTCCACGACGAGATGACGAACGACGAACGGATCGTCCTACTCGGGGAGGACGTCGGCATCCGCGGTGGCGTCTTCCGCATCTCCGAAGGCTGGATGGAGGAGTTCGGTGAGCAACGCGTGATCGACACACCGCTCGCCGAATCCGGCATCGTCGGGGTCGCGATCGGGATGGCATTGCACGGCCTGCTCCCGATCGCCGAGATCCAGTTCGCCGACTTCATCCACCCCGCGTTCGATCAGGTGCTCTCGGAGGCCGCCCGACTCCGTTACCGCTCGAACGGCGACTTCGGCGTGCCGATGGTGATCCGGTCACCGTGCGGCGGTGGGATCCACGGAGCGCTCTACCACTCGCAATCGATCGAGGCCTTCTATGCCCACATCCCGGGGATCAAGGTCGTGATGCCGTCGACACCGGCCGACGCGGCGGGTCTGCTGCGGAGCGCGATCAGGGATCCCGATCCCGTCCTGTTCCTCGAACACAAGAAGACGTATCGCGCGATCAAGGGTGAGGTCGCCGATGACGCCTACCTCACGCCGATCGGCGTGGCCGATGTGAAGCGCGAAGGCGACGACCTGACCTGCATCAGCTATGGGTACTCCCTCCATCTGTGCCTCGATGCCGCCCAGCGACTCGAGGAGGACGAGGACGTCTCCGTCGAGGTCGTGGACGTGCGGACCCTCGCGCCGCTCGACGTGGAGACGATCGTCGGGTCCGTCCGGAAGACATCGAAGGCGATGGTCGTCTATGAAGACAACCGGACCTACGGGGCAGGGGCGGAGATCGCCTCCACGATCGCCGAGCAGGCTCTGTTCGACCTCGACGCCCCGATCGTGCGGATCGGCGGCCCCGACATCCCCGCGATGCCGTTCGCCGCACCTCTCGAGCACTTCTTCATGGAGCCGGAGCCCGATCAGGTCTACGCGCGGATGCGCGAGCTCGCCCGCACCTGAGGTTCTCCACGTCGTACCCGGAAACGCTGGCTACACTCCGCACGATGGCGGTCACCGACCACAACCCGCAGAAGCGTCGCCTCCACCTTCCGATCGTCGGTGTCACGAACGGCCCCGGTGTGGAAGCGGTCGCCGGCCGGAAGCCTCCGTGGCTGAAGGTGCGCCTCACGACCGGTCCGAACTACGAGGACCTGAAGGGCATCATGCGCGAGCGATCGCTCCACACGGTCTGCGAGGAGGCGATGTGCCCGAACATCCGCGAGTGCTGGGAGGAGCGCGAGGCGACCTTCCTGATCCTCGGGTCGAAGTGCACCAGGAGATGCGGCTTCTGCGACGTGATGACCGCGAAGCCGGACCCGGTCGACGAGGACGAGCCCGTGCGGATCGCCGAGGCGGTGCGCGAGATGGGGCTCCGCTACCTGGTGCTCACCGGTGTCGCTCGCGACGACCTGCAGGACGGAGGGGCGCGCATCTGGGCCTCGGCGATCCGCGCCGTTCGCGACGCCGTTCCCGGCATCGGGATCGAGGTGCTTCCGTCGGACTTCAAGGGCGGCGAACGGGACATCTCGACGGTCCTCGAAGCGGAACCCGACGTGTTCGCACATAACCTCGAGACCGTGCGCAGGCTGCACGACCGGATCCGGCCGGCGTTCGGCTACGACCGCACGCTGGACGTGCTCCGTTTCGCGAAAACGCGCCGCTCCGGCCAGGTCACGAAGTCGAACCTGATCCTCGGCATGGGAGAACGGCCCGACGAGATCCCGACTGCGATGGCCGACCTCCGCGCGGCAGGCATCGACATCCTCACGATGGGGCAGTATCTGCAGCCGACCACGTATCACCTGCCCGTCGACCGCTGGGTGCATCCGAACGAGTTCGCGGAGTGGAAACGCATCGGCGAGGAGATGGGGATCGCCCATGTGGAGGCCGGCCCGCTCGTCAGGTCCAGCTACCACGCCGGGAAGCAGCTGAAGCGCGCGGTCGAAGCCGGCGTCGCCGCGCCCGCCTAGAGCATCCGGAGCTGTTCGGCCCCGCGTTCGCGCGGCCGCTCGCGATCACGTCGGAAGAACCGGCGCGCCGGCTCGACGCTCCGACGGATCCCACCTGCGGTGGATACCATCGACGACACCTGGCGACCGAGCTGCTCGCGAAGAGCCTTGGGTCCGTACGGCTGCCGATACATCTCGAGATAGTGTGGGACGAGATCCGGGTGCGCTCCCTCGAGCCAGGGCAAGAACTCCTCTCGCACCCCCGGACGCAGATGCAGCAGGATGGGCGAGACGTGAGTGGCGCCGGCTTCGATCGCCGCCTCCACGACCGCTCGGAGCTGCTCCGGGCGATCCGAGATGCCGGGCAGGATGGGCGCCATCAGGACACCGGTCGGGATCCCTGCCTCGGTGAGCGTTCCGATCGCGTCGATCCTCGCCTTCGGATGCGGCGTGCCCGGCTCCGTCTCACGCCAGACCGTCTCGTCCAGTGTGCCGATCGAGAACGCCGCCGAGACCCTGGTGACCTCGGCCGCCCGCTCCAACAGGTCGACGTCGCGGAGGATCAGCGTCCCCTTCGTCAGGATCGAGAACGGGTTCCGGTAGTCGACGAGCGCTTCGATGATCCCGCGCATCAGCTCGTACCGGCCTTCCGCGCGTTGATATGGGTCCGTGTTCGTGCCCATCGCTATGTGCTCGCCCTTCCAGCGTTTCGCGGCGAGCTCGCGACGGAGAACGTCGGGCGCGTTCACCTTGACGACGATCTTCGTCTCGAAGTCGCGGCCCGCGTTCATCTCGAGGTACGTGTGCGTCGGCCGAGCGAAGCAGTAGGTACAGGCATGGCTGCATCCTCGATAGGGGTTGATCGTCCAGTCGAACGGCAGCGCGCCGCCGGGGACCCGGTTGATGATCGACTTGGCCTCGCTCTCGATGAACGTGATCCCCCGGAACTCGGGGGTGTCGAACGTCTTCCGCGCGACCTCGAAGAGCTGATCCATGGGAGCGAGGATAGAACGTATGTTCGATTCTGGCTACCCGGTGGTCAGTGGGGCGCGTCGACCCTTTCGGCGAGCCTGGGCAACATCGCCACCGCGATGTCCGGCTCCTCGCTGAGGAGCTTCTGGAAGTCCATCCGTGAGATCGCGAGACAGCGCACCGGCGTTTTGGCCTGGATGCGCGCGTTCCGGGGATGATCTGTGAGGAGCGCGAGCTCCCCGAAGAACTCCCCTGGTTTGAGCTCCCAGGCGCGGCCATCCGGCGTCTGCACTTCGACCGTCCCCTCCTCGAGCACGAACATCCCCGATCCCGGCTGACCCACCTCGACGAGCACCCATCCGGCTGGCTCCTCGAACTCGGTCGACAGGTCCGCGATGCGCTGCAGGGTGTGATCGTGGAGGCCGGCGAAGAGCGGGATCTCCCGGAGCTTCTCGACGTCCATCGCGGTGACGCTACACGACCGAGGAACTGGTTCGAGGCTCGAGCAGTGAGCGAGGAACGAGCGAACGTAGCCTCGAGGAAGAGTGGAGGAGCCGGCCTGTAAGCCGGATCCTGTTCCGGAACCGAGGTCCCGGTGGCGGCCATCTCTCTCGGCGCGCAGGCGGGTCTCCCCGCCGCGCAGCCGCGTCGCGGTTCACCCGCGCCGTGCGGCCTACCCGGCAGCTCGGGCGGGCCGCCCTCGAACGCTGCCTGCTTGGCCTTGCTCCGGGTGGGGCTTGCCGAGCCGGCGCGGTCGCCCGCGCCGCTGGTGCGCTCTTACCGCACCGTTTCACCCTTACCTCTCCGAGGAGAGGCGGTCTGCTTTCTGCTGCGCCTTCGCGAGGTCGCCCCCGCCTGGGTCGCCCCCAGCACCCTGCCCTGTGGAGTCCGGACTTTCCTCGACCGCGCGCGAGGCGCGACCGCGGCCGCCCGGCCGGCTCCTCCGTCCACAAGGGTACTGCGTACGATGGGCTCTCTTCGATGCGCCGGATCGCCAGCCTCGTGATCGTCGTCGCGGCCGCGGCCGCGTGCTCTGGGACGCCCGAGCCGCAAGGCCCCGAGCGCCCCGCGAGCCAGCAGATCCTCGCACTCGACGATCTGCGCCTGTCCGGACAGGCTCGGTCCGTCGCCCACGCGTTCCTCCGGGCGTACGCGGAGTCGGCGACCGACGGTGGGCGAGCCCTGAAGCCGCTCGTGGAGGGTTCGCTCGCTCGAGAGTGGGCGCATTGGGTCGGCGTGCAGAACGCCGCGTTCCCCGGCACGATGGAAGGCAGCGTGCAGCTCGGACACCTGAGCGCAGCCTCTCCCGTTCGAGCCGAGGACGGTTCGCTCGACGACGTCGTCGCGTATGGCGTCGTCGTGCGGGCGACCATCATCTTCGGGCTGACCGACGAGACCGGCGAGGAGATCGCACCGATCCGGCGTTCGATGGATGGGATGGTCGTGATGATCCAGGGAGCCGACGCAGCCTTCCGCGTCATCAACTTCGCGCGCGACGGGCTCCGGCTGGACGAATTCTTCCAGGTGTTCGACGGCGCCCGCGAGCGGCGGAAGGGGGTGACGGTCGAGATCCGGAACCTCGTGCAGCTGGAGCGATGGCAGTTCGGGATCCAGGTCACGAACGGCACCGATCGTCCGTTGCGCGTCCTGCCCGGCCTCACGGCGTTGCTTACGGAGCAGGAGGATCTCGCGAGCTCGGAACGGCCCCTCGTCACCTTCCCGGGTCCGATCCCACCCGGCGAGTCGGCGGAAGGCATCGTGAGCTTCGTCGCTCCGCCCCCAACCGCCGGGGAGCTTGATCTTCAGGTCGCCGTCGCCGGTCCGGACGGCGAGGCGACGGGATTCGTGTTCGGTGTTCCCCAGGTCGCCGGGACCGCGACACCTTCTCCCAGCCCCTCGGCCTAGCGATCCCCCGCGAGCCATCGGTCGACGCCCTCGTTCGCCAGGCGGTCGGCCTCGACGTTCCGCTCGCGCGGAACATGTTCGAAGGAGACCCGTTCGAATCCGGCCGCGATGCTCCGGGCACGGCGATGGAGCGGCTGGAGATGCGGCGCCTTCACGCGATAACGGCCGGTGAGCTGGTTGATCAGGAGCTGACTGTCTGACCGGAGCGTCACCGACCTGGCGCCGAGCTCTGCCGCACGCGCGAGGCCCTCGATGACCGCGGTGTACTCCGCGACGTTGTTCGTCGTCTCGCCGATGCCCTGTGCGATCTCGGCCAGGACCCGGCCGTCCTCGTTCGTGATCTCCACGCCGATCCCGGCGGGACCCGGGTTCCCGCGGGAGGCGCCATCGCAGGCGACGATCAGATGACCAGGATCCGCCGGCAGTGCTCGCACCTCTTCGGGCCCTCGACGCGCTTCAACCGATCGACATAGACGGACGAGAGCTGCTCGTGGCAGCCCTGGCAGACACCATCGATGAGTGCCACCGCGGCGACGCCCTTCTTCTGCGGTCGGAGGTCCTCGTACAGCTCGAGGAACTCCGGATCGACGGTCTCGGTGAGTGCGGCCCGCCCCTCGGTTCGCTCCTTCAGCTCGGTCCGCAGTTTCTCCAGCTCGTCCGCGGCGACGCTCCCCACCTCCGCCACCCGAGCGCGGAGGGTTGCGGCGCGTTCGGCCGCGGCGCGCTCCTGGGTCTCGAACTCTTCTCGAACCTCCATCAGCGCCAGGAGTTCGTCCTCCCGGTCGCTGCGACGCTTCTTCAGATTGTCGACCTCGTGGGTGATCGAATCGAGCTCCCGGGCGTTCGCCACCGACCCGTCGTACAGGCGCCGCTCCTCGGCCGCCGCCTTCTGCGACATCGAATCGATCTCGTGTTCGAAGCGCATCTGGTCTCGAGACAGCTCATCCAACCGAAGACGGAGCTCCCCCATCATCCGCTCGGCCTCGTTCGCCTCGGCGAGTGCAGCCGCTGCGTCCTCACCGGCTTCGAGCGCTCGCATCCGTGCCAGCAGGCGATCGATCGCGGTGTCGATCTCTTGGATGTCGAGCAACGGACGGGCGGGATCCATGGGCGCGGAAGCCTAGTCGATGCCTCTCGTTCCCGTGCCCCGAGCAGCGGCTACGCTCGCACCATGCAGGGAGAAGCGGACGGACGGGTGGCCCTCGTGACCGGGGCCGGGAGTCCGACCGGCATCGGATTCGCGACGGCGAGGATCCTCGGCCGGGAGGGTGCGGCGCTCGCGATCGCCTCGACGACCGATCGGATCCATGAGCGGTCGGCGGAGCTGGAAGAGGCCGGCGTCCAGGTCGGGGGGTTCGTCGCGGATCTCACGGACCGCGAACAGGTACGAGGGATGGTCGACCGGATCCTCGAGCTGTTCGGGAGGATCGACATCCTCGTGAACAACGCCGGCATGGTCACCATCGACATGGATGGCTGGGAGGATCGTGAGTTCCTCGACATGGACGACGCGTTCTGGGATCGCGATCTCGCCTTGAACCTCGGGACGGCCTACAACGCGACCAAGGCGGTGCTGCCCGGGATGGTCGAACGCGGGTGGGGACGCGTCGTGATGGTCTCCTCGGTCACCGGGCCGGTTGCGACCACGGCCGGGTCCACCGGGTACGCGGCGGCCAAAGCCGGGATGGACGGCCTGATGCGCGGGCTGGCGATCGAGGTGGCCCGGAGAGGCGTCACCGTGAACAGCGTCCTCCCGGGATGGATCGCGACGGGATCGCAGACCGAGCCGGAGCACATCGCGGGGCTCCACACGCCGGTGGGCCGCTCGGGGACTCCCGAGGAGGTGGGCGAGTTGATCGCCTTCCTCGCATCGGACCGCGCCAGTTACGTGACGGGCCAGGCGCTGGTCATCGACGGAGGGAACGTGATCCAGGAGGAGAAGGGCCCCTAGCGTCTGCGCGGGCGCCAGGCGGACATGACCGGATCGAGGTCCCGGCGCGTGATCGTGGTTGGCGTCGCCCTGGTGGTGGCGGCGACCTGTGTAGGGCTCGGGCTCTGGCAGCTTCGCCGGCTCGATGAACGCCGGGCGCTCAACGCGCAGATCCTCGCGCGGCGCGCCGTCTCGCCCCTCGTGATCGAGGGTGCCTCGGTGCGGACGGCCTCCCGTCCCTACCGACGCGCCGTGGCCAACGGCGGGTATGACGTCGAGCGGGAGGTGCTCGTGTTCGGCCGGAGCCTCGACGGCGAGGCGGGACACCTCGTCGTGACACCACTCGTCCTCGCGGACGAGAGCGCGATCCTCGTCGTCAGGGGATGGGTCCCGTTCGCGATGCAGACGCCGCCGATCCTCCGAGCCGCCCCGCCTGCCGGCGACGTCACGGTGGGAGGCTCCCTCGTGCCCGATGAGGGCGACGGATCCACCACACCTGATCCCGACGGTGTCATCCGAGTGCTGGACGTCCGGGGCATCGCGTCGACGCTCCCCTACGACATCCTCCCCTTCCCTCTCCAACTGCACGACCAAGCGCCGCCCCAGCCGGGGTCCTTGCCGGCGCCCGCACCGCTGCCCGAGCTCTCCGAGGGCCCCCACCTGTCCTACGCGTTCCAGTGGTTCTCGTTCGCGATCGTCGCCGTGGCCGGTGCCGCCATCCTGCTCCGGCGGGATCGGCGGCCCCCTACAGCAACCCCCTGATCAAGAGCCCGGCCACGGCGCTCCCGAGGATCACCGGCACGACGTTCCACCGGTAGCGCCACAGCCCCACGAACACCACCGCAGCCACCGCGATCGCGAACGGGTCGATCTCGGTCCAGACGGGAACGGGGAACTCGCCGCCCAGGAACCGCACGGTCCGCACGTCACCGAACAACGTCACGATGCCGAAGGTGACCGCGAGGTTCGCGATGACGCCGACGACCGCCGCCATCACCGTCTGCAGCGCGGATGCGAGCCGTACGTTGCCACGGATCCGCTCGACGTACGGCCCGCCGAGGAAGACCCACAGGAAGCACGGCGCGAACGTCGCCCACACGGCGACGGTCGCGCCGAGGATGCCGGCGACGAGGGGCGGGAGCCCTCCAGGGTGCTGATACGCGCCGACGAACCCGACGAACTCCAAGACCATGATCAACGGGCCGGGCGTGGATTCCGCGAGCCCCAGACCCACCGCCATCTGACCGGGCCGGAGCCAGCCGAACGTGCCGACGGCCGCTTGATCCACGTACGCCAGCACCGCGTAGGCGCCTCCGAAGGTCACGAGCGCGGCCTTCGTGAAGAACCAGCCCATGTCGGCGACGGTGCCGGCCTCTTGCCTCCAGAACGCGACCGCCGCGATCGGGATCAGCCATGCGGCGAGGCCCACGACCAAGACCACGATGCTCCGCCGCCAGGTGGGAGCCGGCGTCTCGAGTCGCCCGACCACCGACGCCGATGCTCGCTCCTCCAGCTCACGTCCGATGCCGACCTCGAACAGCGAGGGCCGGATGCTCCCGCCGATCAGCCCCGCGGCGGCCGCGCCCGCGACCACGATCGGGAACGGGATGTCGAGGACGAAGACCGCCACGAACGACGCGATCGCGACGCCGACCATGAGCCCGTTCGCGAGCGCGGTCCGTCCCAATCGGACGGTCGCCTGGGCGACGATCGCGACCACGGCCGCCGCCAGACCGGCGAAGGCCCCCGCCACCCACCGGAGATCGCCGTGCGTCACGAACACCCAGGAGAGCGCCAAGAGCAGGAAGAAGCTCGGGAGGACGAAGGCGATACCCGCGACGAGTCCTCCTCGGATCCGATGGAGCAACCACCCGACGTAGGTGGCGAGCTGCATCGCCTCCGGCCCGGGCAGGAGCATGCAGTAGCTGAGCGCGTGCAGGAATCGTCCCTCGTCGATCCACCGGCGGCGCTCGACGAGCTCTTGGTGCATCAGAGAGATCTGACCCGCGGGCCCGCCGAAGTTCACGAGGCCGAGCCAGATCCAGAAGCGGGACGCCTCGCGGAAGGTGGGGGCCCTCGGCGCGTCGTCACGCTTCTCCGACCGTGATCCATCTGGGGAGCGCGACATCGCGACGGAGGGTACCCTCGCCCGATGCAGCTCACCCCGACCGAGGAGGAGCGCCTCCTGATCTTCACCGCCGCCCAGCTCGCGCGGGCGACGCTCGCGAAGGGGCTGCGGCTGAACGCTCCCGAGGCGGTCGCGCTCGTGTGCGACGAGATGCACGCGGCCGGCCGCGGGGGTGCGTCCTTCGACGAGGTCGCCGCGGCCGGCCGCGCCGCCGTGTCCCCCGACCAGATGATCGACGGCGTCGCCGGGATCGTGCCCGAGATCCGCGTGGAGGTCCTCCTCGAGGAAGGGACTCGCCTCGTGGTCCTGCGGGAACCGTTCGGTTCGGCGGGGGACGGACCCGGCGCGATCCGCTTCGGCGAGGGGGACGTCGAGCTCGCCCCGGGCCGTGACCGGATCCATCTCCGCGTCACCAACCGCGGCGAGCATCCGATCCGCGTGTCGTCGCACTTCCCGTTCTGGCGCACCAACGAGCACCTCGAGTTCGACCGGACCGCGGCCGAGGGGTTCCGGTTGGACCTGCCGTCTGGGGACTCCCTGCGGTGGGCCCCGGGCGAGGCCCACGAGGTGGACCTCGTCCGGTACGGAGGGGCGGGGGCCTAGCCTCGTGCCCGAGCGGTACTCGCGCGCCGAGCACGCGACGCGCCACGGGCCGACGGCCGGCGACCGCATCCGGCTCGGCGACACCGATCTCTGGATCCGGATCGAACGCGACCTCACCGATCCCGCCGACCAGGCCCTGTGGGGCTACGCGAAGAACTGGCGATCAGGGTTGGCCCAGCACGACTTCGCGACGACGGAGAGTGAGCTCGATACGGTCGTCGCGAGCGCGGTCGTGCTGGATCCGGTGCTCGGCGTCGTGAAGGCCGACATCGGGATCAAGGACGGACGGGTCGCCGGGATCGGGCGGGCCGGGAACCCCGACATCAGCGACGGGGTGGACCTCACGATCGGCCCGAACACGTGGCCGATCCCGTGTCACGGGTTGATCGCCACGCCCGGCGCCGTCGACTCCCACGTGCACCTGCTCTCGCCGCGCCTGCTCCCGGTCGCACTCTCCGCCGGCGTGACCACGCTGATCACCGCGGGCTTCGAGGAGCCGCCGTGGCGGATGCTCCGGACCCTCGAGGCGTTCGAGCATCTGCCCGTGAACATCGGTCTCCAGCCGTCCGCGCGGACCGGTGTGCCGGGGCAGCTCGAGTCCGTGATCGAGGCGGGGGCCGTCGGCCTGAAGATCCACGAGGACTGGGGCGCCTACCCGGAGGTGATCGATGAGGTCCTGCGGGCCGCCGACGCGCACGACATCCAGGTGTGTTTGCACACCGACGGGTTGAACGAGTCGTGCGAGCTCGCGGAGACGGTCGAGGCGATCGCGGGACGGGCGATCCACGCATACCACGTCGAGGGGTCGGGCGGGGGCCACATCCCGGACCTGATCGGGATCGTTCGCGAGCCGAACGTGTTCTGCTCTTCCACGACACCGACGATCCCCTACGGCCCGTCGACCGGCGCCGAGCAGCTCGACATGAAGCTGATCGTCCACGAAGGGAACCCGGCGCTGCCCGACGACGTGGTCGCGGCGCGCGAGCTCGTCCACCCGGCGACGATGGAGGCCGAGGGGCCGTTGCACGACCTGGGGGCGATCTCGATCGTGAACTCGGACTCGCAGGGGATGGGCCGGATCGGCGAGACGGTTCGCCGCACGTTCCAGCTCGCACACGCGATGAAGGCGGCGGCTTCGACCCACGAGGACGACGGGGACGGCCGCGACGACAACGAGCGGATCCTTCGCTATCTGGCCAAGGTGACCGAGGAGCCCGCGCGTGTGCACGGCATCTCGGACGAGGTCGGCTCCCTCGCGCCCGGGCGACTCGCCGACCTCGTGCTGTGGGATGCGTCCTCCTTCGGGGTCAAGCCCGTGATGGTCCTCAAGGGAGGCGTGGTCGCGTGGAGCGCGATCGGCGAGGGCAACGCCAGCGTCCACGGAGCACAGCCCACCCGGTACGGACCCGATTGGGGCGCGACGGGCGCGGCCCCGGCGGCGCTGTCCGCCACGTTCGTCTCCGCAGCCGCGCTGGACGCCGGCCTCGCGAGGAAGCTCGGTACCCGGCGGCGGCTCGTCGCGGTGCGAGGCACGCGCTCGATCCGCCGCCGGGATCTCGCTCGCAACCGTACGGTGCCCGAGATCGACGTTTCACCCGAGGACGGGACCGTGACCCTCAACGGGCAGGTGCTCCGGAGCGACCCGGTCACCGAGGTACCGCTCTCTCGCCGCTATCTCTTGGCCTAGCGATCTCAGTCGCGGTTCCGCATCGCCTCGGCAGCCATCTCGAAGTACTCGAGGAGTGCTCGACGAGCCGGCTCCGGAGGCGCCACGTCACCCACCGCGGCCCGCATGTGGAAGAGCCACCGATCCCGCTCACTCGGCCCGACCGCGAACGGCGCGTGCCGCATGCGAAGGCGAGGGTGTCCTCGCTCGGCGTCATAGGTCGTTGGCCCGCCCCAGTACTGAGCGAGGAACAGGGTCAGGTGGCGGGTGGAGGGCCCGAGATCCTCGGGGTAGAGGGGACGCAGCAGCGGGTCGTTCGCCACGCCCTCATAGAAGAGCTCGATCAGCCGCTCGAAGAACGGCATGCCGCCGACCTCGTCGTAGAGCGTGAGCTCCTCGCGCATCCCGCGAGTCTACGGAGCGCCTACCGGTGACCAGGCAACGACGGACCCGTCTTCGACGACGAACGTGGGACCTTCGTCTTCGAGATCCTGCACCCAGATCCCCGCCCGATCGCCGATCAACGCGGGGAAGGCGAAGGATCGACCGTCCGGCGACCAGAGGGTCATCGTCTGCGCGAACTGTCCGAAGAAGGGCAGGTAGTCGCGCAGATAGGTCGGGCTGGGGACGAAGGTGGGGCCGACGGCGCTCGTCGCACGCCCGTCCCAGACATACCAGCGGTGCGTGGTGGGGTCGTCCCCCTCCGCGGGCGTCATCAACAGCAATCGCCGCCCGTCGGGGCTCCAATGGAATGCCGAGGTCGGAATATCCGAGACAGCACGTGCGCGTGCGGAATCGACCTTGATCACCGAGACCGTGCCGAGGCCTTCGCCCGCGTCCACCCGGTACGCGATCCGCTCGCCGTCAGGACTGACCACGAACTCGATCGCACCCCGGAATCGGACGAGCTCTCTCGGCCGTCCGCCATCGCGAACGACCAGTAGCTGATCGTCGCCGTCGTCCACCGCATACACGGATCGCCCGTCCTCCAGCCACACGGGGGCGTGGAAGACGCCGGGCCGTTCGTCGAACGGCTCGAGGGCCCCCGTGAGGTCGAGCGTGCCGAGCGTGTCCGTGCCGACGTGGATCAAGAGCCGGTCGCCCTCGGGTCCCCACGAAAGGTAGAAGGGTTGCCCGACACCGAGCGTCTTCGCGACCGGTACCCCGTCAGCGCTCGTGTCCACGACGCCCATCCCGACCGCCCCGCGGAAGCTCCCGAGGTAGGCGAGTCTCGACGATGTCGGGTCCCATTGCAGGAAGAAGGTGCCCGTGTCCACGACGACCGCGCGACGGCTTGACCCATCGGGACGACTCGTCACGAGTGTGGAAGACGCCGGAGGAGCCTCCGTGCCGATCTCCACCCATGCGACGAGTGCGCCGTCCGGCGACCACACCGGCTGGCGAGTCTCGGAGTCCAGATCGTCCTCACCGCGAAGGCGGATCTCGTCGCCGCCGTCGCGACTCACAGTGAGGATGCTCCCGTCATCCATCAGCACGAGCAGTCGGTCGCCCGTGATGGCGCTCGGGAAGGCACCGAGGGAGGGCAGCGCTCCGGAGGGACCGTCGGGTGCACTGCTCGTGCACGCGGCGACGAGCGCGGCCATCGCGATCACCGCGGCGCGGCGGCGCACCTTCATCCTCGAAGCGTACGCCCGGAGGGCGTGGGAAGTGCCCTGGTTCGAGCTGCGGACCTAGCCGGAGGGTCCCGAGCGCCGTCGCATCCGCGGCGGGTAGCCGGTCAACGCCGCATCGAAGATGGGGAGCGCCCGTTCGCCCGAGAGCCGTCTCAGGTAGGCGTCTTCCTTGAGCTCGAAGCGGCGCCACTCACCTGCGGCGTCGATCAGCACCACGGACTTGGGGCTCACGACGGTCTTCGGCTCCATGTAGGCCTCGACGCCCTCGTGGGTGTCGAGGAACTCCACGATCTCGTCCCGTCGCTCGGTCGGCCCGCCGACCCCCTTGAGCCGGCGTTTCGCTTGATCGCTCCGGGCTTCGAACTCGTAGCCCCCGGTCCGGCGGCTGCCTCGTCGGCTCGGCCGCCGGGCGACCGAGGCACGGATCCAGCTGACGAGCCAGGCGAGGATCGCGAGGGCGAGGATCGTCGCCAGCAGGACAGCCACCGCGCGAACCACGCAAGCACGATAGCCTGTGCGGGCCACGGCATGGGGTGGCGAGGACGTTGCCCGGCAAGGAGGAGGAGGTCCAGATGAGTGACAGCGTCTATCGGGTCACCGAGGTGATCGGCACGAGCGCCACGTCGTGGGAGGAGGCGGCCAAGAATGCCGTCGAGACCGCGGCCAAGACCCTCCGGGATCTCCGCGTCGGCGAGGTCGTGAAGTTCGACGTGACGATCGAGGACGGCAAGGTCACCAACTACCGTGCGCGCGTGAACATCTCGTTCAAGTACGAGGCCTGATCGATGGAAGGATCCGCGATGGACATCGACCTGCTCCGCGAGGAGATCGAGAAGCTGGTGCTGCTCGAAGAGGTTGCCGAGCGGCGCCAACAGATGATCGAGAAGCAGCTCGACGAAGCGACGGAGGCCGGGATATCGGCGGAAACGATCCGGCAGAAGCTCGGACTGTCGAAGGAGTCGATCCAGAAGCTCCTCGACCAGAAGACGCCTGACCTCGCGGAGCGCCTCGGCATCTCTCAGGAGACGGCCGAGAACCTGGCACAGCCGATCGGGTAGCCACCTCTCCCAGGGTCGCGAGGCCGCATCATGCGGACTCGTCGACCAGCCCTTCCTAGGTCGATGGTCTCTTCGACCTTCGCCCGGCCCACCCCCCGAAATGAACGACCGACGGATGAACTACCGACGGCCGCAGGGCTACGGTCATCGAACCCTGCGTCCTACAGCGGACCGCAGGGGGTGCCGCCCCAGAGTCCGCCGTTCGGAAGGCAACCGAGATGACCGAAGCTTCACCCGGCGCCACCCGCCGCAAGCCGGATCATCGCGAACCGGCAGAGGCGCCCCGCGCCAAGGAAAGGGGCGTGTCCGGCGGTCCCCTGCCGATCGAGTTCCGCACGCTCCGCGTCGGCATGCGCGTGACGCTCCTCGCCCCGCTCGCCGCCGCCGCGATGTTCGTCCTCGCGGCGAGAGCTCGCGTGGACCTCGGCGGATGGGGGTTGGCGCTGACCGGACTCGCCGTCGCGGCTGCACTCGCGACGCTGTTGCCGTGGGATCGGCTCTTGGCAACTCGGACCGGGATGAACCTGCTTGCCGTATGGGCCGTGACGGCCCTCGGAATGGTCACCGTCGGTGTCTGGGCCACGGGCGGCGCGCGTTCACCACTCGTCCTCCTGTACGCACTCACGACGGTGTTCTTCGCCGTCGCTTTCCCGCCGAGAGGACAGGTCGCCCTGCTCGCCATGACCCTCGTCGGCTACGGTCTCGCCCTTCGTGCCGCCGATCAGGGTCCCCTCCCCCTGGTGGTGTTGTCCGTCCTCACGTTCCTCGCGGGATTCCTCGTCCAAGAGATCCGGGTCCAGGTCCGCGCGGCCTGGGATGCACGGGCCGAGGCCGATCGACGTTGGGCGCTCCTCGCCACGGTCTCCGCCGCGGCGAGGGACATGAGCAGTTCGACGGTCGATGCGGATCAGGTTCTCGAAACGACGATCGAGGCGGTCGCTGGTCTCGGCTTCCCGTTCGCCCGCGTCTTCGTTCGTGAGATCGAGGGCTGGCACACCGTGCCGGAGTCGTCCGCTCCCGAAGGGACGATCCCGGACGTCGTTGTCGCCACGGCCGAATCAGGAGAGTTCGCAGTGTTCCGCGGGCGGAAGCGTGGGCTCCCGATGTTCGGCGCGGCCGTTCCCATCAAGGTCAGCGACGGCGTGGCAGCGGTGCTCGTCGTCGGTTCGGAGGTTGAGCCCGGTCCCAAGGAGCAAGACGTCGAGGTCTTCCGGATGCTCGCGTCGCAGGCGAGCTTGGCCTTGGAGAACGTCCGTCGCTTCGAAGAGCAGCGACAGGTGATCCAGCGCTTGGCGGATCTCGACCGGATGAAGAACGACTTCCTCTCGACCGTCTCGCACGAGCTTCGCACCCCGCTGACCGTGATCACGGGGATGGGACGCACGCTCGAGCACCAGTGGGAAACCATCGACGACGAGATCCGTACGGACTTCCTGACGCGCTTGAACGCGAACGCGGCCACGCTCGATCACGTCATCGGACAGCTCCTGGATTTCTCGAAGCTCGAAGCGGGTCAGCTCCGTCCGGACACGAGGGAGATCGATCTGTCGAAGCTCCTGCCGGAGATCGTCGACCGGCTCGCCTCATTGTTGGAGGGCCATCAGGTCGAGCTGGATGTCGCATACGGAGTGTCCACGCAGGCCGATCCCGGCCTGATCGAACGGATCGTGGAGAACCTGCTCTCGAACGCCTCGAAGTACACGCCGGCGGGCAGCCGCGTGATCGTGAGTGCACATGAGGACGGCCCGGACCACGTGATCGTGGCGGTGAGCGACGACGGCCCCGGCATCCCCGAGAGTGAAGTCGCACGCATCGGGGAGCGATTCTTCCGTGGAGGCGACGTGCACACTCGCTCCACGCGCGGAACCGGCCTCGGACTGGCGGTGGTTTCCGAGATCCTCGAGCTCCACGGGTCCCGGCTCGACGTCGAGAGTCGTGTGGGCGAAGGCTCCCGGTTCTCGTTCCGCCTCGCGAAGGACCCGATCATCGCCCTGCCGGCACCGATGCCGCCGAGAGACCTCGATCTCGCGCCGACCGAAGGATCGACAACCATCCGGCCGACCGCGGTTGCACCGCGTCTGCGAGGCGAGCGATTCGAGACGGTGATGACGGCCGCATCGACAGGCGTGGAGTGGGCAATCGGTCTCCTCTATCGAGAGTTCCACCCCGCCGTGCTGCGTTACCTCCGGGCCCGCGGCGCCCACGCACCGGAGTACGCCGCGGAGCAGGTGTGGATGCAGGTTGCCGACGGACTCCAGCACTTCTCCGGCGACGAAGTGGCGTTCCGACGCTGGTTGTTCGACCTGGCTCGCCGACCCCTGGAAGACGGTGAAGTCACGGATCCGATCGAGGTCGAAGTGGACGAGAACGCTCCGGCGGCGATGTCGGACTCGTTGGCCAAGGTCGCCGCGCTCCCTTCCGGTCATGCGGACGTCCTTCTCCTCAGAGCGCTCGGGCACCTCGAAGTGGACGACGTCGCGTTGATCACGGGTCAGGAGACGGGAGCCGTCAGGCTCCTCGAGATGGACGCGTTGCGGCTGCTCCGCGCCGACGCGGATGCCGACGCCGCCGAGATCGCGGAGATGGGTCGATGATCGATCCGACGTCGCGCGACGATGGGAAGTCGCGGCTCCGAGCCATGGTGCGGAGCCACGACGGTCACCTGATCGACTTCGACGAGCTCCTGCGAGACGTCGCCGGGGATCCCCTTCCCGGAGAGCTCTGGGCCGAGCACACGACGGTGGCCTCGATGGCGGTGGCCGTGCGTGCGGCTCGGGACAACATCCCTCCTCCGCGGCGCCGGCCGATCCATCGCCCGCTCACGCGAGCCGCGGTCGCGACCGCGACGATCGTGATCACGGCGGGCAGCAGCCTCGCGATGACTGGTCACCTGCCGGACACCGCTCGTGACTTCGCATCGGATGCATTGGCGGTCTTCGTCCCCTCCCGCGAGCGGATCACGGCGTCGTCCGTCCCGCTCACGCCGACGACGGATCAACCGCTGGACCCGCCGGACGGGAACGCCTTCGCCCCGGGTTCCCAGCTCGGCGTCGAAGACGACGCAGGCATGGACGGAGGCATCGGCAGGAGCATCGTCGACGGAGGGCTGATCGGTCGCGGGAACGGCAGCGGCATCGGTGGCGGCCAGGAGGACGAGGGCGGGGCTGGAGGCTCCGACGGTGAGCACGGTGAAGGGAACGGCTCGGACGTGGAGAACTCGGACAAGGGTGAACCCGGCAACGGGGGCGGGAACGGGAACGCCGGCGGGAACGCCGGCGGGAACGGCAACGGCGGTGCCAGTGGCGAGCCCGGAGGCAACGGTGGCGGCACCGACGAGCCGGGAGGCACAGACGGTGGCGCCGGCAACGGTGGCACTGATGAAGTTCCCAACGGCGGTGGCGGGAACATTGGTGGAGGCAACGGTGGCGGGAACGGCGGCGGGAACGGTGGTAACGGCGGTGGCGGTGGGAACGGCGGCGGGAACGGTGGGAACGGCGGTGGCGGCAACGGCGGCGGGAACGGTGGGAACGGCGGTGGCGGCAACGGCGGCGGGAACGGTGGCAACGGCGGTGGCGGTGGGAACGGCGGCGGGAACGGTGGGAACGGCGGTGGCGGCAACGGCGGTGGGAACGGTGGCAACGGTGGTGGGAACAACGGTGGCGGGAACGGTGGCAACGGTGGTGGGAACAACGGTGGCGGGAACGGCGGTGGGAACGGCGGTGGCAACGGCGGTGGCAACGGCGGTGGCAACGGCGGTGGCGATCCTGTCGACCCTGTTGACCCGATCGATCCTGTGGACCCGGTCGACCCTGTGGATCCCGTCGAGCCCGTCGACCCAGTCGACCCCGTCGAAGGCACTCCCGGCATTGGAAATGGCGCCGGCAACGGCAACGGCGGTGGGAACGACAACGGCAACGGCGGTGGGAACGGCAACGGCGGTGGCAATCCCGCGCACCCGTAGGACTCCTCCGGCCTCGCGTTCCACGCCTCGAGCGAGCATGGCTCCCGGAGCCCGCGACCTCAGGCGTCGATCAGGATCAGCAGCACCGCGACGTAGTGGCAGGCCGCTGCCGCAGCGGTCGCCGCGTGCCAGACCTCGTGATAGCCGAACGTCCGTGGGAAGAGCTTCGGCCGGTGGAGCGCTAAAGCGAGAGCGCCCAACGAGTACAGGAGTCCTCCCGCGACGGTGAGTATCAAGGCAGCAGGGCTCAGCGCCCGAACGAACTGCGCGGATGGGATGACCGCGGCCCACCCGAGCCCGAGATACATGATGCCGGAAAGCACGTGGAGATCGACGCGATAGAGCTTCACGAGGATGCCGAGTCCGGCCCCGATCCAGATCGCAACAAGCATCCCCACTCTCCACGCGCCATCGAGGGCGAGCACGCAGTACGGCGTGTAGGAACCCGCGATGAGCAGGAAGATCGCCGCGTGGTCCCTCCGCTGCCATCGGGCGAACTCCTCGGTGGACCAAGATCCGCGGTGATACGTCGAGCTCACCCAGAACACCGTGATGAGGGTAAGTGTGTAGACGGCAACGGCGAGGCGAGCGCCCCAGGTCGGCGCGACGAGTAGCAAGACGATGCCGGCCGGTCCCGCGACGAGGAACGCAAACCTATGGATCCATCCACGGGCCCGCGGTGGAGATACCCCTTCCATCGCCTGCTCGCGATGGGCGCCCTCAGGATCCGGATGCACGCGCCGTCAGTCTAGGAGGCCTGTAATGAGCCTCGGGAGGGCCATGCTCGAGGAGCGACGATCCGTTGGGCCGCTGGCCCTGCTTGCCGCCGGCGCCGTCGAGGTCGAGCTCGCGATCGTTCCGTTCGCGATCAACTTCGTCGGTCCGGTCCCTTTCAAGCCGCTCGTTAGTCCGCGTCCTCAGCAGCGTCCCGAGTCTCATCGGAGGCCCTCACCTTGGCGAGCACCGCTCGCCAAGCATCGATCTGGTCCGAGGGCACCATCGCCACCAGCTCGCCGAAAGTGAGGTAGGCGGTTCTACCGTTGTTCTGTCGCTGCCGGAGCAGTCCGATCAGCTCGTCTTCGTTCATCGTGGCCTCCCATCCAAGACTCGCGTGTGAGGGCGCGAGCAGAACCGAGTCTCAGCCAGTATCGAGGAACGTGTCGTGATCGGCGAGCGTCGCCCCGTGTTCGGGTCCCCCTCGATAGCGGGAGCCGTCGGCCCTGAACCACCGGATCCGCCCGTCGTTCGTGCGCTCGATCCTCCATCCGTGCTCGTGGACGAGTCGATGGTGGAACGCACAGATGAGCAGCAGGTTGCTGAGGTCGGTGGCTCCTCCCCGTGACCACCACACGATGTGGTGCGCGTTGGCGAACGCCGTCGACCCACACCCGGGGAACCTGCACCCTCGGTCGCGATGGCGGAGCTGCCGCATCATCGAGGCGGACGGCTCTCGTTTCGTGCGCCCCAGGGCGACCGCGTCGCTTGCCTCGTTCTCGGCGACGACCTGGATCCGAGCGTCACACGCGAGACGCTGGAGTGCCTCGGGCGGCATGATCGCACCGTTCTCGGTTTCCGCGTTGCGTCGTCCCGACAAGGCCTCGAGAGACGCATGGACCACCACGGTCGCCCGATCGGCGTCGGCGTCGGCGCCGATGTGCTGCGAACACAGCGCCAGCAGGGCGTCGGCGCGACGTGACTCGATGACGACACCGTCGGTGTGGGCGGGCATGGCGGCGACCTGATCGACGACCCGCTCGAGAGCTTTCGCGACGATCGCCCCCTGGGCCGACGGCATCCGAGCCTCGAGGCCGAACCGACGCCCGCCGTCCTCGTACCAGTACCGCAGTGATCGGTCCCGCTCGAGCTCAGTGGTCTCTTCCAGGGCCGCCCTCACCTCGAGGTCCGCACGACGCCGGATAGAGGCACACGTCGTCTCGCTCGCCCATCCGATGAGCTCACCCTCGGTTTCGGTCGACGCGAACCGGCACAGCTCGACCACCTTGTCGATGCCCAGCACCCCGGTCTCGAGAGCGTCGGTGATCGCCGGAAGCTTCTCCAGGGCAGCCGCCGCTTTGATCCACCGGTCCGCCTTCCACCACGACATGCCGTAACGGATGGAGAGCCAGTGCGCGAGGTCTCGAGCGCCCGAGTCGTGCCATGCCCTCCGTCGATCGACTTCAGCGATGACACGGAGGAGCGCCACATGTGCAGAGGCGATGTGGCGGTTCAGCGCATCCGCCACGCGGATCAGCCCGTCGTCGTCGAGATCGGCGCTCGCGAGTGATCCGTACATGTGTTCGAGATTAGTAGGCGATCCGTCCACGTGCAGTGACGTACCTCACATCTGCACGAATCTCTTCTCGCTTTTCGACCTCGAGCCGTTGGCCAGCCGGGGATGAAGGTGCGCGGCCCCGAGTACCTGCGGATCATCTACCGGCCTGAGTACACGGAGGAGCGGAACCTGGAGCGGCTCCGCGGGCGAGGGCCCCGGCGGAAGCGCTCACTCGCCTCCAGGGAGTTCGCACTCGGGATCGAGGCGCTCGAGCGATTCACGCGAGGCGAGCCCTTGTTCGGTGTGCACGACGCGTGTTCGGGTGCTCGCGCTCGAGAGCGAACCCGTCGACCCTCGCATCTAGCTCATCGCAGGGCTCGAGCCGGGGGTCGGGTCCGCGACCGGCACATCCTCCGGCTCGAACCGATATCCCATCCCCGGCTCGGTGAGGAAGTAGTCGGGGACGCGCGGGGTCCGGCTCGAGCTTCCGACGGATCTGCGCCATATAGACGCGGAGGTAGTTGGTCTCCTGCTCGTAGCGGGGACCCCAGACCTCCTGCAGCAGCTGTCGCTGGCCGACGAGCTTGCCCTGGTTCCGGACGAGGATCTCGACCAGGTGCCACTCCGTCGGCGTGAGGTGGACATCCTGACCGCCCATCTCGATCCGCTTCGTCTCGATGTCGATCCGGAAGGCCGCGGTCGTCACGATCGCGAGCTGACCCGTCGATGCCGTTCGTCGCTCCGCCGCTCGGATCCGGGCTAGCAGTTCACCCATCCCGAACGGCTTCGTGACGTAATCGTCGGCACCTGCGTCGAGCGCGGCGATCTTGTCCGGCTCTTGCTCGCGCGCGGAAAGCACCACGATCGGCATCGAACCCCACGCGCGGAGACCTTCGATGACATCGACGCCGTCCATGTCCGGCAGCCCCAGGTCGAGGATCACCACGTCCGGAGGGCGTGCCGAGGCCGCCGCGAGGGCCTCGGCCCCGTCCGCAGCGAGGTCGACGTCGTACCCACGCGCCTCCAGGTTCACGCGGAGCCCCCGGAGCAGCGCGGGCTCGTCGTCGACGACCAGGATCCTCGTCATGACGTGGCCCCGAACGACAACACCATGGTGAGACCGCCCCCGTTCGTCTCCTCCACGGACAGGGAGCCATCCATGGCTTCCACGAATCCACGAGCAACCGCCAAGCCGAGCCCGACGCCGTTGGTCCCGGAACGGTCGCCGAGCTGCTGGAACGGGAGGAACATCCGATCGCGGGCTTCCGGGGGAACACCCGGGCCGTGGTCGATCACCCGCAACTCAACCCGACCGTCGACCGCGGCGCCGCGGACCGTCACAGGGTCCGTCGGTGGGCTCCACTGGCGCGCGTTCGCGATCACGTTCGCGATCGCCCGCTCGAGGAGCCCGGCGTCGACCTCTACCCTCGGGAGCGACTCCGAGATCTCGAGGATGACGTCCTGAGCCGACGAGGGGAGCGTATCCAGGGCGCGCGGCACCACTTCATCCAGGCCAACCGAGCGGCGGATCAACACGAGCGAACCGGTCTGGATGCGACTCATGTCGAGGAGGTTGCCGACCAGGGCCGTGAGGCGGTCGGTCTCCTCTTCGATCGCCTCGAGGAATCCGGCTGTGTCGATCGGCGACCAGGTCACGTCCTGCTCGCGGAGACTGCTCACCGACGCCTTGATGGCGGCGAGTGGGGTGCGTAGATCGTGAGAGACGGCCGCGAGGATCGCCGTCCGGAGGTCGTTCACCTTCTCGAGTGACTCGGTCTCCGCGCGCCCTCGTTCGGCATCGGCCCGAGCTCGTGCATCGCGATCCACGAGGAAGCTCACCACCCCGGCGACCAGGAGGAAGACGACGAGGGCGAGCACGTTCTCAGGCTCCGCGATCCGCCAGGTGTGGGTAGGCGGCGTGAAGAACCAGTTGATCAAGGCCGAGGCCGCGATCGAGGAGGCCAGCGCCGGCCAAGTACCCCCGACCAGCGCGATCGCCACGATCACGGTCAGGTACAGCAAGAAGATGCTCGGAAGTCCGAGGTGCGTGTGCACCGCGAGGAGCGCGACGGTCAGAGCCTGCGAGCGAGCCGGTGCCGAGGAGGGCACCGGCGAGTCGGCGTTTCGAGGGAAGTCCCGGCTCCGCGCGGGCCGGTGATACCGACCGCGACGAACCGTCCGAGGCTCCGTCCCGTTGCATGGGGAAAGGCTAGCTCCGCGCAAACGGTCTCGCGTCGGTCGGACCTCCATCGCGGGCGCCGAACGCCAATCTTGACGCGTTCTTAACGGGGACGCCCGACTCTTGACGGATCCCTGACGGGTCGCGACCGCCAGCGTTCCTACGCTCGAGATGCGATGTCTGTCTCGGCTCCCGCCCGAAGTCGGTCGCGCGCCGCGGCGAAGCGCATGCTGGTCGGCCGCGCGAAGCCCAGCTCCCACCTCGAGCACACGCTGCTCCCGAAGACCATCGCGCTCCCGATCTTCTCGTCGGACGCGCTCTCGTCGAACGCGTACGCGACCGAGGAGATCCTGCTCGTCCTGCTCGCCGCGAGTGCGTCGGCGATCCATCTCGTGATCCCGATCGCGTTGGCGATCGCGTTGCTCCTCGCGATCGTGATCACGTCCTACCGCCAGACCGTCCGCGCCTATCCGTCGGGCGGCGGCGCGTACATCGTCAGCAAGGAGAACCTCGGGATCTTGCCGGGCCTGACCGCGGCGGCGGCGCTCCTCGTCGACTACGTCCTGACGGTCTCTGTTTCCGTGAGCGCCGGGGTGCTCGCGATCTCGTCGGCGATCCCGGAGGTCGCAGACCATGCTGTCGCGATCTCGCTCGGCTTCGTCGTGCTCCTCACGCTCGCCAACCTCCGCGGGGTCAAGGAAGCCGGCACGCTGTTCGCGGTCCCGACGTACGCCTTCGTGGCATCGACCTTCGTGATGATCGTCGTCGGACTCGTGCGATGCGCTGGTGGCTGCCCGGTGGCCGAGGCGATCCCGCCGGCGCACGAGCTCGCGACCGCCGCCGGATCCGTCTCCTTGTTCGTGATCCTCCACGCCTTCTCGTCGGGATCGACGGCGCTCACCGGCGTCGAGGCCATCTCCAACGGCGTCCCCGCGTTCCGCAGGCCCCAGGCGGCGAACGCCGCGACCACGCTCAGCATCCTGGGCGTCATGAGCATCGCGATGTTCCTGGGGATCTCCTGGCTGGCCACGCACGTCCAGGGGATCACGATCTCCGAGGAGCGTTCGGTGGTCGCGCAGATCGCGCACGCGATCTTCGGGGGCGGCATCGGCTTCTACCTCGTGCAGGCCTTCACGGCCGCGATCTTGATCCTCGCGGCCAACACCGCGTATCAGGATTTCCCTCGGCTCTCGTCGATCCTCGCGCGGGACGGTTTCATGCCGTCGCAGTTCAAGAATCGCGGCGATCGGCTCGTCTTCTCCAACGGCGTCATCGTGCTCGCGGTTCTCGCCGGCGCGCTGATCTACGTCTTCGATGCCAACCTGTCCCGGCTGATCCAGCTCTACGTGGTCGGCGTCTTCACCTCTTTCACGCTCTCGCAGGCGGGATGGTTCGACACTGGCTCAAGGAGCGGAGCCGGCGGGCGCAGGCGTCACGGGGATGGCGCCGGTCGATCGTCATCAATGGCGTCGGTGCTGCGACGACCGGCGTGGTCCTGGTCGTCATCACGGCCACGAAGTTCCTCCACGGCGCGTGGATCGTGATCGTCTCGATGCCGTTCATCGTCGTCGGGCTGCTTGCGGTGCATCGCCACTACCAGCACGTGGCACGAGCGCTCCGCGCCAGCCGGCTGCCGATCGATCGCGACGTCAGACACCGCTTCCTCTTCCTCGTCCGAGACCTGGGGCCGGCGACGCACGAAGCGCTCGCGCAGGTCCGCGCCCTACGGCCTCACTCGGTGACGCCGCTCTACATCGGAGAGCCCGAAGGGTTCGCGGAGAGTCGCCAAGGGCTGGACGGAGATGGCCGGCCGCTTCGGGACCCCTCGAGCGACTCCTCGGGGACGGACACAGGACGATCCCAGCGCTCCGCGAACGGCTTCGCGCAGAGGCGACCGAGCGAGCACACGTTCGTCACGGTGGTCGTGCCGGAGGTGGTCTCCGGGACATCGTGGTGGCAGCTCCTCTGGAGGCAGCGCTTCGCCTTCTTCCTGAAGGCCCGTCTCCTCTTCTCACCCGGACGTCGCCGTCATGGACATCCCGCTGGTGCCGGAAGAGCAGGAGGAGGCCGTCCGGCGTTCGAACGGGAGAGTTCGAGAGCGGCCGGAGCGTGGTCCTCGTCCCCGTGTCGTCCGTCCACGACGGAACGATCCGCGCCGTGAACTACGCGAGGGCGCTCGGGTCGGCGCACATCGAAGCGCTGTACTTCGCGGCCGATCCCGAGGTGGTCCCGGACATCGCTGACGAGTGGTGGGATTCGGGACTCGACGTGCCGCTGTCGTTCGTCGAGGCGCCGTTCCGAGATCTCGGACCCCCGCTCTTGGAGGAGATCCGTCGGCACACCGCGCGGCCGGACACGGTCGTGACGGTGGTGATCCCGGAGTTCCTCGTGACACGGTGGTGGGAGCACATCCTCCATGGCCAGACCGCCCTCTTCATCAAGCGGCTCCTTCTCGCCGAGCCGAACACGGTGGTCGTGAGCGTTCCGTACCGAGTGCCCGTATCTAGTGGGCGCTGAGGGACTCGAACCCCCGACCTTCGCCTTGTAAGGGCGACGCTCTAACCAGCTGAGCTAAGCGCCCGCTCTCGCGGTATGGCCGCACGCCCGGCACACGACCTGCCCCAGCGTGAGGGAAAAGGCGTGTCCCACCGCAAGCCTCGCACCGATCCAGGCGCTCTCGGCCGGGACGCGGCGCTCGTCGGCCCCGTGTCTGGCCGAGTCGTGTCGGCGCAGGTCAGTTCCCACCGCACCCCTCGCCGCCGGAGCCCACGGCACCTCGCGCTTGTCGGGATCGAAGGTGGGTCGTGGCAGAGGAAGTCAGCCCGGCCGGTCCGGCGGCCTCACGATCAGAGGATATCCCCTCGTACGGCCTCCCGCCTGATGCGTGCCTCACTCGGGCGCGGCGGGATCGAGGCGGAGCGTCTCCACCGCGCGGAATCACACCAGCGGTCCGGCGGTTCCTCGTACGACGAGCCTCCAGACCCCTCCCGTTCCCGTCGTGTGGACGATAGCGTCGTCTCGGCGGTGAATCGAGCAGGGTCGGGACTCGGATGGAGGGCAGGACCGATCAGATCGATCAATCTCGACTCGATCCGCATGCGGCCCGGCCGTCAAGACGAGCTCGCTCCAGCGTCAGGACCCGGCGCTAGTGCCCGGGAGCTCGGCACCGGACGAGGCTGGGGGTCGTCGCGGTCGCGACCTCGAGGTACCCCCAGGCCCTCCGTGCCGGTCAGCGACTCCGTCGCCGTCAGGACCCGATCGGCTAGTACCGGCGCGTACGAACGCGTCCGGCTATTCCCCATGAACGGGTGTGCGATCGCTCCGGGTAGCTCGATCGATAACGAGCGCGCTGTTGGCCCGCCATCCCCGGCTCCGAGGTCGCAGCCCGCTCCGATGAGCGGTGTCGATGACGGCGCGGACGTCGCCATGCCACTCGTCAAGCGAGGGGCGGCAACCCGCGGCGTGATCCGACGCGCTGATCTTCCGGAATGCGACGACCGACCCGATGTTCGTGTCCACCTGAGGTCTCTCCTCGCTCGCGCGCGACTCGATTCCGCCCACAGATCGGGCGGCTCGGCCGCTTCGATCCGTCAGTTGCTCCCGAAGATCAGCCATCGTCGTCTCCCAGCAGTCCGAAGTGGGCTCAGGGACACGAACCCCCGACCTTCGCCTTGTAAGAGCGACGCTCTAACCAGCTGAGCTAAGCGCCCGCTCTCGCGGTATGGCCGCACGCCCGGCACACGACCTGCCCCAGCGTCAGGGAAAGGCGTGTCCCACCGCAAGCCTCGCACCGATCCAGGCTCTCGGCCCAGTCGGGGCGGTCGTGTTGGCAGTCCGGACAGATCAGCACCTGCACCCCTCCCGCCACCGCGCGCCCCCACGGGACCTCGCGCTTGTCGGGATCGAAGGTGGGTCGGTGGCAGAGGAAGCAGCCCGGCCGGTCCGGCGGCCTCACGATCGGCAAGGATATCCCCTCGTACGGCCTCCCGCCTGATGCGTGCCTCACTCGGGCGCGGCGGGATCGAGGCGGAGCGTCTCCACCGCGCGATCCACCACGGTGCGGTTCTCCTCGTACACACCCTCTACGCCTCGGGTTTCCGTCGTGTGGACGATCAGCGTCGTCTCGGCATCGAGCTCGATCAGGTACTCATAGTGGAGGCCTGGGACGATCCGCGTAGTAATGGAGCACGACGGCCGCCCGCTGCTGCGCGGGGAGCCGTCGCAGGGCGTCGGTCACCTCCGCGGCCGGTTCGGGCAGCTCGTAGGAAGCTTCGGAGAGCGGCGCCGCCTGTCTGCCTCGTTGCTTGAGTTCACCTGCCGCGATGCGGAACGCCGCCCGCCAGATCCAGGCGAGGGGATCCCTGATCGCCTCCCCCCGCCGGAGCGCCTGCGCGAACGCCTCCGACGTCGCATCGCTCGCGATGTCGCGGTCCCCGCTGAACGCGACGAGCGCCCACCACAGACGCTTGCCGTGCTCCCGGTAGAGCACCTCCACGTCCCGCCGTGCGCTCACCATGACGTCCGCCATGCCCTTCAGGGACGGCTGCCTCCCGAGACATCTACATGCGGACGATCTCGACGCAGATGGAGCGAGGCGCGGCCTCCCCGGCTATCCTCCGCCGGATGCCGGAGCGTGCCGGAACCGCCGACCTCGTCGTCACCGGGGCCGACGTCTACACGATGGACGCGGCGCGGCGATGGGCCGGCGCCGTGGCCATCGTCGGCGACCGGGTCGCCGCGGTCGGTACCGAGCAACACGTCAGGGAGCGCTTCCCCGACGCGAAGGAACTGCTGCACCTTCCCGGCCGGATGGTGCTCCCCGCGTTCCAGGACTCCCATCTCCATGCGCCGTTCGCCGGCCGATACCGGCTTCACGTCTCGCTCCACGACCTGCCGAGCGTCGACGCGTACCGTGACGCCGTCGCGTCGTACGCCCGCGCCAACCCGAGGGAACCCTGGATCTTCGGCGGCGGCTGGCTCATGGCCCATTTCCCAGGGGGGACGCCGACCAAGGAGCTCCTCGACGACATCGTCCCCGACCGACCGGTCTTCCTGCTCAACCGCGACGTCCACGGAGCTTGGGTGAACTCCAAGGCCCTGGAGCTCGGGCACGTGACCCGCGAGACGCCCGACCCCTGGGACGGACGGATCGAGCGCGATGGCACGACGGGCGAGCCGACCGGCACCCTGCACGAAGGCGCGGCCTACTCCTTCGCGGATGCCCACCTGCCGGAGCCACCCCGGGAGGAATGGGAGCGCGCGATCCTCCTCGCCCAGAAGCACCTCCATCCTCTCGGCATCACGGGATGGCAGGACGCATGGGTGACGCCTCCGACCGAGGAGGCATACCGCTCCCTCGCCGAACGAGGCGAGCTCACCGCTCGCGTCGTCGGCGCCCTCTGGTGGGACCGGCACCGAGGGCCGGAGCAGGTCGAGGAGCTCGTGGCCCGCCGGGACCGAGGCTCGGTCGGGAACTTCCATCCGGCGACCGTGAAGATCATGGCCGACGGTGTGCTCGAGAACCACACCGGCGCCATGCTCCGCCCCTACTGCGATGCCGCCGGACACGAGACCGATGAGACGGGCATCACCTATCTCGACCACGATGAGCTCGTGGAGGCGGTCACCGCGCTCGATCGAGTGGGCTTCCAGGTCCACATGCATGCGATCGGGGACCGCGCCGTGCGGAACGGGCTCGACGCCTGTGAAGCCGCCCGCGCCAGGAACCGCGCCCGAGACGCCCGGCACCACATCGCCCATCTCCAGGTGATCCACCCCGAAGACATCCCCCGATTCCGCGACCTGGGGGTGATCGCGAACTGCCAGCCGTACTGGGCCCAGCACGATCCCCAGATGGACGAGCTCACGGTGCCGTTCCTCGGACCCGACCGCGCGCCGCTCCAGTACCCCTTCGCCTCGCTTCACGCCGCAGGCGCGACGTTGGCGTTCGGTTCCGACTGGTCTGTCTCGACCGCGAACCCCCTCGAAGAGATGGAGGTCGCGATCCGCCGGACCGACCCCTCGGCACGAGACGCGGAACCGTTCCTCCCCGACCAAGGGCTCCCCCTGCACGTGGCTCTCGCCGCCTTCACGAAGGGTTCTGCCCACGTCAACCGCGACGACGACGCCGGCTCCCTCGAAGAGGGCTGCCGTGCAGATCTCGTTGTCCTCGATCGCAACCTCTTCGATCCAGCGGACGCCACCGTGGCCGATGCGCGGGTCGAGCACACGATCGCGTCCGGCAAGGTCGTCTACTCCACGGGATAGCCTGCGGGGGCCGGCCGGTTGCGTGAAGCGGGGCAGTTCGTCAGACTCCCGGAAGTCCGAGCGACCGGAAGGGGGTGCGACGCTGGCGAACGACGGCCCGAACGACAACGAGCAGGGCTCGGTCGAGCTGATCGACGTCACGAAGCGCTTCGCCGACGTCGTGGCGGTCGACGACATCTCCTTGAAGGTCCATCCGGCGGAGTTCCTGTCGCTCCTCGGCCCCTCGGGATGCGGAAAGACCACCACCCTGAGGATGCTGGCCGGCTTCGAGGAACCCACCGCCGGCGAGATCCTCATCTCGGGTCGCGATGTGCGGGGCACCCCCCCTCACAAGCGTGACGTGAACACGGTCTTCCAGCACTTCGCCCTGTTCCCGCACATGAGCGTGGCGGAGAACGTCGCCTACGGGCTCCGCCAGAAGAAGGTGGACAAGTCCGAGATCGGCCGGCAGGTGGGAGAAGCGCTCGAGATGGTCAAGATGTCTCCGTTGGCCAATCGCAAGCCGAAGCAGCTCTCGGGCGGGCAGCAGCAACGCGTGGCCGTGGCCCGGGCACTCGTCAACCGGCCCAGCCTGCTCCTCCTGGACGAGCCACTCGGCGCGTTGGACCGCAAGCTCCGGGAGGAGATGCAGATCGAGCTGAAGCTCCTCCAGTCCCAGGTGGGCATCACGTTCATCTTCGTGACCCACGATCAGGGAGAAGCCCTCTCCATGTCGGACCGCATCGCGGTGATGCTGGACGGGCACGTCGAGCAACTGGCGGACCCCGACACGATCTACGATTACCCGGCATCGGCGTTCGTCGCCGGCTTCATCGGGCAGCAGAACTTCTTCGACGGCACAGCCAGAGAGGGCGGCTCCGTCGTAGAAGGAGATGGATGGACGATCCGCACGTCGAACTCATCCCCGGATGCGGTCGACGGTCGGTCCGCCCTGGCCGCGATCCGGCCGGAGGCGGTGCAGCTCGCAGAGGAGCAGCCGCAGGACTCGGTGAACTCGATCCGCGGCACGCTGGCCGGCATCTCGCACCTGGGAGATGTGATCCAGTTCGTGGTCCTCACGCCGGGGGGGAAGGAGATCCTCTGCAGGCTGCCCCGGCCGCGAGCTCCCAAGCTGGAGGTCGGTGGGGAGGTCTGGTGTACATGGGACGAGGGGCTGGTCCACGTGTACGACGCCGGACAGGCAGCGGTGGTCTTGGCCGATCCGGCCGCGACCGGGACCGAGGGATGACGAAAGGGGTACACGGATGGCTGATGATTTCCGCGATCTGAAGATCCTGGCGCCTCGCGCGACCGCGCAGCGCATCACGAGGCGGCACTTCATGGCCGGCTCGGCGGTAGCGGTGTTCTCGAGCAGCGTCTTGCTCGCCGCGTGCGGGGAAGATCCCGAACCCAGCGGCAACGGGGGCACCCCGGCGGCCGGCGGCGAGATCGAGGACCAGCTGAACTTCTACCACTGGGCCGAGTACGACGATCCCGCGGTGTTCAAGGACTTCACGGACGAGTTCGGGCCCGCGACGAAGATCGACATCTACGCTTCGAACGAAGAGGCGATCGCGAAGCTCGAGGCCTCCCAGGGGACGAGCGGCTACGACATGGTGATCCCGACGGGGGTCTTCATCCCCCAGATGGTCGAGCTCGATCTTCTGGAGCCGCTGAACCTGGACCTGATCCCGAACTTCAAGAACGTCGACGAGATCTACCGCGACCAGGAGTGGGACCCGGGCAACGAGCACTCGGTGTGCAAGGACTGGGGCTCGACCGGGTGGATCTACGACAAGACGAAGGTGTCCAGCGAGATCCACGACTGGACCGACTTCATCGCGGTCGCGCAGGGCGAGGCGAGCGGCGCCACCTCGGTGCTCGACACGCCCGGGAACCTGACCGGCATCTACTTCTGGGCGAACGACATCCCGTGGACGACCACGGACGAGGCCGACCTGACCGCGTGCGAGGACTTCATCGTCAAGGAGCTCGCCCCGCACGTGAAGGCGTATGACTCCTATCCGGGCATCGCGCTCACCGAGGGCAAGTACGCGCTCTCGCACGCGTGGAACGGCGACGCGCGCCAAGGACTGCTCTCCACCGACGAACCGGACCGGTACGTGTGGGGCCTGGGTGCACCCATCACCGAGCTGTGGATGGACAACTGGTGCATCGTGAAGGGTGCCGAGCACCCGAACGCCGCCCACGCGTGGATCAACTACATCTGCGATCCCGAGGTCTCGCTCAAGGACCTCGCGTATCACGGCTACAACACCGGGATCGTCGGCGTCCAGGAAGAGGCGGAAGCCGCCGGGCTCGAGTTCCTCGACCTGGTGTTCTTCTCCGACGAGGATGTCGCCACGATGGACCCGGGTGCCGTGAACGAGGCCCAGGGCCGGCTCGTCGACATCTGGAACAAGGCGAAGGCAGCCTCGGGAGCCTGATCCCCGGGTGGCCGCCAGCGAGGGAAAAGGCGTCGGCGCGGGCGCGGAGCGCCCGCGCCGACGCGCGCCTCGGTTCGTTCTCGCGATCCCCGCGTGGCTCCTCTTCATCTTCTTCTTCGCGGTCCCGGTCCTGTTCATCTTCTGGTACTCGTTCGGGTACAAGCCGGACATCTACCGCACCATCGCGACGGATCAGCTCTCCTTCGACCGCTACGCGGAGTCGTTCTCCGACACGTTCCGAACCGTGTTCAGCGGGACGCTGCAGATCTCGATCGTCGGCACGATCCTGTGCCTGCTGATCGCGTTCCCGTTCGCGTACTGGCTGGCCGTGAAGGTGCCTTCGCGTTGGCGAGGGATCCTGCTGGGCCTGACGATCATCCCGTTCTGGACCAACTTCCTCGTCCGCACGCTCGGGTGGCTGATCCTGCTCCAGCCGAACGGAGCGCTCTCCGGCATCCTGCAGGACCTGCATCTGATCGGCGCGCCGCTCGACGTGCTCGACACGAGAGAGGCCGTGCAGTTGGGGGTGGTCTACAACTACCTCCCCTTGATGATCTTCCCGCTGTTCGTCGCGCTCGATCGGCTCGACCCCGCGCTCCGTGAAGCGTCCAAGGACCTCGGGGCCAGCCGATGGGACACCTTCCGGCAGGTGACCCTCCCACTCGCGTTCCCCGGCGTGGCGGCCGGGCTCCTGCTCGTGTTCATCCCGCTCACGGGCGACTACATCACGGCGGCCGTGCTGGGCGGCGCGAAGGGGAACATGGTGGGCGCGCTCGTCGCGAGCCAGTTCAATACCGCGCAGAACTGGGCGCTCGGCTCGGCGATGGCGGTCATCCTGATCCTGATGATCCTCGGCTCGGTCGCGGTCTTCGCGGTGCTCGGGCTGATCGTGCGCGCCCTCATCCGTCGGAATCGACGCGTCGAGATCGAACCGGTGACCGCATGAGCGCCGTCACCCAGAAGCGGCGCGTACGACGCGACCCCGTGAACATCGTGCTCGGCGTCTGGGGCATCGTGGTCTTCGTCTTCCTGTTCCTGCCGATCCTGATGATCGTGATCTACTCGTTCAACGACGGCCGAGCGCTCGTCGTCTGGAAGGAGTTCGGACTCAGGCCTTACGTCGACGCGCTCGACAACCCGACGATCCGGAACGCGATCTTCACGTCGATCCGTGCGGCACTGGGGGCCGCCCTGCTCGCGACGGTGTGCGGCTCGCTCGCCGGCATCGCGCTCGCCAGGCGGTCCGGGAAGTGGACGATCGGGTTCCTGGCGCTGCTGTTCCTGGTCCTGGTCACGCCGGAGATCGTCGACGCGATCTCGCTGTTGATCTGGTACGTGCGCATCGGCGGGCCGTTCGGCCCCGACAACGACATCCTCAACTACGGATTGTTCCGCCTGTGGGTCGCCCACGCCATCTTCGCCACGGCGGTGGTCACACTGATCGTCCGCGCCCGGTTGGCCGGGCTCGACGAAGCCCTCGAGGAGGCGTCTGCGGATCTCTACGCGCCTCCGGCCCAGACGTTCAGGAAGATCACGCTCCCGCTGATGATGCCGGCGGTGCTGGCGGGCGCGCTCCTCGCGTTCAGCCTCAGCCTGGACAACACGATCATCTCGTCGTTCGTCTCGACGGCGAACGCCTCGCCGTGGCCGGTGTACGTGCTCAGTTCGATCCGCGCCGTCATGCGACCGGAGATCGCGGCGATGTCGACGCTCGTCCTCCTGCTGACCCTCTTCGCGCTGGCGCTGGTCGCGATCGTGCTGCGGAGAGGGGGCGCGTCCGCCGAGGAATCCTTCGCGGTGGTCGTGGGCGCGGAGGCGGCGCCAGGCTCGGGGACCTAGACAACCGCGCTCGGCAGACAGGCGACGACGGCGACCGGAGCTACGCGAACCCGGCTTGCACCGCGTCGTCGGGTGGAACCTGGGTTCCCTGACGATGGCGCCCCCGAGGGCCGCTCCCGTGGCGTGATCGCCACGCGGCCACGAGCATCGCGCCGAACCCGACCGCCGGCGCCAGCGTCCACACCGCCACGTTCAGGATCGGCACCAGGCCGACGGCAGCGAGGATCGCCCACCCGGCGAGGAAGGCGATCCTGCGACCGCGGGGGGGCCGGACCAGACCGCGACCGGCACACCAGGCCGCCCACGTGAGCCCGACCATCCACCACAGGCCGAGCGAGAGGAGGAGGGCGAGTCCCAGCGGCAGCCCGAGCACCGAGATCGCGAGCGCCACCGCGACGACCGGAACGGAGATCGCTACGAGGATCCCCCACGCCAGCGACGCGAGGGGTGCGTCCGTCAGCGTCTCGGCCACCGCGTCCGCGCCTCGAGGAGCGACGAGGAGGAGCGCGAGGCCCGTCAGCAGGACCGAGACCGAGATGGCGACCGGTCCGAGGAGCTTCCCGAGCGCGACCAGGGGTCCTTCGAAGGAGAACCGAACGTCGCTCCGCGCGTCCCCTCCCACCCTGGCGCCGGGCCGCGTCACGATCGACTCGCTCGAGAAGACGTCGCCGCCGACGCGAGCGCTCTCGGCGAGCCGAACGAGCCCGTCGGCGGCGATCACCGACCCGTTCACCTGTCCCGTGACGGTAACGGGACCCTCCAGGACGACCACGTCGCCGGTCGCCACACCGTGCACCGTCGCGCGGCCCGAGAAGACGACGACCTCGGCGACCCGCTGTCCGCGCGCGACCGTGACCGATCCCGCCAGGACGATCTGGTCCTCCGGCTCGATCACGGACCGTTCTTGCGCGAGGGCGACCGGGGGCCAGACCAGGAGGGCGAACGCCGAGACGGCGAGGGCGCGGCGCAAACGCATGCCGCGGCATCCTATCGGCGCCCTCACGCATGTCCGTAGCACCGGGTAGCGTGTGGTCGTGGCCCTCGAGGTCTTCTCCCCCGCCGTCCGCGACTGGTTCGCGACCTCCTTCGACGCGCCCACGCGCGCCCAGCGCGAAGGCTGGAAGGCGATCGCCGCCGGCGACCACTCGCTGATCCTCGCCCCCACGGGGTCGGGCAAGACGCTTGCCGCCTTCCTGTGGGCGATCGACCGGCTCTCATCGGAGCAGCCTCCTGAGGATCCCAAGGCGAGGACCCGGGTGCTCTACGTGTCGCCCCTGCGGGCGCTCGCCGTCGATATCGAGAAGAACCTGCGCGCGCCGCTCGCGGGGATCCAACACGCCGCCGACCGCCTGGGCACGCCGCTCGCACATGCGCCCGGGGTCGCCATCCGCACGGGCGATACCCCGTCGCGCGACCGGCAGCGGATGATCCGACGCCCCCCGGACATCTTGATCACCACCCCCGAGTCGCTCTACCTGATGCTCACGTCCTCCGCCCGGGAGACGCTCCGGAGCGTCCGAACCGTGATCGTCGACGAGATCCACGCGATGGCCGCCTCCAAGCGAGGCGCCCACCTGTCGCTCTCGCTCGAGCGTCTCGACGAGCTCTGCGACGACGCTCCGCAGCGGATCGGCCTTTCGGCGACGCAGCGGCCCCTCGAGGAGATCGCTCGGTTCCTCGGCGGTTCGGTCGACGGCGTCGCGCGGCCGGTGACCATCGTGGACGCCGGCCATCGCAAGCCGATGGAGCTCCAGGTGGTCGTCCCCGTCGAGGAGATGGGCGGGGGCATCGCGCTCGATGCGCGCGCGCCCCGTCGCAACGGCGACGACGCTCCGGACGGCAGGGAGCCCGCGCATTCGATCTGGCCCTCCATCCATCCGCGGCTGCTGGAGCTGATCCGCGAGCACCGATCCACGATCGTGTTCACCAACGCCCGGCGCCTGGCGGAGCGTCTCGCGGCCAGCCTCAACGAGCTCGCGGATGAGGACCTCGTCCGCGCGCACCATGGATCGCTCGCCCGCGAGCAGCGGCTGGAGGTCGAAGACGCCCTGAAGGAAGGACGCCTCAAGGCGATCGTCGCCACGTCCTCGCTCGAGCTCGGCATCGACATGGGCGCCGTGGACCTCGTGATCCAGGTCGAGTCCCCCGGGTCGGTCGCGAGCGGCCTGCAGCGCATCGGGAGGGCCGGCCACAAGGTCGGTGAGCCCTCGAGAGGCCGCATCTTCCCCAAGTTCCGCGGTGACCTCTTGGAGACGGCGGTCGTCGCGGAGCGGATGCTCGCGGGCGAGATCGAGCACACCCGCTACCCGCGGAACACCCTCGACGTGCTCGCGCAGCAGCTGGTCGCGATGTGCGCCGTCGAGGAACGTGGCGTGGAGGAGCTCTACGACACGGTCAGGCGCGCGGCCGGGTTCGCCGAGCTCTCCAGGGAGGTGTACGTCGCGGTCCTCGACATGCTCGCGGGGCGCTACCCGAGCGACGGGTTCGCGGAGCTCCGGCCGCGGCTGGTCTGGGATCGCGGCGCCGGCACCGTCCGCGCGCGGGACGGCGCCGGCCGGATCGCCATCACCTCGGGGGGCACCATCCCGGATCGCGGGCTGTACGCCGTCTTCCTCGCCGACGGCGTTCGCGTCGGCGAGCTCGACGAGGAGATGGTGTACGAGAGCCGTCGTGGCGACGTGATCGTGCTCGGCGCATCGTCCTGGCGCATCGAGGACATCACCCGCGACCGGGTGATCGTGACCCCCGCGCCGGGTGAGCAAGGGCGGATGCCGTTCTGGCACGGGGACAAGCCGGGGCGTCCGATCGAGCTCGGGCGCGCGGTGGGCGCCTTCACGCGGACGCTTCGCGGAACACGTCGTGACGCCGCGCTCGAGCGCCTGCGTCGCGACGTGGGTCTGGACGAGCTCGCATCGCGGAACCTCGTGTCGTACCTCGAGGAGCAGATGGAGGCGACCGGCGCGGTCCCCGACGACCGGACCGTCGTCGTCGAGCGATTCCGTGACGAGATCGGCGACTGGCGGATGTGCGTCCTCTCCCCGTTCGGGTCCCGCGTCCACGCGCCGTGGGCGATGGCGATCGAGGCTCGGATGCTCGAGCGGTTCGGGCCGGGCGCCCAGGTCCTCTGGAGCGACGACGGCATCGTGGTTCGCCTGCCGGAGGCGGTCGACCGGATCCCCGCCGAGGACCTCCTTTTCGACCCCGACGCGATCGAACAGGCGGTCGTTGCCGCCGTGCCGCAGACCGCGATGTTCGCCAGCGTGTTCCGGGAGGCGGCGGCGCGGGCACTGCTGCTCCCCCGCCGCCGCCCCGGCCAACGCACGCCGCTCTGGCAGCAGCGGCAGCGCTCGGCCGACCTGCTCGCCGAGGCATCCAGGTTCCCGGACTTCCCGATCCTGTTGGAGGCCACGCGCGAGTGCCTGCGCGACGTGTTCGACGTCCCGGCGCTCCGCGAGGTGATGGCCGACCTCCGGTCGCGGCGCACACGCCTCGTCGCCGTGGATACGGAGCACGCGTCCCCGTTCGCGCAGTCGCTGCTGTTCCGGTGGGTCGGGGTCTACATGTACGAGGGCGACGCGCCGCTCGCCGAGCGTCGCGCGGCCGCGCTGACGCTCGACCGTGACCTCTTGCGGGAGCTGCTCGGATCCGAGGAGCTGCGGGAGCTCCTGGACCCCCGCGCGCTCGACGAGGTCGAGCTCGAGCTGCAACGGCTCGGCGACGGTCGCGGGGCGCGGTCGCCGGATCACCTGCACGACCTCCTCCGGACGCTCGGCGAGCTCACGGACGCCGAGATCGCCGCGCGGGTCGAGGATGCGGATGCCCACGGACTCACCGAGCAGCTGGTCGCGGACGGCCGGGCGGTCCGCCTCCGCGTCGCGAGCGAGGAGCGCGTCGCGGCGATCGAAGACGCGGCCCGGCTCCGCGACGCGCTGGGCGTGTCGCTCCCGATCGGACTCCCCGGCGCGTTCACCGGCCGGAGCGAGCGGCCCCTGGAGGGCCTCGTCCGTCGGTACGCCCGGACGCACGGACCGTTCCTCGCCGAGGAGGTGGCCGCTCGGCTCGGCGCCTCCGTCGATCGCGTCCGCGACGCACTGGCGTCGCTGGAGTCGTCGGAGGACGTCATCCGAGGCGAGTTCCGGCCCGGCGGCTCGGGACGCGAGTGGTGCGAGCCCGACGTGCTCCGCCGACTCCGTCGCCGATCGCTCGCGCTGCTCCGTCGCGAGGTGGAGCCCGTCGACGCGGCGGCGCTCGCGCGCTTCCTCCCTTTGTGGCAGGGCGCGGACCGGCCAGGAGGACATGTCGACGCGCTCGCCGACGCCGTCGCCCGCCTCCAAGGCACGTCCGTGCCCGCCTCGATCCTCGAGACCGACGTCCTTCCCGCCCGGGTTCGCGGATACCGACCCGCGGACCTCGACGCCCTCGTGGCCGGCGGCCACGTGGCCTGGGTCGGCACGGGACCGATCGCCACCGACGACGGCCGCGTCACGCTGGTCTTCCGATCCGACGCCCCCGCGCTCCTCCCGGAAGCTCCCGCCGAGCCGCCCGAGGGCGAAGTGCACGATGCGCTCCGCAGCCACCTGGCAGAACGTGGTGCCTCGTTCTGGCCCGAACTCGTCACCGCCGCCGGCACGGCGGACGAGCGCCTGCTCCTCGGGGCGCTGTGGGACCTGGTCTGGGCCGGCGAGGTCACCAACGACACCCTCGCGCCGCTCCGGGCCTTCGTCCGTGGGGCGTCCGCGAAGATCCGAACGACGCCGCCCGGGCACAGGCCGAGACCGGGTGCGCTCCGGCGGACGGGGCCGCCGGCCGGCGCCGGCCGGTGGTCGTTCGTCGCCGGACTCCGGCAGCCGGCGCCGGCCCCCACCGAGCGGGCGCATGCCCTCGCACGCCAGCTGCTCGATCGGCACGGGGTCATCACGCGGGAGGCGGTCCTCGCCGAGGGCGTCCCGGGTGGCTTCGTCGGCATCTACTCAGTGTTCAGAGCGATGGAGGAGGCCGGTCACGTCCGTCGCGGATACTTCGTCGCCGGCCTCGGCGGCGCACAGTTCGCTCATCCCGGCGCGGTCGAGCGCTTGCGAGCGCTCCGCCACGGGTCCGAGGCCGGCGACGGCGAGGCCGCCGGGCCTCTGATCCTCGCGGCGGCGGACCCGGCGCAGCCCTACGGCGCCTCGCTCCCCTGGCCGGCGAGCGAGGGGCGGCCGGCGCGCCAGGCCGGCGCGTACGTCGTGCTCGCGGACGGCGCGCCGGCGGCGTATCTCGAGCGCGGCGCCCTCAGCCTCCTCACGTTCGGATCCGACCCGGCGGCGTGGGTGGACGCCGTCGCCTCGCTGGTCAAGGACGGCCGCCTGAAGCGGATCCAGCTCGGCCGGATCGACGGACAGGAGGCCTCGACGCACCCGGCGGCCTCCGATCTGCACACGGCCGGATTCGCCGACGGGTACCGCGGGCTCACGCTCCGCGGATGATGCCCCCCGGCGAGCGCGAGGGCTTCTCGGCGCGCGGCGAGCGATGGGCCGTTGCCACTCCCCATCGAGGTGCCTCCGAAGCGGCGGCGGCCGCTTTCGCGAGCGGTGGCAACGCGGTCGACGCCGCCTTGCACGCCGCCGTGATGCTCGCCGTCGTCTACCCGCACATGTGCGGCGTCGGCGGGGATCTCTTCGCCCTCGTGCAGAACCCCGACGGCAAGCTCGTGGCGATCGACTCGTCGGGCCGGGCGCCGACCGGCGTGGACCCCGAGGGGCTCCGCGCCGTCCACGGCATCACGCTGCCCGACGCCGGCCCGGCCACGATCACGGTGCCCGGCGCCATCCGAGGGTGGGACGCCGTGCACGGCCAGGGGGCGGTCCTGCCGTGGCGGGAGGCGTTCGGAGCCGCGATCGAGGCCGCGGAGGGCTTCCCCGTCTCCCGGGACCTCGCGGGAAGCATCGCGCGATGGGCCGACGAGCTCCGCTCGGATCCCGGCTTCGCGGATGTCTTCTTCGCACGTGGGGTTCCCTCGGAGGGTGACCGCCTCATGCAGCCGAGCCTGGCGAGGACGCTTCGGACCTTGGCCGCGGAGGGCCCCGACGCCTTCTACTCGGGCGACATCGGCGAGCGCTTCGTCCAGGGGCTTCGCGCCCTCGGCGCGCCGATCTCGACCGATGACCTCGCGCGGCACACCGCGGATCTCCTCCCTCCGCTCAGGGGCCGCTACCGAGACCTCGACGTCTCCGTCACGCCCCCCGGCTCCCAGGGATTCGTGCTGCTCGAGGCGCTCGCGGCCGTCGAGCGACTCGAGATCGATCCCGATCCGATCGGCCCGGACGCCGCGACCCTGGCCCGCATCCTGACGGCCGCCTCGGCCGATCGCGATCGCCACCTCGCCGATCCCGACGCGATGACGATCCACGTCTCGGCACTCCTGGACGACGGGCACATCGCCGCCCTGTGCGACATCGTCCGAGACGGTCTCGACGGGCATGCCCCGACGGCCACCCCGGAGTCGCGCATCGACGGCCGGCCGCACGTCGAGGGCGACACCATCGCGCTCGTCGCCGCCGATGCCGAGGGCTGGGGGGTTTCGCTGATCCAGAGCCTCTACGACGGTTTCGGCGCCGGCATCCTGGAGCCGGCCACCGGGATCATCCCCCACGACCGAGGCGCATGTTTCACGCTCGAGCCGGGGCATCCCAACGAGCTCGCGCCGGGCAAGAAGCCGGCGCACACGCTGATGCCGGTCGCCGTGCATCGCGACGGAGACCTCGTTGCCCTCACCGGCACCAGGGGCGGTCACGGCCAGCCGCAGATCGATCTGATGACGCTGGTCCGGGCGTTCGACCTCGGCCTCGATCCCCTGGAGGCCGTCGCCGGCCCACGATGGCTCGTCGGCGGCATGGACCCGCTCCTCGCCGAGCCATGGATCGAAGCCGAGGCGTCGGTGCCCGGATCGGTGCGCGGCTCGTTGGAACGCGACGGCTTCCGGGTGGAGACCGTCGGCCCGGTGGACCGTGCCGTCGGGCACGCCCACCTGCTGCGCGTGGGCGACGGGGTGCTGGTCGCCGGCAGCGACCCACGAGCCGACGGAGGGGCGCTCGCCTCGTGAGGGGCGATCCGGCATCGGGTCACGGCCATCCGCCGGATTGGCAACCGCCGGGCCATCTCGCAGACTGACTCCGATGGCGCCGCGATTGCTCCCCGCCGGAGGGCTCCGCCGTGTCCTCGACGTGCTCGGCGACGGTCATACGGTCGTGTGGGAGGCGGGGGCGGAGCCGGGGGATTTCACCTTCGTCTCGAACAGCGTCGCGGACCTGCTCGGCTACACGCCCAGCGAGTGGATCGAGGATGCGGGGTCCTGGCTCGAGCGCGTGCATCCGGACGACCGGGACCGAGTCATCGATGCCTGGATGAGGGCGGCGGAGGGCGATCGGCTCGACGTCGAGTATCGCTTCGCCACCAAGGACGGTCGTGAGTCGCGGCTCTGGCACGTGGGCCAGCTCGCGCCCGCGACCGTTCGGCCGAAAACGAGACTTCGGGGCCTGATCGTCGACGTCACGGAGCGACGCCGGATCGAGCTCGAGCAGGTCGAGGCCATGCGGGATGCGAGCGAAGGACGAACGCGCCAGGCCGCCTCCCGGTGGGTGGAGGCGGAAGAGCGGTTCCGCGCCCTCGAGGAACAGGTGCCGGCGATCACCTACCTCGATGCGATCGACGGTCCGCAGAAGACGCTCGCGATCAGCGAACAGACCTCGACGATCCTCGGCTACGCCCCCGAGGACTGGTACGCGGACCCCGAGCTCTGGAACAAGATCGTCCATCCCGACGACAAGGACCGGCTCGACGCGGCCGAGCGATCGGGCGGAGGCGGCCTGGCGGGCGGGATCGAGTACCGAGTCATCACCAGAGACGGCCGCACCGTGTGGCTCCACGACCGCTCTCGTCTCATCACCGACGGCGAAGGGGTCCCGAGATACTGGCTGGGCGTGCTGGTGGACGTGACCGACCGTCGCCGCGTGCACGAGCTCCGTCACGAGCTCGCCAGCGAGCGGGCGCAGAACCTCCGCCTGTCCGCGACCGACGAAGCCAAGTCGATCGCGATCCAGGCCGTCTCGCACGATATCCGGACGCCCCTCGCCGCGATCTTGGGCCTCGCGGCAACGCTCGAGCACCGGGCGGATGAGATGTCTCCGGACGACGTTCGCGACCTGTCATCCCGCATCGTGCACAACTCGCGGCGCCTCGACCGGATCGTGACGGACCTGCTGGATCTCGACCGGCTCCAGCGGAAGGGCTTCGCCGCGCGCCTGCGGCCGGTGGACCTGGGGACGCTGGTCCGTCAGCTCGTGACCAGGACCGACGCCGTCACCGAGCGCCGTCTCCAACTCGACACGGGACCGGTGCACGTCGAGGCCGATCCGACGATGGTGGAGAGGATCGTGGAGAACCTCCTCGGCAACGCCGTGAAGCACACCCCCGGTGATTCCCGGATCTGGGTCCGCGTGGAGCGCACCGATGACGGCGCCCTGATCGCCGTCGAGGACGACGGCCCCGGGATCCCGCCGGAGGATCGTGAGCGGATCTTCGAGCCGTTCGTCCAGGGCACGAGCGCCAGCCCCGGCGGTGCGGGCGTGGGCCTCGCGCTGGTCGTCAAGTTCGCAGAGCTCCACGACGGCCGGGCGTGGGTTCAGGAACGAGCGGGCGGCGGCTCCTCGTTCCGCGTCCTCCTTGCCTTCGAGCCCGAGGACCACGTGCTCGTCCTTCCCGAGGACCCTCAGGGGCGGGACGCTCAGGAGCAGAACCCTCAGGAAACGGGCACGGACTCCTCCCCCGAGGACAACCAGGCGTAGGCCTCCTCCTCCTGCGCGAAGTGCAGGCGCAGGATCGCGTGCAGCCCGTACAGCACGCGGCGAAGGTCCACGAGGTCGTCGGGCGTCGGTCCTTCCTCGGGAAGATCTTCGAGGAGCTGCCGGAACACCCGTGCGAGGTGGGAGATCTCGATGTGGGCTCGCTCCATCGAGCTCATCGGATCCTCGCCGCCCATGAGGCGAGCGACGACCGGGTAGACGGCGGCCTCCTCCTCTTCCTCGTGCTGCGGCAGACGCTCGACCACGAAGCGGCGGACCGCCTCGAGCTCCCGGCGGACCTCCGCCGGCGGGAGCTGCCCGAGGCGGTCCGCCACCGATCGCACGCGGATGAGCTCCGGCACGAACTCGCGATGCTCCGCCCGGAAGCGTTCGGCGACGTCGGTGGGCTCGCGGAACCCCGAGGGGCGGCGGCCACCACCGAGCGCCCGCAGGGCGTTCAGGATCGACGCCACGTCGATCAGTTCCTGGATCAGCGCCCCGGCCACGGGGCTGAACAGACCGAAGGCGCCCCCGAACATGAACCCGAGCGCAAGTCCCATGCCGAGCAGCACCGACTGGAGCGCGATCGCGCGCGAACGGCGCGCGATCGCGATCGCCTCCACCAGACCGTCCAGCCGGTCCGCGACCAGGACGATGTCGGCCGCCTCCGAGGATGCGGTGGCCCCACGAGCGCCCATCGCGACTCCCACGTCGGCAGCGGCGAGCGCCGGGGCGTCGTTCAGCCCGTCCCCCACCATGACCACGACGCCCGCCTCGCGCTCGGCCTCCAGCGCCTCCACCTTCTCCATCGGATCGCGCTCGGACAGGATCCGGTCGACGCCGAGCGCGGCGCCGACCGACTCGGCCACGTCCGGGTGGTCGCCGGTCACCATGATCACGCGCTCGATCCCGGCACGACGGAGCGCGCGGATCACCCGCGGTGCGTCCGGGCGGATCGGGTCGTCGACGATCAACGCGCCGGCCACGCGCCCGTCGATCGCAACGAAGATGCACGAGGAGCCGTCGAGCATGGAGCGCCGGCGCACCTCGCGGGCGCGCGGCGGCATGGGCGCGCCCTCGGAGACGAACGTCGCCTTGCCGAGCGCCACCCGGTGTCCGTCCACGGTCCCCTCGATCCCGGCACCGTGGCGCTCCTCGACGTCGGTGGGGAACACGAGCTCGAGCTTCCGCTCCCGGGCCGCCCGGACGAGCGCCGACGCGAGCACGTGCGGCGAGACCTGGTCGAGTGACGCCGCCAACCGAAGCAACTCGTCCGGGTCGGTCCCGGAGCCAAGAACGTCGCCAATGGCCGCGCCAAGAACGTCGAAGGTCTCGATGTCGCTCAGCATGGGCACGCCCGACGTGAGCGTGCCCGTCTTGTCCAGGACGAGGACCTTCGCGCGGGCGAGGGTCTCGAGGGCGCCACCGCCCTTCACGATGATCCCCCGGTGCGCGGCGCGAGAGATCCCGGACACGATCGAGATCGGGACCGCGAGCAGGAGCGGACACGGGGTCGCGACCACCAGGACCGACAGCGCGCGCACCGGATCCTGTGTCAACGCCCAGGCGCCACCCGCCATGACCAGGGTCACCGGAACGAAGATCGCGGCGTACCGGTCGGCGAGACGGACGAACGGAGCCTTCTGCCGCTCCGCCTCCTCCACCAGCCGCACGATCCCCGCGTACGTGCTCTCCGCGGCCGTGGCCGTGGCGATCAGCTCGAACGCGCCGCCGGCGTTCACCGCCCCGGAACGGATCGGGTCGCCGGCGGCACGTTCGACCGGCCTGGATTCCCCGGTGAGAGCCGACTCGTCCAGGACCGCATGCGTGGACGCCACGCCGTCGACCGGGATCACGGCCCCCTGCTTCACGAGCAAGCGATCGCCTCGGCGCACCTCCTCGACGGGGCGCTCGACGAGCACACCGTCCTCGTAGCGGTTCACCGTTCGGGGCGCACGGTCGAGGAGCGCCGAGAGCTCCCGGTGCGCTCGGCGATCCGCGTAGGACTCGAGCGCTTCCCCCGTGGCGAGCATCAGCGCGATCACGGCGCCCGCGAGGTACTCCTCGAGTGCGAGGGAACCACCCATCGCGAGCAGGGCGATGACGTCGACACCCGCCTGACGCCTCAGGATGCCTTCGACCACGTCGCGCAGGAGGGAGACGAGGGCGACGGCCGTGGTCGCCGCCCACGCGACGTTCGCGGCGTCGCGGAGATCGAGTAGCCACAGGACGCCGCCCGTGAGGATCCCGAGGATCGAGGTCGCGAGCCACACGCGGGACAGGTCGCGACGGCCGTCGCCCACGGTCACACCCTCGGGAGCGTGGCCCGGACGTGGAACGTCCGGGCCACGCCCTCCATCGCCATCTCGAGCTCGTAAGACAGGTCGTCGCCCTCCATCCGATAGCGCCTCTCGATCTCCGTGACGGGCGAGCCGGCGGCCGTATGCACCACCGCGGTCGATCGGAGCATGACGGTCGTTCCCTCGACCGTTCCCTCCGCGACCTCTGCGACGCCGATCGGGTGCGCGAGCGCGAGATCGACCCGTCCGTCACCGAGAGGCCGGAGCGTCCCCCGTTCGAAGTGCAGTGGCGCCCCGTCCGGCGTCCAGCTCGACTCGATCACGAGGAGGAACGGGTCGCCGACGTGCTCGAAAGAGAGCTCCTCGGTGTAGCGGAATGGCTCCACGCCCGGGTACTCGCCCTCCCCCTCGCCACGCCAGCTACCGATCAGGAAGGAAAGGGGTTCGAGTGCGGCGGGCAGTTCAGGCGACACTCGCCGAAGCTACCACGGGCGTCTCGCTCGGCCGTTGCGGCTCAGCGGGTGTCGAGCCGGTTCGCGACGATCTTCTGCAGGTCGAGGAAGGAGCGCCAACGTGCGTCGACGTCGGGGTCCGTTTCCACCGAGCTCTCCATCTCGGCGTCTGGTTCGATGCGCTCGATGCGCTTCGTGACGCCCACGAGGTCGTACTCGAGCTGCGCGAGTCGGTCGTTCAGCGCGGCGAGGCGCTCGTTCACGCCCATGCCCTCGGTGGAGGGACGGGAAGGCATCGAGACGGTCACGCCGCCCTGGGTGACGGCGACGGACTCCGTCACGGCGACGGACTCCGGGGCGGCGTCCGATCCTGTCATCGCGGGTGCGTCGAGGGAGGTCTCCGCGGGGTCCTCAGCGTGAGTCTCGGGCTCGTCGCCGCGGAGCTCCGCCTGCAGATCGAGGAGGTTCGTGAGGACTTCCTCTTGGTACTCGCTCATCCGCTCCGCCTTTCGGTCTCCCCCATCGATATCCCCCGTCCTCGAGCGGCCCACTGTATTCCACCTTACGCCCGCCGCTCAACCCGCCTTTCGGCTACGGTTCCACGGCCGTGCGAACCCTCACCCGCCTCTCCGTGACCCCGGTGAAAGCCCTACGTCTTTCGCACCCCGAGGAAGCCGAGCTCACCGTGGGAGGGATCCCCGCCGATCGGCGCTTCTACCTGATCGACGAGGACGGAGGGCTCTTCGATGCCAGCGACCTGGGTGCCCTCCTGCAGATCGTCCCCGACTACGACCCCGGAGCGGAGCGACTCCGGCTCTCCTTCCCCGACGGATCCATCGTGGAGGATGCCGCCGACCGACTTGCCGGGGCGATCACGACCGACTTCTTCGGACGGACGGTCCGTGGGGATCTCCTCCAGGGCGCCTTCGCGGCGGCACTGTCCGCCTTCGCCGGCCGGCCCGTCCAGCTCGCTCGCGTGACCAGGGACGGCGATGGCCAGGACGTCCATCCGCTCACGATCGTCTCCTCGGAGAGCATCCGCGACCTGGGGCGTCGCGGCGACCGCGCGGGCCTCGACGCCCGCCGCTTCCGGATCAATCTCGAGTTCGAGGGCGGCGAGCCGTACGAGGAGGACTCGTGGGACGGCGGGATCGTCCGTATCGGCGAAGCGACGATCCGCGTCCGAGGACAGATCCCACGTTGCATCGTGACGACCCTCGCCCCTGAGACCGGGGAGAAGGACTTCAAGACCTTGAACTTGATCGCGCGACACCGACCTCGCATCGGTGGTCGTGGGGGACTTCCGTTCGGGATGTATGCCGTGGTCGAGCGGGCAGGACGGGTGCGGATCGGCGACCCGGTGGAACCGATCAGCGCTCGTCCGGCCGAGACGACGTCCGTCGCCGGTCCGTGACGAGCCACGAGACGGCCAGCCAGGTCACGATCGGCGCGGTCGCAAGGATGCCGAAGATGATCCCGAACTTCAGGAAGTCGATGAGGATGTCCAAACCGAAGCCGTCCTCTGTTCGAAGTTCGGGAGAGCGTACACGAGGGCCGTGCCGGCCTGTCGCCGGGCCGCGGTAGCCTCGGAACAGCGGAGGAGGAGGCCCGGAGATCGCATGAGATCGTCCGTGAGGTGGCTGCTGATCGTCGGATCCGTGATCGTCGTCGTCGTGCTCTTCGTGCTCCTGCGGCCGGATGACTCGGACGACCGCGCGACCCCCACGCCGTCCACGCCCACGCCAACCGTCAGCCCGTCTCCGTCCGAGTCCCCGTCACCGACCCCGAGCCCCGAGCCCGAACGAACGGTCATCGACGTGAGCTTCCGGAACGGCGCGGTACAGGGCCCGACCGAGTTCACGGTCACCCAGGGTGAGCGGGTGCGGATCATCGTGGATGCGGACGTCACCGACGAGGTCCATCTTCACAGCTACGACCTCCATGCCGACGTCGCCCCGGGCGAGCCCGCGAGGATCGACTTCGTGGCGAGGGTAGCCGGCGTTTTCGAGTGCGAGCTCGAAGGCGCCGGCACCCTTCTGTTCCGGCTGGAGATCGTCCCCTGACCCGCCGGGGGGCCGTCCTCGCCGGAGCCGTCGCGACCTGGCTCCTCGTCACGGCCGCTCCGGCGCTCGCACATGGGTTCAGCGGGCGAACAGATCTGCCGGTCCCGCTCTGGCTGTTCGTCTTCGGCGCCGCGACCGCCCTAATCGTCTCCTTCGTCGCTCTCTCCGCGCTCTGGATGGAGCCTCGGTTCGAAGGGCGTCCGACCCCTTCCGCCCGGCCGTCGTGGATCCAGTCCGTGTTCACCAACCAAGGCCTGGAGTGGACGGTCCGGATCGTGATGCTGGTGTTCTTCATCGTCGTCGCGATGGCCTCGGCACGGCGCGTGAGCGACACCGAGACGATCGGGCCGGTCGTCGTCTACGCGTGGTTCTGGGTGGGGCTCCCGATCGCCCACGCCCTTTTCGGGAACCTGTGGGCGACGCTGTCGCCGTTCGACACGATCGGCCGTCTCGTCGGCCTCGAGGACGCCGAGAGGGAAGCGCTTCCACGGCCGTACCCGCCGGCGTGGGGGAAGTGGCCGGCGGCCGTGCTGCTTTTCTCGTTCGTGTGGGTCGAGCTGGTCCAGCCGTTCGGGTCGATCCCCGGCCACCTCGGGATCCTGATCGTCGTCTACACGCTGATCCAGATCGCCGGGATGCAGGTCTTCGGCCGACAGGTCTGGATCGAGAACGGCGAAGCGTTCGGCGTCTACTTCGGCCTCATCTCGGGGATCGCACCGATGACCCGCGACCGGAACGGTCGCGTCGTCTTCAGGCCCTTCCTCTCCGGTCTCGCGCAGATCCCGCCTGGGCCGGGACTGCTGGCCGTGATCCTCGTCGCGCTCGGCTCGACGACGTTCGATGGCTTCTCCCGGACGGGTGCGTGGATCACGTGGACGGCAGGACTCGGAGGTCTCGCGAGGACCGCGGTCGCGACCTCGGGACTGATCGTGGTGATCGGGCTCGTCGCGATCGCGTACGCGATCGCGATGCGCGCCGCGGCCGCCGTCGTCGGTGGCCACTGGTATGCACTCGCGACGCGCTTCGCCCACTCGCTCGTCCCGATCGTGCTCGCCTACGTCGTCGCCCACTACTTCTCGTTCCTGGTGCTCGAGGGGCAGCTTGGGTTGGTTCGCCTCTCCGACCCGTTCGGCGTGGGATGGGACCTGTTCGGGACGGACGACTGGATCGTCAACCTCGCGTTGCTCTCGCCCACCACCATCTGGTACGTGCAGGTCGCGGCGATCGTGGTGGGTCACGTGGGAGGCGTGGTGCTGGCGCACGACCGCGCGATCGCGATGTTCGATCGCGAGGCCGCCGTGCGCACCCAATACGCGCTCCTCGCCGTGATGATCCTCTTCACGGCGAGCGGCTTGTTGATCCTCTCCGGGTGAGGGTCGTTCCGGCCGGCCTCAGCCGGCCTTCAGCTGATCCTTCCGAGCCTGCATCCGCTCGCCGAGAGCCCGGAGCTCGTCCTCCTCGAAGACCTGGCGGGCCTGTTTGAACATCTCGTTCTCTTCCTCCTCGATGTGGTGCTCGATGTTCTCCTTCATGACCTTGAACTTGGCACCCCACCGTTCGTCGTCGTAGGGCACGTCCTCGATCTCGGCCATGACCATGTCGACCACGTGATGCTCCTCGTATGCCTCGAGGGTGATCTCCTTCGTCTTGGGATGCTCCTTCAGCGCCGGATAGAAGATCTCCTCCTCGATCGTCTCGTGGACCGTCAGCTCGTCCTTGACCGTCGCGAACAGCTCTTCGCGGGTCTTCACGCCGCGCTCGGTCGTGGACTCCAGCTCCGACAGGAGCTTCTTCATCTTGCGGTGGTCTTCCTCCAGCAGTGAGATAGCGTTCATCGTCTCCCCTTCCGTGCGCCGCCAGCTCGATGTCGCCAGCATCATTCCCACGGGGCTCTCGAGGAAACCGCATATCGGGGAGAAGTCCGCCGAGCCCGGCTAGCATCGGCCGGTGGCTCCCTTCGGACTGACCGACGTCCACATCCGCGGCTTCCGGTCCCTGAAGGACACGAGCTTCCGCCCCGGCGCGATCTCGGCCATCGTCGGCGAGCCCAGCACGGGGAAGTCGAACCTCCTCACCGCGATCTGGGCGCTCCTGGATCCGGACGCCGCCCCGCTCTCGGCCGCCGACGTCGCACACGACGAACAGGGACCCATCCGGATCGTCGGGGAGCTCGCCGACGACTCCTCGATCTCGGTCGGCGGCGATCCGCCCGTCGGATCCTCGGCGGTCGGTTCGACACGGCCTCCCGCGCTGTTCTTCCCGGCCGGGCTCCGGGACGGAGCCCTCGTCGCGCCGGCGGGTCCCCAGTCGCCGCCTCATCCGGCAGCTCGGATCGTGCGCGAGGCCATCGACCGGATCGATCGGGACGGAGCCTGGTCTGAGTCGGCCGACGGGACGGCCGCGGCACATCGCTTGGTGGCGGGGCTCGAGTCGTGGCGTGAGGCCGGGATCACCGGCGTCGTCGTCTTGATGGAGGAGCCCGAGCTCTTCCTTCCGCCACAGGCCCAGCGCTACCTCTACCGGCTCCTCAGGCTCATCGCCTCCGCCGGCAACCAGGTCCTCTACTCCACGCACTCACCCGCGTTCCTGAACGTCGTGCGGCTGGACGAGCTCGTGTTCACGGAGCGCCGACCGAAGGTCGGGACCCTGCTGCTGCAACCCGAGCCCCTGCCCGCGGACGAGGAGTTCCGCGCGTACTCGGAGTTCGACTCTTCGCGGAGCGAGCTCTTCCTCGCCCGGGCAGCCGTCCTCGTCGAAGGTCTCACCGAGAAGCTCGCGCTGCCGTTCGTCTTCGAAGCGCTCGGTCACGACCCTGACCGGGAACGGATCTCGATCATCGAGTGCGGCGGGAAGGGGAACATCCCGCTGTTCGGCAGGATCAGCAGGGCCGTCGGTCTGCCGTTCGTGGCGGTGCACGATCGCGACGCCCCTCCGGGGGTCGAGCCGAGCGATGCCGAGCGGCAGCTCAACGCGCTCATCGCCGAGGTCGCCGGCGACGAACGCGTGGAGCTCGCGCCAGATTTCGAAGGAGTCGCCGGCATCCACGGGGATCGGCGCAAGCCGGCCCGCGCCTGGCGCCGCTTCGCCGAGCTCGGTCCCGACGCCGTTCCGCGGCCGCTCGCGGAGGTCGTGGAGCGGGCGGTCGCGCTCGCTCGCCGCGAGCCCGTCTGACCCTCAGGCGCCGGTCTCGGCCGCCTTCGCCGATCGGTCGGCTCGCTTGCGCTCCGTCCTGGCCTCGTCGGCGAGTCGCTTGGCATCGGAGTCGGCCTCCCTCGCGGCGGTTACCGCCGCGGCCGCTCTCTCCTTGAGGCTCTCGGCGCGCGCGCGGGCCTTCCCCGCCGCACGCTCCGCGGCGGCGGCGCGCTGCGCGGCGGCGCGAGCTTCCCGCGCTCGCTCCTTGCGAGCCTCGGCCGGGTCCTCCTCGTCTGCACGATCGTCCTCATCGGAGCCGCCACCCTGGAGCACCTCGAAGCCCTCGATCGCCCCGAAACCCGCCGTCGGCCGGGCCTCACGTTCCAGCGTCCCCGCCTGGAGCCGCTCACCGAGCTCGTCGTCCACCGACGCGGCGTCGAACGTCGCGGCGATGGCGTCACGGTGCGCTCCCCCCCGCGCCCCGATCGCCTCGACACCTTCGTCCGCGAGCGACTGGATCAAGGCACGGCGGTCGTCGGTCGCGTGGCGCAGGTCCTCGCCTCCTCCCCCGGAGAGCGCCTTGCGCTGCGCTCGCCGGAGCGCCTGGCCAGCCTCGCGGAGCGCGGCCACGTCCTCGGGCCGGTTGCGCGAGGCCGCGTTCACCGCCCAAGCGACGATGCTCGGACGGCGGAGCTTCTTGACCTCAGCGGCCTCGTCACCCTTCCCGGCGTCCTTCAGATCGGCGGCCAAACGGTCACGCGCCGCGACGAACTCCTCCGGCGGAAGCGCGAAGAGCTCTCGCGCCGCCTCGCTCAACCGGCGCGCGCTCAGAAGCCCTCTCCGTACTCGTCGTCGGTGACGGCATCGCCCCAGTCCGGGGAGCCGCCACCGTTCACCGCGACGTGCACCAAGGGTGTGTCGGGGGCGCCCCCGTGGAAGTGCCACTCGCCGGGTCGGACGTGGATCACGTCGCCCGGTTCCAACACGTGACCGGTTTCACCCTTCGAACGCACGCGACCCCGGCCGGTCACCCCGAAAAGGAACTGCCCGCCCGGATGACGGTGCCAGTGGGTCCGGGCGGTCGGTGAGAAATGGACCACACCGATGTTGGTTCCGTCGTCGACCGTGAGCGTCGAGCGGAGCCAGACCTCGCCGGTGAATCTTCCGTCGTCTCCTCGTTCGAAGGATCCTTCGAACGCTCTCGAGATCTCCATGGGCGAAGCGTATCGCCGAGTCGGGCGAGCCGGCCTGGAGCTGAAAACCAGCGATATCCGCACGGAGGGTCTCGTTCAAGGTCCGACCGCTACCCGTCGAGAGAAGGGCGATGGACACCCTTCGAACGATCAAGCTCGTCCGCAGAGAGACGCTCGTGACCCGACTCGCGACTGCCTACGCAGAGCGGGACTTCAGGACGATGGAACGCGAGATGCGCGAGGACGTGGTGCTCGATCTCCCCGGCACCTCTCCGTTCGCCGGCGAGCATCACGGTCATGAGTCCGTCGGCAAGTTCCTCTTGGGGATCAGGCAGTTCGTCATGTCGACGGATCCGTCGTTCACCTTCGTCCACGATCCGACATCGATGAGAGCCAGCCACGCGATCAGTGTCGCGGGGCCCAACCACCTCGTGGAGATGACGTTGGATCTCACGCTCACGTTCGACAGGGAAGAGCGGATCTCGACCCTTCATGTCGAGCCGAGCGACCCCGGGCTATTCACGCACGTGATCGCGGCTGCGTTCAGCATGGCGTAACGCCTCACGCTGGGGCTCCTCACGGGGATCGGTGGGGCGGCCAGGACTTGAACCTGGAACCAACAGATTATGAGTCTGCCGCTCTGACCAATTGAGCTACCGCCCCGCCGGCACATCCTCCCATCCCGCTGCTGCGGGAATCTACGCCGCTGCCGTTGGCTTTGACTTCCCGGCGCGCTCCGCCTCGAGCTGAGCGGCGCAGGCGAGCCCGAAGAGGACGGCAACGCCCGTCGCATAGGCCCAAACGAGGAGCGCGATGATCCCGAGGAGCGGCCCGTACGAGCCGCCGAGCAGGGTGGCGTGCTCGTAGAAGAAGCCCAGAAGGATCGTCGCGAGCACCCACATGACGACCGAGACCGCCGTGCCCCACAGCAGCCAGGAGAAGCCGGGCTGGCGCCGGTTGGGCGCCACCTTGAAGATGATCGTCATCGCGACGGCGACCAGGGCGACACCGACCGGCCACCGGATGACCGACCAGAGACCGGATCCCTGCGACGTGGCGCCGCTCGTCGCTTCCCCGACGGCACCGCCGGCGACGATCACGGCGAGACCGGCCATCAACATGACCCCGACCGTGGCCGCCAGCGCGAAGCCGAGGGCGTATCGCCGCCGAGCGCTCCGGTCCTCGTCCACTCCGTAGATCCGATCCGCCGCGCGCTCGAGGTGCGTCATCCCGACCGTGCCGGAGAACAGCATGCCCGCGACTCCCACGATCAGGGCGGTCGTGCCGAACGACGGATCAGCCTCGGCCAGCGCCTCCGTCAGGATGCTGCCCGCCGGGCCCGGCGCGAAGGACTTCGCCGCATCCTCGAGCACACCTTTGAAGCCGGGCATGTCGAAGGTGGTCACCAGCCCGATCACGGCGATCACGGCGGGGATCAGGGTGAGGACGGAAGAGTGGCCGAGCGCCCTCGCGTAGGAGGTGCCGTCGACCACGCGGAAGCGGATCGCCGCGTCCCACAGCAGGTGCACGGTCCCGGTCCTCCGCAGCTGGTCGCGAGCGTCGCCGGCATCTTGGCGATGGGTTTCGGGAACGGTCGTGGCGGTCCGCATGAGCTCCCCTCGATGGTCTTCGTCTCCCATTCCCGCCCCGTCGCCCGTCCAACCGGACAGCGACTCATCTGCTCGGATCCCCCGGCCGTACGGCATGCTGTCAGGGTGAGGCTCGCGCTCGTCACCCAATTGGTCGATTGGCTCCGGCCCTTCTTCGTGTCCTCGGGCTACGTGATCGTATCCGTGGCGATGTTCTTCGAGTCTGCGGCGTTCACCGGAGTTCTCGTCCCGGGTGACGTGATCCTCGCGCTCGGGGGTGTCTACGCCGGCACGGGAGTGCTCACGTTGCCGGGGGTGATCGCGTGCGGTGCCACCTTCGGCGTTCTGGGTGCGACGGCCGGCTACGTCTTGGGACGCCGCTACGGCAACTCGATCCTCCTACGGATCCCGTTCCTCCGCCGATTCGCGGACCGCTTGGCACAGGCGCAGGCGTCGATCGCGGCGAACGCAGGGAAGACGATCGTGGTCGGGCGGTTCGTGACCGGCGCGGCGGTGTTCGTGCCGTTCGTGGCAGGCGCATCAGGTGTCCGGGCGCGGACGTTCTTCCTCTACGCGATCCCGACGATGCTCGTCTGGACCTCGGCCCTCGCGTTGCTCGGCTTCTTCGTCGGGAACAACGTCGAAACGATCGACCGGATCCTTTCGCGTGTCGGCCTGGCCGGCCTCGCCCTCGGGATCCTGGTGATCGGGATCTGGGTCTGGCGTCAGCGCCGAGCGCCGAAACCCTCACCGGTTGCTCCCGAAGATCTCCTCGACACGACCGACGACGAGTGACGGTGGAGACGACGGCGCACGCCGCGCGTCCCGGCCGCCCGTCCGTTCCGACGGTCCTCCCCTGCTCATTCCGAGCGTTCTGACGTGGGAGGATGGTCCCGGAGGTTCGTCAGGCGATGACCGAGTCCCGCACGGAAACCGACTCGATCGGGCCCATCGAGGTCCCGGCCGATCGTTACTGGGGCGCCCAGACGCAGCGCTCGCTGCACCACTTCTCGATCGGGGACCCCGTGGCCGATCGGATGCCGATGGAGGTCGTCCGCGCACTCGCGCTGCTGAAGAAGGCAGCCGCCATCGTCAACGCCGACCTCGGCCTCCTGGACAGGAACCTCGCCGACCTGATCGTCGCAGCCGCGGACGAGATCCTGGACGGTTCGCTCGACGATCACTTCCCCCTCTTCGTGTGGCAGACGGGCTCCGGTACCCAGACCAACATGAACGTGAACGAGGTCATCTCCAACCGAGCGATCGAGCTGGCCGGCGGCGAGATCGGCTCCAAGGTCCCGGTCCACCCGAACGACCACGTCAACATGTCGCAGTCCTCCAACGACACGTTCCCGACCGCCATGCATGTCGCGACGGCGAAACAGCTCCTCGAGCGGGTCCTACCCGCGGTCCGGGCGCTCCGCGACGCCCTCGATGCGAAGGCCACGGCGTGGGCGGACATCGTCAAGATCGGGAGGACGCACCTGCAGGACGCCGTCCCGCTCACGCTCGGGCAGGAGTTCTCCGGCTACGTCGCGCAGCTCGACGACGACGTCGAGCGGCTCGAGCAGACGCTCCCCCACCTGTACGAGCTCGCGATCGGCGGAACCGCGGTCGGCACCGGGCTGAATGCACCCGAGGGCTTCGGGCAGGCGTGCGCGGCGGAGATCGCCGAGCTCACCGGCCTCCCATTCGTGCAGGCGCCGAACCTGTTCGCGGCACTCGCCGCGAACGACGCGATCGTCCACACCAGCGGCGCGCTCGCGACCCTCGCCGCGTCCCTGATGAAGATCGCGAACGACATCCGGTGGCTCGGCTCCGGCCCCCGCGCCGGCATCGGGGAGCTGCGTCTGCCCGAGAACGAACCGGGCTCATCGATCATGCCGGGGAAGGTGAACCCAACGCAGAGCGAAGCCATGACGATGGTGGTGACGCAGGTCTTCGGCAACGACACGGCGATCAAGGTCGCCGGCTCGCAGGGAAACTTCGAGCTCAACGTCTTCAAGCCCGTGATGATCAGGAACCTGCTGCAGTCGACGCGGCTCCTCGCCGACGTGTGCGGCACCTTCCGGGAGTTCTGCGTCGAAGGCCTCGAGCCGAACCGCGAGCGGATCGAGGAGCTCATGCATCGCTCGTTGATGCTCGTGACCGCCCTCGCTCCCACGATCGGGTACGACAAGGCGGCGGAGATCGCGAAGAAGGCGCACCACGAGGGCACGACGCTCAAGGAGGCCGCGCTCGCGCTCGGCTACCTCACCGAGGAGGAGTACGACGAGATCGTCGTGCCGGAGAAGATGGTGTAGGGCTGGCCGGGAGAACGACGGGCAGGATTCCGAAAGCCACCCGCCCGATCGCAGACGTACCCTTGTAGAGAAGTTCATGATTGGGCCATGAGGGCCGTATGACGGTGACTGTCGAAGGGCTCCCGAGCCCGCATCTCCAACGCAAGATCCACGAGGTTCAGGTGTTCCTTGCCCAGAACCTCGCGTACGACGTCGACCTGAACGCGATCGCGGCGCACGCCTCCTTGAGCCCGTACTACTTCACGAGGCAGTTCACGGCGATGGTGGGGATGCCTCCCTACCGGTATCTGATCTCGCTCCGGATCCAACGGGCGGCCCAGCTCCTGCTCGAATCCGAGCTCACCGTGACGCAGATCCTGCACCGCGTGGGCTTCCACAGCCCGAGCCACTTCACCACGACGTTCCGGCGGCACATGGGGATGAGCCCCACGGACTACCGGCGCCGGCACGACTTCGAGCGGAACGCGAACAGATTCAGCCGGGCCGTCGATCCCCTGGTGCACCAGCCGGATCAGCGCCTCACCCGGTAGCGCCTCCGCCGCCCCAGAACGCCAGCGATCCCGCCCAGAACGCGGAGGGGGACTCGCGCGTTCTCAGGCGGGATCGCTTGTCGCTTTTCGCTCGTCGCCGCTCTGCTAGAACAGCCACATGAGGACGGCGATCAAGCCGATCACAGCCAGGATGGTCCAGATCATGTTTGGTCACCTCCTCCTGTCCGGTTGTCCTACGGTCTTGTCCTACCGTCGGTGTACCCGCTCCCCCGGGGCTCCACACATGCCCTGGTCGCGTCGGGAGATCGGGTGACCGCCTGATGGCAGAAGGAGACACCGTGCTCGCGACCGCGACCCGGCTGCACGAGGCCCTCGCGGGGCAGGTCCTCACGCGGACGGATCTCCGCGTGCCGCGTTTCGCGACGGCCGACCTGTCGGGTCAGGTCGTGCGCGAGGTCGTGGCGCGAGGGAAGCACCTCCTCGTGCGGACCGACGGCGACGTCACCGTCCACTCGCATCTCGGGATGGACGGCGCGTGGCGCCTGTACGAGCCGGGCGAGCGTTGGCGAGGTCGCGCCTTCGAGGTGCGAGGGGTGCTCGAGACGAACCGCCGCGTCGCCGTCGGCCATCGACTGCGACGACTCGAGGTGGTTCGAACATCTGCGGAGGCCGAGGTGCTACCCGATCTCGGCCCCGACGTGCTCGGGCCGGACTGGGACGCCGCGGAGGCAACCCGCAGGCTCATCGCATCGCCGGAACGAGAGGTGGGCGATGCCCTCATCGACCAATCGGTGATGGCGGGGCCAGGGAACGTCTACCGATCGGAGGTGTGCTTCCTCGCCGGCATCGATCCGAGGATCCCGGTCGCCTCCCTGCTCGATCCTGCGCAGGTCGTCGACCTGATGAAGACGTCGATGGAACGGAACCGCGCGAGTGGACGTCGAGTGACGACCGACGACCCTCGGATGGGCCATGAGCTCTGGGTCTACGGCCGCCGAGGGAGACCCTGCCGTCGCTGCGGCACACCGATCCGGTCGTTCATGCAGGGTGACGGAGCGGGACGAGTGGCGTACGTCTGCCCTCGATGCCAGGCAACGCCGGGGAATGAACGCAGTCGCTCGGGTGCTACTGGCTGCATGGAGCAACGAACGACCAGGGAGACGCTCCTCCGTATCTACGAGGAGACGGAGACGATCGCGGTGGTCGGCGCCTCGACGACCGAGGGCAAGCCGGGCCACGACATCCCGAAGTACCTCCAGTCGCAGGGCTATCGGATCGTCCCCGTGAACCCTCGGGGTGAGGAGGTGCTGGGGGAACGCTCGTACGCGTCGCTCCCCGACGTCGACGCGCACGTGGACGTCGTGGACGTGTTCCGTCCGCCGGCGGAAGCCGTCGGCATCGCGCGCGACGCGATCGCGATCGGTGCCACGACGCTCTGGTTCCAGCCGGGGACCCACACCGAGGAGGCCGTGGCACTCGCGCGGGAGGCCGGCCTCACGGTCGTGGCGAAGCGTTGCATGGGAGTCACCCACGGCTGGCTCGGCCTGGGCCCCGGTCCCCACGTGTCCTCGGTCGCCTGACCCACGGCACTTCAGGAAGCGGTCAGCGGAGGAAGAGGCGATCCTTCCCCGTCAAGCACTGCCTCGAGCGCGGTCACCAGTTGCTCGAGCTCGGTCCGGCTCAGATGGGTCAGGAGATGCTCACGCAGCCCCCGCACGTGGACGGTCGTCGCCCGACGCAGCAGAGCTCGACCTTCCTTCGTGAGCGTGGCCAGGGAGCCGCGTCTATCGCCCTGGTCGACGCTCCGTTGCACGAGACCTTTCCGCTCGAGCTGGTCGACGGCCCTGGTGGCGCCGCTCGGCGAAAGCACGAGCCGTGACGCGAGATCCGACATCCGCACGCCGCGCGTGCCGGCTCGGCGCAGCCGGTTCAGGACCTCGAACTGGGTGAGGCTCAGGCCGAGCGCGCCCACCAGTTCGCGATCGAGCGCGGGGACGACGGTGGCGTAGGTGTAGAGGAACGCCCGCCAGGCCCGGAACTCGAGCGCATCCAGCCGCTTTCCAGGTCGGTCGCTCGCCATCGCCGTCCATCCTACGAGGGAATAGTTGCTTGCGGCTGCAAGTTCTTGGGAGGTGACGGCCCGCACGGGACCGCGGAGAGAGGGAGGAACGCATGGAAACCGGTCTTCTGCTCCTGAGAGTGGCGGTCGGAGGGATCTTGGCGGTCCACGGAGCCCAGAAGCTCTTCGGGTGGTTCGGTGGCCACGGCATCTCCGGCACCGCGGGATGGCTCGAGGCGATGGGCTTGAAACCCGCCCATGCCTACGCCGCCATGAACGGTCTCGCGGAGTTCGGAGGTGGCGCACTCCTCGCTCTCGGGCTGCTCACCCCGCTTGGTGCGGCCGCGATCGCCGGCGTGATGTTGGTGGCGATCGCGACCGTCCACTGGAAGAACGGGTTCTTCAACACGAACGGCGGCTACGAGTTCAACCTGTTGATCATCGCAGCCGCGCTCGCACTCGCGTTCACCGGTCCCGGCACGATCTCGATCGACGACCTCGCCGGATGGAACCTGGCTGGTCCCGAGTGGGGCTTCGCGGCTCTCGGGATCTCCGTGGTCACCGCGGGATCCGTCCTGGCGATGCGAAGGCCTCAGCCCACGCAGGCACAGCAAGAGGCATCTGAGGAGGCCCACGCTGCCTGAGGACCCCCGATGAAGGTTCGCGTATCGAGTTCCATCGCAACGTCACGGTCACGTGACATGAGCCAAGAGAACGAGAGGGAGAGGGACATGAGCAGCGTGAGAGAACAGGTCGAAGAGAAAGAGCGCGACGCGATCCTCGTGGAGGACGCGGCGTTGATCAGGATGATGGGTTTCCCGGTCCTGGAGGCGCTGCCTTCCCGAACCGTGCCGTACGAGCAGGTCGACCCGTTCATCCTCGTGCACGAGGCACGGATGCGCCTATCGGACGTCGGCAAGGTCGACACGAAGCACCCCCACCGGGGGTTCGACAACCTCTGGTACGTGATCGAGGGCTCGGCCAGCACCGGCCACAGCACCGGTCCCGACGGAGCGATCGAGAGGGCGCGCCTGTCCGAGGGAGCGCTGCTCGCGCTCAGGACCGGCCGAGGTGCCTGGCATGCCGAGGGGGTCGGAGAGGACGAGATCGGTGAGGGCCTCGGCGATACCGAGTTCCGTGGCGTCCTGTTCTGGGTCAACCTCGCTCGGAAGGACAAGCAGGCCGAGCCCAGCGCGCTGATCCTGCAGCCCGACGAGATCACGGTTCGGCGCGAGGGCGACGCGATCGTGCGCGTCCTCGTCGGCGAGGGTTCGCCCGTGGAGCTGGGGACGCCGGCGTTGATCCTCGACGTCGAGCTCCCAGACGGTGGACAGGTCACGACCTCCGTGCCGCCTGCGTTCCAGGGGTTCGCCTACGTGCTCGACGGCGAGGCCACGTTCGGGGCGAACAGACGCCCGGCCAAGCCCCCTCAGCTCGTCCTGCTGGGTGAGGGCGACACCTTCACGGTGATGGACGCCGTCCCCGGCACCCGCTTCCTGCTCATGACCGGGAAGCCCTACGGCGAGGTCCCGGTGTTCAACGGTCCGTACGTGGACTAGATCCGCCGCAGTCGCTCACCCCAGGGACACCCGGCCGGGGCCGGGTGTCCCTCGCTCGTCTCGCATGTGCACGATCCTGAACCGTGGTTCAATACGCGTCCCCGACACAGGAGGCACTCGATGCGGCTCCGCACACGCCTGCTCCGCCGCTCGGCCGTTGCGATCGCGCTCCTGCCGATCGCCGGCTTCCTCGCACCGGGAGCCGCCGCGAGCGAGGACGATCCCGTGATCGTCGCGGTAGGCGACCTCGCCTGTCAGGCGCTGACGCACGGCCAGGGAGTGGGCTCCTGTCGTTCGGGAGAGATCGCCGACCTGATCCGTGAGATCGACCCCGACCGATTCCTCGCGCTCGGAGACCTCCAGTACAACAACGGCAAGCTCTCGGAGTTCCAGCGCGTCTGGGACGTGCAGTTCGGGGACCTCGGAGGGATCATCGCGCCGGCGCCGGGCAACCACGAGTACGGCACCACCGACGCCGCCGGCTACTTCGCCTACTTCGGGGCGGCCGCACATCCTTCGCATGGTTACTACTCCTTCGACCTCGGTGAGTGGCACATCGTGTCGCTCAACTCCGACATCTGCGGCGACGACCCCGGGTGCGGGCCCGGTACGCCGCAGGGCGACTGGCTCCGAGCGGACCTGGAAGCGAACGCCGATGCCACCTGCACGCTCGCGTTCATGCACCACCCGCGGTACGACTGGCGTCCGTACCAGAAGTGGATCGTGGACGACGGCACGACGCAGTTCGGCGGATCGGAGACCGAGCCACTCGTGCCGCTCTGGGACGTGATGTACGACCACGGCGTTGACGTCGTGCTCAACGGACACAACCACCTATACCAACGGTGGGCTCCGCAGGACGCCGACGGGAACGCCGTCTCCGACGGCGCGATCCAGTTCACGGTCGGTACCGGTGGACGGTCCCTCTATCCATTCGGCCCACCACCGATCCCCGAGAATCTCGAGGCGACCCACAACACATCGTTCGGTCTGCTGCAGATGACCCTGCACGCAGACTCCTACGACTTCGGATGGGTCCCCCTGCCCGGCGAGCCGGCGTTCGAGGACGCGGGAACGGTCGCCTGCAGCTGATCCCGATCCACACGTTCCGACCAAGATCGGCAGGACGCCTACCGCGGAACCATCCCTGGGATCTGCGGAGGATCCCTGCGTTCGAGAAACCGTCGAAGACGGGGAAGTTTTCTTGGCGACCCCCGTTTCACGGCCGTCGCGGACTGGGAAGGTGTGGGGGGTCCTCCCGTCGCCAGGGGTGGCCGGTCTGGAGAGACGTTGAAGAAGCTCCTCATCCCAACGGTGATGTTGGCCTTGCTCGCGGTGGCCGGTCGGGCACTCGCCGCAGACGTGAGCGAAGTCGTCAAGCCAAGCCCGTCGCCATCGGAGACGCCTTCGCCGAGCCCCGACCCCACGCCGAGCCCCGACCCCTCCCCGAGTCCGTCGGAGGAGCCGGCCCCGTCCCGATCCCCAGCGGCAACGCCGTCGCCCCTCCCGCCGCGAACGGGAACGTCGGTCCCCTCACCGATAGCGACGACCGTTTCGGGATCCGATCCGCCTCCAACCACATCGGACACGCTGGTGCTGGATCGAGTGGTCGCACCGAGCTCGCTCTCACAGGTCGAGAGCCGGGAGGGAGGGACGGCCACCGACCTCCGGCCGACGACAGAGGTCGGTGCCGAGGAAGCGGTAGCTCCAACCCCCGATCAGATGACGCCGTCGATCACGCGCAGCGGTCCGGCGACGACAACGATGGTGCAACCGGCTCGGCCGCGCATCGAACCGGGCAGGGGTGTCGGCCTCTTGGTGGTCCTCCTGATATCCGCGATCGTTCTTCCCATCTTGATCAGGAACGGGTATCAGGAGTTCAAGAGCTCCTTCCCTCGGTACTGAGGGACCTTCAGAGCCCGTGGCACTCGGTGGAAGGTTCAGTGCTTGCCACCGTGACGTTCGTCCCACTGATCGTCGCCACTGCCCTCGTCCGGTAGTAGCTCGGATGCGGCGTGCAGCCGGCGTTCGCGCTCGTCGTCAGCCCGTAGCCCGGCCTGACCGAAACGGTCTTGTTCGCGATCGTGTACCAACCGGCGTTGTAGCGCTGCAACTGGATGTTCAGCGTGAGGTTGCGCTTCGAGTTGCACAGCACGTTCCCGCGGGCGGTGACAGAGGGAAGCGAATCCTTCGTCACCTGCTTCGCCGTCACCGTACAGTCGGCGTAATCCTTGCTGTTGTCGCTCGCCGTCGCCGGAGTGGCCGTGACGATGACCAGCGCCCCGACGGCGATAGCGGCCGCAACCACAGCCCTTCGGTTCCGCATGATGGCCTCCTCGCCCGCGTGTGCCGGATGGTGAAGCTATCGCGATGCGAGCCGCTGCGCAATTCGGGAGAAGCCTCCGATCTCAGCGCCGGGAAAGCTCCGTGATCGCCTCTCCCCGTCGATAATCAGGACGTGTTCGAACGGTTCAACGACGAGGCCCGCATGGTGATGATCGTCGCGCAGCAGATCACCAGGGGCGTGGGACACCAGGAGATCGGGACCGCGGAACTCCTCGTCGCGCTCGCGGGCGACGCCTACCTTTCCGGCCGGGCCCTCGCCCGGCTTGGCTTGACCCCGCAGGCCGTCTCCGCCGCAGCCGACCGGGCGGTCAAGCCGGGGTCCGTGGCGCACCTGACGCATCGGCCCTTGGCCAACGACGCCAGGAAGGCGATCCTCTCCGCCAGCAAGGAAGCCGACCGACTGAATGAGACCACGATCGGGACCGACCATCTGCTCCTGGGTGTCCTCCGGGAGCGGAAGAGCGACGCTGGGAAGATCCTGAAGGAGCTGGGCGTCACCTACGACGCCGTTCGGGACGCCGTCGCGGTCGAGAGGTCGGCTTCGTAGTCCGTCGCACCGGATGTCGCGCGGGTTCAGGCCCCGGGATTCCCGTCGAGCCCGCAGCGGCGAATACCTCGGGGCCCTAGTCGAAGCTCGCGGCCGTCTCGATGACGCCGATGGCGATCCATGCGGTCGCGACGAAGAACACCATCCATCGGACGAATGAGGGGTCTTGAACGAGCCTTCGGATGGGTCCGGGGTAGAGCAGCGGGTATCTGGCCGAGTGAGCCGAATACATCCGAACCAGCAGACCCGTGAGCGGCCGATGAAAGATGAGGGCCACTACTCCAAGGAGGATCGTGATCGAGCCCACGCCGCCCACGTCCCCATTCTGACCGGTGTACGAACGGCGAGCGATAGACGCTCACCGCGGTTCCTTCTGATCGTTCCGTGGGGTGGTGCGGGCGTAGCCTCCGACTCCGGTCTGCTCACGCCCTCGGCTTCGCAGGGGACTCAATCAGCGATCCTATCCGCTTTGCCGTGCACGGGTGATGAAGCAGAAGCAGTACTCATCGATATCCCCGGAGGCGAGGAAATGCAGGAGGTCGACCATCTGGTTATGACCGCCCATGAAGGACCGATAACGGCCTGTCGCCTCCGTTATCTCCAGTTCGAAGGTCCTGGGCAGGTACGACCCACCTGACCCATCGAGGATAGAAACGGTATTCGAGTCTGTGAACTGCATCGCAAGCGCGCCTCCGGGGATGTCGTACGCGCACAGGCTGCCGCTGAACTGCACGTAGAAGTCACCGATCGCCTCAAGCACGTTCGTGTGGTCCCGGATCTCGCTCACCGGGTAGATCTTCGTTGTTGAGTACGAACCATCATTCAGATCCACCGTGGACATACCCAGATCGGGGCCATCGACCACGGGCTGATACACACCCCTCAGCAGGAGGACGAGGGGGAAGAGACTTGGCATCCCTCCCGAGGGCCGTCGCCAGTTCCGGACGAGCGAGCGCAGTGACCAATGCTCCGCCGATCGCCGATCTTCGACTGATCACGGGTTGGTGAGTGGTGGTCTGGGAGGCCTCCGTGACTTCCGCCCTTCCGATCCGGGAGTGGCGATCCGCGTCCAAAGGGTTCATCGTTCCCCTCCTCCGCCTGCACCGGGCATCTCGGGCATACTTGTTGTGTCAACGGATGCGCAAATCAGCAGCTTGGGGAGCAGTTGGTGGCCATCGTGGTCGTGAGACGTCGAGCGCGTGGCGCAGACGTTGGCTCTGGGGGTGGGACTCGAACCCACAACCTACTTATCAACAGTCCTTGAGGAGCCGTCCAGGGCAGTCCATGTACGTCCCACTGCGTCTGGATGAGGCGGTCATGGATCCACTCTCGTCACGGTCGTCCACCGACATCCGAGGGCTCGGCTTTCAGTCGACAGTTTCGATCGCTCGATCGCGCGGTGCAGACTTCGGGCTGCGATCCGAAGAGCTCACTCACGCTGATCGTCTCGCCTCACTGGTGGGTCCCCCAGCTGGCTTCGTTGCCTCCCGGGGTCGGGATCGGAGCCACATGGGTCCCATCGGGCCACATGGTGTAGAGCCGTTGGGAAGGGTCACCGAACGTGAAGCGGCTGAACACGATGCGCGTCCCGTCCGGGGACCAGGACGCCCAGTAGGAGCTGGCATCCGTCTCGAACGTCAGCTGGCGGAGGTCACTCCCGTCCGGTCGGATCAAGAAGATCTGTGCGGGCGCGTCGCTGGTATCGAACGCGGATCCGCTTCGGAACACGATCATCCTGCCGTCCGGTGACCACGATGGCGTGCCGATCAAGCCCATCCGCCAGGGGGTCAGCCGGCGAAGACCGCTCCCGTCGACGTTCACCACGAACAGAGCAGACAGGTTTCCGCTGGAGGCACCTGCATCGACGAGCCGTCGATCCCGAACCAACGCGATCCGGGTCCCGTCGGGAGCATAGTCCGGCTCCTTGTCCTGATATCCGTAGGGGTTCGCGGTCACCGGTCGCATCGCCCCGGTGGCCGGATCGAGGATGAAGATCCCGGGGGGCGACCCGTTCCGGCCTATGGCCGATAGGGCGATCCGTGTGCCGTCCGGCGACCAGTCCGGCGCGAACTCGGCGCCGTCGCCGGTCGTGATCTGCGAGAGCCCGGTGCCGTCAGCCCTCAAGGTATAGATGTGACCGCTGTCCTCCGACCAATCGATGTGGTCGATGACGGTCCCGTCGTCGAAGGCGATCGTCGATCCATCAGGCGACCAGTCGGGGTACTCGACGTGAACGTCCGCAAGCTGCCGAAGGTCACTGCCGTCGGGAGCGACCGTGTAGAGGCGGTCATCCGGTCCCGCCGCACCCGGCGACACGAACGCGATCCGGCCGTTCCGCGCATGACCGGCCGGCACATCACGACGGGTCTCCCGGAACGCCTGGAGGAGGCCCCCGATGGCCGCGCCGGCGATGACGAGTGAGACCAGCGCGGTTCCGACGCGTTGGTTGCGGCGCCGCCGGTCGCGCCGGCGGGCGACGTCACCGATCGTGTACTCGGCCGGGAGGATCTCCTGCATCTCCCGCTCGAGGAGAGGACCGAGATCAGGCATCAGTCATCCTCCCGGAGCTCTTGAGTGCGGATCGCGCCTGGAAATGCAGCGCGCGGACGGTCGCCGCGCGGATGCCGAGCATGCTCCCGGCCTCCTCCGCCGTGTACTGAAGGACCTCGGTGAGGACGATCGCCGCCCGCTGTCTGGGGGCCAGCGATCCCAGCGCCTGAAGCGCCACCAGGCGATCATCGACGCCAGCGTAGGCATCCTCCTCCGCTGCGATCCCGATACCCCGTCGAGCGGCGAGGAGTGCCCGCCGGTAGCGGCTCCGGAAGAGATTCATGGCCGCGCGGTGCAGGTACCCGATGGGGTTCTCCATCGCCCCGATGGTGTCCCAGCGCTCCCAGACACGGACGAAGGCCTCCTGGGAGAGATCCTCGGCCTCTTGCCGGTTCTTCGTGATCACGAACATGACCCGGAACAGGCGATCGCGCTCGACGTGGAAGAACTCCTCGAAGGAGGCGCGCTCGTCGACCATGGCCGGAACGCATGGTTACACCCCGCCTCGCACTCAGCCACCCCGCGCTTCGTCGAGGACAACGTTCCTGGAAGGAGCGACGTGGTTATCCAGTCGAGAACACGAACGAATCCACGATCTCGCCGCCGGTCTGCAGCAGCTCGTCGTGCAGAAGGTTGCCGCTGGGATCATCCTCGAGGTTGACGATGACGACCCCGTCCTCGGAGTCGAGTATGAACCACCTCAACGACTGCTCGGGGACGATCGCCCAGTGATACCCGCCGAGGGGAGTCGATCCGTTGAAGAGGAGCGGCACGGCAGGGAGGTCCTCGCTGAAGAAGCACGTTCTCTTCCATGTCGGATCGATCTCGATATCGAGCTGCATGCCGTCGAACCCGCCAACCGTGACCGTAGTCGGTTCGCTCACCACGAGGCCCGGCGCGGTCTCGAGCCACCCAACGAGATCACTCACCGACTGACCGACGCCGGGCTCCGAGGACTCCTCACAGTCCCGGGAGGCGATGGTCGGGTCGTGCAGGAGGTAGATCCCGTCGGCGATGTACAGTCCCTCGTGCCTGGGGGGTGGGGTCCCATCGGCGATGAGTTCGAAGCCTCCCCCGCCGAAGCGCCACGTCCACCCGGGCGAAGGGATCGTGAAGTCGATCGTCGGATCGGAGAAGGTCCAGCGATACTCCCCGGGCTCGAGTGGCCCCTGACACGGCAGCGTCGGGCAGTCGTCGAGGATGCGCACGTCCGTAGACGCCGAACCCGCATCATCCGACGGTGCGTTGGATCCCGTCTGTGAACATGACGCCAACAGCGATATCGCGAACACAACCGCGATCATCTTTCGCCCTTGACCCGGTCTGGAACCCCCCGCATGGATGCCCGTCACGTCCACCCCTCCTCGTTCATCTCGAAGGAGTAACCAGCGACGGCTCGCGAACGTGTAGGTCGGCTGACGGATCGTGACCGTCCGCCGTCGAATCTGGCCGACTGCTCGACGAGCGTTGGCTGTCAGGTGACGGCACGCTGCTGCGGCATTCGTGGCAGGAACCGCCTCTGACCTGCACGTTCTCGGCTCCGGGGGTGGGACTCGAACCCACAACCTACGGATTAACAGTCCGCCGCTCTGCCAATTGAGCTACCCCGGAAGGGTCGGTCACCGATGCTACCGGACCCGCAGCCGCGTTCGCGTCTACGATGCGCCTCCGTGACCGACGATCCCGTCCGCGCCCGCTGGGCCGCCGGCGAACCCGCGTTCGCCGCATGGCTCACGCTCGAGAGCCCCGTCGCCGCCGGGATCACGGCCTCCGCAGGCTTCGACGCCGTCGTCGTCGACCTCCAACATGGCCACGCCACGCTCGAAGGTCTCCCCCACGTCCTCGCCGAGATCGAAGGGACCCCCGCGATGCCGTTCATCCGCGCATCGTGGAACGCCCCCGCCGAGCTCATGCGCGCACTCGACCTCGGCGCCCGCGGCGTCATCTGCCCGATGGTCGGCTCCCGAAGCGAGGCCGAGGCGTTCGTCGGCGCGTGCCGCTACCCCTCCGCCGGGACCCGGAGTTACGGTCCGCTCCACGCTGCCTTCGGGCAGGGCCGAGAGCAGACCCGCGCTGCCGACGCCGCCGTCCTGCTCTTCGCGATGATCGAGACGGCCGACGGGCTCGCGAACGTCGACGAGATCGCCGCGACGCCCGGACTCGACGGCCTCTTCGTCGGGCCTTCGGACCTGAGCCTCGCGATGGGGCTCGAGACGTTCGCCGATCTGACCGACCCGGCGCTCCTGGAAGCGCTCGATTCGATCGTGGAGACGGCGAACCGCCACGGCGTCGAGCCGGGTATCCACGCGCCCGCCCAGGCTCGCGCCGCCGAGATGGCGGCGCGCGGCTTCCGGTTCGTGTCCTGCGCGGTCGACGCGGACCTCCTCGGGGAGGCCGCGGCGACCGCCCTCCGGGCCACCCGCGACCCCCGCTCCGCCGGGTAGGCTCTCGCCCATGAAGCTCCGATCCCTGGTCCTCCTCGTCGCCGGCGTCGTGCTGGGCATGAAGCTCGCCGCCAAGCTCCGTGAGGACGACCCCAACGTCGTGCACGGACCGCAGCGACGCCGGAGCGACCAGAGCCCGAGCCTCCGGCTCGTCTCAGGCCAGGTCCAGCGCCTGACCGACGCCGCGACCGGCAGGAGCCTGGACGCGATCAGGCGCGTGCGCAGCGAGATCCGCGATCGCCTGGGCGAGGACGACGCCGCCGCCTGGAACTAGGACGTGTCCCGGACGTCCGTGAGCCAGAGCAGCACGGCTGCGAGGTCGAGGCGAAGCCGCACGATCCGGCAGCAGACCAGCAGGCCCGCCGCGTCGCGCATCCGACGATGGCGTGCTGTGCCGAGTAGGACATCGGAGAGCCTGTAGAGGAGGGAACGATGAGCGCCAAGAAGGCCACGTCGAAGGCCGCCAAGAGGACCGCCGCGAGCAAGAAGACTTACGCCGGGTTCTCGGACGAGGAACGAGCCGCGGCGAAGGAGCGCGCCAAAGAGCTGAAGGCGGAAGCTCGCCGCGGTGAGGACAAGGCAGCCGGGGAACGCGATGTGCTCGCCAAGATCGCCGAGATGAAGGGATCGGATCGGGCCATCGCCGAGCGGATCCATGCGATCGTGACGGCGAGTGCGCCCGACCTCTCGCCGAAGACCTGGTACGGGATGCCCGCGTACGCCAAGGACGGCAAGGTCGTCTGCTTCTTCAAGAGCGCGGCCAAGTTCAAGTCGAGGTACGCGACATTCGGTTTCGAAGAAGCGGCGAGCATCGACGCAGGGACCATGTGGCCGACCTCCTTCGGTCTGACGGAGCTGACCGCCGCAGACGAGAAGAAGATCGCCGCGCTCGTGAAGAAAGCAGTCCGCTGAGCCCAGCGTCGACGATGAGCACGAAGCCATACCTCGCGGACAGCCACGATCTGATCCGCGTGCAGGGCGCACGCGTGAACAACCTCAAGGACGTCACGGTCGAGATCCCGAAGCGCCGGCTGACGGTGTTCACGGGCGTCTCCGGCTCGGGCAAGAGCTCACTCGTGTTCGACACGATCGCCGCGGAGTCGCAGCGGCTCATCAACGAGACCTACAGCGCCTTCGTCCAGGGCTTCATGCCGACGCTGTCGCGGCCCGAGGTCGACGTCCTGGAAGGCCTGACGACGGCGATCATCGTCGATCAGGAGCGGATGGGCTCCAACCCCCGCTCCACCGTCGGCACGGCGACCGACGCCAACGCGATGCTGCGCATCCTTTTCAGCAGGCTCGGGAAGCCGCACATCGGTCCGCCCACCGCCTTCTCGTTCAACGTCCCGACGCGGACCGCGAGCGGGGCGATGACCGTCGACAAAGGGAAGGGCGAGCGGATCGTGGTCCGCAACGCCGTCTACCAGGGCGGCATGTGTCCACGATGCGAGGGGATGGGCTCGATCACGGACTTCGACCTCTCCGCTGTGTTCGACGAGAGCCTGTCCCTCAACGAGGGTGCGCTCACGATCCCCGGGTACAGCATGGACGGTTGGTACGGCCGCATCTTCCGCGGTTCCGGCTTCTTCGACCCGGACAAGCCGATCCGCAAGTACACGAAGAAGGAACTGCACGATCTGCTCCACAAGGAGCCGACCAAGATCAAGGTCGACGGGATCAACCTGACCTACGAGGGACTGATCCCGAGGATCCAGAAGTCCATGCTGTCCAAGGACGTCGACGCGATGCAACCCCACATCCGCGCCTTCGTGGAGCGGGCGGTGACGTTCACGACGTGTCCGGATTGCGACGGCACCCGACTCAGCAAGGAGGCCCGGTCCTCGAAGATCGGCGGGAAGAACATCGCCGACGTCTGCGCGCTCCAGATCAGCGACCTGGCCGACTGGATCAGGGGTCTCGACGAGCCGTCGGTCGCCCCGCTGCTCACAGGGCTGCAACACCTCTTCGACGCGTTCGCCGAGATCGGGTTGGGCTATCTCTCACTCGACCGGCCGTCGGGCACGTTGTCCGGGGGCGAGGCACAGCGCACCAAGATGATCCGCCATCTCGGTTCGTCACTCACCGACGTCACCTACGTGTTCGACGAGCCCACGATCGGCATGCACCCCCATGACATCGAGCGGATGAACGACCTGCTCCGGCAGCTGCGAGACAAGGGCAACACCGTGCTCGTCGTGGAGCACAAACCCGAGACGATCGCGATCGCCGACCACGCCGTCGACCTCGGGCCCGGCGCCGGTACGGCGGGTGGCGAGGTCGTCTTCGAGGGCACCGTGGAGGGGCTGCGAGGGAGCGCCACCATCACGGGCCGCCATCTCGACGACCATGCGTCCCTGAAGTCGACGGTGCGAGCACTGAAGGGAGTCCTGGAGGTACGCGGCGCCAGCACGAACAACCTGCAGAACGTGGACGTGGACCTCCCGCTCGGCGTGGTCTGTGTGATCACGGGCGTGGCCGGCTCGGGGAAGAGCTCGTTGATCCATGGCTCGGTCTCCGGCCGCGACGGCGTGGTGGCGATCGACCAGGGCGCGATCCGCGGTTCGCGACGCAGCAATCCGGCGACCTACTCGGGACTGCTCGACCCGATCCGGAAGGCGTTCGCCAAGGCCAACGGCGTGAAGCCGGCGCTGTTCAGCTCCAACTCCGAGGGCGCCTGCCCCACCTGCAACGGCGCCGGCGTGATCTACACCGACCTGGGCGTGATGGCCACCGTCGAATCAACCTGCGAGGAGTGCGAAGGGAAGCGGTTCCAAGCGTCGGTGCTCGAGTACACGCTTGGCGGCCGCAACATCGCCGACGTGCTCGCGATGTCGGTGACCGAGGCCGAGGAGTTCTTCGGCGACGGCGAGGCACGCACACCCGCCGCCCACAAGATCCTGGGCCGGCTCGACGATGTCGGGCTCGGCTACCTGAGCCTCGGCCAGCAGCTCACCTCGCTGTCCGGCGGCGAGCGGCAGAGGCTCAAGCTGGCCGCGCAGATCGGCGAGAAGGGTGACGTCTACATCCTCGACGAACCGACCTCCGGTCTCCACCTCGCCGACGTCGAGCAGTTGCTCGGCTTGCTCGACCGGCTGGTCGACTCGGGCAAGTCGGTGATCGTGATCGAGCATCACCAGGCGGTCATGGCGCACGGTGACTGGATCATCGACCTCGGCCCCGGTGCCGGCCACGACGGCGGCCGGATCGTCTTCGAGGGCACACCCGCCGACCTCGTCGCCGCCCGCTCCACCCTCACCGGCGAGCACCTCGCGGCCTACGTCGGCACCTGAGCCTCGCGGACACCGTGAGAGGGGACACGTCTCCTCGATCCGGGCCCTCACCACGAGAAGCCCGGGGGCACCGGTTGACAGAGCGACTTCGTGAGGTTCCTCAGCTGCCTCGCCTTGGTGGGCCGTGAGGAGCGGACATTCCGAAGCTGGTACGGGTCCCGGACGAGGTCGTAGAGCTCTTCCTCTCCCGTGGCGTAGTGGACGAACAGGAACGATCCGGTTCGCACACCGCAGTAGGTGGGAACAGCCGGGGCAGCCTGCACGTGCTCGAGGAGGACCGAGCTTCTGATCGATGGCGACTGACCGGTCAAGAGGGGTCGCATCGACACGCCATCCGCCGAGAGCGACGCCCCTGCGAAGTCCGCGATCGTCGGGGCCAGATCGACGTTCGAAACGAGCTTGCGTGAGACGCTGCCGGCGAGGATCCTACGGGGAAGCCGGATGATCATCGGCACGCGGATCGACTCCTCGTACGGCACGTGCTTGCCCTGCCATCTGTGCTCTCGGTTGGAGAGACCGTTGTCGGACGTGAGGATCACGAGGGTGTTGGCTGCTCGCCCGGTCTCGGCGAGCACGTCCATGATCCGGGCGACCAGCTCGTCGACCGCGAGGAGGGACTCCCACTGGTCCCGGGTCTGCGTCCTCACCGAATCGGTCGAGCCGACGGGTCGGTTCCGGATGTATGCGGGCTTGTCGGAGACGTCGGCCTCGTTCACCGCCGGACCCAGCGGCACGGAGGCCGACCTGAGGTCGCCTTCGTCGCGCGGTGCCGCGGTGAACGGCGAGTGTGGGGCGAACGGGGTCACCACCAGGAACAACCGTTGCCCCGCAGCGGTGTTCCGGATGAAGGAGACCGCTTTCCGACGGATCACATCGGTCGAATAGTCTCTCGGTCGCGATCCGTACCTCACGTGGCCACGAGCGTCGTCGAAGATCGTGTAATCGAAGTAGCGCCCGGCGCCGGCGATGGCGAACCATCGATCCCAACCGGGGGGAACGTAGACATCCGATCCCTTGTACCCGTTGATGTACTTGCCGATCAGTGCGGTCCGATAGCCCACGTCGTGAAGGGCCGTGGCGATCGTGCTCGATTCCGACGGCTGGAAGGCGGGCCAGCCCCCGTTCGGCGAGCCGGCCGAGTTCGTGTAGACGCCCGTCGTGTGGGAGTAGCGGCCCGTGAAGATCGTCGCTCGGGAAGGGCAACACAACGGATTCGAGACGATCGCCCTGCGAAGCGTCATCCCTCTCGCGACGAGGCGACGCCGGACCTCTGGCATCACCTTCAGCGTGTCGAACCGTTGGTCATCCGTCACGATGAGGACGACGTTGGGAGGGCCGGACGTCTGCGCGAGCGCCGGGGGGGACCCCATCCCACCGGCGAGGAACGGGAGCGCGCCGAGAACCACGACGAGCACGACCACCCACACCCTCGGGGACCCGGACCTCGCAGGCATCACCAGGAGAACCCGGGGGGAACGGGATCGCAGAGCGACTCCGTCAGGCTCCTCAGCTCCGCCGCCTTGTTCGGTCGCGATGTCACCACGTTCTGGAGCTGCCGCGGATCCCTGGCCAGGTCGTACAGCTCCTCTTCGCCGGTCGCGTAGTGGACGAACAGGAACGACCCGGTTCGGACACCGCAGTAGCTGGGCACCGCCAGAGTGGTCTCAAGGTGTTCGAGCACGACAGAGTCCCTGACCGATGACGACGAGCCGGTCAGGAGGGGACGCAGGGACACGCCGTCGGCCGAGATCGACGTCCCCGCGAAGTCGGCGATGGTGGGGGCGATATCGACGTTGGACACGGGCGCGCTGGACGCGGTGCCCGCCGGGATCCGCCCGGGAAGGCTGACGATCATCGGCACCCTGATCGACTCCTCGTACGGCACCTGCTTGCTCTCCCAGCGGTGCTCCCCGTTGGAGAGTCCGTTGTCCGACGTGAAGATCAAGAGGGTGTTGTCCCGGCGTCCGGTCTCCCCGAGCGCCTTCACGATCCGGGAAACCAGCTCGTCCACCGCGAGCAGGGTCTCCCATTGATCCCGCGTCCGCTCCCTCAACGACGCGAGGGGCACGACCGGCCGGCTCGCGATATAGGCGGGCTTGTCGGAGACGTCGGCCTCGTTCACCCCCGGACCGAGCGGGACGGGGGTCGAGGCGAACGCGCCCTCGTGGCGCAGCGGGGCGATGAACGGTTCGTGAGGGGCGTATGGCGCCACGACCAGGAACAGCGGCCGCCTCTCGGGCACCCTCCGGATGAATGAGACCGCCTTCTGACGGATCACATCGGTCGAATAGTCCGTCCGCGACTCGAACCGCAGGGGACCGAGCGTGTCGTCGTAGATCGGGTAGTTGAAGTAGCGAGCGGCGCCGTTGAAGGCGAACCACCGATCCCATCCGGGCGGGACGTAGGCGGTGGCACCGCCGTATCCGTTGAGGTACTTGCCGATCAGTGCGGTCCGGTATCCCACGTCGTGCAGCGCGGTCGCGATCGTGTCCGATTCCGACGCCTGGAAGGCGGCCCACCCCCCGTTCGGTGTCGCCGCCGAGTTCGTGTACACGCCCGTCGTGTGGGAGTAGCGACCGGTGAGGATCGTCGCCCGAGAGGGACAGCACAACGGATTCGTCACGATCGCCTTGCGGAGCGTCATCCCTTTCGCCACGAGCAGGCGACGCACCTCCGGCATCACCCGCAGCGTGTCGAACCGCTGGTCGTCCGTGACGATCAAGACGACGTTGGGCGGACCGGCCGTCTGTGCACGGGCGGGCCGGAGCAACGTCTCCGCGGTGAGGGACCCCCACTGAAGCGCAGCGACGAGAAGGACGACCGCGAGCGCCCGCAGACGTCGACGGACGGAACCCGGCACCTCCACGGAGGCAGCAAGCGTCACCAGGAGAACCCTGGTGGGACGGGTCGGCACAGGGACCTCGTGAGGGTCCTCAGCTCCCTGGCCTTGATGCGACGCACCGACACCACGTTCCTGAGCTCATAAGGATCCCGGGAGAGGTCGTAGAGCTCTTCCTCACCGGTGGCGTAGTGCGCGAACATGAAGGAACGCGTGCGAACACCACAGTAGTGCGGCACGGACACGCCGCGGTGCTCCAGAACGACGGAGCTGCGGACCGAGGTAACCTGGCCGATGAGCAGCCGTCGTAACGAGACGCCGTCGGTCGGCAGCGAGGCGTTCGCGAAGTCCGCGATCGTGGGCGCGATGTCCACGTTCGAGACGAGGGATCGGGAGAACGTCCCCGCCGGGATCCTGCCGAGGAACCGGATGACCAAGGGAACCCGGATCGACTCCTCGTGGGGAACGAGCTTCCCGTCCCATCGATGCTCGAAGTTCAGGACCCCGTTGTCCGACATGAAGATGATGAGGGTGTTGTGGGCACGACCCGTCTCCCTGAGTGCCCGGACGATCTCGGAAACCATGTCGTCGACCGCGAGCAAGGTCTCGCCTTGATCCCGCGTCCGAGTCCTCAGCCTGCTCTCCCCCACCAAAGGCCGGCCCCTGAAGAACGATGGCTTGTCGGACATGTCGGCCTCGTTCACCGAGGGAGCGAAGCTGACCGGCATGGTGGAGAGGTCGCCCTCGTGGCGGGGCGCGGCCGTGAAGTTGCCGTGCGGTGCGTACGGGGTCGCCATCAGGAACAGCGGCGTCCCCTGGCGGGTGTTTCGGATGAACGCGACGGCTTTCCGACGGATGACATCGGTCGAATAGTCCCGAGGCTGCGAGCCGAACGACACCAGTCCCGGACCTCTGTGGTCGTCCAGGATCGAATAGTCGTAATAGCTGCCGTTCGTGCCGGCGAAGGCGAACCAGCGGTTCCAGCCCGGCGGCACAGAGATCCCGTCCCCGACGTAGCCGTTCACGTACTTCCCGATCAAGCCCGTCCGGTAGCCGACCGCATCGAGTGCCGTGGCGATCGTGCTGGACTCCGATGACCGGAAGGCACCCCATCCGCCGTACGTTCCCCAGTTGGAATACACACCCGTCGTGTGGGAGTACCGGCCGGTGAGGATCGTCGCCCGGGAGGGACAGCACAACGGGTTCGTGACGATCGCCCTCCGAAAGGTCATCCCCCTCGCCACCAGGAGATGCCGCACCTTCGGCATCACCCGATAGGTGTCGAACCGCTGGTCGTCGGTGACGATCAGGACGATGTTGGGCTTGCCGGGCGTCTGCGCGAGCGCCTGCCGCGGTGACGTGGCGGCGATGAGGATGCCCCACTGGAGCGCAGCGATGACGACGAAGAGCGCGAACGCACGCGCTCGCCGACGGATCGAACCCTTGACCACCCCCATGAAGACAGCAAGCTAGCACGGCCGACGCAGGGGTTCTCGCTCCGCGCAACAGTCGCCGGGAGGCAACGCCTCTCGGGACGGCGCTACTCGAGGTAGTCGCGCAGTCGCTGGGACCGCGAGGGGTGCCGCAGCTTCGAGAGCGTCTTCGACTCGATCTGCCGGATCCGCTCCCGGGTGACCCCGAACTCCCGGCCGACCTCTTCGAGGGTCCGTGGGTGGCCGTCTGCGAGACCGAATCGGAGCTCGATCACCTTCTTCTCGCGCTCGGAGAGGGTGTGGAGCACCGAGCCGAGCTGCTCCTGCAAAAGGATGAACGAGGCCGCGTCGACCGGGACCACGGCGTCGGAGTCCTCGATGAAGTCCCCGAGGTGGGAATCCTCTTCCTCGCCGATCGGCGTCTCCAGCGATACCGGCTCCTGCGACACCTTCTGGATCTCGCGGACCTTGTCCGCACCGATCCCCATGACCTTGCCGATCTCCTCGGGCGTGGGCTCGCGGCCGAGGTCCTGCAATAGCTGCCGCTGCACCCGTACGAGCTTGTTGATCGTCTCGACCATGTGGACGGGGATCCGGATCGTCCGCGCCTGGTCGGCGATCGCCCGCGTGATCGCCTGGCGGATCCACCAGGTCGCGTACGTCGAGAACTTGAAGCCCTTCGAATGATCGAACTTCTCCACGGCGCGGATCAGGCCGAGGTTCCCCTCCTGGATCAGGTCGAGGAACAGCATCCCGCGGCCCACGTAGCGCTTCGCGATCGACACCACCAGGCGGAGGTTCGCCTCGATCAACTTGCGCTTGGCGAGCTGGCCGTCGCGCTCGACGCGGTGGAGGTAGCTGACGATCTCTTCGTCGGTCTTGGGCCGGTAAGCCTTCTTCTGGGCGAGCGGGTCGCGGCCGATCCCCTCGACCTTGCCGAACGCCCTCACCTGGTGATCCCAGATCTCCCAGACACGGGTCGTAGCCAGGCGGAACCGCTTGGGATCCGGCTTGCCCTCGGTGACGATCTGCTCCTGGAGCTCCGTGCAGAGCTCGCCGGCCTCGATCCGGCGGGCGAGGTCCACCTCCTGCGGCGCGTTCAGCAGCGGAACCTTGCCGATCTCCTTCAGGTACATCCGGACCGGGTCGTTGGTCGGCGCCTTGAGGGCGTCGACCTCGATGCGGATCTGCGTCACCGCATCGGTGTCGTCCCCGGGAAGCTCGATGATCTCGATGCCCTCGGTGTTCAGATGATCGGTGAGCTGCGCGAGGACTTCCTCGACCTGATCGGGCGTGATCTCCGGCAGTGCTTCGAAGACGTCGCCGGAAGTGACGAAGCCGCGTTCGCGGCCGAGCACGACGAGTTGTTCCTTGACCTCATCGAGGCTAGTGGGGTCGGAGACTGGTTCGCGCGCCGCGCTCAACGTCGATCATCCAGCTTCGTTGGGAGCACCTCAAGAGTGTACGGAACGAGGGGCGGCGCCGACCCTGGCATGGAACGAGCCCTAGTCCGCGTCCAGCAGTCCTTGGCGGATGCGCCTGAGCTCGCCGTCGACCTCCACCAGCTGTTGGAACAGCCCGTCGTACTCGGGGTCGATCTGCGGGTTCATCTTCTGCAACCGGATGCGGATCTCATCGCTCTGCTGCTTCAACACGAACTCGTGCAACCGGGCGAACACGTGCGCCGCATACTCCGGCGTCGGCTCGCCCTCGATGGGCTCGACCGCGAGGGCGCTGGCCGCCGCTGCGACCTTCGGGTCGTCGGCGCCGGCCAGCGCCCCGAGATCCCCGGAGACCCCCCGCAACGCCGACAACGCCAGCCGCCCCGCCGGGGTGCGGACGTGGTCGTCGGTGAGCTTCGGCGCGTACTCCTCGTAGACGGCTCGGTTCTGCGTCAGCAGCCGGAGCATCTCCCGCTCCACCCGATCGCGCGCCGACAGCCGCTTCATCGTCTTCGCGACCTGCTCGGGATGGCCTCCGAGCCGGCGCTCCAGCGCCGTGCGCACCGAATCCTCGGAGACCCCGGTCAGGTCGGCGAGGAGGTGCCCGTACTCGCTCCGCCTGACCGGGTCCTGCAGCTTCTGGAGCATCGGGAGGGCGTCCGCGACGGCCGCCGACTGTCCCTCCACGTTGGAGAGGTCGTGGCGCTCGACGGTCCGCCGGACCATGTACTCCACCATCGGGCGGGCGGCCTTCGCCGCCTCCCGGACCGCGTCGGCCCCGTGCTTGGCCACGAACTCCGCCGGGTCCAGCCCGTCCGGCATGATCATCACGACCGCCTGCACCGGGTACTGCTCCTGGAAGGCGAATGCTCGTTCCGCCGCGCGCGCACCCGCTGCGTCGGAGTCGAACGCGAGCACCGCCCGCGTCGCGAACCGCGACATCAGCTTGAAGTGCCCCTCCCCCAGCGCCGTGCCGCAGGTCGCCACCGCGCTGTCGATCCCCGCCTGAGCCAGCCCGATCACGTCCGTGTAACCCTCGACGACGAAGACCTGGCCGGAGCGCGCAACCGCCTGACGAGCCCGGTGGAGGTTGTAGAGGATCTCGCCTTTCTTGTAGATCGGCGTCTCGGCGGTGTTCAGGTACTTCGCCTGCTCCGCCGCGCGCGCGTCGCTGGGAAGCACCCGGGCGCCGAATCCCAGGTAGCGCCCCTGGAGGTCCTGGACCGGGAACGTCAGCCGCCCCCGGAACCGGTCGCGGACGACGCCGTCCTCGCCCTTCGTCGCGAGGCCGGCTTCGATGAGCACCTCGGGACCGAGGTCCTTCGCCAGCCGCCGAAGCAGGAAGTCCGGGTAGCCCGGCGCGTAGCCGATCCCGAAGGCCTCGAGTGACTCCGCCGACACGCCGCGCTCCTGGATGTACGCGCGAGCGTCCTCCGCCTCGCGACCGTCGAGCAACATCCGCCCGTAGAGCTTCGCCGCCTCCTCGTTGGCTGCGAAGAGCGAGGTGCGACGCTGCGCCGCGCGGCGCTCGGCGGCCGAGTCTCCCTCGTACCGAAGCGTCACGCCGGCGAGCTGCGCCAGCCTTTCGACCGCTTCGACGTAGGACAGGCTCTCCAGCTCGCGGAGGAACGTGATCGCGTCGCCGCCCTTCTGACACCCGAAGCAATAGAAGACGCCCTTGGACGGCGAGACGCTGAACGACGCCGTCTTCTCCTGATGGAACGGGCACAGTCCCGACATCGAGTCGTGCCCCGTCTTCTTCAGCGCGAGGTACTGGGAGACGAGCGCGACGATGTCGGTCCGCTCCTTGACCGCTTCGATGTCCTCTTGTCTGATGCGCGCCATGCCTACCCCTGGTCGTGCAGCCACCCGCGGGGAAGGAACAGTCGCTCGTACGTCCGGAGGGCGAACCGATCCGTCATGCCCGAGATGTAGTCGGCCACGCGGATCGGCAGGTCGCCCGGCGCCCGATGGTACTCCTCGGGCATGTCGTTCGGATGGTCGAGGAAGTACTGGAACAGCTCCCGGATCAGCCGGGTCGCTCGCGCGTGCTCGCCCTCGGTGTCCTCCCGAAGGTAGACCTGCTCGAACATGAAATCGCGGAGCCCGTCCAGCGCAGCGAACACGGGCTTCGAGAGCTGCACGTCGGGCTGATCCTCGCTCGCGGACACCAGGTCGGTCACGAGCGTGTTGATGCGCGCCGAATGGGTGGCGCCGAGCACCTTCATCGGGCCGGCGGGGAGCTCGGCCTCGCTCAGCACGCCCGCCCGGAGCGCGTCGTCCACGTCGTGGTTCAGATACGCGATGCGGTCCGCGAACCGCACGATCTGCGCCTCGAGCGTCGAGGGCGGCGGCATCGACCACGGGTGGTTCACGATGCCGTCGCGCACCTCCCACGTGAGGTTCAGACCCTCGCCGTCGTTCTCGAGGTGCTCGACGACGCGGAGCGACTGCTCGGAGTGGCGGAACGGCCGGCCGAGGAACGGCGTCAGCGCCTGCTCCCCCAGGTGACCGAACGGCGTGTGCCCGAGGTCGTGTCCGAGCGCGATCGCCTCCGCCAGGTCCTCGTTCAGCCGGAGCGCCCGCGCTGCCGTCCTGGCGATCTGCGACACGTCCAGGGTGTGTGTCAGCCGGACCCGATAGTGATCGCCCTCCGGCGACAGGAACACCTGCGTCTTGTGCTTCAGGCGCCGGAACGCCTTGGCGTGCACGATCCGGTCCCGGTCCCGCTGGTAGACCGTCCGAAGGTCGTCCTGCGGCTCCTCGCGCTCCCGGCCCTTGGTCTCAGAGGCGAGGGAGGCGCGTTCCGACAGAACCTGCCGCTCGATCTCCTCGGTTCGCTCTCGGGGACTCGTCACAGCCTCATGGTAGCCATCGGTGGAGACAGCCTGGTCACCGGCCGAACACCCGGTAATAGAGGTAGGCGAACGTTTCGCGGACGTACCCCTCGGACCTCGTCTCCTGTGACGTCGCCGCCGACTGCCACGTCGCCGAGGCATGCCCCTCGATCCCCACGTCCCTCGCCATCCGCTCCACCCGGGCGTTGTGCCACGGATCGGACACGAGGAACGCCGAGCCCATCCCTGCCTCACGCATCACGGGCGCGGCCGCGCGGAGGGACTCGAACGTCGTGTGCCCCTCGGGCACGGGGACGATCGCGTCCTCCGGCACGCCCTTCTCCACGAGGTAGTTCAGGCCGGCCTCGGCCTCGGTGAAACGATCCCCCGGCTGTCCTCCACCGAGGACGAGGACCCGGTCGGCCCTTCCCTGCTCGAAGAGGAGCGCGGCGTGGTCCAGCCGCCCGGCGAACACGGGCGAGGGCTCCCCGTCGTATTGCGCCGCGCCGAGGACCACGATCGCGTCGGCCCGGTCGATCTCCGAGGCGTCGTCATGGTGCGCCGCCATCCACACGACGATCCCGCATCCCGCGATGAAGCCCACCGAAAGAAGCAACACGAAGCCAAGGCCTGCCAGGAGGGGGTGCCGACGGATCCACCGCACCCGGCCAGCCTATCGCCGCCCTCCGATATGGCCTGCGACGCCAGGAAAAGAGGCGCTTACCCGCACCTGGAGGGATAGCACTCGGCGGTCCAGTTCTTCCGGGCCACCGCCCGGAAGTCGCCGTCCGAGCGGTACGGGAGATACCGCAGCTCCGTGCCCATCGTGTTGTTCCGGGCGTGCACGATGTAGTCGCTCCCGCTCGAGCCCTCTTGATGGATCAGGGCGATGTGACCCCAGGTCGAGTGCCGCTCGACGAGCGCGTCCATGAACGCGGTCGCCGCGTAGCTCTTGGAGATGAGCCGGAACGGGTAGGACCCCGCCGGATCGAAGTAGGCCCAGGTGCTGTACGGGCCGTGCACGTTCTTCTCGTGCTCCCAGTAGCGGTAGTCGACGTTGGAGCCGGGATCCGACGGAAGCGCCCACGTCTTGAACGTGAACCCGGAGCAGTCCGCGCCCTCGCCGCCCCCGTCGGTCGGGGCGTTCGGGGTGTCGTCGTAGCCGTTGAGCTTGTAGCAACCGCCACCGAACTCGTAGCCCTCACCGACCGCTCGCATCGCGTAGTTGTCGGCCTGCGATCGCTTCCACGTTTCGCGGACCGAGCTCCCACCATCGCAGTTCTCTGACGCCCACGAGGCGAGCGCTCGCTGCGCCGGCACCAGCACGGTCAGGAGCAATCCGACGCACGCCAGCGCCCTGACGATCCTGCCCATCTTGTTCTTCATCTGGCCTTCACCTCGAATCGGTCGATCCGGATGCCCCGCTCCTCCGCGTACACGGCGAGCACCTCGTCCGGTTCGCGGAACCGGACCGCGGACGCCACCGCGTCCATCTCGCGGGAGGGAGGTGCGATCAGCCCCGCCCGGACCAGCGAGCCATCCGCCGCGAACCGCAGCAGCGCCACCGCCTCACCCCGCTCCGACCACAGGCCCCTGGCCGCCACCGCGCCGCCGTCGGGAAGTCCGCGCACGAAGTAGTCCACGCCGGGTTGGGCTCCCGCCGGGAGCCGAAGCACGGCGCCTGCTCGCGATCCGTCGGGCCTCGCCCAGACGAAGGCCACCCGGCCATCCGTCAGGTCCTGTGAGAGCGCGACGGCCCCATCGCGTCCGGGGACCGCGGATGCCAGCCCGCGCGACTGCGCCGCCGCCGGCAGCGCCACGCCGGGTCGCGAGCGCACCGGCGCCCACTGCGCCGGCCCGACCCACACATGGGGACCGCCCGGCGTGAGCGCGATCCGTTCCGCGACGCCGGCATCCACCTGATAGCGACCGATCACGCTGCCGTCGGCGCCGAGCTCGAACGCCGTCGCCCCCAGCCCGAGCGTCGTCACCGCGAGCTCGCCTCGCACGCCGACGGCCACGTCGACGGGCTTCCGGATCGGAAGCGGGACCTCGCGCCGGTAGTCGCCGCGCGGGGACAGCACCAGCACGCGCCCGTGCACCCAGTCCGCCACGTGGATCGATCCGTCGGAAGCCACGTCGAAGCTCGACGGACCCAGCGGCTGCTCGTCACCGACGCCTCCGATGCGACCGACCTGGCGAGCTCCGTCGCCGTACCCCAGTCGAGCGACGACGCCGTCACTGCTACGGACCGACGTCGTGTCGAAGGCGCCCGGCCACGTGACCTCGCGCAATCCCGTCGTTGTCACGACGCGGAACGGAGTGGCGGCGCCGCCGTCCGGGAACGAGAGGGCGACGCCCGTTTCGATCCCGAATTCCAGCCAGTAAGAAAGACCCTCCTCCGCGACCAAACCCCCGGGCACCACGAACCGAAAGCCGTTGCCGTCGGCCTCGCCCGGGACGTCCGTCCATCCGGCTCCCGAGAGCACGTGCGCGATCGCTGACTCGACCTCGCAGGCATCGGCCCGAGGGCAGAGCAGCCCCGCCGAGAGCTCCAGATCGATGCCGGGGTCCGCGAGCACGCGAGCCACGTGCAACACGACCGGACGAGCACCTCCGGGGCCTTCCGACGTTGCCCCCGTGAGGGATGTCGCTCCGACGGCCGCGCCGATCGCGAGGCCCGCCACCAGCCCGGCCACCACGAGGCGCCGCCGGCTGTTCCCTGCGCTCATGATCCACCTCCTCCGTGCTCATGGGGGAGGTTGGGACGGCGACCCTACGCCCTTGCACAGGGAAATGCCGTGACGGATCTCACGTCCAGGGGAGGTGCCTCTGGGGCGAAAGATTGGGCGAAAGAGGGGTTCCCTATCGGCCGCGGCCTGGTGTACCCTGCTTCGACTGATGCGCCTCGGTGCATCTAGGCCCCTCGCGGTGGTGCGGCAGCGGTCTTAGGCCGCAAGACGCTTCCCCTAAGAGGGTTCTAGATGGTACGAAGGCATATCTGGGAACTCGTTTTGGATCTGTCGGCGACGGAGGGAATAGATCGCCGAAAGACCCTGGAAGGGGGATGGGTAGATGAGGAAGGTATCTCGCGCTTCGCGCACGTCGCTGAAGCGCATCTCTAGCGGAGGGGTGGTCCTGGCGCTCGTAGCGCTGTTCGGACTGCCCACTGCCGCGTTCGCAGCTGGACCCACGGTGGTCGACGTCAGCGCGAACGTGCTGATCGCGACCGCCGATGCGGGTACGCAGGTCAACTCGATCACGGTCGGGAACACCGGTCCGGTGGCGGGTGGCGGCGTTTCGATCAAGGACACCGGACCTGCGGGTGACGGCGTGACGATGACGGCAGCTGCGGGAGCGGCCGGCTGCATCGACACGGTCAACGACCAGATCCGTTGCCCATTCGGCACTCTCGTGTCGGTCACCGTGCACGCTGGTCCGTCCAACGACCTGATCATCGTGCTCAACGATGATCTGCCGACGACGGCCAACGGCGGACCCGGCAACGACAGCCTCCGTGGCGGCGCCGCGGCCGAGACCTTCCACGGGAACGCAGGAACGGACTCCCTGGTCGGCGGCGCAGGCGGGGACGTCCTGGACGGTGGCCCGGAGTTCGTGGCTGGCGACAAGGACGTCGCCGATTACGGTTCGGCGACTGGTGCCGTGAGTCTGTCTCTGGACGACGTGGCCAACGACGGCCTCATCGACGCGGACCCAGGCACGCTGGGAGACCAGTCTGAGGGGGACAACCTGTCGAACTTCCTCGTCCTCGAGGGCGGCGCCCACGCGGACGTGCTCACGGGTGACACGGTGACAACCGACGGCATCACCCTCATCGGCAACAACGGGAACGACGACATCAATGGCGGCGACGGCGACGACACCCTGAACGGATTGGGTGGCGCCGACGACTTCAACGATGCCGAGGGTGGCTTCGATACCGTGACCTACGGGAGCGAGAGCGAGGACGTCATCGTCGACCTCGACAATGTGAACGACGACGGACCCGTCGGCGAGCTCGACAACGTGCATGACACCATCGATCGTGTGATCGGTGGGATCGGTGACGACTCGCTGACCGGTGCTGCCGGAGTCCAGACCCTGAATGGCGGTGGCGGTAACGACACCATCAACGGCGACGTCGGTAACGACGTCATCCAGGGCGGCTCGGGCACGGACACCGTCTCGTACGCCCTTCGTGCCAACCCGGTGACCGTGACACTCGACGGTCTCGCGGGCGACGGCGAAGCCGGCGAGTCCGACAACATCGCGGTCGACGTCGAGAACATCCTCGGCGGCTCGGGCGCCGACAACCTCACCGGTAGCACCGGCCGCAACCGCATCGACGGCGCACTCGGTGGAGACACCATGAACGGTGCCGGCGGCGACGACAACCTCGTCGGGACCGTGGGCGATGCTGGTGATGTCTTGATCGGCGCAGGCGGCACCGACGTCGCGACCTATGCGGCCGCGACCGCCGCAGCCACTGTCTCCCTCGACAACGGAAACAACGACAACGGTGAAGGAGACAACGTCCAGAGCAACATCGAGAAGGTCACCGGGAGCAACTTCGGTGACACCATCGTCGGCAGCGCATCCCGGAACACCCTGAACGGTGGATGCGGGAACGACACGCTGTCCGGAGACCCGGGCGTCGCCGTCAGCAACGACACGCTGAACGGTGGTCCCGGCAACGACACCCTTCACGGGAACGCAGGCGCTGACTCCATGAATGGTGGAAACGGACCCGGGAGCACCATCGCTTGCGGTGTCTACACCGACGCCGACGAGATCGACGGCGGTATCGGGAGCGACCTGGTCAGCTACTCGACCCGGACCAACCCCGTTGCGGTGTCGCTCGGAGCCGGCGTGAACAACGACGGCGAAGCCGGCGAGGGCGACAACGTCCAGGCCGACGTCGAGCGGATCACGGGTGGAAGGGACAACGACAACCTTCAAGGCAACACCGGTCTCGACCGCCTCAACGGAGCGAACGGCGCCGACACCATCAACGGTGGTGCTGGCGGCGACATCCTGAGCGGTGGTAACGGTGACGACACGATCACCGGCGGCACCGGCAAGGACACGATGTCCGGATCGGCTGGCGACGACGAGTTCTTCGCCGTCGACGGCGTGAAGGACTCGATCACCTGCGGGGACGGCAACGACACGGTCCACAAGGACCCGATCGACGCCACTTCCGCGAACTGCGTGCCGTAAAGCGCAGCTCAGAGCACAGAGCAACGCCGGAGAGGGGCGGGCGCGGAGGGCGCCCGTCCCTCTCCTTCATGTCCGGCCTTGATACGGTCGGACGGAGATGGCTCCGCCTCGCTCCTTCCCGATCCGGTACTCGAAGCTCTCGCGCTTGTTCTTCGTCCCCCTGCGTCTCGGAGCTCGGCACGCGAGGGTCGAGCTCACGGACGATGCCCTTCGCGTTCGCATGGGCTGGGCGTTCCGAGCCACGATCCCTCGCCGTTCGGTTCGGAGAGCCGCCCTCCATAGGGACGTGTGGTGGGCGATCGGCGTGCACTCCGACCGTCGGTTCAAGAGCTGGCTCGTGAACGGCTCGTCGAAGGGCATCGTCTTCCTCGACATCTTGCCGCCCGCGAAGGGCCGCGCCGGCCCGTTCCCGATCACGATCGAACGCCTCGGTCTGGGCCTCGAGGATCCGGAGGGCTTCCTGCGTCAGCTCCAGCCCTGACTAGAGGTGTCGGTCGAACCAGGCCTGCGTTCGATCGATCGCGTCGAGCGCGTGCGCTCGCTCCACGGGCACGTGTCCCTCCCGCGGGTAGGCGACGAGCTCGACCTCGGTGCCCGAGGCCGCGATCGCGCGGAAGAGCTCCTCGGCCTGGCCGAACGGGGTGCACCGATCCTCCTCCCCCTGGATGATGAGCGTCGGCGTCGTGCACCGGTGCGCGTGCGTGACCGGCGAGCGCTCGAGGTACTGGCTGGCCGGGTCGTTCCACTCCCCCTTCAGGATCGCCGTGTCGTACCACCACACCTCCGAGGTCAGGTGGAAGGAGACGTAGTTCGAGACCACGGACATCGCGACCGCCGCGCCGATAGCGATCCGTCTGGCCCACGGCCCATCCCGCCATGTAGCCGCCATAGGACAGGCCCGAGATGCCGAGGCGGTCCGGATCGGCGGTGCCCTCGGCGATGCAGTGGTCGACCCCGGCCATGATGTCCCGGTAGTCGATGCCGCCGCCGTCGCCGATCACGCCCTGCGCGAACTCGTGTCCCCGCCCGATGCTGCCCCTGGGGTTCGGGAGCAGACACGCGTAGCCGGCCGACGACAGGAGCACCGCGTTCGGCTCCGAGTCGGAGAAGTAGGCGCCCCAGTTCCAGGTGGGCCCGCCGTGCACGCAAACGATGAGCGGGAGCGGTCCGTCGGCGCCGTGCGGGGTCATCAGCAGGCCCTCGATCGGTGTGCCGTCCTCTCCGTTCCACCGGATCGTGCGGACGTCGGGGAACACGCGGCCTTCGACCATGTGGTCGTTGAAGCCGGTGAGCCGCTGCCAGCTTGCGTTCGCGTGATCGAAGCGCGCGAGCTCCGGGGGCCGTCCGTGTGCCTGGTGCGTCGTCCACACGGCGGCGGCATCTTCGGTGATCGCGCAGGCGGGCGTGGTCACGGCATCGCCGATGAACGCGTCGCCCCGCCACCGCTCCTCGCGGCGACCGTCCAGCCAGATCCGGCCGCAGGCGGTCTGGGTCCCTTCGGTGCTCGCGTACCAGAGGGAATCGTCGTCGCACCACGACGCTCGGCCCACCGTCTGCAGCTCGGGCCACGGGTCCGTCGCCGCGCCGGTTGCGAGGTCGATCACCATGACGCTGCCGGAGAGCAGACCGTGGTCGCTCGCGTAGCCCTCGACCACCGCGACGCGGCTCGCGTCGGGTGAGAGCGCCAGTCCCTCCATCTGCCATGCCGGCTCGTACAGGGTGGTGGCCGTCCGCCCGTCGAGGTCGAGCCGGGCCAGCACACCTTGGTACCAACCCGATCCCGAGTGGTCGCGGGAGACGATGGCGACGACGGTGGCGTCGCCATCCCAGTCGAACTCCCACACGCTCTGATCGGGCGGGCTCGCTTCGGTGACGTCACCCGAGGCGACGTCGATCAGGAAGAGCCGCCGGCGTGCATCCCCTGGAGTTCTCCGTCGTGGGTCGGGCGGCGGCGAGGCACCGTTCACGGCGCGCGCGGTCCAGTCGAGTCCGTACGAGCCGGGATCTGCCGCCAGCACCAACAGCCGGCTGCCGTCGCTCGACCAGGCGACGATCTCCGCCGAGCCGGTCAGGGTGGCGGCGAGCTGCGGCTTGGTCGCGTCCTTCGGGTCGGCGAGGGGCGTCGTGTACGGGAGCTGGTGCCCCGGCGTGATCCGGTCGGAGAGGAACGCGAGGCGCTCACCGTCCGGCGACCACACGGGGGTTCGGTCGCTCCAACCGCCGGTGGTCAGCTGAGTGGGGGCTTCGTCCGTGTCTGTTCGTGTGATGTAGAGGTCGCTCGGTACGAACGATCCCTGGTCGGCAACCGTTGCGTGGAGCGCGAACGCGATCCTGGAGCCATCGGACGAGAACGCCAGCTCCATCGGCGTCCGGACGTCGAGCAAGAGCTCGGCGGTGGGTGGTTCACGGCCGTCCGTTGTCATGGCGCGTATCTTCGCCGGTCTTCGGGGGGCTCGTGTGTTCTTCGATCCCTTCTGAAATCTTCTTCAGATGTGACGCGTTTCACTGTGCCGCGAATGCGAGGTCGCTAGCGTCGTTCACGTGAGCACGTTGCGATCGGCGCTGGATGAGCTGCGGTCCGAGGACCTGGAGATGGCCTCCGAGGAGGAGCTGGGCGAAGGGCTGGTCGAGCTGGAGCGCGCTTCGCGTGTGCTGGAGGCAGAGCGCTCCCGTCGTCTGGTGGAGGTGGAGCGCAGAGGCAGCTGGGCGATCGACGGGCACCTCTCGGTGGTGTCGTGGCTGGCTTCTCGTCTCCGGGTGGGGTTCGCTCGAGCTTCCCAGCGGGTGAAGCTCTCCAGGGCGCTCCGGGCGATGCCCGTGGTCTCACGGGCCCTGGGTGAGGGTGAGCTCTCCTCCGAGGCCGTGGGACTGCTCGTGAGGGCCCACCAGGCTGCTCCTGAGGCCTTCGGTGAGGCGGAGCCGATGCTCGTGGACGCCGCCGTGGCCCTTTCTGCCAGGGAGCTCCGGGTGGCGATCGCCTACTGGCGCCAGGCGGCGGATGCCGCAGGTGCCGAGGAGCGTGCCAGGCGCCTGTGGGAGGGACGCCACCTCCACGTCTCCCCCACGATCGAAGGCACGGTCCGAATCGACGGGTCGGTGGACCCGGAGTCCGGACAGAGCCTGTTGACAGCGCTCGGTGCCGTCCAGGACGCCTGGTCCAGGGACGGGGTGGAAGACCGCAGGAGCGCCCCTCAGCGGCGTGCTGATGCCCTGGTGGAGCTCTGCAGGAGCTACCTGGACCGCTCCGACCGTCCACAGGTGGCCGGCGAGCGTCCCCACGTGGTCATCACGGTGGACCTGGAGACCCTCGGGGGCGAGCCCGGGAGGCGCTCGGAGCTCGCAGACGTCGGTCCGATCACCCCGGAGACCGCCCGGCGCCTGGCGTGTGATGCCGGCGTGTCACGCATCATCACCATCGGCGCCTCCGAGCCGCTGGACGTGGGCAGACGTACCCCGGTGGTTCCCTCAGGGATGCGGAGGGCTTTGGTGCTCAGGGACGGAGGCTGTCGGTTCCCCGGGTGTGGGAGACCCCAGTACTGGTGCAAGGCCCACCACCTCAGGCACTGGGCGGACGGTGGCCCCACGGCCCTTTCCAACCTCGTGCTGGTATGCCGTCCCCACCACCGAGCGGTGCACGAAGGGTTCCGTGTGCAGATGAACGGTCACGGACCGGTGTTCTCAAGAGCCGATGGGAGCGCGCTCGCGAAGGACCGGGCGCCGCCGTAGGGCGCTACTGCTGAGCCGTCATCAACCAGCGTGCTGCTTGCCACGCCATCCACGGTGACCGGAACGCGAACTGGTCCTCGTCGTCGACGCCTGCGTTCGTCCAGGTGAGGACCAGCAGTGCGAGTTGAGGTGGCTCGAACGTCTCTCGGATCGGCTCCGGGATCGGGACATCGGACGCGTCGACCACATCCACCTCTCGGATCGCGGAACGAGGGATCCGACCGACCTCGACGATCTCGCCGGTCTCCTGTCCACGGATGAACGCGACATCGGTCGGCAGGACGGCGGCGATCACCTGCACATACGACATCCCACGCCTCGGCACGTTCAGGCGCGGCGTCGGCATGCGAGGGTGTCCGGGCTCCGGCTCCGGATCGGGCACCACACCGCACGGGAACGAGCGCTCCGCGCGGTGATCCTCGAGCCATCGCGCACGAGCGTCCCTGGATCGCTCCCGTGCCGCCTGTTCTCGCGCGATACGCGTCTGCTCGTCCACGACCTCGACCGCTTCTTCGTACAGGTCCATCGCGTAGAGCGCGAAACCGAGCGGCTTGAACCGACTGAAGAGCGGCATCAGGCGTCCCGACGAGCCCCGGTGAGCTTCCGCGCCGCCTTCCACGCAAGCCAGACCGAGCGGAACGCGAACCGCTCCTCCTCGTCGACGCCCGCATCCGACCAGTGGAGCACGCCAAAGGCGGGACGATCCAGCTCGAACGTCTCGTGGATCGGTTCGGAGATGTGGACCCCGACGGGATCCACCACGTCCACATCACGGATCGCGCTCCTCGGAAGGCGTCCGAGTTCGACGATGTCCTCCGTCTCCTGTTCGAGCAGGAACACGACCTCCGACGGAAGGACGGCCGCGATCACCGAGGCCGCCGCGCGTCGCATCATCGGGAGCACGTTGAGCTCGGGCTCGTTCGCGCCCGGCTCCGGCCGAGGCACCACGCCGCACGGGAAGGAGTACTCGGCCCCGTTCCGCTCCAGCCACCGACTGCGCGCGAGCTGCGCCGCGAACTCCTCGTCGGGCTGGATCCCTCGGTGGAGCTGCTCCTTCGCGATCCTCGACGTGGCGACGTCGCCTGCGCCGTGGATGAACGACGAGACGCTCGTGAGGTCGGTCACGGTGACCCCGCCCCAATCGACGATCGGCACGGCTACGTCGAGGCGGACTCGGAGGCGCCCACCGCTGCCTGGCCGGCCGCCAACCGAGCCGTCTCCACCCGGTAGGGCGAGCAGCTCACGTAGTCCAGGCCGATCTCGTGGCAGAACACCACGCTCGCGGGGTCGCCCCCGTGCTCGCCACAGATGCCCAGGTGCAGCGACGCGTTCGCCGCACGACCCTCGTCGCTCGCGATCCGCATCAACCGGCCCACGCCCTCGACGTCGATCGTGACGAACGGGTTCGCCGGCACGAGCTTGCGCTCCTCGTACATCCCGACGAACTTGCCGATGTCGTCACGCGAGAACCCGAACGCCGTCTGGGTCAGGTCGTTGGTCCCGAACGAGAAGAACTCCGCCGTCTCCGCGATCTCCGCGGCGGTGACGGCCGCGCGCGGCAGCTCGACCATCGTTCCCCACTCGAGGTGCGAGAGCTCGATGTCGCCCAGGGACTCCTCCGCCACCGGCTCGAGCTCCTCGCGCATCTGTCGCAGCTCGGGCGCGGTCGCGACCAGCGGGATCATGACCTCGACCTTCGGGTCGCCGCCGTCGCGACGGACCTGCGCGGCGGCCTCGAAGATCGCTCGCACCTGCATCGCGTAGAGGCCGGGCTTCACGATGCCAAGCCGCACACCTCGCAGGCCGAGCATCGGGTTGGTCTCGTGCAGCTCGTTCACCTTCTGCAGCACGGCTTTCTGCTCCTCGACGGCTTCGCCCCGCTCTTCTCCGAGCGCCACCTCCACCGCGAGGTCGACCTGGTTGGGCAGGAACTCGTGCAGCGGCGGGTCGAGCAGCCGCACCGTCACCGGCAACCCGTCCATCGCGCGGAAGATCCCGACGAAGTCCTCTCGCTGCAGAGGTGCGAGCGCGTCGTATGCCTTCGCCTCCTCCTCCTCGGTCTCCGCGAAGATCATCGTCCGCACGGCCTGCACGCGCTCGTCGCCGAGGAACATGTGCTCGGTCCGACACAGGCCGATCCCCTCGGCGCCGCGCTCGCGGGCGTTCTGCGCCTGATCGGGCGTATCGGCGTTCGCGCGCACCCGCAGTCGCCGCACGCGGTCGGCGTGGGTCATCAGCGACTCGAACGCCTTCCAGATCTCCTGCTCCCGCGCCTCCGCGTCGCCGGCGCGCGCCTTCTCCAGCACCGACTCCTCGAGCGGCAGCTCCCCGACGAACACGTTGCCGGTGAAACCGTCGATCGCGACGACGTCTCCCTCCTTCACGGTCGTGCCGTTGGCGGAGAAGGTCCGATCGGCCGGCGAGAGCTTGATCGCGTCGGCGCCGCACACGGCCGGGATGCCCTCGCCGCGCGCGACGACGGCCGCGTGCGAGTTGGTCCCGCCTGCGCTCGTGAGGATCCCCTGCGCCGCGATCATGCCGTGGTAGTCGTCCGGCGTCGTCTCGCGACGGACGAGGATCACGCGCTCACCCTGCTTCCCGAGCCGCTCTGCCTCGTCGGCCGTGAACACCACCTTGCCGATCGCCGCGCCGGGCGATGCGTTCAGCCCCTTCGCGATCGGCGTGGCGCCCTCGGCCTTGAGGCGACGCTTGAAAAGCTCCTCGAGCCGGTTCGCGTCGACCCGCAGCAGCGCGGTGTCGGCGTCGATCAGCTCCTCCGCGAGCATGTTGTACGCCATCACCCACTCGGCGAACGCGGTCCGTTTGCCCACACGCACCTGGAGGATCCAGAGCTTCCGCTTCTCGATCGTGAACTCGATGTCGCACATGTCGCGGTAGTGCCGCTCGAGCGTGTCCATGTGCTCACGCAGCTCGCGGTACGCATCGGGGTCGAGCTCCTCGAGCTCGACGATCCGCAAGGTGTTGCGGATCCCCGCGACGACGTCCTCGCCCTGGGCGTTCGCGAGATAGTCGCCGTAGGGGATCTTCTCTCCCGTCGAGGGGTCACGCGTGAACGCGACGCCCGTGCCCGAGTCCTCGCCGCGGTTGCCGAACACCATCGCCTGGACGTTCACCGCGGTCCCGAGGTCGTCGGAGATCTTGTTCTGCCGTCGGTAGTCGCGCGCGCGCTTGCCGTTCCACGACTGGAACACGGCCGCGATCGCGAGCCGCAGCTGCTCCTTCGGGTCCTGCGGGAACTCCTCGCCCGTATGGGTTCGGTAGATGCCGCGGAATTCCTCGATGAGCGCCGTGAGATCGTCGGCGTTCAAGTCTGTGTCCGTGGTGCCCGGCCCCTTGCGCTCCTTCGCGCGGTCGAGGGCACCTTCGAAGGCCTCACCGGGCACGTCCATCACGATCTTGCCGAACATCTGGATGAACCGCCGATACGCGTCCCGGGCGAAGCGCACGTCGCCGTCGGACTGCTTCGCGAGCCCCTCAACCGACCGGTCGTTCAGCCCGAGGTTCAGGACCGTGTCCATCATCCCCGGCATCGAGAACTTGGCGCCTGAGCGTACGCTGACGAGCTGCGGATCGTCGGGGTCACCGAGCTGGCGGCCCATCGCCTCCTCGAGGCGACCGAGGTGCTCCCCCGCCTCCTCGAGCATCTCCCGCGGGGCTCCACCCTTCTCCAGGAAGACCAGGCAGGCCTCGGTGGTGATCGTGAACCCGGGTGGGACCGGCAGCCCCATGTTGGTCATCTCGGCGAGGTTGGCGCCCTTCCCGCCGAGGAGGTCCTTCATGTCCTTGTTGCCCTCGGAGAAGTCGTAGACGTACTTGGTCATGGCCCCAAGTCTACGGAATGGCATCTGCGGAACGAGCGCTGACCGGTGTACGCTCCCCTCCTCACCGCTTTCCACGGAGGATCTGCGATGGCACACGCGAAGGACAAGGGCGCGAAGAACGTCAAGAAGAAGGCCGCGAAGGGCATCAAGGAGAAGCGGGCCGAGAAGAAGCTTAAGCACGACGGCCGTCGCCAGACGGGTGCCGTCGAGACCATCGGCGAACGGAACTAGACCCTTCCGATCCTGATCGAGTTCAGGATGAAGAGCAACATCTGGGGCTGCTCTCGGTAGACGGTCCCGCTGGTCATGAGATCCAACCTGATCTGTCTGCCCGCCTCCTTGAACCCGAACCGAAGCGCGCGGACGTCAGGACCGCAACGGCCCTTCACATCCTCGATCGCATCCCGGAATCGAAGGACCTCGGGGCGCGGGGGGAGGTCGGGGCTCACCCACGAATCGGTCGCGTCGGAGATGAGGACGAGGACGCCGTCGTCCCTGAATCGGCTGAGTCTGATCGGAGAAAGGTAGGGGCGGCAGGAACCGTTCCTGAGCCCAGGTGACGTTGAACACGTAACCGCCCGCGTGGTCCTCACCGTGGATCTGTCCCCGGTGCTTCCACAGGCGGGCGAAGGCCTCTGCCGCCACGTCCTCCGCCTCGCCTCGGTCGAGCAACACCAGCGTGCATGCGCGCACGATGCGGGGAAGGTGCGCCCCGTAGAACGCCTCGAACCCGCCTCGATCCGGCACCGTCTTGTTCTATCCCCCAGCGGGTCCAGGTGCTTACTCGTTCGTGATACACATCACTGTGTACAGAGTGCTACCGTGGCACGATGGGACGCATGGTTCGCACCAACGTGGTGGTCGACGAGACGCTCATCCGCAAGGTCATGGAGGTCTACGGCCTGAGGACGAAGCGGGAGGCGATCGACTTCGCGCTCCGGTACGCCTCCCGCACCGAGGAGCGAAAGAAGAAGGCCCTGGCCTCGGAGGGCAAAGGCTGGCCGGGCGATCTCGACGTGATCCGGGGCACCGGGGATCCCTCGACGTGATCCTGCCGGACACCTCCGCGTGGATCGAGTTCTTCCGGGGGTCCGGCAGCAACGTTCACCTCGCGATGCTGCAGGCCATCACGGAAGACCGCGACGTCGTGACGACAGGGGTCGTTGTGATGGAACTCCTCGCCGGCGAATCCTCGGACGTCGACGCGGCCGGAACACGGTCGGTCCTGATGGAGTACCCCGTCATCCCCGCTCATGGGGTGCACGACTTCGAGGAAGCAGCCCGCATCTACCGCGCGTGTCGCGCCGCCGGACGAACCGTGAGACAGCTGACGGATTGCTTGATCGCCGTCGTGGCGATACGGGCGAACGCCACGATCCTCCACCTCGACAGAGACTTCGACGTGATCGCGAAGCACACCGACCTTCGGATCGAGCCCGTCGCGTAGCTCGCTACGCGGGCGCCAGCTCCGGCACCGTCCCCCGCGCAACGCACGTGGCGACCATCGAACCGAACGTCTCGTCGCATGGAGCGAGCCCCGAGCCGGATCGTGCTGCCTCGACGACCTGCTCGATGGCGGCGAGGACCACGTCCGGGGCATCCTCGTGCACGAAGTGCCCGGAGTCGGTCGCGACGACCTGGATCGCGTTGGAGGAGAGACCCGCGAGACGGGACTGGGCGTGCGCGGCGAGCTTCGGAACCGTCGCGAGCCACTCGTCCTCGATGATGCCCGCCGTCACCACGATCAGCGGCATGTCGCCGAGATCACCCGCGGCGCGCAGCTCGCCCACCGTTGCGTGGATGTCGATCCGGTCCGAGCCATCGATCCACGGCCCCGCCTTCAGGCGCTCGTAAACAGGCACTTCCGGCTCACTCGACACGTCGATCAGCACCATGCCGGCGATGTCGTCCGGATGTGCGCCCTCGAATGCGCGGACCGGCATCCCTCCGTACGAGTGACCCACCAGCACCACCGGCAGTTCCACGTCGAGGACATCGAGCAAGCGATGCAGCTCCTCCGCCATCAGCGTCGCCGTCACGTGTTCCCCCGCCGGCCGCTCGTCGCTCACACCCGTCCCCGCCCGGTCGTACGTGCAGACACGCTCGATCCTGGCGACCTGGTCGAGGAACCCGAAGAACTCCTCGGTGCCGGCGGCGCCGAGCCCGGCCTCCAGGATCACCGTCGGCTCGCCCTTCCCTCGGCACTCGTAGGCCAGCTCGTAGCCGCCGACGTCGGCACGGCCTCCCGCCGGGATCGGTGACTGGCTCGGTGCCGGCGCCTGGCCGCCCCCGCACGCCGGAAGGCTGAGCAGGAAGCCGAACGCGAGGAAGACGGGCCGCCTCACCTAGAGCGACCGGAGGGCGCTCCCGAGCGCCCCCAGCACGGCATCGGACGACGCGAAGCCGGCGTGCACCCGCGTCCCCTCGGCCTCGAGGACCAGCGCAGGCCTGGAGCCCCGCGAGATCCACCGCGACAGCGCCCCGCGGAACTCCGCTGCGTCATCCGGTGTGTCCCAGACGGTACTGAGGACCACGGCCACGTCCTCACCGTCGCTCCACGCGCGGTAGATCCCGCCACCCCAGCCCGCGGCGGCGTCGGCCGCCGCCGGCTCATCGAGCCGGAGGTCCAGCAGCGTCCTCAGCCAGAGCTCCCCGACGACCATCACATCGAGGTCGCGCCAGGCGGGGCCGAACGTCGGCGCGAAGTCCGGCACCTCCACGGGCTCGGCCACCTCGTCGGGGAACTTCGACGGGTGCAGCACCTGCTCGGTGGTGGTCGGGAACCTCCGCAGGGCGCGGTCCACCGCCGCCGGTCCACCCTCGTCCGCCAAAGCATCGACGAAACGCTGTCCCGTCGTGTAGGGGTATGCCTGAAGATCGACGATGAACGGCGGGACCGGGCCCGCCGAGTCGCTGGGCACCGAACCGACCTCCGACACGGGGAACCGGAACAGCACCTGCGTCGCGAAGTGGTTGGCGCTCCCCTCGACCACGCCCAGCGCCGCTTCGAACGCCTCGTCTTCGCATCGCACGACCATCTCGTCCAGACGATCCAGGTCGAAGTGCTGGTCGTCGATCGCGTGCGTGAGCTCGTGGGCCAGGACGAAGTGCTCGATCCGATCGAGTTCGGCGTCGCCGGTGTACACGAGCTCCTCGCTCTGCGAGTCGTAGAAGCCCAGGACCTGACCCTGTTGGTATGCGTCGTAGGCCTCGAGGATCCCGACGTTCCGTGGCATCACTCCGATCGCCTGCCACGCGTCGCTCCGCCGGGCGTAGAACCGCTTCGGGTAGTACGACTCGAGGTAGCGGCGCAGCCGGCGGTCGATCTCGGCAGGCGTCACCGGCTCGACGTTGACCGGTCGCTCGAACGACAGACCCCGCACCGCCTCCACCTGGTCCTCAACCTCCGCGATCGACGGAGGCGTGGAGACCTCTTTCACCGGACCGACCTCGATGTCCGCCGGGATGCAGAGCCGACGCATCGCCTGGAGCGCCGTGGTGGGCCCGGTCGTGACCTCGACGGCGGAGCTGGGAGACGCGAGCGCCGAGGGCGACGGCGGCTCCTCCCTTCCTGGTGTACATGCCACGGCGACCGACAGCGCCAGGGACATGACGGCGATGCGTCTCAACGGGGCACCCCTCACCGACGCCTCGTGAGGACCAGCGCGCTCGCGGCGGACACGATCGCGAGCCCGGACAGCGCCGCGGAAGCGACCAGGAGACCCGTCGACTCGAGGAACCCCGCAGCGGACACGCTGAGGGCGACGATCGCCCCGACCCACAGCACGAACGCGACCGCGTATGCGATCACAGACGGTCCGACAGGTAGGCCACGAGCCCGTCGATCGGCAGGCGATCTTGGCCCATCGAATCCCGCTCGCGGACGGTGACCTGGGCGTCCTCCAGGGAATCGAAGTCGACCGTGACGCAGAACGGCGTTCCGACCTCGTCCTGCCGCCGGTAGCGCCGACCGATCGAACCGGCGTCGTCGTAATCGCACATCCACTCGCCCTTCACCACGTCGAAGACGCGTCGGGCCTCGGGAGTCAGCTTCTCGTTGCGCGACAGCGGGAGCACCGCGACCTTCGTCGGCGCGAGCCGGCGGTCGAGCGCCAGGTAAGTGCGCTTCTCCGTGCCGCCCTTCGCCGTCGGCGCCTCCTCCTCTCGGTACGCATCCAGCAGGAACGCGAGGACGGCGCGGTCCACGCCGGCGGCGGGCTCGATCACGTAGGGGTGGTAGTGCCGGTCGTTCTCCTGGTCGAAATAGGTCAGGTCCTCCCCGGACGCCTCCTGGTGCGCCTTGAGGTCGAAGTCGGTCCGGTTCGCGATCCCCTCGAGCTCGCCCCAGTCCGTGAACGGGAACCGGTACTCGACGTCGACGGTGCGCTTCGAGTAGTGGGACAACTCGTCCGCGTCGTGCTCGCGGATGCGCAGGTTCTCCTCGCGCAGCCCGAGGTCCGTCCACCAGCGCATCCGCTCGGCGATCCAGAACTCGTGCCACTCCTCGTCGGTGCCCGGCTCGACGAAGAACTCCATCTCCATCTGCTCGAACTCGCGGAGGCGGTAGATGAAGTTCCCCGGGGTGATCTCGTTGCGGAACGAGCGGCCGATCTGGGCGATCCCGAACGGGATCTTCCTCCGGCTCACCTGCTGGATCGTGGCGAAGTCGACGAACATCGCCTGCGCGGTCTCCGGACGCAGGTACACCGTGTTCTCGGCATCCTCGATCGGGCCCATGTTGGTCTTGAACATGAGGTGGAAGTTGCGCGGCTGGGTGAACGCCGTCTGCCCGCAGTTCGGGCAGGCCGGCGGTTCGGGCAGGTGGTCGGCCCGGAATCGTTGGTGACAGTTCAGGCACTCGACCAGCGGGTCGGTGAAGACCTCGAGGTGACCCGAGGCCTCCCAGACCTTCGGCGACATGATCACGGCCGCCTCGAGTCCGACGACGTCGTCCCGTAGCTGCACCGTCGAGCGCCACCACTGGTCGCGGACGTTGCGCTTGAGCTCGGTGCCGAGCGGGCCGTAGTCCCACGACGAGCGGAGGCCGCCGTAGATCTCCGAAGACTGGAACGCGATGCCTCGCCGTTTGGCGAGGGAGGTGACGGCCTCCATCAGGTCGGCCATTCGAGAGGACTCCTTTCCCGGCCGCTGGCTGCGGCCGCCGGCGTGAGCACCATGCTACCGGTCAACCGAAGGTCGGCCGGTTCCGATACCTATGGCATGCCGATCGGTCGCCTGTGCCGTTCCTGCGGCGCCGCCCTCCCGCCCGACCTCCGTTGGTGCGCGATGTGCTTCGCCCCGGCGACGCCGTTCGCGGCGCGTCCTCCTCTTCACGAGCCCGGGACGTTCGTCGGAACGCCGATGCGTGACCACAAGACCTCGCGATGGCGCTCCGGCCCCACGACCATGGGACCGCTCGGGCGCATCGGCTGGACCGTCGGTCTCCTGCTGCTCTTCCCGTGGTGGGCGCTCGTCGTGCCGATGATGAGCATCTGGCGCAAGGAGCGGGTGGCCGACGACGCCCCGCCGACCTTCCTCGAACGTTTCCGGTTACGCCATCCCACGCTCGGGCGCGAGATCCGTCTGAGCCCGACCGCGCGCCTTGCGATCCTCGCATCGGCGGCCGTCGCCGTCGTGATCGTTTTCCTCACGAAGGACGACGTGGACCGCTACCTCTTCGCGGCGCCGATCCTCGTCGTGGGACTCATGGCCGCGCTCGCGAGGTGGAACGACCTGTAGAGGCTACTCCGTGCGCTTGGGCGGACCGCCGAGCGACTCCTCCGGCGGCCCGTCGTGCGGTTGGAGTCGCGCCCCACCGGGTTTCTTGCGGGCGGCGGTCCGCGCCAGCGCTGCGCGGATCTCGCCCTGGTCGACCGTGCTCACGTCGTCATGATGCTGCCGATCGCTCTCGGTGAGACGGATGAAGGTCTCGAGAGCCGCCGCATGGGCCTTGGCATCGTCGACATCGGAGTTGCGCGAAGTCCTCGCGGGCTTGGGATCGGGTGCGGGCGCACGGGCTGGCGCGGCGACTTTCGCGGACGCCTTCGCGGGTGCTTTCCTGGGTGCCTGCGCAGGCGCAGGCGCAGGCGCGCGTGCGGGTGCGGGCATGGATGCTGCCGGGCGTACCGTGGCGGGCGAGGGAAACGCTGCTGCTCGGGTGGCCGCCACCGCAGCCACGCGGCGCTCGGGTTCCGCGGCGGGCTCGGGTTCCGCGACGGGCTGAGGTTCCACGACCTGCGGTGGCGCGGCAGCCGGCTTCTCGGGCTTCACCCTCGGTCGCTTCGGCGATCGCCTCGGCTTCTCGGCCAGCGGCTTCTCGGTGCGTGGTGTCGTCGGCGGAGGCTTCTGGGCGCGCGAGGCACGCGCCAGCGGACCTGCGGGCGACGTGGCCCACGCGTCGTCGGGCAGTGGGGCGACCACGACGTCGGAGTCGGGAACCTGGACGATCGTCGGTCCCGCGTCAGCGGCGGGGGCGGGAGCGTCGGACGCGGCCGGGACGGCGGGGCGGGGGGCGCTGGACCCGGCCTTCGACAGCTGCTGTTGGATGTAGCTCTCGAGGCCGCGTCGGGCCTCCTCCGACTCGTCCAGCTTCTCCTTCAGCCGTCCGACCCTCTCCGAAGCGAGCCGATACACCTCGTGCACCGCGGCCAGCCGGTCGTCATCGATCAACGCGAAACCGCTGGGAACGGAGGAGGAGGCGAACGGAACACCCACGTTGATCCGTTCGATCGGATCACGAAGCGAGATGACGGTCATGACGAGGAACAGGAGCAGGGAGACACCGGCGAGGAATCGGTAGTACACCCATTCGGTTCGGAGGGGCGCGACGGTCCCCGCATCGGTCTGGTCGATCTCGGCCACGGCAGCGCCGCCGACGGGCACGTAGGTTCGGAGCAAACTTCGCTCAGGATCATCCGGCCCCCCGCCGTCCGAGAAGTCCGAGCGCGTGAACGGGCCTTCTCGAGAGGCGTGGCGGAGCAAAGGATCGTTCAGACCCTCTTTCGAGCCTGGGCGATCCGACTGGTCCGTGGAGAACAGGAGCGTTCCCTCGGTGGACCAGATCCGGACGCGAGAGACACGCTCATCAGCCATGATCGAACGACGGACGACGGCCTCAAGCGAATCCGCCGGCTGACCCGTGATCGGGGCGCCCAGATCACGGCTCTCGAGCCGCGGAGCGAGCACGCCTTCCACGTATCCGACCGCTCGACCCTCCGCGACCGCGCGCTCCTGGTCGAGGGCCTGACCCCCGCTGGAGACGCTGTAGGCCAGCCCGATCGCGGCGGCCAGCGCCAAGCCAGCCCAGACGAACTTGCTCACGACGTCCCTGGTGAACCGTTCGATCACACTCATCCGGCCCCCTCGCCGGTGCTGCAGATGTGACCAAAGCGCTGGTCACCCATTCCGAGGCAGGTTACCCCCTGGACCACCGGGGTGAAACGGCCGAACGACCGGCATGGGCTAGGCCCTCTGGTGGATGGAGGGACCGGAAGACCTAGCCGGGATGCCTCGGATCGCGCTCACAGCCCGTCGCCGATGCCTCCGTATCGCCTCGAGCGCTTCTGGAAGTCGCGGATCGCTTCGAAGAGATGTTCGCGGTCGAAGTCGGGCCAGAAGACCGGTGTGAACCAGAGCTCCGAGTACGCGACCTCCCACAGGAGGAAGTTCGAGATCCGTTGCTCGCCGCTCGTGCGGATCAGCAGGTCCGGCGGCGGCATGTCGGGCGTGTACAGGCGTTCGGCGATCTTCTTCTCGTCGATGCTCTCGGGGCGGAGGGTCCCGTCGCGGACCTCGCGCGCGAGGTCTTTCACGGCGTCGACGATCTCTGCTCGGCCCCCGTAGTTGAACGCGATCGACAGGGTGGTCCCGGTGTTGGCGGCCGTGAGCTCCTCGGCGGTTCGGATCTCCTTCAGGACGGACCGGGGGACGCGCCAGTTGCGGCGCCCGATGAACCGGATCCGGACGTTCATCCGGTGCAGCTCGTCCCGTCGACGTCGGAGCAGGCTCCGATTGAAGTTCATCAGGTACCGCACCTCGCCGGGTGGACGGCGCCAGTTCTCGGTCGAGAACGCGAACACGGTCAGCCACGGGAGCCCGACCTGCACCGCCCCCTTGACCGTGTCCCAGAGCGCCTCCTCCCCCGCGGCATGGCCCTCGGTTCGGGCCTGGCCGCGCTGCTGCGCCCACCGCCCGTTCCCGTCCATCACGATCCCGACGTGCGCCGGGATCCGCTCGAGGTCGAGGTCGTGGAGGTAGCTGCTCACGTCGCCGTCCGAACGAGCATCGGGACCGACTTCATCCGGCGCTCCAGGTGGTACTCGGCGAAGCCGAAGAGGAGCCCGCGCGCTTCCTTCCGCGTTCGCCCCTCGGGAGCGGGTGTGGCACCCGCATCGGCGAGGTCCGCGAGGGCGAGCGTGCCCATGTACGCGAGCGCCGTGGCCGAGACGTGGCCGGCGCCTGGCTCGGCGTCGCCGGCGCAGACGGCGCCGCCGAGCCCGGCGGAGAACAGCTGGACGTCGGTGCTGCCGCACACGGCGCACGCCGTGAGGCTCGGATGGAACCCGGAGACGGACAGGAGCTTCAGCAGGAAGGACTCGGCGACGGCGGCGGGATCGGCGGGCTTCGAGTTTCCAGCGCCCGGAGGCCGGAGAGCAGGAGCAGGACGAGACGGACGTTGCGCTCGTGCTCCTCCGCGACCCGATCGACGGCCTCGAGCATCGTCTCGCCCGCAGCGAACAGGGCGAGGTCGTCGCGGATCGCCCGATGCGGGGCGATGATCTCCGCCTGCGTGATCGTGTCGAGCGAACCCCGGCCCCGGTAGAGCATCAGGTTCGCGTGCGTGAACGGCTCGAGCCGGGCCCCGAAGCGGCTGGTGGTCTTCCGGATGCCCTTGGCCACGCCTCGGACCTTGCCGGAGCCCTGGGTCATGATGGTGACGATCTTGTCGGCCTCGCCGAGCTTCATCGACCGAAGGACGACGCCCTGTTCCTTATACGGGGGCATCTCCGAATCGTAGCCCGCGGGTCGGTCGTCCCACCCGAGAAGCGGTGTGACGTTTCCGTTGCGGACGAGGCGGCGCCGGCCGCCAAGGGCCGGCGCCTACCCCGTTACCCCTCCAAGTTCCTGGTGACGACCTCCATCGTCTCGTTCAGCTCCGCCGTCGGGCTGAACTCGACGATCTCGGTGTCGGGGAAGATCTCGGGCGTGTGGCCCGGGCCCACGTAGTAGGCCTCGCCGTCGGTGATCTCGATGTCACCCTCAGCCGTGTGGTACACGAGCTTCCCTTTGAACACGTAGCCCCAGTGCGGGGACTGGCACTTGTCGTCGGGAAGTCCCACGAACAGCGGGGTCATGTCGGAATGCTCGCTGTACTTCTCGAAACCGATCGTGTAGCCCTCGGTCTCCCCGTACCGACCTTCGAAGCCCGGTCCCTCGATCGGCTCTGCCGTCGAGTCCTTCGACACCTTGCCCATCCTGTCCCCCTCTTTCCGGCCCGGTTTCGGGCCTGTCGCTGTCAGCCTCTCCATCGTTTCACGACGCCTCCGAGCGCTCCTCCGCCACACGGGCGAGATTCCGGACCGATCGCCGGCTGACCTTCGCCGACACCGCAAGCCCGAGGGCGCGGAGACCGGGACGTTGAAAGCACCGAGCATGCCGGGCAGCTCGCTGATCCGTGTCACGCGAGACGTGCGAGACGATCCGACATCCGCCCACCCTGGGCGCGAGCTCGTATCGCTCGACGTTCGTCCAATCGGACGCGACGCCCTTCTTCGTCGTGAGCCGTGCCTCCGTCACGAACTCGAACGCCTTCCCCGGCGTCGCCTCCGTGACGACCGAGCGGTCCGAGAACGTGCCCGTCGGGTCCGACCCCGTGGAGTGGAACTCGGTGCCGACGGCGGCGGGCCCGGCGGGCGCGTCGATCGTCAGCAGCCGGGTCTTCTTCCCCTGCCGTTCCCCCGCCCACACGGTGTGGCTGGAGAGGTCGGCGAGCACGGCATAGACGGTCTCCGTCGTCGCCCGCGAGGTCGCCTCGACGCGCACGACCAGTTCCTGCTTCAGGGCGTTGGCGCCCCGATCCTACTGTCTTCTGCATCTCCATCACCTCCGACCCGAAGGTTGCTCCTCGATGAGGCGCGAAGGATGGGGAGCGTTCCCTATCTTCTTCTGGGGTGGAAGGGTGAATCAGGGCGGGTCGGCCGGTCCCATCAGGCGGGCCGGTCGGCCGCATGGCGCACGGCGTAGGCGGCCGCCTCCTGACGACTGCGGAGGTGCAGCTTGGCGAGCAGGTTGCTGACGTGATTCCCGGCGGTCTTCGTGCTGATGTACAGGCGAGCGGCGATCTCCGCGTTGGTCAGACCCTCCGCCAGCAGCAAGAGCACTTCGAGCTCCCTCGCGGTGAGGAGGCCGAGATCCTTCGCACCCGTTCGCCTCGGTCCGCCGAGCTCGCGCACCAGCGCGGCAGCCTGGTCCGCCTCGCGCCGGGCTCCGAGGCGCTCGAACGACTCGAGGGCAACCTGCGCCTCTCGGCCGGCCACCTCGGGATCCTCCTCACGGAGCGCGCGGGCCAACGTCACCCTCGTGCGCGCGGTTTCGAGGGGCATCTCGAGTCGGGCGAACCCCTCGAGCGCTCGCTCGAGATGGCCGCGTGCCTCCGCCTCATCCGCCGCGAGGGCGATACGTCCTTCCGCGAGCGCCACGACCGCCGCCAGCCGGGGATGCCCCGAGCTCTCGGCGATCGCTCCGATCCGTCCTGCCGTGAACCGCGCCTCATCCATGTTCCCCTGTGCGAGCTGGACCTCGACGAGCGTCGAGAGCAGGGGCACGGCCACCACGGTGTCGCCCACCTGGTTCAGCCGGCGCAGCAGGAGCGAGGCCGCGATAGCGTGCTCGCCTTTCAAGCGATGGATCTCGACGCTCGCACCCAGCGCCTCGGGGAGATCCTCGTGGCCGACCAGCAGGCGCCCGGCCTCCTCGGTGCGACCCTGGAGGATCCGAAGCTCCGCGAGCTTCGCTGCGGGATGGATGCAGCGGGACCGGTGCCCGGTTCCCTCCAGGGCCGCGAGCGCCCCCGCCACGCACCGTTCGGCCATCTCGAAGTCACCCTTGGCCTGGAAGAACTCCGCCCCACAGCTCCCGCAGAACGAGATCAGCGGCCCGTGGAGATGGCGAGCCATGAAGCTCTCGATCACCTCGTTCCACCTGAAGAGACGTTCCAGCTCGCCCGACTCCTCGCACGCGAGCGTCACCACGCAGCAGACGTCGCCGAAGATGACGGGATCGGTGACCTCGCCGCCGGTGACGGTGACCATCGCCTCGTCGAGTGCGGCGATCCCGGCCTCGAACTCCCCCGCCATGAGCATCGCCCGGCCGAGGAGCGCCAGGGCGGAAGCCTCGAGGTCGACGTCATCGCTGGCTCGCCCGATCTCGAGCGCGGCTTCCGCGTGTGTTTGCATCCCGTCCGGGTCGAAGGACAGTCCGCCGCGAGTGAGGGACAGCCAGCCGTGCACGGGTCCTGGCTCGGCGTCCCTGAGCAAACCCTCTGCCCGGGCGATCCACCCATTGCTCGCGGGTTGATTTCCGACCGCTTCGAGGTATTCACGCGCGAGCCACAGAGCGATCCTGGCCGCCGCGGCAGCGTCGCCGGTCTTCCGGAGGACGGCGTAGGCCCGTTCCCGATGTTCGATCGCCCCGTCCACGTCGCCGAGCCACCAGAGCGTGCGCCCGAGGCCGTCGAGCGCTCGTGGGGTCGGCTCCTCTTCGACCGCAGCGGCGAACGCCCCACGGGCTCCCTCCCAGTCGCCGGCGATCAGCGCTTCCTCGCCGGTCGAGACAAGGTCGATCGTCGGATCCGCCCCCACGTGGGGATGATGACTCAGGCGCCCATCGGGTGCCACACCGTCTTGAACTCGACGAAGGCCGTGACCTCGTGGGGGCTCTGGGCCTCGTCGTCGAACGGGTCGGCATCCGGTGCGTAGTGCACGCGCTTGACGTTCTCCGCGGAGAGCTCTTCGACCTGGGTACGGAGCTCGTCCGGTACACCCGTGGCGTCGACGGCGTTCACGTCCATGTGCCCGGCGAGCCACGGCACGAGCTCCGCGGTGGAACCGGTGAGGATGTTGATCACGCCGCCGGGCACGTCGGACGTGGCGAGGACCTCTCCCAGCGAGACCGCCGGGAGCGGCGACCGCTCGCTCGCCAGCACGACCGCGGTGTTGCCGCTGACGATCGCCGGTGCCAGGCGGGACACGAGGCCGAGCAGCGACTGGTCCTGGGGAGCCACGATCCCGACGACGCCGGTGGGCTCGGGGACCGTGAAGTTGAAGTACGGCCCGGCCACGGGGTTGGCCGCCCCCTGGATCTGATGGATCTTGTCCGCCCACCCCGCGTACCAGACCCAGCGATCGATCGCGGCGTTCACTCCTCCGGCGAGATCCTTCGCGCCCGCGTCCCTCAGCTCCGACTCGAACTGCGACCGGCGCCCCTCCATCAGCTCGGCCACGCGGTACAGGATCTGGCCCCGGTTGAACGCCGTCTTCGCCGCCCACGCGGGTTGAGCGGCGCGCGCTGCCCGCACGGCGTCCCGGAGGTCCTTGCGCGACGCTCGCGCCGCCCACGCCAGGAGCTCCCCACCGGTGCCGAGCACCTCGTACGAGCGACCGGACTCGCTCCGCGGGAACTCGCCGCCGATGTACAGCTTCGCGGTCCGCTTGACGGGCAGACGCTTCTCGCTCATGGCGCGCCGTTCCGTGCGGTCAACTCCACGTAAGGCTCCAACCCGTGCAATCCGCCCTCGCGGCCGAAGCCCGACTCCTTGTAGCCCCCGAACGGCGAGGAGGGGTCGAATCGGTTGAACGTGTTCGCCCACACGACCCCGGCCCTGAGTCGTTCGGCCATCCACAGGATCCGCGATCCCTTCTCGGTCCACACGCCGGCCGAGAGACCGAACGGGGTGTTGTTCGCCTTCTCGACGGCCTCGTCCGGGGTGCGGAACGTGAGGATCGACAGGACCGGGCCGAAGATCTCCTCGCGCGCGATCCGATGCGATTGGCTCACGCCGGTGAACAGGGTCGGACGGAACCAGAACCCACGGTCCGGCAGCTCGCACGCCGGCTGGTAGATCTCCGCGCCCTCCTCGACACCCGCCGCCACCAGCTCCTCGATCTTCAAGAGCTGTGCTCGCGAGTTGATCGCGCCGATGTCGGTGTTCTTGTCGAGGGGATCGCCGACCCGGAGCGTCTGCAGCCGCGCCTTCAGCTTCTCGAGGAGCGGTTCGAAGATCGGCTCCTGCACCAGGAGCCGCGAGCCCGCGCAGCAGACGTGGCCCTGGTTGAAGAAGATGCCGTTCACGACGCCCTCGACGGCTTGGTCGAGCGGGGCGTCCTCGAACACGATGTTGGCCGCCTTCCCTCCGAGCTCGAGGGTGAGCCGCTTGCCGGAGCCGGCGATCGACCGGCGGATCTGCTTGCCGACCTCGGTGGAACCCGTGAAAGCCACCTTGTCCACGTCCGCGGAGACGAGGGCCGCTCCGGTCTCCCCCGCGCCGGTGATCACGTTGACCACGCCCGGCGGCAGCTCGGCCTGCTGGATCACCTCGGCGAGCAGGAGGGCGGTCAGCGGCGTCGTCTCGGCGGGCTTCAGCACCGACGTGTTCCCCGTCGCGAGCGCCGGTGCGAGCTTCCACGCCGCCATCAGCATCGGGAAGTTCCAGGGGATCACCTGTCCCGCGACGCCGATCGGCTTCGCGTCGCGGCCGGGGAACGCGTAGTCGAGCTTGTCGGCCCACCCGGCGTAATAGAAGAAGTGCGCCGCTGCGAGCGGCAGGTCGATGTCGCGCGACTCCTTGATCGGTTTGCCGCCGTTCATCGACTCGAGGACGGCGAACTCGCGCGCGCGCTCCTGCAGCGCGCGCGCGATCCGGTACAGGTACTTGGCTCGCTCCTTGCCGGAAAGAACGCGCCAGCCGGAGTCGAACGCGTCGCGCGCCGCGGCGACCGCGAGGTCGACGTCCTCGGGACCGGCCTCCGGAACCTCGGCGAGGACCCCCTCGGTCGACGGGTCGATCGTCGCCATGTACTTCCCGCTCTTCGGCTCGACGAACTCGCCGCCGATGAACAGCCCGTACCGGTCCTGCAACCGGACGACGTCCTTGGACTCTGGCGCCTCCGCGTACTCCCAGGCGGGGATCGCGGGTGTCTGCTCGGGGGACGTGTCCAGCTCGGTCATCTGCCGCTCCTCACCCAGGAACGGTAGCCGACTTCAAGGGCACAGAACGGAGGCTGGCGTGCCCGGTCAGCCTCCCATCGCGCCCCCGACCAGCGTCCAAGGGTGCGAACCGAAGACGGCGCGGGCCCAGATGCTCACGATCTCCGGATCGCAGTCTGGCCGGATCTCGGACCTCACGTCGGACAGCGTGAGGACAGCGCCGTGCGAGCGCCATACGGCCGAGAATCGGTTCCCGGCGCACCCGGCGTCGGCCCACTCCGTGAACGTGATCCGGTCGCCGGTGATCTCGTACGTCCCGGATGTCTCCCACGTGTTCCCGTCCGGATAGCGTTGAAGGAGTCCGAAGTTCCCATCGGTGAGGGCGAGCGTGTAGTCCCCGATCTGGTCAGCGACGTCGGACTCCGGGAACCCATGCCGCAGCAGATCCTCCTCGACGATCGTGCTCAGGAAGGCCCCCTGCGGCCCCGAGGACGTGGCCTGGCTGGGAAGAGGTGTTCCCGGGGAAGTCGGTGGGTCGGACAGCCGCTGGCGAGCGAGGCGAACGAGGTCGTCGACCCGAAGGGCGAAGACGCGGACGATCCCGTTCGCGTCGCCGGTCGCCAGCTCGGTGCCGTCCGGGCGGAAGGCGACAGCCGTGACTGCGTGGGGAAGCTCGACGCTGAGGAGCTCGACGCCGGTCGCGGCGTCCCAGATCGTCGCCATGCGATCCGCGCCGGCGGTGGCGATGCGCGTTCCATCCCGGCTGACGGCGACGCCGCCGAGCTTGCTTCCTCCCGAGAACGAGAGGAGCGCCTTATCCGATGGAACCGCCCACACCGCCCCTCCGTCGCCCCCGACGGTGACGAGCCTGCCGTCCGGCAGGAACGCGAGGTCCGCGCCGTTCCCGGGATGTGCGTCGTCGATGCTCATCAGCCGTTCGCCGGTGTCTACGGCCCACACCTCCAGCCGGCCCCGGTCGCTGAGGACGGCGAGCACCTGCCCGTCGGGGCTGAATGCGAGGCCCTGCACATGGTCGCCGCGGTGCGACGGGCCGAACATCCGCACGCGACGACCCGACTCCGCGTCCCACAGCACCGCCCTTCCCTCACCGAGGTTCGTGTCGAAGTTACCGAGGCCGGTCGCGACGAGGGAACCGTCCGGGCTGAACTCGATGGTGGGAACCGACCCCGTGACGTCGAGCGTGCGGACGACCTCGCCGGAGGCGACGTCCATCAGCTCGGCGCCGTATCCGGACGCGGCGACGAGATCGCCCTCACGGTTGAACGACGCGTCATCCCATGCCCATCCGACCGGGGTCACCCTGGCTCCGGTCGTCGGATCGAGCACCCAACCTCCACCCGCGTCGCTGGTGACGAGATATGTGCCGTCGTCGTCGTACGCCACGCTGCTGACGCTCTCCGAAGCGACGCGCTGGGTCCAGAGCTCGGCTCCTGCCGTGTCGGACACGTCCCAGACGCGGGCCGTGCCGTCGCCACCGCCGGTGAGGAGCCGCGTGCCGTCCGGGCTGAAGTCGACCAGGGCGACCAGCCCGTCGTGACCCGAGAGGCGGACAAGCTCTTCGCCGGTGGCCGCATCCCAGACCCGCGCCGTGCCGTCAACCGAACCGGTGGCGATCCGCGTTCCGTCGCGGCTGAACGAGACGCCGTACACCTGGTCCGAGTGTCCCGAGATCGTGACCATCCTGGCGCCGGTCCACGCATCCCAGATCGCCGCCGTGCCGTCCCCGGTTCGACCGGCAAGGCGCTGACCGTCGGGGCTGAACATCAACCCGCTTTCCCAGCTCTCTTCCGGCAGCGTGCGCAGCCTGCCGGACGCCACCTCCCAGACCACGGCCCTGCCGCCCACCGAGTCGGCAAAGGGACATGCGGAGGCAACGATCCGCGTGCCGTCCGGGCTGAAGGCGGGACTGCAGTACGGACCGTCGGGAGCCACGAGCGTCGTGAACAGGGCCCCTGTCGACGCGTCGAGGACGTGCACCGTCCCATCCTGTCCCGGGACGGCCAGCAGACGACCGTCGGGGCTGAACGACGCCCCTCCGGTGTCCTTCGCGAGATCGACCGCGAGCAACGCATCACCGGTCTCCGTATCCCAGACGATCGCGCTGTCGTCGTCGGAGGTGGTGACCACTCGGTTCCCGTCGAGGCTGAAGCTCACGCTGTACACGTCCTCCTCGTGCTTGGACAGCGTGACGACTTCCTGCCCGGTCCGGGCGTCCCAGACCACCGCGTCGTTCGTGCCGAGGCCACCAGCGGTCCCTCCGGTCGCGAGCAACCTTCCGTCGGCGCTCCACGCGACGTTCGCCGTCGAGGGGTGCTCGATCGTGAACAGCTGCCGGTCCGCCAGGATCGCTCGGTGCAGCGCTTCCTCGGCCTCGGGGAGGACCAGATCGTCCTCGCGGGTCGCCCGTACGGCCTGGAGCGCCAGCGAGATGCTGCCCTCGGGGTCGTCGGCGATGCCGGCGTCCGCTGCCGACGCGAACTGCCGCGCCGTGGCGGTCCGGGCGGTCCGCTGTGCATTGCGTGACTGGTCCACCGCGATCACGGTGAGTCCACTCGCGACGAGGGCGGCCGCCGTCAGCACGCCCACGAGCGCACGGAGCCTCGAGCGCGATCGCCGCTCGACCTGATCCTCGCGGGCTCGGCGCTCCTCCTCCTCGGCACGTTCCTGGTCGCGGTGCTCCACGCTCGCCTTCAAGAACTCGCGCTCGTACGAACCGACGGCGAGGTCGGTGGTCTCGGCCCAGGTCGACGCCTGGTCGAGCCGGGCCCCGCGGAGCAGGAAGCTCCGGTCGCGCTCGGCACCCCGCCATTCCGCACCGGCCTGGGCGACCTGTCGCTCCAACCGCAGGCCCTCACGGGCCTCGTCGATCCAGATCCGGAGCCGGTTCCACGACGTGAGCAGCGCCTCGTGAGCGATCTCCACCGTCGGCTCTCGCGTCGTGGGTTCGCGATCGAAGGTCAGCAACCGGTGGCGCCCGTACGCCTCGAGCACGCCGTCCACGGCTTCGGGGTCGACGTCGAGTACGTCGAGCTCCGACCGGGCGACCCTGCGCCGCGTGTCCTGCCGTCCCTCCCCGAGGGTCACGAGGCGCAGGAGCACCTGCCGGATCGCCCGCCTTCCTTCCGGGCCGCTCGCCTCGTAGAGCCGATCGGCGCGCGCGGACACGGCGCCGGCGACCCCACCCATCGCCACGTAGGGCTCCAGGTGCAGTCGCTCATCCTCGCGACGCTCGAACAGCTCCGTGAGCGCGTACTGCAGCAGCGGGAGCGCTCCCGGCTGATGGACGACGTCGGCGACGATCTCCGCGACGAGCCCGGGCTCGGGAGGGACGCCGACCCGCTCGGCCGGACCGCGGATCGCTTGCTCGAGCTCGTCAGGCGTGAGCGGCGTCACCGTCTCGGTGCGGCGCCCGAGCAGCTCGCCGAAGCGCGGGGTCGCGAGCGGCCGGTCGAAGAAGTCCGCTCGCAACGTCACGATCACGCGGACGCGGCTGGTCGGGTCGACGCTGGCCACCCGGAGGGCTTCGAGGAAGGCTTCCCGCTCGTGGACATCGCGCGCGAGCGTGAACACCTCCTCGAACTGATCGACCACGACGACGACCTCGCTCTCCTCGGGGAACGCGTCTCCGACCACCTCGAGCAGGCCCCGCGAGCCTTCCTCCAAGCGGTCGCGGAGCCTCGGGATCGGACGCGCCGAGAGACGCAGGAGCGCCGCTTCCAGTTCGTCGAACGGGTGCGCTCCCGGGAAGAGCTCGCCCACCAACACGGGGGCTCCGTCGGCGAGCGCGCCGGCCCGGATCGCCGGCACGAGTCCCGCCCGAACCACGGACGATTTCCCGCTTCCGCTCGGCCCGACGACGGAGAGGAACCGGGATTCCGAGCCTGGTTCGTTCAACCGAGCGGTCAGTCGGGCGACGAGTTCCGCGCGACCGAAGAAGTCGCCGGCATCGGCTTCCCCGAAGGGCCGGAGTCCCTTATAGGGGTTCCGCGCATCCGTTCCGCCTGCGAGGGCCTCACTGGGCGACCGCCGCCCGGGCTGAAGCGCCTCGACGAGCGCTGCCGCCCCTGACGCGCCGGCACCTCTTTCGAGCCACGCCCGGATCTCGGGGAGGTCCCCCACCAACCGTCGGGCGATCGCATCCAGCTGCTCGAGGTCGTCCTCGATCGTGGCCGGCGCGCCGACGCCGATCCGGAAGTCACCGAGATACGCGTTGGCCTCGGCGTCGAAGACGACGTTCGACGTCCGGACGTTCCCATGGGCGACCTCCTGCCGATGCGCGAACGCGAGCGCGGATGCGACCTGTCGCACGATGGTTGCTCGTCGCTCCCGGCCGAGCGATTCGCCCCGTTCCTCGAGCGCGCGAAGGCTGCCGCCCCGCATGTAGCGCGTGACCAGGTACGCCCCGTCCGGCTCCCGCCAGTAGTCGAAGAGCGGAACGATGTGCGGATGCTCCAACGCCGCGACGGCCTGCGCTTCCGGCTCGAACCGACGAACGAACGCACCGTCGCTCACGAGCCGGTGATGAAGGACCTTGACGGCAACGTCGCGTTCCACCCGGGGCTGGAGCCCCCGGAACACGACGCCCGCCGGGCCTTCGCCGATCTTCTCCATCAGTCGATAGCCGCGGAGGGGTTCGCCTCGGAGGTCGAGCGCAGCATCCTGACCGAGGATCCGTTCATGCAGCCGCGCGAGCTCCGGAGAGGGATCGATGCCGAGCTCGTCTGCGAGGACCTCCCGCGCCCTCTGGAACGCAGACAGCGCATCCGCCTGCCGTCCTTCGCGATACAGCGCCAACATCAGCTGTCCCCAGGGGCGCTCGCGGAGGGGATGACGGGCGAGGAGCGTCTCCGCCTCTCCCACCGCTCGCCCGGTCTGGCCGCTCGCCAGCAGTCCTTCGATCCGTTCCTCCTGGGCGGCGAGACGCAGGTCGTCGAGCCTCGCCGCTTCGGCGAGGAGGGACGACTCCCCCGCCACGTCCGCGAGCGCCGGCCCGCGCCAGAGCGCGAGCGCGTCGTCGAGGAGCGATATCCCCACCGAGGGATCGACCGCGAGCGCCTTCTTCGCCTCTCGCACGAGATCGTCGAACCGAGACGAGTCGAGCTCCGAGGGATCGACCGACAGGACGTAGCCGGGGGACCGCCCGACGAGCCTGCCCTCACCGAGCGCCTTGCGCAGATGGGACATGTACGTCTGGAGCGTGTTCCGGGCCGTCTCGGGCGGCTCCTCCCCCCAGAGCTCGTCGATCAGGGCCGCCGACGGCACCAACTGGTTCGGGCGCAACAGGAGGTGTGCGAGAACGGCGCGCTGCTTCGGACCGCCGAGCGGGATCGGACCCGAGCCGGCGTCGACCTCGAGGGGACCGAGGACGCGGAACTGCATCGCGCCCCGGTGCGTGCGCCGCGCCGGCCTCACGACGCCGAGAGACCTCATCTGCATCGGGACGTCGACGCGCGCGGAGGCGATCGCCGACACGTCGACGGGGTCCGCGAGTCCTTTCAGGCGGAGGGCACCACGGTCGTCGTAGGTGACGCCCTCCACCGTCCTGGCGAGGTGCACGACGCTCTCGCTCCCGAGGATCTCCCCCGGGGCCGCGACCGAGCACAGGCGGGCGGCGGTGTTCAAGGCCCCGCCCCGGAAGCCGTCTCCGACCGGCACCGCCTCTCCTGCATCCAGCCCGATGCCCACCGCGAGGGGGAGCTCCGGCGCCTCCGTCGTTTCGCGGAGGAACCGGTCCTGGAGTTCGACGGCCGCCCGGATGGCCTGCCGAGGGGAGGCGAAGACCGCGAGGGCCTCGTCTCCCCGGAGCTCGATCACCTGGCCGTTCCGGGCCTCGACGTGCTCGCGGACGAGGGCGGCGAACCGGGCCGCGAGCCTCGCCGCTGCCTCGTCCCCACGCTCCTGGGTGAACACGGTGTAGCCGCGAACATCTGCGATCAGGAACGTGCGGATCTCGGACCCGGCCCCCTCCTCGGTGGGACGGGTTCCGGTGAGATCGTCCGTTCGATCGCGACTCCCGTGCAGGCTGTCCACGTCACCCCCAGGTCGAGTATCGAGCTTGCGGTCCGGCAGCGCTACCGGTGCTCGTGCTTCACCGCTCAGCGTCCACCCGGGCGCTTGAGAACCGCTTGAAGAACCGCTCCAGTCGCATCCATGCAGCTCGCGGGGGGTCTTCATGGGAGCTCCGGCACTGTCGTCTCGAGGGTCCTCGCCGAGAGGGCCGAGACGGAAAGGAGAGATCCATGGCCACCGACCTTCGGAAGGCTGGCACCACACGGGTCGAGGAGATCCGGCAGGACCAGGGGGGATCGACGAAGCACTCCCGCTGGCCGTCTGTCGCCACCGCGATCGTCCTGGCGGTGCTCGCAGCGGTGACGGTGCTCGTCCTCACGCAGGAAGCGCCACGACCGTCGACGAGCACCGAGCAGTGGCGGAGCAACGTCGAGGGGACGATGACCGACATCCGCGAGGGCTCGGGATACGCGACGATCGAGCCGTCCGACGCGGTGCCGGACCTCATGACCGACGTGCGGGAAGGTTCCGGATATCAGCCGGCCGAACCGACCGATCCACGGCACCCCCTGGGCTCCACGAGGTACGCCGACTCGGCCATGACCCAGGTCCGTGAAGCGGGCTGAAGCACCGACGGCTCGGCATGGGCGGGCGCGGGGAGCGATCCCCGCGCCCGTTCCGCGCTCAGGCTGGGGAAGTCTCCCGGCGGGACGTCAGGTAGGCGCCCACGATGACGAGCGCGACGCCCGCGATCGCGATGGGACCGACCTCGTCGTTCCGCAGGAGCACCCCCAACAGCAGCGCCACAACCGGGATCAGATAGCCGACGATCGAGGCCCTCGTCGCCCCCACCCGACCGACGAGCCTCCCCATCAGCACGAAGGCCACACCGGTGCCGAGCACACCCACCGCAGCGATCGCGAGCACCGCCGGCCAGGTGAAGCTCGATCCCGGGACCGAGGCGATCCCGAGTGGGGCCGTGAAGACCGCGCCGATCGTCAGGATGCGAGCCATCACCGGGAGGGCTCCGTATCGCTGCTGAAGCGGCGTCGCCACGTTGAACGCGATCCCGTAGCAGACCGTCGCCACGATGATGAGCACCACGCCGACCACCTGGCTGGAACCCTCCCCCGCGGCCGCGAGGGCGATCGCCGCGACCCCGACGAAGCCGAGCGGGATCCCCACGAGCTGACGGGAGCCCGGAGGGCGGCGAAGCAGGATCGTCGCGACCACGGCGGTGAAGATCGGCGCCGCGCCGTTGAGCATGCCGGCGATCGCGGAGTTCACCGACCCCTGCGCCAACGGGAAGAGCGTGAACGGGATCACCACCCACGTGACCGACAGGAGCAGCAGGCGGCCTCGGTCGGCTCGGTCGATCGGCGCTCGCGAGCCGGGGACGAGCCAGAGCGCCGATGCGCCGAACAGGATCCTGAGCCACGTGACGAGACCCGGGCGGAACGACTCGAGGCCGATCGCCATGAAGAGGAACGACGAGCCCCAGATGGTGCCGACGACGACGAACAGCAGCCAATCCACGCCCGCGAACGCGCCACGGTGGGTCCCTTGGTTGGTGGACAGCGCTCGGGCACCCATCATCTGAACAACGGTCAACGTCAGTCGATCGTGAAATAGTCCGGGCCCGCGTAGCGGCCGGTCCGCTCCTTCTCGATCTGCATCAGCACGTCGTTCAGCAACGACGAAGCCCCGATCCGGAACAGGTCGGGCGTCATCCACACCGACCCCAGCGTTTCATGCAGCAGGACGAGGTTCTGGATCGCCTGCTTCGCCGTGCGCACCCCACCCGCCACCTTGATGCCGACGGTGCGGCCGGTGTCATGGTGGAAGTCCCGTGCCGCCTCCATCATGCAGAGCGCCACCGGGAGCGTGGCGTTGACGGCGATCTTGCCCGTTGAGGTCTTGATGAAATCGGCGCCCGCCGCCATCGCGAGCATGCTCGCTTGCCGTACCCGGTCGTAGGAACCCAGCTCCCCGGTCTCGAGGATCACCTTCAGGTGGGAGGACCCGGAGGCCTCGCGCGCCGCCACGAGCTCCTCGAAGGCCTGGGCGTACCGTCCCCCGAGGAACAGTGACCGGTTCAACACGATGTCGATCTCGTCGGCGCCTGCCTCGGCCACGTCGCGGATCTCCTGCAATCGGGCGTCGAGCGGGCCGAGGCCGCTCGGGAAACCGCCCGCGACGCTGGCCACGTTCACAGCGGTCCCTTCGAGCTGCTCGAGGGCGACCGGCACGAGCTGCGGGTACAGGCAGACGGCCGCCACGGACGGGATCGATGCGTTGAGCGGATCCGGACGCACCGCCTTCGCGCAGATCGCCACGATCTTGCCGACCGTGTCGCTCCCCTCCAGGGTGGTCAGGTCCATCGAGCGGATCGCGAGGTCGAGCGCCCAGAGCTTGGCGTCCTTCTTGATCGACCGCTTCGCGAGCGATGCCGCGCGCTCCTCCAGACCGACGGCGTCCACGGCGGTCGACCGGACGGCCATCCGCACCGCCTCGCCGGCTGAGACGGCCAACGGCGTCAGGGGGCGGCTCGGCTCGATCTGCGCTGCGTGCGCCATGCCTCGATGGTAGCCCAGCCGGTCGTTCCGGGAACCGGGCCGGTAGGCTCCGGCCCCGATGACGCTCCCACGTGCGCTCGCTCTCGCCGCGTCGCTGGTCCTCGTGGCGTGCGGTGGCGACGAGGCGAACCCTCCCGAAGGCTGCACCGACCCCGTCGCCACCACGACGGTCGAGCTGGCGGACTTCACGTTCCGACCCGACTGTCTGTCCGCGGACGCGGGAGCGACGATCACCCTCGACAACACAGGAGACGCCCCGCACACCTTCACCGTGACCGGAACCGACGTGGATCTCGAGGTGGACGCGGGGACCTCCGTCGACGCGAGCCTGTCGGGCGTGGACCCCGGCACCTACGCCGTCACCTGCACGTTCCACCCGCAGATGGAGGCGACCCTCACCATCGCGTGAGGGTCAGAACCCGAGCTTCTCGAGCGCCTTCGGATCCTTCTGCCACTCCTTGACGACCTTCACCCGGAGATCGAGGAAGACCTTGGTGCCGAGCACCAGCTCCATCTCCTCGCGGGCGCGCGAGCCGATCGTGCGGAGCGTCTGCCCGCCTTTGCCGATCACGATCCCCTTCTGCGAATCGCGCTCGACGATCAACGACGCATAGATCTTCGTGAGGCCCTCGCCTCTCTCCATCTCGTCGAGGGTCACGGTGATGGAGTGCGGCAGCTCCTGCCGCGTCACGTGGAGCGCCTTCTCCCGGATCATCTCCGCGAGTTTGATCTCGAAGGGCTGATCCGACACCGTCTCCTCCGGGTAGAGGGCCGGCCCCTCGGGGAGCAGCGCGAGGACCATGTCCCGGAGCATGCCGACGCCCTTCCCTGCCTTCGCCGACACCGGCACGATCTCGTCGTAGTCGCCGATCTCGGCGGCCGCGGCGAGCTGGGGCACGAGATCGCGCTGCCCGGTGAGGTCGATCTTGTTCACCACGGCGAACTTCGGCGCCCGATGGGGTCGGACCCGGCGTTCGTAGACGAACGCATCGCCGCGACCGACACCGGACGCCGCGTCGAGCACGTGCAGGATCACGTCGACACCCTCGACGGCGTCGCCGACCACGTCGTTCAGCCGCACGCCGAGCTCCGTCCGAGGCTTGTGGAAACCGGGGGTGTCGGTGAAGACGGCCTGCGCGTCCTCGGTCGTGAGGACCGCGTGCAAGCCACGGCGGGTCGTCTGCGGCTTGTCGGACACGATGGACACCTTCTGCCCGACGAGCGCGTTCACGAGCGTCGACTTCCCGACGTTGGGGCGACCAACCACGGCGACGATGCCGGAGCGCGTGATCACCGGAGGTCGTCCGGCCCGAAGGCGTGGGGCAGCAGCTCCCCGAGACGCCATCGCGCGCGGGCGCCGTTCGCTCCCTCCGCCACCACCGGCGTGTCGGCGTCGCCGAACTCCCACAGCACCTGTCGGCAGCCGCCGCACGGCGGGGTCGGCGTGTCGGCGTCGGTCGCCACGGCCACCGCGAGGATCTTCTTGTGGCCGGACACGATCATCGCCGCCACCGCGTTCCGCTCCGCGCAGACCGACAGCGGGTAGCTCGCGTTCTCGATATTCACGCCCGGTCGCGTCGTCCCGTCCTCGTTCAGGATCGCGGCGCCGACGTGGAAGCCGCTGTAGGGCGCGTACGCCCTCGGGAGCATCGCGCGAGCGGCCTTCAACATCTCGTCGAGCTTCGGATCCTCGATCGGTAGGGGGCCCTCGATCTCATCCATCGGTCGTCCCCGGCCCCTCACCGTTCTGATCCGCCCTGGTGATCAGCACGCTCGCGATCCGCCGTCCCTGCACCTTGTCGGCCTTGAGGTTCAGCCCACGGAAGGAGACCTCCTCGCCCTTCTCGGGCATCCGTCCGAGGAGGTCGAGCATGAGGCCCGCGACCGTGTCCCACTCCCCGTCCGGCAGCTCGGTCCGGAGCAGCTCGTTCACGTCGTCGATCGAGGCCTTCCCGGAGACTCGGTAGAGCCCGTCGCCGAGCTCCAGCACCTCGGGCTCCTCGCGGTCGTACTCGTCCGCGATCTCCCCGACCAGCTCCTCGAGCAGATCCTCGAGCGACACGATGCCGGTCACCGAGCCGTGCTCGTCGTACACGAGGGCCTGGTGGAACTTCTCCCGCTGCATCTCTTTGAGGAGCTCGGCCACCCGCTTGGTCTCCGGCACGAAGTGAGCCGGCCGCACGATCTCGGATAGCGGCATGTCCTGCTTGCCCTGATGGAGCGCCTTCAGCACGTCCTTCGCGAACACGACCCCCTTCACGTCATCGAGCGACTCGTGATACACGGGGATCCGCGAGTAGCCGTGCGTGAGCACCAAGGCTTGCACGTCGCGCAGCGTCTTATCGTCCTCGATCGCGACGATGTCCGGGCGCGGCGCCATCACCTCGCGCACGATCGTGTCGCCGAACTCGAAGATCGAGTGGATCAGCTCCTTCTCGCCCTCGTCGATCGAGCCCTCTTCCGAGCCGACCTCTGCCATCGAGCGGATCTCCTCCTCGGAGACGAACGGCCCCTGCTTCAGCCCCTTGCCGGGAAGGAGCACGTTGGCGAGACCGATCAGGACGCGGGTCGGCGCGGCCAGGAGGCGACCGAGGAACCAGACGATCGGCGAGAGCGCGAGTGCGACGCGGTCGGCGTGCAAGACCGCGAACGTCTTGGCCATCGCCTCGACGAACACGAAGTACAGGATCGTGAACAGGAACGAACCCAGCGTCACCCACGTGTCGCCGAACTGGCGCTCCGCGAGGAACGCGACGAGGATCGCCGAGCCGTTCTGCGCGAACATCACGGTGAGGTAGACCGCGTTCAGGTATCGAGGGGGATCGGACTCGATCTTGACGAGCGTCTCGGCGTTCCTCCGGCCCTCCTCCTCGAGCGCCAGCGCGCGAACGCGGGACGTGCGTGTCATGGACGCCTCGGCCGCGGCCAGCACGGATCCGAAGAGCACGAGCCCGGCGGCGAGCACCCACCACCACATCACGGCGCGCGCACTCCGCTGTAGCGCTCCTGGCGCTCCCACATCCGGGTGCGCTCGGCTTCGTCTTCGTGGTCGTAGCCGAGCAGGTGCAAGATCCCGTGGACCAGCAGGAGCCGCAGCTCCGCCGCGGGATCGCCCGGGTTGTTCCGGGCCGCCTCGGTGGGCGCCACGACGACGTCGCCCAGGAGGCGCACGTCGGCCTCGTCGACGTCGTCCAACGGGAACGAGAGCACGTCGGTGGGACCCTCTTCGTCCATGAACCGCTCGTGGAGACCCGCGATCTCGTCCTGATCCACGAAGGAGACGGAGAGCTCCGCGCGCTCGATCCCCTCGCCCCGCAACGTGTCACGGGCGAGCGCGCGGAGGGCTTCCTCGTCGACCGCCTCGTCCTGCCGGTTGGAGATCAGGACCCTGGGTTGCTCGCCGTCATCCATCAGCCGTCGGCCATCCCGAGACGCTGCTGACCGTAGCGGTCGTACGCCTCGACGATCTGCTGGACGATCTTGTGCCGGACGACGTCGCGCCCGCCCAGGCGGCAGAACGTGATGCCCGAGATCCCCGACAGGATCTCCTCGATCACCAGGAGGCCCGACCGCTGCCCGCTGGCGAGGTCGACCTGGGTGTCGTCTCCGTTCACCACGGCCTTCGATCCGAATCCGATCCTCGTGAGGAACATCTTCATCTGCTCGGGGGTCGTGTTCTGCGCCTCGTCGAGGATGATGAACGCGTCGTTCAGCGTTCGCCCGCGCATGAACGCGAGCGGCGCCACCTCCACCGTGCCTCTTTCCATCAACCGCGAAAGGCTCTCGCCGCCGGTCATCTCGAACAGCGCGTCGTAGAGCGGGCGCATGTACGGATCGATCTTCTCGTAGAGGGTCCCCGGCAGGAACCCGAGCCGCTCCCCCGCCTCGACGGCGGGTCGCGTGAGGATCAACCTGGAGACCTGACGATCGTGGAGTGCCCGCACCGCGGTGGCGACCGCGAGATAGGTCTTCCCGGTGCCCGCCGGACCGATCGCGAACGTCACGGTCGAGCTCCGCATCGCGTCGACGAACCGCTTCTGCCCGACCGTCTTGGGGGCGACCGACGTCCCGCGCGCGGTGAGGAGGGTGTCGCCGAGCACCTCGCTCGGCCTCATCGTGGCGGTCGCGTCGCCGTCTCCCGCCTCCTCGGCACCGCCGCCCTTGATCAGCTCGATCGTCTGGCCCACCGAGGAATCGGAGAGCTGCAGTCCCTTCTCGAGGAGCGCCAGCAGCTCTTCGAACAGCCGGGCCAGCTGTTCGGCCTCGTGCTCCGGTCCGGTGATCGTGATCTCGTTGCCGCGAACCAGGATGTCGGACGAGAAGGCGGCTTCGATCAGCTTCAGGAACGCGTCCTGCTGACCCAGGAGGGCCACCATCGACTGGTGACCGGGGACGAGGATCTTGACCTGCGTGGTGGCGGCTGCCACGTGTCGCGCTCTCGGGGGGTGACCCCGTTCCTCCTCTAGTCGAGAACGGGACCCCTCGGGTCCCGTGGAGGCATCCTATCTCGTTCCTTGGCGCGTTACCCGGGTGGCCACGCCATCGGCCGGCCACCCAGCAGGTGGAAATGCAGGTGGAACACGCTCTGCCCGGCGTCCGGCCCCACGTTCGTGACCAGCCGCCATCCCGACTCGGCGATCCCATCGGCGTGGGCGAGCTGCGCCGCCGCCTGCGCGACGTCCGCCAGCATGTCGCCGTGGCCCTCCTCGATCTCCGCGATCGAGCGTACGTGCTCCTTGGGGATGATCAGGATGTGCGTGGGCGCCTGGGGGTTGGTGTCGCGGAAGGCGACCAGCCGATCGGATTCCCGGACGATGTCCGAGGGGATCTCGCGCGCCGCGATCTTGCAGAAGAGGCAGGAGCTGTCCGTCACGGTCCCCGAGCCTACCGCCAGGCGCCGATCAGGATCGGAACTGTGGCCGTCGCAGCTCGCGCGGCGCGGTGCCGTTCCCGCCGGCGGACTCGCCCTGGACCTCGGCGAGCCGCTCGAGCAGCGAGCGTTCCTCCTTCGAGAGGTCACGCGGCGTGACGACGTGCACCGTCACGAAGAGGTCGCCGCGTCCACGGCGCTGCAGGTGCGGCACCCCTCTGCCTTTCAAGCGCAGAACCGAGCCCGACTCCGTGCCCGGCTCGATCCGGAGGCGCTCCGAACCGTCCAGCGTGTCGATCTCGACCTCCCCGCCGAGGGAGGCCTGCGTGATCGTGACGTCCAGGACGCCGTAGAGGTCCTGCCCCTGCCGTTCGAACGCGCTCGACTGCTCGACGTCCACGCCGACGATCAGGTCGCCGGGCGGACCTCCCGCCACGCCGGCGTTGCCCTGCCCCGACACGCGTAGGTCCATCCCGTCGAGGACGCCGGCGGGCACGTCGAAGGTGACACTGCCCGGCGCGCGCACGCGACCCTCCCCCGCACAGTCCTCGCATCGATCCGGGATCTCCTCGCCGGTCCCGCCGCACGTGGGACAGGCCGAGGCCGTCATCACGGTTCCGAAGATGCTTCGGCGGACGCTCTGCACCTCACCGGTGCCACCGCACCCCCGGCAGGCGATGGGCGACGTTCCCGGTTCCGCGCCCACGCCGGCGCAGCGGGCGCAGGTCGCGAGCCGTTCGACCTCGATCTCCTTCTGCTCGCCGAAGACGGACCCCACGAAGGAGAGGGAGACGTGTGTTCTGAGGTCCTCCCCCCGGCGTGCCCTCGACCGGGGTCCTCGGGACCGCACGCCGAACGCGCCGCCCCCGAAGAACATGTCGAACAGGTCCTGGATGTCGGTGAACGGAGCGCCCTGCGGGCCGGCGGAGCCGAACTCGTCGTAGCGCCGTCGCTTCGCGGGATCGGACAGGATCTCGTAGGCGCCCGTGATCTCCTTGAACCGCTCCTGGTCCGCCGGGTCGCCGTTCACGTCCGGGTGCAGCGCCCGCGCCAACTTCCGATAGGCGGCCTTGATCTCGGTCGGAGCCGCATCTCGCGGGATGCCCAGGATCTCGTACAGGTCACGGACGGCCGCCATGTCTACACCTCGTGCTCGGTGGCGATCTCGCTGAGCCGCTTCGCGACGGCACGGACGGACGCCATCGCCGACAGGTAGTCCATCCGTGTCGGACCGACCACGCCGATCGTCCCGACGGTCGCGTCACCGGCCTTGAACGGCGCCGTGACGATGGAGGCCTCCCAATCGCCGGTCGTCGGGTGCTCGGCCCCGATCGTGACCCACACGTCCTCGCGGTCCGCGGTCACGTCCTGGAGCACCTGGAGCATCTCCTGCTCGCGCTCGAGGGTCTCGAAGAGGCGGCGGAGCGTCTGCCGGCGCCAGACCTGCGCCTCGCTCGTGAGGTTGGAGACGCCACCGACCACGACGTGCGCGGCACCCTCCCCTTGCGTGGCGGTGCGGAGCATCTCGGCCACGTGCAGGAGCAGATCGTGCTGGGAGACCGGCGCCTCGGCCGCGAGCTTCAGCAGACGGGCTTGGGCGTCGACATAGGTCAGCCCTCGGAGCGACTGGATCCGATCCTCAACGGCACGGAGCACCTCCGCGTCCGCGGCCTCGGGTCGATCGATCACACGCTTGTCCACGCGCCCGTGCTGGCCGACGGCGAGGATCATCACCGTGGGGCCCATGTCGATCAGCTCGAGGCGGACGATCGGCTCCTCGGCCGCCCCGGGCGGGACGGCGAGACCTGCGTACTGCGTGAGCCGGCTGAGCAATTGGACCGACCCCTTGAGGACCTCCTCAAGGTCCAGGATCGCCTCGGCGAAGTAGCCGGCGATCGCCCGGCGATGCGTCTCCCGGAGACGGACTCCGTGCGGCAGTGTGTCCACGTAATGCCGGTACCCCGTATCCGTCGGGATGCGTCCCGCGCTCGTGTGGGGATGCGACAGGAACCCCAGCTCCTCAAGGGCGGCCATCTCGTTTCGGATCGTGGCGCTCGAGACACCGAGGCCCGAGCTCTCGGCGATCGTCTCGGACCCCACCGGCTCCCCCGAGCGGACGTACTCCTCGACGACCGCATTCAGGACCGCGCCCTTCCGAGGCCCGAGCTCGTGGCGCTGCTCCACCATGCCCGTCATGCTACTGGCACTCTCCGTCCTCGAGTGCTAGGCGAGGTCGGTCAACACCAATCCACGGCGTTGAGCGCATCCAGGAGCTGCGTCGTGGCCGCCTGCGTGTCGCCCCCGCCCTCCGCCACCTGGACGTAGGACTGGATCGCGGCCACGGCGTCATCCACCACGACGGCGCGATCCTCCTCCCCGATCCCCCTGAGGGCGTCGGCGTCATCGGTGAGCGCGTCGACGGCTCGGCCCAGGGCGTCGACCCGGAGGAGCTGGACGTCGACGAGATCCCGACACACCTTGTCGGCGGGATCGGCGATCGGCGAGGGCGAGGAGGGCGTGGGTGTGCGGGCCGGGGCGGCGTCGTCGGCTCCGAGTGCTTGCACGAGGAAGATGACGGTGCCGATCGCGATTACCGCACCCACGATCACCAGCGGCAAGGGCAGGCCCACGCGCGAGGCCCCGCGGCGGTTCCTCCCGTGCGGTGTCCCACAGTTCGGGCAGGTCCACGCGCGGGTGCCCGGCCGTGTGTGGAAGCGCTCGCCGCAGACGGTGCACCGCACGAAGCTCCACGTGCCGGCGCAGACGATGCACCGATAGCCGTCCGCATCGGCCGCGATCTCCTGGCGTGTCTGGCACTGGGGACAGGTGACCTCGGCCATCGGTCGCTCATGCTACCCGTCGGCGCTCGCGGGACCCGACGAGCAGCCTCCGGGCCGACACGGCGAACGCCACCACCGCGGCCAGACCCAAGATCGTTGCGGCCATGCTCATCTGGGGGCGCAGCCCGGGCGGTGGCGGGTCGCAGAGGCTCTGGAGCGTGCCGTCCAGCCGTCCTTCGAGACCCGGCTCCGTGCCGGCCAGATCCCTCAACTGGAACGGGTCCGCCTCCAGATCGTAGAGCTCTCGCTCCCCCGTCTCGTAGGACGCGAAGAGGTACCGGGCGGTCCTCACCGCGCAATACGTCGGGATCGGATTGGTCCCGCGCATGTGCTCGATCAACAGCGCTCGACGCCACGGTTCCGCTCGTCCCTCGAGCAACGGCACGAGGCTCTTCCCGTCGGCGCCCGGGAGCTCCACGCCGGCCGCCTCCGCGATCGTCGGCGCGAAGTCGATGTTGGCGACCAGATGACGGTCGGTCCGCGTTCCCGCCCCCACGATCGCGTCCGCCCGAACGACGAGCGGGATGCGGATCGCCTCTTCGTATGGCACCTCCTTCTTGTGCCATCGATGCTCACCCCACAGGACCCCGTTGTCGGAGGTGTAGATCACGAGCGCGTCGTCCAGCCGGCCGGTGTCCTCAAGCGCGTCGAGCAGCCGGGCGACCGCACGATCGACGGCCTGCAGCGACCGGTAGTGGTTCCGGCGCTCGTCGTCGAGGTGCTCGGTCTCCTCCGGCCCGAGTGCTTCGAGGGCCTGCATATGCGCCGGCTTGTCCGCGATGTCGGCCTCGTCGAAGGAGGGTGGCCTCCATGCGGGCAGATCGGCGAACGCCCTTTCGTCGGAAGGAGCGGGAAGTGCGGGGGCATGAGGCGCCGCCGGAGAGAAGAAGGCGAAGACGGGCCCTTCGGTGCCGCGGATGAAATCCTCGGCGTGGGAGGCGAGGACGTCCGTCGAGTAGTCCTCGGGCTCGAGGCCGTAGCGCCGCACCTCGCCGTCGATCGTCAGGCCGTAGTCGAAGTACTCCGCGTGCACGAACGCGACCCACCGATCCCAGCCCGGCGGGACATAGCCCTTGAGCGCGTCGCGTTGGTAGGCGTCGAGATACTTCCCGAAGAAGCCGGTGCGGTAGCCGGCGTCGGCGAGCTGCGTCGCGATCGTCGTCCGGTCGTCGAACGACCAGAAGCCGCCGTAGCGGCCACCCTGGCGGTACACGCCCGTGGTGTGCGGGTATGCCCCGGTGAGGATCGAAGCCCGGCTCGGGCAGCAGAGCGAGCTCGTGGTGAACGACTCCTCGAAGGTGACGCCCGGCCCCACCAGGGAGCCCTGGACCTCTGGCATCGCCCACAACGTGTCCCATCGCTGGTCGTCCGTGACGATCAGCAGGATCGAGGGCGGGTCGGCCGTGATCTCCTGCGCCCTTACCGGTGGGCCGAGGGTCGACGAGAAGGCGAAGGCCGCAAGGCAGGCGAAGACCAGCCGACCCACCGTGCGCCCGCGGAGGAACGGGGGGATGGTGGCCCTCGGCATCGGCGCGGAGCGTACCGCCATCCCGGTTCGCGGAGAGGAAACAGATCCGCCGTGACAACCGTTCCGGGCTCCCGCGCGTCCTACGATCGGTGAAGGTCAACGTTCCCGAGCCACGATCGAGCGAGGGAAGCGCGATTGGACGAAGCAGAGATCCGCGGGTTCCTCGCGCGCGACTACCCGCGCCTGGTGAACGCCGTGGCCCTGGCGTCCGGGAGCTACCCCGCGGCCGAGGACGCCGTACAGGAGGCACTGGTTCGAGCATGGATCCGATCCGAACGAGGCGAACGGTTGGAATCGCTGCCCGCGTGGGTGGCGGCGGTGGCGCTCAACCTGACGAGGAGCGGGTGGCGGCGTTCGATCGCCGAACGGAGAGCGCGGGGACGATTCCCGAGCGATCGGTCTCCGCGGTCGCCCCGAGCGAGGAGCACATCGACGTCGCGAGGGCGCTCGAGACGCTCCCCCGCCGGCAGCGCGAGGTGGCCGTCCTTCGGTACCTGCTCGAGATGAGCACCGCCGAGGTCGCCGCCGCACTGGGGATCACCGAAGGGACCGTGAAGAGCTCGCTCGCGCGGGCGAGGGCGCATCTCGTGGAGGCGCTCGCCGTGCATGACACCGAGGTGACGAACGATGTCGAAGGTCGATGACGAGCTGACACGCCGGCTCCGCCGAGCCGAGCGCCCGGTGGACGGCGACGGCTTGTTCGAGGGGCTCGCGCGACAGGCGCGTCGCACCGCGAACGCGTTCGTCGCGTGCAAACGGGGTTGCTGGCGTTCGCGGTGCTCGCCGCGACCGCGCGTCGGCTTCGTCGCGCTCCGCGAGGCCTTCGTCGGCGAGGGGGACCGTGACGTCGGCGAGTCACCCGCTCTCGCCGCGAACGGCGAGATCGTGTTCTCACGTGAGGGGGTCGACGGCCGCTTCCACCTGTACGCGGTGCAACCGGACGGCTCCGCCGAGCGCCAGATCACCGACGACGCGACGAACGACACGGATCCGGCGGTTTCTCCCGGTGGGGAGACGATCGCGTACGTCCACGAGCTGGACCGGAAGATCCCCGAGGGGTCAGAAACCGATCCGGACGCGCCGAGGATCCGCGTGATCGCGACCGTTCCGATCGGGGGCGGCGTCGTGACCTGGCAGTCGCCTGACGACCTCTTCGCATCCGATCCTTCTTGGTCGCCGGACGGTTCCACCATCGCCGTAGTCGGATCCATCGAGGGCCGCCGCTCCTTGGTCCTGATCGACGCAACGAGCGGTGAGCTCACGACGGTTCTGAGTAGCAGCAGCGAAGAGTTCGCGGGCCCGAGCTGGTCGCCCGATGGCAGATGGCTCGTATTCGCTTCTCGACACGCAGCCGAACCCGACAGTTGGTCCCTCGGGACGATCGCCGCGGACGGCTCCCAGCGAAAGGATCTAGGAGTCCTGAGCTCGGTCCCGAACAGCCAGACTTGGTCACCTGACGGGTCGCGAATCGCGTTCCTTCTGACGCGCCAGAACGGCACGGAAGGAGGCGACGAGGTGTGGACGATCACCCCCGACCCCGACTCCGCTGGGTTGGTCAGCAGCGAGCCGCCTGTCGAGCGCATCGCGATCGCCGTCGAGGCGTCGCTCGAGCCGGAGTTGGCATGGGCGCCAGATGGATCCGCCCTGCTCGTCTCGGACGGCGAGTGGATCTACCGCGTCGATGCGACGCCATCGGGCAACCCACGGGGCACCTTCGTGCAGGTCGTGAAGGGGCGTTCACCCGCGTGGCAGCCGCTGCCGGCGGGATCCGAACCCATACCGTCGCCGACATCTGAACCCTCGGTGTCGGCGAGCCCCGAACCCGCCGGCCGTGACATCGGTCTCGGCTTCCCTCTCTGCAACATCGAGCGGCTGAGTGGGATCGACTGGTCTGGCGACGGAACAGAAGGAGCAGCATGGACCGGGGCTCGGACGAACGACAGGGGACGCTGTCCTTCAGTCGGTGAGGGTGAATACGTCGTGGCTGCCGATCTCGACGGTGACGGCCAGGCAGAGCCTGGCGGCATCGGCTTCCTCGAGTTCTGCCTGCTCTGTCGTCCGTTCGCCTCGACGGACCTGAACGGCGACGGCGTGCTCGAGCTGGTCGTTCTCGAAGAGGCGTCGAGCACCCCCTCGTACTCCCTCTACGAGGTGTCCGTCCCTACATCGGAACGCTCGCCGGGGATCTACTCGCTCTTCGTCGCTCCGCCGGGGTATCCGGCGGGGGGCTTCCCGGGCGACGAGCCGATCCGATTCTTGGCGGGTGGCGACGAGGGCTATTCGGCAGCGATCAGATGCGAGGGCTATCCGGAAGCACCTGTTCTGGTCGTGGCGTGGAGTGACTACCAGGTCGATGTGGACACCACGGAAGATGTCTACGTGACGCGATTGCGCCTCGGCGAGGACAGCGTCTTCCAGGTGATCGCACGCGAGCACCTCAGACAGCCCGTCGACGATCCCCTGCCGATCGAGCCAGCCGGGAAGGCGTGCGGCGTGGACTTCGATCCGTTCTAGCGCTGAGCGCCGGCGTCTTCGGTGAGACCGAGGACGAGCTCGTTCAGCAGGAGCATGCCCCGTTCGGTCGGGATCAGGTTGCCGTCGTCGTCGAGCAGCAGCCCGCTCTGCAGATACGGATCCGCTCGGCCGTCCTCGACCCAGCTGGCGGGGATGCCCTGCAGGATCCGGAGACGGAGGAACACCTCCTCGAGGTAGGCGTCGGCGGGTTCGAGCTCCTCGGACCCGCCGACGGGCAGCTCGCCGCGTTCGACCGTCGACAGGTACTCCTCCGGCGGTCGCACGTTCCACCACCGTCGCCCGTCGCGGTACCCGTGCGCGCCCTGCGCCGAGCCCGACGTACGGGCGGCGCTCCCAGTAGCCGAGGTTGTGGCGGCACTCGTACCCCGGCTTCGCCCAGTTGGAGATCTCGTAGTGGCCGTAGCCCGCGTCGCCGAGCAACCCGCACGCCGTCTCGAACATCTCGGCCTGGAGGTCCGGGTCCGGTGCCAGCGTGTCGCCTCGCGACACCTGGCGGCCGAGCGCCGTTGCCGGTTCGATCGTGAGCGCGTAGGCGCTCACGTGCTCCGGCGACAGCCCGATCGCCTCTTGGAGCGTCCGCTCCCACGACTCCACGCTCTCTCCCGCCGCGCCGTAGATCAGGTCTAGGTTCACGTTGTCGTAACCGGCCGCGCGGGCCGCTCGGAACGCGGCGACCACCGACTCCGGCTGGTGGACCCGCTCGAGCGCCGCCAGCACCGACCGGTCGAAGGACTGCGCCCCCATCGAGAGCCGGCCGTAGCCGGCCTCCCGCAACCCGGTTAGCTTCTGCTCGTCCACGGTGTCGGGGTTCGCCTCGATCGTGACCTCCGCGTCGGCCGTCACGGCGTAGGACGACCGTAACCGGGCCAGGAGTGCCTTCAGGTCCGCCGCCTCCAGCGTGGTAGGCGTGCCACCGCCCAGGAAGACGCTCACGACCTCCACGCCCTCCCACGCCCCGGCCGCCAGCTCCGTCTCCCGCAGCAACGCGGCCACATAGCGGGACGCGAGATGATCGAGCCCCGCATACGCGTTGAAGTCGCAGTATCCGCAGCGTGTCAGGCAGAACGGCACGTGGACGTAGATGCCGGCGGCGTCCATGGGGGCGATCACTTCTTCTTCGCTCCCTGGTCAGCACGCAGCGCCGCGATGAACGCCTCCTGCGGCACGTCGACGCGACCCACCTTCCGCAACCGGGCCTTGCCCTTCTTCTGCTCCTCGAGCAGCTTCCGCTTGCGTGTGATGTCGCCGCCGTAGCACTTCGCGAGCACGTCCTTGCGCTTGGCCTTGACGGTCTCGCGCGCGATGATCTTCGAACCGATCGCCGCCTGGATCGCGACGTCGAACATCTGCCTCGGGATCAGCTCGCGCAGCCGCTCGGTCATCTTCTTCCCGTACGCGTAGGCCTTCGACCGATGCACGATCGTGCTGAAGGCGTCGACGGGTTCGCCGTGCAGGAGCACGTCGACGCGGACCACGTCGGACTCCTGATAGCCCCAGGGTTCGTAGTCGAGTGACGCGTACCCGCGCGTGCTCGACTTCAGCTGATCGAAGAAGTCGAAGACGATCTCGGCGAGCGGCAGCATGTAGTGCACCTCGGCACGCTCCGGCGTGAGGAACGTCGTGTCCACCAGCTCACCCCGGCGCGACTGGCAGAGGTCGAGGACCGCCCCGAGGTACTCCTTCGGAGTGATGACGGTGGCGAACACGATCGGCTCCTCGACGCGTTCGTAGGTGCCGGGAAGCGGCATCTCCGCCGGGTTGTGCACGACGATAGCCTCGTCTCCCTTGATCACATGGAACTCGACGTTGGGCTGCGTCGCGATGAGCTCCAGATCGAACTCCCGCTCGAGCCGCTCCTTCACGATGTCCATGTGCAGCAGGCCGAGGAACCCTGCCCGGAAACCGAAGCCGAGCGCCTGCGAGACCTCGGGCTCGTAGCTGAGCGCCGAGTCGGAGAGCTTCAAGCGGTCGAGCGCCTCACGGAGCTCGGAGTAGTCGCCCCCCTCGTTCGGGAACAACCCCGACCACACCATCGGCTTCGGCTCTCGGTAGCCGGGGAGCGCCTCCTTCGCGGCGTCCTTGCCGGCCATCGTGATCGTGTCGCCGACCTTCGCGAGATGGACGTCCTTCAGCCCGGTGACGAGGTAGCCCACCTCGCCGGGACCGAGCCGATCGACGGGGAGGGGCTCGGGGGCCATCACGCCGGCCTCCTCTGCCTCGGACTCGGCGCCGGTCGCCATCAGGCGGATCCGCGCGCGGCTCGGCAGCTCACCGTCCTTCACGCGGACGTAGGTGATCACGCCCCGGTAGGCGTCGAACATCGAATCGAAGACGAGGGCTCGGAGCGACGCCTCGGGATCGCCGGCAGGCGGAGGCACCTGCGCGATCACCGCCTTCAGGAGCTCCTCGACCCCCTCGCCGGTCTTCGCGGAGATCCGGAGGATGTCGTCGGGATCGCGGTCGAGGAGATCGGCGAGCTCCTTCGCGCGCTGGTCCGGCTCCGCGGCGGGCAGGTCGATCTTGTTGAGGGCCGGCACGATCGTGAGACCCGCGTCCCGCGCCAGGTGGAAGTTCGCGAGCGTCTGCGCCTCCAGGCCCTGGGCCGCGTCGACGAGCAGGATCGCGCCCTCGCATGCCTCGAGCGAGCGCGAGACCTCGTAGGTGAAGTCGACGTGGCCGGGCGTGTCGATCAGGTTCAGCTCGAAGCCCTCGTGGGTGAGCCGGACGGCCTGGGCCTTGATCGTGATGCCGCGCTCCCGCTCCAGGTCCATCCGATCCAGGTACTGGGCCCGCATGTCACGGTCCGCGACGGCGTGGGTGAGCTCGAGCAGGCGGTCGGCCAGGGTGGACTTCCCGTGGTCGATGTGGGCCACGATGCAGAAGTTGCGGATTCGAGAGACGTCCACGACGCCTTCCATGCTACGGGGAGGCTCCCGCAGCGCTCCTTCACATGGCTCGACCCGATGGCCTACTCGTGCCTCATGGCACGCCGGCGGATCATGAAGGTCACTGCCCCGGCCGCGACCAACGCACCACCGAGAGCGAAGAGTGCAACAGCCCCCACGCCGTCCGTCGGCCCTTCACCGGTCTCCGGGCCACCGGACGGGACCCTGGTGACCTGCGACGGAGGGGGCGTCCCCGGCCCACCAGGACCCGGTGACGATGGGGGACTCGTTGACGGGCTGGGACTCGGTGCTGCGACGATGCATGCCGAGGCGTCGATGTCGGCGTCGTCCAATGTGACCGAAGCGTTCCGGGCCAACACGCGGCCCTCGACGACGCCGTCGGTCTGGACCTCGATGGAAGTCAACGCCAGGACGTTCCCCGCGAAGTTGGAGTTCGTCCCGAGCGTCGCCGAACTGCCGACCTGCCACCAGACGTTGCACGCCGATGCGTTCCCGATGAGGTTGACGTCCGTGCTATCGAACGTCACGAGCGTGGTCGCCATCTTGAAGATGAAGACACCGTCGGGGTCGCCCAGGGCGTCGAGGGTGAGCGTCTCGCCCACGGAGATCTCGAACGTGCCCGAGAGCGAGTTGTAGATGCCCGGGTTCAGGGTCTCCCCGCCGAGCTCCGTATCGATCGTGGTCACGGGGATCCGGCTGGCCGCGTCGACATACGCGGTGGTGAGGGCATTCTGGGCCTGGAGCGCCACGGCGTCCGCCTGGTGGACCGCTCCGTTCACGATGCCCGGCGGGAAGTTCGTGACCGCAGGGTTCGGATGCGTGCCGAGATCCCCGGTGACCACCGTGAAGCCGGTATTGGTGACGCCTTGACCCGCGAGCACGGCGAAGCTCTGTGCTACTCCGAGATCGACTGACACCAGCTGGGCATTCCCGGTGAGTGGCTGCACGACCAAGAGGCCGAGCGTCAGGATGAGCACGATATGCACGGACGGGCTTCTGAGAGAGCGGTTTCGCATGGCGAGCCTCCTACCGCTGGTAGCGCGGCGCATGGATGGGCTGCGATTGTATTGGCGCGCAACAGCAAACTCTATGGCCTACTTGCGTGCTCTCGTGTAGGTCGCGCTTGTGCGCAACTCTCACCCTAGCCACCCGGGAAAGCCAGCGACAGACCTCTTACGCAGAGAGCCCGCCTTTAGTACGAACTCGTGAGGCGGGGGCCTTCCGATCGGCGATCTCCTGAGCGCTGGGCCGGCGCGAACCCGCTGATAGACTCCCCCGCTCATGGCGAACATCAAGTCTCAGATCAAGCGGAACAAGCAGAACGAGAAGCGCGGCGAGCGGAACAAGACGGTCCGCACCGCCCTCAAGACGTCCACGAAGAAGGTCCGGATCGCCGTCGCGGGAGGCGACGCGGAAACCGCGACGACGCAGCAGCGAGAGGCGGCGCGCGCTCTCGACAAGGCGGTCGCCAAGGGCATCGTGCACAAGAGGACCGCTGCCCGGCGCAAGAGCCGGCTGGCCAAGGCAGCCAGCTCGGTCGCGTCCGAGTAGCGCGAGACCTTCCCTCTGCCCGTCCATACACTCGCTTCACCATGCCCGGGGAGCCCTCGAGCCGATCGATGGAGGCGTACTACGACCGCCGGTCGGCTGAGTACGACGACTGGTACCTGGGCGCCGGACGCTTCGCCGGGAGGGAGCGTCCGGGGTGGGAGGAGGAGCTCCAGGCGGTCCGGGAAGTGATCTCCTCGCTGCCGCCGTCACGGACCCTGGACGTCGCGTGCGGGACCGGCTTCATCACGAAACACCTTCCCGGTCGGGTCGTCGGGATGGATGCCAGTCCCGGGATGCTGTCGGAGTCACGACGAAGCCACGAGCACGACCTCGTGCGAGCCGACGCGTTCGCGCTGCCCTTCCGGAGCGACAGCTTCGACCGCATCTTCACCGGTCACTTCTACGGGCACCTCGACGCAGGGCAGCGAGCCCGGTTCCTGAATGAGAGCCGTCGGATCGCGCCGGCGATCGTGATCCTCGATGCGGCACTGCGCGACGAGGTCGAGCCGGAGCAGGTCGAGGAACGCATCCTGAACGATGGCTCGTCCCATCGTGTCTTCAAGCGGTTCTTCACGGCGTCGCAGCTCGCGAGCGAGCTGGGAGGCGGACGAGCGCTGTTCGAGGGTCGGTGGTTCGTGGTGGTCGAGTCTCGACGCTAGCCAGCGATCGAGGTCACGAGGGTGGGCATCACGACGTCGCCGGTCGCGCCGGACTTCAACGCGCGATCGGCTTCCGTGATCGCGTCGTGCAGGGCCACCAGCTGCGGCATCGAGAAGTTCCTCGCCTGCTGCTGGTACCGGCGGGCCTGCCAGTCGAACCGGAGGCCGGCTTCCTTCGCCACCTCGGCCGGCGGCATCCGCTCCGGGAGCGACCGCACCTTCAGGAGATCGCGGAGTCGCGCAGCGATCCCCCCGAGGACCATCAGGGGATCGTCTCCACCCTCCTCGATCGCCCGGAGCGAGCGGATCGCGCCCGGGAGGTCCTTGCCGAACGCGCGGTCGCACAGGTCCCAGGTCTTCTGTTCGCCGAGACCGCGGAACTGCTGCGCGATCTCCCGCGCGCCGACGCGACGCCCGGCGAACACGTCCTGGAGCTGCTCGAGCGCCCCGACCAACTGACCGGGCTCGGGACCGAGCGTCTCGACGAGCGTCCGCGCTCCCGGGATCGCGAGGTCCAGCCCCCGCTGCTTGGCTCGGGCGACGAGCCAGGGCTCCAGCTCCTTGCGGGCGATGTCGACCTTGCGGATCTCCCCGATCGATGCCACGAGCTTCTGAAGCGCCGCGGGCACCTTCCCGCGATCGCCGACGACGCAGGCGAGGACCAGGGTGGCGTCGGGGTCGGGAGCCTCGAGGTACCGGGAGATCTCCTCGAGGGTTTCCTTCCGGAGTGACTTCGCGTCGTTGACCAAGAGGGCGCGAGGCTCGCCGAAGAGCGAGGGTGTCGCCAGTCCCTGGAGCTCCCCGCCCTGCCATTCGGCTGCATCGACCTCGGTCGCCTTGATCCCGCCCAGAACGGAGAGGGCCGCCTCACGGACCAGATACGCGTCCTCGCCCCACAGGAGGGTCACGGGAGCCGTTTTCACCGCCATCGCTCGGACTCTATCGAGGGGGTGGGACCGGTGAGGAGGACCGTGATCGTGCCGTGTCGGTCGGTGCGCCAGACCTGCGCCCCGGCTGCCGCGAGGGCCTCGAGCGTGAACGCCGTGGGATGGCCGTAGTCGTTGTCCCCGACCGAGACGATGGCCACCTCCGCGTCGACGGCGTCGAAGAACTCCGGGACCGACGTCGCCGCGCCGTGATGCGGGACCTTGAGGACGTCGGCTCGCAGGTCGACGCCCGACTCCAAGAGCCATTCCTGGGCGGGCTCCTCCGGCTCGCTGGCGATCAGCACCACGTGCTCCTCGTAGCTCGCCCGGATGACGATCGCGTCGTTGTTCGCATCGGACTCGGTCCCGGTCCAGCAGCGGTCCGGTGAGAGCACGTCGAGCCGGAGCGTCCCGAGCCAAAACGTGTCCCCCGCCCGCGGGTTCCGGACCTCCACGTCCTCATCGGCGATGGCGCGATCCAGATCGGCCTGGAGCGGCGAGGGCTGCTCCCCCTCGCACCCCGGCTGGAGGAGAAGCCCGACCGGCATCCTGGCGAGGACCGACGGCAGGCCGACGATGTGGTCCGCATGCGGATGGCTCGCCACGACGATGTCCAGCCGCTTGACGCCGAGCGCCGAGATCTCGGTGGCGACCTGGTCTCGCTCCGGTCCCCCGTCGACGAGCACGGTGGCGCCCTCCGGGGTCGTCAGCAACGCGGCGTCCCCTTGTCCGACGTCGAAGAACTGGACGGTGAAGGCCTCGGGTGGGCCGCTGCCGAGGGCAGAGGCCCACACGACGACGGGGAGGACGGCGACCGCGACCGCGGTCGCCGTCCGGGGCGGCTTCCAGCCCGTACGGATCCAGACGACGACGGCCGCGACGAGGACGGCGCCCCCGACGAGGACCAGCGGGCCTCCCTCGGAGGTCAGGTAGCCCACGGGAGCCTTGCCCAGCTTGTCCGCGACGAGCTCGAGCCAGCGCATCGGCAGGAGCGCCAGTGTGCCGACGACCTTCCCGAGCGGGAACCAGGCCAGGCCGGTGCCGGCCGCAACGGCGCCCAGAAGGAGTGACGGCGCCACCAGTGGGAACGCCGCCAGGTTCGCCGGGAGGGTGACGAGTGGCACCTCGTGGAAGTGGTACAGCAGGATCGGCGTGACGCCGAGTTGCGCCGAGATCGTCGCTCCGGCGGCCGTCGCGACCGGGCTCGGCAGGATGCGTCCGAACCGTTCCGCGAGCGGCGACGCGAGCCCCACCATGCCGGCGGTGGCGGTGACGGAGAGCTGGAACCCCACCGACCACACGAGCCAGGGGTCGAGAACGAGCAGGCAGAGCACGGCGGCGGCGAGGATCGACGCCGTCGTACGGGGCCGGCCGGCGAGCATCCCGACGAGCGCGATGCAGGCCATCACTCCGGCGCGGAGCACGGACGGTTCGGCGCCGGTGAGGATCGTGAAGAACGCCACCGCGCCGAAGCCGACCACGAACTTCGGCCACCGGGAGAGGCGGAGGAGCGCGGCCGCCGCGAGGACGGGCGCGAGCACCATCGCCACGTTCCCGCCGGAGACGACGAGCAGGTGACTGAGACCCGCTGCCCGGAAGTCCCGTTCGACCCCGGGATCGAGCTGCGAATCGTCACCGAGCAGGAGGCCGAGGAGCAGCCCCGCCTCCTTCGAGGGGAACACTCGCTCGATCGAGCGACCAACGACGGTGCGAGCGCCCTGCGTCGCGCGGATGAACGCGCTCGGCGAAGAGCCGACCCGCGTGAACGTCTGCAGCTGCAGCTGCCCCGGGATCCCCTTGTGCCGGAGCGCTTCGGCGAACTCCTCGTCGTCGGGGACACGGAGCACGCCCTCGAGCCGGATCAGGTCGCCGCGACGGGCACGGGGGATCTCGTCGCTCCCGCTCACCCACACCGACGTGCGGAGCGTCGCGGCCCCGTCCGGCCACTCCACCCGGGTCACCTGCGCGGTGGCGGACCAGCCGAGCGTGGTCCTCCGGGGGTCGGTCTTGAGTGTTCCTTGGACCACCACGCGCTCGGGCGCGAGGGTCGCGAGGAGCGCCGCCTCGAGTCCTCGATAGTGGAAGCCGCTCCAGCCCGTCCCGAGCGCGAGAACACCGACCACGGTGAGGATGGCCGCGACCGCCGGAGCCGCCGAGGTGACACCGCCGCCCGCGACCGCTTCGACGGTCGGGTGGCCCGGAGGAAGGAGGTTGGCACGCGCGAGGGGCCCGGGGCCGGGACGCTCACGCCCCGCGACGATCCATCCGGTGCCGAGGGCGAGGAGCCCGAGCGCGAGGGCCATCCACGGATCCACCCACCCGGGCAACCAGGTCCAGCCGAGGAGCCCGACGGCGAACGCAGCCGCCGCGGAGGGCAACATCCAGGCGCCCACGGGGCGCTCCTAGACCGTGACCTGGTCGCGGATCTCGTCGAGGGTGGCCGGGCCGATCCCACTCACGTCCATCAGGTCCTCGACCGAGGCGAACGGTCCGTTCGTGTCCCGGTACTCGACGATCGTGGCGGCGAGCACCTCGCCGATGCCCGACAGCGACTCGAGCTCGGTCGCCGAGGCCGAATTGATGTTGATGAGACCACTCGACGAGCCCGGCGCCGTCCCGCCCGGCACGCCGGCCGCTGCCGGCCCGGCCTTGGGTACGAGGATCTGGGTCCCGTCCGCCAGCGGAGCCGCGAGGTTGAGGAGGCTGAGATCCGCCTTCGGCATCGATCCGCCGGCGCGCTCGATCGCGTCGATCACGCGGTCGCCCTCGGCGAACTCGTACACACCCGGCTGACGGACCGCGCCCGCGACGTCCACGATGAGCGTGACCGCCGGGCTCGGCGAGGACGAGGCCTGCTGGGCGGCGCCGGGCCCCGACTCGGCGATCGTCACCGGCTTGGGGAGCGAGCGCGCGTACCAGAGCCCGGCGCCGCCCAGCACCGCCACCAGCACCACGATCAGCCCGGCGATCTCCCCGCGCGAGAGCGTGTCCAGGCGTTCCCGGAACGACATGGCGGCGACGCTAGGCGGGCAGACGGCGGTTCGCAGTGAAACGCGTCACATGCCCGCCCGGATTCGCCCACACCGCACCAGGCCGTTGACGGCCTAGGCGCGGGTCACGAAGTTGACGAGCTTGGGCGCGCGGACGATCTCTTTCACGACCTCGCGATCCGCGATCGCGCGCATGGTCTTCTCGGACGAACGGGCGAGCTCGAGCACCCGAGCTTCGTCCGCGTTCGCCGGCACTTCGATCTTGTCGCGGACCTTCCCGTCGACCTGCACGATCAGCGTGACGGAGTCCTCCGCCGCCAACGCCTCGTCGTACTCGGGCCACCGGGAGACATGGACCGATCCGTCGTGTCCAAGGACCTCGCGCCAGAGCTCCTCGGCGGCGAAGGGCGCGAACGGCGCGAGCATCTGGACCAGCGCCTCCCCGGCTCCTCGTGCCGCTCCTCCACCATCCAGCGCCGAGCGCATCTCGTTCGTCAGCACCATCAGCTTCGAGATGGCGACGTTGAAGCGGAACCGTTCCATGTCACCGGTCACGGCCTTGATCGTCCGGTGCGTCAGCCGGACGAGCTCGACCGGCTCTTCCCCGCCACCCTCGGCCGCCTCCACCACCGCCGCGAACACGCGGCCGAGCCAGTGGTGCACGCCGGGGCGCCGGTCGGAGTCACCGCCGATCAGCTGCCAGTCGATGTCGTCCTCGAAGGGGCTCGCGAACAGCATCGTGAGCCGGACGGTGTCCGCCCCCCATCGCTCCACCAGGGGCATCGGACCGGCGACGTTCCCCTTCGACTTGGACATGGACGCGCCGCCGTAGATCACCTGTCCCTGATTCATGAGGCGAGGGAACGGCTCGATGTACGGAACCATCCCCGCGTCGTGAAGAGCCTTCGTGAAGAAGCGGGCGTAGAGCAGGTGCAAGATCGCGTGCTCGATGCCGCCCGTGTACTGGCTGATGGGCCACCGCTCGACGTCCTCCCTGCGGAACGGCCCACCCTCGAACCCCGGGGAGCAGTAGCGGAAGAAGTACCAGCTCGAGTCGACGAACGTGTCCATCGTGTCGGTGTCGCGTCGCGCGTCACGACCGCACTTCGGACAGGTGGTCTTCACGAATCGGTCGTGACGCGCGAGCGGCGACTCGCCTCCCGGACGGAAGTCCACGTCCTCGGGGAGCTCCACGGGGAGATCCGCCTCGGGGACCGGCACCTCGCCGTGCTCGTCGCAATGGATGATCGGGATCGGGGCGCCCCAGTACCGCTGCCGTGAGATGAGCCAGTCGCGCAGCCGGAACGTGACGGCGGGGCGACCGAGCTCCTGTTCCTCCAGCCACTGAGCGACCTTCGCGATCGACTCCGGCGAGCGCTCGCCGTCGAAGGGCCCCGAGTTCACCATCACGCCGTCGTGGTCGTAGGCCTCCGTCATCGAGGCCTGATCGCGCTCCTCGCCGGGCGGCTGGATCACCACGCGGATCTCGATACCTTGCTCGCGCGCGAACTCGAAGTCGCGCTGATCGTGAGCGGGCACGCCCATCACCGCACCCGTGCCGTACTCCATCAGCACGTAGGGCGCCACGAACACCGGCACCCGCTCGCCGTTCACGGGGTTCATCACATGCACGCCGAGACGCACCCCTTCGCGGCTCTCCGCCTGCTCGCGGTTCGTGAGCGGCGTGGCCTGCAGTCGTTCGATCATCGCGCGAGCGTCGTCCGACGTACCCCCCAGATCGGCCAGCTTCGGTACCAGCGGGTGCTCGGGCGCGAACACGAAGAACGTGACACCCCAGAGCGTGTCCGGCCGCGTCGTGAAGACCTCGACCTCGTCACCGGACTCCTCGACGGTGAATCGGACGGTCGCTCCTTCGGAGCGCCCGATCCAGTTCCGCTGCATCGTGATGACTCGCTCCGGCCATTCCTCGAGCGTGTCCACGTCGTCGAGCAGCCGCTGCGCGTAGTCGGTGATCTTGAAGAACCACTGGGTGAGGTCCTTCCGGACGACCGCGGTCCCGCACCGCTCGCAGAAGCCGTTGATCACCTGCTCGTTCGCGAGGACGGTCTGGTCGTTCGGACACCAGTTGGCCGGAGCGTTCTTCCGGTACGCCAATCCCATGTCGAAGAGCTTCAGGAACAGCCACTGCGTCCACCGGTAGTACTCGGGATCGCTGGTCTGCACCCGGCGGCTCCAGTCGAAGGACATCCCCATCCGCTTGAAGGAGCGCGCCTGCTGCTCGATGTTCTCGTAGGTCCACTGCTTGGGGTGGATCCCTCTCTTGATCGCCGCGTTCTCTGCCGGGAGCCCGAACGAGTCCCAGCCGATCGGATGCAGCACGTTGTGTCCCTGCAGAGCCCGGAACCGAGCCACGGCGTCGCCACCGCTGAACGCCTCGGCGTGGCCCAGGTGGAGGTCGCCCGAGGGGTACGGGAACATGTCGAGCGCATAGAACCGGGGACGCACATCGTCCGGGTCGTCGGAGGCCCGATAGAGGCCCTCCTCTTCCCAGACCCGCTGCCACTTCGGCTCGATCTCGGCGGGTTCGTAGCGCTGCATCGCGTCATCGTAGCGGGCAACCTCCGTACACTGGCGTCACGAACGTGGCGACCGATATCGGGCAGCGGCGCAGACCCGCGAAAGCGCTCGACCGCAGGGTCCTCACGATGTGGTGGACGACCTGGGGCGTCGTGGTGGCGATCGGAGCAGCCGTCGCATCACCGCTCGTCGGCCGGTCGCCGGCCGCCACCACCGCCTACGCCATCGGCGTGCTCGCCGCGATCGCCCTGGCCGCCGTGGTCCCCTATCTCCGATACCGCCGGTGGCGCTACGAGATCCGCGAGCGAGACCTCTTCCTGTCCCGGGGCTCGCTCTTCTTCGTCCTCACGCTCATCCCGTTCGATCGGATCCAGTACGTCGAAACGCACCAGGGACCGCTCGATCTCGCGTTCGGCTTGATGCAGCTCGTCGTGTACACGGCCGCCGGGAGAGCCGCGCGGATCCCCGGGCTCGCGCCGGAAGAGGCGGGATCGCTCCGCGAGGAGCTGTCGAAGGTTGCCGGAACCCAAAGTGTCTGAGCCGCCCCCGCCGCGACCCGACGGAGCGCGCGGTGACGGACCGGCGGCGACCCCGTTCTCGACGTGGAGGCGTCTGCATCCCGCGGCGATCGCGGTCTGGATCTCGGGCATCCTCGGCAACTTCGTGATCCCCCTCGTGGTGCTCCTGGTCCTCGGCGGCGAGCGTGGACCGCTCTTCTTCTCGACGGCGTTCGGAGCCCTCGCGGTGGTCGGAACCGCGATCAGATGGACCCGTTTCTGGTACCGGCTCGACGGACAGACACTGGTGCTCCGAGGTGGCCTCCTCCAGCGCTGGGAGCGCACCCTGCAACCGGCGCGCATCCAGAGCGTGGACGTGGTGCAGAAGCTCACGCATCGCCTCTTCGGCGTGGTGGAGCTGCGCATCGAGGTCGTCGGCGGGAGCGGAACCGAGGGCTCCCTCGTCGCGGTGACGCCGGAGGAGGCGAAACAGCTCCGCGCCCTCCTGATGGCCGATCACGTCGCGGACGAGGACCCGGCCGAGCCGCCGCTCGTGCGCATGCGCCCCGCGGATCTGCTGCTCGCCGGCGTGACCGGTGGGCGTGTCGCCGTGGTCGCGGCGATGGCCGGCTGGGCGTTCCAGATCCTCCCCGAAGGAACATTCGTCGAGACGCTGAACCGACTGGCGGGAGCCGGACGATCGGACCTCGAGACCATCCTCGTCATCGCGGGGGTGTTGCTGACGGCGTCGATCCTGATCTCGCTCGTGAGCACCGTCCTCGTCTACTGGGATTTCACCGCCGTGCGCCGAGGCGATCGGCTGGTCATCACCCGAGGGCTCCTCCAGACGCGGCGTTCCGTCGTCCCCATCGCACGTATCCAGGCGATCCGGCTCGAAGAGAACCTGGTCCGGCGAGCGTTCGGGCTCGCGTCCCTCCGCGTCCTGACCGCCGGGTACGGCCGCGGTTCCGGCGACGAGCAACAGTCGAGCATGCTCGTCCCGGTTGCCGATCGTCGGAGGTGCCTCGAGCTCGCGGAGGCGGTGCTCGGCTCGGCCGGTCTCCAGAACGCTCAGATCCTCCCCGCGCCACCCCGGGCGCTCGCGCGGCGCCTCTGCCTCGCCGCGATCGTCGGCACCGGGACCCTGGCGCTCGGGCTCGCTTTCCGAGAAGGTGCGTTGGCGGCGGCGCTCCCCGTCCTTCCCGTCGCGCTCGGGTTCCAGTTCCTGGCCTGGCGAGCCCTCGGCCATGCAATCGTCGGACCGCACGTGCTCGCGCGTTCTGGCGCGCTCGTGCGGCGCACGACCGTCGCGGACCAAGCGAACATCCAGCATCTGATCCTGCGCCGGTCGCCGACGCAGCGGCCCTTCGGCATCGCGAGCCTCACGCTCGCGATCCCGAAGGCCGCGACAACCGTGGTCGACGTGCCCCATGACGTCGCCGAGGAGCGATTCGCAGATCTCGCCGCCCGACTGATCGGCGAGGGAGGACTTCCCGCACATGCAGGTGCCCCCGAGCGTGGCTGAGCCTGTTACCGCCGTGTCACGGATGCGGGAGTGGGAGCGCGGACGCATCGAGGAGTGACGGGATGTCCTCGGCGGGCACGGGGCGTGCGAAGTAGAAGCCCTGACCCAGTGTGCATCCAGCCTCCCGGAGGAATGCCAGCTCCTCGGGCGTCTCGATCCCTTCCGCGAGCGGGGTCATCCCCAATCCGTGCGCCAACTGGATCATCGCCTCCACCATCCGGCCGGAGTCCTCGTCGCGATCGACGTCGTGGATGAACGAGCGATCGATCTTCAGGATGTCGACGGGCAGATGCTTCAGTCGCGCGAGCGACGAGTAGCCGGTGCCGAAGTCGTCGATCGCCAGGGTCAGCCCCCAGGCGTGCAGCTCGGACAGCACCCGCTGGGTGCGATCGGGATCGGCCATCGCCGTCGATTCGGTGATCTCGACGACCACGTCGTGTGGATCGACGCCCGCGGCGGAGAGCTTCTCCATCATCTTCTCCGCCAGGCGGCCCGACCAGAGCTGTCGCGGCGACAGGTTGAACCCGACGCGCACATCGATCCCCTTGGCCTCCCAGGCCTTCCGCTGGCGCGCGACCTCGTCGATCACCCAGTCGCCGATCGCCTCGATCAGCCCGAGCTCCTCCGCGATCGGGATGAACTCACCCGGTGGAACGATCCCGCCGTTGGGCTCGCGCCACCGGATCAGGGCTTCGAGACCGGAGACCGTCCCTCCCGCGAGCTCCACCACCGGCTGCCAATGGAGCACCCAGTGCTTCTTCTCGACCGCCCGGCGGAGGCGCGTGGTCAGTGAGAGCCGTTCGATCGCATCGTCCACCCCGCTCGCGTAGACGATGTAGCCACCGGGCTCGGCCTTCTTCGACTGATACATCGCCGTGTCTGCGTTCTTCAGCAAGCCCGCGGAGTCGTTGGCGTCCTGCGGGAACAGGCTCACGCCGATCGAAGCGGACGCGAAGAACTCGACGCCACCCAGGTCGAACGGCTCCTGCAGCGCCTCGTGGACGCGGGTCGCAACCGACTCGGCCACGAGCAAGCCCGCCTCGGTGCCCGAGACGGGCCCCATCCCCCGCTCGAGGTCCGCGAGCAGGAGGAGGAACTCGTCCCCGCCCTGTCGCGCGACCAGGTCCGTCTCGCGGGTGCACCCCCGCAGGCGCTCGCCGAGCTGTTGCAGGAGCTCGTCGCCGGCGTGGTGGCCGAGCGAGTCGTTCACGAGCTTGAAGTTGTCGAGGTCGAGGTAGAGCACGCCGACGCCGAGGTCGTGGCGGCGCGCGCGCGAGATCGCCGTCTCGAGCATCTCCTCGAAGAGCGCTCGGTTCGGCAGGCCCGTGAGCTTGTCGTGGTACGCGAGGAACGACACCTGCTCCTCCGCGCGCTTGCGTTCGGTGATGTCGAAGATCACTCCCTGGATCAGCCAGGGATCTCCGGCCTCGTCGTCGATCGGATAGGCCTGCTCGAGCACCCACCTGATCGTGCCGTCCTCGTGCACCATCCGGTACTCGTGGTTGAGCGGCTCGTGCGCGCCATACGCGTGCCGGTACTCGTCCCACGCGCGCTCGATGTCCTCGGGATGCACGTGATGCCGCCATGCGTAGGGGTTCGTCAGCCACTCGTCCTGGCTGATCCCGAGGAGCTCCACGACCTGAGGGCTCACGTAGATCGACTCGGAATCCTCGTCGACGGGGTCGAGGTAGACGACCGCGGGGATGTGCTCGACGAGCGCCCGGTACTTGGCCTCCGCCTCGTAACGCGCGGCCCGGCCCGCCTCCAGCTCCGTCCGGTCCCGGAGGGTGACGACCAGGAGCGGTGTCGCGGCCTCGATCCTGCCGATGTGCACCTCCACGGGGAGCTGGTCACCATCGCGCCGGGTACATGTGGTCTCGAACGAAGAACCCGCGGGGTGAGCGGAGAGATCGGTCGCGAGCAATCCCTCCACCTGCCGCCCGAGCAACTCGCCACGCTCGAAGCCGGTGAGTCGCTCGCATGCCGCGTTCGCGTAGATGATCTCGCCGCCCGTCTCGGCGACCACGAGCGATTCCGGGGTCGCCTCGAGGAAGGAACCGGGCGTGAGCACGTCGGAGAGCCGGCCGAGGGCGGCTTCGAAGAGGGTCGCGACCGGAACCGAGGTCATGCTCAGCTCATCGGTCGGAGTGCTGGCCGACATGAGAGGCGCTGGACTACGGGTTCGCCGGGCGGCGTTCCTCCATGCCCCAGGGCGATCCGTAGTCACCGAGAAGGTCGAGGAAGGGACGGGCCTCGAAGGCCTCGGGGCCCAGGACGCCGGCGCCCGACCAGGCGCCGGCCGAGAGGAGTTCCAGCGCGATCAGGGGGTTGAGAGCGGTCTGCCAGACCACCGCTTGGGCTCCGTCCCGCGACCAGGTCTCCTCGTTGTCGACCACGTGGTACAGGTAGACCTCCCTCGGCCGGCCGTCCGCGCCCGTCCCGGTCACCCACGTGCCGGCGCACGTCTTCCCGGTCATCTTGTCGCCGAGGGTCATCGGATCCGGTAGGGCGGCCGCCACGACGTCTCGAGGAGCGACCTCCACCCCGTCGACCCGGAGCTTGTCCGTCCGGTCCAGCCCGAGCTTGTGAAGCGTCTTCAAGACGTCGATGAACTCGTCGCCCAGCCCGTACTTGAACGTCACGCGACGACAGTCGATCCAGCGCGGGACCAAGAGGACCTCTTCGTGCTCGACGTTCACGCACTCGATCGGCCCGATGCCTTCCGGGAACGTGAACACCTCGGGTTCGCTGAAGGGCGGTGTCGTGAACCAGCCGCGGTCCTTCTCCCAGATCACGGGCCGGTTCAAGCACTCCTCGATCGTGGTCCAGATCGAGAAGCTCGGCGCGAACTCGTACCCCTGGACCTCCAGGTTCGCGCCGTCGCGGACACCGATCTCATCGATCGTGTCGAACAGCTCGTCGGCCGCATGTCGCGCGAACACGTCCGACATGCCGGGCTCGACGCCGATCCCGACGAGGGCAAGGAGCCCGGCCTGCTGCCACCGCTCGGCCGCAGCGAACTGCTCGTCGCCCAGCTTCACCCCGGGGAGCTCGTCCGGCTTGTCAGCGTGCGGCTTCGACAGCGACATCGCCATGTCGAGGTACGTGGCCCCCGCGTCGAACGCGCCCTCGAAGATCGGCATCACGAAGCGCGGATCGACGGCGTTCAAGATCGCATCGGAGCGTGTGGACCGAGCCAGCTCGGCGACGGCCGCGGCATCGCTCGCGTCGACGCGAGCGGCCGAGAAGCGGCCGTCGCCGTAGCGATCGACGACGCTTCGAGCCCGGGCTTCGTCGTGGTCGGCGAAGACGATGTGCTCGTAGAAATCGCGCCGAGCAGCGATCGGCGCGAGCGCCGAGCCCACGCCCCCGCTTCCCACGACCAGGATCCTCATCGCCGCCGAGTGTACCCACGACTGAACGGGCGTTCAGACGGCCCGGCATCAAGCCGCACAGAAAGGAACCGGCCCCCGAAGGGGCCGGTTCCTTCGCTACGGTGGATCGGATCGCCTACGGACGTCGGCGCTCGATCCGGATGAAGGTGTCCCGACCCGGGCCACCGACACCGAGGTCGAAGCCGGCGCCGCCGTCCAGGCGGTCCCTTCCTTCCTCGCCGAACAGGCGGTCATTGCCGCCCTGGCCGAACAGCCGGTCGTTCCCGAGTCCGCCGAGCAGGCGGTCTCTCCCGGGTCCGCCGAACAGGCGGTCGGCAGCCGCTCCGCCGATCAGCCGGTCGTTCCCGGCTCCGCCGAAGAGACGGTCCTGGCCGCCGCTCCCACGCAGCACGTCCGCGCCGCCGCCGCCCCGGAGGGTGTCGGCGCCGCCACGACCGTTCAGCAGGTCGGCTCCGCCTCCACCGAGCAGGAGGTCGTTGCCACCCCGGCCGTTCAGGGTGTCGTTGCCGCCGAGGCCGCAGATGATGTCAGCACCCGGGGTGCCCGTCAGCACGTCCGGACCGGCGGTCCCCACGACATGGTTGCGTGGGTCACTCTCACGACCCGGGCACTTCGGGACCAGCGTCCACGTCTTCGTGGCGGTGTCGCTGGGCTCTCCCGCATCCTGGTTCCCGTCACCGTTGGAGTCGGCGAACGCCGTGATGGTGTCGGTACCGGGCGCGGCGCCCGTGTAGGTGAACGCGGCGTTCCCGCTCGCGTTCGTCACGACCTCTCCCGTCGTGGCATTGGTACCGGTCACCACGAATTCGACGGTGACCCCCGCAACGGGAGCCCCCAACGAGTCCTCCACGTGGGCGGTCACGGTGTGCGCCGTGTCCTCAGGGTTGGAGCCCGTCGGAGGCGTGAGGTCGAGCGTGTCAGCTCCCAATCCGAGCACGAACCCGCTGGCGAGGTCGTGACCGAAGAAGCAGTCGTTGCACGAATCCGCTGCCGTGATCGCCATGTCGCTGTTCAGGTCGACGAGCCCGGTGTTGGCTGGATCGGGTCCGTCAACGCTCCCGAACCCACATGGGTTCGACTCGCCCGAGTCATTCGAGAGGACGTCGGCACCGTCCGTGGCGTCACCGAGCCCGGCATCGACGGTCTCACCGATGAGACCGAAGGCACAGTCGCCGGGGTCGATCACCTCGTTGCCATTGGAGTCCACTCGGCCGCCGATCGTGGACCAGCCGAAAGCCGAGTCCCCGACGTCCGGGTTGTCGGCATCGCCGACCTGGGGGAACACCGTCGGCAGCGGGCCGTTCGCAACGTCGAACGCACCGTCGACGACGTCGATGGTCACCCCATCCGGGGTGCCGTCGTAGCCGATGAGCGTGCAGTCGTCGCCCCCGTTGATCACGCCGTCACCGGCGGTCCCGTCGTTGTCCGTCGTCCAGTTGTCACAGTCGAGCGCGCCGTCGATGATCGAGGTGCTTCCGAAGAACGCGTTCGAGTCGTCTCGTCCGGTGACCGCGCCGTCACCGTTCAGGTCGGCCAGCCCACCGATGATCGTCGGAGAGACGCCCCCGGTGAACGCACCCGCCGGAGCGGCGAGCGGAGTGGACTCCGCCTGCACCACGCCGTTGGTCACGTTGTGGCCGAAGAAGCAGTTGGCGCACGTATCGGCGGCGGTGATCACCATGTCGCTGTTCAGGTCCACGAGGCCGTTGCTCGCAGGGTCCGGCCCGTCCACGCTCCCGAACCCACATGGGTTCGTCTGGGTCGGGTTGTTCCCGAGTACGTCCGCTCCGTCGGTCCCGTCCCCGAGGCCCACATCTTCCGTCTCGCCGATGAGGCCGAAGGTGCAGTCGTTGGAGTTGATCACTTCGTCGCCGTTGGAGTCCACGCGGCCGTTGATGGTGGACCAGGCGAAGGCCGAGTCCCCGACGTCCGGGTTGTCACCGTCCCCTGCCTGGGGGAACACGGTTGGCAGCGGGTCGTCCGGCCAATCGAACACGCCGTCGGTAACGGTGATCGTGACCCCGGTCGGGCTGCCGTCGTAACCGAGCATCGTGCAGTCGTCGTCGCCATCGATCACGCCGCTGCCGGCGCCGCCGTCGTTCACGGCACTCCACGCGTCGCAGTCGAGCGCGCCGTCGATGATGGCGGTGCCACCGAAGAACCCGTTCGAGTCGTCCCGGCCGGTGACTTCGTTGTCACCGTTGAGGTCGGCGAGCCCGTCGAAGATCGTCGGCGAGACACCTCCGGTGAACGGAACAGCCGACGCCGGCGCCGCCAGCGAGAGCTGAGCGTAGAACGCCATCAATGCGAAGATGCCGAGCACCGCGACGCGGCGTCGGAGATCTCCGATGTGCACGGTCGAGTGGATCGCACTCATACCCGAACTCCTTTCGAGGTCGGCACGTCTATCGTGCCGTCGTTGCACGTCGTGACGTAGTGACGTAGTGACGAACCTGACGTTCCCCCCCGCCCGGCCGCTGCCCTGGGTACCGTCACGATGATCTCCGACGTACCAGGGCCACCAGGACGGCACCGCCCTCCTTTCGCTCCTGCGAAACCGCCGGTGTTCTTCCCTCCGAAACACCGGCTATCGCTTCTGCGAAACTCCGAGAACGCTATCACTCCCGCATGCAGGGCAACAAATCAGACGAAATGCCACGTCAGACGGTTGAAAAGAGAAGGTGGCTACTTGGGTGCGAGCACTCGCGTGATCGAGGATGATGCATGAGTTTGCAACGAACGAGCAGGCCGAGCGGGTTTGCCTCGCAAGAAATACTGGAGCGCCGGAGCGGTCCAATCGGGCAAGCGGATGATCGAGTCGGCGTTGAACCGCCGGGGTAGGTTCGCCTGCACGAAGCTCAGAACGGGTACTCGTCCTTGCGCCAGCTGCGCGGCTCCTCCGGCTGCGGCTTCGGCGCCCGCTCGAGCAGCATCTCGAAGTAGGGGCCAACGAACGGATCGGGCGCCATCACCGTGTAGGTGTGGTAGGTGGTCCCGTTCTCACGCGCGAACGCGATGTAGCTCGGGTTCTCACGCAGGCCGTCCTCGAGCTCCGCGGCAATCTGCTCCGACCATTCCTGGAGCCAAGCCGGCGGCTCGTCGATCATCTCCTTCACCTCGGGGATCTGCTGTGCCTGCCTTTCGCTCAACGCAAGCCCGAAGTCGAACGGGAAGTCGGTCCCGTGCGTCGAGACGTAGGGAAACTGCCAGCCCATCCGCTTCTTGTAAGCGGCGAGCCGCTCGATCGGTGCCCGCGAGAAGCAGAGGAACGTGACGTCGCGCTTGTTCAGGTGGATCAGCTGGCCGTCGAACCCGTCCGCGAGGCTCGTACAGCCGGGACATGCCCCGGCCTGGTAGTCCGGCCCGAACATGATGTTGTAGGCGAGGAGCTGCGACCGGCCGTCGAACAGCTCGGCGAGGGTCTTCTTCCCTTCGTCGGTGTCGAACTCGTACTCCTTCGCCACCGGGACCCAGGGGAGCTCGAGCCGCTTCCTCTTGATCTCCTCGTTTCGCTCGGCATGTTCCGCCTCGAGCTTCGCCAGCTCGTCGCGTGCCGCCTGCCACTCGTCGCGTGTTCCGATCTTGTGCTCGGTCACCTCGTCACCCTCCTGTGAGCTCGGCCGCTCCGACCGATCCGACGTCTCGGCCGCACGTTACTCCGACGCCACGTACGACCCCAGGTCGTCAGCGCGCGGAAGCGGCGAAGCTGTCGTCGGGAGGCCGACGTCAGTCCTCGATCAGCGGCGCGTCGGTCGTGTCCCCGAGCCACGTGTGGCGGATCTCATCGAGCGTGCCGTCGTCCTTCATCTCCTCCAGAGCGAGGTTCACGCACTCCACGAGCGGGCTCCCCTTCTCGAAGCCCATCGCGAAGTACTCCTGCGAGCCGGCGGTCGGGAGCTGGCCCACGATCACGCCCCCGGGGATCTGCACCTCGGTGATGAAGGACGCGCTCGGCAGGTCCGCCACGATGCCGTCGACCTGTCCCTTCTCCAGACCCTGGACCGCTGCCCCGAGGTCGTCGTAGATGGTCGGCTGCGTGCTCGGCTGGATCGTCTCCTCGATGTACTTGAGGCTCGTGGTGCCGATCGGTGCCCCCAGCGTGGCGTCCTTCAGCTCCGCGAGGGACGAGGCGGTGGCGATGGGCGAGCCCTGCACGGACACGAGCGCCTGGTTCACGTCGTAGTAGCCCTCGCTGAAGTCCACGCCGTCGGCGCGCTCCGGCAGGTACGAGATCTGCTGGAGCACGAAGTCGAAGCCCTTCGGACCGGGGGCGAACGACTCGTTGAACCCGATCGGGACAACCCTGACCCTGTCCTCAGGGAAGCCGAGGCGCTCGGCGATCTCGAACGTCACCGCGCCCTCGAAGCCCTGACCGAGGTACGGATCATTCAGCTTCCACTCGGGGTGCTCGTCGGTAGTGCCTCCCTCCCACCAGGGCGGGAAGGCGGGATCGCCGGTGGCCACGGTGATGTACGCATTGGCGTATCCGGCGGCGGTATAGAGGTTGTCTCGGTTGACCTGGGCGCAGCTGGCGGCGGTCTGGTACTTGGCGGGCGTGTTGGCCTGGTATTCCCGCGGGGCGCAGGCGGCCGCCAGCAGGGGCACGACCGCAAGCCTGAAGATCCACGTCCGCATCGAGGCACCTCCAAGAACCTGTGGGGGCGCGGAGCTCAGATGATCTATGGGACCAGGGTCGACGGCTGATGTCTGGCGCGCCATGCTTGGGGTGCCTTCCCCGTCGACAGCCCAGACAAACCGAACGGATCAGATCCGACTACCTACCGCCGGCTGAGCGCCCTCCGGAACTCCTTGGCGTCCTTCTTCGTCTCGATCTCGAACGTGAAAGGAGAGCCATCCGCCTCGAAGACATCGAACCGATGCGCCACCGGGAAGCCCAGCGATCTGCGCGTGCTCGACTCGATGCGGACCTCGTCGAGGCGCCTCGATTGCCACGCTCCGCGTGAGAGGAACGCGGACCGAGGCGCGAAGAAGACATGGCGATCCGACACCGCGACGACCGCCGATCCGATGGTCGACGCCTTCCCGGAGACGTAGGCGGCGCAGATGACGCGCTCTCCGGACTCCCGCGGCACGATGGGTCCGACCTTCGCGACGAGTGATGTCATGATCCTGAGCGCCCAGAGCAGCGCTCCTCCCTGCCCGGGGACATCGGCCTCGGGCGGTGTCGCCTGAAGTCGAGCCGCGCCCCGGACCGGGTCAGTCGTATCTGGTTTCCGATGACACACACACGTGGCGTACACGAGCGGAAGGAGGAAGCGGCCGACCTAGGTCCTTTGACCCGATCTGAGACCTTCGGCTAGTTCCTCACGCGAGACGCATGACGTACCCGTTCCAGGGTATGACCGCTGAGAGACCAGGACTTGACGCCACAACCCGTCGGGTGAGGAGGTCCAGACATGGTCCACGTCACGCTCTTCGGCCGGATCTTCGAGGTCGATCTCCGATCGCCCCATACGCCATCTCGGTGCTGGTGCGAAGGCCGATGGATGCGCGATCCGGCGCTCAGCAACGAAGAAGTCCTGTTCGACCCAGCGGCTCGAGCTCTGCCTCGGTCCTGGGTCCGGGCCCTGCGTGCCGACCGCCTTGGAGTTGCCTAAGCCCTCGCTTGCCTTGCCACGAGCGGAACGAGCGCGCCAGGAGGATTGCTAGGACGACGAGTGGGGTACCCACCGGCAACTGGGTTTTGGCTCGGGCAGAGGGAGGATCGATCCATGAAGCGCTTGTTCTTGATCTTCACGTCGTCACTCCTGCTGGCGCTCATGCCGACCGCGGCGAACGCGATCGGCGGCGGACAGGTGGACAGCGGAAACGACTACCCGTTCGTGGGGCTACTGGCCTTCTATGACGCCGATGGCGACTACATGCATCGGTGCACCGGCACGCTCGTTTCTCCGACGGTGGTGCTGACCGCTGGACACTGCACGGACGGAGCGACGACCGCATACGTCTACTTCGACGTGACGGTTCCCGAAGACTTCCGAGAGAACCCGACAGGACTGATCGGAACGCCGTATACCCACCCCGACTACAACCCGAATACCCTGGCGAACGACGTGGGCGTGGTCGTCTTGGACAAGCGTGTGAACCTCAAGGAGTACCCGACCATCGCGAGCGAAGGGTTCCTTTCGGACCTCAAAGCGAGCAACGAGATCCAGGACGACGTATTCGTGTCGGTGGGCTACGGCGGGGTGCCGAGCTTCCCGCCCAACATCATCGACTTCGATCTGACCCGACGCTTCGTCGAGTCGCCCTACGGTGGGCTCACACAGAACAACCTGCATCTTCAAGCGAACCCGAACGCCACGGGTTCAGGCGGGACGTGCTTCGGGGATTCGGGAGGTCCACAGTTCTGGGAGGACACGTTGGTGATCGTCTCAGTGACCAGTTGGGGCGATGCGATCTGCCGGTCGAACGACATGACTCAGCGAGTCGACATCGCTTCGGTCTTGGACTTCCTGGCTGGATTCGGAGTCACGCCAGCCTGACCAGGCCAGCGGCAACCAGGACGTCGAGCATCCTCGGAGCTCCCGCCGCACGCCGCCTGACCGACCATCTGGCTCGCTTCCGGTCGTCCTCGAGGATCGCCGGGGAGCATCGCCACGGCGCCCCTTCTTGACCTGCTGGGCGACCGGGCAACCGGAACGCGAGCGAAGGAAGCGGCGTACGTCTAGCCTACGGAGCCTGTAACCGCCCCCCGGGAGTTCAAATCTCCTATCGAGCTACGGAGGACGCACACGTGGATCTGGCGCGCAGATGTTTCGTCGGGCTTGCCTGGCTCTTTGTTCTCGCTGTTGCGATCCAGTTTCTCCTCGCCGGCCTTGGTGTCCTCGGCGGCGAAAGCATGGAGGCGCACAGGCAATGGGGCTTCATCGTCCTCCACCTCATACCGATCCTGATGCTCATCGCCGCGATCGTCGGCCGCATGGGGCGGAACGTCCTCGCCCTCACAGGGGTTCTCTTCCTGCTCGTGTTCGTGCAGCCGCTCTTCGCCGACGCGCAGCTTGATCCGCGTTGGCTGCGGTCGCTACACGTGCTCAACGCTCTCTTCATCTTCGCCCTTGGTCACCATCTGGCACAACGGAGCCGGAAGCTTGGCTCAGCCGCCTGAAACGTCTTCTGCGCCCTACGCAACTCGAAATCCGTTTCTTAGTCCAACTTCCAAGCCAAAGACGATCAGGACCGTGCCGCTACGAGAGGGACCGTGTGTCAGCGCGTGCGTCCAGTGCCGGCCTTTACCCGTATGGCTGAAGTGGGAAGACGCAGTACGTGGGAACGGCGTAGCCCAGCTCTTCGAAGTAAGGACTCGGAGAACTAGTGGCCTGAGTCGCGTGAGAGAACTGGTCGTACATGTTCCTGACGACGCCGATCCTTCGTCCGTATCGGACATAGCGGTACTGCGTGGAAATCCGAAAGACCTGATAGTAGGTAGCATCCATGTAGAACTGATGAGCTGGCATTCGAAAAACACGCCGCCCATAGAGGGCCGACTTCACGGGATCGTAGGTTCCCTCGCGGAGTTGGCCCCACGCCCAAAGTTTCCAGCCGCCCGTAACGGGTGTGAAGTCGAAATATTCAATCTTGTGTCTGACAAAAAGCCTCTGCTGACTTGCCGGGAAGCGGCGCGACTTCGTTATCCAAGTTACCGGGGCCAGCATCGCGCGCTGGTTACCGCCAAGGGTGCCGGTGTTGTTCGCGCATAGCACATAGCCCCACGACACTAGTCGCCCGTAGTAACCAGACTTGGATATGGTCACGGCCTCGGCCTGCGCTGGCAGGGGGGTCGTGGAGATGACGAGTGGCACAAGTGCGACTACGAGTAGCGTTCGGACGAATCGACGGCTCCCCCGCATTGGTAGTTCCCCCTCGCAGTCGGTTCGTACCTCGGTGGTCGGCCGACGGAGGCCCATCAGCGCCTGCGCGAGGGTAGCGCGCGATGGCTCAGGACGCAACGGGCGACTACAGAGGCGAACCTACGGCTATGCCTCTACCTCAACCGGACCGACCTTCGCGTTGGCGTAAGGAGGTATTGCTACCGGCTCCACGGTTTGCCCATACTGGCTTATGCGAAGTCGACGATCACGCAGCCAAGGCATCCTCGGAGGGATGGCCGAGTGGCAAGGCACCCGGTCGCTAGCCGGTGGTCGTCGATATCTCGACGCGTAGGTTCGACCCCTACTCCCTCCGCTTCGGAGGTTGACTGAGCGGCAAGGCTCCCGTCTCGAACGGATGACAGGGCGTAGGTCCTGCGGGGGTTCGAATCCCTCACCCTCCGCGTACTCGGGCGGGATGCTCCCATGGGAGGAGCCCCGGACTGTAGATCCGGCGCCACCGTGCTAGGTAGGTTCGATTCCTACCCCGCCCACTTTCGAACTAGGCCCGCGTACTCGTGCTCGTTTGATGCCCTCTTGACCTGCGGAAGTGGACCCAAGGGGATTCGAACCCCTGACCTCTTGGCTGCCAGCCAAGCGCTCTACCAGCTGAGCTATGGGCCCGGAGAGGCGAGTCTAACGAGCGGAGGAGACCGCGTCTGGCTCTTCCCAGTCGAGCCGCGGCGCGTCGCGCCAGAGTCGCTCGAGGTCGTAGAAGGCTCGCTCCTCGGGCCCGAACACGTGGACCACCACGTCGATGTAGTCGAGGAGCCACCAGCCGGCGTCTCCCTCGCCCTCTCGCCGTGCCGGGCGAACGTCGAGCTGCTCTCTCAGGGCGCGCTCGACCTCCTCCACGACCGACTTGACCTGGCGGGTGGATCCGGCCGTGCAGATCACGAAGTGGTCCGTGATCACGATGAGCTCGCTCACGTTCAGGACGACGATGTCCTGGGCCTGCTTCGACGAGGCGGCTCGGGCGGCGGCGGCGGCCGTGTCGCGGCTCGGCGGGATCCGCCCGCCTCCCCGCTGCTGGTCCGTCCCTGTCACCCGGCGAAGTCCTCCCCCACGATGATCGTGATGTCTCCGATACCCGATGGTACCTGCGAGACGCGGACGCGCCCGACCCCGAGCGCCTCCCGGATCCGTTGGGCGTCTGCGATGGCGCCGTCGCTGTTCGCGACGACGCGGGTTCGCTCGTACCCGAACAGGTCGGCGTTCTGCGAGAGCACCACCCGGTACCCGAGCGGCAACAAGACGGCCGCGACGTCTTGCCCCAAACCGGGCACACCCACGCCGTTCTCGACGATCACGGGCACGGGATCCGGGACCCCGAACAGCCGCGCCACCTGCCGGTCCAGGTCCGGCTGCATCGGGACGGTGACGCTGCCTGCCACCGACAGCGTCGGGAACGCGGCGATCGCGGCGCCGCGTGCGCCCTTCAGCACGCGGCGCACCCCCGCGATCCCGTCCGTCTCGGCGAGGTCCTCGTCGCCGAGACGGACACGCCCTCGAAGCAGCGCCTGCACGACCGAGGCCCAGCGAGCCTCGCCGCCCTCCTCCCGCAGGCTGAGCAGCGCCACGACCTGGTCGCCGCTCAGGCGAGCAGCTCCCGGTCCGAGGTTCCCGGCCGCGGTGACGTAGAACCCGGGGACCTGGACGCGGATCCCCTTGCCCCGATCGACCACGGCGGCGAGACCGTCGAGATCCACGACGGCGACGTGCTCCGCCCATGCCCCGAACGTGTTGGACACGGCGACGCGAACCGAGTCCGCGTCCAATTCGGCGACCTCCGCCGCCATCGCCTCCCCTTGCCCCGGCACGGTGAGCGTGAGATCGAATGGGACGCTGAAGAACGAGGGCCGCCTGCCGCCGTCAGCGGCGCCGATCACGGCCAGCAGGGGATCGTGGGTGCCGACCACCTGCAGGACGAGGAGTTCCGATGGCTCGGACGAGCGCACGTCGTCGTCCGGCCTTGCGGGGCCATCGCCCGCGGCGTCGCCAAGCCGCGAGACGCCGTACGCGCCGGCGGCCACGAGCGCCACGCCCACCACCACCGCCGCGGCTCGGCGACGCCGCACCGCCGCGCTCCGCGACACCCTCGTCGCGGCCGTCATCGGTACAGTCCCGCCTTCTCGATGTAGCTCTTCACGCCCTCCGGCACGAGATAGCGGATCGGGCCGCCGGCCTTCACGCGAGCACGGATGTCCGTCGAGGAGATCGCGAGCGCGGGGATCTTCATCACGGTGATCGCGTCCCTGGCCGCATCCGAGGCGCCACCCGGGAGCTCGAACCCGGACATGTCGTAGCCCGGTCGCGTCGCGGCGATGAAGCGGGCCAGCTCGAACAGCTCCCCCGCCTGCTTCCACTGGATCATCTCGAGGATCGCGTCGGCGCCGGTGATGAAGAAGAGCTCGGCGTCGAGCTCTCCCTTCAACGAGCGGAGCGTCTCCACCGTGTAGGTGGGTCCGTCGCGATCCACCTCGATCCGCGACACGGAGAACAAGGGGTTGCTCGCCGTCGCGATCACGGTCATCAGGTAGCGGTCTTCGGGGGGAGAGACGACTTCGTGCTCCTTCATCCACGGCCGGCCGGTCGGAACGAAAAGCACGCCCTCGAGCTCGAACTGCTCGAGCGCTTCCTCTGCCGTCACGAGGTGGCCGTAATGGATCGGATCGAACGTCCCGCCCATCACCCCCAGGCGTCGTCCCACGTTCGAATCCTACGGCCGGTCGGTGCTCCGCTCCAGGAAGGCGCGCAGATCGGGCAGATGCTCCTCGTAGTGCCGTGGACCGGATTCCTCGAACCACTCCCAGGCGGCCGCGTTCACCTCGGAGAGCCGTGAGAAGGCCTGGCGCATCGCCACACGTCCTTTGGCGAAGCGCATCCGGACGATGTCGTCGTCGAGCCCCCGGCCCGCCTCGAACCATTCGTCGTTGAGGGCCTGGGTGTCGGGATCGCCCTCGCGATGCGTGCCCGCGGCGATCCGCCCGAGGACGGTAGAAGCTTCCTCGGACCAGGCGGCGACGTGATACATGACGTCCTTCGGCGACCATCCCCGGTCCGTGACGGAGGGCTCGTCGAACCGCTCGGGCGGCACGTCACCGAAGACCTCGGTGAGCTCGAGCCACCGTCGCTCCTCGTCCGCGAGCAACCCGGCGACATCCATCGTCACGCTTCCTGCCGGTCGGCGGGGAGGTCGTCCCCGGGGAGGAACTCGAAGGCGCGGTCGGAGATGCGGATCTCGTCGCCTCGGCGGGCACCCGCTTTCATCAGCTGCCGCTCCACCCCTTCCTTGATCAGCTGTCGCTGCAGGCGTGTGAGCTGCCGCTCGTCGTCGAGATCCGTCTCCCGCACCCACCGCTCGACGTTGCGACCGACCACACGCCAGCCGCCGTCCTCACGCGCGACGGTGAACCGCGGTCTGCCGGGGCGGAGCACGACGTACGGGGCGCGGGGAGGTTGCTCGGCCGCCACCTGACGGGAGAGGGTCTCCAACTGCGCGGTGAGGAGGTCGAGCCCTTCCCCTGTGACCGCCGACACCGGAAGCGCACGGATCGCATCCGCCGCCGTCTGCGGGTCCTCCACGAGGTCCACCTTGGTCCCGACGACGAGCGACCGCCGGTCGGCGAGATCGGGATCGTATGCGCGGAGCTCCTCGCGCAGGGTGTCCAGGTCGGTGACCGGATCGGCAGCCGACAGGTCCACCACGAGGACGAGGGCTCGGCACCGCGTGATGTGACGCAGGAACCGATGACCGAGTCCCTTCCCTCGGTGCGCGCCCTCGACGAGTCCGGGGATGTCGGCCACCACGAACCGCTCCCCGCCCGCCTCTGCGACACCCAGGTTGGGCGTGAGGGTCGTGAACGGGTAATCGGCGATCTTCGGCGTCGCCGCCGTCAGTCGGGACAACAGGGTGGATTTCCCGGCGTTCGGCAGCCCCACGAGGCCGACGTCGGCAACGGTGCGGAGCTCCAGCTGAAGCCGCCGATCCTCCCCTTCTTCGCCCGACTCGGCCGTCCTCGGCATGCGGTTCTTCGGACCGGCGAATCGCACGTTGCCGCGCCCTCCGCGACCCCCTCGAGCGACGACGGCCTCCGACCCCTCTCCTACGAGGTCGGCCAGGAGCCCACGATCGTCGAAGACGACCGTGCCATCCGGGACGGTGACCACGAGGTCGTTCCCCTTCCCCCCGTCTCGACGTGCGCGCGCGCCCGCCTTGCCCGGGTCAGCTCGGAGATGCGGATGGTCGGCGAACCACGCCAGGTCATGAACGTTGCGGGACGCTCGGAAGACGACGTCGCCGCCCCGGCCACCGTCCCCGCCGTCCGGGCCTCCCTTCGGCTTGAAGGGCTCGCTGCCCATCGCGGCGGAACCGTCGCCACCGCGCCCGGCGCGCACCTCCACGTCGACCTCGTCCACGAACGTCATCTCGAACAGCCTAGGTGGTCCGCCCATGTGGTCGACTGGGCGACGACGGACGAAGATTGGCCCGTGGTCGAGCCGGTGGACGTCTGGATGGTGCACCTCGGTGCCCGAGCGCGGCCAGCGGAGGTGCGAGGAACGCTCAGCCTCGGAGCGAGCAGCCTCGAGTTCATCGAACGGAAAACGGGGGTGGACGTGCGATTCGACTACGGCGCGATCCGCCGCGCGAAGAGGATCAAGGGGTCGCCGGTCCTGCTGGTCGACTGGCGGAAGGACGGGAAGGACCGCAAGACCGCCTTCTACTTCTCCCAGCCCCCACCACTGGAGCCGCTGCCTCGTTCCCCGACGATCGATCCTCGGGGGCCGCTCGGGCCCTTCACACGCGCCACGCCTTCGAAACGGCAGGTCGCGCGGATGAACCTCGGCTACCTGCGCTCGACGAGCGTGACGAGCAAACACGTGGTGCAGGCGTGGGCCGAAGAGGTGATGCAGCGAGCGAAGCAGGCGGGCTAGCCGTCGGCGAGGACCGACGCGTACTTGCGGCCCTTCGACTCGTGGAACTCGATCGTCCCGGCGCGCAGCGCGAACAGGGTGTCGTCGCCGCCCTTGCCGACGCCTTCGCCGGGGTGGATCCTGGTCCCGCGCTGGCGCACGATGATCGAGCCGGCGGAGACAGCCTCACCGCCGAACGCCTTGACCCCGAGTCGCTTCGAGGTCGAGTCCCGGCCGTTCCGGGACGAGCCGCCGCCCTTCTTGTGTGCCATGGTCGGTCGAGGCTACCAGCTAGTCGGACGCCGCCGCGGGAGCGGTGTCGTCCTTCTCTTCCTTCTTCTGGGAGCTCGCGCGACGAGCCGGGATCTTCACCTCGGTGATCTCCAGCATCGTGACGAGCTGGCGATGGCCGGCCTTCCTCGAGTACCCGGACTTGGGCCGGTACTTGAAGACCTTGACCTTCTCGCCCTTCTTCTCCCCCAACGGTTTCGCGATCACGACCGCCTTCGCCGCTTCGGCTCCGACGTGGGTCTTGCCGTCGTCGTCGACGACGAGCAGCGGGTGGAACTCCACCGTCTCGCCGTCGGCGACCAGCTTCTCCACTTCGATCACGTCGCCGGCTTGCACCTTGTGCTGCTTGCCGCCCGTCTTGATCACCGCGTACATGGTCGTTCCTCTCGTCTCGCGTGGTCGTGTGTTGGCTAGCTGGCGTCGTAGTTCACGATGATGCCGCGCCCCTCGCAATGAGGACAGGTCTCCGAGAACGAGTCGACCAGTCCGCCCGAGACCCGCTTCCGGGTGATCTGCATGATGCCCAGAGGACCGATCTCGAAGACCTGCGACCTCGTCTTGTCGATCGCGAGGGCCTCCCGCATCGTGTCCTCGACCTTCCGCTTGTTCTGTTCCAGCAGCAGGTCGATGAAGTCGATCACGATGATGCCGCCGATGTCTCGCAGCCGGAGCTGGCGCGCGACCTCACGGGCGGCCTCGAGGTTCGTCGTGAGCACCGTCTCCTCGAGGTTGGTCTTCCCGACGGCCTTCCCCGTGTTCACATCGACGATCGTCATCGCTTCGGTCTGCTCGATGATCAGATAGCCGCCCGAGGGGAGCCACACCTTCCGGTCGAGCGCCTTGTGGATCTGCTCGACGATCCGGTGCTCCTCGAAGGCTGACAGCGGACCTCGATGGAGCGTGACCTTCGACTCCAGGTCGGGCGCCACGTCACGCACGTACTCCATCACCTTGTCGTAGATCCGCTCGGAGTCGGTCACCAAACCCCGGAACTCCTCATCCGTGAACAGGTCGCGGACGACGCGGACGGTGAGCTCAGGTTCCTCGTAGAGCTCTGCGGGCGCCTTCGCCCGCTTCGCCGACTTCTGGATCTGCTCCCAGAGCGCGACGAGCCGTTCGAGGTCCTGCGTGATCTCCTCCTCGGAGGCTCCCTCGGCCGCCGTTCGGACGATCACCCCGTGCGCTTTGGGTTTCACCTTGTTGAGGATCGCCTTCAGGCGCTTGCGGGCGTCGTCCGACAGCCGCCGCGAGATCCCCGACACGTCCTGGTCGGGCGCGAGGACGAGGAAGCGACCCGGGAGCGAGACCTGCGCCGTGAGCCGGGCTCCCTTTCCGCCCATCGGGTCCTTCGTGACCTGCACCATGACGGCCTGGCCGGATTTCAGCACCTGCTCGATCCTCGGTGGCCGCCCTCCATCCAGGTCCTCGGGCGAATAGTTCACCTCGCCGGCGTAGAGCACACCGTTGCGGCCCCGGCCGATGTCGACGAAGGCAGCCTCCATCCCCGGCAGGACGTTCTGGATCCGGCCCAGGTAGACGTTGCCGACCATCGAATGCGCACCCCGACGCGTCACGTAGTGCTGCACGAGCACGTTCTCTTCGAGCACCGCGATCTGGTCCCGGTCGCCGTGCTCGGTGATGACCATCAGCTTGTCGGTGATCCGGGGCGGCGTGATCTGCGGTTCCCGCTGACGCCGGCCGCGACCTCGCAGCGTCCGCGATCGGAGGCCACGTGTCGGCCCGCCCGAGGCCACCTGCTCCTCGAGCGTCTTGGGGCCGCGCGATCGCTCGGGCTGCGCCGGTGCCTCGGTTCCGGCCGCATCACCGGACTTCTTGCGCCCGCGGCCGCCGCGGCGGCCCCGCCTCTTCGACGTGCCGGTCCCGTCCCCGCTCTCGTCGGACGCCGCGGCCGCCGTGTCCGGTTGAGCGTCGTCGCGCTGACCGGCGGGCGTCTGTGCGGGCTCTCTGCTCGCGGCGCCGCTCCGGCTGCCTCTCCCACGCCCGCCCTGGCGGCGCCGCTGCTCGGCGTCGATCCCGTCCCTGTCGCCGGCCTTGTCATCGTCCGGCTCCGAGGATCGGGTCCGAGTGGAGCGCTCCGGGGCGTCGACGGCCGACTCGGCCGCGGCACCTCCGGACGAACCCGATCCGGATCCGCCTCCGCGTCCGCGGCCTCCTCGGCCGCGCCCGCCTCGGCTGCGTCTGCGGGTCGACGGGGTGCCGGTGGACTCGCCGTCGTCGGGCGATGTCCGTCGTTCCGTCCTGTCTTCGGCCTCGTCGTCCCTGACCCTTTCGGGGGCGTCCGCCTTCTGCCTCGTGGGCGGCGTCCTGTCCCGTTCCGGCGCTCGCTCTCTTTCCGGCGCTCGCTCCCGGACCGGGGCCCTGCTTCTGGGCGCGCGCTCCTCCGGGATCCGCTCCCGCGGCTCCTCCGGTGCGCGCTCGGGGGCGCGGGTCGCCGGTTCCCCTGAGGGGTAGGTGGGCCGTTGGAAGATCGGGGGGAGGCCGTTCGTTGCCGGCGCCTGTGTCGGGGCGGCTTCGGTCTCTCGATCCATCGTTACTCCCTTCGCTCGGAGCGAGGGGGCGATCCGGGTGCAGTGGCGTCGGCTGCGGAGGCGCGGTCTTGCGCGATAGATGTTCCGCCCACGCAGCGGCACCTGCCGCGCGCGGGGCTGAAGACCTGCTCGTACAACCGTTCGTTCCTGTCCGGGGCCGCGCCGCCTGCCTGGCGATCCCTTGAAGGCCGCCGGCGGCGTCGCGCGCCACCTCAACTCGCTTCTTCCCCCATCTCGGGCGGCGCGGGTCGGCTGCCGGCCCGGGTGGGGCACGTCTGTGTATGAAGGATAACAGTCGTTCGGGTCTGGAGCGGGTATCGGGATCGGGAACCACCCGATCCGAGCTGAAGGTGCCCTTCGGCGTCCCCCTGTCCCAGGCGCATCATCGTTGTGAGCTAGTCCTTCTTAGCTAGGAAAGAGGGTCCCCCGTCCCCCGGAGGGAACCCGGCAGGCGTGGGATACCGAGGGGTAGTCCCACATGCCGACACTTCTTGTGATGGCGCTCAACACCCTCCCCGTTGCTCCGGCTGCCCGTCCCCAGATCCGAGTAGCCGTCGTCGATGACAATCCTGGGTTCAGGGAGACCCTTACCTCGCTTCTCGGAACAGAGGAGCTCCTCGTGGTGGGGACCGCTGCCAGCGGCATCGACGCGATGAGCCTCGTGCAGGAAACCGAACCCGACGTGGTCCTGATGGACGTCCGCATGCCGGAGATGAACGGGATCGAAGCGACGCGCCGCCTGAAATCAGCCTTCCCGGAGATCGGCATCGTCGCCCTGACCGGTGTGGACGACCAGGACGCCGTGCGGGAGATGTTGGTCGCAGGCGCCTCCTGCTACGTCTTGAAGGACTCCGACAGCGACGAGATCTTCCACGCGATCCGCCAGGCGGCGGCCGGCGGCGGCGTGATCTCCTCGGAGGTCACGCCCCGTGTGATCGGGGAGCTCACCGAGGCGCTCGAGCGCGAGCGCCGCCGTGCCCGCCAGCTCGAGCTCGCGCAGGAGGCGCTGCTCGAGCGAGCCGCTCGCCGTCACGAGCTGGTGAGCCGGCTGGGCCACGAGCTCCGCACGCCCGTGACCGTCATCCTCGGGATGGCCCAGACCCTGTCGAAGGGAACCGGGACGCTGGAGCAACGGGACGAGATGCTGAGCGCGCTCGTGATGCGCGCGCAGGGACTCGCACGTCTGGTCGCCCGGCTCGAAGGGGTGGTCGAGGCGGGGCTCACCGAGTACACCGACGTGATCGATATCGCGGAGGAGATCGCGAGGCTCTCGCCCCGCGTGAAGATCGAGACCCCGGGCCGGCCGATGCTCGCAACCCTCAACCGGGTGGCCGCCCTTCGCATCCTGGAGGAGCTCGTCGAGAACGGGCTCGAGTTCTCGGACGAGCTCGAGCAGGTGATCGTGCGGATCGACGAAGCGCAGACCGGGGTCGAGGTACGGGTCATCGACCAGGGCCCCGGTATCAGCGAAGACGCGTTCGAGCGGATCTTCGAGCCCCTCGAGCAGGCCGAAGAGCTCCACACCCGGACGCACCAGGGAGTCGGTCTGGGCCTCACGGTCGCCCGGATGTCGGCGCGGGCGATGGATGGGGACGTGACGCTCGAACACACCGGCCCGCACGGCTCGGTGTTCCTGTGGCGGGTCTCGATGAGCCCGTTCGCTGCCGCCGTACCGTGAGCCGCGGACCCGTCGGCTACTTGAAGCGGCGCATGTGCACGTTGAGTAGGATCCCCACCCCGATGCAGCTCGCCAGCATGGAGCTTCCCCCGTAGGACAGGAACGGCAGGGGGATCCCGGTGATCGGCATGATGCCGATCACCATGCCGATGTTCACGAACATCTGCACCGCGAACATGATCGCGACGCCGGTGGCGAGGTAGGTCCCGAACGGATCCTTGGACAGGAACGCGATCCGGATCGACCTCCATAGCAGCAGAGCGAACAGCGTGAGCACGAACACCGCGCCGACGAATCCGAACTCCTCCCCCGCTACCGTGAAGATGAAGTCGGTGTGCTGCTCGGGGACGTAATCGAGCGTCGTCTGCCGACCATGCAGGTATCCCTGGCCGAACAGACCGCCGCTCCCGACGGCGATCTCCGCCTGGTCGAGGTTGTAGCGAACGTCGGCGGGGGTGTTCTGACGATCCAGGAACGCCCGGAGGCGGTCGAGCTGATATTCCTTGATCACGCCGAGCTGGAACGCGGCCGCGATGAGCACCAGGCAGATGACGACGAGGGCGGCGAGATGCCGGCCGCTCACGCCCGCGACCAGGAACATCCCCGCCGCGATCGCGACCATGACGATCGACGTCCCGATGTCTGGCTGGGTGAACACGAGCACCATCGGCACGAGCACGAGGCCACAGAGGCGGATCACGTCCTGGATGGTGGGGAGCGAGTGCCTCATCTCCGAGAGACTCGCCGCCAGCATCACGATCAGCCCCAGCTTGGCGAACTCCGAGGGCGTGACCTGGAACCCCGCCACCTCGAACCAGCGCTGGGCGCCGGCCTGCGACGATCCGAGGAAGGGAACCCGCACCAGCAGCAGGGTCACCACGACCCCCGCGTAGATGAATCCCGCATAGACCTTCAGGAACCGGTAGTCGAACGTCGCCATCACGAGGATGAGCACGACGCCGATCGCGGCCGTGACCATCTGCTTGTTGACGCGCAGGAACGGATCCAGCCGGTCCTGCTCGAGGGTCTGGTTGGTCGCGGAATAGATGAGGAAGAAGCCGAGCAGCAGGAGGATGGCCGTGACCAGCAGGAGGAAGCCGTCGATGTGGCGGATCGGCCGGCGCTCGTCGGCGTACACGCGCCCCGCGACGAGATCCATCAGTCCTCCGCCTCCCCCAGGGCGGGCCCCTCGCACGGTGTCCGATAGATCCTGGACATGATGTTGCGAACGATCGGCGCCGCGGTCTCCGCCCCGAACCCTCCCTGCTCCACGGTGGCCACGACGACGTACTCGGGTCGCTCCGCCGGCACGATGCCGGCGAACCACGACGTGTCCTGGAAGGGCGGTCGCTCGGCGGTCCCCGTCTTCCCGGCCACGTCGAGCGAACACGGAGCGAAGACCGAGGACGCCGTGCCGCCCGTCGTGACGCTCCGGAGGGCCTCCCGGATGTAGTTGAGCTCCGCGTCCGTGTACGGGATGCGGCGGCAACGGCCTCCGATCTTCTTCGCCACACGTCCCTCGCCGTCCTCGATCCTGGAGACCAGATGGGGCCGGCAGAGCTTGCCGCTCGCGATCGCTGCGTACGCCTGTGCCACCTGCAGCGGCGTCGCCTTCATCTCTCCCGAGCCGATCGCGAGCAGGATGTCGATGCCCGGGATCCATCCATCCGGATAGCGGACGCGATGCTCGGTGACGTACTTCCGATCCGGCACGGTCCCGGCCGACTCGGCCGGCAGATCGACGTCGGTCGGCTGCCCGAACCCCCATTGCTTCACACGCCGCTGGAGCTCCTGCCTGTTCGTCTGCGCATCCAGGAAGTAGAAGTCGCTTCCCCACTTGTAGTACTGCGTGTCGCACGAGACCTTGAGCCCCTGGGCGATCGAGAGGGATCCGGCTCCGACCCCGTCCCAGTTGTGGAAGATCGTGCCCGACTCGTCCCCGGGGTGGACGTAGTCGGCCGGACAGTCGTAATACCCGCCCATGGTGGCGCGCCCTTCCTTCAGGGCCGCCAGCGCGACGAAGGGCTTGAACGTCGACCCCGGGGCATACGTGATCTGCGTCGCGCGGCTGAGCGACGGCGCCGCCTTGCTCGCGTTGAGGTAGTGATCCTGCTCCGGAGAGAGTCCCCTGACGAACCACGACGGGCGGAAGGTCGGCCACGACGCCATGGCAACGATCCCCCCCGAATCGGGATCCAGCACGACCACGGCCCCGGCGTTCGCGTCCAGGTTCCGTCCGGTGGACTGATCGAACACGGTCCGCGCACGTAGGAGCCCGGCGGCGAGCTCGTCCTCGACGATCCGCTGGACGTCGAGGTCGAGCGAGAGCCGAAGATCGTGACCGGGCTCCGGCGGCCTCGGGTCGAACTCGCGGAGAACCTCGCCGTCGGAGTTCACGAGGAACCGCTCCTCCCCCGGTTTCCCTCGCAGCCAGCGCTCGTATGTGGCCTCGATCCCGGCCTTGCCCACCAGGTCCGAGGGGCCGTAGCCCGCGAACAGCGGATCGTCGATCTCCTCGGCGTTGATCTGGCCGACCCATCCGACGAGGTGGGCGGCCAGCGGCCCCTGCGGGTAGCTCCGGACGCTCTGCTCGACGACCTCGACCCCCCGGAACTTCTCCGGCTCCTCGCGCACCTTGAAATAGACAGGCTCCTGGACGAACTCGGCGACGGGAACGGGCTGGTAGCTGTAGTAGAGCTTCGTGTCGAGCTCCTCGCCGAGCTCCTGTGCCGGGACGCCGAGGATCTCCGATAGGTGGGCGAGTGTCGCCTCCGCCTCGTCTCCGAGCTCGTCTCGTTTGATGCGGACCTCGAGGCTGATCCGGTTGCGGACGAGGCGCCTTCCATCACGGTCCAGGATGTCGCCCCGAAGCGCGTCGGTCGCGACCGTCCGGAGCGAGTTGTCGCGCGCATCCCGATCATGCTGCGGCCCCGCGAGGACCTGGAGGAACCACAGACGCGTCGAGAGCGCCACGAACATGAACGCCACGACGAACGCGAGGATCTTCAGCCTCGATCCCGATCGCTCCATCGTTAGAAGCGCACCACCCTTCCAGCATGGGTGGCGGTCGCGGCCCGGCGAAGTACCGGGAAGAAGATCGGCGTGAGCACGGCGCCGTAGACCGCCGTGAGCAGGACGACCTTCGCCACGTAGCTGAACGGGCCTTCCTCCTCTCCGAGGAGGAAGGCCACCGCCTGATGGAACGCCACGCCACCGGCGGTGCCGAGGGCGACCAGGACCGCGGGCAAGAGGGGCGAGGGGGACGCGATGTACTGGCGAGCCAGTCCGACGGTGTAGCCGAGGATCGTGAGCGTGAGCGCCGTGATCCCCTTCGGCATGTTGAGCATGAAGTCCTGCGCGAGGCCGCCGACGAAGCCCACGACCGCGCCTTCCGCGGGTCCCTGAAGCGCGGCGAAGACCACCGTGACGAGGTAGAGCAGCTCCGGTTTCACGCCCAGCAGCGTCAGCTCCGGGAACACCGTCGTCTGCAACAGCAGCGCGGTCACGGTGACGGCGACGATCACCACGGTCCTCCTCACGGAGACCCCCCCTGCGGAGCGCGGTCCGGCGCGATGACCAGGACGTACTGCAGGGTCGAGAAGTCGACGGCGGGGCGGATCGTGACGAACGACTCGACGGCGTCGGGCTCGCTGAACGCGCGGGAGACCGTGCCGATGAGGATGCCAGCGGGATACAGCCCCGGCTGACCGTTCACCTCGTAGCCCACGGTGAAGACGGACTCGGGCTCGGTCTCACCGACCTCGATCCCCGGCCTCAGGTGGCCCATCCGAAGGTCGTCCTCCCCGCGACCGATGACGAGCCCGGCTTCCTGGGAGGTCGACAGCCGTCCCGCGACGGCGAAGTCCCGGTCGATGACGAGCTGAACGACCGAGGAGATCGGCGTGACCCGGATCACCCGACCGACGAGGCGCGGTCCGCCGGAGCCTCCGGTCACCACCGGCATGTCGACCTGGATGCCGTCGTCCGAGCCGCGATCGATCGTGATGTCCCATTCGAAGTTCGACACCCCGCTGCCGATCACCCGCGCCGCGACCGTGTGGGACGTGATCGTTTGCAGTCCCAGGAGCTGCTCGACGGTCTCGATCCGGCGGGTGAGCTCCTGGTTCAGCTGTTGCACGGTCTTCAGGTCGTCCACCTGCGCCTGGAGCTCACCGTTGCGACGAGAGAGAGAGGGAAGCTCCGCGAGGCTGCTGAAGAAGTTGCTGATCGGCTGCACGACGTTCGACACCGCTTGCTGCAGGGGGGCGATGGCGCTGCTGACCACTCGGCCGGCCGCGTCGAGCGGTCCTTGGTCGCCGCCCCGATAGTCGACGGTGATGATCGCAAGCGACGCCGCGACGAGCGTGACGACGAGGAGACGGGCGGAGCGGGTGCGCTGCCGGATAGCCACGACGGCGGGTTACCGCCGATTGGTCGACGTCACCAGGACCCGCTGCAGGACCTCGAACTCCTCGAGGCACTTGCCCGAGCCGAGCACGACCGCCTGGAGCGGTGTGTCGGCGATATGGACGGGCATCCCTGTCTCGTGGCGGAGGCGCTTGTCCAGGCCGCGTAGCAAGGCGCCACCGCCCGTCAGCACCATCCCGCGATCCATGATGTCGGCCGCGAGCTCGGGAGGTGTGCGGTCGAGCGTCGTCTTGATGGCGTCGATGATGGCGTTCACCGGCTCTTCGATCGCCCTGCGGATCTCCTCGGCGGCGATCGTGATGGTCTTGGGCAGGCCGGACACGAGGTCCCGGCCCTTGATCTCGGCGACGAGCTCCTCGGGCATCGGGTAGACCGACGCGATCGCGAGCTTGATCGCCTCCGAGGTCCGTTCGCCGAGCAGGAGTGAGTACTCCTTCTTGACGTGTTGGATGATCGCTTCGTCCAGCTCGTCGCCGCCGATGCGGATCGACGTGGAGGTGACGATGCCACCCAGCGAGATCACGGCAACCTCGGTCGTGCCTCCACCGATGTCCACGACCATGTTCCCCGTCGGCTCGTGGATCGGGAGCCCGGCGCCGATCGCCGCCGCCATCGGCTCCTCGATGATGTACGCACGTCGCGCCCCGGCGGCGATCGTCGCCTCCTCAACGGCACGCTGCTCGACTCCCGTGATGCCCGAGGGGACGCAGACGACCACGCGCGGCTTGGCGAGGAGCCGCCGCTTGTGGACCCGCTGGATGAAGTACCGGAGCATCTTCTCCGTCACGTCGAAGTCGGCGATGACCCCGTCCTTCAGCGGCCGAACTGCCTGGATGTGCGAGGGGGTGCGGCCGATCATCCGCTTGGCCTCGGCTCCCACGGCAAGGATGGCTCCGGTAAGGGTGTTGATCGCAACGACGGACGGCTCGTTCAGGACGACTCCGCGTCCACGCACATACACGAGCGTGTTCGCCGTCCCGAGGTCGACAGCCATGTCGCGACCAAGGAACCCCAATACCCCCTCCGTCCCCTGTGGTCGGGGCGTGGGGGAAGAAGATCTTTGAACCCTCTCGGCCATGCGGTTCGCCCTGATTGAACAGGGTTCGCTCCCTCGTGGCAACCTGAGGGGATGAACGACCGGGTCGGATCCGCCGGAACGCACCATGCCGCCCTCTTCCCGGGGCAGGGATCGCAGTTCGAGGGCATGGCCGATCCGTGGACGGAGCATCCGGCCGCGAGGGCGATCCTGGACGAGGCGTCGTCGTCGATGGGCCGAGACGTGGTCGCCGGATGTCACGACCCGTCGGCGCTCGCGACGACGGCGTTCGTGCAGCCGGCGCTCCTCGCGTGCGACGTGGCGGCCTTCCGCGTGCTGGAAGCCGAGGGGGCCTCGTTCGTCGGCGGCGCCGGACACTCGTTGGGCGAGTTCGCCGCGCTCGTCGCGGCGGACGTCACGCCGCTCGGCGACGTGCTCGACCTCGTGGTCGTGCGCGGCGCCGCGATGCAACGGGCCGGCGAGGAACGACCGGGCGCGATGACGGCGCTCCTCGGCGTGGACACCGAGGACGCCGTCGCGTTGTGCGACGAAGCTCGACGCGACGACGTGCTCGTCGTCGCGAACGAGAACTCGCCCGCGCAGTCCGTGATCTCCGGTTCGGTGCCCGCGATCGAGCGAGCCGAGGCGCTCGCGAAGGAACGCAAGGTCCGTGCGATCCGATTGCCCGTCGCCGGCGCGTTCCATTCGCCACTGATGGAGCCGGCCCGGGCCGCGATCGACGAGCGGATCGACCGGGTCGCGTTCTCGCCGCCTCGGTTCCCGATCGCGGAGAACGTCGCCGGCGCGCTGGTGTCGGACCCGGACGAGCTGCGTGCGTCGCTGAAGCGTCACGTGGTCTCGCCGGTCAGATGGGCACCTTCGGTCCGCGCGCTCGCCGATGCCGGGGCGACCTCGTTCCTCGAGGCCGGCCCGGGCGACGTCCTCACCAAGCTCATGAAGCGGATCGTGCCCGAGGCGTCGGCGCGCGCGATCGGCTCTCCCGAGGAGGCTCGCACCGCCGCGTCGGGCACGACCTAAGGCGACCGACTGCGGGCCTTCGACCGACTACACTCGCGCCCGTGACCAGGAGCGCCACCATCACCGGCGTCGGGTCCACGCTCCCCCCTCGGCTGGTCCCGAACTCATGGTTCGAGGACAAGGTCGAGACCAGCGATGAGTGGATCCGGGACCGCACGGGGATCGAGGCACGCCACTTCGTGGACGACGGCGTGGACACGTCCGATCTCGTGGTCGATGCAGCCCGCGGAGCGCTCGAGACCGCAGCCATCACGCCGGGACAGCTCGACATGATCGTCGTCGCGAGCGTCACCGGGGACACGCCGTTCCCGGCGACGGCGGTGTGGGCACAGGAGAAGCTCGGGGTGCGATGCCCGGCGTTCGACGTGAACGCCGCCTGCGCCGGCTTCAGCTACGGCCTGGCGAGCGCAACCGCCTTCGTCCAGGCGGGGATGGCGGACACGGTCCTGCTGGTGGGCGCCGAGATCTTCAGCCGGATCCTCGACTTCACGGACCGGACGACCTCGATCCTGTTCGGCGACGGGGCCGGCGCCGTGATCGTGCAGGCATCCGACAGACCCGGGATCGAGGGCACCGTCCTCGGCGCCGACGGGACCGCGGCCGACATCCTGATGATGCCCGCCGGCGGGACCCGCACGCCCGCGTCGCATCAGACCGTCGAAGCCCGCGACCACAACATCCGCATGCCGAAGGGCCGCGAGGTCTTCAAGCGGGCGGTGACCGAGATGGCCGCGGCCTGCCGCGAGCTCCTGGATAAGTCGGAGCACACGCCGGCCGACGTCGACGTCTTGATCCCCCACCAGGCGAACGCCCGCATCATGGTCGCGGTCGCCGAGCGTCTCGGGATCCCCGCCGAGCGCTCGGTGCTGGATGTGGCCGAGGTGGGCAACACCAGCGCCGCCTCCATCCCGATCGCGCTCTCGCGCGCGTGGAGCGCGGGCCGGATCAAAGAAGGGGACCTCGTGCTGTTCACGTCTTTCGGCGCGGGCCTCACGTGGGGCGCCACCCTGGTCCGCTGGACGATGCAGGAGCCGTCGGCGTGACCTCCAAGGTCGTGGTCGTCTCGGGAGGTTCACGCGGCATCGGCCGTGCGTGCGCGGAGGGGTTGGCCGCCGCCGGATGGACCGTCGCCGTCGGCTATCGCACCCGCGAGGCTGACGCCAAGGAGGCGGTGGAGGCGCTCGCGTCCGCCGGGACGCCCGGCATGGCCGTCTACCTCGACGTCACCGACGAGTCGAGCGTCCAGGAAGCGTTCCGACGAGTGTCCGCCGAGGCCGGTCCCGTCACGGGGTTGCTGAACAACGCGGGGTACTCGCGGGACGGGCTCCTGCTCAAGTACTCCATGGAGGAATACGAACGGACGATGACCACCAACCTCCGAGGGTCCTTCCTGTGCTCGCGCGCGGCCCTCCGCGGCATGCTGCGCGAGAAATGGGGCCGGATCGTGAACATGTCGAGCGCGGTCGCGATCCACGGCAACGCCGGACAGACGGTGTACGCGGCGACGAAAGCCGGTCTGCTCGGTCTCACGAAGTCGCTCGCCCGAGAGGTCGCGGCCAAAGGCATCACCGTGAACGCGCTCTGTCCGGGCCTGCTCGAGACCGAGATGACCGCACACCTCACCGATGAGGCGCGCGCCTTCTACATCGACCAGACCCCGATGCGGCGTCCCGCCTCCCTGCATGAGGTCGCGGCGGTCGTCCGGTTCCTGATGTCGGAGGAGGCGTCTTACCTGAACGGCGCGGTGATCCCCGTGGACGGGGGTCTGACCGCTTAGTCGTGGCAAGGATCCGTCGATAGGCTCGGCGGACGAGAGAAGGGGAGAAAGAGGTATGGATCGACCGGAGATCGAGACGAGGGTGAAGAAGGTGCTGGCCGAACAGCTGGCCGTCGACGAGCAGCAGGTCGTCCCGGACGCTCGGTTCGCGGAGGACCTCAACGCCGACTCGCTCGACCTCGTCGAGGCGGTGTTGGCTCTCGAGGAGGAATGGAGCATCGAGATCCCCGAGGACGAGATGGAATCGGTCAAAACGGTCGGTCAGGCCGTGGATCTCGTCGCGACGAAGCTCGGCGTGTCCTAGCGGATCATGGCCTCGGGTCAGAAGGCGGGCCGACAGGAGCGCGACCCCGAGCGCCGGAAGGTCGTCATCACCGGCATCGGACCGGTCACACCGGTCGGAACCGGCGTGGAGGACTTCTGGACGGGGTTGATCACCGGCCGCAACGGCGTCCGCGAGATCGCCCGTTTCCCGACGGATGACCTCCCCGTGAAGGTCGCCGGCGACGTCCACGACTTCGAACCCTCGAGGTGGCTCGACCCCAAGGAGATCCGCCGCACCGACCGGTTCTCGCACTACGCGATCGCGGCCGGCAAGCTGGCCTGGGAGGACGCGGGAGCTCCCGAGGTCCCCTCGGAGCGGGGCGGCATCGTGTTCGGGACCGGCATCGGCGGCATCGAGACGCTCCTCGTGCAGCACAGCGTCTTGCTCGAGAAGGGTCCCGGCCGCGTGTCGCCGTTCATGGTGCCGGCGCTGATGGCGAACGCGGCAGCGGGACACCTCGCCATGAAGTTCGGGTTCACCGGGCCGAATTACTGCACGGTGTCAGCCTGTGCGTCCTCCAATCACGCGATCGGTGAGGGGATGCGCCTGATCCGCGACGGGTACCTGGACGTGTGCATCTCCGGCGGGTCGGAGTCGGCCACGCTCCCGCTCACGGTGGCGGCCTTCGCCCAGATGACCGCGCTCACGAAGAACCCCGACCCCGAGTCCGCCTCGCGTCCGTTCGACGCGAACCGGAGTGGCTTCGTGCTGTCGGAGGGAGCGGCCGCTCTGATCTTGGAGTCGGAGGAGCACGCGAAGGCTCGAGGCGCGCGGATCTACTGCGAAGTGGCGGGCTACGGCATGTCCGACGACGCCCACCACATCACCGCGCCGGATCCGAAGGGATCGGGCGCGGCGCTCGCCATGCGATGGGCGCTCGAAGACGCCGGCGAGCCGCCGGAGGCGGTTCAGTACCTGAACGCGCACGGCACGTCCACACCCCTGAACGACGCGAGCGAGACCGTGGCGATCAAGGCCGTCCTCGGTGACGAGATCGCGCATCGCGTCGCGATCTCGTCCACGAAGTCGATGACCGGCCATATGCTCGGTGCGGCCGGGGCGGTCGAGGGCGCGGTCTGCGCGCTGGCGATCGACCGCAGCGTGGTGCCGCCCACGATCCACTACGAGACTCCCGACCCTGATTGCGACCTCGACTACGTGCCCAACGAGGCGAGGGAGCTCGATGTCAGGTTGGCACTGTCGAACTCCTTCGGGTTCGGTGGGCAGAACGCCTGCGTGGCCTTCCGCAAGCTCGACTGAGCTCGCAGCGCCTCACAGCTCGAAGGAGCGGTACCAGCGGCCCCCGTTGAAGACCGTCACGGCCGTGACGCCGTTGACATCTCCCTCGAACCGGACCCGTCGCGGCAAACCGGGATCGTCCACCGCGAACGAGCCGTCGTCGAGGGGCACGAGCTCGCCGCTCTCCTCGTTGTCCGTGTCCGTCGGCCACGTGATCGCCAGCACGCCCTTGCGCACGACGATCCGGAGCACCGGGCTCCAGGGGTCGTCGTTCCGGTACAGACCCGCGTGCCGACGCCACGTCTCCGGCGGCTCCCCCGGCTCCGGCCCTTCGTAGCGCTCCCCTCGGAACCAGGTGTTCCCGTGGAACGCCTCGACGACGTGACCCGAGTCGTCACCCCGGAACTCGATCGGGAACCGCTCGAAGGCGGGGTGGGCGACGAGGAACGTCTCGTGCGGCTGCTCCAAGGGATCCCGCTCGAGGCGAGCGGACACGGACCCGACCGACATCGAGAGCCCGTCGTCCTCCGCCTCCACGACGAGTGTGCGGCCGTCGTCGCCGACATAGGTGCCGGTGAATCGGCTCGCTCCGGGGATCTCCGTGGGGGCGGATGGGGCCCACGGCTCGGGCAGAGGATCACCGGCGAGGCCGGCGCGCACCGCGGCGAGCGCAGCGCGCACGACCGGTCGCCTGTCTCCCCCGCCGTTCTGGAGCATCACGCACGCGAGTCCCTCCTCCGGCACGGTGATGAGCAGGGCCGTGTACCCGACCATGCCCCCGGAATGACCCAGCCACGTGCGACCGTCCACGTTCTCGGTCCAGAGACCGTATCCGTACGTGTCGTGGTCGCTGGCGTCGACGGCGCTTGCCATCAGGCGTGTGAAACCATCCTCCGAGAGGATCCGCTCGCCACGCTCGTCCGCGCGGTCGCCGCGCGCGAGCAACAGCCGGGCGTAGGCGCACATGTCCACCACGTTCGACACGATCGAGCCGTCGGCGGTGTTGGACACGATCCTGGGGGCCGGCACGAGAGGATGGCGGAGCTGCGCCGGCCTGTCCGTGAGCAGCGGCTCGTAGCCCGTGGCGTGATCGGTCCAGATCTCGTCGGTGATGGCCGCGACCGAAGCCGTCATGCCGAGCGGGCCGAGGAGCCGGTCGCGCAGCAGCTCGTGGATCGGCTGACCCGTGACGGCTTCGAGCACGGCGCCCACGATCTTGTAGCCGTCGTTCGAGTAGCGGTACCGCTCACCGGGCGCCGACGTGGCCGGATACGAGCGGAGGATCTGGAGTGCGCCCGCGAACCCCGGAGCATCTTCCGTGCCGGTGTGCAGTCCGGCCGTGTGCGTGAGGAGGTGGTGCAACGTGATGGGCCCGAACGGCTCCGGGAGCCCCAGCCAGGGCAGGAGCTCGTTGACCGACACATGGAGATCGAGTCGCCCCGCGTCGACCTCCTGCATCGCCACGATCGCGGAGAACGACTTCGAGATCGAGCCGATCTGGAAACGCGTCTCCGGCCGGACGGGAGCTGCCGACGCCACATCGGACATGCCGCGTACCGCCACGCCGAGGATCTCGTCGCGATCGGTTACGGCCAAGGCGGCCCCCGCCGCGTGCGACGCCATCAGATGGTGTTCGAGGCCGGCGCCGGCTCGCTCGAAGGCCTCCTGGAGCCCCGCCATCGCCTCGATCTACTCGCCGAAGAAGAGCTTCAGCTCGCGGGCGGCGGACTCCGGAGAGTCGCTGCCGTGCACGATGTTCTCGCTGATGATCTCCGCGAAGTCGCCTCGGATCGTCCCGGGCGGCGCGTCTGCCGGGTCCGTCGGGCCCATCAGGTCGCGCCAGACGGCGATGGCGTTGTCGCCGGTCACCTTGGCCACCACGACCGGTCCGCCGGTGATGAAGTCGACGAGCTCGCCGAAGAACGGCTTGTCGCGATGCTCGCCGTAGTGCTCCTCCGCGGTGGCACGATCGATCGTCTCCATCCGGAGATCCTCGATCGTGAGACCGGCTTCCTCGACGCGGCGGAGCACCTCACCGATCAAGTGACGGCGCACGCCGTCCGGCTTGACGATGAGCAGCGTCGATCCCTTCTCGTCCCCTGGCGCCATGTGCTCAGGATCCCCCCAGCGCCCGTCGGGCGTCCGCGACAGTGTATAGAGAGCCCGTCACCAGGATGAGGTCATCGCTCGCGGCCGCGTCGCGGGCCGACGCGAGCGACTCCTCCACGGTTCCCAGGTCCGCGACGCGGCCGCCGGCGGCCGCGATCCGCTCGGCGACGTGCTCCGCAGGGAAGCTCCGGACGCTCGTGTTCGTGGCCGGATACCAGACGTCGGCGAGGGGGACGAGCGCGGCGATCACCCCGTCGACGTCCTTGTTCGACGACGCCGCGAGGACGACGTGCATGCGCGACCACGTGAACGACTCGGCGAGCGTCCTCGCCAGCGCTTCCGCGCCCGCCGGGTTGTGCGCGCCGTCCAGGATGACCAAGGGCGACCGGGTGATGACCTCGAGGCGTCCGGGGATCCGGAGGGCATCGATCGCGGCCCGGGTGGCGTCGGGATCGAGCGCGTGGCCGACGATGGACTCGACCGCGACGATCGCGGCGGCCACGTTCCGCACGGCGTGCTCGCCGAACATGGGCAGGAACAGTTCGTCGTACGTCGCGTGCGCGCCACGGACACGGAACTGCTGTCCTCCGACCGCGGGGACGCGGACCTCCACCTCCCAGTCGCGCTCCTCCAGGAGCACCGTGGCACCCACGTCGGCCGCCCGCGCCTCGACGACCTTCAGCGCCTCGTCCGGCTGCTCCCTCACCACCACGATCCTGCCGGGCTTGATGATGCCCGCCTTCTCGGTCGCGACCTCCATGATCGACGAGCCGAGCTCGGGATGGTCCAGGCTGATCTCGCCGATCACGGCGACGTCGCCCGCCACGACGTTGGTCGCATCCCACGAGCCGCCCATCCCCACTTCGACGACCGCGAGCCCCACGGGCTTGTCCGCGAACCAGAGGAAGGCGAGCGCCGTGATCGCTTCGAAGTACGTCGACATCCCGGGCTCCTCCTGGTCGATCACCTCGAGGAACGGCTCCAGATGCACCCACTCCTCCGCGAAGTCCTCCTCGGAGATCTCCACGCCGCAGACCGAGAGACGCTCTCGCACCGAGTGGAGGTGCGGCGACGTGAAGAGCCCGGTCTTCACGCCGTGGGCACAGGAGATGTCCGCCGTCGCCCGCGAGATCGTCGTCTTCCCGTTGGTGCCGGTGACGTGGATCGTCGGATATGTGAGCTGGGGATCGTCGAGCAACCCCGACACGGCGCGGATCCGGTCGAGACTCGGCTCGGGCATGTGCTCGGGCTGACGCCGGTCCAGCCGTGCGACGGCTTCGTCGAACCGCATCAGCCGAGCTCGGCCAGCTGCTCCCGCAGCGACTCGGCCTCGCGTTCGAATCGCTCGACCTTCAGCTTCTCGCCGAGCACCACATCCTCCGGCGCCTTATCGCGGAAGCCGGGGTTGGCGAGCTTGGCCTCCGCCCGTCCCCGCCCCACCTCCGCATCGGCCAGTCGCTGCCGGAGCCGCTCTCGCTCCGCATCCAGGTCGATCAGACCACCGACGGGCACGAGTACGGTCTCCCCCTGCACGAGGAGACGAGCCGACCCCGCCGCGTCGCCCGTGCCGACGACCGAGATGTCCGATACGCCCGCGAGACGCATGACCTCGCTCTCGAAGCCGGCGAACCGAACGGCGCCCGTCTCCCGTCGCACGAGCCGGAGCTCGACCGGGGTCTTCGAGGGGATGCCGTGCTCGCTCCGGAATCGCCGGACCGTCGTCACCAGCTCCTCGACGAACGGCCAAGCCGCCTCCGCGTCGGACCCGAGCGCCTCGTGGCCCGCGTACTCCTCCGCCTCGGGCCACGCCGCCCGGACGATCGTCTCCCCGATCGCGAACCGCTGCCAGATCTCCTCGGTCACGAAGGGCATCACCGGATGGAGGATCCGCAGCGTCCGCTCCAGGATCCACGCGAGGATGTTCGCGGCGGCGTCGGCGACGGCGGCATCAGCCGATCGGAGCCGCTCCTTCTCCATCTCCAGACCCCAGTCGCAGTACTCCGACCAGAAGAACCGGTACATCGCTTGCGCGGCCGCCGCGAAGTCGTATCGGTCGAGGGAGGCGTTCACCTCGGCCACGCAGCGCTGGTGCCGCGCGAGGAGCCAGCGCTGCGGCTCCGTCAGCCGCTCCGCCGGCGGCAGTTCCGGCTCGCCGCCCGGGAACGCTTCCAGGACGAGCCGGGCCGCGTTCCAGATCTTGTTCGCGAAATTGCGTCCCCCCTGGATCGAGTCCACGGAGAGCGGGATGTCCTGCTGCCCTCCGGTCGCGAGCCTTGCCAGGGAGAACCGCAGGGCGTCGGCCCCGTAGAGATCGAAGATCTCGACGGGGTCGATCACGTTCCCGAGCGACTTGGACATCTTGCGGCCGTGCGCGTCACGCACGAGCCCGTGGATCACCACGTCGCGGAAGGGGATGTCGCCGGCGAGCGACATCCCCGACATGATCATCCGCGCGACCCACAGGTAGAGGATCTCGTAGCCGGTCACGAGCACCGCGTTCGGATAGAAGGCCTCGAGCTCCGGCGTCTCGTCGGGCCAGCCCAGCGTCGAGAACGGCCAGAGTTGCGAGGAGAACCACGTATCGAGGACGTCGGGGTCCTGCTCGATCTCCGCGGCCCCGCACGTGGCACACGCGTCCGGGTCTTCGAGCGCCACCGTGACATGACCGTCCGGGCAGTACCACGCCGGGATCCGGTGTCCCCACCAGAGCTGTCGCGAGATGTTCCAGTCGCGCAGACCGTCCAGCCAGCTCACGTAGGCCTTCCGCCACCGCTCGGGCCAGAACGTGATCCGTCCGTCCACCGCCGCCTCGGTCGCCGGCTCCTTCAGCCCGTCCACCGCGACGAACCACTGGAGTCCCGACATCCAGGGCTCGATCTCGCTGTGGCAGCGGTAGCAATGGCCCACCGAGTGCCGATAGGGGTGCTCCACGCCCACGAACAGATCCAGCTTCTCGAGCTCCTCGCGCACCGCCTGTCGCGCGTCGTACCGGCCGAGACCGTAGAACTCCTCGGCTGCGTTCTCGTTGATACGCGCCTCGGCATCGAGGATGTTCAGCAGCGGGAGCCCGGCGCGCTGAGCGATCTCGAAGTCGGTGGGGTCGTGCGCGGGGGTGACCTTCACGGCTCCCGTGCCGAAGGCCGGATCGACCGCTCCATCGGCGACGATCGGGAGATCACGTCCGTCGAAGGGGTGCCGCACCGTCTTCCCGAGGAGGTCTCGATAACGCTCGTCGTCGGGGTGCACCGCGATCCCCGTGTCGCCCAGCATCGTCTCGACCCGCGTCGTCGCGACCTCGACGTGGCCGGTGCCGTCGGAGAGCGGGTATCGGAACGTGAGGAGCTCCCCATCGACTTCCTCGTGCTCGATCTCGGAGTCGGAAAGGCCCGTCTGATCCGTCGGGCACCAGTTGACGAGTCGCTCTCCGCGATAGATCAGTCCCTGCTCGTACCAGCGGACGAACGCGACGCGGACCGCCCGCACGAGCCCTTCGTCCATGGTGAAGCGCTCGCGATCCCAGTCGAGCGACGCCCCCATCCGCTTGAGCTGGCCGATGATCTCGCCCCCGTACCGTTCCTTCCACGCCCACACCCGCTCGACGAACGCCTCGCGGCCCAGATCGCGCCGCTCGATCCCCTCCTTCCGGAGCTCCCGTTCGACCACCACCTGCGTGGCGATGCCGGCGTGGTCCATGCCCGGCACCCAGAGCGCCTGCAGCCCTCGCATCCGCGCGCGTCGGATCAAGACGTCCTCGAGCGTCCGCCCGAGTGCGTGACCGACGTGGAGACGTCCCGTGACGTTCGGGGGTGGGATCACGATGCAGTAGGCGTCGGAAGGGTCCTTCGGGACCTGCGCGTGGAAGTACCCGCGCTCGATCCACGTCTCCGCCCATCGGGGTTCGACCGCGGCCGCGTCGTAGCGGGTGGGCATCTCCGTGCCGGAACCGGTCATGCGATCGAGTGTATCGACGCGCTTGTACCGCTCGCGACAGTGCGATATCGCCTCGGACTGGCCTTTCGACCGTTGCACCCGCGGAGTGCGACTGCCATCGTGGCCTTCGTGGCTTCACCTGCGTCGCGCTCGGCATCCCGGGGAGTTGTGGTCGCCGGCTCCTTCCTCGTCCTCTTCGTGTTGGGGGCCGTGTTCTTCGTACTTGTCGGTACGGACACGTGGAGACGTGGCCTCCCGATCGGCTTCCCGCTGTTCGCATCGGGTGGCGTCATCCTCAATGTCGGTGCGGTTTGGGCATCGATCCACGCTGTTCGCCTGCAGGCGCGCGGCGAGATGCCTCGTCCTCGGGATGGCGCCCTCGTGCTGCGTCTCCCCGACTCGATGCGCCCAGGCTGGATCGTTTCCTTGGTCGGTGGTTGGATCTGCTTGATCGCAGGAGCGCTCGTGATCACCACGATCATCAGCGACACCCCCCACCTCTCCCCGGGGGTCCGCGCGGCAGGAGTAGCGGCCCTGGTCCTTCTGTGGGGAGGGCTTATCGCCTGGGGGTTCGTCGCCATCCGGGTCCTCCGCGCACGCCTTGAGGCTGACGCCGCGGGGATCAGATGGGAGAGCCCGTACTGGCCCTCGTCGGGTCAGCTTGCCTGGGGCGAGATCATCCGGGTCCAGGTGCGGAGGAAATGGCTCACGGGGTGGGTCCTCGAGGTGGCGACGCGCGACAGCCGGTCCCGCGGGATCCCGTTCATCGAACCGGCGATGCCGCAGTCCCGTGAGGCGGCTCTGACGCTCGCGTCAGAGCTCGAGGCCCTTCGCTCCTACCGCGTCGCACACTGAGGATCCGGACGAAGGCCCACCCCCTTCGAAAGTGCATGTCTATACTCCGGCAATCGTCCGCGAAGCACCTCGGGAGGGGAAGTCATGGCCGAGGAACTGATCGACAAGCTGCGCACCGTCGCCATCTTCCGCGGTCTCGACGAGAAGGAGCTCCAGCGGATCGTCGCCGTGGGCAAGGAGGTCCGATTCGACTCCGGGAAGGTGGTCGCCCAGCAGGACGGCGGCGCGGCGGGATTCCACCTGATCATGGACGGCGAAGTCTCGGTGGACGTCGACGGTCATGAGCGGGCCCGACTCGGGCCGGGCAACTACTTCGGCGAGATGTCGCTGCTGGACGGACAGCCCCGGTCCGCGACGGTGAAGGCAGAGGAACCGACGACGACGTTCGCGCTCACGTCCTGGCAGTTCCTGCCGCTCCTCGCGGAATATCCGTCGATCAGCCGGGCCTTGCTGGTGGAGCTGTGTGCGCGACTCCGTCGGGTCGAGCACGATCCGGTCGACTGACGAGCCTGCGGTGGCGCCGAGCGCCTGTCCCCGCTGCGGCTCCGATCTTCCACCAGACGCTCGGTTCTGTCCTGCGTGCGGGCTGACGCTCGACTCCCACGACTCGCCCGAAGAGCGCAGGGTCGTCACGGTCCTGTTCGCCGACGTCACCGGTTCGACGGAGCTCGGCGAACGGCTCGACCCCGAACACCTCCGCGAGGTGATGGCGAGCTACTTCGCGGCGATGCGTGAGGAGATCGAGGCCGAAGGCGGCACGGTCGAGAAGTTCATCGGCGACGCAGTGATGGCGGTTTTCGGTGTTCCGGCCGCGCACGAAGACGACCCCGTCCGCGCCCTCCGGGCGGCGCTCCGGATGCGGGAGCGGCTGGGCGACGTGAACGACCGGCTCATGGCCGCGCGCGGCGTCACGTTGCAGATCCGGATCGGAGTCAACACCGGTGAGGTCCTCGCGTCCGTCGATCCGCAACCCGGCGAGCCGATGGTGACGGGCGATGCGGTGAACGTCGCGGCACGTCTCCAGAGCGCAGCGGAGCCCGGCGGCATCCTAGCGTCGGAGCGAACCGCCCGAGGGGCGAGGGGCTTCCGGTTCGGCGAGGCGACGAGGCTCGACCTGAAAGGAAAGGGAGAGCCGGTACCGGCGATGGAGCTGCTGGAGGGGGCGGCAGCCATCCAGGACCGCGGGGTGCCGGGGCTTCACGCCCCGATGGTCGGTCGTGACGAGGAGCTCTCGTTGCTCCTGACGATGTTCCGGCGATCGGCGACCGAGGGCCGGCCGAACCTCGTCACGATCTACGGCGACGCCGGTGTGGGGAAGAGCCGTCTCACCTCGGAGTTCCTTCTGCGGGCGGAGCGAGATGGCGCCACCGTGGTGCGAGGACGGTGCCTCCCGTACGGCGAGGGGATCACGTATTGGCCGCTCGCGGAGATCCTCAAAGGCTACGCGGGAGTCTTGGACTCGGACGCGCCCGAGCTCGCGCTCGAGAAGATCCGCAAGGCGGGTCGCGAGCTGCTGACCGAGGACATGACCTCCGATCCCGGGCGGGCGACCGCGGCACTCGCGTTCACGGTGAACGTCGCCGATCCGGAGTTCGACTTCGAGTCGATGGAACCTCGCGAGGTCCGGCAGGAGGTCCATGCGGGCTGGAGGTCGTTCTTCTCGGCGCTCGCCGCCGAGACGCCGCTCGTCGTCATCGTGGAGGACATCCACTGGGCCGATCCTGCGCTGTTGGACCTGCTCGACGAATCGTCGGAACGAGTGGTGGGACCGGTGCTCTTCGTCTGCCCGTCGCGGCCGGACCTGGCCGCGACCCGCCCCGCGTGGGGGGGCGGACGTCGCAACCACTCCTCGATCGCACTCGATCCGCTGACGCCGGAGCAGGCCGACCGGCTCGTCCACGAGCTGCTCACGATCGAGGATCTCCCGCCGTCGGTGCATGCCCGGATCCTCGAGCGAGCCGAAGGCAACCCGTTCTTCCTCGAGGAGATCGTCCGCCAGCTGATCGACGAAGGACACCTCGTCCGCGAGGGCGATCGGTGGCGCGCCCTCGACGAGATCGAACAGGTCGTGATCCCCGACACGGTGCAGGCGGTGCTGGCTGCCCGCTTCGATCTCTTGGACGGCCAAGACAAGCGCGTGCTCCAGGCGGCCGCGGTGGTCGGCCGCGTCTTCTGGCCGGGACCGGTCGCGCTGCTCGCGCACCTCCCCGACGGAACCGTGGAGACGTCCCTTCGGACCCTGGAGGACCGCGAGCTGGTCCTCTCACGCCTGACCTCGTCCCTGGCAGGACAGCCCGAGCTGATCTTCAAGCACGTGTTGATCCGCGACGTCGCCTATGCGTCCCTCCCCCGGCGTGACCGTACGGACGCGCACGCGGCGGTCGCCGGCTGGATCGAAGAGACGGCCGGCGACCGCGCGGGCGAGATGGCTGAGTTGCTCGCCTATCACCTGTCGACCGCGGTCACCCTCGCCGCAGACACGCCCGGTGGGCCATCGGAGGATCTCCGGGTCGGTGCCTTCCGATGGTTGCTCCGTGCCTCCGATGAAGCGCGACGGCGCCTGGTGGTCCGCAAGGCGCGGCGTTCGGCCGAGGAGGCGCTCGACCTGACGTCCGGCGATCTCGAGCGCACGGACGCGCTCGAGATGCTGGCGATGGCGTTCTTCGCCGACTACTCGGGGGACCTCGCGTGGCGGTACTTCCGAGAGGCGGCGATCACCCGGGCGCGCGTGGACCCTCCCGACGGGAAACGGGTGGCGCGTCTGGCCGCGCTCGGCTGCGACGTGGCGGTGCGCTGGCCGGGCTCTCTGCGAGGCGAGCTGCCGCCCGAAGAGACCGTTCGCGAGCTGTGGGATCTCGGGATCGCGCATCTGCCGCCCGGCGACTCGGAGGAGCGGATCCGGCTCCTCGGGATCCGAGCCGGGTGGCCGTTCGCGTTCTCTCCCGACCGCTATTCCGAGGCCGACCTCGAGGAGCTCTCGGCCTCGGGCCTCGAGGGAGCGGAGATCGCGCTCCGGATGCATCTGCCCAATCGTGCCTCCGCCGCCTACGACCAAGCGATCGGGCCGTGGATCGCGCGGGGCTGGTACGGCCGTGCCCTTCCGATCTGGGAGCAACGAGCCACGATCACCCACGAGGTGACGGATCCCCTCGAGCTGGGCGACTTCTACGCGATGGGTGCGTGGACCCACTACGAGATCGGACGCTACGCGCGGGCGCTCGAGATCGCGGACGCGGGCCTCGAGGCGATCACCGGGCGAGACCCGAGCTCCGATCTCCACATCAGCGCCTGGCGCATCGCCGCGCTGTATCGGCTCGGACGGTGGGACGAGGCACTCGAAGGGTTCGCCACGATCCGTCGGATGCTCGAGAGCCGCGAGGACGACCCACCGTACTTCGCGACGCATGCGTTCGCGGTGGCCGGAGTGATCTACGAGCGGCGGGAGGAGCGCGTCCGGAGCGACGCCCTCGCCGCGGCGATCGTCCGGATGGTCACCGAGAGCTCCGGTCGCCTCTATCCGAGCATCCTCCGGTTCCTGGTCGTCAGGGGCGACCTCCCCCAGGCGAAGGGGATCCGCCGCCCGCACAACTGGGCGGTCCACGCGGGCGATGCGTTGGAAGCGGAGGCGGAACGGCTCGCGGCGACGGAGGACTGGGACGGAGCGGCCGAGCTCGTCGCCCAGATGCGGAGACACGCGGAGGCGGCGGACGCGCCGTCCGTCGCGTCGTTCGCCGACCGGCTCGAAGGTCGGGCGGCTCTCGCGAGCGGTGATCTCGCCGGCGCCCGGCGGGGTCTCGAACGCGCCGCCGAGGGGTTCGAGGCGATCGAGGCCCCCTGGGAGCGAGCGCTGACGCAGCTCGATATCGCTCGTGCCTCATCGAGCGCGAGGGATGACGAGTCGGGGATCTGGGCGGCGCGTGCGGCGGCCACCTTCGACACGATCGGTGACGCGCAGGGCTTGGCCGCCGCGCGCGCCCTGACGGAGACCGGCTAGGCCGTCTTCTCCTGGCGCTCGCCGCCGCCGCTGCGCTTCTTCGACGCCTGCTTGGCTCGAGGGACGAGCGTGGGGTTCACGCCGGTGAGGACCACGTCGCGATCGACCAGACACTTCGTGACGTCCTGGCGGGAAGGCAGCTCGTACATCACGTTGAGGAGGACTTCCTCCATGATGGCCCGCAGGCCTCTGGCTCCGGTCCCCCGCTTGATCGCCTGCTCGGAGATCGCCTTCATCGCGTCGTCGGTGAACTCGAGCTCCACCCCGTCGAACTCGAAGAACTTCATGTACTGCTTCACGAGGGCGTTCTTCGGCTGGGTGAGGATGTCGACCAGAGCGGACTCATCGAGGCTGTTGACGCTCGTGAGCACGGGCAGCCGGCCGACGAACTCCGGGATCAGCCCGTACTTCAGCAGATCCTCCGGCAGCACCTGCGCGAAGATCGCCCCGAGGTCCTTGTCCTGGTGGCTCATGACCTCCGCGCCGAACCCGACGCCCTTGCGGCCGATGCGGCTCTCGATGATCGAATCGAGGCCGGCGAACGCGCCACCGCAGATGAACAGCACGTTGGTGGTGTCGATCTGGATGAACTCCTGGTGCGGGTGCTTGCGGCCGCCCTGCGGCGGGACGGAGGCGGTCGTGCCCTCGAGGATCTTGAGCAGCGCCTGCTGCACGCCCTCACCGGACACATCCCTCGTGATCGAGGGGTTCTCCGACTTGCGGGCGATCTTGTCGATCTCGTCGATGTAGATGATGCCCGTCTCGGCCTTCTTCACGTCGTAATCGGCCGCCTGGATCAGCTTCAGGAGGATGTTCTCGACGTCCTCGCCGACGTAGCCGGCCTCGGTGAGGGCGGTGGCGTCGGCGATCGCGAACGGGACGTTGAGCATCCGGGCCAGCGTCTGCGCGAGGTAGGTCTTGCCACAGCCCGTCGGACCGAGGATCAGGATGTTCGACTTCTGGAGCTCGACCTCCTGGTCCTTCGCCCCGACCTGGATCCGCTTGTAGTGGTTGTAGACGGCGACCGACATGACCTTCTTCGCCTGGTCCTGCCCGACCACGTACTCGTCGAGGAACGCATAGATCTCCGCCGGCTTCGGCAGCTCGTCGAGCTTGAGCTCGGCGGTGTCGGAGAGCTCCTCCTCGATGATCTCGTTGCAGAGGTCGATGCACTCGTCGCAGATGTAGACGCCCGGGCCCGCGATCAGCTTCTTGACCTGCTTCTGGCTCTTGCCGCAGAACGAGCACTTCAGCAGGTCCGACTCGCCGAACTTCGCCATCCGCTCGAGCCTTC
>CAVVAK010000008.1:0-31978 GCA_963746335.1 uncultured Actinomycetota bacterium | reverse complement strand
GCACCCCCGAAGGGGTCATCGCCGCCGCGGCGTTGAAGTGCATGGGCGGAGCCATCCAGGGACGTCTCACACCGAGAACCGACGAAGAACGCGAACAGCTCCAGGGCGCGGGACTCGATCCGGAACGCGTGTTGACGACCGATGACCTCGTGTCCGGCAAGGACGTGTTCTTCGCCGCGACCGGGATCACGGAGGGATCGTTGCTCAAGGGCGTTCGGTACTGGCCGGACGGTGCGACGACGTATTCGCTCGTGATGCGGTCTCGTTCCGGGACGATGCGATGGGTCGAAGCCCAACACCGCTTCGAGAAACTCGAGGAGATTTCGGGCGCCAACTACAGCCGGTGACATCTTCGCGCGCACGAACCCGATCCGGTTCTTCGGCTATGCTCCCGCCATCCCAACCGAGAGGATCCGATCATGGCTGAAAGAACGATCGTGGTGTGCGACGTCTGTGGCAAGCCCGCCACCGAAACCGTGACGATCAAGGCCGCACGAGGCAACTTCGCGAAGGATCTGTGCGCGACCCATGTCACGGAGCTCGTCGCCGGCGCCCGGAGGCCGCGACCGGGGCGTCCACGCAAGATGGCCGGATCGGGGCAGGCGGCCGAGGCACCGAAGCGACGCGGCCGGCCTCGGAAGACGGTGGGCCGGCCTCGGAAGAAGGCCGCCGCCCGGAAGAAGGCGACCGCCGGACGGAGGAAGGCTCAATCGTCGGCGCGCACAGCCAAGGCGTAGACACCCTTCGCCTGCTTCTCGACGAGACCTTCGCGCGCCAGATCCCGGAGCGCGATCTGCACCTGCCTCCGCACGTCGGGATGCTCGAAGGGATCGAGGTAGCCGCGGCGTAGGGCGAGGTCCTGGATCTTGGTCCAGTGCAGAGGGGCGGCGTCCTCGGTGAGGACCGTGAGCACGGCGGCACGCGGCTCCATCAGTCCCCTCGCGAAGGAGCGACCACGCGCTCCGCGAACAGCTCGACCTGACCGGGTTCGTGGATCGCGAAGGGCAGAACCCAGGGCGCCACGATGATCTCGCCGACACCTAGCGACTCGAACGCGGCGACGCGTTCGAGGATCTGCTCGGGTGTCCCCGAGAGCGTGTCGGCCCGCCACGTCCCGTAGTCGTCGTTGGCCATGGCGTTCCCGGGGGCGGCGGCGCGGCCGCGTTCGAACGCGGCCCGAGCCGCGGCCTCGTCCTCGCCCATCAGCGAGTAAAGGCCGACGGAGAGACCGAACGTGGACGGGTCGCGGCCCGCTTCCTCGCACGCGTGCCGCACGTCGGCGACCTTCCCCGCGTAGGCCTCGGGCGACATCCGCCACACCACGTTCCATCCGTCCGCCAGGCGCGCCGCCAGCCGGAGGAGCCGCGGGCCGCCCTTCCCGCCCACCCACAAGGGGGGCGAGCGATCGGGCGCCGGCCGGAGGACGGCCTCGCGGAGCGTGACGTTCCGGCCCTCGTACGTGACCGACTCCCCGCCGAACAGCTGCGTCACCACGTCGACGGACTCTTCGAGGATCGCGAAACGCTCACCCGCCGACCCGAATCGGTACCCGAACGACTCGAACTCCTCCACCATCCATCCGGCGCCGAGCCCGAGATCGAGACGCCCTCCCGACAGGAGGTCGATAGAAGCTGCGGCCTTCGCGAGCAGCGCGGGATGCCGGAACGCCGCGCAGAGGACGAGGGTCCCGAGCCGGACGTGGTCGGTGACCGCGGCGACGCCGGCGAGCGTGGTCAGCGGCTCGAGTGACGCGACCGGGGATGGATCGGCCCCGTACCTGGCGAAGGAGTAGAAGAAGTGATCGGAAACCCAGACCGAGTCGAACCCCAGGTCCTCCGCCCGGCGAGCCCACTCGGCAGCGTCGGTGAACGTGATCTCTCCGGCCGGGAACGAGAACCCGTAGTGCGGCAGGCTCAGCCCGAAGCGCATCCGGCGAGGATAGTCAGGACGTCGGCTCGTAGACGCTCAGGGTGCCGTTCAACAGCACCTTGCCGCGAGCGTCACTGATCACGACGTCGCTGAATCTCCTCAGATCCTCGGCGAACGAGCGATAGACACCGCCTTCGCCACCGGAGTTGAGCGTCCTGATCTGACCGACGACCAGCTCTCGTCGCGCGTCTCTCCCGACGAGACGGACCTCGAGTGGGCGTTGGTTGGCTCGCACCTCGCTGAGACCGCTCACCAGGACGAACGCGAGGTCATCGCCCGACGGGGAGAGCAGGACCAGGGCGTCACCGCGACCTTCCCGAAGCCGAGGTGAGAGCAGCGTCGAGATCTCCGCGATCGCCTCGGGATCCACCTCCGGCAGCTGGAACACATCCTGGATCTTCCGTACGGCATCTCGCTGCTCGAGGAGCGCTGCAGCGGCCCGCTCCTCGGCGCGTTCGGCACGTCCCGCCATCACGGCGCCCCACCCGAGACCGGACAGGGCGAGCATCGCGGCAAGCACGGCCGCGGCGGCGATGCGGCTCCGCCGCGGCGCCGCGGCCCGCCGACTTCCCGCCGCATCCCGCACCGCTCCGACGACCCGGTCCTCGAGGGCTGCCGGCGGCTCGGCCGACGCCACCGAGAAGGCGAGCGTCGCCGCGGCCCGCTGGAGCTCTCCCGCTTCCTTCCGGCACGCCGCGCACCACTCGAGATGGCGATCGATCGACGATGCGTCCCCGTCCTGCAACACGCCGAGCGCGTGCTCGGCCAGCTGCTCGCGCACCGTCAGGCAGTTCACGAGATCTCCTTGCCTTCGTTCGCCCGGCGGACCTTGATCATCGCCGTGCGGAGCCGCGTCTTCACGGTCCCGAGGGGGATCCCGTCGGACTCCGAGATCTCCCTCGCGGTCAGGCCACGGAAGTACGCCCTGGTCAGCAACGTTCGTTCCGCGTCCGTGAGGGATGCGAGCGCTCGGGTCGCCGCGTCTCGCTCCTCCACCACGTCCTCCTCACTCGCCCCGGGGGCATCCGGCACCTGGTCCATCAAGACGAGGGTGGGGCGGCGAGCGCCGGTTTCCCGGCGGAGTCGGTCGACGGCGAGGTTGTGCGCGATCGTCATGAGCCAGGTCGACAGGCGTCCCCGCGCCGGGTCGAATCGCGCAGCCTTTCGCCACGCCATGAGGAAAACGTCCTGTGCGAGCTCTTCGGCAGCCTCTCGCGAGCCGAGCAGCCGCATGCCCAGTGAGTACACGGGGCGCCCGAACCTCGCGTAGAGGGCGCGGATGGCATCGTCGTCACCGTTGAGGAGACCCTCCATCAGTTGTTGCTCCTCCCTGGGGAGGAGCGGGCCTTCGTGCCGAGCGTCCACTCGGTTCCTCTCGGTATACGGCGGCTTCGGGGGTCGAAGCTTTGCGGAGCCTTGCCCCCGATATTCGCACGGTTGCGCCGGGACGGAAACGCTCGGACGGGATCGGAAGATGACCAGAGAACCGACAGGAGTAGGCTGGCGCATCACAGGTGACGACATCCGCGCAGGAGCGCTGACCAGGTGATCGAGAGGTCGAGGTCCGCCCGAACGCTGGTCGGCGCCATGGTCGTGGTCGCCGGACTCGCCTCGATGGCCTCCGCCCAGCCGGCCGAAGCCCCGTTGATCCATCTGTCCCTCGAAGGCGTGGTCGATCCCTTCGTGGCCGACTACCTCAGCGGCGGCATCGACGGCGCGCGGGACGAGGCCGGCGCCGTGCTCCTCACGATCGACACGCCCGGCGGTCTGGATTCCTCCATGCGGGAGATCGTCAAATCGATCCAGAACGCGAAGGTCCCGGTGCTCTGCTACGTATCGCCCGAAGGGGCGAGAGCCGCGTCGGCGGGCGCATTCATCCTCGTCGCGTGCCATGTGGCCGCGATGGCACCGGCCACCAACGTCGGCGCGTCGACACCGGTCGGGATCGGAGGTGTCACGCTTTCCGACAAGATCGAGGAGGACGCCGCCGCCTACATCCGCAGCCTCGCGGAGCAGCGAGACCGGAACGCCGACCTCGCCTCCCGTTTCGTGACCGAGTCGAAGAGCATCACGGCCCAGGAAGCCCTCGACGGGGACATCATCGATCTGATCGCCGACTCCGACAGGGCGATGCTCGAGGAGGTCGACGGAACCGTCGTCGAGACCGTCGACGGCGGCACCGCGACACTGCACACGGCGGGAGCCGCGATCCAGGACGTCGACATGACCCCCGGCGCGAGCTTCCTCCACGACCTGTTCGACCCGAACCTCGCGTTCATCTTCTTCTGGCTCGGTCTCGCGCTGATCGTCCTGGAACTGATCGTGCCGGGACACGTCTTCAGCGGCACGGTCGGCACGATCCTGTTGCTGACCTCGATCGCGTCGTTCGGATTGCTGCCCGTGCGGCTGATCGGGATCGCTCTGCTCGTGGCATCCGTGGTGTTCTTCGTGGTCGAGCTCAAGGTGCCGGGTCTCGGGATCTGGTCGGCCGCCGGGATCGCGTCCCTCGTCCTGGGCGGACTGTTCCTCTTCGACCCGTCCGGTGGCGTCCGTGTCTCGCCGTTCGCGATCGTGCCCGTCGCAGCCTTCATGGCTCTGTTCTTCGGCTTCGTCGTCGCGAAGGCCCTCGCGATGCGGAACCTCCCTCCCGCCCAGGGTCCGGAGGCCGTCGTCGGGCGAGAGGGCGTCGTGCTCCCCGGTGGTCTGGACCCTGAAGGCGTCGTTCGGGTGGCGGCCGAGGAGTGGAAGGCCAGGTCGGCGAGCGGCGTCATCCCCGAAGGTTCGAGGATCCGCGTGACCAGGCTCGACGGGCTCGTGCTCACCGTCGAGCCGCTCGGATCCGAGCACGCGCCCACCGGCGGTGCCCTGCCGGTCCGAGGAGGGAACACCTGATGGACTTCACCGACCCGGCTTTCATCGGCGTGGCCGTCGCGATCGTGCTGGTCATCTTGTTCCTGGCGAACGCGATCCGCATCGTGCCTGAATTCCAACGACTGGTGGTGTTCCGACTGGGGCGCCTGCTGGCCGTGAAGGGACCGGGCCTCATCCTGTTGATCCCGATCGTGGACAAAGGGGTGAAGGTCGATCTCCGCGAGTTCTTCCTGGAGATCCCGAGGCAGGACTCGATCACGAAGGACAACGCGCCGATCGCGGTCGACTTCATCACGTTCTACAAGGTCGTCAATCCGTCGGATAGCGTCGTGCAGGTCGGGAACTTCGCCGGCGCCGCCCAGGCACTCGCGTCCACCACGCTGCGAGCCGTGATCGGCGACATCCCGCTCGACGACGTGCTGGCCAAGCGCGACGAGATCAACCAGATCCTGCGGCAGAAGCTCGACGAGGTCACCGAACGGTGGGGCGTGAAGGTCACCAACGTGGAGATCCGCGAGATCATCCCGCCGCCCGGCGTGCAAGAGGCGATGACCCGCCAGATGTCGGCCGAGCGTTCCCGCCGAGCCATCGTCCTCGAAGCGGACGGCACGAAGTCCGCGGCGATCACCGTCGCGGAAGGCAACAAGGCGTCGGCGATCCTGAACGCCGAGGGAAGTAAGGCGTCCGCGATCCTGACGGCCGAGGGCGAGCGGCAGGCCGCGATCCTGCGGGCCGAGGGTTTCGCGCTGGCTCTGGAGACCATCAACCGGCAAGCCTCGACGGCGGATCAGAAGACGATGACGTTGCAGTATCTGGACGCGCTCAAGCAGATCGGCGGCTCTTCGTCCTCCAAGATCGTCGTGCCGATGGAGCTCGCGGGCCTCGCCGCCGGGATCGTCGCGGTCGCCGACCAAGCGAAGGGCGACGGCCAGTCGTCAACCGGATAGGTCTTCGCCAACGGGTGACGCGGGAACCGCGACTCGCGGAGCGGTGTAGACAGGCGTGAAGGGAAGAGCTCCCGTGGAGGGCCGACCACTGGAGGACGCCGAGCTCGCACGGCGAGCCCGCGAGGGCGACGACGTTGCGTACGAGCAGTTGGTGAAGCGGTACGGGCAGATCGCCTTCCGTGTCGCCTGGCTCGTCACGCGCGACCGCGCCGAGGCAGAGGACGCAGCCCAGGAGGCATTCGTGAAGGCCTACTACGCGCTCCCACGGTTCCGGCCGGACGCTCCGTTCCGACCGTGGTTGCTCAAGATCGTGGCGAACGAGGCCCGCAACCGAGCGCGGTCGATGCGCCGCCGCCAGGGCCTGGCCCTGCGCACGGCCGCGGTCTCCGACGGGGACGCGGCCCCGTCCCCGGAGACCGCGGCCCTCGCGCAGGAGGATCGAGAGATGTTGGTCACCGCGCTCAACCGCCTCTCGCCTCCGGACCGCGAAGTGATCGGGTACCGGTTCCTGATCGGCCTGTCCGAGAGCGAGACGGCCGACCTGTTGGACGTCCGCCTCGGCACGGCCAAGTCCCGCCTCTCGAGAGCGATGGCCCGCCTGCGCGCCGTGTTGGAGGACCCGATATGAGCGAACGCCTCCGTTCGATGAGCGACGACGACCTCGGTGCGGCCGTGTCCACGCTGGACATCGAGTGGCCGACGACCCCGATGCTCTCGGGAGCTGTCATGAGCCGCGCCACCAGGGATCGGCATCCGGCGGTCGTCCGACTCCCGCTGTCCCGACCCAAGCGGATCATGCTCATCGCCGCCGCGACCGTGCTCCTGCTCGCAGGTGCCGCGGTCGCCGCCAAGATCATCATCGACCTCGGTGCCGTCGTCGTGGAGGTCACGCCCAGTCGGCCCGGGACCCTGCCCACCCCCTCGATCGCCCCCACCGGCGAACCGGTGACGCTCGAGGAAGCAGCCGTCCTGCTCGGGAAGAACGTCGCCTTCCCCGCTCGGCTCGGGACGCCCGATCGTGTGTGGGCGGACGAGATCCTCACGGACATGGGAGAGGTCGCGCGGGTGACGATGGCGTGGCGAGCGCGACAAGAGCTTCCGGAGATCGCGGACACGGGATACGGAGCGGTCCTGATGGTCTTCGAAGGCGACGCCAACCTGGCCTCGAAGGAGCTCTATGAGGACACGGGCGTCCTGCAGTTCGAGACCGTCGACGGTGTGGACTACTACTGGACCACGGGGACCCACCTCCTCGAACTGCTCACCGACGAGGGTGTCGCGTACGTCCGCGTGCACGGCAACGTGCTCCTCTGGCGAGACGGTCCGCACACGATGCGCCTCGAGACCGCTCTGCCCATGGCAGAAGCCCTTCGGATCGCTCTGTCCGCGGGAACCTCCTGACCCGGGCCGGTGTAGCAGGGGCATCGGATGAACGAGGAGGGATCGGCATGAGACGAGGGATGCTCCTCTGCGTGGTCGTGGGCGCGGCGATGGTCGTCGTGGGGGTGCCCGGCACGGCCCTGGCGGGCGGCGGCTGCCACTCAGGCGTCACCGAGAACGACGCCACCGGTGAGAAGGACGCCACGGTCCGCATGGTCGATGCCTGCTTCACGGCGACCGTGACCACGGTCGATCCGGGGCAACCCGTGACGTTCGCGAACACGGACCTGGGAGTCACGCACAACGTGGGCGGCAACCAGTGGGGTCACTTCGAAGACATGGTCGAGGGGGACACGTTCACCGTGACGTTCGACGAAGCAGGCGTCTACCCGTTCGCGTGCAACTACCACCCCGGCATGACGGGCGCGATCCTCGTTGGCAGCGGGAAGGGTGCGGGCGGCGGCTCGGGCATCACGGTCGAGCCCGTCGAGGCGCCGGCTCCCCAGACCGTGACGCGCGTGGTGGCTGGTGATGCTGGGCCTCCCACAGGGATGCTCGCCGCGATCGGCTTCGTCGGTGTGGCGCTCGGCGCGGGCATCGCGGTGGGTCTCAGCCGGCTCGGAAGGAAGAGCGCGACGACCTGAGCTCAGGCGGGGACGGCGAGCCCTGCTTGCTGCATCGCGAGCTCGAAGTCGTGGCGGCTGGACACGGCCTGGAAGGCGGCCTCCGTCGTGATCCTCCCCTCCTGGAGGAGGATCAGGAGCGACTGGTCGAACGTCATCATCCCGTAGAAGTGGCCGTCGGCGAGCACATCCTTGATCTCGCTCGTCCGGTCCGGGTCGACGATCCGCTCAGCGATCCGGCCGTTGTTCACGAGGATCTCGAGGGCAGGCGTCCGGCCCCCGTCCACCGTGGTCACCAGCCGCTGGCAGATGATCCCGCGGAGCGTCCCCGCGAGCGCCAGCCGCACCTGCTTCTGCTGGTAGGGAGGGAAGAAGTCGATCACCCGGTTGACGGTCTCGGTGGCGTCCACCGTGTGGAGCGTCGAGAGGACGAGGTGCCCGGTCTCGGCGGCCTGGATCGCGGCTCGCACGGTCTCGGTGTCGCGCATCTCGCCGATAAGGATCACGTCCGGGTCCTGCCGGAGCGCTGCTCGGAGCGCCGCGTGGAAATCCTGCGTGTCGTTGCCGATCTCCCGTTGATTGATCGAGGCCATCGCGTCGCGGTGAAGCACCTCGATCGGGTCCTCGATCGTCACGATGTGCACCGGCTTGGTCTCGTTGATGTGGCCGATCATCGAGGCGAGCGTCGTCGTCTTGCCCGACCCAGTCGGTCCGGTCACGAGGATCAAGCCGCGATGCTCCTCGGAGAGCTGCCGCACCGCGTCGGGCAGACCCATCTCCTCGAACGTCGGGCCGCCGAATCGGAGGCGGCGGAGCACCATCGAGATCGAGCCCCGCTGCTTGAACACGTTCGCGCGGAAGCGACCCACGTCCCTGAGTGAGTACGCGAAGTCGATCTCACCGTTCTTCTCGAACAACTCCCTGCGGTCGGCGGGGATGATCGAATCGGCGATCGCGGCCGTCTCGACCGGGGTGATCGGATCCCGATCCATCCGTACCAGTCCGTCCGGCAGTCGGATCATCGGCGGAGAACCGACCTTGACGTGCAGGTCGGAACCCTGACCCGCCATCAGATCCTTCAGCCAGCCGTCGAACTCCGCCACGGCGGAATCCGTGTTCTCCACTGCGCCACACCTCGTCTCGACCGGATCCATGGCCAAAGAACCATGGATGGGCATGCGGACCACACCCGTTCCTCTCCCATCGGTCGTTCGGGTGGCGAACTTCAGCGGTACCCGAGCTCGGTCGAGGTCACCCTCCGGCGACGAGACGACAGACGGAACCCCGATCCGCGAGAGGCTCGAACGAGCGGAGGTGGAGTCGAGGGCGCGATCCCTCCAACATGCCCTCGAGGAGTCCTCGGTGCACCGTGCAGACGAGCTCTCGGTGCTCCTCGAGCAGGTCACGGAACGGACAGCTCCGCAGCGCGATCTCCACGGATCTGTTCCCACGGCGGCGGAACCGGGGATCGAAGCCCGCCTCCGCCAGCGCGTCTCGAAGGGCGGCCAGGTTGGGTCCGGGGCGCCGCGCGCCGGGCGGCGGGGCATGTCTGGTCATGAGGTAGTCGCCCCATTCGCGCGCGAGGTTCTCCGCCCCCGTGCGTGCGCGCGGTCCCTTGATCAGTGTGGCGAGGATGTCGGCGAGCAACCGGTGATCGCGTCCCTCCCGGTTGTCCATCGCGACCGCGGTGTAGACCGTTTGAGGGCGCCCGACCGCCGACGGGCCTCGTCGCGTCTCCGACGCGACGAGGCCCGCATCCACCAGCCGCCGCAGGTGCGGGCGGATGGTGTTGGCGTGGAGACCCAGCCTCGTGGCGAGCTCCCGGACGGGCACGGGCCGGCCCGACAGGCGCAGGTAGCGGTAGAGCCGGTAGCGGGTGTCGTCCGCGAGGGCCTTGTGGATCTCGATCGGGGCGGGTTCGTTCATCGACGCATCTCGTACGATGGGCTTTGCACGGTTCGCACCGTGTCAACCAGAGCTTAGACCCCTCATAGGAGGAGAGCCCGTGGCCACCGAAGCACAGGTCCGCGAGGCGCTGAAGGGCGTCAAGGATCCGGAGATCGGCCGACCGATCGATGAGATCGGCATGCTGAAATCCGTCGCCGTGGACGGCGGGGTCGTCCGCGTCCACGTGCTCCTCACCATCGAAGGATGTCCGCTCAAGGACCGGATCACGAGCGACGTGACGAACGCCGTCCAGCCGCTCGAGGGCGTCGAGCGGGTCGACGTCGAGCTCACGCCGATGAGTACCGAGGAACGAGAGAAGCTGGTCTCGGGGCTCCGAGGCGGTGCCCCCGCCGCACCGGAGACCACGATCTCGTTCCCGCCGCAGACGTCGATCATCGCCGTCGCCTCGGGCAAGGGCGGCGTCGGCAAGTCCAGCGTCACGGTGAACCTCGCGGCCGCCCTCGCGAAGGCCGGCCGCTCGGTCGGTGTGCTCGACGCCGATGTATGGGGGTTCAGCGTTCCCCGGATGCTCGGCGCACTCGGCAAGCCGGTCGGCTTCAATGACATGATCCTGCCGCTGGAATCTCACGGCGTGAAGGTGATCTCGATGGGCCACTTCGTGCCCGAGGAGACGCCGGTGATCTGGCGCGGCCCGATGCTGCACAAGGCGATCCAGCAGTTCCTCGGCGATGTCTGGTGGGGCGACCTGGACTTCCTGCTCTGCGACCTGCCGCCCGGCACCGGTGATGTCTCGATCTCCCTTGCGTCGTTCATCCCCGGTGCATCGATGCTGGTGGTGACGACCCCGCAGGACGCGGCACGCAAGGTCGCGGAGCGTGCCGGGAAGATGGCCGAGCGGACGAACCTCCGTCCGATCGGCGTGGTCGAGAACATGTCGTGGTACGTGTGTCCCCACTGCGGGGAGCGCGAGACGATCTTCGGCGAGGGCGGCGGCCACGAGGCCGCCGAGACGCTCGGCGTGCCGCTGATGGCACAGGTACCGCTGGTGCCGGCATTGCGCGCCGGTGGCGACGAGGGCGTTCCGATCGTGGTCTCCGACCCGGACTCCCCTGCCGCCGTCGCCTTGAGCGAGGCGGCCGAAGCGGTCGTCCGTGCGACGAAGTCGAAGGTGGGGAAACCGCTCCAGCTCATGGCGCGATGACGTCGTCATGACGACTCATCCTCACCGCGTGCGGAACTTCGGGGCGCTCGGGTGGATGGAAGAAGCGCCGCGGATCGTCTACACGTCGGGACGAAGCGCGACCTCGATGCGCTCTCGCCAAGTTCCTCCACCCGGTGCCGGGCGATCGAGCAGTGGAGCGAGGTCGGGATCGTTCGGCTGGAGTTCGGCGTAGCGCCGAAGCGTTTCTTCGGCCCCTGGGAGGTGCGCGGTAGCGCGGACGTAGGCCAGCGTGTACAGAGATCCTGGATCGTTGGTCGTGGGATCGCCGCCCGCTGCCCGGAGAGCCAGCTCCTCAGCTTCCGCCCCCTGCCCTCGGTCCACCGTGATCTGTGCCCGAAGGGGTAGGGCCTTGTCTGGATCGAAGCCGAGGGCTTCCGCTCGGTCGAGGTCATCGCTCGCTCCCTGAGGGTCCCCGAGCCGAACACGGCACATCGCCAGGCCGACGAGAGCGTCCGCCGACTCCGCGTCGGCGATGAGCTGCTCATACGCGCGCGTGGCCTCGTCCAGTCGCCCGGCGACGAGGTACGCGCCCGCTCGGGCACCGCGCACCTGGCGCTCGGCGTCCGCCGGGTCGGACGATCGTTCCACGAACCTACGGAAGGACTCGTCGGACGCAGCGTCACGCCCAACCGCCACCTGCGCCATGCCGAGAAGCAGGTACAGCTCGAACCTGGTCAGTCGACGTGCCCCGGGCCGATCGAGGCCATGGACCAATCGCTCGAGGAGGTCCGCGGCATCCGCGTACCGATGTCCCGTGAACGCATCTTGGGCAAGGACGGCCAGGACGGCCTCGTCCTTGGGATGCTTCGCGAACAGTGCTCGAGCATCGGCGAGCGCTGCCCCGGCGGCTTCGACGTCCCCATCCGTGGTCGCCGTCTCCCACCTCGAAAAGGCGAGCCAGGGAGCCGTCGGATCGATCGCCGCCTGGTCGCGAAGGAACCACTCGGCCCGCTCGTTCTCCCCCAGCCCTCGAAGGGCGTCATACCGCACCTGCGCCGCGATCCGGCGGAAAGGCCGACATGCCCTGCTGTTCGGGATCCTGGTGGCGTCCAGCACGCTGAGCGCCCGCTTGTGCTCGTCGAGGACGAACCACACCTTGGCGAGGTTCACCCGGGCGAACGGAGACCTCGGCCGCGCCGCCCGATCCCACTCGGTGGCCAGCTCACGTGCCGCATCGGTGTGACCTTCTGTGGCCAACCGCAAGATGTGGGTCGAACGCTTGATCACGCGGGCCGAGAGAAACTTCGACAAGAGATAGAAGCCACCGAGCACGACGAGGATGTCAACGATCAGGATGATAAGCAGGATCGCCGGACCGTTCTTCGGATCTGAGAAGAAGTCGCCCATCGCACCCATCCTCCCATCAGGCTGATCAGCCCTGCCGCGTCTGCCGATCCCGTGAGTCCCTATGCTTGCGCCGTGGGGCAGCTCGGTCGGTTCGGGCCGGATGACGCGCGATGAACGTGATCGCCTACCGCCCCGAGCCGTCCGAGTTCGCATGGACGTTCGGGGGCGTGCCGCCGGTTCGCACCGTCAAGGCAGGCGACGTCCTCGAGCTCTGGACCGAGGACGCGTTCGGCGGCAAGGTTCGCGGGCCGGACGACTTGATCAGCCGCGTGATCGAGTTCCCGTTCGTGAACCCACAGACCGGCCCGTTCTTCGTCGACGGCGCGGAACCCGGTGACACCCTCGCGATCCATTTCATCTCGATCGAACCGTCGAGGGACTGGGCCTCGTCGTGCACCGTGGACCTCTTCGGAGCGCTCTCGACGACCCACCAGACCGCGACGCTCCACCAGCCGCTCCCGGAGCGGGTCTGGATCTACGACGTCGACCGGAGCGCTCGCACCGTCACGTACCGAGCGACCGAAGGCGACCACGTCGCGGTGCTGCCGCTGGATCCGATGCACGGGACGGTCGGCGTCGCGCCGGCCTCGTTCGAAGCCAGATCGTCGCTCGTTCCCGATTCTCACGGGGGCAACATGGATACCCCGGAGATGCGCGCCGGCGTCACGTGCTACCTGGGTGTCAACGTCGAGGGCGCGCTGTTCTCGATCGGCGACGGCCACTGCCGGCAGGGAGAGGGAGAGACCTGCGGCGTCGCCGTCGAGGCGGCCATGGACACCGTGATCGCGATCGATCTCGTGAAGGGCCGACCGACTCCCTGGCCACGCATCGAGAGCGACACCCACATCATGTCGACGGGGTCGGCCCGGCCGCTGGAGGATGCGTTCCGGATCGCGCACGCAGACCTGATCGCGTGGATGGGCGAGGAGTACGGACTCGAGACACTTGACGCGTACCAGCTGCTTACCCAGGTGAGCGAATCCCCCGTGGCGAACGTCGTCGACCCGAACTACACCTTCCTCGCGAAGGTGGCCAAGACGTATCTGCCCCGCGCCGACGCGTACGGCGACACGCACGCGCGGATGCGCGAGATCGGACGGTCGTATCTGGCCGGTCGCTGATCGGTCGACGCGTTCGAGTTAGGCTCAGGAGTCGATCGTGGCCTCGGCCGGGTGGGAGATCGCTTGCATGCGACCAGGAGTCGTGGGACCGGGACGCTTCGAGACGGCCCAGTAGATCAGCAGCGCACTCGCCACGATCGCGGCGGTCAGGGCCGTCCACTGGGAACCCGTGAACGGTCCGAATCGCTTGTCGATCCGGAGGGAGTCCTCGAGGAGTCGGATGCAGCCGTAGGACAGTCCGAACACCAGGGTCGCGACGCCCTCGCGCCGTGGCGAACGGATGAACCACCACAGGAGCGCGAAGAGGATCCCCGCGAGCAACATGTCGTACATCGCCGTCTGGTGCAGGCCGATACCGCGGGCGATGACGTCACCCGCGGCATCGGAGAGCGTCGCTCCCGCCCGGTCGATCGTCTCCGTGAGGCCCCCGCGGAGCGTCGCGGTGCACGAGTCACCCGCGCATGAGAACGGCGGGGCGAGCCTGCCGCCTTCATAGGTCCATGCCAGCAGCCAGGACGTCGGCTTGCCGAGGTGGTCTCCGATGATCAGGTCGCCGATCCGGCCGATCGAGATGCCGAGAGCGAGACACGGCGCGATCGTGTCCGCCACCTGGAAGAACCTGAAGCGGTACTCCTGCCGCTTGATGTTGACCGCGTTGGCGATGGTCGCCCCCGCGATCCCACCGAGGAGCGAGATCCCGCCCTCCCAGATCTTGAACCAGTCGAGGGGGCTGGCGAAGTCGGAGACGTGCGCGATCACATAGGCGACACGTGCGCCGACGAGCGAGCCCACCACCGACCAGAACACGATGGAGCTCGCGAGCCCCTCGGGAATGCCACGTCGCTCCGAGAGCTTCGTGAACAACCAGGCGCCCGCCATGAACCCGATCGCGATGCCGAGGCCGTGCGGCGAGATCGCGATCGAGTCCCCCAACCGGAAGCGATCGAGAACGGGCCAGCCGACGGATGCGATCGTCTCGAACATCGCGGGCGAGTCTATCGGTGGCCTTGCGTGCGCCGAGATGGCGGGCGTGGACGACGTGCGCGCGGCCACAGCCGCGCAACGGCGCGTCCGAAGAGAAGCCCGCTCGCCACGTCGCTCGGATAGTGGACGCCGAGGGCGACGCGGGACGCGGCCACCGAGGCGTCCACAGCCGTGAGCGCCGCCCGTCCGAGGGCACCGATGCCGAGCTCGCGCGCGGCCACGCGTGTGAACGTGGTGAGGACCGCGGGATGGCTGGAGGGCCACGACGTGCCGTGTGGCTCCGCGATCATCCGGCGAGTGGTCTCGGGCGACGCGAGGAACGGCCGGGGGCGGTCGACGAAGCGCTTAGCGCCTTGGAGAAGAGCCCAGGTGGCGCCCGCGCCCGCCAGGGCGCGGGCGCCCTCGCGGCGGCGGCCGGCCAGCGCGAGCGCGCCCGCCGCCGCCGCCGCCGCGTAGAGGGACCCCAGCTCGGTGATGGCGCCGAAGAACCGATCGGCCGTCTCGCCGTGCTCCGCGTTGGCAACCTTGAAGAGGTTCTCGTCGAGCTCTCGTCCGTCCTCGGTGCGGAGCGCGGCGTGGCCGATCGCCGCTCCTCCCGCGGCGAGCGCGGCCGCCCACGCGATCCGGCCCACTCCTCGACCCAGCTTCATCAGCGAGCCATCATGCGACAATCGTCGCTGACCGTCAGAGGAACCCATCGAAACCCTCGGGAGTCGCCGTGCGACGCGAGCAGGAAGATCCGAACGACGCGATCCCGGAAGGGAAGCCTGCCTTCGAGTACCGGCGGGAAAGCACGGGGTTCAAGTCCGTCGCGCTCGGTACGGCTGCCCTCCTGCTCGTGGTCTTCGCCCTCCAGAACCTGGACGAGGCGAACATCGACTTCCTATTCTGGGACTGGGACGTGGCGACCTCCCTGCCGATCGGGATCGCGGCCGGGCTCGGGTTCGTGATCGGGTGGAGCGTCAACTGGCTCCGGCGGCGGGCCAAGAGGCTCAAGGGACCGAAGAAGGACTAGGCGCCCGCTTCGATCTGGCGCTTCTGTCCCAGCGTCCCGTGACGGATCCCGAGCTGCGCTCCGCCGACCGCATTGAGCCCGGCGGCGACGATCCGACCCAACGGTCCCCGGAACCGGTAGGTCACTTCATGGCGGAGCAGGCTCCGGTCCCGAGGAAGCCGTCCGATCGAGGTGTCGACCGTGGCATCGAGCGGTCCGCGCAACCTGATCCTCGCGTGGGACGGGGGCTCCCACCGCAAGATCTCGCCGCGCACCATGACGCGGACACCCATGAAGGACATCACCACCGAATACGTGGAATCGGCGCCGAGTCCTCCGTCCGGCACCCGCACGCTCACGACGTGGCGCTCCCAGTGCGGGATGTTGGCGGGGTTGCTCACGACCTCCCAGACCCGTTCGGGCGGCGCGTCGACCTCGACGGAGAACTCGGTCGTGCTCATCCGATGTCGGCGCTCCCACTGGACCAGCCGCGCCACCACACCAACCGCGAAGGCGTGAGCCGCACCAATGCCCCGGCGTCCGGGTTGATCTCGGTGGCGAGCGCCCGAGCCGACTTCGCGCCGCTCCCGACCTCGTCGAGAACGTAGATCGACCCGGTGCCCTGCACCATCGCGCCGACCATGTCGCGAGCGCGCCATTCGGACGCCTCGTCGATGGTGAGCGCCGCCGGGGCATCCGGACCCGCCGCGGCCAGCGAAAGGGTCTCGGCCGGCAAGGAGGTATACAGAGCATTCGCGTCCGCCCGCCAGCGCGCGGGCACGACGACGGGGCCGCGGTCCCCGACGAGGGTCAGGGCGCCGACTCCGTCCATGCCGAGGGGCTCCCGGACCTCGCGTGGCAGCGCGGAGAACGGATCCTCGCCTTTCGCGGAGCGCCGGAACGACTCGTGCGACGTTGACGTGCCACCCCAGCGACCCCTTCCCTCCTGCACCCCGTCCTCGTCGACGAGGGCCGTCCGCTCGAGCTCGATGCCGACGAACACCCTTCCGGGCGGGGTCCACGCGAAGGGCACCTGCTTGGCGTCGAACGCGTACCCGGCGAAGAATCGCGCGTTCTTCTTGCTGAAGGCGGCGGTGGCTCGAGCGATCGAGGTTGCCCCGGCCACCGCGTCCCCCCAGGTGCTGCGGTCCAGTGCGTCGTAGAGCTTGGCCTGGCCGGTGAACGAGACCGCGAGATCGCCGTGTCGAACCAGACCGGCCGCCGAGGGGTCCACTCGCCACGCCCGCGTCTTCACCGAACGCCGGGAGGTGGTCAGCCACAACCTGCCGCCCGAGTAGGCGAACACGAGCGGCGTGCAATGAGGGCCGGTCGGCGGAGACGTGGCGGCGTAGCAGAACTGGCCCTGTTCCAACACCGATTGCACCGCTGTCGAAAGGAAGCTCACGGACGCACCTTGCCACGACCTGCGCCGGGCGGCCACACGAGCATCAGTCCCGTCCAGACGAGGTGGCTCGCCAGCGGCGCGAAGACCCCTCCGCTCCACGTCGCCAGCCAGGTCCAGAGCGCACCGCCCACGACGGCGCCGGCGAGCAACGGTGTGCTTGCCCATGCGGCATTCACGCCGACGGCCGCGACCCACGTCAGCAGCGCGCCGGTCGTGGAGGAGGTCGCCTGCTGGAGCTCCGGCAGCACGAGACCGCGCCAGAACAGCTCCTCCCCGGGCACCGCGATGGCGAGCGTGAGCGCGACGGCGGTGAGGAAGGAGGTCTCCCGCGTGCGGCGATAGACGTCGACCACCGCTCGCTCGAGCCGCGGATATCGGATGGCGCGGCCGACGACCAGACGGGTCGCGACGTAGAAGGCCATCCCCGACGCGATGCCTACCACGGCACCGGTGGCGATCTCTTCCTCCCGACAGCAGCCCGGATCGCCAGTGAGGAGCGCAGCGACCCCGAGGACCGTGAACGTCGTCGCGGTCGCGGGCCAGAACGGAAGGCGGTCGCGTACGACCATGCGCCACACGACGACCTGCGCGACGATCCCGGCGACGATCACTGCCTCGGGCATCAACCCCCCGGCCCGAAGGAGGTGTCGAGGAACCGCGTCTTGACGGCCACCTCGGCGGTGAACGCCGTCACCACCGCGAGGTAGTAGAAGCCGGTCGCCGACTGCACCGCCGAGGCCCGCTCGCCCCTGAGGACGGCTTTCACGAGCCAGGCGATCAGCGCGGTGGCCATGACCATGCCGAGCGCGATCCACGGTGCCAACGCACCAGCGGTGAGCAGGGGGTTGATCGATGCCGACGTCTCGACGCCTGAGAACCCCGCCGTGATCACGGCGATCGCTGCCACGACCACCGACGCCAGCAGGATCGTCGTCACACGGTCGATGGGGCCTCGCGGCAGCTTCCGATCCGTCAAGTACCAGTGACCGAGGAGCAGGCCATCCGCAGCGGCTCCCAGCAACGCGGCGCCGGCGGCCAGCTGGAAGAGCGCGAGCGGATACGGCTGGCGGCCGGCGCCAGCCATCCAGACGAGCACCACGAGCCACGCGGGCACGCTGAGCAGACCCACGACACGAGAGGCCGCCGGCTGCCGCGCGAACAGCAGCACGGTCCACACGGCGGTCGCCGCGGCGGCCGCGATCGTCGTCGCACGCAGCGCGCTGCCGGTGGGGAACCGACCGACGACGGCCGACTCGACCGAGAGCCATGTGAGAACGGCGAGCACCGTGAGGATCACGCCGAGGAGCTTGAAGAAGCCGCGCTTCACCTCCGTCCAGAGCGGGCTCACCCACAGGAAGAGCGTCGCCCCGGCCACCGCCTCGGCCAACACGACGGCCATGACGCCCGCGACCCCGATCACGCTCGCATCGCGCGGAGTCTATCCGTGGCGATCCTGGAGACTGCCTCCGAGCGTCCGGTACGCACCGGGTAGGCTGCGCGGATGGGGAACTGGCGTTCCTACGACGATGTCGCAGAGACGTACGGGCGCGTGCACGCACCCCGCTTCGCGGAGGCGGCGCGCGACCTCGTCGGGGCGCTCGCCATCCGTGAAGGAGAGCGGGTCCTCGACGTCGGAACGGGCACTGGCGCGGCGGCCGAAGAGGTCGCACGGACCGGCGCCAGCGTCGTGGGGATCGACCGCTCTTTGGGCATGCTCTCCGTCGCGCACCGCGAGCGCCCGTCGCTGCCCATCGTGGCCGCGGAGGCCCTCGATCTGCCCTTCCGCGACCGGACGTTCGACGTCGTGCTCGGCAACTTCGTGTTCGCGCATTTCGCCAAGGTCGAAACGGCGTTGTTCGACATCACGAGGGTCCTCGCGCCGGGTGGCAGGATCGGCTTCACGACGTGGTCGGACGGCAAGGACGCGTTCCAGGACGCCTGGATCGAGCTCATCGAGACCATCATCCCCCGAGACCTGCTCGCCCCCGCCTACGCCGGTGCCGCCCCGGGCCACGATCGCTTCAAGCAACCCCAGGCGATCGAGGACGCGTTCCGCAAGGCCGGGTTCCGACACATCCGAACCGAGCGGAAGCGCTATCAGTGGACGTATCCGCGTGACGACCTCGTCGAAGGCCTGGGGACCTGGGCCGTGGGTCGTTTCGCCCGCAACATGCTCGGCGAATCCAGCTGGGCCTCGTTCCTCGAGCGAGCCCGGACGACGTTCGCGGACCGCTTCCCCGACCCGCTGAACGACTTCCACGACGTGATCGTCGCGGTCGGCGCCCTGCCTCGCTGAGGTCGAGAACCAGGCGCCTCTTCGGGCGCGAGTTGCGTTCTCTTGCTGAGCTGAGCCTCGTGATAGCGTCGCGGGTCGCGTCTGGAGGGAGGCTCATGCGGCGCACCGGGATCGCGGCAGTCGTCTTCGCCATCGGGCTCGTCGTCCCTGCCTGTCAGAGCGGCGAGACCGCCGGGACGATCGACGAGTCACGAGCCGGATACGGAGGGATGGGGATCAGCCCTCCGACGTCCCCCGCGCCAGCCGCGTTGCTCGGTCCCGAGACGTTCCCCTGCCAGCCGGGGACCGGTGAAGGCGGCTACACGAAGTACGGGGTCGGCCGGATGCGCCGCGGCGGCCTGGAACCCGAGAAGCTCGAGCGGGACCACATCATGATCGACGGTCATGGGGTCAACTTCCACGGGACGCGCCGGGTCGCGGATGGAGGCACGATCGAGATGGAGATGGACGAGGACTACTTCGGGCCGACCGTCCTGAAGGGCCCGGCCGGAGCGACCGTCACCCTCGAGCTCGAGAACGAGGGCATCCGCGCCCACAACTTCAGCGTGCCCGGGCAGAAGATCGACCTCGACTGCGGCGTCCGCGCACGAGGTGAGGTCGATGTCGTCTTCCCCCCCTCGGGCCTGCTGGCGTTCACCTGCAAGTTCGGGGCCACCTCGGGCATGCGCGGGGCTCTGACCGTCGCGGGGTGAGCGAGCGCTAGCTCAGGTCGAGCACACGGAACTCTTCGGCATGCTCGACGCCGATCTTCTTCCCGGCCTCGACGGCGTCCTTGGCCAGGAAATCCTCGAAGAAGCGGATCCCCTCCGACAGCTGGCTGTCGTGCTTCGCCAGGGCAGCGACCTTCGCCGGGAGGTAGCCCGAGATGTCCTCCACGTGGTTGGGCTCGTTCGTCCACCCGAGCCAGAGGTCGTACACGTCCTGCGTCTCCATGCCCTCGGCGAGCTGTTCGGGGAAGAAGTGCGGGTTCCCGCTTCCCGGATAGCACGCGTCCAGCGCGATGAAGCCGGAGGCCCGATGGTCTGAGTGGTTGTAGTACCTGTTCTCGAAGAACACCGCGGTCGGATCGCATGCCACGACCGTCTCGGCGCGGACCTCCCGGATCCGGCGCACGACGCCCTCCCGCACCTCCTCGGTGTTCTCGAGCTCGCTATCCGAGATAGAGCCGACCCTCACGCTGGCAAGGCCCATCACCTCGGCCCCCTGCTCCGTCTCCCGGACCCGCGTGGCGACCAGCTCCGCCCGGTCCTGCGTCGGATCCTGCGACCCGCGATCGCCGTTCGTGAGGATCAGCAGATGGACGTCGCGGCCGGCGTCCGCCCACTTCGCGAGCACTCCCCCGGCGCAGATCTCCGCATCGTCGGGGTGCGCGAAGACGCCCAGGACCGGCCCGGACCGCAGCGCTCGTTCCTTCTCGGTCACGCCGCCCGGTCGAGCACGAATCGAACGAGGGCTCGGACGGGAACGCCCGTCGCACCCTTCGGTCCCAGGTCGTTGCCCTTCTCGGAGAACGCCGGGCCGGCGATGTCCAGGTGCACCCACGGGACGTCGCCGACGAACTCCGCCAGGAACCATGCCGCCGTGATCGCGCCACCCCAGCGATCACCGATGTTCTTGATGTCGGCGATGTTCGAATCGATCAACCGCCGGTACTCCTTGTGCAGCGGCAACGGCCAGATCCAGTCGCCGGTCGAGCGGCCGGCCTGGACGATCTCCTCGACGAGTGCGTCGTCGTTGCCCATCGCGCCCGTGATGTCGGTGCCGAGCGCGACCATGCACGCGCCGGTGAGGGTCGCCGTGTCCACGATGCACGATGGCTTCTTCTCCGCGAGCAGCGCCAGGGCGTCGGCGAGGATCAGCCGCCCCTCCGCGTCGGTGTTCAGGACCTCCGACGTCTTCCCGCCGTAATGCTTGATCACATCGCCGGGCTTCTGCGCCGCGCCGCCGGGCATGTTCTCTGCGGACGGGATCGCGGCGATCACGTTGATCTTCGGCTTCAGCTGGGCGATCGCTTTCATGGTCGCGAGGATCGACGCGGCCCCGCCCATGTCGATCTTCATCGTCTCCATGCCTTTCGCGTCCTTGATGGACAGCCCACCGGAGTCGAACGCGATGCCCTTGCCCGTGAGGGCGATCGGGGTCGATCCCGCCGGCGCCCTTGTAGGTCAGCTCGATCAGCCGCGGGGGGTTCACGCTCCCCTGCCCCACCCCCAGGATGCCGCCGAACCCGCGCTTCTTGAGCTCGGCCTCCGTCCACACCTTGCAGGTCAGCCCCTCTGCCTTCGCCATCGCTTGGGCCTCGCGCGCCAGCTGCGCGGGCGGGAGGTCTCCGGCGGGCGTGTTGACGAGGTCACGCGCCCAGGCCACGGCATCCACGACGACCTCGGCGGTCTTGACCGCCTTCCGTCCGGCTTTGGCGTCCCCCTTCCCGTTCCCGACGACCGTGACCTTCGAGAGCGGCGTGTGCTCGCTCTTGGACTTGTAGCGGTCGAATCGATAGCCACCGAGGCCGAGGCCCTCCGCAGCCGCCTGGGCCACTTCACCGATGTCACCCTTCACGACCTGCGGGAACGTCGTGGCGGCGTGGCCGAAGCGACCGACCGAGCCGGCGACGCGCCCGAGCGCTTTCCGCATGGCGGCGACGTCGAAGTCACGCCGTTCGCCCACGCCCTGGAGGAGAACGGCGCCCGCCGCGAACCGATCCCCGTTGCGCTTGGTGACGAGCAGCGACTCGCCCTTCTTGCCGGTGAGCTTGGCATCGCGATAGGCCTGCTCGAGACCCACCTCCTTGACCCCTGGACCGAACTCCGGCCCCTGGAAGACCGGCAAGATCAGAACGCCGGCTTTCACCGCCACGGGTGCGTCCGTGGAGAACGAGAACGTGGTCACAGCGTGCAGCCTCCTCTATGGCTTCTCTGGGCATCGTCCGGGCGGGGCACCGGCAGACGCGGCAGTGTAGCCATTCGGATGCATCCGGAGACACCGGTACCCTGACGTCCGTGAGAACGCTCGACATCCGCACGCTCGTGCACTTCTCCGACGACGAACCGCGCCGGCGAACGCTGATCGAAGGTGAGCGCCTCTGGTCGGAGATCGTCTGCCTCCAGGGAGCCCAGGGGGTGGGCCCGATCCGCGACGACGACGCCGACGGGATCCTCGTCGTGCTCGCGGGCGAAGTCGCCGCGCAGGTCGGGAAGGGCCGAGCGCGGATGAAGCAGTGGGAGACCGTCGAGGTGCCCGCCGGCCTGGAGCTCACGATGCGGAACGCCTCCGACGAGCCCGCCGTGATCCTGCTGGTGGTCGCGCCTCCACCATCCGACTGATGCTCGCGGGCTCCTACCCGCGTGGGCGAAGCTAGGCTGCTCGGATGGCGCGGGGGGCGGCGGTGGCGGCGACGCTCGCGACCGCCCGTGGACCGCTCCCCGCGAGAGGCGTCGCCGCCACCGCCGCGGTGATCTCGCCCGGCGGCGTGGCGTGGGACGACGACGGCACGATCGTGTTCGTGGGGCCCGCCGACGACCTCCCCTGGGAGCCGGTCTCCCTCGGCAGGGTCGACGAGGGGACGATCGTCCCCGGGTTCGTCGATTGCCACGTCCACCTGCCGTTCGTGGGCTGGCGGGCGGACGAGTTCGAAGCCCGGCTTGCGGGGGTGTCCTACCGCGACATCCACGGCAACGAGGGCGGCATCTTCCGCTCGGCCAGGATGCTCGCCGAGGCCGACGACGAAGAGGTTCTTTCGTTCTCGAAGGCGCTGGCCGTCGAGATGGCCGCGCACGGCACCACGGCGATGGAGCTGAAGAGCGGGTACGGCCTCTCGGTCGAGGGCGAGCTGCGCCAGCTGCGGCTCGCCCGGCGGCTGGCCGAGGCGATCCCGCAGACGTGTGCGGTGACGTTGCTCGCGTGCCATGCGATCCCCGACGGATGGGCGCGGGAGGACTGGGTCACGACCGCGTGCGACGAGCTTATCCCTGCGGCCGCTGCCGAGGGACTCGCGGATACCGTCGACATCTACGTCGAGGACATCGCGTTCTCCCTCGCCGACCTCGAGCGGGTCGCGGCGGCGGCCTCGGCCGCCGGGCTGCCGCTCCGGGTGCATGCCGACCAGCTCGGGCCGAGCGAGGCGGCCGAGGCCGCCGCCGCACTGGGAGCTCGGAGCGCCGACCACCTCAACCACATCGGTCCCGAGGGCATCGCCGCGCTCGGCGAGGGGCGGACCGCCGCGGTCCTCCTCCCGACCTCGACCTTCACCCTCCGTGCGTCGCCGGCGCCCGTCGCTGCGCTCCGCGACGCCGGCGCCGCCCTGGCGATCGCGACCGACCTGAACCCGGGAACGTCTCCCGTCTGCTCGATGCCCGAGACGATCGCGATGGCGTGCTCGCTCTACGGGATGACACCGCTCGCGGCCCTCACGGCCGCGACGGCCAACCCGGCCTGGGTGTTGGGCATGAGCGATCGCGTCGGGACGCTCGAGCCGGGCAAGCGCGCCGACCTCGTGGCGCTGGACGGACCGTCGTTCGCTCACGTGCCGTACCGGCCGGGTCACAACCCCGTCGTCGCGACCCTGATCGCGGGCGAGCCCGTGGATCGGTCGCGCTAGGCGAGCGGTCCGCTGACGGTCTCGGCCGCGGACACGAGCGCGCCTGACCGAACCTGCTCGACCGCCGCCGCGATGTCGGGACCGAACTCACGATCCGCCTCGAAGAACGGCACCGCGGCACGCAAGGCGTGCCGCACCGCGCGGGTCGCCGGACCGGGTTCGAGCGGCCCTCGCAGGTCGAGCGCCTGCGCAGCCCCGAGCGCCTCGAGCGCAACGACCGTCTCGGCGTTCGCGACGACCTCCCTCGCATGCCGTGCCGCGATCATCCCCATCGAGACGTGGTCCTCCTGCCCGGCGGAGGACGGGATCGAATCGACCGACGCGGGATGCGCGAGCGACTTCGACTCCGACACGAGCGAGGCGGCGGTGTACTGGACGAGCATGAAGCCGCTGTTCAGCCCACTCTCCGGCACCAGGAACGCGGGGAGCCCGTTGGAGAGCGCGGGATCGAGCAGCCGATAGAGCCGTCGCTCGCTGATGCTCGCCATCCCCACGGTCGCGAGCGTCATCGCGTCCATCGCGACCCCGACCGGCTGTCCGTGGAAGTTGCCGCCCGACACGATGTCTCCGCCGTCCGTCAGGACGATCGGGTTGTCCGAGACCGCGTTCAGCTCGATCTCGAGGACGCTGCGTGCGAACGTGAGCACGTCGCGGGTGGCGCCGTGCACCTGCGGCGCGCAGCGGAGCGAGTATGCGTCCTGCACCAGGTGCTCGCTCTCCCGGTGGGAGGCGAGGATCGGCGATCCTTCGAGGAGCAGGCGGAGGTTCGAGGCGCTCGCGGCCTGACCCGGATGCGGTCGGAGCCGTTGGAGCCGATAGTCGAACGGCGCGTCCGTCCCGAGCGCCGCCTCTATCGTCATCGCCGCGACCACGTCGGTCGTCCGGACCAGCGTCGAGAGCCGTTCGGCGGCGAGCGCGCCGATCGCGAGCATCCCCTGGGTGCCGTTCACCAGCGCGAGCCCTTCCTTGGCCTCGAGCGAGAGCGGCGCGAGGTTCGCGCGCCGGAACGCATCCACGGCGGGCTCGGCGCCGGTCTCGGTGAGCACCGAGCCTGCGCCGATGAGTGGAAGCGCGAGGTTCGCGAGGGGCGCGAGATCGCCGGAGGCGCCGAGCGATCCCTGTTCGGGCACGGCCGGGATCACGTCCGCGTTCAACATCGCCACCATCAGGTCGACCAGCTCGGGACGGACGCCCGAGTGACCGAGGGCGAGGACGTGCGCGCGGAGGAGAAGCATGGCCCGCGCCTCACGCCGGGAAAGCGCACGCCCCACCGCCGTGGCGTGGGAACGGATGATCCCGTGCTGCAGGTCGGAGGCCTTCGCGGGATCGATCCGAACGTTCGCCAGCGCGCCGAAGCCGGTGGTGACGCCGTAGACGACCTCGCCGGAAGCGACCGCGTCCTCGACGACCGCGCGAGCGGAGACGACCCGCTCTCGCCCGCCGGCCGGGAAGGTGACCTCGGCTCCTGCCGCGACCGCAGCCACGTCCGCAAGGGTGAGCGTCTCCCCGACCGCGACCGTCACGGACGCGAAGGCTACTACCGAACGCGAAGCGTTTGATTCAGCCTTCGCGGCCGACGACGAACCAGATCCCTTTGACGGGCACGTCGCCGATGTTCCACAGACGATGGGGCTGGGTCGAGTCGAACGCGATCGAATCACCGGGCCCGAGTGCGTACTCGTCGAAGCCGAGCTGGACGCCGAGCCGCCCTTCCAACACGACGCCGTACTCGCGTCCCGGATGGCGCATCAACCGCTCGTCCGAAGCAGAAGACCCACCCACGTCGTAGATGACGTGGAGGAAGTCCACGTCTTCGTGCTCGTGGCTCGTGAGTCGCTCCCACTGCACGCCGGAATCGAGGTCGATCACGTGTCGATCCTCCACCTTCACCATCGGGCCGTGATGGGTGGCCCCGTCGGCAGCCGCGCCGTCCTCGGATGCCGATTCGTTCGCGGAGCCGTTGCCGCCGCCGAAGATGTCATCGACGGAAACGCCGAGCTCGGTGACGATGTCGTAGAGCGTGCTCACGGATGGCTTGGACTGACCGGACTCGATCTGCGAGATCATGCTGGCCGAGAGCCCGATCCGGCGGGCGAGCTCTCGCTGGCTGATCCCGACGCGATCTCGCTCCTCTCGGAGCCTCGTCCCGATGTCTTCCAGCTCGCCGGCCACCAGCACCTCGAACGCTCTCGCGGGGTAACGCTCAGTGTGACTGACATTACTCGATGGGATCCCACGTGTGTGTAGTGCCGCTGATCATCCGCCCCCGTGAGCCAGCGGCCGAGGAGGATCTGCACTGAGGAGAGCACGTCGCACTGCCTTGCCTAGCCATCCCGCGGCGAGGTATGTAGTGTGCCTGAACGGCACGGAACCGTCGTTCAAAGTGACAGTGATCGCTCGGACGAGGGCGATCGGGGGGCACCGGCTGGTGAGTCGGTCGGCCGAGCCCAAGGGTCGCAGGTGACGTCGAGGATCCTGCTCAGCGGCGGTTGCGTCCTCACGTTGGGCGCCAAGACCCCCAACTTCACCCGAGGCGGATGTCCTGATCGACGGCGAGACGGTCGCCGAGATCGCCCCCGGGATCCGGGCCCGCGATGCCGAGCAGGTGGACGCGACCGACACGATCGTGATGCCGGGCTTCGTGGATACCCACCGTCATGCCTGGAGGTCCCTCTCCCGGAACATCGGCGCGTGGCCGCCGGACGGCGAGGCAGCGGGAGCCGGCGACGAGCTCCGGCCCGACGACGTCTACGCCGCCACGCTGATCGGCCTCCTCGGCGCGATCGAGGCCGGGGTCACCACGGTGGTCGACTGGTCGCCGATCCGACCCGACGACGCCCTCGTGGACGCCGCGCTCCGGGCGCACGCCGACACGGGGCTGCGCACGGTGTTCGTCCATGCCCCGCGCGCCGGGACAGAGGACCTGGGATCGATCGCCCAAGCGATCCGGCAGCTCGTGGCGCGCCTGACCGACGCCGCCGGGCCACTCACGACGATCGCGTTCGGATCCGAGGTCCCCGGCGCGGAGAACCTCGAACGGGTCGCCGCCGCGTGGGAGGGGGCCCGTGAGCTCGGCCTGCGGATCCACGCGCACGCCGACCCTGAGACCTCCGGGCCAGGAGCGATCGCTGAACTCGCCCGGCGCGGTCTCCTGCGCGAGGACGTGACGCTCGTGCACTGCTCGTCGCTCGACGACGCGGACGTCGACGCGATCGCCGCGTCCGGCGCCGCCGTGTCGCTCGCCCCCTCGAGCGTGATGGCGAGCGGTCTCGGGACGCCGCAGATCCAGCCACTGATCGACCGCGACATCCGGCCGGGCCTCGGTGTCGACGAGGAGCGGTTGACGCCGGGTGACCTGTTCGCCCAGATGCGGGCGACGATCTCACTCCAGCACGCCACCGTCTTCGATCGCAAGCTCGCGGGGAAGGCGGGCGTGCCGAAGCTGATGAGCACGCGCGACGTGATCCGTCACGCCACCGTCGACGGCGCCTGGGCGGCGGGGTTGGGCACGGTGACCGGATCTCTCGAGCCGGGCAAGCAGGCCGACATCGTCATGCTGCGGACCGACCGACCCAACATCTTCCCCATCAACGATCCGATCGGCGCGGTGGTGTGGGGCATGGACACCTCCAACGTCGACCGGGTCTTCGTCGCCGGCAGACCCGTGATGCGCGGCGGTGTCCTCGAAGCGAACGTGGAGCGGGCCCGCGACCTAGCGACGACCGCCCAACACCGCGTCGGTCCAGACGCCGGGCTCGCCGTCGGCACCGCACCGGGGGGTGAGCGGTGACGACGACGAAAGCGCCGTCGGCGGCGCTCACCTCGTTCGTCGTCGGCTCTCGGTACTTGCCGGTGTACATCGCACTGCTCCTCCTCGTCGCCGTGGCCCTCATCTGGGCCCCGACGACGCTGAGTGGTGTCGCCCTCCGCGCCGTCGCTCCCTACGGGGCGGTGCTGGGGATCACCGCCCTCGGCCAGATGTTGGTGATCATGACCGGCGGGATCGACCTCAGCGTTCCCGGGACGATGAGCCTGGCGGCGGTGATCATGGTCGGCGTCGGGGACGGATCGAACGAACTCATCTGGGTGGCGATCGCCACCGCGGTCGCCGCCGCCGCGCTCGTCGGCCTCGTCAACGGCATCCTGATCGGCGGGCTGAAGCTGAACGGACTCATCATCACCTTGGCGGTCGGTTTGATCGTGGTCGGCGTGGTGAATCGCTACGGGAGCACCTTCCCCGTCCAGAGTCCGGTGCCGACCGGGTTGTCCGAGTGGACCTCGACCCGCATCCTCGGTGTCAGCCCGATCTTCTGGATCGGTGCCGGGCTCGCCATCGTCCTGATCGTCGCCCTTCGCTTCACGGCGGTGGGTCGCAGATTCCAAGCGGTGGGCGCCAATCCGGTGGCCTCCCAGGTGGTCGGTGTCCGGGTGACCGTGAACCAGATCCTGGTCTACGTGGTCGCCGCTGTCTTCTACGCGATCGCCGGGGTCGCCCTGGCGGGGCTCCTCCGAAACCCGGGGGTCTCCGTCGGCTCGACGTATCTCCTGGGCCCGATCGCGGCGGTGGTGATCGGTGGAGCGTCCTTGACGGGAGGTTTGGCCAGTCCGCTGTCCACGTTCGCGGCCGCCTTCTTCCTCACGGGGCTCAACCAGATGCTGCGAACGATGGGGCTTCCCACCGCACTCCAGTTCGTGGTGTTCGGTCTGGTCATCATCGGGGGCATGCTGGTTTCGGGCGATCGGATCGTCAGGGGCGTCGAGCAACTGATCAGAGAGCGGAGACGACCGGATCGCTCGCAGATGCCGACCCTCCCCGGCACCGCGGAGGGACATGCCTGGAAGGAGGAGGGTATGTGACGGTCCCACCGATCCGCGAAACCAAGGTTGTCGACTCAGTGGGAGGAGGAACATGAAACGGTTCACGATCATCGGCGTCATCGTGGTGTTGGCTCTGGTCGCTGCCGCATGTGGGGGAGGTGACGAGACGACCCCGGACGGCACACCGAGCCCGAGCGAGGCGACAGGGACCGGCGGACTGTCAGATTTCGGGGAAAGCACCGAAGCCGACCCAGCATTGGTCGAGAAGGCTCTCGGCCCGGTGGAGCCGTCGGATGAGGCGAGCTGGAACATCATCCTGGCTTCCATCGCACGGGCGACGCAGGATGTCGATCAAGCCACGATCGACAAGGCGATGGAGTGCTGGAGCAAGCAACAGTGTGACACCGGGACCGGTGGCGAGACGGTGATGGGCTACGCCGACGGCGGCGGCGACACGGTCAACGTCTGGCGTGCGGTGAGCCACATGGAGGCCATCCTCCAGGCACTCACCTACGACGAGATCGGGACCATCGTGTCGACCGAGGCCGATTTCAACCCGGATCCTGCCGTCCACGCCAACGACATCAGGTTCCTGATCTCGCGAGGGGTCGACTTCATCGTCGGCTACCCCGACGTGGGCGTGGCCCTGGCTGGTGCCGTCAAGGAGGCCGACGCTGCGGAAATCCCTTACGTCTCGTTCTCGGCAGGGTGGGTGGGTCTTCCGGATCAGGAGGGTGCCCTCGTCCCGGGTGAGGACTACCTGACCGTGGTCGGCGAGGACCTGTGTGCCCTCGGCGAGAGCTTCGCGGAGGTCTTGAACGACGGCGTCGGAAGCGGCGAGGTCGCGGTCCTCGGGGGAACACCGGGCAACGCCCTGTCGCTCGGCTGGCAACGGTGCACGGTCTCGAGCCTCGCCAGCGGCATCGACCTGGTCAACCCTCCGGCCAACGAGAACAGCACGACCGGTGACACGAGCTGGTACCCGCCGGCGATCCCCAGTGTCTATCAGGGGTTGTTGACGACGAACCCCGACATCCACGGCTGGGCATACGAGTACGCCGACGGGATGTACATCGGGTTGCAGACGTACGAGGACCTGGGCATCCCGGTGGAGAACCTCACCGTCGCGTTGCGAACCGACGAGCAGAACCTGTTCTGCGACTGGGCGGAGCGGGACGAACCGACCTACAACATCTGGTACTCGGCAGGGGGCAACTTCCAGTCACGGGTCGGCGTCACGGCGGCGATGCTGTCGCTGAAGGGCGCCGAGATCCCCCCCGAGCTCGTGGTGCCACACGTGATGCGGCAGGTCACGGAGGCGGACTGCGATCCCGCCCGCGTCAACGAGGCCGTCTCCGGGACCTCGCTGGTGCCGGATGCGGTCATGGAAGCGATGTTCGCTGGCTGATGAGAAAGGGCGATCCAGGAGGAGCGTCGGCCCTCGGGGGCCGGGTCCTCGAGCTGAGCGGTGTCTCCCGGCAGTTCGGGGCGGTTCGAGCGCTGACCGACGTCAGCTTCGACTGCCGTGCCGGTGAGGTCCACGCCGTCGTCGGGGAGAACGGGTCCGGGAAGTCGACGCTCCTCGGGATCGCCAGCGGGTTCGTCGACCCCGATCTGGGCACGGTTCAGATCGGGGGCGAACCCCTTCGCCGGGATTCCCCGGCACGGGCCAGGAAGCTGGGCCTGGCGATGGCCTACCAGGACACCTCCCTGATCCTGCCCGAACCCGTGAAGAACAACCTCTTCCTGGCGGCGCCCGAGGAGCAGCGACCGCCCTACTGGCGGAGGAAGAAGTGGGCGAGGAAGCTCCTCGCGGAGTTCGACCTCGACCTCGAGCTGTTCCCGGACGCTCCGGCAGGGTTCCTCACCCTGGCCGACCGCCAACTCTTCGAGGTGGCCAAGGCGCTCGTCACCGACCCCAAGGTGCTGCTGCTCGACGAACCGACCACGGCGCTGGGACCGGACGAGGTGGCCGCACTGCATCGCGTCGTCGTCGCATGCCGGCGCCGCGGCGTCGGAGTCGTCTACGTGAGTCATCGACTGCCGGAGGTGCTCGAGATCGCAGACCGCATCACGGTCCTTCGCGACGGCAGGAACCGGGGCACGTTCGACGCGAAGACCACGACCGAGGCGGAGCTCGTCGAGCTGATCGTCGGCCGCCCCTTCGAGGCCGCCTTCCCGGTGCCGGCCCCCGTAGTGGATGAGCCTCGCGAGGTGCTCGTGGTCGACGGCCTCCAGGGGCAGTCGTTCGGGCCCGTCAGCTTCACGCTGGAGAGCGGCGAGATCGTGGGGATCGCCGGCGCCGAAGGGAACGGCCAGCCTCAGCTCTTCGACTGCCTGGCGGGCCGCCAGGCGCCCAAGGCCGGACGCGTCGTCTGCGACGGCAAGGAGCTGTCCCTGATCTCGACCCATGAGGCCGTGGGAGCAGGGGTGATGCTGCTACCCGGTGATCGCAAGCACGAGGCGCTGATGCCCGTGCTCGGCGTCAGGGTGAACGCGACGATCCAGTCGTTGCGCCGGTTCTCCGTGCTCGGTCTCCTGAAGAGGCGGGCAGAGCGGCGCGCCGTCACCGATCTCGTCGAACGGCTGGAGATCCGGACACCGTCCCTCGAGCAACCCGTCGAGTTCCTCTCCGGGGGGAACCAGCAGAAGGTCTCGGTGTCGCGCAGCTTCCTGAAGGAGCCGTCCGTGATCCTCGCCTACGAGCCGACACAGGGCGTCGACGTCGGCTCCCGATTCGACATCTACAAGGCCCTCCGGACCCGCACCGACCGGGGGACGGCGTTGCTCGTCAAGTCGAGCGATCCCCTCGAGCTCGCGGGGCTGTGCGATCGGGTGCTCGTGATGTCCCGGGGGCAGATCATCGAGGAGATCCCCGGCGACGAGCTCGACGAGTTGCGCATCGTCGAGGCGATGGTGCGGGGACCCGGCCTGTCCAAGGCGGGACGGTCGCCCCTCGGGGTCGCGATGCCCAAAGCACCCTCTGCGAACGGACGATCATGAGCGAGCGGACCGAGGCTGCCCGACGCGCCGTCCGGAAGGTCATCCGCGACGCTCGCGACAAGAACAAGTGGCGCAAGATCGTCAGGTTCCGCCTCTGGATGCCGGTGGCGTTGCAGATCCTGCTGGTCGCCGCACTGCTGTGGTACACGACCTCGCGGTTCCCCGGCTTCGTCAACGCCACCAACGTCAAGCAGATCCTGATCCTGGCGCTCCCCCTGATCGTTGCGGCCATGGCGCAGAACCATGCGCTCCTCGTCGGCTATCTCGACCTCTCCGTCGGTGGCATGATCAGCCTCGGAGTGGTCACGGCCTCCTTCTTGATCGGCGCCGAGGCCTCCGTCTCCGAGATCGGGATCGGGATCGGCGTCATCCTGCTCAGCGGGGTCGCTCTCGGCCTCGTGAACGCCGGCCTGATCCGAGGGCTCAAGGTGCCCTCGATCATCGCCACCCTGGCCACGTTGAGCATCCTGGACGGGATCTCACTGACCATGCGACCGACGGCCCAGGGGGTCATCAGCTCCGACGTCGTCGCC
>CAVVAK010000007.1:0-65007 GCA_963746335.1 uncultured Actinomycetota bacterium | reverse complement strand
CATCGGCGCGTGGCCGCCGGACGGCGAGGCAGCGGGAGCCGGCGACGACTTCCGGCCCGACGACGTCTACGCCGCCACGCTGATCGGCCTGCTCGGCGCGATCGAGGCCGGGGTCACCACCGTGGTCGACTGGTCGCCGATCCGACCCGACGACGCCCTCGTGGACGCCGCGCTCCGGGCGCACGCCGACACGGGGCTGCGCACGGTGTTCGTCCATGCCCCGCGCGCCGGGACAGAGGACGCGGGATCGATCGCCCAGGCGATCCGGCAGCTCGTGGCGCGCCTCACCGACGCCGCCGGGCCACTCACGACGATCGCGTTCGGATCCGAGGTCCCCGGCGCGGAGAACCTCGAACGGGTCGCGGCCGCGTGGGAGGGGGCCCGTGAGCTCGGGCTGCGGATCCACGCGCACGCCGACCCGGAGACCTCCGGACCAGGAGCGATCGCTGAGCTCGCCCGGCGCGGTCTCCTGGGCGAGGACGTGACGCTCGTGCACTGCTCGTCGCTCGACGACGCGGACGTCGACGCGATCGCCGCGTCGGGCGCCGCCGTGTCGCTCGCGCCCTCGAGCGAGATGGCGAGCGGTCTCGGGACGCCGCAGATCCAGCCGCTGATCGACCGCGACATCCGGCCGGGCCTCGGTGTCGACGAGGAGCGGTTGACGCCGGGTGACCTGTTCGCCCAGATGCGGGCGACGATCTCGCTCCAGCACGCCACCGTCTTCGATCGCAAGCTCGCCGGGAAAGCGGGCGTGCCGAAGCTGATGAGCACGCGCGACGTGATCCGTCACGCCACCGTCGACGGCGCCCGGGTGGCGGGGTTGGGCACGGTGACCGGATCGCTCGAGCCGGGCAAGCAGGCCGACATCGTCATGCTGCGGACCGACCGCCCCAACATCTTCCCGATCAACGATCCGATCGGCGCGGTGGTGTGGGGCATGGACACCTCGAACGTCGACTGGGTCTTCGTCGCCGGCAGACCCGTGATGCGCGGCGGCGTCCTCGAAGCGAACGTGGAGCGGGCCCGCGACCTGGCGACGACCGCCCAACACCGCGTCGCCAGCCGCCGGGCTCGCCGTCGGCACCGCACCGGGGGGTGAGCGGTGACGACGACGAAAGCGCCATCGGCGGCGCTCACCTCGTTCGTCGTCGGCTCTCGGTACATGCCGGTGTACATCGCGCTGCTCCTCCTCGTCATCGTGGCGCTCATCTCGGCCCCGGCGACGCTGAGTGGTGTCGCCCTGCGCGCCGTCGCTCCCTACGGGGCCGTGCTCGGGATCGCCGCCCTCGGCCAGATGTTGGTGATCATGACCGGCGGGATCGACCTCAGCGTCCCCGGGACGATGAGCCTGGCGGCGGTGATCACGGTCGGCGTCGGGGACGGATCGAACGAGCTCATCTGGGTGGCCATCGCCACCGCGGTCGCCGCCGCCGCGCTCGTCGGCCTCGTGAACGGCATCCTGATCGGCGGGCTCAAGCTGAACGGACTCATCATCACCCTGGCGGTCGGTCTGATCGTGGTCGGCGTGGTGAATCGCTACGGAAGCACCTTCCCCGTCCAGAGCCCGGTGCCGACCGGGTTGTCCGACTGGACCTCGACCCGCATCCTCGGTGTCAGCCCCATCTTCTGGATCGGTGTCGGGCTCACCATCGTCCTGATCGTCGGCCTTCGCTACACGGCGGTCGGTCGCAGATTCCAAGCGGTGGGCGCCAATCCGGTGGCCTCCCACGTCGTCGGTGTCCGGGTGACCGTGAACCAGATCCTCGTCTACGTGGTCGCCGCTGTCTTCTACGCGATCGCCGGGGTCGCGCTGGCGGGGCTCCTCCGCACCCCGGGGGTCGCCGTCGGCTCGACGTATCTCCTGGGCCCGATCGCGGCGGTGGTGATCGGCGGCGCATCCTTGACCGGCGGTTTGGCCAGCCCGTTGTCCACGTTCGCGGCCGCCTTCTTCCTCACGGGGCTGAACCAGATGCTGCGAACGATGGGGCTTCCCACCGCACTCCAGTTCGTCGTGTTCGGTGTGGTCATCATCGGGGGCATGTTGGTTTCGGGCGATCGGATCGTCCGGGGCGTCGAGCAACTGATCCGAGAGCGGAGACGACCGGATCGCTCGCAGATGCCGACCCTCCCCGGCACCGCGGAGGGACATGCCTGGAAGGAGGAGGGTATGTGACGGTCCCACCGATCCGCGAAACCAGAGGTTGTCGACTCAGTAGGAGGAGGAACATGAAACGGATCAGGATCATCGGCGTCATCGCGGTGTTGGCTCTGGTCGCAGCGGCATGTGGGGGAGGTGACGAGACGACCCCGGGCGGCACACCGAGCCCGAGCGAGGCCACAGGGACCGGCGGACTGTCGGATTTCGGGGAGAGCACCGATGCCGACCCGGCATTGGTCGAGAAGGCCCTCGGCCCGGTGGAGCCGTCGGATGAGGCGAGCTGGAACATCATCCTGGCGTCCATCGCGCGGGCGACCAGGATCTCGATCAAGCCACGATCGACAAGGCGATGGAGTGTTGGAGCAAGCAACAGTGTGACACCGGGACCGGTGGCGAGACGGTGATGGGCTACGCCGACGGCGGCGGAGACACGGTCAACGTCTGGCGTGCGGTGAGCCACATGGAGGCCATCCTCCAGGCACTCACCTACGACGAGATCGGGACGATCGTGTCGACCGAGGCCGATTTCAACCCGGATCCTGCCGTCCACGCGAACGACATCAGGTTCCTGATCCAGCGAGGGGTCGACTTCATCGTCGGCTACCCCGACGTGGGCGTGGCCCTCGCCGACTGCCATCAAGGAAGCCGACGCTGCGGGCATCCCTTACGTCTCGTTCTCGGCAGGGCTGGGTGGGTCTTCCGGATCAGGAGGGTGCCCTCGTCCCGGGTGAGGACTACCTGACCGTGGTCGGCGAGGACCTGTGTGCCCTCGGCGAGAGCTTCGCGGAGGTCTTGAACGACGGCGTCGGGAGCGGCGAGGTCGCGGTCCTCGGCGGAACACCGGGCAACGCCCTGTCGCTCGGCTGGCAACGGTGCACGGTCTCGAGCCTCGCCAGCGGCATCGACCTGGTCAACCCGCCGGCCAACGAGAACAGCACGACCGGTGACACCAGCTGGTACCCGCCGGCGATCCCCGGTGTCTATCAGGGGTTGCTGACGACGAACCCCGACATCCACGGCTGGGCATACGAGTACGCCGACGGGATGTACATCGGGTTGCAGACGTACGAGGACCTGGGCATCCCGGTGGAGAACCTCACCGTCGCGTTGCGAACCGACGAGCAGAACCTGTTCTGCGACTGGGCGGAGCGGGACGAACCGACCTACAACATCTGGTACTCGGCAGGGGGCAACTTCCAGTCACGGGTCGGCGTCACGGCGGCGATGCTGTCGCTGAAGGGCGCCGAGATCCCGCCCGAGCTCGTGGTGCCACACGTGATGCGGCAGGTCACGGAGGCGGACTGCGATCCCGACCGTGTCAACGAGGCCGTCTCCGGGACCTCGCTGGTGCCGGATGCGGTCATGGAAGCGATGTTCGCTGGCTGATGAGAAAGGGCGATCCAGGAGGAGCGTCGGCCCTCGGGGGCCGGGTCCTCGAGCTGAGCGGTGTCTCCCGGCAGTTCGGGGCGGTTCGAGCGCTGACCGACGTCAGCTTCGACTGCCGTGCCGGTGAGGTCCACGCCGTCGTCGGCGAGAACGGGTCCGGGAAGTCGACGCTCCTCGGGATCGCCAGCGGGTTCGTCGACCCCGATCTGGGCACGGTCCAGATCGGGGGCGAACCCCTTCGCCGGGATTCCCCGGCACGGGCCAGGAAGCTGGGCCTGGCGATGGCCTACCAGGACACCTCCCTGATCCTGCCCGAACCCGTGAAGAACAACCTCTTCCTGGCGGCGCCCGAGGAGCAGCGACCGCCGTACTGGCGGAGGAAGAAGTGGGCGAGGAAGCTCCTCGCCGAGTTCGACCTCGACCTCGAGCTGTTCCCGGACGCTCCGGCAGGGTTCCTCACCCTGGCCGACCGCCAACTCTTCGAGGTGGCCAAGGCGCTCGTCACCGACCCCAAGGTGCTGCTGCTCGACGAACCGACCACGGCGCTGGGACCGGACGAGGTGGCCGCACTGCATCGCGTCGTCGTCGCCTGCCGGCGCCGCGGCGTCGGAGTCGTCTACGTGAGTCATCGACTGCCGGAGGTGCTCGAGATCGCAGACCGCATCACGGTCCTTCGCGACGGCAGGAACCGGGGCACGTTCGACGCGAAGACCACGACCGAGGCGGAGCTCGTCGAGCTGATCGTCGGCCGCCCCTTCGAGGCCGCCTTCCCGGTGCCGGCCCCCGTGGTGGATGAGCCTCGCGAGGTGCTCGTGGTCGACGGCCTCCAAGGGCAGTCGTTCGGGCCCGTCAGCTTCACGCTGGAGAGCGGCGAGATCGTGGGGATCGCCGGCGCCGAAGGGAACGGCCAGCCTCAGCTCTTCGACTGCCTGGCGGGCCGCCAGGCGCCCAAGGCCGGACGCGTCGTCTGCGACGGCAAGGAGCTGTCCCTGATCTCGACCCATGAGGCCGTGGGAGCAGGGGTGATGCTGCTGCCCGGTGATCGCAAGCACGAGGCGCTGATGCCCGTGCTCGGCGTCAGGGTGAACGCGACGATCCAGTCGTTGCGCCGGTTCTCCGTGCTCGGCCTCCTGAAGAGGCGGGCAGAGCGGCGCGCCGTCACCGATCTCGTCGAACGGCTGGAGATCCGGACACCGTCCCTCGAGCAACCCGTCGAGTTCCTCTCCGGGGGGAACCAGCAGAAGGTCTCGGTGTCGCGCAGCTTCCTGAAGGAGCCGTCCGTGATCCTCGCCTACGAGCCGACGCAGGGCGTCGACGTCGGCTCCCGATTCGACATCTACAAGGCCCTCCGGACCCGCACCGACCGGGGGACGGCGTTGCTCGTCAAGTCGAGCGATCCCCTCGAGCTCGCGGGGCTGTGCGATCGGGTGCTCGTGATGTCCCGGGGGCAGATCATCGAGGAGATCCCCGGCGACGAGCTCGACGAGTTGCGCATCGTCGAGGCGATGGTGCGGGGACCCGGCCTGTCCAAGGCGGGACGGTCGCCCCTCGGGGTCGCGATGCCCAAAGCACCCTCTGCGAACGGACGATCATGAGCGAGCGGACCGAGGCTGCCCGACGCGCCGTCCGGAAGGTCATCCGCGACGCTCGCGACAAGAACAAGTGGCGCAAGATCGTCAGGTTCCGCCTCTGGATGCCGGTGGCGTTGCAGATCCTGCTGGTCGCCGCACTGCTGTGGTACACGACCTCGCGGTTCCCCGGCTTCGTCAACGCCACCAACGTCAAGCAGATCCTGATCCTGGCGCTCCCCCTGATCGTTGCGGCCATGGCGCAGAACCATGCGCTCCTCGTCGGCTATCTCGACCTCTCCGTCGGTGGCATGATCAGCCTCGGAGTGGTCACGGCCTCCTTCTTGATCGGCGCCGAGGCCTCCGTCTCCGAGATCGGGATCGGGATCGGCGTCATCCTGCTCAGCGGGGTCGCTCTCGGCCTCGTGAACGCCGGCCTGATCCGAGGGCTCAAGGTGCCCTCGATCATCGCCACCCTGGCCACGTTGAGCATCCTGGACGGGATCTCACTGACCATGCGACCGACGGCCCAGGGGGTCATCAGCTCCGACGTCGTCGCCGTGCTCACCACGAGTATCGGACCGATCCCCGTCGCATTCATCGTCATCGTCGTGGGGGCGGTACTCGCGGACGTCTGGCTCCATGCGTCGGGGTCTGGACTCCAGCTGAGGGCGGTGGGCTTCGACGAGCGGTCGGCGAAACGCGGCGGCGTCAGCACCAACTGGCTTCGGGTCCGGGCCCTCCTGTTATCGGCCGTTCTGGCGGCGGTGGCCTCGTTCTTCGTCATGGCCCGATCCCCGATCGGCAACGCATCGGTCGGCTCCACGTTCGCGCTGAACAGCATCACCGCTGCCGTCCTCGGAGGCGCGTCCCTCGCAGGCGGCCGAACCACGTTCATCGGCGGGACGGTGGCGGCGATCCTGCTCGCACTCATCCTCACCGTCCTGCCGTACCTCGGTCTGTCACCCAACGACGGCCCGATGATCATCGGCGTCCTGGTCCTGATCGGGATCGTGCTCTTCCAGCTCGGCGACATCAAAGAGCTGGTCAAGAGGAACTACAAGCGAGCCAGGCGTCTGGTGATCGGCAGCCGCCCGCCGAAGGTCGCGAGTCTTCCCGCCTTCTATCCCGCCGGAACCGACTTCGGCGAGAGCCCGTCCGGAAGGACGTTGATCAAGGGCGCGACCGTCCTGAGCCTCGACCCCGCGATCGGCGACTTCACCACCGGGGACGTGCTGATCGAAGGAGACACGATCGTCGCCGTCGGCCCCGGTCTTGCCAACGGGCAGGTCGAGACGATCGACGCCTCGGGCATGATCGTGATGCCCGGGTTCGTCGACTCCCATCGTCACATCTGGGAGGGGCTCCTCCGGAACATCGGGACCGACGTCCCCCTGGAGGGACGGTCCAGCTACATCTCGTTCGTCCTGCACAAGCTGGCGCCCGCCTTCCGACCGGAGGACGCGTACATCGGCGACCTGCTCTCGGCACTGGGCGCGATCGACGCCGGCGTGACGACCCTGCTCGATTGGTCGCACATCCAGGGCTCGCCCGCACACACCGACGCGGTGATCCAGGCACTGAAGGACTCCGGCTTGCGCGCGGTCTTCGCCTACGGCTTCCCCTGGTGGGGGAAATGGGAGGAGCGCCAGCCCAGCTGGTTCGTGCGTGCGGCGACGGAGCACTTCTCGACGAAGGACCAGATGCTCACGCTCGCCCTGGCGGCACCGGGGCCCGAGTTCACCGACTTCGAGGTGTCGCGGGATCACTGGAAGCTCGCCCGCGAGGCGGACGCGAGGATCACCACCCACGTCGGTGTCGGAAGTTACGGACAGGACTCGAAGGTCCAGGAGATGGGCGAGGCGGGGCTGCTCGGCCAGGACACGACGTACATCCACTGCACCACGCTGAACGACACCGAGATCCAGATGATCGTGGACACCGGCGGCACGGTGTCCCTGGCCTCACCGGTCGAGATGATGATGGGCCACGGGATGCCACCGATCCAGAAGTTCCTCGACCGGGGGCTCCGCCCGAGCCTGAGCGTCGACGTCGAGACGAACGTACCGGCCGACATGTTCAACCAGATGCGCTCCGTGCTGGCCCTCCAACGAGCGCTCGCCTCGGCCGAGGGCAAGCCGCCTCTCTCCCCCGCCGAGGTCCTCGCCTGCGCCACGATCGAGGGGGCCCGCGCGAACGGTCTCGACGGGAAGGTCGGGTCACTCACGCCGGGGAAGAAGGCGGATGTCATCCTGCTGCGCACGGATCGGATGAACGTGACGCCGTTGAACGACCCGGCGACCGCGGTCGTCGCCGGGATGGACACCGGGAACGTGGACACGGTCATGATCGGCGGCCGGGTGATGAAACGGCACGGCGAGCTGCTCCATGTCGACTGGCCGGCGGTGAGACGGATGGCCACCGAATCGCGGGACCACGTCGTCGCCAAGTCGGGCTTCAAGCTGCCGAGCATCTGATGAAGAGGAGATGAGGGATATGGCGATGACGACGGACGGATTCCCGGTGGCGACGACCCCTGCCCCCGGTATCGCCGGCGTCGACTGGGAAGTCCGCGTCGACTTCGAACGTCTCCGCACGTACCGCCTCGATCGCACCAGGGAGGCGCTCGAGGCATCCGACCTCGGCGCCCTCCTCCTGTTCGACACCAGCAACATCCGCTACGTCACCGCCACCCAGATCGGCTACTGGGCGTTCAACAAGGGTGAGCGCTACGCCCTGCTCACCCGGACCGGACGACCGCGGATCTTCGACTTCGGCTCGGCGGCCAAGGCTCATCGCCTCCAGCTCCCCCATCTGTACGACGAGACGAACTCCGTCGGCGGCAACACCGGACTCCAGGGAGCGATCCATCCGCGAGTCGGCCTGCAGGCTCGCGCGGTGCAGGAGATCAAGTCGATCATGGCCGAGGAGGGCGTCGGCGACATGCCGCTCGGCGTCGATGTCGCCGAGACGTCGATCTTCCTCGAGCTCGCGAACGCCGGGATCGAGGTCCGAGACGGGCAACAGGTCATGGCCGATGCTCGCGAGATCAAGAGTCCCGACGAGCTCATGCTGCTGACGCAGGCCTGCGCGATGGTGGACGGGGTCTACCAGGACATCTTCGAGGCGCTCAAGCCGGGCGTCCGCGAGAGCGACATCGTCGCGCTCGCGCACGCCCGGCTCTTCGAGATGGGCTCGGAGTTCGTCGAGGCCATCAACTCGATCGCCGGCGAGCGGTGCAGCCCTCATCCCGCACGTCTTCTCCGACCGCTTGATCCGGCCCGGCGACCAGGCGTACTTCGACATCATCCACGTCTTCAACGGCTACCGGACCTGCTACTACCGCACGTTCGTGGTCGGCCGGGCGACGCAGGCGCAGCGGGACGCGTTCGCGCGCTCGCGCGAGTGGATGGACGCCGCGATCGACCTCGTGAAGCCCGGTGTGTCCACCGACCAGATCGCGGCGGTGTGGCCGAAGGCGGAGGAGTTCGGATTCGAGGACGAGATGGACGCGTTCGGGTTGCAGTTCGGCCACGGCGTCGGCGTCAGCCCTCCACGAGCGGCCGATCATCACGAGGCTGAACTCGTTCGTGGATCCGCTCGAGATCAAGGAGGGCATGCTCTTCGCGCTCGAGACGTACTGTCCCGCCAGCGACGGCCGGTCGGCGGCGCGGATCGAGGAGGAGGTCGTCGTCACCGCCGACGGCTGCCGGGTGATCACGTTGTTCCCGTGCGACGAGCTCATGGTCGCGAACGAGTACTGAGGCCAGGGAGACGGGGAAGAGATGGTGGACACGATCCAACACGCGGAGCTCGACACCAGGCTCTCGATCTATCGGATGATGCAGGAAGGCCGCATGTTCGAAGAGCGCGCCCGCGACCTGTTCCTCGAGGGACTGGTGAAGGGAACCTCGCACCTCGGGATCGGGCAGGAGGCCATCGCCGCCGGGTTCGCCGCCGCGCTCGAACCGAAGATCTCGTGTTCTGCACGTACCGCGGTCACGTCCACACGTTGCTGCGCGGGGCCCCGATGGCGGCGCTGATGGCGGAGCTCCTGGGCCGAGCCACCGGGATCTGCGGTGGCAAGGGCGGCTCGATGCATCTCACCGACGTCGAGCACGGCGCGATGGGTTCCTACGCGATCGTCGGCGCGCACATGCCGATCGCGGCGGGAGCCGCGTGGGCAGCCCAGGCGCGCGGGACGGGTCAGGTGGCGGTGTGCTTCTTCGGAGACGGGACGACGAACATCGGGACGTTCCACGAGGCACTCAACCTCGCCGCGGTCTGGAAGCTCCCCGTCGTGTTCGTCTGCGAGAACAACCTCTACATGGAGTACACGGCCATCGGCGACGTCACCGCGGTCGAGCATCCCGCCGCCGATCGCGCCGCCGCCTACGGCCTGGAAGCGATCCTCATCGACGGGAACGACGCGGACGCGGTCCACGCCGTCGCGGTCCGGACGGTCGCGCGGGCGCGGGACGGCGAGGGCCCGTCCCTGGTCGAGGCCGTGACGTACCGACACGGCGGGCACTCGCGCGCCGACCCGGGCAAGTACCGACCCGCCGAGGAGGTCGAGGAGTGGCTGAGCCGCGATCCGATCCCGATGTACCGCGAGCGACTCCTCGCGGCGGGAGCCGACGAGGAGACGCTGCGCAGCATCGACCGAGACGTCCTGGAGGCGGTCGACCGCGCGACCCAGGAAGCACGGGAGGCACCGTTCCCCGATCCACAGACCATCGAAACCGAGCTCTGGGCCGACGGAGGTTCCGCGTGGCGGAACTGACGTATCGCGAGGCCGTGTCCCGTGCGATCGGGCAAGAGATGGAGCGCGATCCCTCCGTGTACTTCCTGGGGGAGGACGTCGCCGCGGCAGGCGGCGTGTTCAAGACGACCGAGGGACTGTTGGAGCGCTTTGGGGCGGACCGCGTTCGAGACACGCCCATCAGCGAGCAGGCCATCATCGGCGCGGCGATGGGCGCGGCGATGAACGGCCTGCGACCGATCGCCGAGTTGATGTTCAGCGACTTCTTCGCGGTCTGCTGGGACATCGTGGCGAATCAGATCGCGAAGGCTCGATACATGACGAACGGACAGATCGAGCTGCCGATCGTGATCCGCACGGCCAGCGGCGGGGGCCTGCGGTTCGGCGCGCAGCATTCGCAGAGCGTCGAGACGTGGATGATGGGGATCCCGGGCCTGAAGGTCGTCGTCCCCTCCACCCCCTCCGATCTGATCGGCCTGATGGCGGCCGCCGTCCGAGATCCCGATCCGGTCATCGTGGTCGAACCGAAGGTGCTCTACTCGTCCAAAGGCGAGGTGGCCGACGGCGAGATCGTCGACCGGCTCGGCGAGGCGCGAACGGTTCTCGACGGGACGGACGTCACGATCTGCGCCCTGGGGGCGATGGTCTCGAAGGCGCTCGAGGCGGCGGGACGGCTGGCCGAGGACGGGGTCGCGGCCGACGTGATCGACGTCCGGTCGCTGGTTCCGCTCGACGTCCGCGCGATCGCGGACTCGGTGGAGCGGACCGGGCACCTCGTGACCGTCGAGGAGAACCCACGGCTGTGCGGTTGGGGAGCGGAGATCGCGTCCATCGTGGCCGATGAGAAGTTCTACGCCCTGGACGGTCCGATCGTTCGTGTGACGACACCGCACCTGCCGCTGCCGTCGGCCGACGTGCTGGAGGATGCCGCGATCCCGTCGGTCGACCGCATCGTCGACGGCGTGCGGCGCTCGCTGGGATGAGGGGCGCGCGATGAACCCCCGTCACCTGGTCCGGCTCGGGAGGGAGCTCGAGCTCTCCACCCCCCCGGGGTCCACCGCCGGAGGCCTCCGACGCTGGTCGGTCGTGGACGAGAACGTACCGAACGCGGTGCACACCGGGTTCTCGATCGTCGAGCTCGACCCCGGCGGCCGGATCCCCTGGCACGTCCACAGCTACGAGGACAGCCTCTACGTGCTCGAAGGTGCGGTCGTGGTCGATACGGGCGACGGCGCCAACCTGCTCCGCCCCGGCGACTACGGGGTGACGCCGGTGGGTGCGCCGCACGCGCTACGCAACGTCTCCGACGCCCCGGTGCGATGGGCCGCGATGTGGGCGCCGCAACCGCGATCGCGCATCCAGGGCGACACCTACGCCGTCCCCGGTCTTCCCGAACGCACGCCCACACCGATCGATCCGCGCGATCCGCGCACACGATCGTTCGGGCACATCGATCCCGCCAACATGGAGGTGGACAAGCAGACGCAGGACATGCTCGCCGTCTCGGCCAGCATGCGGACGGCGCTCCTCGTCTACAGCGGCATCACCGTGAAGATGATGGTCGACGCCGATCTCGGTGCGCAGCTCCTCACGATGTTCATGGTGCAGTACGAGCCGCGTGGGGTCGCCGGGCGCCACGACCACCCGTACGAGGAGACCTACCTGATCCTCGAAGGCGAGGTTGACGCGGAGTTCGACGGCGAGCGGTACCACCTCGTCCCGGGCGATGTCGCCTGGGCGGGAGTGGGCTGTGTCCACGCGTTCACGAACCCGGGCCCGGGGATCGTCCGGTGGCTCGAGACGCAAGCTCCCCAGCCGCCCCACCGACACTCGTACCGGTTCGCGAGGGATTGGGAGTACCTGAAGGAAGCGACAGGCGCCTCGAGTCACCCCGACGACGGAAGGAACGAACGCGATGGATGAGCACTCGGTGGTCGTGGTTGGGGGAACCCAGGGGCTCGGCAGAGACCTGGCGCGACACTACGCGGAGAGCGACCGCCGCGTCGTGGTGACGGGGCGAGACGCCGAGCGAGCAACAGCGGCCGCCACGGAACTGGGCTCGTCCGTCGAGGGGCTCGCGTTCGACCTCTCCGAGCCGACGACGATCGCGCCGGCGCTCGCGGGCCTCGGCTCGATCGACCGGCTCGCGCTCGCGGCGCTCGACCGCGACCTGAACACCGTCAAGGACTACGACATCGCCGCGGCGATCCGGCTCGTCACCCTGAAGCTCGTCGGGTACACCGAGGTCGTCCACGCGCTGCTCGATCGGCTCACACCCGATGCGTCGGTCCTTCTGTACGGGGGCCTCGCCAAGCTCCGCCCGTATCCGGGCTCCACGACGATCACGACGATCAACCACGGCGTCGACGGGTTGGTGCGAACGATGGCAGCGGAGCTCCCGCCGATCCGCGTGAACGCCCTCCATCCCGGGATCGTCGGCGACAGCCCGTTCTGGGCGCCCAAGACCGAGGCGCTCGAGGCGACGAAGGCGAAGACGCCCACGGGCCGCCTGGTCGAGATGCGCGACGTCACCGACGCGGCGGTGTTCCTCCTGGAGAACCCGTCCATGCACGGCACCGAGCTCAGGATCGACGGCGGCTGGTCGCTCACATGACGCCACGCGTCGCCGTCCTCGGCGCGGGAAACATGGCCGGGGCGATGGTGGGCACGCTCCGCCGCGCGGGGTTCGACGTCGTGGTCTGGAACCGCACGCAGATACGCGCCGATTCGGTGGCGGACGCACACGGGGCGACCGTGGCGCCGTCGGCCGCCTCGGCCGTCGAAGGCGCCGACGTAGTGCTGAGCAGCCTGGCGGACGACGAGGCCGTGCTCGCGACCTACCTCGGTGAGGAGGGAGCTGCGAGCGCCACCGGTCCTACCCACGTCGTCCTCGAGATGAGCACGATCGCGCCGGACACCGTCCGTCGCGTCGGCGAGGAAGTGACGGCATCCGGCGCGGCCTTCCTGGACGCCCCTGTGTCCGGAAGCGTGCCCACCGTCGAGAAGGGCGAGCTCACGATCATGGTCGGCGGCGATGCAGCAGCCCTCGAGCGGGCTCGGCCCGTTCTCGACGCGCTGGCCGCGAAGGTCTTCCACGTCGGTGCGCTTGGCGCAGGAGCTACGGTGAAACTCGCGGTCAATGCCCTGGTCCACGCGATCGACGTGGGGCTCTCCGAAGCGCTGGTGCTCGCGGAGAAGGCCGGTGTCGACCGGAGCGCGGCCTATGACGTCTTCGCCGCCGGAGCGGCGGCGGCACCGTTCGTGCTGTACAAGCGGCCGGCGTTCGAGGATCCGGACCACGCGCCGCTCACGTTCACGCTGGATCTGATGGCCAAGGACCTGGACCTGATCCTGTCGCTCGCGCGCGAAGTGGGCGCGCCGATGGGACAGGCAGAACGCAACCGCGAGGTGGTCGAGCGAGCACTCGTCGGCGGGTTCTCCGGCCGCGACATGAGCGCCGTCGCCGAGTACCTCCGTCGGCCGGGCTAGGTTCCCCAGTCCTCGAAGGGATCGTGCGTCCCCGGGGCGAAGTTCCAGTACTCGCGGAGATCGCTGCATCGCCCGTCCGGCTCGAACCGGAGCAACAGGCACCCGGGGAGCGTGACCTCCTCGCCCTCGGAGAGCATCGTCGTCCACCACTCGACCGCCACACGGTTCCCGTCGACGAACGGACGGCCCATCGAAACGCGCGCGTCGCGCTGCTGGCTCGTCACGCCGTCCCAGTACGCGCGGATGCCCTCATGACCGAGGTGCGGCGCCTCGAACGGGTTCGATCGATAGCTCGCATCCTCCGTGAAGAGTGTGAGGACGAGGTCCGTGTCAGCCGTCTCCCACGCCCTCCGATATCCCTCGATCCATTCCGTCAGCTCCATGGCTTTCAGCGTATCCGCACGAGGATGCACGTCAGGCCGAAGGATCGTTCGGCGCCGGCTCGGGAGGCCCCGCCGCGTCGGCCCGGCGGAGGACGAGCATCACGGGGACCAGGACGAGCAGCACGCCGAGCCCGGCGATCAGGAACACGATCCGCGGCGAGGTGAACTCGACCAGGAACCCGCCGGCCGCGAACGCCAGCGTGTGTCCCGCGGGCGCCGCCGTACCGACGAGGCCGAAGACCCGTCCGAGCATCTGCCGCGGCACCGCCTGCTGGACCAGCGTGTCCATCGCCACGACGTCCACAGCATTGCCCACACCGGCGATCGCCTGGCCGACGGCCACCAAGGCGATCAACGGCGCGATCCCCGTGAGCACGGCGCCGATCCCGCTCGCGACCCAGCCCAGGAGGAAGACCGTGCCCGCCGCGGCGGCCGTCCCCTTCCACGAGAGTCCCAGCGAGCCGGCCAACATCCCGACGCCGTACGCGCCAGTCACCAGCCCGTAGGCGAGTGCGCTGCCGCCGAGCGTCTCGCGTACCAGGAACACGAGCGCGACGTCGTCCAAGCCGGCGAACGCGACCCCGACGAACAACGCGACGATCAGCGTACGCACCACCCGGTTCCGCCGGGCGAAGCGGAGCCCGTCCATGCCGACGGCGAGGAAGCCCCGGGGTTCCCGGTCGTCGGCGGGGGCGCGGAGGGGTGGCAGCCCCAGAATGAGAACAGCCGAGAACACGAACGAGAGGGCGTTCGCGGCGATAGCACCGCGGCCGCCCAGCCAGGAGTAGAGCAATCCACCGAGAACGGGCCCGGCCGCCACCTGGATGTTCAGGGACATCCCGATCCAGGCGTTGGCGCGCATCAGCTGCTCCGGCCGGACAAGCGCCGGCAGGGCGCTCCGTCCGGCCGGCCCGAACAGCGTGTCGAACGTGGCCGCGAGCGCGACGAGTCCGAGCAGCACAGGGAACGACGGATCGAGCCAGGCGATCGTGCCGAAGATCGCGGCCTGGCCGAGATCGCAGACCACCATCAGCGACCGCTGCTCCACGCGGTCGACGATCGCCCCGGCGATCGGGCCGAGGAACCTCGGGATCGACGTGGCGAGCAGCAGCGCCCCGACGGCCGTTCCCGTCCCTCGCCCGCCCTGCACCAGGAGGACGAGCGCGATCAGCGCGATCCCGTCGCCGATGTGCGAGATCGTTCTCGCGGCCAGCAGGCGCCGGAACGCCGGCGCGTCGCGGATCGGGTTCGTCACGTCCTCGCTCACGCGTCACGCCCGGGCATCTGGAGGAACAACGTCCCCACCGTGAAGGTCGTCGACGCCTCCGTCGGGTCCGGAAGCGCGAGCTCGTCGAGGCGGTGAAGGAACGCGTGCAACGCCTCGTTCGCGGCGTCGATCCCGTCGGCGTCGAGCTGGATCTCCCGCGTGGACAACACGTCGCGGTCGACGTGGTGACGTTCGGTCGCGGCCTCATCCATCCGCCGCAGCAGCTCGGCGACGTACGCGCGGTTCATCGCCTGGCGTATCCCCCGCGGAGCGTCCGGCTCCACGTCGACCCAAAGGCCGTGGGGCACCTCGAACAGGATCTCGGTCCCGCCGCGCCGGCTCCGCTCCCCCACGCGGAGCGCGATCCCCGCCCGCTCCAGAGACCGGAGGTGGTACTGGGCGGAGCCGAACCGGATCCCGAGGCGCCGGGCGAGCTCCGAGGCGGACAGGGGCTCGGCGCGGAGGAGGTGGAGCATCCGAACGCGCGTCGGGTGCGCCAGCGCCCGCATCGCAGGGAGCCCCGCGACGCGATGCGTGAACCGACCGGTCGGCGTCTTCCGCGGTGGCACGGAGAGAACCCTACAACATCTCTTATAGGGTCATGAGATCGACCGGGTGACCTCCGTTTCTGATCTCGAGGATGAGAGATCGAGGGATAGCTCGCGCTCCCCGCTTGCTCACCCGCAGAAGTCGCGCCCCGAGGGTGTTCTTCCCGACCCTGGATCAAGGATCGAACGCTTCGATGCTTGCGCTGATCTGGGGACCACTCTTCGAGAGGGACGGGTGCGTGTTCATCAAGGCCGGATACGAAGGCGTCGTGGACAACGAGGTCCTGGTGATCTGGCCCAAGGGAGCGAGGGCGGAACGAACCAGCGACGGGACCCTGCGGGTACTCCTCGATGGTGCAGCGGTTGGACGGATGGGCGACCGAGTTGAGCTCGGGGGCGGCTTCGCCGGCGAATCCCGCAACGCGGTCGCGAACGCTGAGTCGCTGATCGGTGGCGCGATCCCGGATCGCTGTCGGACGAGCGGCGGCTACTGGTTGACATCGGGACCGGCCTAGCGATCGACGCGCTGGTTCCCTTGGGCGATCGAGAGTCAGAGGCTCTTCTTCAGCATCTCCATCAGCGAAACCAGCGGGCCGGTGTCCTGCATCACGTAGAAGTGCGCCGACGGCACGCCCTGCTCGAACAGCTGCAGCGTCTGCTCGTAGGCCCATCGGATGCCCACCTCGGCAACCTTCTCGTCGTCGACGGATGCCACCTCGGCGACGAGTGCCTCGGGCACCGCGACGTTGAAGGTCCTCGGGATGCTCGTGACGTGCGTCCGACGCGTGAGGATCTTGAGTCCCGGGATGATCGGGATCGTGACGCCTTGGTCGCGACAGGACTTCACGAACCGGAAGAAGACCTCGTTGTCGTAGAACAGCTGCGTGACGGCGTACTCGGCGCCGGCACGCTGCTTCTCCAGGAGGACGCCGATGTCCCGCTCGAGGTTCGGCGCCTCCTCGTGCTTCTCGGGATAGGCCGCGACGCCGATGCAGAAGTCCGTCGGCGTGGATTCGGCCAGCTCCTCGAGGTACTCGCCTCGGTTCATCGCGGCCACTTGGCCCACGAGCTCGAGGCCACTCTCGTTCGCGCTGCGTCCGTCCATCGGCGCGCGGCGTTCGCCGTCACCACGGATCGCGAGCACGTTCTCGATGCCGAGGTAGTTGAGCTCGATGAGTGAATCCTCTGTCTCCTCGCGCGTGAACCCGTTGCACAACACATGCGGGACCGGGTCGACGTCGAAGCGATACTTGATCGCGGCGCAGAGACCGAACGTGCCGGGAGCCTTCCGGGTCACGCGACGCCGATAGGTGCCGCCCGGCACCTCGTCCCACACCGTTTCCGCCGCATGGCTCGTGATGTCGATGAAGGGCGGCTCGTACGGCATCAGCGAGGAAACAGCCTCGTAGATGCGCTGCACGTTGGCCCCGCGGCGCGGAGGGATGATCTCGACGCTGACGAAGGGGTTCGTGGCGTTCGCGAGATGTTCGATGACCTTCACGGTTCGAGCCTAATAGCGGAGCGCGGCTCCTTACGTATCACTCCCGCCAGGGCAGGCGGATCCCTCGCGCGACGGCGACCTCGAGCGCCCGCTCGTATCCGGCGTCCGCGTGCCGGACCACGCCGGTCCCGGGGTCGGTCGTGAGCACGCGCTCCAGCCGGACCGCCGCGTTCTCCGAGCCGTCCGCGACCACGACCATCCCGGCGTGGATCGAGTAGCCGATCCCCACGCCGCCGCCGTGGTGGACGCTCACCCAATGGGCGCCGGCCGCGGTGTTGATCAGCGCGTTGAGGATCGGCCAGTCGGCGATCGCGTCCGAGCCGTCCTTCATCCCCTCGGTCTCCCGGTAAGGAGACGCGACGGACCCGCTGTCGAGGTGGTCACGACCGATCACGATCGGCGCCGACAGCTCGCCGCTCGCCACCATCTCGTTGAACCGCAGCCCCGCCTTCGCGCGCTGCCCGTATCCGAGCCAGCAGATCCGAGCAGGGAGTCCCTGATACGCGACGCGCTCCCCCGCCATCTGGAGCCACCGGAGGAGCCGTTCGTCTTCCGGGAACAGCTCGGCGACCGCCCGGTCGGTCTTCTCGATGTCCTCGGGATCGCCGGAGAGCGCCGCCCACCGGAACGGTCCCTTCCCCTCGCAGAACATCGGGCGGACGAACGCCGGCACGAAACCTGGGTAGTCGTACGCTCGATCGAACCCACCGGTCTCCGCACCCGCCCGCAGGTTGTTCCCGTAGTCGAAGACGACCGAGCCCGCGTCGAGGAAACCGACCATCGCCTCCACGTGGCGGGCCATCGACGCGTGCGACCGCCGTTGGTACTCCTCCGGGTCCCGTTCCCGGAGCGCCGACGCCTCCTCGAGGGTAAGCCCGGCCGGGATGTATCCACCGAGGGGATCGTGCGCGCTCGTCTGGTCCGTCACGATGTCGGGGCGGAAGCCGCGTGCGAGCAGCGCCGGCTCCACGTCCGCGCAGTTCCCCAGCAGGCCGATCGAAAGCGGCTCGCGAGCGTCCTTGGCTTCCTCGGCCCAGCGGAGAGCCTCCTCGACGTCGGCCGTCTCGCGATCGAGGTACCGGGTCTTGATGCGCCGTTCGATGCTGACGGGGTCGACCTCGATGCAGATCGCGACGCCGCCGTTCATCGTGACCGCGAGTGGCTGGGCTCCCCCCATCCCCCCGAGTCCGCCGGTGAGCGTGACCGTCCCCGCCAATGTGCCACCGAACCGCTGCGTCGCGCACTCGGCGAGGGTCTCGTAGGTCCCCTGCAGGATCCCCTGGGTCCCGATGTAGATCCAGGAGCCTGCCGTCATCTGCCCGTACATCGTGAGACCCGCGTGCTCGAGCTCCCGGAAGGTCTCCCAGTCGGCCCACTTCGGGACGAGCATCGCGTTGGAGATCAGGACGCGCGGCGCCATCTCGTGGGTGCGGAAGACCCCCACCGGTTTCCCGGACTGGACCAGGAGCGTCTCGTCGTCGCCGAGATCCTTCAGGGAGCGGACGATGGCGTGGTAGGCCTCCCAGGACCTGGCGGCACGGCCGGTTCCCCCGTACACGACGAGGTCCTCGGGGCGCTCCGCGACCTCGGGATCGAGGTTGTTCATCAGCATCCGCATCGCGGCCTCCTGCGGCCATGAGCGGCAGCTCAGGTCGGAGCCTCTCGGCGCGCGCACCTCTCGAGCGTCCATCTGCCCCATCTTGGGCGATACCCCCGGCTGGGTAACCTCCATCTGGGCTACGGCAGAGATGCTACCCGGATGCTTGAGCAGCCCCGGGTTCACCTGTAGCGTCCGCGCGATGGCCTCCGACGGAACCCTCACCGAGATCGGGGCCCGAGACTCCGTGGATCCCATCCGTGTGCTCCTCGCCGACGACGAGCCAGGGCTCCGGGTCGCCCTCACGGAGCTCCTCAGCCACGAGGATCGGGTCGAGCTGATCGGAACGGCCGCGGATGCCGAAGAGGCGATCCGGATCGCCGAGTCGGATCGGCCGGACGTGGCGCTGGTCGACGTCCGGATGCCCGAAGGCGGGGGCCCCCACGCGGCGCGAGGTATCTCGCGCGTCTCCCCCGGGACCCGCGTGATCGCGCTGTCCGCGTACGAGGACCGCAAGAACGTGATGGAGATGCTCCGAGCCGGCGCCGTGGGGTACCTGGTCAAGGGCACGGCGGCCGACGAGCTCGTCCATGGGATCGAGATGGTGGCCCAGGGGGGCACCAGCCTCTCGGCCGAGGTGCTGGGTGGCGTCGTCGCGGAGCTCGCGACCCAGCTCCGCCGTGAGGAGATCGAACAGGAGGCGGACCAAGCGCTCCGAGGCGACATCGAGCGCTTCGTCTCCGGTCACGGCGTGTGGATGGTGTTCCACCCGATCGTCGACCTCGAGACGCGCCGGGAGATCGGGGTCGAGGCGCTCGCCCGGTTCGGATCCATCCCCGTGAAGCCGCCCGACCGATGGTTCGCCGAAGCGACGGCGCTCGAGCTCGGACTCCAGCTTCAGCTCCGAACGCTGAAGGAGGCGCTCGAGGCTCTTCCCAAGATCCCGGACGGGATGTTCCTGTCGGTCAACTGCTCGCACGTCGCCGCCGCTTCAGAAGAGTTCGCCGAGCGATTGGACGGCGTCGAGGACCGCATCGTGCTGGAGATCACGGAGCACGAGGCCATCGAGGATTACGGTGCGCTCGCCGAGGCTCTCGCACCCCTCCGCGAGCGCGGACTGCGCGTCGCGGTTGATGACGTCGGCGCCGGCTACGCGAGCCTCCGTCACGCGTTGCAGCTCGCGCCCGACATGGCGAAGATGGATATCTCGCTCACCAGGGGAATCGACCACGATCCGGGTCGTCGGGCGCTCGCCACCGCACTGATCTCCTTCGCCGGTGAGACGAACATGACGATCGTCGCCGAAGGGATCGAGACGGCCGCCGAGCTCCACGCGTTGCGCGAGCTCGGCGTTCGCTATGGACAGGGCTTCTACCTCGCCCGCCCCGCCCCGATCGACTGATCCTTCAGGAGCCGTCCACCGACCGGGTGCGCACGAGACTCCTGAGCACACGGAGGTCGCGGCGGAAGATCCGGCGCAGCAGCGGCGCCGCCATCCGGAGACCGAGTCGGCCGACCGGACCCAGCGCCTTCGGTGGGAAGAGTGTCTCGCGCCAGCGCATCCTCGTGCCCTCGCTGACCGGCTGGAGCTGGATCTCACCGGCACCCTTCACCCATCCGAGGTGGTCGATCACCAGGATCCGCGGGGGCTCCCACATGCTCACCCGGATCGCGTCTCGGGTCTTGATGCCGGCGATCCGCACGGTCGCGCGCGCCTCCACGCCGACGCCCTCCCGTTGGTCGCCGGTCACCTCGAAGTCGGAGGCCTCGAGCATCCAGTCGTCCTGATGCTCCCAGTCCGTGATCAGCGCCCACACCACCTCCGGTGGCCCGGGCATCGTGTCGGAGACCTCGATCAGGAGGGGGCGCCGGCGTCGCGCGGATCGAGGCTCGTCGTTCAGGGGATCAGCTCGAGCGGCGATCGATCGACCACGAAGAGGCGCCCGTGTCCTTCGTGAACTGCTTCATCTCCATGGCGACGGTCACCGCCTCCGCGTAGTGCCGGAACGCCCGCTTCTCCGTCGAGGCGATCCCGATCGAGAGCGTCATGAGCGGGAATCGCTGGAGATCGCCACGCCGATTCGTGACCTCGACGTAGCCGTTCGTGCGGTCGTCGACGTCGTAGAGGGCGGGCACCATCTCGTCGAACATCTGCACGATCTGCTGGGCCGTTGCCGTTGCATGTTCGGGCGGCACGACGACGACGAAGTCGTCACCTCCGGCGTGCCCGACGAACGTGTCCGCTCCCACGACCTGCGAGGCGCCCTCGCCGATCACCCTCGCCGTCTCCCTGATGGCCTCGTCCCCGCGGAGGAACCCGTACCGGTCGTTGTATGCCTTGAACCGGTCCAGGTCGACGTAGAGGACCGCGAAGGGGTCGGCGGCGGCGACCCGTCGCTCGATCTCGTCCTCGATCGCGATGTTGCCGGCCAGACCGGTCATCGGCGATAGGGACCGCGTGTCGCTCGCGCGGTTCAGCACTCCTCGGATCCGCGCCAGGAGCTCCGGCGTGTCGAACGGCTTCACGATGTAGTCATCCGCACCGATCGCGAAGCCCTCGAGCTTGTCGGCCGAGAGCCCTCGAGCGGTCAGCATGATCACGGACACCGTGGCGGTCCTCGGATCCTGGCGGAGGCGGCGGGTCAGCTCGAACCCGTCCATATTGGGCATCATCACGTCGGCGAGGACGAGCTGCGGCGGGCGTTCCTGCGCGGCCGCGAGCGCCTGCTCCCCGTCACTCGCGACCCGGACGTCGTAGCCGGCCGCCTTCAGCTCGATCTCGAGGAGCCGCGCGATGAACGGGTCGTCGTCGACGACGAGGAGGCTCTCCCCGCCGCCGCCCGGGTCGTCGTCCTGCGGCTTCTCTTGATCTGCCGTCTCGTGCTCTGGCGTCTCTGCGTCCGTCACTGGCTCTCCCGTCGTCTCGCGAGGCCTCACCTCCCGGACATCGGCACTCTACCGCCACAAGGTGAGCCCGCCGGGTAGGGGAGCGGGACGTTCCCTGCGCCGCGTGGCACGATGGAGCCGGCCTGCTCGGACCCTGAAGGAGACGGCGATGCCGGTGCTCGACTCGTTCCTGGATGCGATGGGCAACACGCCCCTCGTGCGCCTGCGGGCGGTGACTCGTGGCGTCAAGCCCACGATCCTGGCCAAGCTCGAGATGCTGAATCCGGGTGGGTCCGTCAAGGACCGGATCGGGATCCGGATGATCGAGGCGGCCGAGCACGAAGGCCTCCTCAAGCCCGGTGGGACGATCGTCGAGCCCACATCCGGCAACACGGGGCACGGACTCGCGATCGCCGCGGCGGTCCGCGGCTATCGCTGCATCTTCGTGATGCCGGACAAGATGAGCCAGGAGAAGATCTCCCTGCTTCGGGCCTACGGCGCCGAGGTCGTGATCTGTCCCACCGCGGTCGCCCCCGAATCCCCGGAGAGCTACTACCGGGTGGCCGACCGCCTGGCCGCCGAGATCCCCGGCGCGTTCCAGCCGAACCAGTACCACAACCCCGTGAACCCACAGACCCACTACGAGACGACCGGCCCGGAGATCTGGCAGCAGACCGAGGGCCGGCTCACCGCCTTCGTCTGCGGCGTGGGAACGGGCGGCACGATCTCGGGAGCGGGTCGCTACCTGAAGGAGCAGAACCCCGATGTCCTCGTCGTGGGCGCGGATCCGGAAGGGTCGCTCTATTCCGGCGATACGCCGAGGCCGTACCTCGTCGAGGGGATCGGCGAGGATTTCATCCCGAGCGCGTTCGACCCGTCGGTGGTGGATCGCTACGTCCGCGTCTCCGATCGCGATTCGTTCCTGACCGCGCGCGCGATCACCCGTCGGGAGGGGATCCTCGTGGGAGGCTCGAGCGGGACCGCCGTCTTCGCGGCTCTGCAGGTCGCTCGGGACCTCGACGATCGCGACGCGACGATCGTCGTCCTGCTCCCCGACACGGGGCGGCAGTACATGTCGAAGCTCTATTCCGAGACGTGGATGCTGCAGCACGGGATGCTCGAGCGACCCGAGATGATCCGCGTCGAAGAGGTTCTCTCCGCGAAGTCCGGCGAGATCCCTTCGCTCGTCACCGTGAACGCCCATGACAAGGTGCGCCAGGCCGTGGAGACCCTGCAGGAACATGGGATCTCGCAGGCGCCGGTGGTGCGGGAAGAGTCGATCGACGTGTCGCAGTTCGTCGGATCGATCCGCGATCGCGAGCTCTTGGAACGCGTGTTCCGAGACCCCGACGCGCTCCAGCTGGACGTCGCCGAAGCGATGGCGCCGCCGATCCCGATGGTCGAATGGGACGCGCCGGTGGAGATGGCGTTCGCGGAGCTCGAACGCACGCCGGCCCTCGTCGTGACCAAGGCGGGACAGGCGCTCGGCGTGCTGACCCGGAGCGACCTCCTCGAGTTCCTCGCTCGTCAGCGACGGGCGTAGTCTGCGCCGATGAAGTTCGAGACGGCCGCGATCCACCAGGGACAGGACCCGGATGAGCCATACGGGTCGGTGAACGTCCCGATCTACCAGACGTCGACCTACGCGCAGCCATCGGTGGGCAAGCCCAAGGTGTTCGATTACGCGCGTGGGGGCAACCCCACGCGCGAGGCGTTCCAGCAGGCGCTCGCCGCCCTGGAGGGCGGCGAGCGCTGCTATGCGTTCGGGAGCGGGATGGGCGCCGAGTCGACCCTGATGCTGACGCTGCGGCCGGGAGACCACGTGCTCCTGGCCGACGACGTGTACGGCGGCACGTATCGGTTGCTGTCCAAGGTGCTCGAGCCCTGGGGGCTGTCGTTCTCGACCGCGGACCTCAACGACGTGGACGCGATCCGTGGCGCCCTCCGCCCACAGACGCGCGTCGTCTGGTTCGAGTCGCCGTCCAACCCGCTGCTGAAGATCGTGGACCTCGAAGTGGTCTGCACGGTCGCGCACGAGGCGGGCGCTCGCGTCGTCGTGGACAACACGTTCGCCACGCCGGCGTTGCAGCGACCCCTCGAGCTCGGAGCCGACGCGGTCATGCACAGCGTGACGAAGTACATCGGGGGGCACTCCGATCTGATCGGGGGCGCGATCGTCACCAGCGACCCGGAGTGGATCGAACGCCTCGGGTTCCTGGTGAACGCCGTCGGCGCGGTCCCGGGGCCGATGGACTCCTACCTCGGCCTCCGAGGCCTCAAGACGCTCGCCCTGCGGATGCAGAAGCACTCCGAGAACGCCGCTGCGATCGCCGACTGGCTGTCATCCCACCCGAAGGTGCGGCACGTGTACTTCCCGGGGCTCCCGACGCATCCCGGCCACGAGATCGCCGCGCGGCAGATGTCGTCGTTCGGCGGCATGGTCTCCTTCGAGGTCGGATCCGCCGAAGAGGCGATCGCGGTGGCCGAGCGCACGGAGCTGTTCTTCCTCGCCGAGTCACTCGGCGGCGTGGAGTCGCTGATCGAGGTCCCGGGACCGATGACGCACGCGAGCGTCGCCGGGTCTGCGCTCGAGGTGGCTCCGGAGCTCATCCGACTCTCGGTCGGGATCGAGCACGTCGACGACCTGATCGCCGATCTCTCGCACGCGCTCGGCTGACGAGCGACCACGAACCTCGACTAGGGCCGCAGCACCAACTCGTCGCCGTCGCGGAGGCGGATGCCCACCGCGTGCACGCGCGATTCGCCGTCGACCACGCGGATCGGCACCTCCACGCCTCCGAGCCAGTCGCGGAGCCGAGGATCGTCCCCGCCGACCTCGGCCCACGCGATGCCGTCGACCGGAACGCGGTGCCCGGCGGGTGCGGCGCCGGGATGGTGCTCCGCCGGGACGTCCCAGTCGATGAAGAACGGCAGCCAGAGGTCGTCTTCGCGCTCCTCGATCCCGGCGCCCCGCCACCGGACCTCCGTGCCGTCGGGCCGCGTGCGCGCGCCGGGCCGGACGGTGAGTCCGAGTCTGGCCGCGGTCGCGTCGATGTCGTCGTCCGCGAGGCACACGGAGAACCACCGGTCGCCGCCGGCAGACAGGTCCATGAGGGTCCGACCGAGCATGGTGTTCGATCCGACCTCCTCGTCGACGACGCCGAGCAGTTCGAGGTAGTCGTTCCCGAGCGGCGCGATCATGTTGGCCGTGCCCCACTGAGGATGTTGCCCGCCCGGCGCGAACCGGAGCCCGTGTTCGTCCCAGAGGCGTGCGGCCGACGCGTCGAGGTCCCGGACGGCGAGCACCACATGATCGATCGTGTACATCCGCCGGGGGCCGCCCTAGGTCGCCGGTCGCTTCATGTACGCGACCATCGACACGCCGCCCGCCGGGGTCTGCTGTTGCAGGATCGTCACGAGCTCCCAGCCGTCTTCGCCGAAGTTGTTCAGGATCTCGCCCGGATTGTGCTCGAGCAACGGTGCGACGAAGTACTCCCACTTCATCTCAGCTTCCCCCTTGTGCGATCAGTCGTTCATGCATGTGCCTGAAGCAGACACCCATGATCACCTCGAGCCCACCCTCCGTGGCGATCCGAGCCGCCTCCTCGTTCACGATCCCTTCCTGGAGCCAGAGCACACGCGCGTCGATCGCCACGGCCTGGCGCGCCACCTCCGGCGTGTGCTCGGGGCGACGGAACACGTCCACGACGTCGACGCGGATGTCCTCGGGGATGTCGAGGAGCGAGGCGTAGGCTCGTTGTCCCAGGACCTCCGACTCGTTCGGGTTCACCGGCACGATCCGGTAGCCGTGCTCCTGCAGGTAGGAGGCCACCCCGAAGGATGGGCGCGACGGCTTCGAGGAGATCCCGACGACGGCGATCACACGGGCCTCTCCGAGCAGCGATCGGAGCGCGCGCTCCTCCTCGCTCAGGTCAGCGTCCACGGCGCCTCCGCCCTGAGCACGTCGAGGAAGGAATGGACCATCAGTCCTGTCGCGCCCCAGATCGTGTGCCCGTCGGCCGGATACGCCCAGCCGTGCCAGACGCTCCCGTCCCCCCGAGGCAGCTCCATCGGCTCCTCGACGGACGCGAGGTCGGCGAGCGGCACGCGGATGATCTCCTTGATCTCGGCCTCCGCCGCGAACAGGTCCGGGGGCAGCTTCAGCAACCCGACGAAGGGGATCACGAGGATCGCGGACACGTAGGTGTGGACGGGCGGCAGCGCCCCGACGAGCTGCGGGAGCGCGGGGTCGAGGCCGATCTCCTCGAACGCCTCGCGGCGCGCGGCGTCGGCCGGCGACTCCCCCTCGTCCACGAGGCCGCCCGGGAACGAGACCTCCCCGGGGTGACGCGACAGGGCGTCGGAGCGAACCGTGAAGATCAAGGAGGGGTCCGGCGATTCGACGAGCGGCGCGAGCACGGCGGCGAGGCGGTCGCCCGGCGCCGGTGCGTGGGCCGGCGCCGGATCGAGCGCGGAGCGGAGCACTTCCTGCAGAGAGCGCGCGTGTAGCATCCGCAGCCATGGTAGGCGAGGACGCCTCGGAACCCGCGTCGGCGGCGGCCGGGGCGGCGGCGGCTGCCATCGACCAGGACGAGGTGCTCCGCTATGCACGGGCGCTGATCGCCGCGCCGTCCGAGAACCCCGGAGGCACCGAGGACGAGGCCGCCGACGTGGCGATGGGCATCCTCACCGACCTCGGTGCCGATATCCAGGTCGTCCGATCCGAGGAGGGGCGCCCCAGTGTCGTCGCGCGGGTCGGCTCCGGGGAGCGGCCGCACCTCGCCTGGAACGGGCACCTCGACACCGTCCCGGCCGGGGAGCCATCGACGTGGTCCAGCGGGCCCTTCGAAGGCGCGGTGGTCGACGGCAGGCTGGTCGGCCGTGGAGCCTGCGACATGAAAGGGCCGATCGCGTCTGCGCTCGCGGCAGTTGCGGCGCTCCGCCGGGCCGGGCTCTCGCTCGCCGGGACCCTCGAGCTGCATCTGGTGGCCGACGAGGAGCTCTCCGGGATCCACGGCACCAAGGTCCTGAGCGAGCAGGGGATGCTCGACCAGGACGCGGCCGTCGTGGGTGAGCCGTCCGAGATGGAGATCGCGCTCGCCGAACGCGGTGGCGCCTGGGTCACGGCCGTCGCGCACGGGAAGGCCGCGCACGGCTCGCAGCCGGAACGGGGCGTCAACGCGATCGTGGCGATGTCGCGGTTCCTTCTTCGCCTGCCGGAGGTGCTGCCCGATCGGGTGCACCCGCTCGTCGGCGCGCCGACGGTCAACGTCGCGCTCGTGAACGGAGGCAGCGCTCCCAACGTCGTCCCCGATCGTTGCCAGGTGGAGATCGACCGCCGGATCGTGCCCGGCGAGGAGGACCCGGAGGAGGTGCTCGCCCCCTTCCGCCTGCTGGTCGACGATCTGGCGGCGGAGCGGCCCGAGACCCACATCGAGATCTCGCTGAACCACTGGACCGAGGCGGCCGAGACGACGGGCGACTCCACGATCGCGAGAGTCGTGCACGACGCGATCGCGATCGAAACGGGGTCCCCGCCCCCGTTCGTGGGCTTCACCGGCATCACCGACGCCCGCTTCTACATCAACGACGCGCACATCCCGACGGTGATCGCCGGGCCGGGTTCGCTCTCGCTCGCCCATACCGCGAACGAGTCCATCGGGGTCGCGGAGATGGTCGAGGCGGCGCGAGCGTACGCGCGCAGCTTCGTCGGCTTCCTGGGAACCCGCTGAGCCGTCGATGGACCGGTTCGACGTCTTCGTGATCGGCGGCGGCGGCACCGGCTCCGAGGTCGCCTTCTCCCTCGCGCGAACGTCGGGGATGAAGGTGGCGCTCGCCGAACGGGACAAGCTCGGTGGCGAGTGCAACCACTACGGCTGCGTGCCCACGAAGGTGATGCTTCGCTCCGCGAAGATCGCTGCGCTCGCCCGCGACGGCGAACGCTTCGGCCTGCGGATCCCCGACGTCGAGGTCGACTTCGAGGCGGTGCAGCAACGTGCCCGTGACGTCATCGACGCCCACTCCGGCGACGGCACGGTGCCATTCGAGCGGGCGGGCGTCGACGTGTTCATGCAGGAGGCGCGGCTCCTCGGTGAGCGCCGGGTGGAGCTCGCAGACGGCACGCAGGTTGAGACCGACCGTGTCGTCCTGGCGACCGGCACGGATCCCGACATCCCTCAGATCGCCGGTCTCGAGGACGGACCGCTCTGGACGAACAAGGAGGCGATCTGGCGCCCGGAGGCGGTTCCCGAGTCCCTCGCGGTGATCGGCACCGGCGCGATCGGGATCGAGTTCGCGCAGATCTACGCCCGCTTCGGCTCACGGGTGACGGCGCTCGAGACCCTTCCGCACATCCTCCCCCAGGAGGACGAGGAGGCCGCGGCGTCCCTCGTTCCCGCCCTCGAAGGCGAGGGGATCACGCTGATGCCGGGAGCGACGGTTGCGAGGGCGGATCACGACGGATCGGCGTGGACCCTGGCCCTCGAGGACGGGGATCCGGTGATCGCCGATGAGCTCCTCGTCGCGACGGGGCGGCGACCGATCTTCGACGTCCACGACCTAGACGCCGCCGGGGTCGAGCTGGACGCCGAGGGCAAGCCCGTTCTCACCGAGACACTTCGCACCACCAACGGGGGCGTCTGGGTCGCCGGGGATGCGACGGGCGATCTCCTCTTCACTCACGTGGGTTCCTATGAGGCGGAGCTCGTCGTGAAGGACATCCTCGGTCACCCCAGGCGCCGGGACTACCGCGTCATCCCGCGGGTCACGTTCTGTGACCCCGAGGTCGCGAGCGTCGGCCTGACGGAGCACGAGGCTCGCGACGACGGCCACGGGGTGATCACCTCGGTCGTCCCGTTCAGAGACAACGAACGATCCGACATCGAGGGCCGCACACACGGCCTCGTGAAGCTGGTGGCCGAGCGCAGCACGGGCGAGCTCCTCGGGGGACACATCGTGGGCGAGGAGGCCGGAGCCCTGATCCACCAGATCGTCCTCATGATGGTGGCGCGGGCGACGGCGCCCGCCGTCGCCCGCGCGATCCACGCCTATCCCACCCTCTCGGAGACCGTGAAGGGTGCCCTACTCGGCATCACCGAGCAGGTCGGGTAGCCTGGGAGGGACATGGACGCTCCCGTCACCGAGGTCATCTCGGTCACCGACAAGGCCGCGCGGAGGATCGCGGCGCTCGCCCTCAAGGAGGGCCGCTCGCTGCCCGTCCTCCGGGTCCGCGTGACGGCCGGCGGATGCTCAGGCTTCACCTATGAGCTGTCCTTCGCCGACGGCCCCGACGACGACGACGCGGTGATCGAGGCCTCGGACGGCGTCCGTGTCCTCGTCGACCCGAAGAGCGGCCCGATCGTCCGCGGCTCCACGCTCGAGTACAACGACGCGCTCCTCGGCGGCGGCCTCAAGATGATCAATCCGCAGGCAACGCACGAGTGCGCCTGCGGCGACTCGTTCGCTCTCTAGGTCGCTCGAGGCGGGAACGTCCGGACGCACCCCCGCCGCTCGTGTCAGCCGACGGTGAGCGTCCCCGTCATCTGTGAGTGGAACCGACAGTGGAACCCACCACTGCTTGCGCCCGTGAGATCGATATCCAACGTCTCGCCGGCGCCGATCGTCTGATCGATCGCGTCGTCGTCGGTCGTGAACGTGTGCGAGGTCTCGCCGATGTTGGTGACCGTGATCGTTTGCCCCTCGGTCACCGAGAGGTCGGCCGGCGAGAAGCTGAAGTCCACGATCGTCAGATCGGCGCCACCGCCACCGTCAACGGACGCACTCTCGCTCGGGGGCTCTTCACCATCGACCGGCTGCCCCTCGGGTTCGTCGCCGCCACAGGCCGCGGCCAGCAGCGTCAGCGCGAACAGGGCTCCCAGCAGTCGCATCCACCGTCGGTGCATCTTCCCTCCCAGTCTTCATGCCGAGGTGTTCCCGACGGTACTACGGCCGAGTGGCGCCAGAGGCTTTCGCCCCCGGCGAGGAAGGAGAACTACACTGCCGACGTGGCTGTCGAGAAGACCCAGTGGCGGGACCTCTACAACGAGGTGGTGCTCACGGGCCTGTGCACCGGCTGCACGTCCTGCATCGTGGCCTGTCCGTTCCATGTTCTGGGGTACGAGAACGACGTCCCCGTCCAGCTCCAGGAGGAAGGTCCCGACGGCTGCAGCCACGGGGACAAGGGATGCGACATCTGCACCCGCGCATGTCCGAGGTTCCGTGAGTGGGAGTCGGAGATCGACGAGCTGTTCTTCGGCCAGGTCCGCAAGCCGGAGGAGGTCATCGGGCACTACCGGGACATCTACCTGGCCAGGGCAACGGGGCAGGAGGCGTTGATGCACGGCCAGGACGGCGGTGCCGTCTCGGCGCTGCTGCTCTGGGGACTCGCGAACGGCGAGATCGACGGGGCCCTGACATCGAAACTCTCGGACGAGCGCGCCTGGGACGCGGAGCCGACCGTGGTCACCGATGCGGAAGGGGTGCTCGCCACGGCGGGATCTCGCTACACGTACTCCGCGAACCCCCTCGCCCTCCTCAAGGCAGCCGAGATGGGACTCTCGAAGCTCGCCCTCGTGGGGATGGGGTGCCAATCGAGTGCGACCGGGGCGCTGGAGGTCCGGCGGGTGAACAAGTGGCGGCGGAAGATCGCCTGGACGTTCGGGCTCCTCTGCTCGAAGTCGTTCACGTACGACGGCCTGATGGTCGAGATCGCCCAGAAGGAGCTCGGCCTGGACCTCGAGCATCTCGTGCGCGTGAACGTGAAGGGGAAGCTGCTGTTCTACACGGACACCGGCGACGAAGTCATCTACTCGTTGAAGGACGCCCAGCAGTACACCAGGCCCGGCTGCCTTCGCTGCCCCGACTTCGCCGCCGAGCACGCCGACATCTCCTTCGGCGGGCTCGGGCAGTCGGAGGGATGGACGCTCTCGATCGTTCGGACCGAGCGAGGCCAAGACATCTGGGACCGGGCCACCGCTGACGGGGTGATCGAGCATCGGCCGGGAGCCGAGGATCCCAAGGCCGTCGAGCTGATGTTCAAGCTGGCGGCCAAGTCTCGCCGGCGCTGGCCCTCGCCCGACGAGATGCCCGTCGCCGGCTCCACGCCCGGGGTGCTCCCCGTCCTTCCTGACCAGGCCTGAGCCCCCCATACGGCCCACGTCCCGACCCCAACGAGGGGACTCCATGTGTTCGTTGCCGCGCCGATAATCCGGGAAGACCGCGGAAAGCGGGTTCCCGCATGCCTGGACGGAAGGATTCGCGTTGGCTCGATCGATCCGGGATCAAGAGCAGCTGGTGGGAGGCGATGCCATGCTTGCCGCGGTCGCCTTCTCGGCCGAACGCCTGCTCCTGGCGCCCGACTGGGGTGCTGCGATCGATGACGTCCTCCGGCATCTCGGTCTCGCCGGGGAGGTCTCCCGGTCCTATCTGATCCTCGTGGAGCCCGATGGGGACGGCGACTATCTGGTGACCCAGCACGCGGAGTGGTGCGCCCCCGACGTCACGTCCCAGTTCGGGAATCCCGCCCTGAACGGAGCCGGGATGCGCAGCAACGGCTTCGACCGATGGATCGGCCTCATGACGAACCAAGAGACGGTCCACGGCCTCGTCCGCGACTTCCCCGAGGAGGAGCGAGCGGAGCTCATCCGCGAGCAGATCGTGTCGATCGCATCGTTCCCGGTCTTCGTGGACGGCGCCTGGTGGGCCTTCATCGGCTTCGACGACTGTTTCGTGGAACGGCGATGGTCGCGACACGAGCTCGACTCGCTCCGCGCCGTGGCGGGCATGCTCGGAGCCGCCGTGCAACGACAGCGCGCCGAGGGTCGCCGGCTCGAGGCGGAGGCCCGGTACCAGGAGCTCGTCACGCAGAACCCCGCGGTGACCTACACGGAGGCCCATCACGACGAAGGGGGAAGGGTCACCTTCGTCAGCCCTCAGATCCAGGCGCTCCTCGGTTATCCACCGGAGCGAGCGACGGACGATCGGACCTGGTGGTGGGCGACCGTACATCCCGACGACGTCGAACGAGTGCAGGCGGCGAACCGACTCGCTTTCGCGACGAGGGTGGATTTCGATCAGGTCTACCGCATGAGAACCGCCGACGGTCGCTGGGTGTGGGTGCGCGACAAGGCCCGCCCCGTCTACGACGACGACGGACGTATCGGGTACTGGCAGGGCTTCATGGTGGACGTGAGCGTGCAGATGGAGGCGGAGGGACGCCTGCGTCAAGCCGAGGCTCGATACCGCGCGATGGTGGAGCTGATCCCGGCCGTCACCTACACGGACTTCGTGGGGCCCGACGGGGTCACGTCGATGGGCTTCGTCAGCCCGCAGATGGAAGCGATCCTCGGCTTCCCTCCGCAACGATTCCTCGACGACGCAGGGTTCTGGTTCGAACTGATGCACCCGGACGATCTCGCGCACCTCCGGTCGATCGATGCGTTCAACAACGCCGACTTCGAGGTGTTCGATCACGAGTATCGGATGCACCACGCCGACGGTCACTGGGTGTGGGTGCACGACATCTCGACGGCGGTCCTCGACGCGCAGGGCAACCTGGACTATTTCCTCGGCTTCCTCACGGACGTGAGCTCTCGCCGCGACGCCGAGGAGCGCCTGCGCGAGGCCGAGCTCACGTTCAGGACGTTGGTCGAGCAGAGTCCAGCGGTCTTCTACGTCCAGGGCATCGATCCCGCCGATCCCTCGAGGTCGCTCACCGAGTACATCGGACCCGGCGCCGAGGAGCTGACGGGTGTCCCCATCGAGCAGATGACCGCCAACCCTGAGGTCTGGCGAACGATGATCCACCCCGACGATCAGGCGCGGGTGTTCGCCGCGGACGCCGCGACCAACACGGACGGCTCGAACGCCTTCAGCCTCGAGTACCGCATGATCCGCACGGATGGACGCGTCGTCTGGGTCCTCGACGAGGCGACGCTCATCAGGCCGGAGGGTCGATTCCCGTACTGGCAAGGATTCCAGCTGGACATCACGGCGCGGAAGGAGGCCGAGCAGCGGCTCCAGGATGCTCACGAGCACCTGCGGCTCATGGTGGAGTCCTCCCTCGACGCCGTCGTGAGCATGGATATGGAGGGCATGATCATCGGATGGAACCCGCAGGCGGAGACGACCTTCGGTTGGAGCGCGGACGAGGTCCTCGGACACTCGCTCGTCGACACGATCGTCCCGCACGCGCACCGCGCCGCCCACAACGAAGGGCTCCGCCGCTTCCATGACACCGGCGAGGGCGCGGTCCTGAACTCGCGGATCGAGATCCAGGCGCTCCGCCGGGACGGACGCATGATCCCCGTCGAGCTGGCCATCGTGCCGGTGTCGGTCGGCGAAGAGACGGTGTTCTCGGGGTTCATCCGGGACATCAGCGAGCGCAAGCGCGCCCAGGAGGATCTGGAGCGTGCGCTCGAGGTGGAGCGCGAAGCGGCCGCGCGCCTGCGAGCGCTCGACGTGATGAAGGACACGTTCCTCCAGGCCGTGTCCCACGACCTGCGCACGCCGTTGGCCGCGATCCTCGGGATGGCGATCACGCTCGAGCGAGGAGACGTGGGGCTGGAGCCGGAGGAGACCCGCGAGCTCGCCGGCCGCATCGAGCACAACGCCCGCCGGCTCGAACGATTGGTCACGAACCTCCTCGATCTCGACCGGCTCGCGCGGGGCGTGTTGACGCCGACATTCGAGCCGACCGACGTCGGCGAGCTGGTGCAGCGGATGGTGACGGAAACACACCCGTCGGGTCAGCACGTCGAGATCTCGGCCGAGTCCGTCATCGTCCCCATCGATCCGCCGAAGGTGGAGCGGATCGTGGAGAACCTCCTGGTGAATGCGACCAGGCACACTCCGGCCGGCACCTCCGTGCACGTCTCCGTCGCCGGCTCCGCGCACGGCGTCTTGATCTCGGTGGAGGACGAAGGTGGAGGCGTGCCTGCCAACCTGCGCGAGAAGATCTTCGAAGAGTTCCGTCAGGGAACCGGTGCACCACAGCCGTCGCCGGGCGTGGGGATCGGACTCACGCTCGTGCGCCGATTCGCGGAGATGCATCACGGCCGCGCGTGGGTCGAGGAGCGGGAGGGCGGAGGCGCGTCCTTCCGGGTGTTCCTGCCGGCGACCCACCCGGCGGCGGACTGAGCCTCGCCGGCCCGATGCGCTACGGCGAGGCCCAGGCTTCGACGATCGGGTGGTCCTTGGAAGCGGGCCCCACTTGCGCCGCGCCGCCCGGAGAACCAACACCGCTGATCTCGTCGCTGAACCACTCCGCGTTGATCGCGTTGAACTGCTTCCACTCGGCGGGGACGTCGTCTTCGTAGAAGATCGCCGTCACCGGGCACACGGGCTCGCAGGCGCCGCAGTCGACGCACTCGTCGGGGTGGATGTAGAGCATGCGAGGACCCTCGTAGATGCAGTCGACCGGGCACTCGTCGACACAGCCGCGGTCCTTCACGTCGATGCACGGCTCGGCGATCGTGTAGGTCATCCCATTTACCCCTTTTCCACGGTGTCGACCTTGTGAAAGGGAAGTCTACCTCTGAGCCAGCCCTCGGCAACGGTTCAAGGCGACAGTGTTCGAAGGACCGCCAGCGCCTCCTCGCGGCCCTCGCCGGCGGCGAGGACCGGGTAGACGACCGGAAGGTCGGCGCCCGCGTCCCGGTAGGCATCGAGGCGTTCCCTCGCTCGGTCCGGGTCGCCTCGCAGACACACGGCGTTCACGACCGCCTCCGGAGATGCCTCCACGCCCATCGCCTCGAACTGCCGGGCGTAGGCGGGGTAGGAGGCGTACTGGGCGGCGGCGGCCCGCAGGCCCTCGTCCGCACGTCCCGAGAAGGACGCGCGGACGTAGACGGCGATCGTGACCGAGTCGGGGTCGCAGCCGGCTTCGCCGGCCGCGCCCCGGATCGCGTCGCGGGCCTCCGCGACGCGCTCCGGCGTGCACCAGTTGAGGATCACGCCGTCCGCGATCTCCCCCGCGAGCCGAACGGCCTTCGGACCGAGGGCGGCCAGCCAGATCGGGACCGGAGCGGGAAGCGGGAGCCCGAGCTCGGCGCCGGGGGCGGCGCCGGCCACCAGATCGCGGATCTCCATCACGTAGTCGCCCAGCCGCCCGAGCGCCCCCGGCGCCGACCCGCCGGTGCCGACACCAAGGATGTGCCTGCCGCCGGATCGTTCTTGAACCGTCGCTGCCGCCATGGCCGCGAGGCGCGAGATCCTGTTTCGCATCGGGATCACACCGGTCCCCAGGAGCAGCTCTTGTGTGTCCCCCGCCAGTCCCGCAAGCGTGGCAAGCGTGTCCCTGGCGCCGGTCTCCGGCAGGAACACGGCCGCGTATCCGAGCTCTTCGCCTTCTCGCGCGATCGCGCCCACGTCGGGCCATGGCAGCGGGTCGCGGATCGTGAACGCGGTCCCCCGCGGTTGGCGTATCTCTCCCATGACTGGCATCGTCGCAGACGTGGAGACCGTTTCGTTCCTGACCGAGGACGGTGTTCGGCTGGAGGGGGAGCTCCGCTTGCCCGACGATCCCCCACGCGGGTCGGCCGTGATCTGCCACGCCCATCCACGGCACGGAGGAAGCAAGGACCATCCGGTTCTGTGGTCGGTCCGGAACGAGCTGGCCGGCAAGCGAGGCCTCGCAGCGCTCGTCTTCAACTTCCGCGGCACGATGGGCTCGAGCGGCACGTTCGGCGGCGGCCGCGATGAGTTGCGTGACGTGCGAGCGGCGATCGGCTTCGTCCGCGAGCGCGCAGAGGGCCCGACGCTCGTGTTCGGCTGGTCGTTCGGAGCGAGTGTTGCCCTGCGGGAAGCGTTCGAGGACGAACGGGTCGGCGCGCTCGCGCTGTTCGGGCTCCCGCTCCGACCGAACGACCTCGCGCTCCCGTCGCTCCCGACACCTGCGGAGCTCCGGCTCCTGAAGCGTCCCTTGCTGCTCCTCGCCGGGGCGAACGACGAATACTGTCCCGCAGACGAGCTCCGCGCCTACGGTGAAGGTGTGGCCGAGGTCGTGATCCTGCAGGGAACCGACCACTACCTGTGGCGACGGGAACGCGAAGCTGCCGCCGTCGTTGCCGACTTCGCCGACCGATCACTGATGGCCGGCTAGCGACGCCACCAAGACAGAATCCGGGCGACGACCTTCGGAGCCACTCTCACCGTTAGGACGCCGATTCCGAGCAGCTGCGAGCCGTACAAGACCTGGAACCATGGGACGGGCTTCGCCTCGGCGTAGACGAGCAGCTCGAGCACCACCTGGAGTCCAAGGGTCGCGAGGAGCAGCCACTCATCCCGGCGCGACCGTGACCGTGCTGCGACGATGTCCTCATCTCTAGCACGCCCTCGATCAGACTCCCTCCTTTCGAAGAACGACCAGTACCCCGCCGTAAGCAATGCCGTGCCGCCGACCGCCCGCGTGGTGCCCCCAACGACACTTCCGACGGTCAAGGCCTGTTGCATGACGGCCAGCGCGAAGGCGGCGGTGGCGAAGACGAGCAGGTCGAACCAGGACGTCCATCCCCCGATCAACGTCCAAACGATCACCACGATCACGAATAGGAACCACGTGACGACGATCGGATCCTTCACCGAGACCCCGAGCCCAGACGACCGAGCTCGCGAGGAGGCCTAGCCACCGAGCGAGCTCGGATCCTCGCGCTTCTCGTGGCCGTTGGTTCGGGGATCAACGTCGCGGCCGCGTCGCGGGCGCCAGACCCAGACGAACGGCAGGAAGAAGAACGTGCCTCCGAACAGTCCGGGCCACACGAAGATGCCGAGCACGACGAACACGACGGCGAGCAGAAGCCAGAGCCAGGGGTTGCCCCACCACGGGCGTTCCGGCGGCTTCGGGTCGCGGAGCGGCGTGGCGAGATCCGGCTCGGCGAGCTGGGCGCGGCGTCTTAGCACCTCGTGTGCCGCCGCGCGCTCGCGGAAGACCAATAGGAACCCCACGCCGAGCGTGATCGCGACGATGAACGGCAGCGCGACGAGGATCAGCTCTCGGAGATCCACGGTCCCTCCCTAGAGGGGGATGTGAGAGAGCACCATGATCCGCGGCTCGGTCATCTCCTCCATCGCGTACTTCAGCCCTTCCCGGCCGAAGCCCGACTCCTTGGAACCGCCGTACGGCATCTGATCGGCCCGGAACGCGGAGACGTCGTTGACGATGATGCCGCCGACCTCGAGTGCCTGGTGCGCCGCGAACGCGCGGTTGATGTCGTTGGTGAACACGCCGGCCTGCAGGCCGTACTTGGAATCGTTCACGATCTTGAGCGCGTCCTCGAAGGTCTGATACGGACTGATCGTCACGACCGGCCCGAACACCTCTTCTCGACAGACCTTCATCTCTGGGGTGACGTGGGCGAGCAGCGTCGGCTGGAAGAACGGCCCGTCGCCCTCGCCGCCGGTGAGCACCTCAGCGCCCTGCGAAACAGCTTCCTTCACCCACTCGGAAAGCCGGTCCACCTCTTTCCGCTGGATCACGGGGCCGACGTCGACGGTCGGGTCCATCGGGTCGCCGACCTTGAGGCTCTCGATCTGCTTCACGAGGCGTGACGAGAAGTCCTCGTAGACCTCGGACGACACCAGCACCCGCTGCACGCTGATGCAGCTCTGCCCGGCCTGGTAGTAGCCGCCGTACGCCACGCGCTGGGCGGCGAAGTCGAGGTCGGCGTCGGCGTGGACGATCACGCCCGCGTTCCCGCCGAGCTCGAGCGTCACGCGCTTCTTCGGGTCGAGGCCCTTGAGGTACCAGCCGATCTCCGCGGAGCCGGTGAAGGAGATCTTGCGGTACCGGTCGTCGCGAGCCATGCCGTCGGCGACCTTCGAGGACACCGGCAGGACCTGGTACATCCCCTTCGGCAGATCGGTCTCGGCGAAGAACTCCGCGAGGCGGAGCGAGCCGATCGGGGTGGCGCTTGCCGGCTTGACGACGATCGGGGCGCCGACGGCGAGCGAGGGCGCAACCTTGTGCGCCACGAGGTTGAGCGGGAAGTTGAACGGGGTGATGCCGAGGACCGGACCCACCGGGAACCGCCGGATGAGGCCGACCCGGGAGCCCAAGGCGGCCTCGGTGTCCAATCGCATGAGCTCGTCTTCCCCGTGCCGGATCACTTCCGATGCCCAGCGGAACGTGGAGACGGCGCGCGTCGCCTCGACGGTCGCCCACTTGAGCGGCTTGCCGCCCTCCTGCGCGATCAGCTTCGCGTTCTCTTCGATCGTCTCCCCGAGGCGCTTCGAGACGTGGTCGAGCGCTTCCGAGCGAGCGTGGATCGGGAGCTTCGACGATCCCTTGAAGGTCTCGTGCGCCGTGGCCGCCGCTTCCTCGACGTCGGCATCGGTCGGCACGCCGATCTCGGCGACGACGCTGTCGTCGTAGGGGCTGTGGACCTCGAACGTGCCCTCGCCCGTGCGCCACTCGCCGTTCACCAGATAGGGCCTCACGGCCATGTCCTCACCGCCTTCGTTTCCTTACGTTCTCAGTCGAGCGACACCATCACGTGCTTGATGTTCGTGTAGTCCTCGAGCGAGTAGACCGACATGTCCTTGCCGTGGCCGGACTGCTTGTAGCCACCGTGCGGCATCTCCGGCGTGAGCGGGATGTGGGTGTTGATCCACACGCAGCCGAACTGGAGCTTGCGCGCCATCCGGTGAGCGCGGCCCACGTCCCGGGTCCACACGGAGCTCGACAACCCGTAGGGCACGTCGTTCGCCCACCCGAGCGCCTGCGCCTCGTCGTCGAACCGCTGGACGGTGACGACCGGACCGAAGACCTCCTTCTGGATGATCTCCGCCTGCTGGTCCACATCGGTCACGACGGTCGGGGTGTACCAGTAGCCCTGCTGGTCGATGGCCTTGCCGCCGGTCAGGACCTTGCCGCCGGCCTCCTCCGCGCGCTGGACGAACCCGACAACGCGCTCGAGCTGCTCCTTGGAAACCATCGATCCCATCTCGGTGTCGTCCGAGAACGGGTCGCCGACCTTGATCGACTCGACGGCCGGCACGAGCTCCGCCAGGACGTTGTCGTAGGCACCCGACCCCACCAGGATCCGCGCGGACGCGGTGCAGTCCTGTCCGGAGTTGAAGTACCCCCCGACCTTGATCCACTCGACGACCTGCTCCATGTCGGCGTCATCGAAGACGATGAACGGCGCCTTCCCACCGAGCTCGAGATGCACGCGCTTCAGCGACTCGGCCGAGTTCGCCGCGATCAGCTTGCCCGTCGCCGTGTCGCCGGTGAGGGAAACGATCCCGACGTCCGCGTGCCGGACGATCGCGTCACCGACGGGGACCCCGTCGCCCGTGATGACGTTGAACACGCCGGGCGGCAGCAGGTCGGCGGTGATCTCGGCGAGCTTGAGCGCCGTCAAGGGCGTCATCTCCGAGGGCTTCAGCACGATCGTGTTCCCGGTGGCGAGGGCGGGACCGATCTTCCAGATCGCCATCATCAGCGGGTAGTTCCACGGCGCGATCAGTCCTGCGACGCCGATGGGCTCACGCCGCACGTAGCTGGTGAACCCGGCCATGTACTCCCCCGCCGCCCTGCCCTCCATCGTCCTCGCGGCGCCGGCGAAGAACCGCAGGTTGTCGACGATCGGCGGGATCTCCTCCGAGAGCGTCACGGCGGCCGGCTTGCCGACGTTCTGGGACTCGAGCTTCACGATCTCGTCGGCGTGCTCCTCGATCGCGTCGGCGAACTTGAGCAGCGCGAGCTGGCGGTCCTTCGGCGTGGAGTCGAACCAGTCGCCCTCGAACGCGCGCCTCGCGGCGGCGACGGCGCGGTCCGCGTCCTCCTTGGTGCCCTCCTGGACGGTAGCGAGCACCTCGCCGGTCGCCGGGTTGATCACGTCGCGGGTCTGTCCATCCGAGGAGTTCACCCACTCGCCGTCGATGAACATCTGATACGCGTCCGCCATGTCCCCTCCTCGCTCGGCCGTCCACGTGGGCGACGGCTCCTGTACCAACGTTCAGCTCGCCAGTATGCGACATCCGCCGGATAGGGGCGACCCGGCCACCGGCCGACGGGAACCCCTCCGGCGGAAGCGTCCTCGGCGACGTGCCTCAGTACCGGACGCGCGGATCGAGGAAGGCGTACGCGATGTCCACCACGATGTTGGCGGTGAGGATGAACATCGAACCGATCACGGTCACTCCCATCACCATGGGGAAGTCGTTGCTGTAGATCGAGTTGACGGCGAGCTGCCCCAGCCCGGGGAGCCCGAAGAGCGTTTCGGTGATGACCAGCCCCGCCAGGATCGTGGCGAAGTCGATCCCAAGCATCGTGACGATCGGCGTGAGCGCCCCGCGAAGGGCGTGCTTGTAGATCACGCGCCGCTCCGAGAGCCCCTTCGCGCGAGCCGTCCGGATGTAGTCCTCCTGCGTCGTCTCGATCATGTTGCTTCGGAGCATCCGCGCGTACACGGCCGCATACCCCACTGCAACCGTGATCCACGGGAGGAGGAACTTCCCGTGGAGCGCGCTGCCCCAGACGCTCGCGTTGATCTGCAAGCCGCTGGCGGGCGCCAGGTGGAGCTTGAACCACACGAAGTACAGCAGCAGCTGGCCGAGCCAGAACACCGGCAGCGACACACCGACGATCGCCCCGATCATCGTCCATCGGGCGCCGAGCGAGCGCGGCCGGACCCCCGATGCGATCCCCAGCGGAACACCGACCAGGAGCCAGAGGAGGGCCGCGCCGGTACCCAAGATCGCCGAGACGGGGAGCCTGCGCCAGATCTCCTCGCGCACAGGCAGGTAGTTCGAGAACGAGTAATAGACATCCTCCGAGAGGAAGGTGTTCGGAAGAGGGATCAGGCCCTTCGCGAACCGGCCGTACTGGACGATCAGTGGCCTGTCGAGCCCGAATGCCTCCCGCGCGTTCGCGATCTGGACCGGGTCCGTCCGTCTCCCCACCGCCCGACGGGCCGGATCGCCGGCGGGCAGCTTCACGAAGATCAGGAACGTGAGGATCGAGATGATCACGAGGACGAGCGCGGAGTAGAGCAGCCGGCGCGCGATGTACCGGAGCACGGGAACAACGCTAGGAATCACAACCCGCAAGAGCTAGCGGGTTCTTGCCGAGCCGTGTCGGTTCCCTGCGGTTGCTACTGATTCCTTGCTTTCCTGCATCTATGGCGCCCGCCCGGTTCGATCACGGACGACCTGCGAAAGGGCACGGAAGCAGGAGAGAGGCGTACCATCCGGCCGATGAGTGCCCGCGCGCGGTGGATCGTCGTCGGCGTCCTCCTCCTGCTTGTCCTCGGTCTCGTTGGCCTCTACGTCTTCAATACCAACCTGACTGGCGTGACCCTGACCGAAGCCGGCGATCGGCGAACCTGGATCGTCCAAAGCGGCGAGACGGTGAAGCTCGCCGCGGACGAGGTCGAAGGTGAGGACCGATACGCGTGCGAGATCGATGGCGAGGTGGTCTATACGATCGATGGCACGCCGTCCGTGGGGACAGTGTCGTGGTCGGGCGACTTCATCGTCTCCACTACGTCGGATGGAGGCGGCACCGTGATCCTTACCTGCTTGCCCGATCCGCCGGGCAACGTGTGACGACGTCCCTGGAGTGTCGTCCATCGCCCTGGTGTTCGGGACTCCCGGCCGGCTGACAATCCGGCGGGTTCAGCACGATACTCCCGGGCGACGCGGCCGCGACGCACCCCGATGAGGCCGGCGGACGGAGGACCTGTCATGGACATCCCGCAGGAGCGGAAGCTCGTCACCGAGATCCCGGGGCCACGGTCGCGTGAGTGGTTCGCACGGCGCGACTCCGCCGTCCCCCAGGGTGTCGCGAACCTCCACCCGATCGTGACGGCGCGCGCGGCGGGCGCGATCGTGGAGGACGTCGACGGGAACCGGCTGATCGACTTCGCGACGGGCATCTCGGTGCTGAACGTCGGACACGCGGCGCCGGAGGTCGTGGCGGCCGCCCAGCGGCAGCTCGAGCTCGACACCCACACCTGTTTCCACGTCACCGCGAACGAGCCCTACATCGAGCTCGCGGAGCGCTTGAACGCGCTGACACCCGGCGACCACGAGAAGAAGACGATGTTCGCGAACTCCGGCGCGGAGGCGGTCGAGAACGCGGTGAAGATCGCGCGGAAGCACACGGGCCGGTCCGGGATCGTCGTGTTCGATCACGCGTTCCACGGCCGCACGCTGATGGCGATGTCGTTGACGGCCAAGGTGATGCCGTACAAGCAGGGCATGGGGCCGTTCGCTCCGGAGGTCTACCGCCTGCCGCTCGCGTACCCCTACCGGTGCCCGACCGGCGGCACGGAGCAGACGTGCGCCGAGTCCTGCCTCGCCTACGCGCTCGACGAGATGCACAAGCACATCGGCGAGGAGAACATCGCCGCGATCCTGATCGAGCCGATCCAGGGCGAGGGCGGGTTCATCGTGCCGGCGCCGGGCTTCATCGCCGGCCTCGCGGAGTTCGCCGCTGCGAACGGCATCGTCTTCATCGCCGACGAGATCCAGTCGGGCATGGGCCGTGCCGGCCGCTGGTTCGCGATCGAGGACGAAGGCGTCGTCCCCGACATCGTCCTCAGCGCCAAGTCGCTGGGAGGGGGCCTGCCGATCTCCGCCGTCACCGGCCGCGCGGAGCTGATGGACAGCGTGCACGTCGGCGGATTGGGCGGCACGTACGGGGGGAACCCCGTCGCGGCGGCGGCCGCGCTCGCCGTGCTCGACAAGATCGAGAGCGAGGGCCTCCTCGAACGGTCCCGCGCCGTCGGGGAGACCATCGAGGGACGGCTGCGCGCCTTCGAGGAGCGGTTCGGCGCGGTCGGCAACGTGCGCGGCCGCGGCGCGATGCGCGCCATGGAGCTCGTCGCCGACCGCGACACCAAGGAGCCGCTCGACGCGGCGACGATGAACGCACTGGCCCGGTCCGCCTTGGAGCGCGGGCTGATCGTGCTCACGGCCGGTACCTACGGGAACGTCCTCCGGCTCCTCCCACCGATCACGATCGACGACGGTCTCCTCGATGAAGGTCTCGATGTGCTTGAGGAGGCTTTCGCCGCAACGGCCGGCTGAGACCGATCCGACCCGGCCTCTGCCGGTCTCTGGGCTCTGCCGGACCTAAGATTCGCGCATGCCACCCTGCCCGAGCTGCGGGAAAGAGCCGCCGCCAGACGCCGCGTTCTGCCCGACGTGCGGTGCAGAGCTGCTCGCGCCCGAACGCGCCAGAGAGGAGCGGAAGCTCGTCTCGGTGCTCTTCGTCGACCTCGTCGGCTTCACGTCCCGTTCGGACAAGGCCGACCCCGAGGACGTCCGGGACACCCTGCAGGGATTCCACGCTCGCGCGAAGCAGGAGATCGAGCGGTTCGGGGGGACGGTCGAGAAGTTCATCGGCGACGCGGTCATGGCGGTCTTCGGCGCGCCGGTGGCCCACGGCGACGATCCGGAGCGCGCGGTCCGGGCGGGATTGCGCGTGGTCCACGCGATGGAGGACCTGAACCGGGGCCGGCTCGATCACCCACTCCAGGTCAGGGCGGCGGTGAACACGGGCGAGGCGGTCGTCGCGATGGGGTCTCGCCCGGAATCGGGTGAGGCGCTCGCATTGGGCGACGTGGTGAACACGGCCTCGCGACTCCAGACGTCGGCCCCGGTCGGCGGTCTCGTGGTTGGTGAGGAGACGTATCGCGCCACGCGGAACATGATCCGCTACCAGGAGCTCGAGCCGATCGATGCCAAGGGCAAGAGCGATCCGGTCGAGGCCTGGCTCGCGCTGGCACCCATCGGAGCGCCGGCAGAGCGGCCGGCGACGACGGCCCCCCTCGTCGGCCGGTCGCGAGAGCTCAGCATGGTCGATTCCATCTGGGAGCGCGCGGCCGCCGAGCTCCGGCCCCATCTCATCACGGTGGTGGGGCCGACCGGGATCGGGAAGTCGCGGATCGCGTCCGAGATCCTGTCGAGGGTCGAGGCCACCGGGGCTCGCGCGATCAAGGGCCGCTGCCTTCCGTACGGCCAGACCGGCTACCGAGCCTTTTCCGAGCAGGTCCGCCAGGTGGCCGGGATCTTCGAGACCGACGCGGCGTCGGACGCCTTGGACAAGCTGAGCGCCAGGGTGCACGAACTGATGTCGTCGGAGGAGGCGGACGAGACGACGCGGCTCCTCGGGGCGCTGATCGGATTGGGGTCCGGGGACGAGGTGGCCGAGGAACCCGTGCAGCTGCACTTCGCGGCGCGTCGGTTCGCCGAACAGGTCGCGCTCGAGCAGCCCACGGTGTTCGTCTTCGAGGACATCCACTGGGCCGACCCCGCCCAGCTCGACCTGCTCGAGTATCTGGCTTCCCATGTCCGTGACGCACCCGCGACGTTCCTCGCGCTGGCGCGCTCCGAGCTGCTCGAGGTGCGGCCGGGATGGGGAACAGGCGTCCTCGGTCACACGACGATCCCGCTCGAGGCGCTGTCTCCGGTCGATTCGGCATCGATCGCCAGCTACCTCCTGTCGGGACAGGGAGACCTGTCGTCGGTCGAGCGGCTGGTGGAGATCGCCGAGGGCAACCCGCTGTTCATCGAAGAGCTCGCCGCGTCCCTGGTGGATCGAGGCCCCTCCGACGAGCTGCCCACGACGGTCCGAGCCGCGATCGCCTCACGCATCGACGCCCTCCCTCCGGAGCCCCGTGCCGCCGTCCTGGCGGCGTCCGTCGTCGGCAAGCACTTCTGGCCCGGCGTGCTTCGCTCCTTCGGGGACCTCGAAGGCGTCGACGAAGCGCTGGGGGCTCTCGAATCGAGGGACCTCATCCGACGGGAACCGTCGAGTCAGGTGAAGGGTGAGGCGGAATTCTCCTTCAAGCACATCTTGATCCGCGAGGTGGCTTACGCGACCCTCGCGCGCGCGGATCGCAAACAGCGCCACGCCGCCGTCGCCCGCTACATCGAGAGCGTGGCCGGCGATCGCTCCCGGAACCTCGCCTGGCTCCTCGCCCACCACTGGCGGGAGGCGGGAGAACTGGAACGGTCCATCCCCTACCTGATCACGGCCGCGGAGCTCGCCGACGAGCAGCTCGCCTTCCACCACGCCGTCGAGCTGTACAGCACGGCGCTCGGGCTGCTGGACGAGCAGGACCCGCGTCGGAACGACGTCACCGTGCGTCGGCTGATCTCGTTCACGCGGCTCTCACACGCGGTCATCGATGTGGGTCGCGTTCGCTGGGAACGGGACGCCGAGCAGCCTTAGACGGCGATCTCGTCGGGATCCACGTCGCCGGCGATGATGGCGATGCTGTCGATCTGGTGCCCGCCGAACGCCGCCGCGTGTGCGCGGAGCCGGTCCTCATCCGGAGCGCTGTAGATGCAGAACGTGTGCACGACGCCGTCGGGGTCGATCACCACATGACTGTGATGCCACACGACATCCTGGAACCGTTCGATCGCCATGCGCTTCGAGTTCTTCGCGAACTCCCCGAGCTCGTCTTCCGTGATCTTCGAGAAGTTCCGGTCGATCAGGTACTTGGGCATCGTGAGTACCTCCTCGCGCGAGGATATCCCCTCGCCTTCGGGCTGACTAGAGACGGCGGCGCGCGACGAGGCATACGGTTGCTACCTTCGATGGCGTGAAGGAAGCGCGGGGTCAGCCGGAGCGAAGGGCGGCGGCGCGCCTCCGTCGTCTCGCGATCGACCTCACGCCCCTGCGGGTCTCTCGGGATTTCCGTCTGGTCTGGACCGGGCTCCTGATCACCTCCGCGGGGAGCCAGTTCACCCTGGTCGCCGTGTTCGTGCAGGTGGCGGACCTGACGGGTTCGACGGCAGCGGTCGGCGCCACGGGGATCGCCTACGTCGCGGGCCTCGTCGCAGGAGCCCTCGCCGGCGGCGCGGTCCTGGATGCGTGGGATCGCCGACGTCTCTTGCTATTCGCGCAGGTCGGGCTCGCCGCCGGCGCGGGGATCCTGCTCGGGGGCGCCATCGCCGGCGAGCCTCCCCTGTGGTTGATCTACGCGGGCCTCGCCGTGCTCGCCGCGAGCAGCGCGATCGACGGGCCGACCCGGTCGGCGATGACGTCCCGACTCCTGGGAGCGCCCCTGATGCCCGCCGCCCAGGCGCTGAACCAGGTGGTCTGGAACACCTCGGCGATGCTGGGGCCGGCGGCGGCGGGGCTCGTGGTCGCTCGATGGGGCTTCACGGTCGCGTACGCCGTCGACCTCGCCTCGATCGCGTGCATGTTCGTGGCGGCCGTCCTGGTGCACCCGATGCCGCCCAAGGCGGGTGATCACGGCGACACGGGGCTGTCGGCGATCCGCGAGGGGTTCTCGTTCGCACGGAGGAACCGCCTGATCATGTCGACGTTCATCATCGACCTGATCGCCATGATCTTCGGCCTTCCGCGAGCGCTCTTCCCGTTCCTGATCGTGGAGCAGTTCCGCCGAACGCCGGAAGCCATCGGCCTTCTGTTCGCGGCGCCGGCATTGGGAGCACTCCTCGGCGCCCTCACGAGCGGCTGGACGGGTCGCGTCCGCCGACAGGGCCTCGCCGTGATCGTCTCGGTCGCGGGCTGGGGCGTGGCGATCGCCGCGTTCGGATGGTCCGGGACGTTGCTCTGGTTCGGCCTGGCGATGCTCGCGGTCGCGGGCTGGGCCGACGTCGTCAGCGCCATCTTCCGAACGACGCTCCTGCAGATGGCAGCTCCGGATCGCCTGCGCGGACGGATCTTCGGGATCCACATCCTGGTCGTCACGGGCGGACCGCGACTCGGCGACGTGGAAGCAGGGTTCGTCGCTCGTCTCGTGACTCCGACGTTCAGCGTGGTCGCCGGCGGGATCGCCTGCGTGATCGGCGCAGGACTCGTGGCGCTCGCCTACCCGGAGCTCCGTCGGGCTCGCGCCCCCGACTCCTCCTGACGTACGCTGCGGCGCGTGGCGAAGCTCACGGATCAGGAGCTCGAGGTATTCCTCTCGAACGCGGAGGGATGGACCTCGCGGGGCGACGCGATCCACAAGGAGTTCACGTTCGCCGGCTTCCGCGCGGCGATCGCGTTCGTGAACCGCGTGGCCGAGCGAGCCGATGCCGCCCATCATCATCCCGAGATCGAGATCCACTACAACCGTGTTGGGATCTCGCTCTCAACACATGATGCCGGCGGTGTGACCGAGAAGGACGTGACGGCGGCCGCCGAGATCGACGGTGCCGCCGACCCCGGCGGCGGCTAGATCCGTGGCGGAGCCCGTCCGGACCGTCGAGCTCCGTGTGCTCGAGGGCCCGAACCTGTATTTCCCCCGGCCCGCTGTCAAGCTCACGCTCGACGTCCCTGGCTGGCTGCGGGTCGGCGACGAGAAGGTCTCGGCGATCGCCCACGCGACCGGGATGCGATCGATCGATCCCGGCGCCCGCGGGAGCGAGCAGCGCGTGCGAGCGGCCTCGCGTGTGGCGGTCCAGTTGACGAGACGCATCGCCGCGGCCGCCGGCACCGGATGGCTCGGGGTCCGCGGACGGACGGGTCCGGAGTTCGGACACGTGATCCTCGTCTTCCCGTGGCGTCGGCGAGGATCGGCGGAGGCGCTGGCCGGCGCCGTCGCGAGCGCGATGGAGCTCGTGCTCCGACGCTCGCCCGAGCGGGTGATCGCCGAGCTGGCTCGCGAGGTGGCGGCCGCCGATCCCGGAGCCGAGCCCACCGTGCCGGATCCCGACGTCCCCGTCATCCAGGTGAGCGGCACGAACGGGAAGACCACCACGACGCGACTCATCGCCCACATCGTGATGACGGCCGGCAAACGGGTCGCGTTCTCATCCACCGACGGCGTCTACCGCAACGATCGCCGCGTCCAGGAAGGCGATTACTCGGGCTTCGCCGGCGCAGGTATCGCCCTCGATCAGCGGCCCGACGTCGCCGTGTTGGAGACGGCGCGAGGAGGGATCCTCCTCCGCGGCATCGGCGTGATGCACAACGACGTCGCGGTCGTCACGAACGTCTCGGCCGATCACCTGGACCTCCAGGGGATCTCCACCGTCGATCAGCTGGCGGAGGTGAAGGCGACGGTGACCCGCATCACGCGGCCGGATGGCTGGGTCGTGTTGAACGCGGATGACCCTCGCGTGCTGGCGATGCGCCGAACGGCCTCGGCTCGGCCGTGGCTCTTCTCGCTGGATCCACGCCACCCCGCCCTTCGCGAAGCCCTCGCCGACGGTGGCCGTGCGATCACCGTGCTGGACGGCACGATCGCGTGGATGGACGGACCCTCGGTGCACCCGCTCGTCGACCTCGACCAGGTGCCCGTCACGCTCGCGGGCCTCTCACGCATGTACACGCAGAACGCGCTCGCCGCGGCCGCCGCCGCACTCGCGGTGGGATTCTCGTCGAGGTCCGTGTCGAAGGGCCTTCGGAGCTTCGTGCTGGATCCGAAGAAGAACCCGGGTCGGACCAACCTCTTCTCCCTCGATAACCGGCTCCTGGTGCTCGACTACGCCCACAACGAGGCGGGCATGGACGGTCTGGTGGAGATCCTTCAGGGGCTCAGGCCGCCGGGTCGTGAGATCTGGCTGGCGATCGGGACGGCAGGTGACCGGACCGACGACATCCTGCAGGGGTTCGCGGTTCGCGCGGCGCTCGGCGCCGACCATCTCGTGATCGCCGAGCTGCTGAAGTACCTGCGAGGTCGACCGAGGGAGGATGTGATCGCGCGGCTCCGCCAAGGAGCAGCTCGAGCGGGCAAGCACGACGTCGACGTCTATCCCGACGAGCTCCGGGCGCTGAGAGGGATGCTGAAAGCGTCCGCTCCCGGCGACGTGGTGGGGATCACGGCGCTCGCCCAGCGGGAACAGGCGTTCCGATGGCTGCGGACGAAAGGGGCTCAGCTCCTCGGGCCCTCGGACGTGCGGAGACTCGTCAAGGCCGCGAAGGTGGCAAGGAACGGCTGACCGAGCTCGCAGGCACCCCCCAAACGTTCGTTCGGCGGCCTCTCCCCCGTCACCCCGACCGCGTAGAACGTTGTCGGAGGGTTGGCAGTGGCCTTCCGAGAGGTGCCGGGTCCCGGCTCCCGAGAAGGAGGTCCCCCGATCCGCCGAGGAACAGGTCGGCGCTTCGCCGCGCCGATCTCACGACGCCAAGCAGCCGGAGAGGCCCCGGGCTGGGTCGCACCCCCCGCCCGGGCCTCTCATCCGAGAGATCCTCGCTTCCCTCGCTCCGCCTGGTTCCGCTTGACGTTGCTCTTCGGCGCGACCACCCCCGGCCTGGGAGAATCGAGGCCGCATGGCGTCCACTCCGCACTCTGCGATGGAATCCTCGCTGGTCGTCGCCTCGAACCGTGGGCCGGTGAGTTTCGAGCGCGGCGAGGATGGGAAGCTCGTCGCTCATCGAGGATCGGGGGGTCTCGTCACCGTGCTCGGCGGGGTGCTCGAGCGGGACGACGCGACTTGGGTTGCCGCGGCGGTCACGGAGGGCGACCGGGAGGTGGCGCCGCGGGGCCGCAAGCTCGAAGGAGCGGCGCAACGCGTCCGGTACGTCGACATCCCCGAGAACGTCTACGACGGCTACTACAACGGCATCGCAAACGGTGTCCTGTGGTTCGTGCACCACTACCTCTGGGACATCCCGCGTACCCCGAGCTTCGGCGAGCAGACCGAGCACGAGTGGGCCGACTACGTCGAAGCGAACCGTGCGTTCGCCCGGGCGCTGGCGGTGGAGGCGAAGAACGATCCCGTCTTCCTGATCCAGGACTACCACCTCACCCTGGTCCCCCGCATGTTGCGAGAGCTGGTCCCCGAGGCGCGGATCCTTCACTTCTCCCACACGCCGTTCGCAGGACGGACGTATCTCCGGACCCTTCCCGACGACATGCGTCGGTCGATCCTCCGGGGCATGCTCGGCGCCGACGTCGTCGGCTTCCAAGGACGACAGTGGGGGGAGAACTTCCTCCTCTCGGTCCGAGAGCTCGACGACGTGCACGTCGATATCCGGGCGCATCGAGCCGAGGTCGACGGACGCGAGGTGCAGATCCGGTCGTTCCCGGTCGCCGTCGGCGCGCAGGAGATCCGAGAAGCCGCTGCGACCGACCGGGCGAAACGACTCCGCGCGCAGGTCGAGAAGATCCGTGGCGACCGGAAGCTCCTCCTCCGCGTCGACCGTCTCGAGCCGTCCAAGAACATCCTTCGCGGATTCCTCGCCTTCGAGCTGCTCCTCCAGAAGCACCCGAGCTGGCGAGGTCGTGTCGTCTTCATGGCCTTGCTGAGCCCCTCGCGCGAAGAGGTGCCGGCGTATCGCGACTACGGAGCCGATTGCCGCGCCACCGCGGACAGGATCAACGCGGCGTTCGGGAAGGAAGACTGGACGCCGATCGTGCTGAAGGTGCAGGAGAACTTCACCTACGCGGTCGCTGCGTACGATCAGTACGACGCGATGCTCGTGAACCCGGTGCACGACGGCATGAACCTCGTCGCGATGGAGGGATCGGTGCTGAACTCGCGAGGTGGCACTTTGATCCTCTCGCGGAACGCCGGCGCCTTCGGCCGACTGGGCCGCCACGCCTTGGCGATCAATCCCTTCGACCTATCGGAGACGGCCGAGGCGATCCGTGAGGCTCTCGAGATGCCCGAGGAGGAGCGGACCCGCCGCGCCCGCGGACTCCATCGATCGGCGCTGGCCCACACGCCGGCCACCTGGCTCGCCGGGCAGCTCCGAGCGATCGACGAGGTGCGGGCGCCGGCCCCCTAGGTTCCGGACGCCCCACGGTCGAGCTCGTCGGCGAGGGAGCCGAGCAGGGCGGCGACGCCGGGGGGCCCATCGACGACCAGGTCTGCGGCGGCCTCGACTTCGGGCGGCGCCTCTTTGCCTCGCGCGACCACACCGCATGTCCAGAGCCCACTCGCTCGGAGCTTGTCGAGCGCCGCGAACGCGTCCAGGTCGCCGACGTCATCGCCGGCGAACAAGATCCCTTGCAGAGCGCGCTCACGCGCGATCCGCTCGAGTGCGCCACCCTTGCGTGGACGACCCTCAGGCGTCAGCTCGAGGATGCGCTTGCCGGGCAGGATCTCAAGGCTGTGGGCGGTCGCGAGGGCCGCGAGCGCTCCCGCGGACGCGGCCTCCGCCGCCTCCGGATCCTCCAGCCCTCGGAAGTGAACGGCGGCGGCGGCGCCCTTCGGCTCCACCCACGCCCCGACGGCCGCCGCCGCCGCCTCGATCTCTACGAGAACCTCGGCCGCCATCGGCGGTTCACCCTCCAACCCGTGCGTCCCCACAACGACGACATCCTCCACGTCGACCAGCTCGCGAACCTGCGAAGAGGGGCGTCCGGAGACGACCGCGACAACCTCGAGTCGCTTCGCGAGCCGCGAGAGAACCAGCTGGATCTCCGGGAGGATCCGCACCAGCTCGGGCCGAGCGACGATCGGCGCGAGGGTCCCGTCGAGATCCAGGAACAGACCGGCGCGAGGCGCGAGGCGCGCGATCTCCCGAGCGACCTCCGCCGCGTCGATCACCGCGTGTTCATCCAACCTCGAGGTGCGGCTCGATAGGTGTTGGTGGCCGGCGGCCCTCGAGGATGTCCACCACCATGTCGATCTTTTCTCGCACGTGTTGCTCCGGTTCACGCGTCCTCGCATCCTGGAGGGCGGCAACGGATGATGCGTCCCCCACTCGCTCCATGGCGGCCGCTGCGAAGGAGCGGACGACCTCATCTTCGTCTTCCAGCAGCCGGATGACGTCATCCAGGCACCCAGGCGGCTGGAGATGGAACACACCTATCAGGGCGATGACGCGGACACTCGATGAGGGGTCGGAGAGCGCGGCAACGGCAACCGACGGCGCCGACGGATCCCGGAGAAGGGTGATGAGCGCGACGGAGGCATCGCGGAACTCTGGATCGGGATCCCTTACCAACGGCGCGCACGTGTTGAGGATCGCCTGACGGGACTCCAGGATCCGATCCCGATGCGCCTCCGTGGAGTCCATGATCCCCCTCAGCGCGGCCAGGCGATCCCTGGACGCGCGGTCCCTCACGACCGCCACGAGACCCATCACGTCTCCCTCTGTTTCATCAACTTCCGGACGGCACGACTCACAGGCCTAGCTCCGCTGAGCCGCGCAGTCGATGCACAGGACCGACCATGGGCGCGCTTCGAGGCGAGCCTCGGAGATGAGCTTCCCGCACCGGTCGCAGATCCCGTACGTGCCGTCCTCGACCTTCCCGAGGGCACGATCGACGTCGCGGAGCATGGCTTCGAGCTCCCGCGCGGTCCCGACGAGGTTCAGCCGTTCGACGGCCGCGGTGGTCCCGTCCCCGACCCGCTTCCCGAAGGACACGGACGCGTCGGGATCCCGTTCCACGGTCGTGACGACCCCGAGCTCCGTCGTCAGCTGCTCACGCCGAGCACGGAGCTCCTCGACGACCTCGCGCGTGTCCATCGGCTATCGCGTGATGCCGGAGAGGTCGATCAGGTCGGCGTCGCCACCCACGGCCTCGATCATGCCGTTCTCGGCCGCCCCCATCGCCGACGGCGTCGCGGTCCCGCGTCGTTTCTCGAGCTCCTTGTAGACCTCGGTGGCATAGTCGACGCAGAGGACGACCACGTCGCCCGGCCTTGCACGGTCGAGCGCCTTGCGAGCCGCCTCCATCTCGTCGAGCACGATCTCCACCGTGCCGGCGCGGGCGTGACCCTCGTTGATGGCTTCCCGGACCCCTTCCACCACGAGGTCCGCCGTCTCTCCCGGCTCGCGTCCGCGCGGGTTGCGGTCCTCCCGGACGATCACGATGTCGAAATGGCGAGCGGCGACCCTCCCCAGCTGCCGCATGTCCTCGTCACGCCGGTCGCCCGCGGTCGCCACGACGCCGACGACGAGGTTGGCATCGCGCGACGCCTCCCCCGGCCGCTCGGAGCGCGCGCTGTCGGACGCGAGGCGATCGACGAAGTCCCCCAGCGTCTCGAGCCCGGCCGCGTTGTGGGCGTAGTCGAGGATCACCTTGACGCCGTCCATCTCGAACACGTTCAGACGACCGGGCGCCTGGTAGATCGACGTCGTGAACGAACGCAGGCCCTGCCGGATGTCGTGCAGGTGGGCGCCCCCGGCGTGCGCCGCGGCGGCGGCCGCCATCGCGTTCTGCACCATCATGCGCGCCCGCCCGTCGAAGGTCGCCGGCAGCATGTGGACGTAGGCGATCGGCGAGGAGCGCCTTCCTTCCTTGAGCACCATCAGCTCGCCGAGCGGACCGTGCTCCAAGACGATGGCCTTGCGCCCTCGGCGGATCCAGCGATCGACGAACTCGTGCTTCTCCTTCATCGAGAACAGGATCACCTGGCCGCCGGTGTGCCGGCGCATCTCGAGCACCAACGGGTCGTCCGCGTTCAGGACCGCCCACCCCGTCTTCGGCACCGCCTCGACGACGACCTGCTTCACGGCGGCGAGCTGCTCGAGTGTGTCCACGTCGCGGAGACCGAGGTGGTCGCCCGTCACGTTCAGCACCACGCCCACGTCGTTGCGGCCGTAACCCAGCCCTTCACGGAGGATCCCTCCGCGCGCGACCTCGAAGATCGCCATGTCGACCCGGGGGTTCTGGAGCACCATCTGAGCCGATTTCGGACCAGAGGCGTCGACACGCTTCACCAGCCGCTCGTCGATGTACACCCCGTCCGTCGAGGTCATGCCGATCTTCTTGCCGAGCCCTCGGAAGATGTGGGCGATCATGCGGGTGGTGGTGGTCTTGCCGTTGGAACCAGTGACGGCGATGATCGGGATCCGCGACGGCGTGCCCTGCGGGAACAGCGCATCGATCACGGGTTTCGCGACGTACTGCGGTTCCCCCTCGGTGGGATGCGTGTGCATGCGGAATCCCGGTGCCGCGTTCACCTCCACGATGGCGCCGCCGGTCTCGCGGACGGGCAGGGTGATGTCCGGGGTCAGGAAGTCGATCCCCGCGACATCGAGCCCGACGACCCTCGCTGCTTCCTCGGCGATCTCGACGTTGTCCTCGTGGGCTTCCCAGGTGCGGTCGATGGAGATGCCGCCCGTGGACATGTTGCCGGTCGCGACCAGCAGGATCCGCTCGCCCTCCGGCGGGACGTCGTCGAAGCCGAACCCCTGCGCACGCACCAGCTGCCCCGCGTTCGCGTCGATGGTGATCCTCGTGAGCACCTTCTCGTGTCCGATCCCGCGGCGGGGGTCCAGGTTCGTGATCTCGACGAGCTCGCGGACGGTGTGCTCGCCGTCGCCGATCACGTGGGCCGGCTGGCGCTCGGCGATCGCCGCCATGCGTCCGCCGATCACGAGCACCCGGTAGTCGTTCCCTTTGACGAACGTCTCCACGACGACCCGCCCGTCCCTGGACTCCTTCAGCGCTCGCTCGAACCCGGTGCGGACGGCCTTCTCCTTCGTGAGGTTCAGGCCGACCCCCCGTCCGTGGTTGCCGTCCAACGGCTTGGTGACCACGGGGAGGCCGATCCTTCCGGCCGCCACGACCGCTTCATCGGCGGTGCGCACGACCTCGCTCCGCGGCACGGGCAACCCTGCGGCGGCGAGCAGCCGGTTCGTCATCTTCTTGTCCGACGCGATGTCGACTGCCAGCGCGGACGTCATCGACGTCATCGTGGCTCGGATCCGCTCCTGGTACTTGCCCTGGCCGAGCTGGATCAACGAGGCCTCGTTGAGGCGCATCCAGGGGATGTCGCGCGACGCCGCCTCGTCGATGATCGCCTGCGTCGACGGACCGAACGCCCGGCGCTCGGCGAGCTTGATCAGACGCTCCAGCTCCTCGAGGAAGTCGAACTCCTTCCCCGGCTTGATCAGGTGGTTGACCAGGCGAACGGCCAGCTTGCCTGCCTCGACGCCGACGGTCTCCTCCCAGTACCCGTAGATCACGTTGTACCGGCCGGTCTCTCCCGCGCTCCGCGTCTTGCCCCGCGAGATGTGCGCGCCGGTTTCCCGTTGGAGCTCGAGCGCCACGTGCTCGGCGACGTGTCCCAGCCAGGTTCCGTCGACGAGGCGCTCCCCGAAGCCCCCGCGGCGACCGAGCGAACAGGAGTGCTCGGCGACGCCGGGGAGCAGCGCGAGGAGACCTTCGTTGAAGCCCGGGATCTGGTTGGAGGGCCATTCCTCGAGCGACCCGAGGTCGACCAGCATCCGGATGCACGGCTCGTACGACCAGTAGTTGGGACCTCGGAAGACTTGCGTCTGCACGACCTCCAGGTCGGGTTTGGGCTTGCCCGATCTGGCCGACGCCGGTTGGCGCTTGAGCGCCTGGCGGTTGGCGCGAGCTCCCGACGCGGGGCCGCGTCGCTGCTTCGGGGCCGCCTTCGTCACGTGGACGCCTCCCCGTCCTCGAGGGCGTCCGGACCCGTGAGCAGCGCGCGACCGCGCAGGTCGAACCGGTACCCCGAGGGCAGGGAGTGCAGGATGGCGCCGCTCACCATGACCGGACGATAGCCCTTGCCGCGATAGGCGTCGGTCTTCACGTGCGAGCCGTCGACCAGCGTGACCGCGCCGCGCCCGATCACATAGAGCTCGCGTGCGCCGTTCACCACCGCGCACGTGTCCTCGTCGATCCCGATGCCGAGGAGCGACGGCGATTGCGCGACGAGAGCCAGCAGGCGGCCGATCCGACCTCGCTGCTCGAAGTGCTGGTCGATCACGACACCCTGGACGATCCCCAGCCCCGCGGCGAGATGCACCATCCGATGCTTCGGGGTGGGACCCTCGCGGCCGAAGGCCACCATGTGCGAGGCGAGGGCGGACGCACCGGCGCTGGTGCCGGCGAGCGCGACCCCGCGATCGTGAGCGTTCGAGATGGCGTCGCCCAGACGCGTCCCCGCCACCACCTGCGTCAACCGGGACTGGTTCCCACCCGTCAGGAACACGCCGGTGGCCTCGGAGAGGAGTTGGACGGCCGCGGGGTCGTCGGCCTCTTCCCGCTCCTCGGGACGGATACCGCTCACGCGTCCGATCCCGAGACCGAGGAACAGCTCGCGGTAGGCCTCGATGGCGGCCTCCCCCAGGGAGGACGCCGTGGAGATCACGACCACGTGGCCCGCTTCGCGCCCCGCGAGCTCCGCGAACGTCCCGAGGATCACCTTGTCGCGGAAACGGTCCTCCGCCCCTCCGATCACCATCACGGGCCCGGCTCCACCCACCGCTCGAAGGGCACCCGCGTCCGTCATGCAGGCAAGTGTATCGGCCGCACGTTGACTCCCTCGCAGGTCAGGGCGTCGCGCGCGAGCTTCGTTCCGGATCTCCCGGCGACCTGAGGATCAACTGGTCGTGCGGCTCGACGACGTCCACCGTGCCTTCCAAGCCTTCCGGAACGAGCAAGCTGAATCCGGACTCGTGCTCCACGATGCGATCGGTCGGATCTGCTTCGTCGGTGAGCTCGAAGCGGACGCCGTCGCCCGCGTCACGGACGATCCGCACGCGCACGTCGGGGTTGAAGCGCCGAGCGGCCGCGTCGGCTCGGGACAAGATCTCGACCGCCCAGTCGGTGAACGCCAGCACCCGCCGAGTCTAGGCCGCTCGATGGTGGCGGTCGCTCCCTTCGGATGGGGCATGTAACCAACGAGACAAGATCAGTGGTTTCCCTGTAACCTGTCAATGGTGATGGATGGTTTCAGAGAGTAGGGCCGTGCCGATGGAAGCGAAGCGGCTCCCGGAGCCCGCTCACGAGCGGGTGCAGACGCCGCCCGCCCCGGGTGATCTCGAGCTCGTGCGCGCGTTCCTGTCCCTGCACGACCACGAGCGGGGGAATCCCGACGGGCTCCCCCCCAGCCTGGAGAGCCTGCGGTGGTGGCTCACGTCGAGAGCGTTGGTCGAGGAGGAAGACCACATCAAGGACCAGGATCTGGCGTGGGCCCTTCGGGTCCGGGATGCCCTCACCACCAAGGTGCGCGAGAACATGGGCGAGCCACCCGACACGACGGCGATCGAGTTCCTCAACCGCTCCGCCGAGCAGACGGGACTGCGGGTCTGCTTCGGCGGCAGCGAGGGCAGCCCCATCCACGTCGAAGCCACGGGGGTGCGCGGCGCGATCGGGAGGATCCTCGGATCCGCGTTCCTCGCCGAGCTCGACGGGCGCTGGGAGCGATTCCGCGTGTGCCACGACCCCGGGTGCTCCGAGGTGTTCTTCGACCACTCGAGGAACAAGAGCGGCAAGTGGTGCTCCATGGCTTCCTGTGGGAACCGAGCGAAGGTCCGCGCGTTCCGCGAACGGCAGGCAGCGGAGTGACGACGCTCGAGCTCGAGCTGCGCGCTCCCGGTGGCGAGCCGGTCGATCTGTGGCGAACGTTGATCTCACACGGGTTCGCGGGACTCTCGCCCGTGGTCCTCGACGAAGAGAACCGATCGCTCGCCTTCACGGTCCGCGTTCCCGGGGGGCGGCCCCGCAGGGTGCGCGTATCGCAGGCCGCGCCCCGCGGGAAGAGCGACCGGACGACCGGAGCCCGCGCGCGACTCGAGGTCCTCGGGCCGCGGCCGGGTCCGAAGGTCGTTCGCGCTGCGCTCGACGGTGCGGCGCACGTCCTTCGGCTCGATCAGGATCTGTCACCGTTCTATCTCCGAGCCGCGCAGGACCCCGACCTGGCGTGGGCGGCGCGCGGCGCCGGTCGGATGCTGCGCTCCCCCACCGTGTTCGAGGACGTCGTGAAGACGGTGTGCACCACGAACTGTGCGTGGAGCGCGACCGTTCGGATGGTGGGTGCGCTCGTGACGCATCTCGGCGACCCGGCGCTCGGCGGGGACGGGCCGCTCTCGAACGCGTTCCCGACGCCGGCGGCCATGGCCGCCGCCCCCGAGGCGTTCTACCGAGACGTGGTCAGGGCGGGGTACCGGGGTGCGTACCTCATCGAGCTGGCGAGGACGGTCGCCGAGGGCGAGCTCGATCTGGAGGCGTTCGCGACGGCGACACCCGCGACGATCCCCGATACCGAGCTCGAGGCCGCGCTCCTGGCCCTCCCCGGCGTGGGGCCGTACGCGGCCGCCCACATCATGATGATGCTCGGACGACACTCCCGGCTGGTCCTCGACTCGTGGACGAGGCCGACCTACGCCCGGCTCGTGGGACGGAAGCGACCGGTATCCGACGCGCAGATCGAGCGTCGGTTCCGCTCGTACGGCGAGTACGCCGGACTGGCATTCTGGCTCTACGTCACCCGCGATTGGGTCGAGGACGGGCTCGCCTGACCCTCGGCATATACTGCGCGGGCCGCCGAGGCGTCCCGGCGACACGACTTCTCCACGAAGGATCAGATCGATGACGGTGCCCTTATGTCCCCGCGGAGCCGGGCAGCCGACGAGCTCCTCCCGACCCGGCGCGCCGGGGGATCTTCCCGTACGCGCGAGGCGGACGGGCGCCTGACCGACCCCTCGGGGGTGAACCGCGATGGCTGAGCGGCTCGGCGCCGCGCCCGCCCGCCTCGCGCGCCGCGCCCGCCGGCTCTTCGGCTACTGGCGCTCGGAACGCCGCACCCTCCGGCAGGGAGCCGTCGCCCTCGTACTGAGCACGTTCGCGGGATTCGTGGCGGGGCTCGTCCTGGGTTCGATCACGGGCACACTGGAGAAGCTCCCCGGCCTCCTCGTGCTCATCCCGGCGTCGGTCGGCATGCGAGGCACGATCTTCGGCGCGATGGGCGCCCGCTTCGGCACCGGGGTGGCAGCCGGTATCTTCGAGCCCACCCTCCGGCGAGGGAGCCTCCTCTCCCGCAACGTGGTCGTCGGGATCCTCTCGGCGCTGCTGACGTCGTTCTATCTCGCCGCCGTCGCGAAGCTCGTTGCCTCCGCGTTCGCGGACGAGACGGTGATCTCCTTCTGGGACCTCGTCACGATCTCCGTCGTGGGCGGCGTCCTCGCGTCGTTGATCGCCCTCGTGTTCACCGTCGGGATCGCCATCCTGTCCTTCCGCAAGGGCTGGGACCTGGACGCCGTGTCCACCCCGATGGTCACCGCCATCGGGGACATGGTGACGCTTCCGTGCCTGTTCCTCGCGACCCTGCTCGTCGGCAACGCCACCGTGAGCGCGGTCGCCGCCGTGCTCTGCACGGCGGCGACCGCTGCCGCCCTGGTCACGGCGTTCTTCGTGGAGGTCCGGGTCCGCCGGATCCTCCTCGAGATGGCCGCGGTCGTCGCGCTCGCGCCTCTGCTCGACATCTTCGCCGGGGCATTGCTCGAGGCGCATCGGGGCGAGCTCCAGGCTGCCACTGCCGTGTTGATCCTGATCCCGCCGTTCGTCTCGCAGGCGGGCGCGCTCGGAGGGATCCTCTCGTCGCGCCTGTCCTCCAAGCTCCAGCTCGGCGTCATCACCCCGCGGGGGCGGCCCGAGATCCCTGCCGTCGTCGACGGAGCCATCGTCATCACCTTGGGCGTGCTCGTCTTCACCGCGATCGGCGCCGCCGCCTGGGCTCTGTCCACCCTGACGGAGGGCCCGGACCCGTCCCCCGCTCTGCTGATCGGCGCCACGCTGTCCGCCGGGGCGATCGTGCTGCCGATCACATTGGTGGTGGGCTACTACACCGCCGTGCTCACGGCGCGCTTCGGGATCGACCCGGACAACCAGGGTGTTCCCTTCATCACGTCGCTCCTGGACCTCGCGGGCGTAGCGGCCATCCTGCTCGTCATGAGAACATCCGGAGTACTTCCGTGATGGACGAACAACCTCGCAACGTCAAGGACCTCCTGGTCGAGCTGAAAGACGCCTCGGAGCTCATGGTCGACCTGGCCTATGCGGCCGTCTTCTTCAACGAAGAGAAGCTGGCGCAGGAGGTCGAGCGGCTCGAGCAGCGGATGAGCGAGCACCTCCGACGTCTCCGGATCACCGCGATGCTCGCCGCCCGCAGTCCCGAGGACGCGGAGGGGATGGCCGGGGTGCTGTGGATCGCGCATGCGATCGAGCGCGTGGGCGACGCGGCATCCGACATCGCGCGCGTCGTCGCCGCCCGGCTCGGGATCCCCGACGCCCTCCGCCAGGACCTCCGCCACGCGGACGAGATGACGGCCAGGATCAAGATCCGCGACGACGCGCCCGCCGCCGGCCGCACGCTCCGCGATCTCTCGCTGCCGACGGAATCGGGCATGTGGGTGGTCGCGATCCGGAGCGGGATGGACTGGCGGTTCGACCCCGGCGCGGAGGACGTGCTCTCCGCCGGCGACGTGCTGCTGACGAGGGGGCCCGAGGAAGGGGTGAACCACGTCCGTGAGCTTGCGGGGGCACCGCCGCTCCCGGAGGCGCCGCACGAGGAGTCGCCTCCGCTCTCGGAGCTGGACCGGGCGGTCGACATCCTCGTGGAGTTGAAGGACCTCGCCGAGGCAGCCGTCGGGCTGGCGTACTCCGCGTTGCTGTTCAACAACCGCTCGCTCGCGGCCGAGGTCGGCACCCTCGAGGCTCGGTCCGACATCCTGCACGACGAGCTCGAATCCTGGGTCCTGCGCGCGGCGCCCGAGGCTCGCGACCCCGATGCGTTGCGCGGACTCCTTCGCCTGGGCGCGGCATCCGAGTACGTCTGCGACGCCGCCCGCGACATGACCTGGTACGTCGAGCAGGGCGAGCCCCTGCATCCTGTCGTCCAACTCGCCCTCGAGGAGACGGAGGAAACGAGCTCGGAGGTCGTCGTCGAACGCGGCTCACTGGCAGCGGGTCGCTCGCTCAAGGAGCTCCGCGTGGAGACGGAGACCGGGATGTTCGTGCTCGCGGTCCAACGCGGTTCCCGGTGGATCTATCGGCCCCGCTCCGGCTTCTCGTTCCAGGAGGGCGACCGCGTGATCTCCGTCGGCCCGGAGGAGGGTGAGGAGGAGCTCGCCGCTCTCACGCGGGCGCCCGTTCCCGCGCAGGGGTGAGTCGGTCGGTCCTTGTTCGGCCTCCGGGCCTGGCCTAGCCTCCTCCCCATGGAAGCCTTCGTCTACCTGCGGGTTCGTCCCGGCAGCATCGGACCCGTCCGGAATCGGCTCACGTCCACCGCGACGGCCCGCCGATCGGTGGTGGTGATCGGGGACTGGGACGTCCTCTGCCTGATCGACGGACCGGATCTCGCGACGGTCGCGACCGGCGTGCTGTCGGAGCTCCAGACGATCGAGGGCGTCGCGCGCACGCTCACCGCGCCCGTCGTGCCGCCGGATCGGCTCGGCGTGGTGGGCTTCGGAGGCCTGCCGACCCCGCAGATCATCCGGGGGGCGTGCTACGTCCACATCGAGGCCGACGCCGGAGCCGCCGCGGGACTCTACGAACGGCTCTCGGAGATCGGCGGGGTGTCCGGGGCCGCGGTGCTCGGCGGCCGCTGGGATCTCATGGCCTGCATCCCGGAGCCCTGGGAGGTCGCCTCCGCGATCGTGCTCGACAAGATCCACGCGCTCCCCGGGGTTCGCTCGACCAGCACGCTCGTCTCCGTCGACTACGAGGAGCCCGAGGAGGACCGGGACCAGTTCAGCTCTTGGTCGTAGCTCGGACGCCTGCAGGCAGTGCGAACCGGACGCTCTCCTCGGTGATCAGCGCCTGCTCAACGCGGTCGAAGCCTCGTGCCGCCAGCCAATCGAGCATCCGCGCGACCAGCCGCTCGGGTGCCGATGCGCCGGACGTGAGCCCGACCACCCCGGCGCCGTCGAGCCAGGACGGGTCGACCTCGGTCTCGTCGTCCACCAGGTAGGCCGGTGTTCCCCTCTCTCGGCTGACCTCCGCCAGCCGATTCGAGTTGGAGGAGTTCCGGGAGCCGATCACGAGCACGACATCGGCCCGGCGGGCGACCTCCTTCACGGCGTCCTGGCGATTCTGCGTTGCGTAGCAGATGTCCTCACGGGGGGGACCCTGGATCTCCGGGAACCGGTCGCGGAGCACCTCCACGATCTGGTTCGTCTCGTCGACCGACAGCGTGGTCTGGGTGAGGTAGGAGAGCCGGGAGGGATCGGGCACCTCGACGCGCTCCGCCTCCTCGACCGATTGGACCAGGATGGTCCTGTCGGGGGCCTGGCCGCTCGTGCCCTCGACCTCCTCGTGTCCCGCGTGGCCGATCAGGAGGATGGTCCGATCGTCCTCGGCGAAGCGGCGCGCTTCCAGGTGGACCTTCGTGACGAGGGGACACGTCGCGTCGATCAGCTCAAGACGACGCGATACCGCGTCGGCGTGGACCGTCGGCGACGAGCCATGAGCCGAAAGGACGACGACCGCCGCTCCCGGGACCTCGTCGAGCTCGTCCACGAAGACGGCGCCCTTTCGCTCCAGGTCGCGCACGACATGGAGGTTGTGGACGATCTGCTTGCGAACGTACACGGGGCCGCCATGCAGCTCGAGTGCTCGCTCGACCGCATCCACGGCTCGTTCGACCCCGGCGCAGTAGCCGCGAGGAGCTGCCAGCAGGACCGTTCCCATGGACCCATCGTACCCGTGGGGGCCGCGGGCCCAGGCCTCCAAGCCCGAGGCCCAGTTGCCGGATGTCGGTAGGTCGGGCTAGGGTGGTCGCTGTCGGCTTCGGACCGAGTGGCCCGGTCCTCCTGCGCACGACGCGCGCTTCCCACCTTCCCAGGGTGTGGTTTGGCGTGCGTTCATGCGTGGGAGAAGGGGAGCTCGGATCGAGGTCGACGAAGGTCGCACAGAGAAAACGAGACCAGGAGGTGATGCGTACACCCAGACCTAGCGCGGGAGGGCAGGGCCCAGCGGAACGATCCGCGGGCTCGCTCCAGGACGACGCCACCAGCAGCGTCCGCCGCGTGGGTGATCCAGCCCATGACCACGATGATCCGGAAGGGCCGCGCCCTCGTCGCGGCATCGATCCTGACCGCCGTCATCATGAGCTTCCCCGGCGCCACGACATCGCAGGCGATGATCCAGCGAGAGGAGATACGCGCCGTCTCGTCGAGGATCTGCCCGATCGATTGGCGACAGAGCACATGGCACGTCAAACAGCTGATCCGCTGCGCCGCTTCGTATCACGGCGTGAACCGACGCAAGGCTCTCTACATCGCCTGGCGTGAATCCCGATATCGACCGAGCGCCTACAACTCCTATGGCGATGCAGCCGGCATCTACCAGCACCTCCTGAAATACTGGCCGAACCGTGCGGAGGACTTCGGTTTCGCGAACTGGTCCGCGTTCAACGCTCGGGCCAACATCTTCGTGACGATGCGCATGGTCAGGCGCTACGGCTGGGCCCCCTGGGGAGGCTGAGCGCCAGAACCCACGATCGGACCGCCCGGACGAGCGAGCGAACGGAGGATCTCCCGCACTTCATCGCGCGAGGAGGCCACGGCGCTCGTCCCGGGCGCGTCCCGATCGGTCACGATCCTCATCGCGGGGAACCGGTCCCGGACCAGGGAGATCAACGCTTCGTAGCTCCCGAACACCACCATCGCATGCGGCCGCTCCGCGTCGATCAATCCGAGCGCGTCGGTCTCGTTGGTGGCACCCGGTGTGAGCTCCCACTCGGCCGCCGTGGTGGCGCGCCGGAGGGCGCCGAGCCCCTCGTCGTCGGTGGCCACGCACAGCACCTTGACCGCCCGGCACACCGCTAGAGCCACCCGCGTTTCCGGAACCCGACGTAGAGCGCGACGGCGGACACCACCATCATCACGAGCGCCAGCGGATAGCCCAGCGTCCAATGAAGCTCCGGCATGTGGTCGAAGTTCATGCCGTAGATCCCCGCGATCAGGGTCGGCACGAGGATGATGCCGGCCCACGCCGAGAGCTTCTTCATGACCTCGTTCAGCTGGTTGGCCGACTGCGCCATCCGGATGTCCACGATCGTCGTCAAGATCTCGCGGACACCGTCGGCGAGCTCGATCGTTCTGAGCAGATGGTCCGTGATGTCTCGGAGGTACGGCACGAGAGGCTCGGTCACGAGATCGGAGTCGTCCGCGAGGCGATCGATGACCTGTCGGGTCGGGATCGCGTGCCGCTTGAGCCGGACCGCGTCCCTGCGGAGACGGAGGATCTCGAGCTGCAGGGGCGGTCCCTCTGCCTGGACGAACTCTGACCGGAAGACCTCGCCTTCCAGCTCGTCCGCCCGCTCTTCCAGCTCTTCCACGACCTCGAGGTAGTCGTCCACGATCTCGTCGGCCACGGCGTAGAGGGCGGAGCACGGCCCCGGCGCCAGGGCAGCCAGGATCGGCCAGCGATGCTTCGCCTTCTCCATCTCGAAGACGGGAGAGAAACGCAGCGTCACGAGGAATCGACGCGAGACGAAGAGGAACAGCTCGGATCCCGAGAGACCGTCGGGTCCGTAGGAGAGCGGCTGGAAGACCGCGAACGCATGGCCCGGGTACAGGTCGAGCTTGGGCCGCTGGTCCCGTTGCTGGACGTCTTCCACCGCGAGATCGTGGAGGTCCAGCTGCTTCTGGAGCGTGGTGAGATCGCTCGTGGTCGGGTCGACGGCGTCGACCCAGATCCACTCGCCTTCTCCCAGATCGGACACCGCGCCGCGGAGCTCGTCGAGAGGTACCGGGTCCGCTCCCAGGGCTGCGTCTCGGAAGACGTGGGCCTCCATGTCGGGAGCGTACCGGAGCCACGGGAGCCGAACGACGACCACCCGGCCGACAGGTTCGAGTTAGCCTTTGGTCTGCTCAACGGGCGAGGAAAGGGAAGCCCATGCGAAGGCGCCGACGCTCCAGCTGGACCCATCCGGTGCTCGTGCAGCACGCGGAGGAACGCTCGCGGAACCCGCAGGATCGCATCGCCGACGCCATCACCCGTTTCGCCGGCTCGATGCCGTTCGTCTATCTCCACATCGTCTGGTTCACGCTGTGGATCGCGCTCGGCGTCGAGAAGTTCCCCTTCGGCTTCCTGACGATGCTCGTCTCGCTGGAGGCCATCTTCCTTTCGACCTTCGTGATGATCAGCCAGAACCGCGCCGACGACAAGCGCGCGGCCCTCGCTGAGCATCAGTGGCAGCTCGTCCAGCAGGAGGCGAAGCAGAACGAGGAGCTGATCACCATCTCTCGACAGATCCTGGAGCTGACGAAGCAGATCCATTCCCTCACGAAGAGCTCCACACAGCCTTCATCCCGAGCCGGTGGGCTTCCGAGGCAGGGCCCGTAGATCAACCGAACAGCGAGAACACCTTCTGGAGGCCGTACCCGAGGATGGCGCACGACGGCCACGTGAGGATCCACGCGGCCACGACCTGTCCGGCCACCCCCCAACGGACGGCGGAGAATCGCTTGGTCGCGCCGACGCCCATGATCGCCGAGCCGATCGCGTGTGTCGTCGACACCGGGATACCGAGGTGTGCCGCCGCCGTGATCACCGTGGCCGCCCCTGTTTCGGCGGCGAACCCCTGGACAGGCTCGAGGTGGGTCATCCGCATCCCGAGCGTGCGCACGACGCGCCAGCCGCCGATCATGGTGCCGAGCCCCATCACGAGTCCCGCGGAAAGGACGATCCAGGGGGCGATCGTGAGCTCGCCGACGTTACCGGCCGTCCCTGCTTCGTTGAGGGCGATGGTGAGGGCGATGATCCCCATCGTCTTCTGGGCGTCGTTCGTCCCATGACTGAACGCCATGAACGCCGCGGACAGGATCTGTCCCTTGCCGAAGACCTTCCGGACCGTCGCCATGCGCACCCGCGCGAACACCCGATAGATCAGC
>CAVVAK010000006.1:0-221171 GCA_963746335.1 uncultured Actinomycetota bacterium | reverse complement strand
ATGCAGGTGCCTCGCCTCGAGAAGGTCGTCGTCAACATGGGTGTCGGCGAGGCCGTCAAGGACGGTCGCCTCCTCGACGCTGCTCTCGAGGATCTGGCGACGATCACGGGCCAGAAGGCCGTCGTCACCAAGGCTCGCAAGTCGATCGCCGGCTTCAAGCTCCGTGAGGGGATGGCGATCGGGGCGAAGGTGACGCTTCGAGGCGCGTACATGTGGGAGTTCGTGGATCGGCTCGTATCGCTTGCATTGCCGCGGATCCGAGACTTCCGGGGTCTCAGCCCGACGGCGTTCGACGGACACGGCAACTACACGCTCGGCGTGACCGAGCAACTGATCTTCCCGGAGATCGACTACGACAAGGTCGTGAAGGTCACGGGCATGGACATCACCATCGTGACCACCGCGAAGACCGACGAGGAAGGACGAGCGCTGCTCGCCGCCCTGGGATTCCCATTCGCCCAGACCGCGGCGGAAGCGAGCTGAGGGACGAGAGATGGCGAAGACGGCACTCATCAACAAGCAGAAGAAGCAGCCGAAGTTCCGCGTGCAGGGTTACACCCGGTGTCTGCGGTGCGGCCGCGCGAGGGCGGTCTACCGGAAGTTCCTGCTCTGCCGGATCTGTTTCCGTGAGCTCGCGCACCTGGGCGAGCTGCCGGGGGTGACCAAGGCATCATGGTGACGAAGGTCTCTTCCAAGCGGAGGGTCTCCTCCAACGTGAACGATCCGGTCGCGGACCTGTTGACCAGGATCCGGAACGCCAACCTCGCCTACAAGGACGAGCTGGTCGCACCCGTGTCGAAGCTCGCCGACTCGGTGCTGAAGATCTTGGACACCGAGGGGTACATCGGCGGTTTCTCCAAGGAGGGCGAAGGCGTGAACCAGGCCTTCCGGATCAGGTTGAAGTACGGGGTCCGCCGCCGCCGGGCGATCACCGGCCTGCGACGGATCTCGACGCCCGGACGACGGGTCTACCGCGGCAGGGACGAGCTCCCGCGGGTCCAGGGAGGGCTCGGCGTCGCGATCATCTCGACGTCGAACGGCGTGATGACGGACAAGGACGCGGCGCGCAAGGGCGTCGGCGGCGAAGTGCTGGCATACGTGTGGTGAGGGATCGATGAGCAGGATCGGAAAGCAGCCCGTGGAGATCCCGGATGGGGTCGAGGTGAAGGTCGACGAGACCAACCTGGTCACCGTGCGCGGTCCGCGCGGCGAGCTCACGCAGGCGATGCATCCCACGATGCGCATCCTCACGGAGGAGGGTGTCGCGCGAGTCGAGCGACCCGACGACGTCGGGTTCAGCCGCAGCCTGCACGGGCTCACGAGATCGCTCCTCGCCAACATGGTCGAAGGGGTGACCAAGGGATTCGAGAAGCGCCTGCAGATCGTCGGCGTGGGCTATCGCGCCATCGCCAAGGGAAACGACATCGAGCTGCAGGTCGGCTACTCGCACCCCGTGCTGGTGCCGCAGCCCGAGGGGATCGAGTTCGAGGTGCCGGTGCCCACTCAGGTCGTGGTGCGAGGCAACGATAAGCAGCAGGTCGGTGAGGTCGCCGCCAACATCCGGAAGATCCGGAAGCCCGAGCCCTACAAGGGCAAGGGGATCCGCTACGAGAACGAGTACGTCCGCAAGAAGGCAGGCAAGGCTGCGAAGGGGGCGACCGCGTGATGGACGCCAAGACGAGACGAACCGCGCGTGTGCGCCGCCATCTGCGGGTCCGGAAGAAGGTCACCGGGACCGCGGAGCGGCCGCGCCTCGCCGTGTACCGCTCCAACCGCCACATCTACGTCCAGCTGATCGACGACCGTGCGGCCGCGACGCTCGCCGCCGCGTCCGACGCGGAGATCGAGGTGTCGAAGGGCAAGACCCTGCGCGCCAAGGAGGTCGGCAAGCTGATCGCCGACCGGGCGAAGGGAGCCGGGATCGAGCGGGTCGTGTTCGACCGAGGCGGCCGTCAGTTCCACGGCCGCGTCGCCGCGGTCGCCGAAGGTGCCAGAGAGGGAGGACTGCAGATCTGATGTCGCGACGCTATGACTCGAGGGACCAAGAGAAGAACCCCTACGAAGAGCGGGTCATCTTCATCAACCGGGTGGCGAAGGTCGTCAAGGGCGGCCGCCGCTTCTCCTTCGCCGCGCTGATCGTCGTGGGAGACGGCGCGGGCCGCGTCGGCGTCGGGTACGGCAAGGCCAAGGAGGTGCCGGCCGCCATCGCCAAGGGCGTGGAGCTCGCCCGGCGCAAGATGTTCGAGGTCCCGATGATGGGGACCACGATCCCGCACGAGATCGTGGGCCAGGCGGGCGCGGGTCGCGTGCTGCTGAAGCCCGCCGCGCCGGGGACCGGCGTGATCGCGGGCGGGCCGGTGCGAGCGCTGGTCGAGGCGGCCGGCATCAAGGACATCCTCTCGAAATCCATGGGCTCCTCGAACCAGATCAACATCGTCAAGGCGGCGATGGCGGGGCTCAAGGGTCTGCGCAAGCCGCACGAGGTCGCGCTGATGCGTGATCGCGAGGACCACCAGGTGGCGCCCAAGCCGATGCTCGAGGCCGTCGCCGCCGCGGAGGCGCACGCGCAAGCGGCCCGCGCCGAAGCGCTCACGGAGGCCTACGGTGACCAGGCTTAAGGTGACGCAGGTCCGCAGCGTGATCGACCGGCCCAAGGATCAGAAGGACACGGTCCATCGGCTCGGTCTGCGGCGCATGCGCCAGACCGTGATCAAGGAGGATCGCCCCGACATCCGCGGGATGCTCGCGAAGGTCCGTCATCTCGTCACGGTCGAGGAGGTCGAATAGCCCATGAAGCTCCATCATCTCCGGCCCGCCAAGGGCGCGAAGAAGGCACGCACGCGCGTGGGTCGCGGGAGGGCGGGCACTCGTGGCAAGACCGCCGGCCGCGGCATGAAGGGCACGGGCGCTCGCGGCACGATCCGCGCCGGGTTCGAGGGCGGGCAGATGCCGCTGATCCGGCGGGTCCCCAAGCTGAAGGGCTTCAAGAACCCCAACCGGGTCGAGTTCGCGCCGGTGAACGTCGAGATCTTGGCCCGGTACTTCGACGGGGACGTGACGCCCGAGGCGCTGTACCGCCACGGTCTCGCGCACAAGGGAGCGAAGATCAAGGTCCTCGCCCGCGGCGACCTCGACAAGAAGCTGACCGTGAAGGCCCACGCCTTCTCCAAGGCGGCGAGAGAGAAGATCGAGGCGGCTGGAGGGACCGCCGAAGTCCTGCCCTGAGAACCTCGGGGCTGAGCTACCCTTAGGAGACCGTGCTCAAGGCGTTCCTGAACGCGTTCCGGGTCCCCGATCTTCGCGCGAAGATCCTCTTCACGCTGTTCATCATCGCCGTCTTCCGCCTGGGCTCGTACATGCCGGTCCCGGTGGTCGACATCGGGATCCTCCAGCGAGAGCTCGAGCGCCAGGGCTCCGGAGGGTTCCTGAGCATCATCAACCTCTTCTCGGGCGGCGCCCTGACCCGGCTGGCGGTCTTCTCGCTGGGGATCATGCCCTACATCACGAGTTCGATCATCATGCAGTTGATGACGGTCGTGATCCCCAAGCTCCAGCAGTGGCAAGAGCAGGGAGAGACCGGGACCAAGAAGATCAACCAGTGGACCCGCTACGTCACCATCGTGCTGGCGCTGCTGCAGTCCACGGGGCTCGTGTTCCTGTTCCACAACCCGGCAGCGTCGGGGCTCCCCGACGTCTTCCCCGCCGGCACCTTCACGGGCTCGAACGTCGCGTTCATCGTCTTGATCATGACCGCCGGCACGGCGTTGATCATGTGGCTCGGCGAGCTGATCACCCAGCGAGGGGTCGGGAACGGCATGTCGATCCTGATCTTCACGAGCGTGATCTCCACGCTGCCTTCCGAGGGGAACGCCATCCTGCAGCAGGGCGGCACCGGCAAGTTCGTCGCGATCATGTTGCTGGGCCTCGCGATCATCGTCGCGGTCGTCTACGTCGATCAGGGGCAGCGCCGCGTCCCTATCCAGTACGCGAAGCGGGTCGTCGGGCGGAAGATGACCTCGGGCGGCAGCACCTATCTGCCCCTGAAGGTCAACCAGGCGGGCGTGATCCCGATCATCTTCGCCACCTCGGTCCTCTATTTCCCGGCGCTCCTGAGCAGCGTGTATCACGCGCAGTGGTTCCAGGACTTCGTGAACAACCACCTGCAGAACCCGGCGAGCCCGGTCTACATGGCGATCCTGGCGATGCTGATCATCTTCTTCTCCTACTTCTACACGGCGATCCAGTTCGACCCGACCCGCACCGCGGACAACCTCCGGAAGAACGGCGGGTTCGTCCCGGGCATCAGACCCGGACCACCGACGGCCGACTACCTGAACCGGATCCTCCTCAGGATCGGGCTCCCAGGGGCGATCTTCCTCGCGGTGATCGCGCTGGTTCCCTCGATCGTGCTCGCGACCTGGAGCATCCAGCAGATCCCGTTCGGCGGCACCTCGATCCTGATCGCGGTGGGCGTCGCCCTCGAGACCATGAAGCAGATCGAGTCTCAGCTGCTCATGCGTCACTACGAGGGCTTCCTCGGATAGCTCGATGCGGCTCGTGCTGCTCGGCCCGCCGGGCGCGGGGAAGGGGACGCAGGGGGTGTTCCTCGGTGAGCGATACGGGATCCCGCAGATCTCGACCGGCGAGATCCTGCGGGATCACGTGCAACGCGGGACCAAGCTCGGGATCCGCGCCCGCTCGTACATGGATCGTGGCGAGTACGTCCCCGACGACGTGGTCGTTTCGATGGTGATGGATCGGTTGGCGGACCCCGACGCGGACAAGGGGTTCATCCTCGACGGGTTCCCGCGGACCGTGGCCCAGGCGGAGGCCCTGGAGCGGGCGCTCGAGGCGGCGGAGGATCCCCTCACCGCGGTCCTGAAGTTCTCGGTCGGCGGTGAGCTCGCGGTGCGGCGGCTGATCGGGAGATACACGTGTCCCAATTGCGGCCGGACGTACCACATGGAGTACAAGCCGCCAGCGGAGGACGAGTTGTGCGACATCTGCGGAGCCACGCTGGAGCGACGCGCCGACGACGACGAGCTCACGGCCCGAAGGCGGCTGGCCGTCTACCGGGAACAAGCGTCCCCGCTGGAACGGTTCTACGCCGAGCGGGACCTGCTCCACCAGGTGGACGCGGAGGCGTCGCCCGACGAAGTGATCGCCCGCACCATCAAGGTCCTGGAGGAGCTCGAGTGATCATCCGGAAATCGGCCGAAGAGATCGCGAAGATGCGCAAGGCGGGGCGGATCGTCGCCGGCACGATCGACGCCGTCCTGGCGGCGGTTGAGCCCGGGCGTTCCACGCTGGACCTCGATCGCGTGGCGGAGCGCTACATCCGGAGCCAGGGGGCGATCCCCTCGTTCAAGGGGTATCGGGGAACCTACCCGGCCTCGATCTGCACCTCGATCGATGCCGAGATCGTCCACGGGATCCCGTCGGCCACCAGGAAGCTCAAGGAGGGGATGGTGCTCTCCCTGGACTTCGGAGCCATCTTGGAAGGCTTCCACGGTGACGCCGCGGTCACGGTGTTCGTGGGAGGACAGGCGCCGTCGGAGGAAGCCGCGAAGCTCGCGAAAGAGACGGAGCACGCGCTCTACGCGGCGATCGACGCGATCCGGGTCGGAGGCCGGCTCTCCGATATCGGCCACACCATCGAGTCCGTCGCCGATGCGGCGGGCTTGGGCGTGGTCCGCGAGTATGGCGGGCACGGCATCGGCCGGAGCATGCACGAGGAGCCGTTCATCCAGAACTGGGGCCCGCCGGGACGGGGCCTGGAGCTCCGGCCGGGCCTCACGATCGCCGTGGAGCCGATGTTCACCCTCGGCGTCGAGGAGAACCGCGTCCTCGCCGACGGATGGACGGTGGTGACCACCGACGGATCGCTGGCGGCCCACTTCGAGCACACCATCGCCATCACCGAGGACGGGCCGGAGATCTTGACGGTTTCCGGATAGCGGACGCCGACGACCGATGATGCTTGCAGTGCAGCCTTCGTAGACATATCCGGACAGTCGCTCGTATACTGTGCGTTCGCCCCTGTTGGAGGCCGTGTTCGCATGTCCGGCCAGCAGGGTCGAAAGCAGGGGGAAGCCCCGTTCGAAGGACACAGTGGAGCGTGCCGAAAGACGACGCGATCGAGGCAGAGGGGACGGTCATCGAGCCGTTGCCCAACGCCATGTTCCGAGTGGAGCTCGATGCGCCGTACAGCGGGCACAAGGTCTTGGCCCACATCTCGGGGAAGATGCGGATGCACTACATCCGGATCCTCCCGGGGGACCGGGTCAAGGTGGAGCTCTCGCCGTACGACCTCACACGAGGCCGCGTGGTGTATAGGTTCAAGTAGCCCCGGGGAGACGAGCAGATGCTAAAGGGACGCAGATGAAGGTCAGGCCGTCCGTGAAGAAGATGTGCGACAAGTGCCGGGTGATCCGGCGCCGCGGTGTCGTGATGGTCATCTGCTCCAACCCTCGACACAAGCAACGGCAAGGCTAGGAGGCCTCAGGCATGGCACGGATCGCAGGAGTCGACCTTCCGCGCGACAAGCGGCTCGATATCGCCCTCCGCTACATCTACGGCATCGGCCCGACCCGCGCCTACCAGATCGTGGCCGGGTCCGGCGTCGAGGGCGGAACCAAGGTCCGTGATCTCTCCGAGGACGAGGTCCTGAAGATCCGCGCCTTCATCGACCAGAACCTGAAGGTCGAAGGAGACCTCCGGCGAGAGGTCGCCCAGGACATCAAGCGCAAGATCGAGATCGGCTGCTACCAGGGGATCCGGCATCGCCGGTCGCTCCCGGTCCGCGGTCAGCGGACGCACACCAACGCGCGGACCCGCAAGGGTCCCAAGAAGACGATCGCGGGCAGGAAGAAAGCCCAGGCGAAGAAGTAACCGAGAAGGCCAGGCGGAGCGGCCGAGAAGGAGCGAGAGGGATCGATGGCGAAGCCCAAGGCGAAGAAGGCACGGCGGCGGGAGAAGAAGAACGTCGTCCACGGCCAGGCGCACATCAAGTCCACGTTCAACAACACGATCGTCACGATCACCGACCTTCAGGGCAACACGCTCTCGTGGGCGAGCGCCGGCAATGTGGGCTTCAAAGGTTCGCGCAAGTCGACCCCGTTCGCCGCTCAGCTCGCGGCCGAGAAGGCTGCCCGCCAGGCGCAGGAGCACGGCCTGCAGAAGGTGGATGTCTTCGTGAAGGGTCCCGGTTCCGGCCGGGAGACCGCGATCCGTTCCCTCGCCGCCACAGGCCTCGAGATCTCGGGCATCTCAGACGTCACGCCGGTGCCGCACAACGGCTGCCGGCCGCGCAAGCGCCGCCGCGTCTAGCGGCCGGCGAGCCCGGCACCGAGGGGGTGTCCGGGACGCAACACAACGCGGGGTAGGAATGGCTGATCCCCCGCTGGAGGAGGAACCACGTGTTCATCGTCGCAAGACCGCAGATCTCGGAGAACGAGATCTCACCCATCCGTTCCAAGTTCACGATCGAGCCGCTCGAGCCGGGATTCGGCTACACGGTCGGCAACTCGCTCCGTCGCACGCTCCTGTCGTCGATCCCCGGTGCCGCCATCTCGTCGGTCCGCATCGACGGTGTGCTGCACGAGTTCTCGATGATCCCGAAGGTGAACGAGGACGTCACCGACATCATCCTGAACCTGAAGGAGCTGGTGATCCGCTCCGACGTCGAGGAGCCCGCCACGGTCTATCTCAAGGCCAAGGGTCCCTCGGAGGTCACCGCCGGCGACATCGCACCTCCGGCCGGGATCGAGATCCTCAATCCGGACCTGCACGTCGCTACGCTCGGCAAGGGCGCGTCGCTCGAGATGGAGCTGACCGTCGAGCGGGGCGTCGGCTACCGGATGGCCGACAAGAACAAGAAGCCGCGCGATCCGATCGGGGTGATCCCCGTGGACTCGATCTTCTCGCCGGTCCGCAAGGTCTCCTACGCGGTCGAGGACACGCGTGTGGAGCAGATGACCGACCGTGACCGGCTGATCCTGGACGTCGAGACCGACGGCTCGGTGACGCCGCGCGAGGCGCTCGCCTCGGCCGGCGGGACCCTGCTGGAGCTCGTCCAGCTCTTCTCCGACCTGGCGGAGGCCGCGAGTGTCTCCGTCGGTCCGGCGGAGGACGAGGATCAGCCCAGCGACTACGCGATCACGGTCGAGGACCTGAACCTCTCGGTCCGGTCGTACAACTGCCTGAAGCGCGAGGGCATCAACAGCGTCGGCGACCTCGTGCAGAAGTCGGAGTCCGAGCTGATGGACATCCGCAACTTCGGCCAGAAGTCGATCGACGAGGTCAAGGCCAAGCTCGAAGAGCTCGGTCTCGGCCTGCGGGAGGAGTAGACACCGTGCCCAAGCCGAAGAAGGGCCCTCGCCTGGGCTCGAACCCGGCCCATCACAAGCTCCTGCTCTCCACGATGGCCGCGCAGTTGTTCGTGCACGAGGGGATCGAGACGACCGAGGCGAAGGCCAAGCAACTCCGCCCGTTCGCGGAGAAGCTGATCACGTTCGCGAAGCGCGGAGATCTGGCGGCGCGCCGTCAGGTCCTCCGCGACATCCCCGATCGCGACGTGGTTGCCAAGCTCTTCCACGAGATCGGGCCGCGGTTCGAGGAGCGACAGGGCGGCTACACGCGGATCCTGAAGCTCGGGCCGCGGAAGGGTGACGGTGCCCCGATGGCGCGGATCGAGCTGGTCGAGCGCGAGGGGATCTAGACGGGGGCTCGCGGATCGCCGCGGACGCGGCGGCCCGCGGCAACGCTTCACCCGCGCCGCCCCTGCCTCATCGCTTCATACTCCTCGAGTGGCGCGGACGATCCGGCTGACGCTGGCGTATGACGGGACGGAGTTCCGGGGGTGGGCGCGACAGCCGGACCCCTCGACACGGACCATCGAAGGGGTGGTGGTGGCCCAGCTCGAGCGTGTGCTCCGGGAGCCGGTGAAGCTCGCGGTGGCCGGGCGTACCGACGCGGGCGTGCATGCGCGCGGCCAGGTCGCGTCCTTCTCGACGGTGTCGTCCATCCCGGCCGAGCGGCTCCAGAAGGCGCTGAACGGTGACCTCGCGCCGGAGGTGGTCGTGATGGATGCCGATGAGGTACCCGAGAGGTTCCATGCGCGCTTCTCGGCGACGACCCGTGAGTACGTTTACCGGATCGACGAGGCGAGGCTGCCGGATCCGTTCACGACGCGGTTCGTCTGGCATCTGCCGGGACATCTGTCGGTTGGGCCGATGCGGGACGCCGCTCGATCCCTGGTCGGGGAGCACGATTTCGCGAGCTTCTGTCGCCATCCCAGGGGCGATCGCTCGACCGTCCGGGAGCTCCGACGGCTCACGGTTGTCCGGCACGGTGACGTCCTGACGATCCGATCCGTGGCGAATGCGTTCCTCCATCAGATGGTCCGAACCCTGGTTGGCACGCTCGTCGCAGTGGGGGATGGGCAGCTCGAGGCGGGTTCGATGCCCGAGGTCCTGGCCGCCCGCGACCGGGGCGCCGCGGGTCGGCCCGCACCGGCCCGCGGCCTCACCCTCGAACGCGTCACGTATGCCCGCGGGACTGCGGGAGCGACATGAAGTCATTGTCGGATCCGGCGAGGACTGCGCGCGCCGAGCTTTGACGGAGGCGCGTTTCCGCAGGTAGCATGGGCCGTCGGCCCCGACGGGCCGACATCTTTCACGATGAAGACCTACTCGCCCAAGCCTGAGCACATCGAACGCCGCTGGTACGTCCTGGACGCCGGCGAGCAGGTGCTCGGACGTGTCGCCACGGAAGCCGCGGTGATCCTCCGAGGCAAGCACAAGCCGATCTTCGCCCCGCACATGGACGTCGGCGACTACGTCATCATCATCAACGCCTCCAAGGTCGTGCTCACGGGCGGCAAGGAGACCAAGAAGATCGCCTGGCGCCACTCCGGACATCCGGGCGGCATCACGGGCACGCTCTACGAAGATCTGCTCGCGAAGAAGCCTGCGTTCGCGGTCGAGAAAGCCGTTCGAGGGATGCTTCCGAAGAACCGTCTGGGCCGGGCGATGATCAAGAAGCTGCACGTCGTCCCGGGGCCGGAGCATCACCACCAAGCGCAGAAGCCTGTGGACTGGGCGATGGGGACGCGACCCGGTTGGGAAGGTATCCCCGCGTCCGGTGCAGCGCAGGTGAACGGCAAGAAGAAGGCTTCGGCGAAGAAGACGGCTGCCCAGGACGTGGCGGCCTCGGGCGAGCTGGCAACGACCGGTGCCGCGACGACGGCGAAGAAGACCGCCGCGAAGAAGCCCACCGCGACCGTGCGAGCTTCGACGGCGGCGAAGCAGCCGACCGCCCAGAAGAAAACACAAGGGAAGACCGCGGCTCCGAAGAAGACAGCTGCCAAGACGACGGCCGCGAGGAAGAAGACCACGGCGACCAAGAAGTCGACGGCGACCAAGACGACGGCGAAGAAGCCCGCTGCCACGTCGACGAGGAAGAAGAAGGAGACGTAGGTGGCAACCCTCATGAAGCTCACGACCGGACGGCGCAAGGAAGCGGTCGCTCGGGTTCGCCTGATCCCGGGCACCGGAGAGTTCCTCATCAACGGCCGGCCGCTCGATGAGTACTTCCCGACACGGGTCCACCGGATGGTTGCGCAGTCACCGCTCCGTTCGATCGGCCGTGACAAGGAATTCGACGTCGTGGCCACGATCACGGGAGGCGGCGTCAACGGCCAAGCGGGCGCCCTGCGCCTGGGGATCGCCCGCGCGCTTCTCGACCTCGACCCCGAGCTCCGCGGGCAGCTGAAGGCGGAGGGATTCCTGCGGCGTGACGCGCGCGAGAAGGAGCGGAGGAAGTACGGGCTCAAGAAGGCCCGGAAGGCTCCCCAGTACTCGAAGCGCTAGTCCAGGCTCGCGTCGACGGCGAGCTCCTCGCCGGGCTGCAACGCGAGCGAACCATCCTCCGACGCGGCGATGAGCTCGTTGGCGCGGCCGGACGCGTCCTCGGCCACGAAGAGGATCACGGGTCCCATCCGGTACGGGCCGGCGCCCTCGCCCTTCGCGAGAACATCGATGCCTTCTGCCTCGAGGAGCCCGCGGACGAGGAGTCCACGGACGGGGTCGGCCGTTTCGTAGATGCGGACGAGCTTCACGCGTCCATCATCGCCCCGGGGGTGCGAACCGTCCACGGACGTTCACCCCGGGTTCCGGAGCAGTTCAATCCATCTCACCCGCGGCGGGCTATCCTCGCTTCGGCATGGAGCGAGCAAGGATGTCCGACCCGCCCGAGGTCCTGTTCGTCTGCGTGCACAACGCGGGACGCAGCCAGATGGCGGCCGCCCTGCTCGAACGGCACGCGGCCGGCCGGGTCCGGGTGCGATCGGCGGGCTCCGAGCCGGCCGACCGCCTGAACCCCGCGGTGCTCCAGGCGATGGCGGAGATCGGCATCGACATCTCGGCGGAGCGGCCGAAGCTGCTTCGGGAGGACGTCGTGCGGGCAGCCCATGTCGTGATCACGATGGGGTGTGGTGACTCGTGCCCCGTCTTCCCCGGCATCCGCTACGAGGACTGGGATCTCACCGACCCAGCCGGGAAGTCTCTCGACCAGGTCCGTCTGATCCGGGACGAGATCGACGGACGGGTTCAGATCCTCCTCGACGACCTGACGGGTCAGGGCGAGAGCGCCGCGCGGAGCGAGGCGAGCGGTTCCGGTCGCACCTTGAAGTAGACCCACTTGCCGCGGCGCTCCCGATCCAAGAGCCCGGCTTCGTGGAGCACCTTCAGGTGATGGCTCACCGTGGGTTGTGAGAGGCCGACCGGAGTCGTCAGGTCGCATCCGCATGCCTCGGACCCCGGGCAGGAGGCGATCAGGCTCAGCAGGCGAAGCCTGGCCGGGTCGGCGAGTGCCTGAAGGGCCGTCGCCAAGGTCTCGGCGTCCTCCTCGCCCAGCGGGGCGGACAGCAAGGGAGCGCAGCAGGCCGCGTCGATCTCCTGGAGGAGCTTCATCCACGTCATATTGACACATGTCGATACGTAATCCAACATATCGACCGCCATCGATACGAGCGCGAACGCACGCGGAAAGGAGGTGAGTCCGACATGAACGATCCGTGTTGCCCGCCCGACTGCTGCCCACCGGGTTGCTGCTGAGATGACCCATTTGCGCCGGGCGCGGGGCCGTGAGGCCCCGCGTCCCGGCGCCCGCAGGTAGCATCACCTGCCCATGGGCCGTCTCTTCGGGACCGACGGCGTCCGGGGTGTCGCCGGCTCCGAGCTCACCGCGGAGCTCGCGCGCGGGCTCGGCCGGGCAGCCGTGACAGTGCTGGCTGTGGAGGCTGGGCACCGTCCTGTCTTGCTGCTGGGTCGCGATCCCCGCGAGTCGGGCACCTGGCTCGAGGACGCGCTCGTGAGCGGTATCCACGAGGCCGGAGGCGACGTGCTCCTGGCCGGTGTCGAGCCCACGCCGGCAGTTGCGTTCCTGACCATCGACGCCGGCGCCGACGCGGGGGTCGTCATCTCCGCGTCCCACAACCCACCCGAATACAACGGCATCAAGTTCTTCGGCAGCGACGGGATGAAGCTGCCCGACGGCGTCGAGGACAAGATCGAGGCGGCCCTCCGAGATCCGGTCCCTGCGACCGTCGCCGAAGGCTCGATCCAGGTCCTCAAAGGTGGCCGCGAACGGTATCTGGCACATCTCGTCGAGGCGACCCGTGCCCGCCTCGACGGGATGACCATCGTCGTCGACTGCGCCAACGGAGCCGCCTCCAAGCTGGCTCCGCTGCTCTATGAGCGACTCGGGGCGACCGTCCACGCGATCCACGCGTCTCCCAACGGACGCAACATCAACGTCGGTTGCGGGGCGTTGCACCCGGAGGTGGCCGGGGCCGCTGTCGTGGAGCTGGGCGCCGACGCCGGCGTGTCCCACGACGGCGACGCCGACCGCGCCCTGTTCGTCGACCATCGGGGCCGGGTCATCGACGGCGATCAGATCCTGGCCGCCTGCGCGATCGCGATGAAGGAGGCGGGCACGCTGCCCCACGACGCCGTGGTCACGACCGTCATGGCGAACCTCGGGTTCCATCGGGCGATGATGGATGCCGGCATCACCGTTTCGGCCACCAAGGTGGGCGATCGGTACGTCCTCGAAGAGATGCTCGAGGAGGGTGTGATGCTCGGGGGTGAGCAGTCCGGGCATCTGATCTTCCGGGACGACGCGACGACGGGCGACGGGCTCTTGACGGCGATCCGCTTCCTCTCGCTCGCGGCGGGGACGGGCCGGACCGTGGCCGATCTCGCCGCGGTCATGCAGCACTACCCCCAGGTGATGGAGAACGTCCACGTCAGGAGCCTCGCGGAGCTCGACGGCTCGGCCCCGGTCTGGGACGCGGTGAGGGCCGCCGAGGAGGAGCTCGCCGATTCGGGACGCGTGCTCGTCCGGGCCTCGGGCACCGAGCCCCTCGTCCGCGTCATGGTCGAGGCGGAGACGGAAGCCGTGGCTCGACGCCACGCTGACGCCATCGCGGGCGAGGTACGCGAGCACCTGGGGGCCTGAGCGCCCCTTCCCCTGGATCCTCCAGGGCGCTGCTACGCTCGTGGCCCTATGTGCGGCATCGTGGGCTACGTAGGCCCCGAGCAAGCCCTCCCGATCGTCCTCGAAGGACTCCGACGTCTGGAGTACCGCGGATACGACTCGGCAGGCGTCGCGGTGCTCGACGGCAGACTGACCGTCGTCAAGCGGGCCGGGAAGCTCGCGGAGCTGGAGACGGCGCTCGACCTCGACGGCCATCCGGCCGGCAGGGTGGCGATGGGACACACGCGCTGGGCCACGCACGGCGCGCCCACGGACCGCAATGCCCATCCGCACCTCGACTGCTCGGGCACCGTCGCCGTGATCCACAACGGGATCATCGAGAACTTCTCGCAGCTCCGGGCACGACTCGAGAAGGACGGTCACACGCTCGCCTCCGAAACCGACACCGAGCTGGTCGCCCATCTCATCGAGGAGCGGCTCCGGGAGGGCGTGTCGCTGGTGGAAGGTGTCCGAAGCACCGTGAAGGAGCTCGAGGGCGCCTACTCGCTCGTCGTCTGTTCCTCGGAGGAGCCCGGACTCCTGGTCGGGGTGAAGGTGGCTTCGCCGTTGGTGGTGGGGGTCGGCGACGGCGAGATGATCCTCGCCTCAGACATCCCGGCGATCCTGGGGCGGACGTCCACCGTGATCCCCGTGGACGAAGGCCGCATCGTCGAGGTCCGGGCGGACGGCGCGACGTTCACCGACTTCGACGGCAGCCCGGCGAACCCGGAGTCGATCACGGTCGACTGGGATGCGGCGAAGGCGGAGAAGGGCGGCTTCGACACCTTCATGTTGAAGGAGATCCACGAGCAACCGGCGGCGATCCGGGACACGCTGGTCGGGCGCGTCGACGAGCACCGGCGACTCGTCCTGGACGACCTCCGGATCTCCGACGACGTGCTGCGGGAGGTCGACAAGGTGTTCGTGGTCGCCTGCGGCACCGCCTACCACTCCGGCCTCGTGGCGAAGTATGCGATCGAGCATTGGACCCGGCTGCCCGTCGAGATCGACATCGCGAGCGAGTTCCGATATCGGGACCCGGTCCTCGGTCCCAACACCCTCACCTTGGCCGTCTCGCAGTCCGGCGAGACCATCGACACGCTTGAGGCAGCACGGCACGCGCGCCGTCAGGGTTCGAGCCTCCTCGCGGTGACCAACACGGTGGGCTCGTCGCTGGCGCGGGAGGCCGACGGCGTGATCTACATGCACGCCGGACCCGAGATCGGCGTGGCGGCGACCAAGACGTTCGCGACCCAGATGGTGTCGCAGTACATCCTCGCGATGTATCTCGCGCAGGTCCGCGGGTCGATGTTCCCCGAGGAGATCGCCGAGGTGCTGACGCGCATGGGTGAGCTGCCGGCGCAGGTCCAGCAGGCGATCGGTCTGGATGCCCAGGTCCAAGGGCTGGCCCGGCGGTTCCAGGGCTCTCACGACTGGCTCTTCATCGGGCGTCACACGGGTTTCCCCGCCGCCCTCGAAGGGGCGCTGAAGCTGAAGGAGATCAGCTATGTGCACGCCGAGGGCTATCCGGCCGGGGAGTTGAAGCACGGACCCATCGCGCTGGTCGAGGAGGGCGTGCCCGTCGTGGCGGTCGCGACCACGTGTCACGTCTACCCCAAGATGCTGTCCAACATCCAGGAGGTGCGGGCGCGCGGCGCCGAGGTGATCGCGGTCGCCACCGAGGGCGACGAACAGATCCGCGAGGTCGCGCAGCACGTGATCGAAGTCCCGGAGACGCCGGAGCTGCTTTCGCCCGTGGTCGTAACGGTGCCGTTGCAGCTATTGGCGTACCACGTAGCACGGCTGCGGGACTGCGACGTCGATCAGCCGCGGAACCTCGCGAAGAGCGTCACGGTCGAGTAGCGTCCGGGCATGGCCCCGGTGATGCCCTCTCCCGGCGCTCCTTCTCGCTCGTTCCGGCTCGCCGTGCTTCTTGTGCTGGTCGCTGGCGTTGTTATCGGGAGCTCCCCCGCCTACGCGTGTTCCTGTGCGCAGCCGGACCTCGCAACCTGGCTTCCGGAGGCGGACGGAGCTTTCGTTGGGCGGTGGGTGGATCGCGCCGAGATCAGCGGTGGGATGGCCGCGGTCACGTTCGAGGTCGAGCGAGTGGTGAAGGGTGCCTTCGGGCCGAAGGCCATCGTCCGGACGCACGCGCAGGGGTCAGCGTGCGGGATGGAGCGGCTCGGCCCATCTCGGACGGGGTTGCTTCTTCAACGAGGCTCGAACGGCGTCTGGGAGTCAGACCTGTGTTCCATGGTGGCGCCGGCACAGCTCCTCGCGGTCGGGGGCGATCACCCCTCCGACCCGGAGGTTGCCGCGGTGAGCGCAGGGATGAGCACCGAAGGGATCGCGCTCATCGGCCTCTCGGCCGCGCTCGCGCTTCTCGTCCTCGTGTTGGTCATCCTCCGAAGTCGCTCGCGGCCGGAGGAAAGCGGCGTGGCGTAGCCTTGCTCCCGTGGACATCGTCGGGCTCGGCGTGGACATCTGCGAGATCGCGCGCATGGAGCGGGCGATCTCGCGCCACCGCACCCTCCGGGATCGGGTCTTCACGCCCGAAGAGATCGCGTACTGCGACTCCAAGGCGCGGCCTGCGGAGTCCTACGCGGGCCGCTTCGCGGCCCGCGAAGCGACCATCAAGGCGCTCGGCGGCTACCGCGGACGCCGGTGGCAGGACATCAGCGTCACCCGCCATCCGTCCGGCGCTCCGGCGGTGCGGCTCGACGGCAACGCGAAGCGCCGCGCCGATGCGCTCGGCGTCACCGACGTGCTGATCACGTTCACCCACGAGAAGACGAGCGCGGTGGCGTTCGCCATCGCGCGTCCGATGAAGCCCGTCCTCACCCCCGCCGAGGCGTCGACCCTCGATCGCGAGACGCAGGAACGGGGGGTCGGGGCGGATGCGCTGATGGAGCGGGCCGGTCGCGCCGTGGCGCGAGCGGCCCGCGACCTCGCCGGTGGGTCCTACGGCCGCCGGGCGGTGATCGTCTGCGGGAAGGGCAACAACGGCGGGGACGGTCTGGTCGCCGCGCGACACCTGGGTCGATGGGGTGTGCGAACGACCGTCGTCCTCCTGGAGGACCCGAGCGAGCTCCGGGAGCCCGCGGCCACGAACGCGCGACGTCTCGAGGAGGCGCCCGGCATCCGTCTCCGGACCTTCCACCAAGGCAGCCTTCAGCGCGAGCTCGCACGTGCGGACGTCGCCGTGGACGCGATCTTCGGCACGGGATTCCGCGGTATGCCCGAGGACGACTGGGCGGGGGCGATCGCGAGCCTGAACAAGGCCGGTGTTCCGGTCGTTGCCGTCGACATCCCCTCCGGGGTGAACGGGACGACCGGCGTCGTCGAGGGTGAGGCCGTGCGCGCGCGCCTCACCGTGACGTTCGGTGCGGTGAAGCTCGGCGCGGTTCTGATGCCCGGTGCCGAGCACGCCGGGCATCCTCCGCGTGGTCGACATCGGCTTCCCCGACGATCTCGTGCGTGCCCGCGCGTGGCTGACGGAGCCTTCGGACGTGGCTTCGTGGTTGCCGGTGCGCGATCCGGATACACACAAGCGCGCGTCGGGTGTGCTCCTCGTCGTCGCATCGTCGCGCGCCATGACCGGCGCGGCCCGCCTGATCGCACGTGCGGCGGGCCGGGTCGGAACCGGGCTCATCACCGTGGCGGCTCCCGAGGGGGCGATGCCGCAGATCCAGGCCGGCCTGACCGAGCCCACGTTCCTTCCCTTGCCGGAGACGGCCGAGGGACCGTGGCGGCGGAAGCGGTCGCGCCGCTCCTCGAACGGCTCGAAGCTGCCGATGCCCTTGCGATCGGCCCGGGCCTGACGACGAACGCGCAGACGGTCGCGTTCATACGGGAGGCGGTGCGGCGCTCGCCCGTCCCCTTGGTCCTCGACGCGGACGGTCTGAACGCATTCACCGGCGACGGAGCGGCGTTGCAAGACCGGGAGGCCGACGCCGTCCTCACCCCGCACGTCGGCGAGTTCGCACGAGTCACCGGCGTGAAGGCCCGCGACCTCGATGCCGATCGCCCCGCCCACGTCCGCGCGTTGGCGGAGCAGACCGGCGCCATCACCCTCCTGAAGGGGAGTCGAACCGTGATCGCCCAGCCGGGCGGACGTCTGTTCGTCAACGTCACCGGATCGCCGGCGCTCGCGACCGCGGGGACCGGCGACGTCCTCACGGGGATGATCGGCGGACTGCTCGCCCGCGGGGTCTCTCCGCTCGAGTCGGCCGCCGCCGCCGCATACCTCCACGGGCTGGCGGGTGTCTTCGCGGGGAGGGATCTGGCCGAGGGAGTGCTCGCGGGTGACGTGCTCGAGCGGATCCCCGAAGCGTTCTCGCAGGTGGAGGGCAGGTGAACGAGGCGTACCGTCCCACCTGGGTCGAGGTGGACCTGGAGGCGATCCGCGACAACGCCCGGATCCTGAAGCCCGAGAGCGTCGAGCTGATGGCCGTCGTGAAGGCGAACGGGTACGGCCACGGCGCCGTGCAGGTGGCCAGAGCCGCGATCGACGGAGGTGCCACCTGGATGGGCGTCGCGCTGGTCGAGGAAGGACTGGAGCTCCGCGGCGCAGGCATCGAAGCGCCGATCCTCGTGCTGTCGGAGCTCCCGGCTGGATCCGAAGCGGTCGCGCTGGCCCATCGGCTCACGCCCACGCTGTATTCAGTGGAGGGTCTCGACCGGCTCGCGGCGACCGCACGGGGCTCGGTGCCCGTGCACGTGAAGATCGACACGGGGATGCATCGCGTGGGGGTGTGGCCGCCGGAGGAGGCGCCCGCGTTCGCGCGTCGCGTGCACGAGGCGGGTATCGAGGTCGAGGGCCTCTTCACCCACTTCGCGCGCTCGGAGGAGGACGACGTGACGACGAAGGAGCAGCTCGGCCTGTTCCTCGAGTCGGCCGAGGCGGTCAGGTCGGCGGGTGTCACGCCTCGGCTGCTCCACGCCGCCAACTCGGGCGCGACGATCCTGCACCCCGATTCCCACCTCGACCTCGTCCGGCCGGGGATCGCGCTCTACGGGATCGAGCCGGCGCCCGGCGTCGGCGCTCATCTCGGTCTGCGGCCGGCGCTCACGTGGCGGAGCCAGGTGAGCGCCGTGAAACGGCTGGTGGCCGGCGAGGCGATCTCCTACGGGCACCGCTACCGGCTCGAGGGGGACGCCTGGGTGGCCACGGTGCCGGTCGGCTACGCGGACGGCTACCCTCGACAGCTGACGAACGTAGGCGAGGTCCTGATCGGCGGGCGCCGCTGCCGGGTGGCGGGAACGGTCACGATGGACCAGCTGGTCGTGGACTGCGGTGACGGGGAGGTTCGGGTCGGCGATGAGGTCGTGCTGATCGGGAGCCAGGGGAGCGAGACGATCGGAGCAGATGCGCTCGGCCGGCTGTTCGGGACGATCGGATACGAGATCGTGAGCAGGATCGGCGAACGCGTGCCGAGGCGATACGGGTGAGCGGACGGATGGCGACCACGCCCGCCCGGGTGGCGGTCGGCGCCGTCGCCGCAGCAGGAGCGCTTGCCGCCGGGGTCGCGGGGCGGGCGCTCTGGCGCCGACGGCGTCCTGCGGGGGACGAGAGCTCGTGGGCCCCTCCACCCGAGGACCTCGGGCCGATCGAGGCGTTCGACGGGGCCGAGCTCGCCGTGCGCGCGACGGGACCACCGGACGCTCCGCTCCTGCTGTTCTCGCACGGGTTCAGCCTCGACATGACGACGTGGCGCGAGCAGTGGGCCGATCTCGGTGACGAGTTCCGCTGCGTGGCGCTCGACCACCGGGCGCACGGTCGGACCGAGGTGCCTGCGAGCGGTGACGTGACGCTGCGGTCGATGGGCCGCGATCTGGCGACGGTGCTGGATACGGTCGCACCGGATCGACGCGCCGTGCTCGTCGGTCACTCGATGGGCGCGATGGCCATCCTCGCGCTCGCCGAGCAGCGCCCGGACCTCTTCGGTGACCGGATCGCCGGGGCGGTCTTCCTCGGCGCTTCCGCGTCGGACCTCCTGCGAGGCGCGATGGGTGGGGTGACCGATCTCCTGCGGCCGCGGCTCGGTTCCCTCGCCGCGGCCGCCCGCCGCGTGGATCGCCTCCGCAAGGCCATCCTCGCGGGCCCGGGTGACGTCTCTGCGATCGTCGCCCGGGTGACGCAGTTCGCCCCGGAGGCGCCGGACGACGTCGTGCACCACGTCCTGCATCTAGCCGAGCACACATCCTCGGTCGTATGGACGGACGTGCTTTCGGAGCTGATGGGGATGGACTTCCGACACGCCTTGCCCCGGATCACCGTGCCCGCCCTGGTCGCCGTGGGGGATCAAGATCGCGTCACTCCGCCTGCCGTCGCCGTCGAGCTCGCGGCGGCGCTTCCGGAGGGCAGGCTGTTCATCGTCGAGGGAGCGGGACACATCGCGATGCTGGAGCGGCCGGAGCGGGTCAACCCGGAGCTGCGATCGTTCGCCCGCGCGGCGTTCGAGCTCGGGAAGTCGCGCGTCCGCAAGAAGAAGGGGGCCGCGTGACCCGCACGCTGGCCGCCGTCGCCGCCGAGGCGGCCGACTGTACCAAGTGCCGGCTGGCGACCGGTCGAACGCAGGTGGTCTTCGGCGTCGGGAACGCCGATGCGGATGTGCTGTTCATCGGGGAGGCTCCGGGCTTCCACGAGGACAAGCAGGGCGAGCCGTTCGTCGGCGCCGCCGGCCAGCTGCTCACGCGCATGCTGCACGAGGTGCTCACGCTCGACCGTGGAGACGTGTACATCTGCAATGTCTTGAAATGCCGCCCCCCGGGAACCGCGACCCGCAGGAGGACGAGATCGAGTCCTGCACGCCGTGGCTCGTCGAGCAGGTCTCGCTGATCCAGCCTCGGGTGATCGTCACGCTCGGCAACTTCGCGACGAAGTTCGTCCTGCAAACCCCGCAAGGGATCACGCGGATGCGCGGGCGCACCTACCCGTGGCACGGTCGGACCGTGATCCCCACGTTCCATCCGTCCGCGATCCTGCGGAGTGGCGGAGAGTCCTCGCGCCAGTTCCTCGAGTTCCGGGATGACTTCGAGCTGGTGCGAGAGACGCTCGCCGCGCTGGTTCGTCCGGCTGAGCCTGTCGTGCCCCGAGGGGAAGCGGCCGGCCCCCAGCCCGTCCCCGTGAGCGTGCCGGAGGCCGAACCCGTTCCCGAGGAGCAGCTCGAGCTGTTCTGACCATGGTCATCGAGATCGAGACGGAGAACGCCGATCGGACACGTGAGGTCGGTCAGGCGCTCGCATCGCTGCTCCTGCCTCGGGACACGGTGGTGCTGACCGGCGATCTCGGGGCCGGCAAGACGACCCTGGTTCAGGGGATCGGACGCGGCCTTGGCGTGGAAGACCACGTCGCCTCTCCGACGTTCACGCTCGTCCGCGAGTACTCGGGTCGACTGGACGTGGCGCACGTCGACGTCTACCGCTTGGAACGGGTCCAAGACGTGGTCGATCTTGCGCTCGACGAGCTGGGTGGACCGGACCGGGTGCTCCTCGTCGAGTGGGGCGATGCCGTGTCCGACCTCCTCCCGGAGGACCGGCTGCGAGTCGAGCTCACGACGGCGGGCATGGACGCCGAGACCCGCCGGATCGCGATCACGCCTCGGGGAGAGTCGTGGTCGGGTCGATGGGAGCGGCTGGAGCATGCGCTCGAGCCGTTCCGACGGAGCCACGGAGAGGCCGCGGCCGGCGGGGCTGCCCGATGATCGTCGTCGGGATCGAGACCTCGACGCCACAGACCTCCGTCGCGATCGGGACGGAGCGGGAGATGCTCGGGATGGTCTCGGTGGCGGGGAAGGCTCGGCAGGAATCGGTGACGCCTGCCCTGGACCAGCTCTGTCGTTGGACGGGGATCGAGCTGTCGCAGGTCGGCGGGATCGCGGTCGGCATCGGGCCCGGCTTGTTCACCGGGCTCCGCGTCGGCATCGAGACCGCGAAGACCCTGGCGCAGGTGCTAGCCGTGCCGATCGTCGGGATCACGAGCCTCGACGCGCTTGCCTTCTCGGTCCGCCACACCCACAAGCTGATCGTCGCGGTGATCGACGGCCGCCGGGGCGAGGTGTTCTACGCGATCTACCGTGCGCTCCCCGGAGGCGTGGTGAGGGGGAGCGAGTACGAAGTGGCGACACCGGACCACCTCAGCGCTGAGCTCGAAACCCTGCCGGAGGAGATGCTTGCGGTCGGAGACGGTGCCATCCTGTATCGGAACCAGCTCGAGGGGCTGGGGAGTCGGGTCGAGTTCGCGTCGATGATCCGGGCGCATCCCGAGGCAGCTTCGCTGGTGGAGCTCGCGGTTCCGCGGTTCCTCCGGGAGGAGCACGACCGGCTTCACGACGTGGTGCCGATGTACCTGAGGAGATCGGATGCGGAGATCGCGTGGGACAAGCGGGAGCGAAGCGCCGGCGCTTGAGATCACGCGCATGCGCCGGCGTCACCTGCGCGGCGTCATGGCGATCGAGCGGCAGGTGTACGCGCGTCCGTGGAGTCCCAACCTGTTCGCGGCGGAGATCACCGACCCGAACAGTCGCTGCTACCTCGTGGCTCGCGTGCACAAGGAGGTCGTCGGGTACGGCGGCCTGATCTGCTACGGCGACGAGGCCCATATCACCAACGTCGCCGTGGACCCGATGCATCAGGGTCACGGGATCGCGACGCGCGTGATGGCGGAGCTGATCCCGCAGGCGATCGAGATGGGCGCTCGGGCGGTGTCCCTCGAGGTCCGAGTGACGAACTGGGGGGCCCAGCGGATCTACGCGCGTTTCGGCTTCCGGCCGGTCGGCATCCGGCGGAACTACTACCAAGAGGTGAGCGAGGACGCGCTCATCATGTGGACCGACGATGTGAGGACCGAGGCCTACCGGCAACGCCTGGATGAGATCGAGGAGACCCTTCCGCTGGGCGTGCGCCCCGCGTGATCACCCTCGGCATCGAGACGTCGTGCGACGAGACCGCCGTGGCGGTCGTGGAGGATGGCTTCCAGGTGCGGGCGAACCTCATCGGCCGTCAGGAGCACCTGCACGAGCGGTTCGGTGGCGTGGTGCCCGAGGTCGCCGCGCGAGCGCACGTCGAGTCGCTGAATCCGCTGCTGGATCAAGCCCTGCACGAAGCCGGCGTCTCGTTCCGGACCATCGACGGGGTTGCCGTGACCGTCGGCCCCGGGCTGGTCGGGGCCTTGCTGGTCGGGATGGCGGCGGCGAAGGCCGTAGCCCTCGCAGCCCGGGTCCCCCTGATCGGCGTGAATCACCTGGAGGGCCACATCTGGGCGAACTTCCTCGAGCACGGGGAGCCGGACCCGCCGTACGTGGCCCTGGTGGTCTCGGGTGGGCACACGATGCTCGTGCACATTCCGGAGGTACATCGGCACGAGCTGCTCGGGCAGACCCTCGACGATGCGGCGGGGGAAGCCTTCGACAAGGTGGCGAGACTCCTCGGCCTCGGGTTCCCGGGCGGCCCCGCCCTCGACGCGCTCGCTTCCGAGGGCGATCCCACGGCGATCCGGTTCCCGAGGGCGATGGAGAGCTCCGGCGATCTGGACTTCTCGATGAGCGGGCTGAAGACGGCGGTCCTTCGATACCTGCGAGCCGAACAGGCTGCAACTCACGAGGTCTCTCTGCCCGATGTGGCCGCATCGTTCCAAGAAGCGATCGTGGACGTGCAGGTGTCGAAGACGATCGCGGCGGCGAAGGGCCGGGGAGTGGACACGGTCCTCCTCGGAGGCGGTGTGGTGGCGAACACGCGCCTGCGCGACAGGATGGCAGAGGCCGGCAGGTCCGAGGGGTTGCGGGTGCTGTACCCGTCGCTCGACCTGTGCACGGACAATGCCGCGATGATCGCGGCGGTCGGAGCGGCCAGGCTCGGTCGCGGGGAACGGTCCTCGCTGGACATCGCCGCAGACCCCAACCTAAGGTTGGCGCCGTGACGTCCGTCCTGGTGACCGGGGGCGCCGGGTTCATCGGCTCGCAGCTCGGAGAACGCTTGCTCGCCGAGGGTCACCGTGTCGTGTCCGTCGACGACCTCACGACCGGGAAGATCGCGAACCTCGTCGAGGCCCGCGGCTACGGCAAGGAGTTCTCGTTCTTCAACATGGACGTGCGCGCGGATGGTCTCGCGTCGCTGTTCGAGCGCCATCGGCCCGAGGTCGTGTTCCATCTGGCCGCGCAGGCGGGGGTTCGCCCTTCCTTGGACGATCCGGTCCACGACGCCAGCGTCAACGTGATGGGTCTGCTGAACGTGCTCGAGGCGTCGGTGCACGTCGGGGCTCGCAAGGTGATCTACGCGGCGAGCGGCGGCACGATGTACGGGGAGCCCCGCCGACTCCCCACCAAGGAGACGGCGGCGCAAGGCTCCCGACCGCTGTCTCCCTACGGCGTCTCGAAGAAGGTGGGCCTCGACTATCTCTCCTATTACCAGCGATACCGAGGACTGGACTACACGGCCGTCGCCCTCGCGAACGTCTACGGGCCGAGGCAAGATCCGACGGGCGAGGCAGGCGTCGTGGCGATCTTCACGGCGAAGATGCTGACGGGCGAGGCGCCCACGATCTTCGGCGACGGCAACCAGACCCGCGACTTCGTCTTCATCGACGACACCGTGCACGCCTTCGTCCAGGCGATGGACCGGGGATCGGGCAAGCTCGTGAACATCGGCACCGGTCTGGAGACCAGCGTGAACCACATCTACAAGGTGCTCGCCGAGCTCACGGGATTCGCGGGAGAGCCCGAGCACGGTCCCCAGTCGCAGGCGGAGCTGCGCCGGATGGCGCTGGACATCTCCGCGGCCACGTCGGCGATCGCCTGGAAGCCGTGGACGCACCTCGAAGACGGCCTGGCCGAGACCGTCGCGTACCTCAAGGGCGTCTAAGTGGTGGGGCTGCTCGGCGTGCCGAGCGCCGCGAGCCGACGCTCGAGCGACCGCCGCTCGGCCTCGCCGTGCACGAGCGCCAGCGCCCGGCGATAGGCATCGCGGGCCTCCGAGGTGCGGCCGAGACGGCGCAACAGCTCGCCCCGCGTCGAGTGCAGGTAGCGGTAGCCCTCGAGGCGGAGCCCCTCGACGATGTCGAGCCCCGCCTGCGGGCCCTGCGCCTGGGCCACCGCGACGGCCCTGTTCAACTCGACGACCGGCGAGTCCGTGAGGCGGAAGAGCTCGCCGTAGAGGGCGGCGATCTGAGGCCAGTCGCGGCGCTCGTCCGCGTGCAGGGACGCGATCGCGGCCTGCACGACGTAGGGACCACGGCCCAGGAGAGCGAGGGCCCGGTCCAGCACCGCCCGGCCCTCCGCGATCTGCGGGGTGTCCCAGAGCGATCGCTCCTGGTCCTCGAGCAGCACCAGGTCGTCCCCGCGGAATCGCGCCTCGCGGCGGGCGTCATGCAGCAGCATCAGGGCCAGGAGACCGTGCACCTCCGGCTCGTCGGGCATCAGCTCCGCGAGCGCCCGACCGAGCCGGAGCGCCTCGGCGGCCAGCTCACCGCGGGTCGGCGGGACCGAGTACCCCTCGTTGAAGATCAGATAGACGACCGCGAGCACCGCGACGAGCCGATCGGGGAGCCGGTGGTCGGGAGGCACCCGGAACGGGATCCCGGCCGCCTTGATCTTGCGCTTGGCCCGCACCAACCGCTGCGCCATCGTCGGCTCCGGAACGAGGAACGCGCGAGCGATCTCCCCGGTGGTCAAGCCTCCGAGCGTCCGCAACGTGAGCGCGACCTGCGCGTCGACGGCGAGTGCCGGGTGGCAGCACGTGAAGATGAGCTCGAGTCGTTCGTCCGGGAAGGTCGTCGGGTCCATCGTGTCCTCCGCTCCCTCGGGCACCTGAAGGAGGCGGGTCTTCGCAGCCAGCGTCCGATCACGGCGGATGCGATCGAGGGCTCGATTGCGCGCCGTCGTCACCAGCCAGGCGCCCGGGTTGGCGGGAGGTCCGGTGCGTCGCCAGCGCTCCGCGGCGATCGCGAAGGCCTCCTGCGCGGCTTCCTCGGCGAGGTCGAAGTCGCCGAGGAAGCCGATCGATGCAGCGAGGACACGGCCCCACTGGTCGCGGAAGGTTTCCTCGAGGATCGCCTATCCCCCCACGATCGGGCGCACCTCGATCGCGCCACCCATGCGCGCCGCCGGGATCCGCGAGGCCAGCTCGATCGCCGCGTCGAGGTCATCGGCCTCGAAGAACAGGTAGCCGCCGATCGCCTCCTTGATCTCGGCGAACGGCCCATCGGTGGTCAGCGCCTTGCCGTCTCGCACCCGAACCGTGGTGGCCGTCTCGGGAGCGTCCAGCTGGAGGCCGGAGGTGACGCCCGGAGTCTCGTTGATCGCCTGGTAGTCGGCGTAGACGGCTCGCTGCTCGTCCTCCGAGAGCGTGGCCCAGTCGTCCGGTGACCGCGGCGTCGGGGTGTCGCCCTGATGGATCAGGAGCATGTACTTCATCTCGCTGCCTCCTTCTGGAGAGGGGTCGCCTCTGAGACGAACGGGGAACGGCGATATCGACACCTCCGCGCGGAAGAGACGATAGCTGGGCTCTCTGCCCCATCCGGACGACATCCGGGCTGCCGGCTTGCGGGTCCTCCTCGGATCCTCCCCGAGTCTCCGCAGCGTTGACCCTTCGGCGCTCCCGCGGCTATCCTGCTAGCACTCAGGCAGGGCGAGTGCTAACCGCACCCCCCGTCCAGGAACAGGGCCGAAGAGAACAGGCCCGAGGAACCGGCCGGGAAAGGCCAAGAAGAACCAGGGAGGAGATCCAGGGATGGCGAAGGATTTCAAGCTCAAGCCGCTCGAGGACCGGATCATCGTCCAGCCGGGCGAAGCCGAGGAGACCACGGCCTCCGGGCTCGTGATCCCGGACACGGCGAAGGAGAAGCCGGTCAGCGGCACGGTCGTTGCGGTGGGACCCGGGAAGTTCAACGAGGACGGGGACGCCCGCGTCCCGGTCGACGTGAGCGTCGGCGACACCGTCATCTACTCGAAGTACGGCGGCACGGAATGGAAGGACGCGGACGGGACCGAGTATCAGATCCTCTCGGCTCGCGACGTCCTCGCCGTCGTCGTCGGGAAGTAGCACAGACCTTGTAACCGGCGGGGCTCGCGGAACGCGGGCCTCCCCGGATCGTCGATCAACGTCAGGAGGACACCGGTGGCTTCGAAGCTGCTGAAGTTCGGCGAAGAGGCGAGGCGCGGCCTAGAGGCCGGCGTCGACAAGCTCGCCGACACCGTCGCGATCACGCTCGGCCCGAAGGGCCAGAACGTGGTGCTCGACAAGAAGTGGGGCGCGCCCACGATCACCAACGACGGCGTCACGATCGCCAAGGAGGTCGAGCTGGAGGACCCGTGGGAGAACATGGGGGCCCAGCTCACCAAGGAGGTCGCGACCAAGACCAACGACGTCGCCGGTGACGGCACGACGACCGCGACCGTGCTCGCGCGCGCGATGGTGAAGGGCGGCATGCGCAACGTCGCGGCCGGCGCCAATCCGATGGCGCTCAAGCGCGGCATCGAGCGCGCGGTGGAGGCAGCGGTCGAGGCCATCAAGGCCCAGGCCCGTGACGTGGAGGCCAAGGAGGAGATCGCGAGCGTCGCGTCCATCTCCGCCGGGGATCCGGAGATCGGCGGCACCATCGCCGACGCGCTGGACAAGGTGGGCAAGGACGGCGTGATCACGGTCGAGGAGTCGAACACCTTCGGCATCGAACTCGAGTTCACCGAAGGGATGCAGTTCGACAAGGGCTACATCTCGCCGTATTTCATCACGGATCCGGACAGTCAGGAGACCTCTCTCGAGGACCCCTACATCCTGGTGGTCAACAAGAAGATCTCGAGTGTCCAGGAGCTGGTACCGGTCCTGGAGAAGGTGATGCAGGCCGGGAAGCCGCTCGTCATCATCGCCGAGGACGTGGAGGGCGAGGCGCTCGCCACGATCGTCGTGAACAAGATCCGCGGCACCTTCTCGTCCGTGGCGGTGAAGGCGCCGGGGTTCGGCGACCGACGGAAGGCGATGCTTCAGGACATCGCGATCCTCACGGGAGCGCAGGTGATCTCCGAGGAGGTCGGGCTGAAGCTCGAGAACGCCACCCTCGACCTGCTCGGACGGGCCCGCAAGGTCGTCGTGTCCAAGGACACGACGACGATCGTCGAGGGCGCGGCCTCCAAGGAGGACGTCCAGGGCCGGATCAACCAGATCAAGGCCGAGATCGAGAAGACGGACTCGGACTGGGACAAGGAGAAGCTCCAGGAGCGGCTGGCCAAGCTCGCGGGCGGCGTCGCGGTGATCAAGGTCGGCGCGGCCACCGAGGTCGAGCTCAAAGAGAAGAAGCACCGGATCGAGGACGCCGTGTCGGCCACGCGCGCGGCGGTCGAGGAGGGCATCGTGCCCGGCGGCGGCGTCACCCTGATCCGCGCGGAGTCGGCCCTCGAGAAGCTCGACCTGGAGGGCGACGAGGCCACCGGCGCGACGATCGTCCGTGAGGCGCTCGCCGAACCGGCACGCCGGATCGCGCAGAACGCCGGCTACGAAGGCTCGGTGATCGTGTCGCACATCCGCGAGGAGAGCGACTCCCGGGGCTTCGACGCCGCCACCGGCGAGTGGACCGACATGGTCAAGGCCGGCATCGTCGACCCCGCGAAGGTGACGCGGTCGGCCCTGCAGAACGCGGCCTCGATCGCCGCCCTCGTGCTGACGACCGAGAGCGCCGTGGTCGAGAAGCCCGAGGAGGACGAGGAGACGGCGGCCGGTCACGGCCACATGCACTGACCGATCATCCGCAGTCGGAACGACCGAGAGGCGGGCCTGCCGGCCCGCCTCTCGGCTTGCATGGGGGGTTGCGTGATGGCAGGATGCCCTTCGAGACGGAGACCCGAGGGGTCTGAGGACGGGTCTGGGGGAGGAATCAGGATGAGGAAGAAGCTCGGTTTCGCCGTGGGCGCGATGGCGCTCACGTTCCTGTTGAGCTCGTGTTGGGCACTCCAAAGCTTCTCGGTAGTGGACTACACACTGACGCCCGGGCAGGCCACGAAGGCGAAGTTCACGTTGCGGCCCATGGGGTCGGACTACGCGACGGTATTCACCGGAGCCCGGCAGTTCGTGATCATCGGCGTCGGTGCGCTCGCGAGCGGACAGAACACCGACATCGGGGTCAACAACGCCCGCTGGGGAGTCAACGGGCAGTTCGGCGGACCGATCCCGATGGGTATCGAGAACAACCTCGTGACCGCGTTGGCGAACGATTGTTCCTCGAGCGGACTGAACTTCGCCAACATCACCGGGGTCCTGTGGAAGGCGTTCGCGACGCCCACGAACAAGAACGACCAGGGCAGGGTCGAGAGGAAGTCCGTGATCGACGTCGTGCTGAAGGCGAAGGCGGCTGCGGTCGACGTCGGCGAGAACTACACGATCATGGGAGTGGCCGGCGCCTGGAAGGATGACGGTGACGGGAACCCGGAAGATGCGGCATCGAGCGACGACGAATTCGTCTGCTGGGGGATCAGCACGGCGAGCGTCCATGTGAGGGCTGCCTAGGGACGGGATCACGGCGGTGGCGGGCGCGTGAGCGCCCGCCACCGCTGCACCACATCCCATCCGGGGGATGACATCTCGGGACCCGTCTAGACTCGGACCGTGGCGCTGGAGGATCTGATCCGCGGCTGGGACGGCGAGGCGGTCGTCGCCCACCACGACGATCCGACGTCTTCCTGGATGTTCATCGGGGTGCACAGCACGGTCCTGGGTCCGGCGATGGGCGGGACCCGGCTGACGTCCTACGCCAGCCCCGCCGACGCCCTCGAGGACGTCCTGCGCCTCTCCGCGGCGATGACCCTGAAGCACGCGGCGGCCGACACCCCTTTCGGGGGCGGGAAGGCCGTGATCGCGATCCCTGAGGTCCCATCACACGGCACCCCAGCACGCCGGACCCTTCTCCTGCGGTACGCGGATCTGGTGGAGTCGCTGCACGGGACCTACGAGACGGCCGCCGACATGAACACCGGCGAGGCCGACATGGACACGATCGGCGAGCGAACGTCACACGTCCTCGGGCGCTCCAAGGCCAAGGGAGGCTCCGGCGACCCCGGCTCGGCCACCGCGATGGGTGTGTTCCACGGCATGCGGGCGACGGTCCGGCAGGCGTTCGGGAGCGATGACCTCGAGGGGCGGTCGGTGCTCGTGCAGGGGCTGGGCTCGGTCGGGAGCCGGCTGGCCGAGCACCTCCACGGAGCGGGAGCCACGCTCCTGCTCGCGGATCTCGACGCGACACGGGCGTCCACCCTCGCGGACGAGCTGGGCGCCAAGGTGGTGGACGCGGACGACGTGGTCGGCGCGGAGTGCGACGTGTTCTCCCCGTGCGCGACCGGCAAGGTGCTCACGGAGGCGACGATCCGGCACCTGCGGTGCCGGATCGTCGCCGGTGCGGCCAACAACCAGCTCGGGGTCGCGGAGGACGGCGAGCGTCTCCGCGACGCCGGCATCCTGTTCGCACCCGACTTCGTGATCAACGCGGGCGGCGTGATCCACCTCGCGGGCTCCGAGACCCTCGGGTGGGACGACGCGACCACGGCGAAGCGGCTCGAGGCGATCGGCGACACGTTGCTCGAGATCTTCGCGACAGCCGAGCGGGAAGGGATCTCGACGGCCGCTGCCGCCGACCGCCTCGCTCGCGACCGCCTCGCTCGAGCCCGCGCCGCCGCAGCTCGCGGATGACCGACATCTGGATCCGGGCCCTCCGCCCGGAGCACGCGGACGCGTGCGACCGGATCGTCCTGGGCCTCCCGTATCACTTCGCGATCGAGGAAGGCAGGCGTGACTGCGCCGCGGCGGTCCGACGCGACGCGGGTCTCGTGGCCGCGGAAGGCGGCGAGGTGGTGGGTTTCCTCACCTACGTGCACCGGTTCGACGAAGCGGCGGAGATCACGTGGATGGCCGTCCGCGCGGACCGGCGGCGCCGGGGGATCGGCCACGCCCTGATCGACCGACTGGTGGAGGACCTGATCGCCGAGGGCCGGCGGATCCTTCTGGTCCTCACGGTGTCTCCGAGCGACCCGGGTCCCGAACCCGACGACGGCTACGGATCGACGCGAGCGTTCTACCGCTCGGTGGGCTTCGTGCTGGGCCGCGACCTGCGCGGCGAGTGGGACGCAGACACGGCCGTCGTGATGGTGCGCCCGCTCGCGACGTAGCGACCGGGACGGGTCACGCGAGCGGCTTCTCCTGTCCGGCCTTCGCCAAGCCGACGACGTACAGCGCCGTGAACAGAGCCGTGCTCGCTCCGAAGGTCCACCAGGGCCACGCCGCCGACCCCTCGGGAAGCCCCGTGGAGACGTGCAGGACGACGATCAGTGACGTCAGGCCGTCGAAGATGACGAAGGCCCAACACCACCACCACAGCTCGTCGAGCTTCCTGAGGATCAGCACGTGGAAGAGCGCGAGCGCCACGCCTCCCGCGCCGAAGAGCCTGATCCAAACGGCGTCCGGCATCTCTCCCTGCCCCATGACCGTCTCGACCACGGTCCGGGGAAACACGAGAAGCGGCAGGGACAATGCGAGCAAGAGGAAGGCGCCGACACCGAGCGCACGGCGCAGCAGGCTCATCGAAGCGGCATCTCCGGAAGTTCTTGGTCGGCGTTCCGAGCGGGTTGGTAGCATACGAGAACCGTTGAGCCGCCTCGCCTTCGGCGCGCCCGGCACCGGCTCGACCTCGATCTCCGGCGATGCAAGGCCAAGCAAGGAAAGGATGAACGTCGACATGCAGCAGGGCCCCAGGGTGGCGGTCATCGGCCTGGACTGCGCCACCCCCCAGCTCTTGTTCGACGATCTCGCGTCTGAGGTCCCCAACATCTCGAAGCTCATGTCGGAAGGGATGTACGGGGACCTCGCCAGCGTCACCCCGCCGATCACCATCCCCGCGTGGGCCTGCGCCATGACCGGCAAGACGCCGGGGGAGCTGGGCATCTACGGCTTCCGGAACCGCAAGGACACGAGCTACGAAGGACTCGCCATCGCGCACTCCGGCTCGATCAAGGCACCGGCGGTGTGGGACTCACTCGGCGCCCAGGGCAAGTCCTCGCTACTCATCGGCGTGCCACCGGGATTCCCGCCCCCGAAGGAATTCCCGGGGTGGCGCGTCGGATGCTTCCTCACCCCACCGTCGGCCGAGCACTACGCGTATCCGCAGGAGCTCGAGGTGGAGATCGAGGAGGAGCTCGGCGGGAAGGGCGAGTACATCTTCGACATCCCGAACTTCCGTCAACAGGGGATGGAGTTCGTTCTCGATCAGGTCTTCAAGATGACCGAGCGGCGCTTCCAGGTGGCGCGACGACTGGTGAAGAACAAGCCGTGGGACTACTTCATGATGGTCGAGATGGGCATGGACAGGCTCCACCACGTGTTCTGGCACTACGTCGACCCGACGCATCCGCTCTATCAGCCGGGCAACCCATTCGAAGACGCCTTCCGGCGCTACTACCGAGCGCTGGACGACGAGGTCGGCTCGTTGCTAGAGCTGCTCCCCGAGGATGCGATCACGATCGTGATGAGCGATCACGGCGCCCGTCCCATGATGGGCGGCATCTGCTTCAACGACTGGCTGATCGAGAACGGCTACCTCGTGCTGAAGGAGAAGGTGTCCGAGATCACGCCCATCGCGAAGACCTCGATCGACTGGGGCCGCACGCAGGCGTGGGGCGACGGCGGCTATTACGGCCGGCTGTTCCTGAACGTCGCCGGCCGCGAGCCCCAGGGTGTGATCGAACCGGCCCAGTACGAGACACTGCGGGACGAGCTCGCCGCGAAGCTCGTGTCGATGCCGGGGCCGGAGGGCGAGCCGCTCGGCACCACCGTGCACAAGCCCCAGGACGTCTACCCCGAGGTTCGAGGCGTGGCGCCGGATCTGCTCGTGTACTTCGGAGATCTCGGATGGCGCTCGGTCGGCGCGGTGGGCAACCCCAGCGTCTACACCTTCGAGAACGACATCGGGCCCGACGGCGCCAACCACGACCGGACGGGTGTCTTCGCGATGACGGGATCGCCGGGCCAGCCGATCGGCAAGGTCGAAGGCCTCAGCCTGGTCGACGTCGGGCCGACGATCCTCTCGCTGTTCGGGATCGAGGACGCCGACGGCACGACGAGGAGCTTCTTGTGACGGAGGTCGAGCAGAAGGGATTCACGGTCTGGTTCACGGGCCTGTCCGGGTCGGGGAAGTCCACGATCGCCGAGATGCTGTACCACGAGCTCCGGGCCCGCGAGCTGAAGGCGGAGATCCTGGACGGCGACGTGGTGCGGCAGAACCTCTCGAAGGGACTCGGGTTCTCCAAGGAGGATCGGGACACCAACATCCTGCGCATCGGCTTCGTGGCCGAGTTGCTGACGCGCAACGGCGTCGCCACGATCTGCTGTCCGATCTCACCGTACAAGGCGGCCCGGGACACGGTCCGCGCCCAGATCGGCGAGTTCGTGGAGATCTACGTCCATGCGACCGTCGAGGAGATCGCGGCCCATCGCGATCCCAAAGGCCTCTACAAGAAGGCGCTCGCGGGCGAGATCACCGGCTTCACCGGCGTCGACGATCCCTACGAGGCGCCCGAGCACCCGGAGCTCGTCGTGGACACGATGGTCGAGAGCCCCCATGAGTCCCTGGCCCACGTCCTGGAGACGCTCGCGGATCTCGGCCACATCAAGGGCGCCGCGCCGCTGGTCGAGGGCGATAGCGTGCATTCGGGATTCACGGACCTGCGGGTCACCGAGACCGGTCACGTCGCGAACGAGGACTGAGCCTCTGGCGGTAGAGTGCCCGCCTGTGGACGCACCGACCTCGCCGGATCCGATCTCCGAGCCGAAGGCCTACCAGGACCACCTGCTCGGGCTGCTCGGTTCGGACGACCCCGCGGAGGTCCAGGCATCCGCCGGCAGCGCGTGGCGCTCGATGGCCGGTGAGGCGGGGGAGCTGGGCTTCGTCCGTCCGGAGCCGTCCGAGTGGTCGGTGATCGAGTGTCTGGGACACGCCGTCGACGCCGAGGTGGCGATGAGTGGTCGGTACCGATGGATCCTCGCCCATGACCAGCCGCCGCTGCTCGGCTACGACCAGGATCTCTGGGTCGACCGGTTCCATGCCGGCAAGAACGAAGACCCGGAGGAGCTCTTGGCTCTCTTCGAACCGCTCCGAGCGTCGAACGTCGCCCTGTGGGCGAGATCGACCGAGGAGGATCGGGCCCGCGTCGGGATGCACGCCGAACGCGGGCCCGAGAGCTTCGACCTCTGCTTCCGCATGATCGCGGGTCACGACCGGTTCCACCTGGCGCAGGCTCGCCGTGCGCTCGAAGCCGTTTCCGCCGGCTGATCGAGCCCGTCGGGACCGGCTGGTACGCTCACCTCATGCAGCGGTCAGACGCCCGTCCGGGGTTCCGGATGGGCGTCTCGCGCTCTTTGGGCTTCCCTCGGGGGTGATTCGGCGTGGAGTTCGAGATCGGCATCGGCAAATCGGCCCGTCGGGCCTACGGCTTCGACGAGGTCGCGATCGTGCCCTCGCGCAGGACGCGCGACCCCGACGACGTCGACATCAGCTGGGAGGTCGATGCCTACCGGTTCAAGCTGCCGATGATGGCGTCGGCGATGGACGCGGGGGTCTCTCCCCAGACCGCGGTCCTGATCGGTCAGCTCGGTGGGCTCGCGTGCCTCAACCTCGAGGGGCTCTGGACCCGATACGAGGATCCCGAGGGGATCTACGAGGAGATCGCCGGACTGTCCGATGACAAGGCGACCCGCCGGATGCAGGAGCTGTACAAGGAGCCGGTCAAGCCGGAGCTCCTCGGGAGCCGGATCGAGGAGATCAAGGCCGAGGGCGTCGTTTCGTGCGCGTCGCTCACCCCCCAGCGTGTCGAGCGGTTCGCACCCATCGTGCTCGAAGCGGGGCTCGACGTCCTGGTGATCCAGGGGACCGTGGTTTCGGCCGAGCACGTCTCGACGCAGACCGAGCCGCTCAACCTGAAGGAGTTCATCGCCGGGTTCGATCTGCCGGTGATCGTCGGCGGGTGTGCCTCCTACTCGACCGCGTTGCACCTCATGCGGACCGGCGCCGTCGGTGTGCTCGTGGGGGTCGGTCCCGGCAACGCCTGCACGACAAGAGGTGTCCTCGGGGTGGGAGTGCCGCAGGCGACCGCGATCGCGGATGCGGCCGCGGCCAGGCGCGAGCACCTCCACGAGACCGGCCGCTACTGCCACGTGATCGCGGATGGCGGGATGCGCACCGGAGGCGACATCGCGAAGGCGATCGCCTGCGGAGCGGATGCGGTCATGATCGGGTCGCCGCTCACCCGCGCCTACGAGGCACCCGGCCGCGGCTACCACTGGGGGATGGCGACGTTCCACCCCACCCTCCCGCGTGGAGCTCGGGTCAAGACGCAGCAGGTGGCGTCCATGGAGGAGATCCTGGTGGGACCGGCGCACGAGAACGACGGCACCTTCAACCTCTTCGGAGCGCTGGCGACCTCGATGGCCACCACCGGGTACGCGACGATCAAGGAGTTCCAGAAAGCGGAGCTGGTGATCGCCCCTTCGATCAAGACCGAGGGCAAGAGCTACCAGGCAGCGCAGCGGGTGGGGATGGGGCACTAGTTGGCGCTCGGCCCGGGCAAGGAGGATCTCTCCCGTCCGGTCCTGGTCGTCGACCTCGGAGCCCAGTACGCACAGCTCATCGCGCGGCGCGTCCGCGAGGCGCACGTCTACTCCGAGATCGTACCGCACGACATCAGCGCCGCGGATCTCACGAAACGGCGCCCGGCGGGCCTGATCCTCTCGGGAGGGCCCGCGTCGGTCTACGAGGAAGGAGCTCCCACCCTCGATACCGCCCTGTTCGACATGGGCGTGCCGGTCCTGGGCATCTGCTACGGGCACCAGCTGATGGCGCAGGCGCTGGGGGGCGAGGTCGCGGCCACGGGTCAGCGTGAGTACGGCGGGACGACGCTGTCGGTCGACCAGCCCGGCGGGGTGCTGCTCGCCGACTTCGGCCCGGAGGAGCAGGTCTGGATGAGTCACGGCGACGCGGTCACGCGTGCGCCCGACGGCTTCCGCGTGACTGCCCGCACGGAGCAGATCCCCATCGCCGCGATGGAGGATCCCGAGCGGGTGCTGTTCTCGGTCCAGTTCCACCCCGAGGTCTCGCATACGCCCCGAGGGCAAGACGTCTTGAAACGGTTCCTCTACGAGGGCTGCGGACTGCTTCCCGACTGGACCCCCGTCAACATCGTCGAGGACGCCGTGGCTCGCGTCCGGGCGCAGGTCGGCGACGCCGAGGTCCTGTGCGCGCTCTCCGGAGGGGTCGACTCCTCGGTCGCCGCGCTCTTGGTGCATCGGGCCGTCGGCGACCAGCTCACCTGCGTCTTCGTCGATCACGGGTTGAATCGGGAGGGCGAACCCCAACAGGTCGAGGAGACGTTCGGCCGACACTTCGGCGTGCCTCTCGTGCACGTGAAGGCCGAGGATCGCTTCCTCGCCAAGCTCGCGGGCGTCACGGACCCGGAGCGCAAGCGTCGCGCGATCGGGGAGGAGTTCATCCGCGTCTTCGAGGAGGTGGCGCGTGAGCACCGAGGGGCTCACTTCCTCGTGCAGGGGACGCTCTATCCCGACGTCATCGAGAGCGGCTCGCGCACCGCCGCGAACATCAAGAGCCATCACAACGTGGGCGGTCTTCCCGAGGAGATGGAGCTCGAGCTCGTCGAGCCTCTCCGCGACCTGTTCAAGGACGAGGTTCGCCAGGTGGGCGCCGAGCTCGGTCTTCCCGAGGAGGTCGTGCAACGCCAGCCGTTCCCGGGCCCCGGCCTGGCCGTCCGGATCGTGGGCGAGGTGACGGCGGAGAACCTCGACAAGGTTCGTGGGGCCGACCGGGTGGTGCGCGAGGAGATCCGCCGAGCCGGGCTCGAACGGGAGACCTGGCAGGCGTTCTGCGTTCTGCTGGCCGACACGAAGACGGTCGGCGTCATGGGCGACGGCCGGACCTACGAGAGCCCTGTGATCGTCCGCGTCGTCACGTCCGAGGACGCGATGACGGCGGACTGGGCCAGGCTCCCGTACGACGTGCTCGATCGGATCGCTGCGCGGATCGTTCGGGAGGTGCCGGGGGTCAACCGGGTCGCCTACGACATCACGTCGAAGCCGCCCGGCACGATCGAGTGGGAGTGAGCGTGGGGCGGCAGCCGTCTCGGCCCCGACTCGCCGCCCCTTAGGACTCCCTTGGGGGTCGCTCCCGTAGCCTGGAGTGCCTATGACGATCGAAGGCAGGGTGCTCGCCGACCGCTACGCGGTCGGCGAGCTCCTCGGGCGCGGCGGCATGGCCGAGGTGTACCTGGCGACCGACCGCGTCCTTGACCGGCCGGTCGCCTTCAAGGTCCTCGGGGGCTGGCTCGCGAACGACGCCACGTTCGTGGAGCGGTTCCGCCGTGAGGCGCTCGCGGCCGCTCGGATCTCCCATCCCAACCTGGTGGCCGTCTTCGACGCCGGGTCCGAAGGCGATGTGCACTACATCGTGATGGAGTACGTCGCGGGGGTGACGCTCGCCGACCTGCTTCGGACGGAAGGCCCGCTCGATCCCGCCCGGGCGGCCACGATCGCCACCGATCTGGCGGACGCGCTGGGGGTGGCGCACGCCGCTCGCATGGTGCACCGCGACGTGAAGCCGGCCAACGTGATGTTGTCGCCCGACGGCCGCACCAAGCTGATGGACCTCGGCATCGCCCGCAGCCTCGACGGAGAGAGCATCACCCGAGCCTCGTCGATCCTCGGCACCGCGGGCTACGTCTCACCGGAGCAGGCCCGGGGCGAACCGGTCGACCATCGCTCGGACATCTACTCGCTCGGATGCGTCTTGTTCGAGATGCTCACGGGTCGGCAGCCCTTCGAGGCCGCCGACCCGCTCGCGGTGGCCTACAAGCACGTCCACGAGGCGCCCGCGCTCCCGACGTCCCTCCAGCCGTCGATCCCGCCCGCGCTCGAGGCGGTGACGTTGCGCGCGATGCAGAAGGACCCGGCGGCGAGGTTTCAGAGTGCCGCGGATATGGCCTCGGCTCTCGACGACCGGACAGCCCCCGTGGCTCCCGCCGCGGCCACCACACCGCTTGCTCCGGTCGGAGCCACCACGCCACTGCCCACCGTCGCGTCGACGGACACGCTCCCACGGAGGACCGACAGGCAGCCCAACGGCCGGCGGCTGATGCCCCTCCTGCTCGGTCTCGTCGCGCTCGCGTTGCTCGGCGGCCTGGCCTTCGCGCTCTTCGGCGGTGATCCCCCTCCGAGCGCCGGGGAACAGCCCGCCTCACGGAGTCCGTCGGTCTCCCCCTCGCGATCACGATCGTCGTCGCCATCGCCGTCACCCTCGCTCTCGTCGAGCCCAGCCCCGGTCGATCCCGTCCAGGGGGCCGTCGCGGCCCTCCAGGACGTCGTCACGGAGGGAGTGAACGACGGAACCATCTCCTCGAAGGCAGCCGAGGAGATCCAGAAGAGGCTCGAGGAAGCGATCGAGAAGTACTCGGATGGCGACACCGAGAAGGCGATCGACGAGCTCGAGCATCTTCGCGACAAGGTCGACGAGCTTGTCGACCACGACGAGATCGCACACTCGGAGGAACAGAGGCTGGACAAGGCGATCGAGGATCTCGCCCAGCAGATGTTCTTCGCGTCGGGGGACGACTGAGCGCTACGCGGCCGCGGGTCCCTCGACCAGTGTGGCGATCACGATCAGCCGCTCCCTGCTGGAGTACTTCGGATTGCACGTGGTCAACACGAGGCTCGGACGCCGGGTCTGCTCGAGCACGGCGCCCGAACCGGCTTCCGGCAGGACGAAGTTCCGATCGACCTCGTACGTGTAGGTCCCGTGGCGCGTGACGAGCTCGATCGTGTCGCCGGCGCGAACCTGCTCGAGATCGAGGAACGGATGCTGGTAGGTCGTGCGGTGACCTGCGATCCCGACACGTCCCGTGTCGTCCCACGGGTCCGCCGAGTCCGGATAGTGGGCGGGGCCCTTCTTGAGCGTGTCCGTCCACTCGTACGACCGATAGTCGGCGACCGGCCCCTCCACGACGATGAAGTCGATCTCGATGGAGGGGATGACCAGCGCGGCGTAGGCCTCTCCCGGGAGATACCGCTCTTGTCCGGGAGGCGTGGGGTTCTCGAAGAGCGGCGTGATCTCGGTCCTCAGCTGATCCTGGGCGCGCGCGGTCTCCAGCCCCGTTCCCCACAGGAGCCAGCCCACGTACCCGGCGATACCGGCGGCGGCCATGAGGCAGCCGAAGCCGAAGGCTCGGATCACGGCGCGGACCGGCGATCGCTCCTGCATGCCGTTCACCGTAACCCGGGATCACCATCCCGACATCGACCGAAGGTCCAGGTCAGGGCTCCTTTGGCCGGTGTGGTCGCGGGCCCGCGTTAGCATCGTGACCGTGAGCGTCACATCCCCCCTGCTCGACGGGCTCAACGACATCCAGCGAGAAGCCGTCCTTCGGACCGAGGGTCCCGTCTTGATCGTCGCCGGTGCGGGCTCCGGCAAGACGCGTGCGCTCACCCACCGGATCGCCTACCTGATCCGGGAATGCGGTGTGTCTCCCGGCGAGATCCTGGCGATCACGTTCACCAACAAGGCCTCCCGTGAGATGGCGGAACGGGTCGGGGAGCTCCTCGGAGGTCCGATCTCCCGGGGCATGTGGGTCCTCACGTTCCATTCGACGTGCGCGCGGATCCTGCGACGGGAGCACGAGCACCTGGGCGTCCCCTCGAACTTCACGATCTACGACGACGGGGATACGGAACGACTGATCTCCGGGATCTCACGAGACATGAACGTCGATCCGAAGCGCTATCCGCCCAAGGCCATCGCCTCCGCGATCGGCAAAGCGAAGGATCGCGTCCTGGGCGCGACGGAGTTCGCGGAGAAGGCCTCGAGCCTGTACGAGGAGACGGTCGCGCGGATCTACATCGAGTACGAGCGCCGGAAGCGCGACGCAGGCGCGCTCGACTTCGACGACCTGATCAGCGAGACGGTCCGGCTCTTCCGCGATCACCCGGACGTCCTGCAGCACTACCAAGAGCGGTTCCGGTACATCTTGATCGACGAGTATCAGGACACGAACCGTGCGCAATACGAGCTGGTGAACATGCTCGCGGTCAGATACCGCAACATCTGCGTCGTGGGGGACGCCGACCAGGGTGTCTACTCCTGGCGAGGCGCGACGATCCAGAACATCCTCGACTTCGAGCGCGACTATCCCGATGCAGCGGTGTTCCTGATGGAGCAGAACTACCGCTCGACGCAGAACATCCTGACCGTCGCCAACGCGCTCATCGAGAACAACATCCAGCGCAAGCCGAAGAACCTCTGGACCGAGGCCGGGTCGGGAGACAAGGTCGTCCGCGTGCGCGCCAACGACGAGCACAGCGAGGCCTACTTCGTCGCGCAGGAGGTCGAACGGCTCCGGAACGAGGAGGCGTTCCGCTATCGGGACGTCGCGATCTTCTATCGCACGAACGCCCAATCGAGGGTGATCGAGGACGTCCTGATGCGGGTCGGGATGCCCTACCGCGTCTTCGGCGGTGTGCGCTTCTACCAGCGCAAGGAGATCAAGGACATCCTCGCGTACCTCCGGCTCCTCACCAATCCGCAGGACGTGATCTCGTTCCGGAGGGTCGTCAACACGCCGAAGCGTGGGATCGGTGACGCCACCGTGGCCGCGGTGGAGGCGTTCGCACGCGCGGAGGAGATCGACGTGATGCAGGCGTGCCGGAGGGTCGATGAGATCGCGTCCCTGGCCGCTCGGGCGAAGGGGGCGGTGGCGGGTTTCACGTCGGTGATGACGGCCATCGCGGGCCACCTGGCCGACGGAGCCGGGCCGGCTCGGATGGTGGAGTTCGCGGCACAGGAGTCCGGCTACCTCGCGGAGCTCGAAGAGCTACGCACGGTCGAGTCGCAGGGACGGATCGAGAACATCCAGGAGCTGTCGGGCGTTGCGGCCGAACTGATCGCCCGCGACGACGACGCCGACCTGGATCAGTTCCTCGAGCAGGTGTCCCTCATCGGCGAGCAGGACGACTACGACGAAGAGGAGTCCTCGGTCACGCTGATGACGCTTCACATCGCGAAGGGTCTCGAGTTCCCCGCGGTGTTCATCGTCGGGCTCGAAGACGGCATCTTCCCGCACTACCGCTCGATGACCGATTCGGCCGAGCTCGAGGAGGAACGCCGGTTGCTGTACGTGGGCATCACTCGTGCGCAGAAGCGTCTGTACCTCTGTCACGCCTGGGGCAGGACGTTGTTCGGACAGACGAACTACAACCCGCCGTCGAGGTTCCTGAACGAGCTCCCCGCGAGCTTGCTGGACGTCCGCGAGGAGGGGGGTGCCGGCGGCCGGGCCCGCCCGGGTGCTCGCGACCCTTCCCGAGGAGGGAGGGCCCGCAGGACCGAGGGGGGGTACTCGGTCGTGGGACTCCCCGGCAAGGGGACGGTGGAGATCCCTTCGACGGGGTGGAGTCCGCCACGGGTGCCGAAGCGGGAGGTTCCCTCCGTCTCAGAAGGGGACACGGTCCTGCACGAGCGGTGGGGTGAGGGCGTCGTTCTCACCGTGAAGGGACACGGTGAAGACGCCGAGGCGACGATCGCGTTCTCCGATGCGGGCGAGAAGCGGTTGCTCCTGTCGTACGCGCCGCTCAAGCGCGTCGGCTGATCCTGGATCAGTCCGGGAAGGGCAGGTTCCTCGTTCCTCTGTCCGGGTCCCACGCGATCACCGTCTTCGGTTCCGCGAACGAGATGAACGCGGCAGACTCGACGTCGATCGAGAACGCGTGGAAGTTCGGCTCGTCCGGAGCCCAGTCGATGCGCTCCTTCACGGCATCGCGATAGGTCTGGCGCAGCTCCGGGTCCCGTACGTCGATGGCGCGGGCGTAGATCTTCGCGTCTCCCTCGGTGCCCATCCGGTCCGTGGTGCACGTGTGCAGGACGCACCGCGGGTCATGGAGGAGGTCCATCGCCTTCCGGCTCTGCCACATCATCCCGAGGATCAGGTGCCCCGCCGCGAAGTCGAGCTCGCACGGACTGATCCTGGGCGAACCGTCGGCCCGGATCGTGCCGAGCATGCAGAGCTCCTGCGCGCGGAAGCGTTGGGCAGCGCGGTCCTCGATCTCCGGGCACGCGTCGGCGAAGTGGTCCCAGCGCATGCGACCGAGCCTACGAGGTCAGCCCGACAGGCGGTCGAGCACGTTCCTCGTGATCCGAAGCACGCCGGGATCCCTGCCCTCGATCCCGTACGTCCAGTCGGTGCAGCCGGCGTTGAAGACGGTGCCGCCGCCCGGGACGTCGAAGCAGCCGACCACCGCGTGATTGTGCGCGAGCCGATGAACCTCGTCCTGCCGGTCGTCGCCGAACAGGGCCGAGGCGACGTGCTCGAGCTCTCCCGGCTCGTGTGCATAGCGTGACGGCTGCTCGTCCTGTGACCAGAGCCTCGCCGGCGCCGTGGCGAGCACCTCAAGGGTGTCGGGAGCTCCGTCCCTGTGCGTGGGAACGGGAAGGCCGTCCACCATCGCGAGCTCGCAGCCGTCCACCTCGTAGCCGACGATCGCGTCGGCGAGCCCCAATGCGTCGCCGTAGCGGAGGTCGGTCCCTTCGAACGCCCAATGGTCGGGGCGCCACACCGTGTAGGCCCCCGACGCCCGTGGGACGCCGAGCCCGTACCGGGAGTAGCCGCCGCGGGAGAATGACAGCCCGGTCATGGCGGTCTCCGGTCTGGCGATCCGCCGGTCCGCCCACGCGCCGGTGAGGAAGTGCCGTTCGACAGTTCCGAGCACCGGGTCCTCGTGGGCGCGGTACTTGAAGCACGTCATCGCGTCGTGTTCGAACCGGACCTGCCACCAGCACGTGTTGCCGCTGAAGAAGGCCGCGTTCCCGCCCCCGGCGAGGAACCCCTCCACGGCGTCGCGCATCCCCCACGACCAGTACTCGTCGTGTCCGACGGAGAGGAACAGCCGATGGCCTTCCAGGACTTCGGGATGCTCGTGCAGGTCTTGCGACACAGCGACGTCGATCGCCATGCCCTCGCGTTCTGCCCACGCGACGAACGGCCGCTCCCAGGTCCACCAGCCCGAGCCTCCGCTCCACGGAGACAAGCCCTTCTCCTCGGCCCATGCGAAGTATCCGAGCGCTTCGCGATCGGGCACCGCCTGAGCCTTTCGGACCGCCGGCTCCGGCTTGGACAGGAAGCCCCGAGCCAGCGGCCGTTCGAAGGACACGCGGGTCCCGCCCGTGTACAGGGACGGACCGCCCCAGTCGTTGTACGCGTTGTACGTGGCGGTCGAAAGGACCAGCAGGATGGGGGACGTATCGCGCTGCGACCGGACGACGAAGAAGGCGTCCGCCCCCTCCTCTCCGGACGTGAGCGACACGGAGTAGTAACCGGATCGCCACGCGTCGGCCACCGGGATCGTGAGTGTGGCGGGCCACCCACAGCCGTCGGCGGACGCGGTCGCCGGGATCGGATGCTCCGACCCGGCGACCGGGTCCGCCCGCCAAACGACGACGTGCTCGCCGCCCTCCCGGGCGACCTCGACACCGAAGGGCTGGGTGGACGAGACGTGTAGCGCGATCTCCTCGCCGGGGAGTGCGCTCTGGGGCCAGCAGTAGCCTTCGAGCAACAGGTTCCTACCGGGTCAGGAGCACCAGGCCGGCGAGGAGGATCACGAGGCCCGCGATCAAGGGCGCGACGACCCAGGCGAACCCGAGCCGGCCTCGGTAGGGGCCGAGGGTTCCCACCTTCGTCGTGGGCTTCAGGCCGGGAGGACGGAACTGCACGCGCTTGCGAGCCACGGACGCAGTATCGCAGGCACCGGCCTTCTCCCCGTCAGGGCACGACCCCATACAGGTGCCAGCGATCCGGGATGCCCTTCAGATCGTGCTCACCGCGGTCCTGGAAGGCGAGACCGGACCCGGCGACGAGGTCCTTCACGGTCGAGGAGACGAGGACCTCCGAGGGGCCCGCCTCCCCACCGACCCTCGCCCCGATGTTCACGGCGATGCCACCGACCTTCCCGTCGATCGTCTCGACCTCGCCCGTGTGGACGCCGGCGCGGACCTCGAGGTCGAGCGTCCGGACGGCCTCGACGATCGCCTCTGCACAGCGCACGGCGCGGGCGGGTCCGTCGAAGCTCGCGAAGAAGCCGTCTCCTGCGGTGTCGATCTCGACCCCGTGGTACCGCGCCAGGATCGCTCGGACCGTCGCGTGGTGGTCTTCGACGGTTTCCCGCCATCGCCGATCGCCGAGTTCGACCGCCTTCTCCGTCGATCCCACGATGTCCGTGAACAGGACCGATGCGAGCACCCGATCGAACGATTCCTCCTCATCCCTGACCGAGCCCAGGAATCGGCCGATCTCCTCGATCACCGCCGCCATGTCGCCGTCCCCCGGGAGGTGGTCCGCACCGTCGAGCTCGATGAGCCGTGCGCCCGGGATGTGGCGAGCCATGTAGCGGCCCTCCTCGACGTGATAGACGGCCTCGTCCCTTCGATGAAGGACGAGCGTCGGGGCCTGCACCGTTCGGAGGACGCGACGGACATCGGTCTCGCGCTCCAGCTGGTTCAGCGCCACCGCCATCCCCGGGCTGGCCGCTTGGCGGTAGTAGTTGGCCCAGAGCGCGATCGATTCCCGATCGAGGTGCGCGGTGGGGGCGAGCCAACGCACGAACGATTCCACGAAGTCGGGTTGTCCCCAGCGCTCCTCGACCTCGCGATCGTGTGCCGTCCATTCCTCGACGCTCCAGGCCCACGGATACTCCTTGTCCTTCAGGCCGCAGGCGAACGTCCCGAACAGGATCAGCGCCGCCGTGCGTTCCGGGTAGGTCGCCGCGAAGAAGATCGCGAGCGGTCCGGTCGCGTCCATGCCGAACAGCGCCGGTCGCTCGGAGCCCGCGGCCTCCATCACCGTCAGCGCGTCGGCGACTCGCGTCTCCAGCGGGGGAAGCCGATCGACCGTCAGCGGGTCGGAGAGGCCCGCCCCCCGAGGGTCGAAGCACACGACCCGAGCGATCGATCCGAGTGCACCGAGGAACGGACCGAAGGAGGGGAGCATCCAGATCAGCTCGATGTTCGAATAGGCCGGCGCGACCATCAGCACGTCGATCGGTCCGTTGCCGGCCACCCGGTACGCGATGTGCACGCCGTCGGAGGTCCTGGCGTATCGGATGTCGGGCACGAGCACGGGCCTATCCTCGTCCGCTCGGGTCGCGGCAGGCAAGCTGACGGAGTGATCGTCGATAGACTCGTCGCCATGGCCGAGAAGCTTCGGGTGATCGTGGCGAAGCCGGGTCTCGATGGACACGATCGGGGCGCCAAGGTCGTGGCCAGGGCCCTGCGCGACGCCGGCTTCGAGGTGATCTACACGGGCCTCTTCCAGACGCCCGAGCAGATCGCCGAGGCCGCGATCCAGGAGGACGCGGACGCGGTCGGACTCTCGTGCCACTCGGGCGCGCACATGACGCTGTTCCCCAAGGTCGTGAAGGAGCTCCGAGCCCGTGGGGCGGACGACGTCGTGGTCGTGGCGGGTGGCGTGATCCCGGCGGACGACATCCCCAAGCTGAAGGAAGCCGGGATCGAGGCGGTCTTCACCCCGGGAGCGAACACGGGCGACATCGCGACCTGGCTGCGCGATCGGTTGAGCGCGAAGGCCTGAGCGGGAGCCGAGTGGACCTCTACGAGCACATGGGCAAGGACCTGTTCCGCGCCCACGGCATGGACACCCCTCGCGGGATCGTCGCGTTCAGCTCGGCGGACGCCGCGTCGGCGACCGCCGAGCTGGGCGGACGCTCGGTGGTGAAGATCCAGGTGCAGGTGGGCGGCCGCGGCAAGGGCGGCGGCGTCGAGCTCTGCGCCACGCCGGAGGCCGCCGCCACGGCCGCCGACCGGATGCTCGGGAGCAGGTTCAAGGGCTTCCCCGTGACCCGCGTCCTCGTCGAGGAGCTGCTGCCCATCGCGCGTGAGTTCTACGCCTCGCTCCTGCTGGACCGAGCCCGCGGCGACTACCTCGCGATGATGACGGCTGAGGGCGGAGTGGACATCGAGGAGCTCGCTCGGACCCGGCCGGAGGCGCTCCGCCGCGTGCACATCGATCCCATGCTCGGGCTCCGCGCGTATCACGTCCGCGAGCTGATCGGGACGCTTCCGGTCGAGGCCTGGGAGGGAGCGGCGGATGCGATCCGGAAGATGTACGAGCTCCTCGTGGAGCGGGACGCGACGCTCGTCGAGGTGAACCCGCTCGTCCTGTTGGAGGACGACCGGGTCGTGGCGCTCGACGCGAAGGTCACGATCGACGACAACGCGCTCTGGCGTCATCCAGACATCGCCGACCTCGCCGAGCAGTTCCCGATCGACGAGGTGGAGGCTCGCGCCAAGGAGAAGGATCTTCAGTACGTGAAGCTCGACGGCGAGGTGGGGATCATCGGGAACGGAGCCGGACTCGTCATGTCGACGCTCGACGTGGTGGCACAGGCGGGAGCGCGGGCCGCCAACTTCCTCGATGTGGGCGGCGGCGCCTCTGCCGATCAGATGGCGACCTCTCTTGAGGTCGTCCTGTCCGATCCGGCCGTGAAGGTCGTGCTCGTGAACATCTTCGGGGGGATCACGCGGTGCGATCTCGTCGCCCAGGGCATCCTGGAGGCCCTGGAGCGGATCGAGGCGCGCGTTCCGATCGTGGTGCGGCTCGACGGAACCAACGCCGAGGACGGCCGCCGGATCCTCGCCGACGCCGCGCATCCGAGGATCGTTCCCGCCGCGAACATGCTCGAAGCTGCCGAGGAGGCTGCCGATCTCGCGGGGGCTGCCGCGTGAGCATCCTCGTCGACGAACGAACGACCCTCGTCGTTCAAGGGATCACGGGGAACGAGGGCACGTTCCACACGCTCCGCAACCGCGGGTACGGTACGAATGTCGTCGCCGGCGTCACTCCCGGGAAGGGCGGGCAGGATGTGGAAGGCATCCCCGTCTTCGACACGGTCGTCCGTGCGGTGGCCGAGACCGGCGCCGACACGTCGATGATCTTCGTCCCGCCGCGCTTCGCCGCCGAAGCGATCCTGGAGGCGGCCGACGCGGGCGTCCGGCTGGTCGTCTGCATCACCGAAGGGATCCCGGTTCGCGACATGGCGTACGTTCACAGCTACCTGGAGGCGTCGACGACGAAACTCGTCGGGCCCAACTGCCCCGGAGTGATCTCGCCGGGTGCGGTCAACGTGGGGATCATCCCCGGGGAGATCTGCGCCCCGGGCGTGGTCGGGCTCGTGTCGAGGAGCGGCACCCTCGTGTATCAGATCGTGCACGAGCTCACGCAGCGCGGCATCGGTCAGTCGACCTGCGTCGGGATGGGCGGCGATCCCATCCACGGGGTCGGCTTCGTCGAGGCCCTTCGGCTCTTCCAGGCCGACGCGGAGACCGAGTTGATCGTGCTGACGGGCGAGATCGGCGGCGACGACGAGGAGCGGGCCGCGGCGTTCATCGCCGAGGAGGTGACCAAGCCAGTCGTCGGCTACATCGCGGGGTTCGAAGCCCCGCCGGGGAAGCGCATGGGTCATGCCGGCGCGATCGTGACCGGATCGGCCGGGACCGCCGCGGCGAAGGCCGAGGCACTCGAGGCCGTCGGCGCCGCGGTCGCGCGGAACCCGACCGAGGTGGCGGACCTGGTCGCGGAGCGCTTGGGGTGAACGGAGAGGTGCCTCCGGGTCGCCCGGGGGCGCTCGTCGACGGCGGTCGCACGTTCGGCATCGCTGCGGTCGGCGGAGCCGTCGCATTCGCGGCGTTGGCTGCTCTCTGTCAGGTGTTCGCCCTTGCCCAATATCTGATCCTGGGAGGGCTCGGGCTGTGGTCATGGGTGAAGATCGGTCTGCTCACCACATCGCTCTCCGTCCGAGCCGACGTGATCGCGACGGTGCACGGTCCTCCTCTCTTCCAGGCCGCAGCCCGATCGGAGACCCTGCGGTTGCGCCTGGTGACGATGGTGCTGACGATCGGGTTCCTGTGGCTGGCAGCGCGCGCCGGTCGCCGGGCCGCGCGAGCGAGGAAGCGCGAGAGCCCCCTGATCGCATCCGGTCTCGCGGCGGTGGGCGCCGCGATCCCGGCCGCGATCCTCGCCGCCGTCTGTGCGAGTCTGGTGACGCTCGCCTTCCCGTCACTCGGGCTCCGGCTCCGGGTCGATGTGCTCGGCGCCGCGATCTGGGCGGGGGCTCTGGCCGCAGTGGGTGCAGGGACCGGCGCCTTCCTGGAGGCGGCCGGTGGCAGTGCACGAGCGGCCGTGCTCCGAGGTGGGCTGACCGCCTATGCGTGGGCGCTCGGGCTCCTCGTCGTGGGTGCCTTCGTGCTCGCGACCCTCGAACCGACCGCGACCCGCGCCTACGTCGACGACGTGGCCGGCCTCGGAGCGCCGGGTGGCGCGCTCCTGGGCTTCCACGTGTTGGCGTTGCCGGCACAGAGCGCGCTCCTGCTCGCGCCGGCTTCGGGCTCGTGCGTGGAGATCGTCGGAGACGGCCCGATGTTCGACCTCTGCCCGTGGCGCCTGGTCTCGTCGGGACCCGCGGGGGACGCGTTCCTGCCGGGAGCCATCGCGCTGTCCCCCTCGTTCTGGCTGCTGAGCATCGTGCCTCCGATCGCGGCGGTGCTGGGCGGCGGTCGAGCCGCGGTCGAAGCGATGGCGCGAGGGCGGCGCGCGATCGGCATCGGGTTGGCCGCCGGATCGGCGTTCGCCCTGCTCGTGATCCTCGGCGCGTGGTTCGTCGGTCCGGTGCTCACCGCGGTCGTGGTTCCCGCCCAGATCTCGGTGCATCCCGCATGGACCTCAACCGCGATCACGGCACTGACGTGGGGAGTCGCTGGTGGGGCGTTCGGCGCGTGGCTCGCGGCTCGTCGCTACGCGGAGCCCGAACTTCCCAGCCCGACCTCGGCGTAGTTCGACTCGATCGTCGTGAAACGACGCCAGGCTTCGGCCCACCCGGCATCGTCTCTGGGGAATCGCTCGAGGGGTCGGGACGGATCGGTTCGCAGCCAGATCCCGAAGAACGTCCGTCCGTACCCGAGCAGGTAGTCCGATCCCGAATGGGTGTACTGGAGGACCTGGTCATCGGTCGGATCTGGCGCCGGAGCCGACTGCGGCGGAGCGCTCGACGAGGAGGTCGCGGGCGCCGCCGGCGACGCGGCGGGTTGCTGTCCTCCCGATCCGACCTGCTGATGGTTGGGTTCGAGGCTCACGAAGCGGATCCACGCGCTCCGCCAGCCGTCGTCGGTCCGCGGGAACCTCTCGACCGGAGCGCCCGGAGCCTGCCGGTCCCAGATGCCGAAGCTGTCCGCCACGTAGCCGAGCACGTACCGGAAGCCGGAGTGCGTGTACTGCGCCGGGTCGGAGGACGATCCTGCGTGGGCGGTGGTCGCCGTGGGACCAGCCGACGGTGACTCCGCCGCAGCGGGCACCTCCGTGGTCGCGGCGCCGGACGCCTCGGGGCGCTGCTGCATCGCGGTGTCGGTGTCGGCCCGGAGGTCGCTGAAGCAGTACCGGCACTTGATCGCGTCGTCCTGGATCTCCTCGGCGCAGTAGGGGCACTTCTTCACGACGGATCCCTTCCGACATATCCGGCCCGACACGTGAGGCTACCCCGAAACGGAGGAGGCGGGCCCGCGTTCGCGGGCCCGCCTCCTCGATGGCGATGCGGTGATCCGCTACATGTCCGACGAGCCGGACGGCGGCATGCCGCCGCTCGGTGGGGGAGCGCTCGGCGGCATCCCTCCGCTGGGCGGGGGCTCGCTCGGCGGTGGGCTGCTGGGCGGCGTCCCGCCGCCCATCGTCCCGCCGCCGGTATCGCCCATCTGGAAGCCGCCGCTGGACTGCACCTTCTGCCAGGCGCCGTACCCGATCGCGACCAGAAGCACGAGGCCGACGAAGGAGGCCCACCCCGGCGAGTTCGTCAGGACGAGGAGGAACTTCAAGAGCCCGAACGCCGCCACGCCGAGGCCCAGGAACCCAAGGATCTTGTCCGACGACATCCCGCCCATGTTCATGCTCGCCGAGCCCGTCATGGAGAGCACGCCGAGGACGATGAGAGCGATGGCGCCGAGACCCATGAGGACGCCGAAGATGCTCCCGCTGCCCTGCCACGCGGACACCGAGCCGACGCACACGTTGCCGCCCAGCGGTCCGAGATCGGCACAGAACTTCTGCCAAGGGAGGAAGCTATCGATGAGGAGCAGGATGCTGCCTCCCGCGAGCAGCTTCTCTGCGGTCGACATCTTCGACATGTCGAAGCCGGACGAGCCTGAACCTTCCATCCACCTGCTCCTTTCAGCCGCCGCGCACTCGCGCGGCCGGGTGCTTCTCTACGGGTATCCAAGAGGCGCCCGGTGCCGGAGTCAAACACCCTGCCCCGGACGGGCTCCGGTGACGACGTTCACGATCCCGCCTGCCACGGCGATCACGCCACCCACAGCGGCGGTCCACGGACCCCACGAGGCGACCTGGAACGTGGGCGGGAACGCGATCGCGAGTGCCGAGGCGAGGGCGACCGCCATGCCACCAACGATCGCGATCATCGTGCCCGATCGATCTCGGTGGCCATGAACCCACCACACCGCCGGCAACAGGACGGCAGCGACCACCGCGGCGACCATCGACCATCGGAAGCTCGGGACCCACGCGCCGAACAAGCGGTCGCCCGCGCCTGTTCTCGTCCACGGGCCGGCCGTCGCGAGGAGGGCCAGCGCGGCGCCGGCGACCGCCATCCACGAACCCACCAGCGTGGGATCGGGCTCCGGCGGCGTCGTGATCGCGGGATCGCCCAGCTCGGCGGCGAGGCATCCGGGACCGAGCACGCGGCCCCGCACCGGTACCGCGCAGGTCATACAGACGGGCTCCTCACACACGCTGCATCGAGCCACCGCCGCCCTGCCGGGATGATGGACGCACCGCTCGCGGAGCGCTTCGTCGCCGCCGACGCCATCACCGGCGGATCGCTCCTCCGTCGGCTCGAGGGCGGTCGAGCCCGCGTCCGGTTCCCGCGGTGATGTCCCTTCCGCTCGTTCCTCGGCTTTCACGATCGACAGCGTACGGCTTGGGTCGTCGGGTCCTCTGGTAGCGTGCCGCGTCAGATGGGGGAGCGGATCGCGGTGCTCGTTTCCGGTTCCGGGACGAACCTGCAGGCCCTCCTGGATCACCCCGACTGCGGCTCCCGTATCGCCCTCGTGCTCTCGGACCGTCCCGACGTGAAGGCCCTGGAGCGGGCGGAGTCTCATGGCGTCGAGTCCGCCGTGCTCCGGCCGGAAGACTTCGAGGGGAGGGAGTCCTTCGACCGTGCGGTGGTGGACCTCCTTCGCGATCGCGGGATCGACGCCGTCTTGACGGCGGGGTACATGCGCTTGCTGGGTCCTGCGATGCTCGAAGCGTACGGTGGCCGCTGGCTGAACGTGCACCCGTCCCTCCTGCCGGCGTTCCCGGGCATGCACGGGGTGGCGGACGCGCTCGCCTACGGCGTCAAGGTGACGGGGGTGACCGTCTTCCTCGTCGACGCGGGGATGGACACCGGGCCGGTCGTCCTGCAAGAGGCCATCGAGGTCCGCGAGGACGACGACTGGGATTCCCTGGAGGCCCGCGTCCACGCGGTCGAACATCGCCTGCTCCCAGCCGCTGCCGCCGCGCTCGTGGAGGGACGGATCCGCGTCGACGGCCGCAAGGTGACGCTCGGCGGAGATCGAGATGACTGACGTACGCGAGGTACGACGGGCCCTCCTCGCCGTCTACGACAAGGCCGGAGTGGTCGAGCTGGCTCGAGGGCTCGTCGAGATGGGCGTCTCGCTCGTGTCCTCGGGCGGGACAGCAGCCACCCTCCGCGAGGCCGGTCTGGAGGTCACGGCCGTCGAGGAGGTGACGGGCTTCCCCGAGATGCTCGACGGGCGCGTGAAGACGCTGCATCCGCGGATCCACGGAGGGCTGCTCGCCGACACGCGCAAGCCGGAGCACGTGGTTCAGCTCGCGGAGCACGGGATCGAGCCGTTCGACCTCCTGGTCGTCAACCTGTATCCGTTCCGGGAGACGGTCGCCTCGGGTGCCGGGGTGGACGACGTGATCGAGAAGATCGACATCGGCGGGCCCGCGATGGTCCGCGCCGCCGCGAAGAACTTCGAGTCCGTGGGCGTCGTGGTGGATCCGTCGCGATACCCGGACATCCTCGACGAGCTCCGCGCCCATCGCGGACTCACCCGCGACACGCGGGAGGGCCTCGCCGCGGCCGCGTTCGCGCACACGGCCGCGTACGACGCCGCGGTCGCCGGGTGGTTCGCCGAGCAAGCGGAGACGGAGACGTTGCCCGGGTTCGTGGGCCTCGCGTTCGAGAAGGTCGGCGATCTCCGCTACGGGGAGAATCCGCACCAGCGCGGCGCCCTCTATCGCGATGCGGGCAGCGCATCCACCGGACCGCTCGGGGGCGCCCGCGTCCTGCAGGGCAAGGACATGTCGTTCAACAACTGGCTCGATGCAGACGCCGCGTATTCGCTCGTGGCCGCGCTCCCGCCTCAGGCTTGCGTGATCGTGAAGCACAACAACCCATGCGGCGTCGCCGTCGCTCCTCAGCTCGACGAGGCGTACCGGCGAGCCTTCGAGTGCGACTCGGTCTCGGCCTTCGGCGGGATCGTTGCGTTCGACGCGCCGTGCACCGGGGCCGCCGCCGAGGCGATGCGTGACGTCTTCACCGAGGTCGTGATCGCACCGGGGTTCGAGGCCCGGGCCCTCGCGGCGTTCGGTGAGCGCCAGAACCTCCGGGTGCTGGAGGCACCGCTTCCGGAGGTTGGCGGCCTGGACGTGCGGACGATGCCGGGGGGAGCGCTCATGCAAGACCGCGACGTCGTCACCGAGCGGCGCGAGGACTTCGAGGTCGTCTCCTCCCGAGAGCCGACCGAGGACGAGTGGCGGGATCTCCTCCTCGCCTGGACTATCGCGTGGCGCGTGAAGTCGAACACCATCGTGCTGGTCCGCGACGGCGCGACCGTCGGGATCGGCGCCGGGCAGATGTCACGCGTCGACTCGTCGTGGATCGCGACCCGGAAGGCGGGCGACCGCGCGAAGGGGGCGTCGCTCGCCTCGGATGCCTTCTTCCCGTTCCCCGACGCGCTCGAGGTGGCCGCCGACGCAGGCGCCACCGCCGTGATCCATCCGGGCGGCTCCAAGGGCGATGACGCGGTGCTCCAAGCGGCCGAGGAGCGGGGCGTGGCGGTCGTCCTCACGGGCCGCCGGCATTTCCGTCACTGACCCCTCTCGGCGGTGGGCAGCCGATAGCATCCCCGGGCGTGACCGCCCGCATCCTCGACGGCAGAGCCGTCGCCGGGCAGATCCGCTCGGAGGTGTCCGAGCGGGTACGTGCGCTCGCCGACCACGGGATCATCCCAGGCCTGGCCGCCGTCCTGGTGGGGGACGATCAGGCCTCTCGCATCTATGTCGGAGCCAAGCACAAAGCCTGCGCCGATGTGGGCATCCACTCGGAACAGGTGAACCTGCCCGGCTACGTGAGTCCGGGAGAGATGCTCGCCACGATCCGCCGCCTCAACCGAGATCCGGAGATCCACGGCATCATCGTCCAGCTGCCGCTGCCGGCGCACCTGAACGAGTTGGAGGTGCAGCGCACGATGGCCCCGGAGAAGGACGTCGACGGACTCCATCCGTGGAACGTCGGGATGGTCGTTCGCGGCGAGGCGACGTTCCAGCCCGCGACGCCCTACGGGATCGTGGAGCTGCTGCTGCGGACCGACATCCCTCTCGAGGGTGCCGAGGTCGTCGTCGTCGGGTACGGGGACCTGGTCGGCGCCCCGCTGTCGATCATGCTGGCGCAGGATTCGATCAGGGGGAACGCCACGGTGACCATCACGCACGTGAAGACGGCGAACCTGGCGACCCACACGCGACGGGCGGACATCCTGGTCGCGGCGGCGGGTGTTCCCAGGCTCATCACCGGCGACATGATCAAGCCGGGCGGGACGGTGATCGACGTGGGCGTTCACCGAACCGACGATGGGCTGGTCGGCGACGTCCATTTCGACCAGGCCGTCGAGGTGGCCGGAGCGATCACACCCGTCCCCGGCGGGGTCGGGCCGATGACGGTCGCGATGCTCCTGGTGAACACGGTCACGGCGGCCGAGACACAGGCCTACGGAGGGTGAGACCCAAGGGAGGCCGCCTCGCCTCGCTCCTGGACGCCGGCGAGTTCGTCGTCACGAGCGAGGTCGTGCCCCCGCGCTCGGGTGACGGCTCGAAGATCCGCGAAGCCGCTCGAGGACTCGTCGGGTACGTGGACGCTGTCAACGTGACCGACAACCCATCCGCGTCGCCGCACATGTCCCCGCTGGCCGGCGCCCGCTTCGTTCACGAAGCGGGCGCCGAGCCCACGCTCCAGCTCGTGTGCCGCGATCGCAACCGCCTCGCGATCACCGCGGACCTCCTCGGAGGCTGGGCGCTCGGCGCGCGGAACCTCCTGGTCCTCGGCGGCGACCCGATGGACGGCGGGGACCATCCGGGCGCCACGTCGGTGTTCGACCTCGGGCCCAACGAGGTCGTCGAGCTCGCGCGGCGGATCCGCGAGCAGGGCACGACGGGAGCGGGCGCGGAGATCGCCGATCCGCCGCGCTACCTGATCGGTGTCGCCGACGTGCCGCTGTCCGAACCCTACGATCCGGCGAAGCTCGAAGCGAAGCTCGATGCGGGCGGCGACGTGGTGTGGACACAGATCGTGTACGACGTCGACAGGTTAGGTGAGTGGGCGGATCTGGTCCGGCCGAGGGGGATCTTCGAACGCGCGAAGGTGCTCGTCGGCGTGGTGCCGCTTCGGAGCGTCAAGAACGCGCACTTCATGGACGGGCTCTTCGGTGTCCACGTTCCGCGGGCCGCGATCGACATGCTGGAGAGGGCGGGCACCGACGCGGAGCAAGCGGGCGTCCGGTTCACGATCGATGTCGCCCGGCGGATCCGCGAGATCGACGGGATCTCGGGCCTTCATCTCATGGGGATCGGTCGGGACGATCTCGTCCGCACGATCGTCGAGGACGCCGGTCTCTTCCCTCGCCCGACGAGCGCCTAGTCCTTGACGCGCTCTTCGAGCGGCACCCAGCTCTGCTGCTTCGGGCCGATGTACCGCGACCCCGGCCGGATCACCTTGTTGTCCGCGTACTGCTCCCGGACGTGGGCCGTCCAACCTGCCATGCGCGCGGCGGCGAACACGGGCGTCATCAGATCGGTCGGGATGCCGAGCACGTGGAACACCGCGGCGGCGTAGAAATCCACGTTGGGATACAGACCCTTCTGTTCGAACGTCGCCTTCTCGATCGCCTCGGCGGTCTCGTGGAGCTCGGCCTTGCCCGCGCGTTCGCATGCTTCCCTCGACAGCCGCTTCAGGACCTTCGCGCGAGGGTCGTAGGTCTTGTACACCGCGTGGCCGAATCCGAAGATCTTCTCGTGCCGCTCGAGGCGGTCGCGTACGTACGCCTCCGCGTTCTCCGGCTTGCCGACCTCCTCGAAGCTCTTCATGGCCTCCTCGTTTGCCCCTCCGTGCAGCGGTCCCTTGAGCGTGCCGATCGCGGCGGTGATCGCCGAGAACATGTCCGCGAGCGTCGAGGCGACGATCCTCGCCGTGAACGTCGAGGCGTTCATCGTGTGATCCGCGTAGAGGACGAACGTGGTGTCGAGCACGCGGGCATCGTCCGGATCCGGCTCGATCCCGTGCAGCATCCACAGGAAGTCGGCGGCATGCGGGAGCGCCGGGTTCGGCGTAACCGCGTCCATCCCGGTCCGCAGGCGGTGGTACGTGGTGATCAGCGATGCCGTCTTCGCGATCAGTCGGAGCGCCTTCCGCGCCTGAGCGTCGGCCGACTCGTCCCACCCGTCGGGATCGAACGCCGAGGCGGCCGAGACCGACGTGCGGAGCATCGACATCGGGGAGGTCTGCTCGGCCAGGGTCCTCATCAGCTGCACCTGGAACGGGTGGAGATCGCGTTCGTTCGCGAGGGAACCGGCCATACCCTCGAGCTCCGGAGCGGTAGGGAGCTCCAGATGATGGAGCAGGTAGACGACCTCCTCGAACGTGGAGTGCTCGGCCAGGTCCTGGATCTCGTAGCCGACATAGGAGAGCGTGCCCTTCTCGCCGTCGATGTCGGAGAGCTTGGTGTCGGCTGCGATGACCTCTCGGAGCCCCTTGTCGGCCACGATCCTCCGTTCTCCGCGGACCCGTTCGGACGGGTCCCTGCGAGACTGCCAGGATAGTCGGCGCCCCGTTCGCTGACCCCGACGCCCAGCCCAACGCCCAGGGCGAGACGACGAAAGAGGCATCTGTTGACCCATCGCGTGACGTTGATCCCGGGAGACGGGATCGGACCGGAGGTGGTGCAGGCCGCGCGCGGCGTCGTCGAGGCCACCGGGGTGGAGGTGCGCTGGGACGTCGAGGAGATCGGTCTCCGAGCATTCGAACGGACGGGTGAGGTGCTGCCCGCTCGAGCGGTCTCCTCCATCCGGGACAACGGCGTCGGGTTGAAAGGACCGATCGAGACTCCCGGCGGAGCCGGGATCGGCAGCGCGAACCTGGTGCTGCGGAAGGAACTGGATCTGTACGCGAATGTGCGCCCGTGTCGGCGGTACCCCGGTGTGCCGTCCGTGTACGAGGACGTCGATCTCGTGGTGGTGCGAGAGAACACCGAGGACGTCTACACGGGTATCGAGTTCGAGGTGGGGACCGTCGAGGTGAAGGAACTGATCGCCTTCATCGAGGAGGCAACCGGCGTTCGGATCCGCGAGGACAGTGGGATCTCGGTCAAAGCCATCTCCAAGGAGGGGAGCGAACGGATCGTCCGGTTCGCGTTCGACGAGACCAGGCGCCGCGGTCGGGGAAAGGTCACAGCCGCGCACAAGGCGAACATCATGAAGTTCTCCGACGGGCTCTTCCTCGACGTTGCGAGGAGGGTTGCCGCGCAGTATCCGGACGTCCTCTTCGACGATCGGATCATCGACGCGCTCTGCATGGAGCTCGTCCAGTCGCCGGAGCGGTTCGACGTGCTCGTGCTGCCGAACCTCTATGGGGACATCGTGTCCGAGCTGGGCGCGGGCCTGATCGGCGGGCCGGGGGTGGCGCCGGGCGTGCAGCTCGGCGACGACGTCGCTGTGTTCGAGGCGACGCACGGGACCGCCCCGCGTCTCGCGGGGCGGGATCGCGCGGACCCGGTGGGCCTGATGCTCTCGGCGGCGATGATGCTTCGGCACCTCGGGGAGGTCGAGGCGGGAGATCGCCTCGAAGAGGCGATCGCCGGCGTCCTGGCCGGCGGCGTGGACGTGACCCCGGATCTCCGGGCAGCCGGGGACGAGCGCCCTGCGGTCGGCACCAAGCGGATGGCCGAGGCCGTAGCCGAACGGCTCCGGGACTCCTCGGTAGCATGACGCCTTCGCTCGGACCACCTCCTGAGGAGCTGATGCGTCCATGAAGGTCACCGTCGTCGGTAGCGGCTTCGTCGGACAGACGACCGCGATGAGGATCCTCGAGCAGCGCCTCGCGGAGGTCTGCCTGATCGACATCATCGAAGGCAAGCCCCAGGGTCTCGCCCTCGACCTCAAGCAGGCCGCGCCGATCGAGGGCTATGAACCCTCGATCCTCGGCACGAACGACTACGCGGACACGGCCGGATCCGACATCGTCGTGATCACGGCCGGGTTCCCCCGTCAGCCGGGGATGAGCCGGATGGACCTCTTGGGGAAGAACGCCGCGATCATGCGCGACGTCGTCGGCAACGTCGTGCCGGGGTCTCCCGGTGCCATCCTGGTCGTGGTGTCCAACCCGCTGGACGAGATGACCTTCCTGGCCGCCGAGGCATCGGGGTTCCCTCGGGAACGCGTGACGGGGATGGCCGGCGTCCTGGACTCGGCGCGACTGCGGTTCTTCATCGCCGAGGAGCTCGGCGTCTCGCCCAACGTGGTCGAGGCGATCACCCTGGGCTCCCACGGGGACTCCATGGTGGCCCTGCCGAGGCATGCCACCGTGAACGGGACCCCGTTGCCCGAGCTCGTCGACGAGCCAACACTGGAACGGCTCTTCCAGCGGACGCGCGACGGCGGCGCCGAGATCGTCGCGCTCCTCACGTCGGGATCGGCGTACTACGCCCCCAGTGCCTCGGTCGTGGCGATGGTCCGGGCGATCGTCCGGGACACCAAGGAGGTCCTTCCGGTGTGCGCCTGGACCACCGGCCAGTACGGGATCTCCGATGTGTACGTCGGGGTACCGGCGCGACTGGGAGTCAAGGGCGTCGAGGAGATCGTCGAGCTGGACCTGAACCACGACGAGCTCGAGAAGCTTCGAGCCGCCGCCGAGGGCATCCGCGCGAAGTGCGCGGATCTGGCCGACCTCTAGCGCGCCGTCCCGGGCAGGGATCTCGCGGGCGGCTCGTCCGGCGAGGCACGACTAGCATGACGGGATGGCGTCCCTCGCTGGTCGGCTCCGGGAGCACGTCGGGAACTTCTTCACCAACTGGTCGGAGTCAGATCTGCCGTTCGGTCGGAAGGTCGCCGTGACCGTGCGCAACCGAGTCAAGTCGCTCGGGAACAAGGGGTGTTGCGGGCACCACGGCGAACCCGGCTGCTGACGACTCCCACCGGATCCCGGTCGGGATCCATCGGCGCAGACCGACTAGGGTGCCAGCGCGGAGGCGATCGCCTCGGCCACGTCCATCGTCGAGGACGAGCCGCCGAGGTCGGGGGTCCGTACGTTCCCCGCCTCGAGCACCGCGTCGACCGCTCGTTCCACGGCCGATGCACTACGCAGCTCGCCCAGGTGGCGGAGCATCATGGCGCCGGAGAGGATCATGGCGATCGGGTTCGCGACACCCTTGCCCGCGATGTCGGGGGCGCTCCCGTGGACCGGCTCGAACACGGCGTACTCCCAGCCGATGTTCGCGCCGGGGATGAGCCCGAGTCCGCCGACGAGTCCGGCGCACAGGTCGGAGATGATGTCGCCGTAGAGGTTGGGGAGGAGCAGGACGTCGAACCGGCCGGGTTCGCGGACGAGGCGGGCGGTCAGATGATCGATCTGCATGTCCTCGAACTCGACATCGCCTCGATCGATCGTGTCCTCCCTCGCCGTCCGCAGGAACAACCCGTCGGACGTCGGCATGATGCCCGCCTTGTGGCCGAGGGTGATCCTGCGGCGGCGATTCGCCTTCGCGTAGTCGAATGCGAACCGCACGATCCGTCGCGTGCCCGCGACGGAGATCGGCTTCAGGGTGACGCCCGCGTCCGGCCGGACCTCGAAGTCGGCCAGTCTCCGCAACTCCTCCCTGAGGGCTTCGGCCTGGGGCGAGCCGGCAGCGAATTCAACCCCTTGATACAGATCCTCGGTGTTCTCCCTGATCACCACGAGGTCCACCCGGCCGTGTCTCGTCGGCACGCCCGGGAGCGACCTGGCGGGGCGCACGGCCGCGAACAGATCGAGGTCCTGACGCAGGGCCACGTTGATGCTCCGGAAACCGGATCCGACCGGCGTCGTGATCGGCCCCTTGATCGCGACCCGCGCCTCCCGGATCGAGGCAAGCGTCTCTTCGGGAAGGAGGTCCCCCTGCTCTACGAGGGCGACCGATCCGGCCTGGCGTTCGGTCCACTCGATCCCCGGAACGGCGGCGTCGAGGACGTGGCGGGCACCGGCCGACACCTCCGGTCCGATGCCGTCGCCGGGGATCAGCGTGACACGGTGCCGTCCAGCCACCTCGGCACCCTACCCGACCGACTGGTGGAGCCGGGCTCGACTCAGGTCGATCGGCGGGAACCGGGGAGAAGGCGATCGTCGAGGCTCAGCCGTCGGTTCCGAGGGGAAGGTCGAGCTCGAACCACACCCACGCTCCCTCCACGCCCGAGACGAGACCCCAACGATCGGCGATCCTGCTGAGGAGGTGTGGGCTCCAGCCGCTCGTCGCGAGGTGGCGTGGTTTCCGGAGCCCTCCCAGCACCACCCCCGACCCGGCGTCGGTGATCTCGATCCGAACCGAGCGCGGAGCGGGGATCACCTTCACGGCGATGATCTCGTCTCCGCTGAGCGGTCGATCCTCGTCGCTCGTGAGCAGCCCCGAGATGAGCATCAAGGCCCGATCCCGGAGCGCTGCCGCGTCGCCGGTGAGGACACGGCTGAACGCCTCCTGTGCGTCGACGTCGGCTGTGGGACTGACCGGAAGCACGAACTCGATGGGGGTAGGATCGACCATCCTGCTCCACATATCCCGTGGCAGCCGACTCGTCAATCCTGCGTCGAGTCTCGTGGGTGATCGACCCATCACGGATCGGGCACATCCTCGGCGCCCCCTCGACGCTCAGGCGCGATCGAACAGGATGAGCCGCTTCACCTCTTGGATGGCCTTCGTGACCTCGATACCTCGAGGGCATGCATCGGTGCAGTTGAAGGTCGTCCGGCAGCGGAAGACACCGGTCTTCTCCGAGAGGATGCCGAGGCGTTCCCGGGGGGCACGATCCCGGGAATCGAAGATGAATCGGTGCGCGTTCACGATCGCGGCCGGACCGATGTAGGTCTCGTCGGCCCAGAAGATCGGACAGGAGGTCGTACAGGCCGCGCACAGGATGCACTTCGTGGTGTCGTCGAATCGCTCGCGTTCCTCCGGCGTCTGGATCCGCTCACGTTCGGTGACCTCTTCGTTGACCAGGTACGGAAGTACGGCCCGGTATCCGTCGAAGAACGGTTCCATGTCGACGATGAGGTCCTTCAGGACGGGCAGGCCGCGGATCGGTTCGATCGTCACCTTGGGTGCCACGTCCTTCACCAGGACCTTGCACGCGAGGGCGTTGCGGCCGTTGATGACCATGGCGTCGGACCCGCAGATGCCGTGCGCGCACGAGCGGCGGAAGGTGAGGGTCCCGTCGTGATACCACTTCACGTGGTGAAGCACTTCGACCAGGCGTTCGAAAGGATCCACCTGGAGCGTGAACTCGTCCCACCATGCGTCCTCGGAGACCTGAGGGTTGAACCGCTGGATCTTGAGCGTCAGCGTCATCAGGTCCGTCGCGCCGACGCGACGCTCGTCCGAGCTGTTCAGGATCTCAGCGGCGGTCGCCATCAGTACTTCCGCTCCATCGGCACGTAGGGCCCGAGCTTCACGGGCTTCGTCTCCATGCGGATCGAGCCATCGTCCCGACGGTACGCGAGGGAGTGCTTGAGCCAGTTCGCGTCGTCGCGCAGCGGATGGTCCTCCCGGTAGTGGGCGCCGCGGCTCTCGTCGCGGGCCTGTGCCGCCGCGACGAGCGTCGCGGCGCAGTCCAGCAGGAACCCGACCTCCACGGCTTCCATGAGGTCCGTGTTGTAGACGTTGCCCTTGTCGCCGATCGCGATCCGCTCATACCGCTCGTGCAGCCCGTCGAGGATCTCGCCCATCTTCGTGAGGCTCTCCTCGGTCCGAACGACGAACGCGAGATCGAACATCGAATCCTGCAGCTCCGACCGGATGTCCGCGACGTTGTCGCCCGTCTTCCGGGTGAGGATCCCGTCGAGCATGTCGAGCGTATGCGCGGTGGCGTCCGGCGGTACATCCGGCAGATCGGTCTCCGCGCAATGCGTCGTCATGTCGTCGCCGCCCCGGCGCCCGAAGACCACGATGTCGAGGAGCGAATTCGTTCCGAGACGGTTGGCGCCGTGGACCGATACGCAGGCGCACTCCCCGGCGGCGTAGAGACCGGGGACGGGTGTCTCCTCCGAGCCCGTGACCACACGAGCGTGCACATCGGTGGGGATCCCTCCCATCGCGTAATGCGCCGTGGGCTGGATCGGCACCGGTTCTCGCGTGGGCTCGACCTGCAGGTAGACGCGGGCGAATTCCGTGATGTCCGGCAGCTTCTCCTCCAGGACCTTCGGGTCCAGGTGAGTGAGGTCGAGATGGAGGTAGTCGCCCTTCGGGCCGAGCCCACGGCCCTCTCTGATCTCCTGGTAGATCGACCTCGATACGACGTCGCGCGGGGCGAGGTCCTTGATCGTCGGTGCGTAGCGCTCCATGAACCGCTCCCCGTCGCGATTCCGGAGGATCGCACCCTCGCCGCGCGCTCCCTCGGAGAGCAACACGCCGAGGCGGTAGAGACCGGTCGGGTGGAACTGGAAGAACTCCATGTCCTCGAGCGGGATGCCCCGCCGGAACGCGACGGACGGGCCGTCGCCCGTCAGCGCGTGCGCGTTCGAGGAGACCCGGAACATCCGCCCGTAGCCGCCGGTCGCGAACAGGACCGACTTCGCCCGGAACACGTGGAGCTCACCCGTCGCGAGCTCGTAGGCCACCACGCCGGCGGTCCGGCCGTCGTCGGTACGGAGCAGGTCGAGGCAGTAGAACTCGTTGAAGAACCGGACGTCGCGCTTGACGCACTGCTGGTAGAGGGTTTGGAGGATCATGTGCCCGGTGCGATCAGCTGCGTAGCACGCCCGCTTGACCGGGCGCTCGCCGTGATTCGCGGTGTGTCCTCCGAAGCGCCGTTGGTCGATGCGCCCGTCCGGCGTCCGGTTGAACGGGAGCCCCCAACGCTCGAGCTCGTAGATCGCCGCGACGGCTTCCTCGGTGAGGATCTCGGCGGCGGGCTGGTCCACGAGATAGTCGCCGCCCTTCACGGTGTCGAACGCGTGCCACTCCGGATAGTCCTCCTCGACGTTGCCGAGGGCCGCGCAGACGCCGCCCTGGGCCGCGCCCGTATGAGAGCGCGTGGGATAGAGCTTGGAGATGACGGCGGTCTTCACCCGGCCGGAGGCCTCGATCGCCGCACGGAGTCCGGCTCCGCCGGCGCCGACGATCACGGCGTCGTACGTATGGGTGGTCGTCATGTCGTCGGCCACTTCGCAGGGTCGAAGGTGACGACGATGATCGTGCCGAGCGCCATGAGTGCGGCGCCGAGGACGGCGAAGAACCCGTTGATCGTGGATCGGACCCGCGAGGGCCGCACGTAGTCGAGGACGATCATCCTCAGGCCGTTCACCCCGTGGAGGAGTGCCAGGACGAGCATGAGCCAGTCCCAGGTCTTCCAGAAGAGGCTCGCCCAGCGGAGCTGGATGAACGCGAAGTCGACGCGGTCCACGCCGGTGTCGAGGACGTGCATGATCAGGACGTGCCCGACGGCGAGGAACAGCAGGACGATGCCGGAGACCCGCATGAACAGCCAGGTCCAGAGCTCGAAGCCGCCGATCGGGCGATCCCGGCCGGCTCCAGAGGGCTTCGCGTCTGGGGCTGGCCGGTCGGGGCGAGCCTCGGTCGTCGTCGCCACCCGGGTCAGCCCTCCAGGAGGAGCTCGACGATGGCCGAGCCCATGATCAGCGTGATCGGGATCATCGAGCCGATGAACAACAGAGAGGTGGCGATCCCCAGGCCTCGGACATGCCTCGTGAGCCTCGGGAAGAAGTCGATCAGCATGATCTTCACGCCGTTGAACGAGTGGTACAGCACCGCCGCCACCAGTCCGAGCTCCAGCAGTCGGATGAACGGGTTGTGGTACACGGAGGCGACCCGGTTGTAGGCATCGGGGCCCCAGCCGACCACCGCCGTGTCCACGACGTGGGCGAACAGGAACAGGATGATCGCGACGCCCGTCACGCGGTGGAGGAGCCAGCTGTACTGGCCCACATGGCCCTTGTACAGCGGGCCGAACTGACCTTTGTTCTTGCGTTCAGTGCTTGCCACGGTCGGTCGCTAGCCTATCGGAGCCGTGCCCGCATCCGGACCTCAAGACGCGGTCTCCTCGAGGGCGGCTCGGAGGGCGATGGGTGAGCCCGAGGCTCGAAGCCGCTCCTCGATCTCATCGACCCGAGACCTCGTGGGCCCGTACAGGGCCAGCAGCACGATCGAGACTCCGGCGCCGACCAGGCTGTACTCGGGAGTATGGGTGAGTTCCGTTCCCACGATCCCGTACACGGCCGGCGACGCGGCGAGTCCGAGTCGGATGAACGAGAGAGCACGGAACGAGTTGGCGATCGACTCAGCCGAGCTCAGGTCCGTCGGGTCGGCCGGCGAACGCCATCGTTCGGTGGACCAGATCAGTCCGCCGATGCAACCAGCGGTGCCGACTCCGATGAGGATCCACGCCCAGGGCGTGTCGCGAGATGGTCCGGCGAAGATGGACGCGATCACGATCGTGACCTCCGCCAAAACCGCCCCCATCTGGAGGAACACTCGTCGGAGGCCGATGAGATCCAGCCGTTTCCTTCGAAAGAGCGCGAGCCACGGGAGCAAGAATTGCCAGAAGGGCCGAAGCGCCGGACCCCAGCCCGGGTCTTCGCCGGCGCTCACGCGATCCGGATGGCCACCAGAACGCCGTCCCGGGTGGGGACGATCGTCGAGAGGTAGCGCTCGTCCTCCGCGACCAGTCGGTTGTGCTCGAGGACGGCATCGGTGTACTGAGGTCGGGTGTCGTCCGGATCGTCGACCGCGACACGGCCGTACCAGAGGACGTTGTCGCAGACGTAGAGGCCACCGCGACGGATCCGTTCGCTGGCCGCGCGCCACGCGGCCGGGTACCCGTCCTTGTCGATGTCGTTGAAGATCACGTCGAACTCGTCGTCGAGCCGCTCGAGCTCGGTGACCGCGTCGCCGACGTGGAACTGGACGCGGTCGGCGAGACCGGCTCGCCTCAGGAACTCGGCGGCCTTGATCTCGTTCTCGGGGTCCCCGTCGGTGAGGTGGACCTCACCGACGGGGCCGACGGCCCGCGCGTGCCAGTAGGCGGAGTACCCGAAGCCCGAACCGAGCTCCGTGATCCGCTCGGCCTCCACGGAGCGGGCGAGCAGCTCGAGCGTCACACCGACGTTGCGGCCGACGATCGGGAAACCCCGCTCGTCGGCGTACGCCTCCATCTCCAGGAGCACCGGCTCGTCGAAGCGGCGGAGGCGCTCCTCCATGTAGGCCTCGATGCGAGGATCCACGATGTCCATGACGGCACCATATCGCGGCACCGTAAGCTTCCTCATGTGACCGAGGGCAGCCGTCGCACGACCGATTCCGGGATCGAGGTCCGGCCGATCTACGAGTCGAACACCGACGGAGCGGCCGCCGACCGCGTGGGCGAGCCCGGCTCGTTCCCGTTCACGCGCGGCGTCTATCCCGACATGTATCGAGGACGCCTCTGGACGATGCGCCAGTACTCCGGCATGGGCGGCGCCGAGGAGACGAACAGGCGGTTCCGCTACCTCCTCGATCACGGGCAGACGGGCGTATCCGTCGCCTTCGACCTCCCGACCCAGATGGGTCTCGACTCCGATCACCCGCGGGCGGAAGGGGAGGTGGGCAAGACGGGCGTCGCTATCGATTCGGTGGACGACATGGAGCGTCTCTTCGAGGGGATCCCGCTCGATCAGGTCTCCACCTCGATGACGATCAACGCCACCGCGCCGATCCTGCTCCTGCTCTACGAGCTGGTCGCCGAGGAGCACGGCATCGACCCCACGCAGCTCTCCGGCACGGTCCAGAACGACCTGTTGAAGGAGTATGCGGCTCGCGGGACCTACATCTACCCGCCGCAGCCGTCGATGCGCCTGATCACCGACCTGTTCGCGTACGCGGGCGCGCGGATCCCCCGCTGGAACACTATCTCGATCAGCGGCTACCACATGCGTGAGGCCGGCGCGACGGCCGCACAGGAGATCGCGTTCACGCTCGCGAACGGCATCGCGTACGTCCAGGCGGCGGTCGACGCCGGCCTCGCGGTCGATGACTTCGCCCCTCGTCTCTCGTTCTTCTTCGCGTGCCACATGAACTTCTTCGAGGAGATCGCGAAGTTCCGCGCCGCCCGTCGCATGTGGGCGGCGATCATGCGCGACCGCTTCGGGGCGGAAGACCCTCGATCACAGACCCTCAGGTTCCACACGCAGACGGGCGGAGCGACCCTCACTGCCCAGCAACCCGAGAACAACATCGTGCGGACGGCGCTGGAGGCGATGGCGGCCGTCCTGGGCGGCACGCAGTCGCTGCACACGAACTCGTTCGACGAGGCGCTCGCGCTGCCGACCGAGCAGGCGGTCAAGATCGCCCTTCGGACCCAGCAGGTGCTCGGCTACGAGACCGGCGCCGCCGAGACGGTGGACCCGCTCGGAGGCTCCTACTACGTCGAGTCGCTCACCGATGAGCTCGAGCGGCTGGCCATCCAGATGATCGAGAAGGTCGACGCGATGGGGGGAGCGGTGGCGGCGATCGAGGCCGGCTTCTACCAGGACGAGATCCACGAGGCGGCCTACCGGATCCAGCGGGGGATCGAGACCGAGGAACGCGTCGTCGTGGGCGTGAACCGGTTCGTCGATGCGACAGCGAAGCCCGTCGAGCTCCAACGGATCTCCGAGGAAGAGACGGCCCGACAGATGGATCGACTCGGGGAGCTTCGGTCGTCCCGAGAGCAGCCTGCCGTGGAGGCCGCCCTCGCCGACGTGGAGGAAGCTGCACGCGGCACCGGGAATCTCCTCCCACCCATGCGAGAAGCGCTTCGGTTGCGCGCGACCCTGGGCGAGGTCTCGGACGCGCTCCGTCGCGTGTTCGGCGAGTACCGGCCCACGTACTAGCCACTAGGCTTCGCGCCGTGGACGTCGCGGTGATCGGAGGAACGGGGGCCGAGGGATCCGGCCTCGCGCTCCGCCTCGCCAAAGCCGGGCACCGCGTGACGATCGGTTCGCGCGATGCCGGCCGTGGAGCGGACTCCGCCGCGAGGGCATCCGAGCTCGCGGGCACCGCCCTCGAAGGAACCGACAACGCGAGGGCGGCCGCCGTGCCCGGGAGCGACGGCGTCGTGGTCGTCACCGTGCCGTACGCGGGCCAGGCGGAGATCTACCGCTCCATCAAAGACGCCGTCGCCCCCGGCGCCGTCGTCCTCGATGCCACCAGCCCGCTGGCCACGGCCGTCGGGGGCCGGCCGTGGCAGGTGCTGCGCCCCTGGCACGGCTCGGCCGCCGAGCAAGCCCAGGCGATCCTCGGCGACGGCCCCCGGGTCGTGGCGGGCTTCCACACGATCGCGGCGGAGGGCCTCCAGGCCCTCGACCGCGAGATCGAGAGCGACGTGCTCCTGTGCGCCGACGACGCGGACGCGAAGGCCCGCGTCGGCGCCTTGATCGACGGGATCCCGGGGATGCGCTGGGTGGACTGCGGCCGGCTCGAGATGGCTCGGGTCGCCGAGTCGCTCACGGCGCTCCTCGTCTCGATCAACCGGACCTACAAGGTGAAGGACTCGGGTTTCCGGATCGTCGGCCGCGACGCCTGGGGCCCGCCGGGCGGCTAGTCGATCACCGCGAGGACCTGACCGGTCTCCACGACCTGACCGGCGCGGATCGGAAGGTCGGTGACCTCCCCGTCGCGGTTCGAAGGGACGTGGTTCTCCATCTTCATCGCCTCGAGGATGCAGATCACGTCGCCGGGCCGCACCTCTTGGCCCTTCTCGACCAGCACCTTCACGATCGTGCCCTGCATCGGCGCGAGGATCTCGCCGTGCACGTGCTCGCCGTGGTGCGCGTCGGGAGCCATCGGTGGCCTCGGCGCCGGATCACGTCGCTCGTCGAAGATCCGCACGGGGATCCGGCGTCCGTCCACCTCGACGAGGATGTCCGCGGGCCTGTTGGGGGCCGGGCCGGAAGACGCGAAGTCCGGATGCGCCGGGAGGTCGGCGTCGCCCAACGCCCGTTCGAGCCAGGTGGTCGTATGGGTCCCCGCCCGGAATTCCTTGGATCCGAGGATCCAGCGGTGCACCGGGATCGTCGTCGGCACTCCCTCGACGGCGAACTCGTCCAGCCCTCGCAGCATTCGCGTGCGAGCCTCCTCTCGATCCCGCCCCGCCACGATCAGCTTCGCGAACATCGAGTCGTAGTCCCCGGGGATCTCGCGGCCCTGCTCGATCCCGGAGTCCACCCGCACGAACGGGCCTGCCGGCTCCCGGTAGCGGGTGACCCGACCGGGTCCCGGCAGGAAGTTCCTCCCCGGGTCCTCGGCGTTGATCCGGCACTGGATCGACGCGCCTCGGGGAGCAGGGTCCAACGCCAGCTTCTCGCCGAGCGCCACTCGGATCTGGAGTGCCACGAGGTCGAGCCCGGTCACCATCTCGGTCACGGTGTGCTCGACCTGCAGCCGCGTGTTCATCTCGAGGAAGTAGAAGTCCCCGTCCTCGTCCATCACGCATTCGATCGTCCCGGCGTTCACGTAGCCCGCTGCCTTGGCGAGACCCACCGTCGCCTCCGCGAACCGATCGCGGATGCGATCGTCGAACAGGGGCGACGGCGTCTCCTCGATCAGCTTCTGATGGCGGCGCTGCACCGAGCAGTCGCGTTCACCGAGGAAGAACACGTTGCCGTGCGTGTCGGCCACGATCTGCGCCTCGACGTGGTGGGCGCGATCGACGTAGCGCTCGAGGAAGACCTCCGGCCTGCCGAAGTAGGACTTCGCCTCACGCGCCGCCCGCTTGAGCGATTCCTCCAAGTGCTCCGCGTCGCGCACGACATGCATGCCCTTCCCGCCACCGCCGAAGGCGGCCTTGACCACCAAGGGGAATCCGATCCGGGCGGCCTCCTTCTTCGCCTGGGCCAGGTCGACCGGCTCGCGGGTCCCGGGAACGATCGGCATCCCGGCCGCGTCCGCGACGCGACGTGCGGCGGACTTGTCGCCCATCGTCTCGATCGCGCGGGCCGAGGGACCGACGAAGGAGAGACCGGCATCCTCGACCGCTTGCGCGAACGGCGCTCGTTCCGCGAGGAACCCGTAGCCGGGGTGGACGAGGGTCGCCCTCGATCTGGCGGCGGCCTCCATGATCCGATCGACCGAGAGGTAGGACGCCGATGCGAGCGCCGGACCGATCCGGAACGCCTCGTCCGCCATCTCGACGTGCAGGGCGTCGCGGTCGGCGTCGGAGTAGACGGCCACCGTCGCGATGCCGAGGTCGCGGCACGTTCGGGCGATCCGGATGGCGATCTCGCCGCGATTGGCGATCAGGAGCTTCTGCTTCCGCGCCATGTCGCGCCACGATATAGCGTCGGGCGAGGTGGACACGTGCTGAGCGAGGAGGCGCTGCGTCGGGCGCTCGTGACGGTCGGGCTCACGGCGCCGGTCCGTTGGGACGAGGTGACGGAGTCGACCAATGCGACCGCACTGGCGATGGCCGCCGAGGGCGCGCCGGAGTGGACGCTCGTCGCCGCCGGACACCAGACGGCAGGGCGGGGCCGGCACGGTCGTGTGTGGGTCGACCGCCCCGGGGCAGCGCTGATGTGCAGCCTCGTCCTGAGGCCCTTGGTGGCTCCTGACCGCCTGGGGTTGATGTCGTTGGCGGCTGGCGTGGCCATGGCGGAGGCCGCTTCGGGGGCCTCCGGCAAAGACGTGCGATGCAAGTGGCCGAACGACCTTCTCGTGGGCGAGTCGAAGGTGGGTGGCATCCTCGGCGAGGCCGAGATCGTCGAAGGGCGTATCCGTCACGTCGTCGTGGGGGTCGGCGTGAACCTCCACGCGCCGGAGGGGGTCGACGGGGCGGGCGCGATCGGGGACGTCGATGAGGAGGCGCTCCTGACCGGCTTCCTCGAGCGGTTCCGGTCACTGGTCGAGGGCTCACTCGAAGAGATCCCGGCCCGATGGCGCGCCGTCTCCCACTCGCTGGGTCGAACGATCGAGGGCACGACGGTCGGCGGCAACTCCGTTCGGGGCGTGGCTGTCGACCTCGACGACACGGGTGGGCTGGGGGTCGACACCACGACGGGGCGGGCGACCTTGCGCTTCGGCGAGGTCCGCTATCTCGAACACGTCCCGCGGAAGCCCCGCGGCTTGTTCGGTCGGTTCACGCAGGACGCCCGAGGGGTGGTGGGCCGAGCCGACCAGATCTCCGTGGAGCTCGGCCACGAGCGCATCGGCCCCGGACACATGCTCGTCGCCCTGGCAGAGGTCGGCCCGAACGGCGCGACCCGAGCGCTCGAGAGCGTTCGGTTCCAGGTTGCGCGAGCGAAGGAGGACCTGGTTCGGATCGTCGAGGTTGCCGTGATCCAGCCGGGCGCCGTGCACGCCTCACGCACCCGCCGACGACTCAGCCGCGCCTTTCCCGGCCGACTGGAGCCGACCTCGAAGAAGGTGTTCGAGACCTCCCTTCGGGTTGCACTCCGGCTGGGGCATGACTGGATCGGCGTGGAACACATCCTTCTGGCGGTCCTCGAACGGGGCGATCCAGAGGTGGTCCTGATGCTGTCCTCGCAGCAGGCGTCGGTCCAGCGCATCCACGAGGAGCTGATGCGAGAGCTCCCGTCCGGCAAGCGACGCTTGCGGCCTCGAGGCGGGTCGCGCTAGGTTCCCGCCGTGGCGTTCCCGACGCGGTTGCTCGTGGAAGGCGAGGAGCTGATCTTCGACCTTCGGCCACACTGGATCGCCCTGATCATGCCGGCGGTCGCGACCCTGGCGACGCTCGCCGTCATGTTGGTGCTCTACGACGTCTTCACGGAGCCGATCCTGGACACCGTCGTGGGCGCGGCAGGTGGGCTCTTCCTTCTCGCGTATCCGGTGCGCAAGCTCGTGGACTGGCTCACGTCGCACTTCGTGGTGACGAGTGACCGCATCATCCATCGGCGCGGCTTCATCGCGAAATACTCGATGGAGGTTCCTCTCGAGGCGATCAACGACGTTCGCTTCGAGCAGGGGGTCATCGATCGGATCATCGGCGCCGGGACCCTGGTGGTGCAGTCGGCGTCGGAGGCCGGCCGGCAGGTGTTCGACCACATCCGCAAGCCGGAGGAGGTCCAGAAGACGATCTACCACCAGGGAGAGCTGAATCAGCAGCGGATGATGAGCGGGAGCGCCGGGCGGTCGCCACACTCGGCGGCATCGGAGCTCGAGAGGCTCGCGGACCTGCGCGCGCGCGGCGTCCTCACGGATGAGGAGTTCCAAGCGCAGAAGCGCAGGATCCTCGGCTGACATGCCGCCCGAAGGGCCTCTTGAGGGCATCGACCATGTCTACTACTGGACGCGGGACATGGATCGGGCGGTGAGCTTCTACGGGGACGTCCTCGGGCTCCCTGTGGCCCATCGGGCGGGGAACGAATGGGCCGAGTTCCAAGCGGGTCCGATCCGTCTCGCCCTCCACGGGACCGAAGAGGCATCGATCGCGCCCAGCGGGACCGTGGTCTTCAGGGTCGATCACCTCGATGAGGCGAGATGGGCTCTGCAGCAACGGGGAGTGATCTTCGCCGGGCACGAGTCGGAGGTCCCCGGATCCGCTCGATTCGCCACGTTCCACGACCCCGACGGCAACCCTCTGCAGCTGATCGAATATCTGAGGTGACCTCGAGCCCGGAGGGCGTGCTCAGGGTCGACCCGATCTCGCGGAGGATGGTTGCAAGGGGTCCGGCTCCTTGGCAGGCTGTGCGGACCGGTCCGCCCACCTTCCCTCGGGCCGGAGCCGATAGATGACCGACATCCAGCGCCACGTCCCCGGAGCCACGCGTGTAGCTGTGCTCGTGGCGCTCCTGGTGTTGGTTTCGGTGGCCGGGACCGTTGCCGGCGCCGCGGCACCCTCCAAGGAGGACGTGGAGCGCGCGAAAGAGCGGCTCGGAAGGATCGAGGACGCGCTCGGGGACATCCGGGCCCAGCTGGCCGGGACCCAGCTCCGGCTGAACGACGCCGCGGCGGAGATCGAGCTCCAGCAGATCGCGCTCGAGAAGGTCACCACCGATCTGGTTCGGACGCAGGAGGCGCTGGATCGAGCCCGGGCTCGGTACGAGAGGATCCGCGACCGTCTGAACGAGCGAGCCGCGGTCGCGTACATGACGGGGCCCGCCTCGAGCATCGACTTCATCCTGGACGCCGACAACGTGGCGGACCTGACGGACCGGCTGGCGTACGTCGACGCTCTCGCGCGTTCGGACGCGGGGCTCGCCGTCCGGGTCGCCAATCGGAGGAACATCCTGACGGCGACCGAGGCCACGCTCGAGGACCAGCAGGCTCGAGAGATCCGTGAGCTCGAAAGGGTGCGGGAGCAGCGGCGCGAGGTGGCCGAGCTCTTCGACCATCAGCAGGGGTTGCTCGACGAGCAGGAGCGACTGGAGGCCGCGGCGGAGCGGACCTTCAAGAAGAGGAAGGCCGATTACGACAAGTGGCTCGACCAACAGGCGGCCGAACAGGCGCAAGGCGGCGAGTCCGGCGGCGGGGTGTGGACCGGCGGCTCCCTGGTCCCGTTCGATCACCTCTTCGAGCGGTGCCCCGTCGGCCAACCCCGTGGGTACGGCGACGGCTTCGGGGCGCCCCGATACGCCGGCGGCTACCACCTCCACAAAGGGGTCGACATCGTGGCGCCGCAGGGAACCCCGATCTACGCGCCCTTCGACGGACACGCCTACACCAGCTCGAACGGGCTCGGCGGCAACGTCGTGTTCGTGGTGGGCTCCATGGGCACCGCGTACAACGCCCACCTGTCGACGTACTCCGGCAGTTCCAACAGCTCCGTCTCGGCAGGCACGGTGATCGGGTACGTCGGAAACACCGGGTCGAGCACGACGCCACACGATCACTTCGAGTTCCATCCCAACTCGATGCCCGGCCCTTGGCCGCAGAGCTCGTACGGGTACTCCGTCGTCGAGGACGCGATCAACCCGTACCCGTTGCTGCTCCAGGCCTGCGGCTGACGAGCGCGTTCGCACGTCCCGCGTCTCCTATCCTGAGGTCATGCGACCCGCCGACGTCCGACATGTGGGAGTGGTCGGTGGCGGACTCATGGGCTCGGGCATCGTCGAGGTCTGCGCTCGCGCCGGTCTCCGCGTCACCTTCGTCGAAGCCTCGGACGAGCTCGTGGACGCCGGCCGCGGCCGCGTCGAGCGGTCGGTCGCGAAGGCCGTCGAGCGCGGCAAGCTGGACGCGGCCGCGGCCCAGGAGGCGCTCGGTCGCATCGGAGCCGCAACGAACCTCGAGGCGCTCTCCGATGTGGACCTCGTGATCGAGGCTGCGACCGAGGTCCGGGACGCGAAGGCCGAGATCTTCACACGCCTCGGAACGGTCACCCGCCGGGAGATCGTGCTCGCCTCGAACACCTCGTCGATCCCGATCCGTGAGCTCGGCGCCGCGAGCGGGCGCCCCGACAAGGTGATCGGGATGCACTTCTTCAACCCGCCGCCGGTGATGGCGCTTCTCGAGCTCACGTCTTCCGACGACACGAGCGAGGAGACGTACGAGTTCGTTCGCGCATTCGGGACGGAGATCCTCGGCAAGACGTGCGTGCGCTCGGGCGACGAAGCGGGATTCATCGTGAACCGGCTCCTGATCCCGTACCTGTTCGACGCGATCCGGCTGTACGAGTCGGGCTTCGCCTCCCGGGAGGACATCGATACCGCGATGCGCCTGGGGCTCGCGCATCCGATGGGGCCGCTCACCCTGTCCGATCTGATCGGACTGGATACGCTGCTCGCGATCGGTGAGGTCCTCCGCGAGGCGTTCCCCGGGGAGTCGAAGTACGAGGCACCGACGCTGCTCCGCGATCTCGTCGCGGAAGGCAAGCTCGGGAAGAAGTCCGGCGGCGGCTTCTACGACGCCTGAACCGCGCTCACCGGGACGCCTCGACGCACTCGCAGCCCTTCGGGCCGACGGTGGCGCTGTGCGACGTGCCCGGCTCCAGATCCAATCGACCGCCTGCCGTCAGTTCGATATCACCGTCGTCGGTATGGAACACGATCGACCCGCTGAGGCAGAAGAGCACCTTGTGGAAGGCGTGGTCGTGCGATCCGTACCGATCCTCTGGCCCGTTCCCCCAGAAGCGAGGTGCGGAGCATCCTTCCGCCTCGAAGGCGGCGAGGGCATCCGTGCGCGACGCGTTGCCCGCTCGCCGGGTCGCACCCATGCTCAGAGCTCGATGCCCAAGATCTCGCGGGCGAGGTCCAGCTCCGCGACGGGAACCAGGATCGCCGCCTGGGCCTTCGTGGACGCTCGCTCCTCCTCGCCCGGGAGCTCGATCCGGACGTCGACGCCTCCCGCACGGAGCCGGTTCGCCTGGACACCCACGTCCCGGAGTCCCGACCAGGTGACGACCGCCATGTCGCTCGCGGCTCCCTCCTGCTCGGGGTCGACGGCGATGTCGTCGACGAGCCCGACGTCGCCCGTGAACTCCACGAGGACCGCCTGCGCGTCGATCAGGTTCGACGCGTGCACGACGATCGCGACCCCGCCGTCCTCCGCCGGCTCCCCTCGCCGCGCGCCGATCTCCTCCTCGTCGAGCGCGCCGAGGAAGGCATCGACGTCCTCCTCGACCATCGAGATCAGCACGACAGGCTCCTCCTCGAGGGCGAATCGGTCCAGCGATCCCGCCGCCGCGCCTTCATCACGCCGGACGACTTCCAGCCGCCCGGCCTCGACATCCCCGGTGTCCTCCTGGGCCGGAGAGGGCCCGGGAACGAGCGCCGACCCGCAGTTGAGACAGGTCGTCGACCAGCTTCCGTACTCCGCCAGGCAGTTCGGGCAATGCGTGTAGCTGCCCTCGGTCGTCAACGGACGTCGCCGCGGCCGTGGACCGGCGGCACGCCCTTCCGCGCGAACTCGACCCACTGACCGTGCCACGGTTCGCGCGCGAAGCGCCGTACCTGGAGCGCGCCGAAGCCCGTCGCGTCGATCCTCCCCTGGAGCACCCACGCCGGCGGCTTGGGGTTCTCGGCTGAGAAGTAGCGCTCGAGGGCCATCAGGATCGCGCGGTCCTCCTCGGGCGAGACCTCCTCGGAGATCTCGAAGCGCCGTTCGTCGTCCGTACCGCTCATCACCGGGCGCCGTGCATCGCTAGAGGGGGATGTTCCCGTGCTTGCGCGCCGGGATCGTCTCGCGCTTCGTGGATAGCATCCGGAGGGCCTTGATCAGCCTGGGCCTCGTCTCCGCGGGCTCGATCACGTCGTCGATGAACCCGCGCTCCGCGGCCGCGTACGGCGTCGAGAACTTGTCGCGGTACTCGCGGATCAGCTCCTGACGCCGAACGTCGGGATCGGCCGCCTTCTCGATCTCCTTCTTGAACACCACGTTCACCGCGCCCTCGGCACCCATGACCGCGATCTCGGCGGTCGGCCACGCGAACGACACGTCGGCTCGCAGGTGCTTCGAGTTCATGACGAGGTACGCCCCGCCGTACGCCTTCTTCGTGATGACCGTCATGCGCGGCACGGTCGCCTCCGCGAACGCGTAGAGAAGCTTCGCCCCGTGGCGGATGATGCCGCCGTACTCCTGCTGCGTACCGGGGAGGAAGCCGGGCACGTCCACGAACGTGAGCAACGGGATGTTGAAGGAGTCGCAGAACCGGACGAACCGTGATGCCTTCTCCGAGGCATCGATGTCGAGCGTGCCCGCATTCACCTTCGGCTGATTCGCGACGATCCCCACCGAGCGGCCGTCGAGGCGGGCGAAGCCGGTGACGATCGTCATCGCCCAGAGCGGGAAGATCTCGAGGAACTCGCCGTCGTCGACGACCCTGCGGATCACCTCGTGCATGTCGTACGGCTCCTTGGCACGGTCGGGAACGACGTGCGTGAGGCCCTGGTCCATCCGCTCGGGGTCGTCCGTGGTCGCGTAGGCGGGCGGGTCCTCGAGATTGTTCGACGGAAGGAACGAGAGAAGGTAGCGAACGCGGTTCAGCACGTCTTCGTCGTCCTCGCCGATCAGCGACGCGACACCGGACTTCGTCGCATGCGTCATGGCGCCGCCGAGCTCCTCGAAGGTGACCTCCTCACCCGTGACCGTCTTGATCACGTCCGGACCGGTGATGAACATGTGCGAGGTCTCCTTCACCATGAAGGTGAAGTCGGTGATCGCCGGCGAATAGACCGCGCCGCCTGCGCACGGACCCATGATCACGGAGATCTGGGGGATCACGCCGCTCGCACGCACGTTGCGTTCGAAGATGAAGCCGTACCCGGCGAGCGACGCAGCGCCTTCCTGGATGCGCGCCCCCCCGGAATCGTTGATCTGAACGAACGGCGCGCCGGTGGAGATCGCGAGGTCCATCACCTTGCACACCTTCTGCGCATGGACCTCTCCCATGGAGCCTCCGAAGACCGCGAAGTCCTGCGAGGCCACGAAGATCTTGCGGCCGTCCACGGTCCCGTAGCCCGTGACGACGCCGTCGCCGGGCGGACGTTTGCGGTCCATCCCGAAGTCGTGCGCGCGGTGGACGGCGAAGGGATCGGTCTCCACGAAGGAGCCCTTGTCCATGAGGAGCTGGACCCGCTCCCGCGCGGTCAGCTTCCCACGCTCGTGCTGCTTCGCGGCGGCATCCCTGCCGCCCGGGGTGAGAGCCGCCTTCCTGCGCTTCCGCAGCTCGTCGATCCGTTCCTCGACGGTGGTCGTCTTCGCGGTCTCGACGTCCTTGTCGGTGGTTGCCATGGGGCGGAGTCTATTCCCGGCGGGCACGCTCGGGACCGTGCACCACGGAGTTGCCTAGCACTCCTTGGGAGGCCATCCGGCGGCTCGCCACGTCCCGATCTTGAACACCATCCGGATGGTCACGATGGCGTTGGTGCGCCCGTTGAGGGCGCGCGGAGAGAGCTCCCACGCCGGGCGCGTGTATTCGGCGTATCGCGCCGGCCACATGTCGCGGTCGTGCTGGTACAGGCCCCGGTACTGCCCCGTGGGTTCCGACGTGGCGGTCGCGTCGAGGCCGCTCTCGCGCCGGGCGATGCAGATCGCTCGTTCCTGTCCGCCCGGGACCGGACCGAACCGCTCCACCGCGCAGATGATCCTCCGTTTCGAGAACGCTCGGGACGACTCGTCGTCCCGGCGATGGAAGTCGCACGGGCCCGGGGCGTGATGCGCGAAGGCGGGCGTCGCTCCGAAGAGCATGCCCGTGGTGATCGTGAGGGCCGCGATCGCGGATCGGATTCGCATCGACGCAACAACTCGGTCGTGAACGTGCGGAACCGCCGATGGGAAGGTCCCGCTCGGCGGCTCTGGTGGACAGTAGCGGGTCCGAACCCTTCGCGTCCACACGACTACTGCTCGACGCGCCCGCCCGCCCGCCAGTAGATGCCTGCCTCTCTGTCCAGGAATCCTTCGTCGACGAGCGACCGGCGGAGCGCCGCGTGATCGAGGAAGAAGCCTCCGACGATCGCGTTCACTTCTCGTTCGTCGTAGTGCACGCCGGGCTCGAACTCGACCGCGATCCGTTCGAGGACGATCCGTCGCTTCGAGGCCTTCGTCGGGATCTCGGCGAGACGCCCGTCGCGGAAGAAGGCTCGGAGGACCGCCTCCTCGTCCTCGTTCGCCGCGCCGAGCGCGATCCCGGCGTCTCGGCTCGGCCCGACCTGCTCGGCCGCCCAACGAAGGGTCTCGCGATCGAGCCGGTAGGTGCGATGGTCGGATCCCAGCCGAGCGACGCCGGCCGCCGCGAGGCGGGTCAGGTGCCGCCGCACGCGGGCGATGGGCAGCTCGAGGGTCTCCGCCAGGGGCGCGGCTGCGGCGTCGCCCGTCGCCAGGGCGCCGGCTATCCGCAGCCGCTCCGGATCCGCCAATGCGCGAAGGATGTCGTCGGGATGCTCGGTCATGTCGGTCTCGTTGCCTACCATGATGCGATGCTCCTCACGGATCCGCAGCGACGGACGCTCGATCGGCTGATCGGAACCGAGGAGCGTCCCGTCTTCGCCACCGACCTTCGGCAGCGGCTCGTCGACAGGATCGAGGGAGCGGCGCGCGAGCTCGAGCTCCAGGAGCCGCTGTGGCTCGGGAAGGAGGCGCTCAACCAGCTCGCTCGGTGTGAGGGCCGGTTCGCCGCCCGGCTCCAGCGGGAGGACCCACCCTTCGAGCACTCCGTCAACACGGCGGCCGGTGTGCTCGTGCACAAGGCGATCGAGGTCGATGTGGGCGCACGCGACGAGATGGATCCCCATGCGATCGCGATGACGGCGGCGGGGCGCCTGACCGAACGGGAGGAGCGGTTCGCCGAGTTCTGGCGCGAGCAGTCCGGCTCCGAGCAGGACGACATCCTGATGGAGGTCGTCCGCAAGGTCACCCTCTTCCAGGGGTCCTTCCCTCCGCTCCGCGAGCTTCGCCGGGAGATGGCGCCCATCACGGAGCTGCCGGTCAAGGCGCAGCTGCTGGGCGGAGACTTCACCCTCTCCGGAAAGATCGACCTGGTCCTCGGCGTGCCCGATCGATTGGAGCCGAGTCGAGCGACTCGGCTCGCCGTCGATCTGAAGACCGGCGGTGCGTGGCCGGAGCACGCGGAGGACATGCGTTTCTACGCCCTGCTCATGACGCTCCGCTTCGGGGTCCCGCCCTATCGGGTGGCCTCGTTGTTCCTCGACTCCGGCGAGTGGCAGGCGGAAGAGGTTGCCGAGGAGACGTTGTTCCACGCCGCCGACCGGGTGGTATCGGCAGCCAGAGCCGCCGGCGCCCTCCTGGGTGGTCGTGAACCGAAGCTCACCGGCGGGCCGTGGTGCGCGTGGTGCCCTCGGGCGTTCGTCTGTCCGAGCGCCGAGCCGCGGCCCGTCTAGTTGAGCGTCGGGTCCAGCGGCATCGTGGCGAGGAGCCGGAAACCGGGCCCCAGGCGCCCCACCGCGGATGCCCAGAGTCCTTCCGGGTCATCTGTGAACACGTCGCCGGGGAACGCCGGGGTCGCGTGCCAGGAATCCTCCGACATCTCGGCCTCGAGCTGACCCGCGCTCCAGCCCGCGTAGCCTGCGAAGACACGGGCGCGCCGAAGGCCACCGAGCGAAGCGGTGTCGGTCTCCTCCGGCAGGAACCCGATCGAATCGAGGGCGAGGACGCCCGCGCGCTCGGGATCCTCGAAGTCCGCGAGGACGACCGCGGCCTCGGGCTGGACCGGCCCGCCCCGGAAGAGCGTTTCCCCGGGAGGGACCAGCGGGGAGAGCGGAGGTGCCGCCTCCTCGACCGTGGACTCGAGCGGATGGTTCAGGACGACACCCACGGCGCCTTCGTCGTCGTGGTGGCCGATCAGCACGACGGTCCGCCGGAAGTTGGGATCCCAGAGCCCCGGGCCTGCGACCAGCAGGTGACCTCGCAGGTTGTCCATCACGACATGCTCTCAAGTTGTCGATCCGCTCGCTCCATCCGTTGTTAGGGTTCGGCGGCTCACATCGGAGGGTGCCCATGTCGAAGGACCTGTACGAGATCGGCGAGATCCCCCCGGTCGGGGACGTGCCGGCGCAGATGCACGCGCAGCTGGTTCGACCCGAACGGTACGGCGAACCGCGGGACGCGATCCACGACGAGGTGATCGACGTGCCCACCCTCGGCCCGCAGGACGCGCTCGTGATGGTGATGGCGGCCGGCGTGAACTTCAACAACGTGTGGGCCGCCCGTGGCGTGCCGATCGACGTGACGAAGACGCAGGCGCGATGGGGCGAGCCGACCGACTTCCACATCGTCGGGTCGGACGCCTCGGGGATCGTCTACGCGATCGGATCCGACGTCAGTGGCCTGGCCGTCGGGGACCACGTCGTGGTTCACGCGGGCCAGTGGGACCCCGACGATCGATGGGTCGTCGATGGGAACGACCCAGGCCTCGCGGCGAGCTTCCGCGTCTGGGGGTACGACACGTGCTGGGGTTCGATGGCGCAGTTCACGAAGGTCCAGGCGCATCAATGCCTCCCCAAGGCCGACCGGCTCACCTGGGAGGAAGCCGCCGCCCCGACCCTCACCGGGGCGACCGCCTACCGGATGCTGCACGGCTGGCCGCCGAACACCGTCAAGCCCGATGACGTCGTCCTCGTGTGGGGTGGTGCGGGAGGATTGGGTTCCCTCGCGATCCAGCTCGTGGCGCTCGCAGGCGGCAGACCGGTCGCGGTGGTCTCCTCACCGGAGAAGGGGGAGTACTGCAAGGAGCTCGGCGCGACCGGCTTCATCGACCGGAGGGACTTCTCGCATTGGGGGGTGCCTCCTCCCTGGGACTCGCCCGACTGGAAGGCGTGGCTCGACGGCGCGAAGGCGTTCGGGAAGGCGGTCTGGGACGCGGTGGGGGAGAAGGCCAGTCCGAGGATCGTCTTCGAACACCCTGGGCAGGACACGATCCCCACGTCGAACTTCGTGTGCGATCGGGGGGGCATGATCGTGATCTGCGCGGGCACCACGGGCTACGACACGATGATCGACGTGCGCTACCTCTGGTACCTGCAGAAGCGCTACCAGGGTTCCCACCTGTTCAACGACGAACAGGCGGCTGCGTTCAACGACCTCGTGCGAGAGGACAAGATCAGGACGACCCTGGGACACACCTACCCGTACCAGGAGGCCGGCCAGGCACATCAGCTCATGGCCGACGGGAAGCTCCCGGAGGGCAACGTCGCCGTGCTCATCAACGCCCCCGCGCCCGGTCTGACGGGTCCGGGGTGACGGCGCGGTCGATCAGGGACCCTGCACCAGCTCGACGAGGACGCCGCCCATATCGCTCGGATGGACGAACGCGATCAACGTGTCGCGCGAGCCGCGCCTCGGCGTCTCGTCCACGAGACGAACGCCCTCGTCCCGGAGGCGAGCCAGCGACGCCGTTACGTCGTCCACGCGATACGCGACGTGATGCACGCCGGGGCCGCGCTTCGCGAGGAACACACCGACGGGCGTGTCCGGTCCGAGCGCCCCGACGAGCTGGATGAACGAGGTCCCGACCGAGAACAGGACCTCCTCGACGCCCTGATCCTCGACCCGCTCTCGATGGGTGGGCTCCACCCCCAGCGTGCGCCCGTAGTGCTCGACGGCCTCGTCCAGATCCTCCACGGCGATCCCGATGTGGTCGATGTCGACGATCACCGTTTCCTCCGCGTGCCCGGCTGCATGCGCGCGACCAGGTCCTGGGCGGCGGCGACGTGATACAGCGGCAGGGTCAGGACCCTCGTGACGGCAGCCACGCCCTGGGTCCGGAGGTCGTCCTCGGGCTTGGCGCCGTCGAGATGCGGGGCTCGGAGCACGTAGAACTCCACGAGGTCGAGGAACTGAGCGAGCGACGGGGTCAGCCCCCCTCGCTCGTATGCGTAGATCGTCTGCCGGGAGGAAGGAGCCCCTGCGACGGCCGCCGCCCCCTCCACGGACCGGTATCCGGCTGCCTTCCGCAGTTCACGCAGCAAGCCGCCGACGACCCGCCGGTCCTCGTCGCTCTTGGGAGGCTGTTTCGTGCGAGCCACGGCCGCACGATATCGAACCATGTATGAGACTTTCGGCGGAGAGGCACCATCCCCCAGATGGGGCCGAAGGTCGGATTCACGGGGGAGGGGGAAGGGTATAGCGTCCGTACGGAAGGCCAGAACCCCACCAGGACCGCTCATCTCGGAGGTACCGGTGACCGACAAGAACCACAGCGCGACGGCTGCAGCCCTCCTCTCCGGCTCGACCGCGCTCCGTACGGGCCGAGCCGACGTCTTCCGCCAGCGGGCTCGCACCAAGCGGAAGCGACAGATCCGCGCGATCCTGGTGATCTGCAGTCTGGACGCCTACCTCTGGTGGCGCTATTCGACAGGTCGGCCGGTCCAGCTCCCGACCATCCCCGACAGCTTCCCGTGGGAGATCTACCTGCCGGCGATGCTCCTCATCGTCGCGATCGGGCTCATGGTTGCGATGCCGCTCCTCTCGGGCCGTTCCCCGCACATCACCGTGTACCCCGAACAGGTCGAGGTGGGGTTGTCGGAGCTGAAGGGCCTCGACACGCAGGTCGACGAGGTCCAGCGAACGCTCGACGTGTTCCTCGGCTACGGGACCTTCCGGAACGAGCTCGGAGGCACCCCCCGGCGCGGGATCCTCTTCGAAGGACCGCCGGGGACCGGCAAGACCTATCTGGCGAAGGCGATGGCCAAGCAGGCGGGCGTTCCGTTCCTGTTCATCTCGGCGACTGCCCTGCAGTCGATGTGGTTCGGGATGACCGCGTATCGCATCCGTTCATTCTTCAAGGCACTCCGCAAGGCCGCGCGCAAGGAAGGGGGCGCGATCGGCTTCATCGAGGAGATCGATGCGATCGCGCAGTCGCGGGACGGCGTGAGCGCATCGTCCCCGGACGGCATCGAGCGCTCGGTGAATCGGTTCATGAACTCGAGCACGGGTGGGATGGTCAACGAGCTCCTGATCCAGATGCAGTCGTTCGATCAGCCACGCGTCCGTACCCGGATCTGGGGCAAGTTGCTCGGGTGGCTGAACGGCTATCTCCCAGGAAGCTGGCAGTTGAAGATGATCGGGCCCGAGTACCACAACATCCTGCTGATCGCGGCCACGAACCGTGCGGACTCGCTCGATACCGCGCTCATGCGACCCGGTCGCTTCGATCGGCGCTTGTACTTCGACGTCCCGACGCAGAGCGAGCGGGAAGACCTGGTGGACTACTTCCTCGAGCGGAAGAAGCACCACGAGCAGCTCGACGACCCGTCGGTCCGGACGCGGATCGCACACGAGTGCTTCGCATACACGCCGGTCATGATCGAGCATCTCTTCGACGAGTCGCTGTTGGTCGCACTCCGCGAGGGTCGCCGGGAGATGAACTTCGCCGACGTGATGGAGGCGAAGTTCACCGAGGAGATCGGCCTGAAGCAGGCCGTCACCTACACCGCGAACGACCGTCGCGCCGTGGCGGTGCACGAGGCGGGACACGCCACGGTCGCGCACTTCCTGGGACAGAACCGCCGGCTCGAGGTGCTGTCGATCATCAAGCGGCGAGGATCGCTCGGCCTGCTTGCCCACGGCGACGAGGAGGAGCGATTCACGAGGAATCGCACCGAGATCGAGTCCGGGATCGCGATCGCGCTCGGCGGTCTCGCGGCGGAGGAGCTCGTCCTCGGTGAGTCCGGCACGGGCCCGGCGAGCGACCTGATGGTGGCCACGCAGCTGGCCGCGCAGATGGTGGGCTCGTTCGGGATGGCCGGGTCCCTGATCTCCTTCGATGCGGTCTCCCACGGCCCGATCGGGGGCGCGAACCTCGTGGCGAAGGTGCTGGCCGACGAGCGCGGCAAGCAGAGCGTGGAGGACATCCTCACGGCGCAGAAGGAACGCGTCCTGGAGGTGCTCGCGGAGAACCGTGACGTCCACGCGGCGCTCGCGCAGGCGCTCGTGGATCGTGACGAGCTCATCCGTGAGGAGATCCTCGAGGTGATCCAGGGAGCGGTCGCAGCCCGGAGCTGATCCGTCCAACCGCCTCACCGATCGGCAGCCGTAGACTCGATCCGTGAGCTCGTCCACCCGTTCCGTGATCGTCGCCGGTGCCCGGACACCGACCGGGAAGTTCCGGGGCGCCCTCTCGAAGCTCACGGCGGTCGAGCTGGGGGCGCATGCGATCAGGGCCGCCGTCGAGTGTGCGGGCATCGAGGGCGAGCAGGTCGACTATGCGATCGTCGGTCATGTGCTCCAGGCCGGCGCCGGGCAGATCACCTCGCTCCAGGCGTCGATCGGCGCCGGCCTGCCCAAGGATGTCCCCGCGATCACGATCAACAAGGTCTGCCTGTCCGGGATGGCGGCGATCGCGATGGCGGACCAGATGATCCGAGCCGGAGAGATCGAGGTCGCCGTCGCCGGCGGGATGGAGTCGATGACCAACGCCCCGTACGTCCTGCCCAAGGGCCGGGAGGGCTCACGGCTTGGGGATGCCGAGCTGATCGACTCGATGATCCACGACGGCCTCTGGTCGTCGTTCCTGGAACAGCACATGGGCGAGAGCACCGACGATGTCAGCGCGGAGCTGGGGCTCGGCCGCGAGGAACAGGACGCGTGGGCGGCGCGATCGCACCAGCGGGCCCACGCCGCGTGGGAGTCAGGCCGCATGGCCGACGAGGTCGTGTCGATCGAGGTCTCGGACCGGAAGGGCGCCGTCGCGCTGGTCGATCGAGACGAGGGGATCCGTCCCGAGACGACGTCTGCGACGCTGGCCGGGCTGAAGCCCGCGTTCCGGCCGGACGGCACGATCACGGCGGGCAACGCCTCGCAGATCTCCGACGGCGCGTGCGCGGTCGTCGTGATGAGCGTCGAGCGAGCGGAGGAGCTCGGGGCCACGCCGCTCGCCGAGATCGTCGCCTACGGGATGTCCTCCGACCGCTATCCGTCGCTGCACACGGTTCCCGCGATGGCCCTCGAGCAGGGGCTCAAGAGGTCCGGCCTGGCGGCGTCGGATCTCGGTCTCATCGAGATCAACGAGGCGTTCGCCGCGGTCCCGATCCATTCCACGCGGATGCTCGGTGCCGATGAGAACATCGTGAACGTGAACGGGGGAGCGGTCGCGCTCGGACATCCGATCGGGGCGTCGGGCGCGCGGATCGTGTTGACGCTCGTGATGGAGATGCGGCGTCGGGGTGTCGATCTCGGTGGTGCGGCGATCTGCGGCGGCGGTGGGCAGGGCGACGCCCTCGTCCTTCGGAGGAGCTAGCCGCTACTTCGCCTTCCCCTGGGAGAGCTCGCGCAGCTCCCGGACGAGCGCCTGCTCGGCCTGCACCCAGTGGTTCGGTTCGTCCTTGACTTCCTCCACAGGCTGATCCCCCTCGACCGGCTCCGCCGGAGGAGTGCCGCCGGGTCCACCGGCCGGCAGGAAGACCTGGAACGCGGCGCCTCCACCTTCGCGGGGGGCGACCTTGGCCCAGCCTCCTTGCACCTCGGCGAGGCGACGCACCATCGGACTGAGGGAGATCTCCGCGGAGGACTCGGCATCCTCGACGACGATCAGAGCACCACCCTTGTCCCGGATGAGGCGAACCGTGATCGTCTTGCCGTCGGGCGTCCGATCGCCGGCGCTGCGCAGCAGGGCCTGGATGATCTGCTCGGTCCTGGTGCGATCGATCGCGATCGAGACCGGCTCGATCTCGACCCGCACGTCCTGCTCCGACTCGATCCCGGATTCCTCCAACACACGGCGGATCAACGATTCGAGGTCGGTGTTGCGTAGCTCGAGGGAGACCGTGCCGGTGACGAGCGAATCGATGTCGGACAGGTCGCGGATGGTGTTGCCGAGCCGCCGGCCGTTGGCCGTGAGCTGCTGCACCAGCTGTGCCTGCTCCTTGGCTCCCTGCTTGTGCTTGAGGAGCTGGGCGACGCCCATCATCCGGGAGATCGTCTTCTGGGCGTCCATCGACATCTCCTTGATGAACGGTGTCGCCGCGCGAAGCCCCTCGACAGGAACCGCGTCGTCCGCCTCGTGATGCTCGTGCTTCTGCGGCTGGAGCTCCCGCATCTGATCGGCCATCTGATGCTGCCGCAGCTGCGCTTCGAGCTCCTCGAGCCGCTCCGCATCCATCGTGCCTTGACGCTCCATCTCCCGCACCCGCTCTTCGGCGGCGATCAACTTCTCGGACTGACCCGCCAGACGCTCCTGCGTCGCCGTCAGGAGCTCGTCCATGTGGGCGCGACCCTCGTCCTCGGCAACCTCGAGCGCGCGCCTGGCCTCGATCTCCTGGAGACGGCGGTTCATCTCGGTGTTCGCTTGCGTCGCGGCCTCCAGCTCCTCGGCGAGGGCGTCGGCGCGCTCGGTGGCGCGACGAGCCTCGTCCAGGACCCGCGAATCCTCGGTGTCCCGCACCTCCCGACCGGCACGCTCCTCCGCGAGCGCGGTCTCCGTCTCCCCCAACGATGCGCGGAGCTCGGTGATCTCGGCGGTGAGCGCCTGTCGGTCGGCTTGCGCGCGCTGTACCTCCTCGGCGGCGCCGTCGAAATCTCCCTGACGCTCGGACAGACCCTGCTGCAGGACCTCGATCCGGTCGTGGGCGGCTTGGAGCTCGGCGCGAGCGCTCTCGAGGTCGACCGCTCGGGCCTCCGATTCCGATCTCGCGGCCTCGAGGTCGGCGCCCGCGGCTGCCACGCGCGCGCTCGCCTCCTCCGCCCCTTCGGCGACGGCCGCCACGCGCGCGGCGAACACCTTCTCGGTTTCGGCGAGCTCCGCGGCGTGACGGGTCTCGGCCTCGGCCACCTGGGCCTGGAACTCCTCTCGGACCGAACGGACCTGCTCCTCGAGCTCCGCCTCGCGCTCGACGAGCTCGGCTCGATGGGACGCTCGCATGCTGTCGATCTCGGCCTTCACGGTCCGGAGCTCGTCGGTGAGCTCGGCGGCGCGCTGCTCCTCGGTCCGGAGCGCTCGCAGCTCGCCTCGCACGTCGTCCAGCTCGGTCCGGGCGCTTCCGAGCTCCCTCTGCATCCCCTCCATGGCGTCGCGCGCGTGGAGCGATTCGAGCTGCGCGGCGTCCAACTCCTCCTGGAGCTCTCGCGACCGCTCCGCCTGTCGCTGCAGCGCTTCCAGCTCTTGGATCGTCATCGAGAGCTGTGTCTGGGCCCCTTCGAGCTCTGCCCGGAGGCCCATCGCCTCGGCCTCGACCTGCTTCAGCTCTTCGCGGCCGGGACCCACGATCGCGTCCCGTTTGGCCAGCAGCTCCCCGGCGATCCGGTCTCGCTCGACGGTCACGCTGTGCAGTCGCTGCTCCAGCGACCTCGCGGCCTGTTCGGCCTTGACCGCACGTTCCTCGAACTCCCGGCCCTGCCCGATGGGTTGGTCGCGAAGTGCTCGCTGGGTGGATTGCAGCTCCTCCAAGGTGGCGCGGTACTGGTCCTGCAAGAGGTTCAGGCGCTGCTCCGCCTCCTGAGCGCGGGTCTCGGCGCGCCGCCGAGCCTCAGCCTCTTCCTTCATCCCCGGCCGCGGTGCCTCGATCCTTTTCGCCTGTGCGACGGGCTGACGCCCCGGGATCACGGGCACGCGCATCCGAGGCGACTCCGCAGTCTCGATCGCGCTCCCGCCTCGCAGCATCGGAGCGCCGGCCGCCAGCAGAACGAGGGCGAGCGCGCCTCCGAGGAAGAACATGTTCGTACGCCACGGGGCTGCCGCCCCGGTGATGTCATCCGCGGGACGCGACAATTCCACCGCGGCGGTGCTGCCGACGCCGGATGGGAATCGCAGGCCGACCAACACGGAAAGGGTGTCGTCGATGATCCTCGCCTGTGGTTCCCCTCTGAACGCGGTCCGGATGCGGGGACGCTCGCCGGCGAGGCGCTGACCGATGTTTCCGTCCTCTGTCGAGAAGAGGATCTCGCCCGAGGACGAGTACAGGGTCACGGTGTCGAAGTCGCTGGGGTCGAGCACGACGTCGTCGATCGAACGCGTCAGCTCTCGGATCCTCTCGGGAGAAGCGTCGTGTTGGAGGTCGTCGGGCCGGAAGACGAGCGTGAGGGAGCTGTCCGCGATCACCTGGGCCTGCTCGACCGCTCGCTCTTCCGCGGTCGACCGAGCTCTGATGCTCATCCAGAACGAACCCGCCACCCCGATGACGAGCAGTCCGATGAGCGCGATATGGATCCTTCGAGCCAGACCGTACCCAGTCAACATGCGCCTACCAGCCCCCTGTCCGGGTCTCCCGGGCTCCTTATCGGCACGGTGTGCGAGCAGGTTCAGTACCGGGAGGGGGATTCCTGTTGGTCATTCGGTAGGACGAAAGACCTAGGCACCTTGGACCAAGGTCCGATCGACCGGGAGAACGACGTCCTTCAGCCCTCGATCGTCGTCGTCCCCGTGACCCGCCACGCTCGGCCGGTCCACGCCAGGGTGGTCTCTCGCATCGCGCTGGGGCAGCAGTGCGCGTCGCCCTCGCGGTACACGGATCGTGTCACCACGAGTCCGGGGGAACCGGGTGGAGCGGGGTCGATCCTGCCGTCACAGAGCTGGCGTCGATAGGTCTGCTTCTCTCGGGAGACATCGAGGACGAGCCAGCTGCCACACGCCCCCGAGCCGCCGACGCCTTCGAAGATGAGGGCGTCGTCCGACCCGTCACCGGTGAGGTCCGTCGTCGACATCTGGATCTCTTGGATCCCCGCGTCGGCGTCGTGTCTTTCGACGAGACCCACGCGCCAGTGTGGCGATGACGCGTGCCGGTGCCAGAGCGCGAAGCCACGTGGCAGGAGGAAGGCATCCGATCCCGGTTCCACCCAGGCGACCAGCACGACCACCCCGTCTGCCGTGAACGCGAACCACTGGCCGGTCACGTCCGCACCTTCGGGAACGAGCTCATCGAGCGGCAGTTCGGAGGGCTCGAGGTCCTCAGCGAACGTCGAGGGCATCTGCCCCGGTTCCGGCTCGGGGATCGGCGACGGCGAGGGGGAAACCGACGGTTCGGGTGAGGTCGACGGGCTCGGGGTAGGCGACGCCGAGGTGGGGGTCGGCGTCGCCGGCGGCTCGGTGCCGCACGCCCCGATCGCGAGCACGACGGCGAGGGCTCGCATCGTCTTCCGCATGGTCACGATGGTATCGGTGCGCCGGCCGCGGACGGTGAGCCCACGTAGGATGCCCGCGTGTCCGAACGCGGCCCGCGCAGCGTCTCCGACTCGAAGGTGACCCTCACCCAGATGATGGAGGTCACGGACGCGAACGTCGCCGGCAACGTCCACGGGGGCGTGATCATGCGCCTCGTGGACACGGCGGCAGCCCTCGCCGCCATCAAGCACTCGGGTGGCGTCGCCCTCACCGTCGGGATCGACGAGATGACCTTCCTCGAGCCCGTCCACATCGGAGAGGTGGTCGTCCTGCGGGCCTGCGTGAACGACGTGGGGAGAACCTCGATGGAGTGCGGTGTCCGGGTGGAGGCGGAGGACCCGATCACGGGAGCCATCCGTCACGTCAACAGCGCCTACCTGGTCTTCGTCGCCGTCGACGACGAGGGGAGGCCTCGACCGGTGCCTCCGCTGGTCGTCGAGACCGGCGACGAACGCCGGCGACAGGGGGAGGCGAAGCTCCGACGCGAGCGCCGGATCGCTCACAAGGAAGCCATCGATATGGCCCGTGCGGCGAAGGAGGGGCGGCAGCCCGAGAGCTCCTGAGCTCGCGCCTGGAGTTTCCCCGGGCGTGGGAGTATGGATGGACGTGGAGGACGGCTTCAGATGACCTCGGAACTCACGGGTGCCCGCACGCAGCTCGAGACCTCGAACGGGCGCCTGGACGTCTTTTCGCTCCCCTGGCTCGCCGAGGCCGGGATCGCCGACGTGAGCCGCCTGCCTCACACGGTCAAGATCCTGGTCGAGAACCTGCTCCGCCGCGCCGGCTCCCGTGACGTCGCCGACGACGACGTGCGGTCGCTCGCTCGCTGGCCCGAGCAGGCCGCGGACGTGGCGTTCATGCCGGGACGGGTGTTGATGCAGGACTTCACCGGCGTGCCGGCCGTCGTCGACCTCGCTGCGATGCGGAGCGCCGTCGCTCGGGCCGACGGGGATCCGGCGTCGATCAACCCGCTCGTGCCGGTGGATCTGATCATCGATCACTCGGTGCAGGTCGACCTCTTCCGCTCGCCGGACGCGTACGAGGCCAACATCGAGTGGGAGTACCGGCGCAACGGCGAGCGATACGCGCTCCTCCGTTGGGCGCAACAGGCGTTCGACGGTCTGCGCGTCGTTCCTCCCGGCGCCGGCATCTGTCACCAGGTGAACCTGGAGCACCTGGGGCAGGTCGTGACCGTGCGCGACGGCGTGGCGTTCCCCGACACGTTGATGGGCACGGACTCGCACACCACCATGATCAACGGCCTGGGGGTCCTCGGATGGGGCGTCGGCGGCATCGAGGCTGAGGCCGCGATGTTGGGCGAGCCGACGTTCCTCCCCCAGCCCGACGTCGTCGGCGTGCAGGTGACCGGCGGATTGCCGGTGGGAACGACCGCGACGGATCTCGTCCTCACGTTGACGCAGATGCTCCGCGCCCACGGTGTCGTCGGGCGGTTCGTCGAGTTCTACGGACCGGGGCTCTCGACCCTCACGATCGCGGACCGAGCGACGCTGTCCAACATGTGCCCGGAGTACGGTGCCACCTCGGCCTTCTTCCCCGTCGACGAGCGGACGCTCGAGTACCTCCGGTTCACCGGTCGAGGGAACCTGATCGACCGGGTCGAGCGCTACACGAAGGCACAGGGGTTGTTCCGGACGGATGACGATCCGATCCCGACCTTCACCGAGACGCTGGAACTCGATCTCACCCGGATCGAACCTTCGATGGCGGGTCCTCGGAGGCCACAGGATCGCGTGGCGCTCCCCAAGGTCTGGGATTCGTTCGTGGACGCCTTCCAACGGCACCTGGAGCCGGATCCGAAGCCGACGGAGCTCGGTCGATTCGTCAGCGAGGGGGGGAATCCCGACTCGGGCACCGAGGAGCGGGGATGGTCCGAGGACGTGACCCCCAACGGTCGCGACGTGGGACACGGGTCGGTGGTGATCGCGGCGATCACCTCGTGCACCAACACGTCCAATCCGTCGGTGATGGTGGGTGCCGGATTGCTCGCCAAGCGGGCCGTCGACGCCGGGCTCGAGTCACAGCCCTGGGTCAAGACGTCCCTGGCGCCCGGGTCCCGGGTCGTCACCGATTACCTGGACCGGGCGGGGCTGACCCCGTACCTCGAGAAGCTCGGGTTCAACCTGGTGGGGTTCGGATGCACCACGTGCATCGGGAACTCGGGACCGCTTCCCGACGACGTGGCGAAGATCATCGACGACGAGAAGCTGAACGTCGTGGCCGTCCTATCCGGGAACCGCAACTTCGAAGGACGCATCCACCCGCAGGTTCGGGCGAGCTATCTGGCGTCGCCACCGCTCGTCGTGGCGTACGCCCTCGCCGGAAGGATCAACTTCGACCCCACGACCGAGCCACTCGGCGAGGGCACGGACGGTCCCGTCTTCCTGCGTGATCTCTGGCCGAGTCCGCAGGAGGTGGCGGAGGTGATCGCGACCGCCGTGACCGAGGACCAATTCGTGGACCAGTACGGCCGGATCTGGGAAGGCGACGACCGCTGGCGAGGGCTCCCGACGCCGACCGGACCGGCATACGAGTGGGACCCCGACTCCACGTATGTCCGCGAGCCGCCCTTCTTCACCGATCCGGCCGGCGGTCCGGTCGGCGACGCCGAAGCGGAGGGGATCCGTGTCGACGGCGCCCGGATCCTGGTGAAGGTCGGTGACTCCATCACCACCGACCACATCTCACCCGCCGGCGCGATCCGTCCCGACTCTCCCGCGGGTCGCTACCTGCTCGAACACGGCGTCGTGCAGCGCGACTTCAACTCCTACGGGGCCAGGCGCGGCAACCACGAGGTGATGATGCGCGGCACATTCGCGAACGTCCGGCTCCGGAACGAGCTCGCACCGGGGACGGAGGGATGGTGGACGACGCACCTTCCGAGCGGTGAGGTGACCAGCGTCTTCGAGGCCGCGATGCGGTACCGCGAGGAGGAGACGCCGCTCGGCGTCCTGGCGGGGAAGGAGTATGGGAGCGGTTCGTCTCGGGACTGGGCGGCCAAAGGCCCGGCCCTGCTCGGCGTCCGGTTCGTGCTTGCGGAGTCGTTCGAACGGATCCACCGACAGAACCTCGTGGGGATGGGGATCCTGCCGCTCCAGTACAAGCCCGGCGAGTCGGCGGAGACACACGGCCTGACGGGTCGGGAGACCTTCTCGGTCCTTGGTCTGGAGATCGGGATCGTGCCGGGACAGGACGCCACCCTCAACCTCACCAAGGAGGACGGCTCGTCGGACGCGTTCCCGGTGACGGTGCGGATCGATCAGGCGGCGGAGGTCGCGATCTTCGGCCACGGCGGCATCTTGCCGATGGTGCTTCGGGAAGCGCTCGCGACCCGTTGAGCGCCTGCGCCCGAGGCACGCTCGGGTGGGAGGACCCGGAGGATCAGCGGAGTTCGGCGGTGTAGATCGGATCGGTGGTCGGCGCCTCCGGGCACTCGGAGGACTCGACCGTCACGGCGAGCAGCTCGGCGGATGAGGGATCCGCATCGACGTAGCCGGCGACCGCGCCATCCGTCGGCGCGAGACACGCGCCACGGATGGGGTCGCCGTCCTCGATCATCCACAGCTCGTAGACGCTCTCGGCGCCGGGGTCGGGAAGGCCCGTTCCCCACACGAGCACTCCGCGCTCACCGGGGGTGTAGGCCATGGCCAGCTCTCCGGGGGTTCCCTCGAAGGCCACGATCGTCTCGGGGACCGCCACGCCGCCCGGTCGAGTGGCCAGCACGAGCGCGAGGGCGAGCGCGACCGCCGCCGCGACGCCGAAGGCGGCCTGCCACCGTCCGATCCGCCCGTCCCTCCGCGCAGAGACCTCGTCGACCGGTGCCGCCACGGGACGGGCCGATCGCGGCGGGTGGGAGAGGATGCGGTCCGCCATGTCTCCGTCCACCGGGCGAGGATCGAGCGCGAGCGGCAGCATGCCCGCGACCTCGGCGTGTCCTGCTTCGAGCCGACGGCACTCGGCGCAGTCGCCGTGGGCCGAGAGCTCTCGGTCCAGCAGCGCGGCGTCATCCTCGTCGAGGCCGTCGAGTGCCCGGACGGCGAGGAGCTCTTCGATCAGCTCGTGGTCTCGGGTCACGGTGCCACCTCTCCGATCGTCGAGCGGAGCCGCCGCATGGCGAGCAGCGTCCGGGACTTGACCGTGCCGAGGGGGAGACCGGTGCGGTCGGCGATCTGCGACTGGGTCATGCCGTCGAAGTACATCAGCAGGATCACCTCGCGCTGCTCGCCGGGGAGCTCCGCGAGCGCGTTCCGGATGAGCCGGCGCTCCCCGGGAAGATCGATCGCGGACAAGACGTCGTCGGTCGGGTCTTCCGTGAACGGTGACCCCAGCGCCGCCGCTTGTTCCGCGCGGCGTCGCTGCGCCTGCTCTCGTCGCACGGCGTCCACGGCGCGGTGGTGCACCGTTCCCATCAACCACGCGCGCACCGAGCCTCTCGTTCGGTCGTACCGATCCGGGCTCCGCCACACGGCGAGGAATGCCTCCTGCACGATCTCCTCCGCCACGTGCGCATGACGGACGAGGCGGAAGGCGAGAGCGTGCGCCACCGATGCGTACCGAGAGAAGAGTTCGCGGAACGCGTGCTCGTCGCCGCCGGCGACTCGCAGCAGCAGGTCTTCGTCTCGCGCTCCGGTCGGCTCAGCGGAACCCATGGGTGCGCTCGGCGTTCTTCCGAGGGTCATCGATACGCTCGTGTTCGCCGTCCTCCCCGAGATCGGATGATCGCAGGGGGTGTTCGCAGCTCATCGGCTCTCGGATGAGTGCGGTCGCATCTCCGCTTCGGCGGTCCGAAGGAGCCCCTCCAGGGGGACCGGGCGACCCGGATCGTAGATCGCACTGCCGACCGACAAGGCGAGGGGGCGCGGCTCGGGCTTGCTCGCGTCGTGCACGGCGATCGCCTCCACGAGCCTCGAGAGCACCGCAACCTCCGAGCCCCTGGCGTCGCCGGACAGGAGCACGCAGAAGGTGTCGTCGGCGATGCGCGCGGGAAGATCGGCGTCGCGGATCGCGCTCAGGAGCACCTCGGCGGCTTCGAGCGCGACCTGGTCCGCGGCGGCGGGGTCCCCCGCGATCGCCGTCGAGTGATCGTCGAAGCGGACGAAGAGCAGGACGACCTGGGTGCCGGCACGATCGGCCATCCGCAATTGATGCTCGGCGATCGCGAAGAAGCCCCGGATGTTGGGCAGGCGGGTCAGCTCGTCGACCGTCGCGAGCTCGCGGCGCAGCCGTCGTCGCTCGACGGCGTAGCGGATCGCACGCGGGAGCAGCCCGTGTGCGATCGAGCCGTGCACGAGGTGATCCTCCGCCCCGGCGTGCAGCGCGACGGCGCCGTCCGCCTCTCGTTCCGACGTCGTGAGCACCAGGATGGCGGCCGCGGGCGTCTTCAGCCGGAGCGTCTCGAGCGCCTCGAGAGGCCCCGGGTCGTCGAGGGCGACGATCACCGCGTCTTGGTCCGATCCCGGTCCGAGCGACGCGAGGTCCGGGATCCGCGCGACCTCGAACCCTTCACCTTCGAGCTCGTTGCCGAAATCGTCGCCGGTACCGACCAACAGCACGCGGATCTCGTCGCCTTGCACGGTCACTCCTCTCGGGGCGGTCATCCTATCCCGCAGGAGTCACGACCCGGGGTGCGTGAGATCTTCGAGCAGCGCGTCGAACCGGGGGAGGGCGCTTCGATCGGAGTGAGCCTCCTCGAACGCGCGTCGTGCATTCCGTGACAGCTTCGCGGCCAGGACCGGGTCGGATCGGAGGCGCCTGATCGCGTCGGTGAGACCCTCGATATCTCCCTGTCGGAGCGAGAAGCCGCAGTCGTAGTCGACGATCGCCCGGTCGACGTTGGACCCCTCGGGACCGGCGTAGACGACGGGGAGGCCCATCGCGAGGCTTCCGTTGACCTTGCACGGACTTTGGATCCCGATCGAGTGATCGTCCAAGGAGACCAGTGTGCAGCCGGCACCCGCAAGGACGGCGGGGGTCTGCTCCCTCGGGACGTAGTCCCGGAAACGGACATTGTCGGCGTGTCGTTCCGCTGCCTCGCGGGCGAGCTCGGGGAACCGTGCACCTCCCCCGACGAACAGGAAGGTCACGTCCTCGTCCGCCAGCGCGGCCGCGGCCTCCGCGATCGTATCGGTGCGGTAGCCGAATCCCAGGTTGCCCAGGTGCAGCACGATGAATCGCCCGGCCAGATCCGGCTCCGCGTACTCCGTCCACGTCTCGAGGCGTCGTTCTTCAGGGAACAACGCCACCGGCTCCCACGTCGGGATCACCGAGGCTGCGGGTCGTTGTCCCGTCGGCAGCGCCGAGAGGACGCGCTCACGCATCGCGGGGTCCATCGCCACGACGTGGTCGACTCGTCGGAACAGCCATCGATTGAGGGCGCGCAGCGCCCTGGAGATGGCGCCGCCGGGCTTGATCGTTCCGTACGTCTCCGCCGCATCCGGATACACGTCGTGCGACCAGAGGATCACCCGCGTCCGGGGATGCAGTAGCCGGTGCGCCACGGCCGCGACCAGGACGAAGGGCGGGCTGGTGAGCGCGATCACCACGTCCTGTCGCGGCAGGAACAACGAGCGCGCCACCGCGCCGAGGAGGTAGGTGATGTAGTCGCCGATCCGACGGACCTCGCTCGCCTTCCCGAGAGCCGGCGTCCACAGCCGGATCACTCGGGGTCCGTCGCCGTTCGGTCGGCTCGCCGGCACGCGTTCCGAACCGCCGAGGTACGCACCGGTGCCGGCTACCACGGTGACATCGTCCCCCCGTGTCGCGCGATGATCGGCCAGCGCGGCGGTCATGTGTGCGGTCGGTGCGAGGTCGGGCGGATAGAAGAGGTTGAGGAGAGTGATGCGCACGTAGCCTCCGGCCCGAACACTGATCCGACGAACCCGAAGCCCGGGTGTGGCTAGAGTACCAGCCGTGTCCCTGCCCCCCGAACGCCATGCGTCGTCTGCTGCAGGTCATCACGCGTGCGTGTAGCCGTGACGGTGGAGCAGTCCTGGCACGTGGTCCCCGGTGGGATCGCGACATCCACGGTGGAGCTGCTCAGAGCTCTCGGCCGACGGGGCGATCTCGATCTCGTCGGCGTCTCCGCCCGCCATCGGGAGCCTCCGCCTGAGGCGTTCCGGCCCCCCGTTCCCGTGCGCCAGCTGCCTCTGCCGCGACGCGTGCTGTACGAAGCCTGGCAGTGGCTCCGTCACCCCGTCGTCGAGCGAGCCACGGGCCCGGTGGATGTCGTTCACGACGCGGGATACGTGGTCCCGCCGTCGGATGCGCCGTTGGTCGCGACCGTGCACGACCTGTTCTTCCTCGACTATCCCGGCCACTACACGTGGCACTCGCGAGCGGTGTTGCGTCGCGGACTCGACCTCGCCAGGCGCCACGCGAGGTTCGTGATCTGCCCGTCGAGGGCGACGATGGATGCCTGCCGGGCGGCGGGGATCGATCCCGACCGGCTGCGCCTTGTCCCGTGGGGCGTGCGCACGCGCGCGCTCGGGGAGTTCGAGGCCGCGGAGGTCCGACGCCGGTACGGGATCGAACGGCCCTACGTGTTGTTCTGCGGCACGCAGGAACCCCGGAAGAACCTCCCGCGTGTCCTCGAGGCGTTCCGACGCATCGCCCGCCCTGACCTCGAGCTCGTATTGGCAGGGCCGCCGGGATGGAAGGAGGACATCTCGGACGGCGTGGCGTCACTCGAAGGGCTCGTTCGTCCCCTCGGCTTCGTTCCTCCGGACGATCTGGGCGCCCTCTATGGGGGTGCCTCGGTGGTGGCCTACCCGAGTCTCGGGGAGGGGTTCGGATTGCCGGTCCTCGAGGCGATGGCGCACGGCGTGCCGGTCGTGACGTCCGCCGGCACCGCGACCGAGGAAGTGGCGGGAGACGCCGCCCTGCTGGTCGACCCGGTCGACACCGACGCGATCGCCGGAGCGATCGCGCGAGTCCTGGACGACCCGGCCCTCGCGGAGTCGCTGGGCGCGGCGGCGAAGGTGCGGGCCGCGTCGTTCTCCTGGGACCGCTCGGCCGAGCTCGTCGCGGCCGTCTACGCCGAGGCGGCGGAGACGGGCACGTGACGAAGCCTCGCATCGGCATCAACCTGATGTGGCTGCTTCCCGAAGCCGCGGGGGGTGCCGAGGAGTATGCGATCCGACTCCTGCGGGCCCTCGACGAGGTGACCAGCGACGTGGTGGACATCACGTTGCTCTGCAACCGGCGGTTCCCCCGGGCGCACCCGGAGCTGGCCGAACGGTTCAGGACCGCGATCGCGCCGATCGACGGATCGCGCGCCGCGAGGATCGTCGCCGAGTCGACATGGCTCCCTCGAGAGGCGGCGAAAGCTCGCGTCCATCTCGTCCATCACCTCAACAACGTCGTGCCGTGGCTGCGCAACCGACCGAGCGTCCTGACGATCCACGACCTGCGCCCGATCGAGCTCCCCGAGACGCTCGGTCGGATGCAGGGCGCGTATCTCCGAGCCCGGTTCGGTCCCTCCATCCGGCAGGCGTCCGTGATCACGACCCCCTCCGCGTTCGTCCGCGGGACCGTGATCGAGCTCCTCGGCGCGGACCCCGACCGCGTGCACGTCGTGAGCGCGCCCCTCTTCGCCCCCGCGCAGACCGGATCGGCCGTCTCGTCGGTCGGCCGCTCCTTCGTGTATCCGGCGATCACCCACCCTCACAAGAACCACCGGATGCTCCTGGCGGCGTTCGCGAAGGTGGTCGCCGCTCACGACGACGCCACGCTCGTGCTGACCGGCGCCGCCGGTACCGCCGAAGGCACCGTGGCGCGCGCGACCGAGGAGCTCGGCTTGACCCGGAACGTCCGGCGGCTGGGTCGCGTGTCCGCGGAGGAGCTCGATGGCTTGTTCCGGGAGTCGGCGGCGCTCGTGTACCCGTCGACCTATGAAGGATTCGGCCTCCCGCTCGCCGAGGCGATGGCCCTGGGGTGCCCGGTGATCGCGTCCGATCGAACCGCGCTGCCCGAGGTGCTGGGGGGCGCCGGGATCCTCGTCGCACCCGACGACGTGAACGGATGGGCCGAAGCCATGCGGCGACTCCTCGACGACGAGACCCTCCACGCAGAGCTGGGCGCGGCCGGGAGGCAACGAGCGCGGTCGTTCTCGCCCGAGGAGGCGGCGCGGCGGCAGGTTGCCGCCTACCGCCTCGCGCTGGAGACGCCGCGCCGCCGCGCCGCCTCCTGATCGCCTACGAGACGGCCGGACACTTCCTCGCGCCGCCGCCCCCGCCACCTTCGCCCGGTCGGATGAGGGAATAGGTCGAGGGGACCACGATCGCGACCTCCGCGCCGCGCAGGTCGGGGGAGGCGATCAGCTCGAGGTCGGGGAAGTAGGCCGCGACGACCTGCGCCTCCGCGTTCGCCTGAGGGTGGAACACGATGGCCGGCCCAGGGGCGTCGATCGGCGCCTTGGACGCCGGCCAGATACCCGGCGTGATGTCGAACCCGGCGTCGGAGAGCACCTGCTCGACGGCCGAGGCCGTCCCTTCGGAGTCCGCGTCGACGACGGCAACCGTCGTGTTCGCCTCGGACGGCGGCGTGTTGACCAGCTGTGTTCCCACGTTGCCGATCGGCCTTCCCTGTCTGATGGCCTGGAAGATCTCCTTCGCCGACGGGTCCATCTTCAGGACGGCCTTCGTCCCCTCTGTCGCCCCGACGCTCGGCACCGCCCGGAACTCGACCGCACCGGTCGTCAGGCCGCGGAGCTGGCCGACGAGGTAGACGAGGTCACTGGGGAGCAGGTCCGCGTCGCGCCGCAGGTTCTCCAGGACCGGACCCACCAGGGCGGGCGCCTTCACCACCGTCCCGGGTTGCAACATCTGGTTCACGACCGCACGGAGGAACTGCTGCTGGCGACCGATCCGGGCGAAGTCGGGGATGTGATCGCACGGCAGGTGCCGGGCGCGCACGTAGGCGAGCGCCTGGTCGCCGTCGAGTCGCTGGCACCCCGGCTTGATGTTCAGCCCTGAGTTCGGGTCCGCGATGTGGCCGACCTCGTCGTAGTGGACGAGGATCGGCTCGCCGTCGGGGCCGATCCCGGCCAGGTCCCCGGGGGTGTTCACGTTGTAGGCCGGGATGCACATGTCGACGCCGCCGAGCCTGCTCACGGTCCGGCGGAAGCCCTCGAGATCGACGTAGAGGAAATGATCGATCTCCAGGCCCGTCAGGTTCGCGACGGTCTGGGCCACCACCTGCGCACCTCCCCGACGGAGCCCTCCTTCGAACGCGGTGTTGATCCGGTCGCGACCGCGTCCCGGGATCGTGACCCAGAGATCCCGAGGGAAGGAGAGAACGATCGCCTTCTGGAGGCGAGGATCGGTGTGGACGAGCATGATCGTGTCGGCTCGGCTCTCACCGCCGATCGACTCGTCGGTCCCGAACTGCTCTTGCTGCTCGGGCGACAGACCGGCTCGGGAGTCGGAGCCCAGGAGAAGGTAGTTGCACGCCTGGTCGGCGCAGGGACCATGGGGAGCCGGCGCCGGCGAGCCCGAAGGACCCACTCGCTGGAAGTCGGGGTCGATCCCGATCACCCGGAACCCGATCCACTGGACGGTGAGTCCCGCCGTCACCAGTCCGACGAGCAAGGCCAGGGAGGCGGTCACCCCCACGAGGGCCCGCGCCACGGTGCCGTGCCCGGAGATGCGTTCTGGCATGGGTCATCTCAAGGGTAGCCGGTACCTCCGCTCATACGGTCGCGGCTGTGTGGCGTTCCTGTGCTCCCGGTGAGCACGTGTTTCCCCGTGGACGCGGCTCCCACAGAAGCATCGACACGACCGTCGCCGGAATCCTCGAAGCCCTCCGGTGTAGCCTGTCCCGCCATGGAGGAGGAACGACCGTCCGAGCGTGCGGCGGGTGCCGGACCGTGGGAGGGCAGCACCCGTGAGCTCGCGAGCGCTCTACGGGACCTGGTCACGCGCCTCCGGACCGATCAAGACCAACGCATGCCGGAGGGCGATCCGTTCCTCGGATCCCGTTCGCCGCTGAAGCGTCGTCTCAAGGCGATCATCTTCCGTTCGACCAGGCCGGCGACTCGCAGGTACGACCGCCTGACGGCCGACCTCGCCACCGTGGCGGCCGACCTCGCGACGCGGCTCGCCGAAGCCGAGGAGGAGATGAAGAAGGGGCGGGCTGAGTACGAGCGGCTCGAGCTGGCCCTCCGAGCACTCTCGCCCACGGGATCGACGTCGACGCAGGGCACGGAGTGGACCGACATCCCCGACGAGTACTACTGGGCGTTCGAACAGCGGATGCGGGGGAGTGCCGAGTCCGTGAAGGGGCGGCTCCGTGGGTACGAGGATCTCGTGGTGGCGCTCCGGGAGGAACTCACCGGCGAGGAGGGCGACCGTCCCCGCTGGCTCGATCTCGGATGCGGCAAGGGCGAGTTCTGCGGCCTCTTGACCGAGTGGGGTTGGGACGCCGCGGGCGTCGACGCCTCGCCCGCCGCCGTCGAAGCGTGCCGGTCGCACGGGATCGACGTGACGTTGGCGGACGTCCTCGCGTACCTGGAGACGAGGCCCGACGATCCGGTCGGCGGCGTCAGCGCGATCCAGCTGATCGAGCATCTCCCGCGACGCGCATGGGTCCACCTCTTCGAACAGATCCATCGCGCGTTGGGTCCCGGAGGAGCGCTCCTGCTCGAGACGATCAATGGCCAGAACCCCGACGCCGTTGCCGACTACTTCGTGGCCGACGTGACCCACACGTGGCCGGGGCACCCCGAGACGCTCAAGCTGATGGCGGAGCACGCGGGGTTCGCGAAGGTCGAGGTGCGATTCCTCAACGGGGACCACCGCGGCCGTGCCCAGGACGTAGCGATCTGGGCGGTCAAGGCGGCGTCGTGAACGGCAAGAAGGGGGAGGGGAACGATCGCGCTCACGCGCCGGACGAACCCGGTGCCTCCCGAGTCGCCGAGACGAGCGAACCAGAAGCCGACCCCGCGGCGCGGGCGCTGGCCCGGGAGGTGTACTGGGCCGGTGACGGTCTCTCCGCGCCTCCGAGCGACGCCGGCTCGTTGCGCGAGCGGCTGGACGCGTTCACGCACCAGATGCGCGTCCAACAGCGACAGCAGGTGCCGGTCGGCGAGACGGTGCTCGGGTCGGCGGCGGGCTGGAAGCGCAGGACGAAGCTCGCGGTGTGGCGACTCACGCGCTTCTCGACGATGCGGTACGACCGGCTGATCGCGGACCTCGCCGAGATGAACGGCGAGCTCGCGGAGCGGCTCCGCGTGACCGAGGAGGAGGTCACACGGTTGCGAGAGGAGCTCGGAGGCCACGAGGGCGATCGACCGTGAGGGTCGCCGTCCTGCATCCCCAGACCGCGTTCAGCCGCGGGGGCGCGGAGCTCCACGCGGGATCACTCGTGCGGGCCCTCCGCGAGTCCGGCCACGAGGCCGAGCAAGTGACGATCGCGGGCAAGTGGTATCCGGCGACCGAGCTCGCGCACCAGATGGCGGTCTGGCGGAGCTTCGACATCTCCGAGTCCAACGGTCTGAAGGTCGACGCGGTCATCGCGCTGAAGTTCCCCGCGTACCTGGCGCCGCACGAGCGCAAGATCGTGTGGCTGATCCACCAGCATCGCTCTGCGTACGAGCTCTGGGATCACCCCGACTTCGCGGACCTCTCGAGGCAGGAGGAAGGCCCGACGGTCCGGAAGCTGGTCTGGAACTCCGACCGGCTCGGGCTCGGAGAGGCGAAGCGGATCTTCACGAACTCGAAGAACGTCGCCGACCGCCTGTGGGGGTCCCTTCGCCTCAAAGGAGACGTGCTGTATCACCGTTCGCCGGCGACGGACGCGCTCCTGACGCTCGACCCCGCCGAGCTGGGCGACTACCTCTTCTACCCGAGCCGTCTGGAGATCTTGAAACGGCAGTCCCTCGCGATCGAGGCGATGAGGCACGTGAAGACGCCGGTCAAGCTCGTGCTCGTCGGTCGTGGCCCCGACGAGCGTTCGCTCGGATGGCAGATCCGGACCCAGGGTCTCGAAGACAGGGTCCGACTCGAGGTCGGGGTGTCGGACGATCGGCTGCACGAGCTCTATCGAGGTGCCCTCGGCGTCTTCTTCGGTCCCTACGACGAGGACTACGGGTACGTGACGATCGAGGCGTTCGCCGCGGCCCGGCCGGTCGTGACCCTGACCGACAGCGGGGGACCACTCGAGTTCGTCCGCGACGCCGGATCCGGGCTCGTCACCGAGCCAAAGGCGAAGGCGATCGCCGAGGCGTTCGACCGACTGTGGTCCGATCGGCAGTCGGCTCGAGCGTGGGGCCTGGAAGGGAATCGTCTCGTCCGCGAGATCGTCCCTGCGTGGCCCCAGGTGGTGGAACGGCTGCTCGGATGAATCTGCGGATCCGCAGGATCGCCGGGAAGGTGGCGCGCCGGGTCGGCCTGCGACCCCCGCTGCCGGGCCGGCGTCCGACCAACGGCAAGCTGGCGTTCGTCGGTCCCATGCCGCCGGCGGCCACCGGGATCGCCTCCTACGACCGAGCGGTGCTCGACGGCTTGAGTCGGACCGGGTTCCTCGAACGACATCGCACCGATGTGTGGTGGCCGGTGAAGGCGCAGCACCAGCGATCGATCGGCAGATACGACCTCGGCATCTACCAGCTCGGGAACAACGGCGGGTTCCACCGGCGCATCTATCGGCTGGCCGTCGCCTCGCCAGGACTCGTCGTGCTCCACGACCTCGCCCTGGACGGGCTCGTTCGGCAGCTCGAGATGGCGGGAGATCCCCTCGGTCTCGATGCGACACGGGAGGCCGCGGCCCTGCGGGGCCGGGTGATCGATCCCGACGTGGTCCGTCACGAGCCGCTTCGGATCGTGTGGTCCGCGGCCGTCACCCGAGCCGCTCGAGGCATCGTGGTCCACTCGGAGTTCTGTAAGCGATACCTCGAGTCGGTCGGCGTGCGAACGCCGATCTTCACCGTGCCGCATCCCGTCGTGGAGGACGGAGCCTCGATGCGCCGTGCGGAGCCGCGCGCGCGCGAGCTCCGCGCGCCGCTCGAGGCTCGGGGGGCGCGTACCGTCGTGGTCGCGCCGGGCGATATCAACGAGGCCAAGTGCCTCCCGGCCTTGATCGAGGCCATCGCCACGCTGCCCGACGGAGTGCATGCGGTCCTCGTGGGGCGCCGGATCCCCGGTACCGACATCGAGGCGGTGATCGCGGACCATGCGATCGGCGATCGCGTCACGGTTCATCACGACGTCTCGGACGACGACTTCCGAGCGTGGCTGGTGGCGGCCGACATCGCGGTCGACCTGCGATCCCCGCATCGCGGGGAGGTGAGCGGGTCCCTCGCGATGGCGATGGTCGCGGGCGTGCCGACGCTCGTCTCGGCCACAGGCACCTACCTCGACATCCCCGAAGAGCTCGTGGTCCGCGTTGCTCCCGGACCCGCCGATCCCGCGGAGCTCGCCGCGAGGATCGATGAGCTCCGAAACGATCCCCTCCGTCGAGCGCGGATCGGCGATGCCGCTCGCGCCTACATGGCGGAGCTCCGGAGATCGGAGGCGACGGCGAGAGGGTACGAACACGCGATCCTCGCGACGCGCGACATCGTCCTCGACCCGGCCAGGGCTGTGCTCGCCCGATGGGCTCGGAACCTCGCGGCGGTCGGCGTGGACGACGGCCTGGTCAACGAAGGCTTCGGCGTGTCGTACGCGCGGGCTCTCGAAAGCTTCCAACGATCGCCATGATCGCTGAGCGGTACGGCGCGAGGCGGTTGCTAGACTCGCCACCGTCCCTCTGACCAGGGTGTTTCCCGGCCGGGGGATGCGATCCGGCCCGACGCACGGTCCGTCGAAAGGAGTCAGCCCATCACGTCGGTCCCTGCCGTCGAGCGAACCTCGGAGCCGCCGCGACTGCACGTGGGGGCGCGGCTCCGAGAGCTGATCGCCCACCGCGAGGTCTTGGTCAATCTCGTTCGCAAGGAGCTGAAGGTCAAGTACACGGCGTCGGTGCTCGGCGCGGTCTGGTCGCTGTTGAACCCGGTGATGTTCCTGGCCGTCTTCTCCCTGGTCGTCTTCGTCCTCGACAACTCCATCCCCGACTTCCCGGTGTTCTTGCTGTCGGGGCTGCTCGCATGGAACTTCTTGTCGAACGCGCTGCAGGCCGGCTCGCGGTCCGTGATCGACAACGGCAACCTCGTGAAGAAGATGGCGTTCCCTCGCGAGATCCTCCCGCTCTCCGCGGTGGGCGTGGCCCTGTTCGACTTCATGCTCCAGTCCGTCGTCCTGCTCCTGTTCATCGCGGTCTACCCGGGACACGGGTTCCAGCTGCCCGAGCTCTGGCTCTACCCGGTGGCGGTCGTCACCATGCTGGTGTTCGCCACGGCGCTCACGTTCTGGGTCGCGGCGCTCAACGTGCGCTACCGCGACGTCGGACATCTCCTGAACCTCGCGCTGCTCGTGTGGTTCTGGGCGACGCCGATCGTCTACCAGGGCTGGCTCGTCCAGCGGAAGCTCCAGACGATCGAGATCCTCGGGCTCGACGCGTGGGCGCTGTACCTGCTGAACCCGGTCGCGGTGATCGTGATCGGGTTCCAGCGAGCGCTCTATTCGATCGTGGTGCCCGGTCCCGGGAAGGATCCGATCCTGCCGCCGATGAGCCTCGGCACCTTGACCGGCCTGCTGTTCGTGGTCCTGGCCGTCTCTGCCCTGTTGCTCTTCCTCGCGTGGCGTTCGTTCTTCCATCGCTCCGGCGACTTCGCGGAGGAGCTGTGACGACCGCCATCGCGATCGACGGCATCTCGAAGATGTTCCGGCTCTATCGGGAACGTCCGACGTCCCTCAAGCAGCGCCTGCTGGTCTCACGCTCTCGCTCGGAGGAGTTCTGGGCTCTCCGCGACGTCTCGTTCGATATCGCACAGGGATCCTCGCTGGGGCTGGTCGGTCACAACGGCTCCGGGAAGACCACGCTGCTGAAGTGCATCGCGGGGATCCTCCGGCCGACCGCCGGCACGATCCGGTATCGGGGACGGCTCGCAGCCCTCCTCGAGCTCGGCGCCGGTTTCCACCCCGACCTCACGGGACGGGAGAACGTGTACCTCAACGCCTCGTTCCTCGGCCTGTCCCGCCGGCAGACGGATCGGATCTACGACGACGTCGTGGCGTTCGCCGAGCTCGAGGAGTTCATGGACAACCAGGTGAAGTTCTACTCCTCCGGGATGCTCGTGCGGCTGGGCTTCGCCGTCGCCGTGCACGTGGACCCCGAGGTGCTCCTGATCGACGAGGTGCTCGCCGTCGGGGACGAGTCGTTCCAACGACGCTGCCTCGATCGCATCAGGCGGTTCCAATCGGAGGGCCGCACGATCGTGCTCGTGACCCACGCTCTCGACGTCGTCCGGCAGGTCTGCGACGAGGCGGTGATGCTCGACCACGGCAGCGTGCAGGCGATCGGCGCGCCGGACGATGTCGTCCGCACGCTCCGGCACCGGTTGCTGAGCGACGACCCGACCTTCGTTCCGGAAGAGGGGAGTCGCGAAGTGGAGATCTCCGGGGTCGTGCTCGAGTCGGACGGGGGCTTGCGGGATACCGTGCACCCCGGCGAGGGGATGACGATCACGGTGGACCTGCGTGCCGACGTCGCGGTCCCGGACGCGGCGGTATCGTTCGCCGTGGTGTCCGCCTCGTCGAACCTGCATGTGCTCGAAGGCAAGACGTCGCGCCTCGGGGTCAGCCTGGGTCCCGTGGACGGGAAGAAGCGGGTCCGTTTCCGCATCCCCCCGGCGCCCTGGGCGAGCGGTACGTACTTCGTGAGCGTCGGCCTGGACTCCCCCGATGGCCGGTTGTTCCACGTCCAGACGCAGCACTATCCATTGACGGTCCCCGACGCGGACGACGGCGCGCACGTCCTCGCGGTGGAGCCCACCGTGGAGGTCGAAGACCTGTGACCACCGACCGGCCCGAGGCGACCGATGACGGTCGTTCAGGCCCACACCTTCAGGAGACGAGTCACGTCATGCTGATCGCCCTCATCCTGCTCTCCGTCACGCTCGCCGCCCTCGCCCAGCTCACGCTGAAGCACGGCACCGACCAGGTGACCGCCCGCTCGGGAGCGCTTCACCTCGGCTCCGAGTCTCTTCGAGCCATCGTGACCACCCCCGCCATCTGGGCCGGGCTGCTCCTGTTCGGGCTGTCGGCGGTCGTGTGGATCGCGGTCCTTTCGAGGACGTCGCTCTCGTTCGCCTACCCGTTCGCGTCCCTGACCTACGTGCTGATCCTCATGGCCGATCGGTTCGTCCTCGACCAGGAGGTGCCCGCGCTTCGCTACGCCGGCGTCGCGTTCATCGTCGTCGGGATCGTCCTGGTGGCGCAAACGCGCCACGCATGAGCGACCCCACGTCACCGGAAGGCCGGTCGCTCCTGGGTCACCGAGGAGGGTGATGAAGGCCGTCGTCCTCGTGGGCGGCGAGGGGACGCGGCTCCGGCCGCTCACGGAGACCGTGCCCAAGCCGTTGCTGCCTCTCGTCGATCGGCCGATCCTAGGTCACCTGCTCGACCATCTGGTCGCACACGGCGTCCGCGAGGTCATCATGTCCTCCCCGTACCTCGAGGAAACGTTCCACCCCTTCATCGAGGCGCGAGCCAGCGAGCCGGCGATCACGTGGGTCACGGAGCGGGAGGCGCTGGGAACGGGCGGCGCGATCGTGAGCGTCCTCACGCATCTGGGTGGGGAACCGTTCTTCGCGCTGAACGGCGACATCCTCACCGACCTGGACCTGACCGCGATGCTCGCTCGCCATCGCGAGCGGCGCGCGGCGGTCACGATCGCCCTGCACCACGTGGAGGACGCCCGAGCCTTCGGGCTCGTGGCCCCAGATCCGGCCGGGCGCATCACGGAGTTCCGGGAGAAGCCGCCCGACGCCGTTCCCGGTGACATCAACGCGGGGACCTACGTCCTGGATCCCTCCGCCCTCGGCGCCTGGCCCACAGGGACCCGTCTCTCGATCGAAACGGAGATCTTCCCGGCGTTGATCGAGAGCGGGGCGGCGGTCTTCGGATTCGAGACCGACGCCTATTGGCTGGATCTCGGGACCCCAGAGCAGTATCTGCGCGCCCACGTCGACCTGCTGGCGGGGCGGCTGCGCGGTTCCCCCTACCGAGCCCCGTGGATCGCGTCGGGCGCGTCGGTCGACCCGACCGCGCGCGTCGGAACGGCGGTCGCCATCGGCGAGGGCGCCAGCGTGGGCCCGGGGGCGGAGCTCATCGAGGCCGTTCTCATGGCGGGGGCGGTCGTCGAGGAGGGCGCTCGCGTGGAGCGATCGATCGTGGGCCCTCGCGGGATCGTGGGGAAAGGTGCCGCGCTGGTCGATTCCGTGCTCGGCGAGGGGATCCGGGTACTCCCCGGCGTGAGGCTGGAGGGGGTCAGGCAAGGCTTCGAAACGGATCCCTCCTGAGGACCCGCGGGCCCCCGAACTCAACCGTCGGGGGTCGGGGACCGATTGTGTAGGGTGTTCGACTCGACCTTGAGGCCCCTGATCGTTCGACGTGTTCGACGTGTCGTTGCGGCGATGGTGATTGTCGCGGCGCTCGCGACTGGGTCCGTCGCGCATGCGGCTGACACCTTCCGTCTCTACGGCTCCGGCTACGGTCACGGCATCGGGATGTCACAGTGGGGCGCCTACGGACTTGCCAACAAGGGCTGGTCGTATCGACAGATCCTCACCCACTTCTACTCGCGAACCGAGGTCGTGCAGTCCTCGACGCTGCCGCGGAAGCTCCGGGTGGGGCTCACCAGCGGCCGCACGACGATCCACCTCACGGCGAAGAACGGCCCCGTGCAGCTGTGGATGGATGGCCCCGGCGCCACGTTCGTCGCGAAGATCCCCTCGGGCAAGACCTGGACGGTCTCTGCCGCCTCCGCGGAGGACAAGTACGCGATCCGCGACCACACCGGGACGCTCGTCGGGAGGCGCCGATGGGGTGGACCGGCCCGGCCCGTGTTCGCCACGTTCGCCGACTCGGGCGCTCGTGTCTTCGTGCCCGAGGCAGATGACATCTGGCACCGGGGGTACACGTACGCGTACGGGTTCCTCGAGTTCGACCTCTTCGCCTGCGCCGACCGATGCGCCGAGCGCCTCACGATCGAGCTGCCGTTCGAGATGTATCTGCGCGGGCTGGGGGAGATGCCGAGCAGCTGGCCCGGCGCGGCATTGCGGTCACAGGCCGTCGCGGCCCGGACGTTCGCGACCTACAAGATCCGACGTCAGGGGCTGCGGAGTGACTGCGACTGCCATCTCGCCGACGGCGCCGGCGATCAGGTCTACGTGGGGTGGGGCAAGGAGATCGGGCCGGACGGCAACAGGTGGGTCGCCGCGGTGGTCGACACCGCAGGGGAGGTTGTGACGTACGGCGGGTCGGTGATCCAAGCCTTCTATGCCGCGTCGGACGGGGGTCACTCGGAGGACGTCGAGGACGTCTGGCACGGGGGGAACCCCGCCTACGCGGTCCCGTACCTCCGCGGCGTGTGCGACCCCGGTGAGTACACGTCCGCCAATCCCTGGACGGACTGGACGAGGAGCTTCACGGCATCGAGCCTGTCATCCCGTCTCTCGCCCTATACGGGCGGCATCGGCACGATCTCCCGATTCACCGACGTGCGGCGAGGCATCTCCGGCCGGATCGTGAGCGCGATCGCTCGCGGAACACGCGGCTCCGCCTCCGTCGCGGGAAGCGAGCTCAGGGCCGCGCTGGGGCTCCCCGATGCGCGTGTCTGGATCAACCAGGATCGCAACGTCGTCGGCACGGTCCGCGCGAAATACGACGCCGTGATGTGCCGGCCCGGGCTGCCGAGGTCGAGGCTGCTCGTCCTGGACCACGGCTCCCGTCAGCTCTTCGATCGAGGCGGCATCTACCGCAACGGCCAAGTCAACCTCACGGTCTGGCTCAAGGGCCCGGTCCACTCCGAGTACCTGGGAGCCGGTGGGGCCGGCGGCCGTCTCGGGCTCCCGGTGTCCGGACCGTCCCGTCCACAGACGTCGGGCGCCGAGACATGCGGCGACTGCCGTCAGGTCACGCTGGAAGGTGGTCGCATCTACTTCAAGCCGGGGATCGGCGCGCACGCGCTGTGGGGACCGGTGCTGTCCGAGTACCTCGCGCGCGGGGGCGCGAAGGGAGCGCTGGGGTACCCGACGACGCGGGTCGGCAGCGCCGACGGTGTGTCGAGCGCGTCGTTCGAGTACGGGACGATCTCGTGCGCGAGCGGGACCTGTCAGGTCAGCTGAGTCTCAGCAGGGAGAGTTGCTGCTCTCCGGTGCGTTCCCGGTGCACTCGAACGCCGTCACGAACCCGTTGACGATCGTGGACGCCGCCTGAGGTGTGAGTGCGTCCCCCGTCGGGCACGATTGGCGACGGTTCCACGCAGTCAGGGTGAGCGCGGTCTCACCGGTGAGCGACGGATAGGGCGACAGGAACGTCGCGTCGCTTCTCTCCGCGATCGGCGCCAACCGATCGATGATCTCCTGGGAGAGCCCACCGTCGGCCGCGGGAAGGTAGTAGATGAAGACGGCCCCGTGCTCGAGCGAGTGCACCGCGTTCGTCTCGTTCGGCTGGGTGTCGTACACCTTCGGTTCCTCTGGGAGTGGTTGCGGGTCGTGGAACCCGGACGTGGCCGGCGTGTCGGTGTATCCGGGATCTTGGCCGGGTTGCAGATGCTGTCCCGAGGGGGCGCTGCTCGCCGGTTGATCGACCTCCGTGCATCCCGCCTCCTGCGCCGCACGGATCGCGGCCTCAGGGATGTCGTTGGGACCCCCGAAACTCCGGAGCAGGGTGATCGCCGCCACGGCAGCGGCGGCGATCCCGATGGACGTGACCGTGCGGCGGAGCGACGCCGCGCGCCGCGCGCGGCGTCGCTCCGCCTCACGGAACCGCCGCGCTTCTTCCTTGCGCTCACGTCGTTCGATGTTCGCGCCCCCACGGCCGGCGCCACTCTGTGCCGCGGGCCCACGCGCCGCGGCGCCTTCCGCCGCGGTGGGCGCCGCGGGTCCGGGCCGCGATCGGGCCCGCTTCTTCTTCTTGGCCATCAGATCGCGGCTCCCGGCTCGGGGGCCTCACCCTGGTAGTCGCGGCCGGCCGTCGTCGGGAAGCTGTACTGCGACGTGAAGTCGAACGCGACGGCGAGGTCGACGCTCGCGCACGTGCGGACGCGGTGCCATGCGACGAGGGCCATCGCGGTGCCGTCCGGCAGGATCCCCGCCGCGTCCCCGGGGAAGTCGTACGGGGCCACGATCACGCGATCCTGGCCCACCTCGGCGTCTTGGAGTCGGCGGTCGTAGAACTCGATCAGCTCCGCCACCTTCTCGGCCGGCGCAGCCGGGTCGTACCAGATCACCGTGGCGCCGTGCTCGAGGGAATGGATCGACCGATAGAGGTCGGAGAGCGTCGCGGAGTCGTAGACGCCTGCGGGAAGCGGGACGTCGGCGTGGGGGCCGGACGCAGGCGGCGTCGTCGGATAGGCGGATAGGGGTGGACCAGCGATGTTTCCACCGCCGATGTGCGTGCGATCCTGGTCGGGAGGATCGAACGGCGGGGTCGTCGTCACGTCGCCGCATCCGGCGGCGTCCGCTGCGCTCGTCGCGCGCTGGATGAGCTGGTTGGGGCCTGGCAGATCGCTTCCTCCGGAGGGGAGCAGGGTGGCGGCGGCGACGATCGCCGCGATCACCACGATCCCCACGAGGATGCCGACCGTGCGTGCCCGCCGCTTCGACGCGAGCCGTCGCTGGAGTTCCTCACGCTCGCGCCGGGCCTGGTCCTTCCGCTCGGCCTTGGTCAACTTCCGGCCTTGGTCGGGCCTCCCGGGGACGTCGTCTGTCAACTGCGCTCCTCGATCATGGGTCGCGGAAGCTTACCGGCCGTTCCGCGGGAGGAAGTGCGAGCCGCGTCTTGCGGGCACCGCGATGGCGGGCCTATCCTGCTCGCGCCTTCCCCCGGGTGCACGACCGGCCGCTCGGCCGAGGGAGGGAGGGCGCGTGTCAGACACCAAGCACGACCAGCTCGTGAGGCTGCCTGCGGCGGAGGGAACCGGTGGCCTCGATCGGTTCTTCAAGATCTCAGCGCGCGGTTCCACCGTTCGGACCGAGGTGATCGCCGGGATCACCACCTGGCTCACGATGGCGTACATCCTGTTCCTCAACCCGCAGATCCTCGGCTTCGCCGCCGTCCCCGATCTGCAACCGCTGGGGCTGCCCTTCGGGCCGGTCCTCACGGTCACCGCGCTCGTCGCGGGCCTGGCGACGATCGCGATGGGTCTGTGGGCGAACTACCCGTTCGCGATCGCATCGGGCCTGGGGTTGAACGCGTTCGTCGCGTTCACGCTCGTCGCGGGGGAAGGTCTGTCCTACCCGGAGGCGATGGGCGTCATCGTCGTCGAGGGTCTCGTGATCACCCTGCTCGTCCTCACCGGATTCCGGAACGCCGTGGTGAACGCGATCCCGATGGACCTGAAGCGAGCGATCGCGATCGGCATCGGTCTCTTCCTGACGATCATCGGGCTCGTCAACGCCGGCGTGGTGGTGCGGGGCGAAGGGACCGTCGTGACGCTGAGCAACAACCTGACGACGTTGCGGATGCTCACGTTCGGGATCGGGCTCGCGCTGTGCTCGATCCTCATCGTGCGCAAGATCCGCGGCGGCCTCCTGATCGGGATCGTCGCGACCACCGTGATCGCGGCGATCATCAACGCGATCTGGGGCGACAACGCGATCTGGGATCAGGTCGGACCCGGGATCGCGCAGGTCCCGGACTCCCTCACGTCGACGCCCGACTTCAGTCTCGTGGGGGATTTCTCGTTCGGGTTCTTCTCCACGCTCGGTGTCGTCGCGGCGATCGCCGCCGTGGTGACCGTCATGCTGTCCGACTTCTTCGACACGATGGGCACGGCCGTGGCCCTAGGGGACGAGGCCGGGCTGCTCGACGAGGACGGCAAGCTCCCGAACATGAGCCGAGTCCTGTTGGTCGACTCGGTCGCGGCGGCCGCCGGCGGGGCGGCGAGTGCTTCGTCGAACACCACGTTCATCGAGTCCGCGGCGGGGATCACCGAGGGAGGTCGGACCGGCCTCGCCTCCGTCGTGACCGGCGTGCTGTTCCTGCTCTGTGTGTTCCTTTCGCCGCTCGCCGGCGTGATCCCTCCCGAGGCGACGGCGCCCGTGCTCGTGATCGTTGGCTACTTCATGATGCGGGCCATCGGAGACATCGACTGGCGCGATCCCGCGATCGGGATCCCCGCCCTCCTCACGATCGGCCTGATGCCGTTCACGTATTCGATCACGAACGGCGTGGGAGCCGGCTTCGTCGCCTACACGGCGATCAGGCTGATGCAGGGCAAGGCCCGAGACGTGCATCCGCTGATGTACGTCGTGACCGGGGTCTTCCTCTGGTACTTCCTCCGGGGCTCGTTCGCGTAAGACGATCGGCGGGCGGGGCCGTCAGGCTAGGCCTCGCCCTCCGGCATCGGGCCGGCACCCACGATGCCGAGCGGGCGCCAGTCCTCACCGAGCGCGAGCGCCGCCCGTGCCCCGTCCGCGTCGAAGGGCACGGTCGGGTCCCACGACCAAGCCACCAGTTGCGCATGCAGGGCGAGAACGAGCGTGCGGATCGCGGCACCCGCGGAGAGGAAGGTGCCCTCCTCGGTCCGCGGGTCCGATAGCCGGCCTCCTGCCACCCGGACGCACGGCACGATCAGGGTCGGCGCTGCGCGGAGAGGCCCGTCCCCATCCATCGCGGCGACGAGGAGCCGGCGGCGTGACGGTGGCGTCCGCAGCGCCACGAAGGACCACTCCTTGGAGGAGTGGGTGGCGGCTGCGGCCTGCACGGCTAGTTCGACGATCTCGGGCGAGACCTCCCCGGGCCCGAACACGTCGCTCGACCGGGCGACCGAGACCGCGACGAGCGCCGACTCCCGGAACAGGTCGTCCTCGGGCCGGCGCACGAGGTCGCGGGCTGATCCGGTGGGCTCGTCCCCCGCGGAGGCGGCCAGCCCTCGCACGAGCGCCGCCGGGACCCGCGCGGTCTTCGTCATCACGAGGCCGCTTGCCGCCGCCACCGCGTCGGCGAACGCGACGACCGTCGTCTCCAGCTCCCGACCGCGATCGTCGACGGTTCCGCGAAGGTCCCGCAGCGCCGGCAGGCCCGCGCAGCCGATCGCCACGTCGACGACACCCTCGCGCCAGGGACGACCGAACGTGTCGGTGATGACGACCCCCAGCCGTGCGAGCCCGAGCCGGGCCGACAGCTTCTTCTGCAACCGCTCTGCGCTCGCATCGGGATCCTCCGGGAGGAGCGTGAGGAACCCCTCCCGCACGTTCGACGCGTCGATGCCAGCGTTCGCACAGACGAAACCGTGACGGGTGCGCGTGATGACGAGATCGCCGCGACGAGCGACGACCCCTACCGACTCCCGTTCGATCCACGCGGCGCGGTCCGCCGCGGGGACGATGCGCCCCTCCGCCTTGGAGACGACCTTCTGCGTGATCGCCACGACGTCGCCGTCCCTCACGGCGTTCGCCGCGAGCGACGGCTCCAAGACCGCGGTCAGGTCGTCGCCCGGCTCGATCTCCGGGAGGCCCTCGAGCGGGATCAGCTCGATGGTCATCGGAGCTGGTCGAGCGCGACACGGGCCAGTCGTTCCGCGACGTCATCGTCGCGCATCACGGTGTCCGTGACGGCGACACGTGCACCCGTCTCCTCGTGCACCCGACCCGCCAGATGCGCGTCGGCGTCGTCGATCACCCACGCGTCCAGGAGACCGTCGTAGGCGCGGGCGGCACCCGCCGCGGAGACCTCCAGGCCGACGATGGGCATGAGCCGGTCCGCCATGCCCGCCAGCGGCCGTCCGCCGACGATCGGCGAGATCCCCACCACGGGCATCCGGGCCACGGCTTCCTTCAGCCCGCCCACCGCGAGGATCGGACCGATCGAGACGACGGGGTTGGAGGGGCAGATCACGACCGCGTCGGCCTGCTCGATCGCATCCAGCACCCCGGGCGCCGGCATCGCGACGTCCACTCCGTCGAAGCGGATGGCCTTGACGTCGTCCCGGGCGCCGCGGAGGACCCAGTACTCCTGGAAATGAAGGTCCAGCTCCTTTCCGAGTGAGACCACGTCGAGGCGGGTCTCGACCCGCTGCTCGCTCATCGGCACGATCGTGCACACGATGCCGAACCGCGCCGCGATCCGCTCCGTGACCTCCGAGAGTGGGAGTCCCTCTGCGAGGGACCGCGTCCGGAACAGGTGGGTCGCCAGGTCCAGGTCGCCCAGCCCGAACCAGGCGGCGTCGGGGTCGAACGAGCGGAGCTCCTCCGTCGCACGGAACGTCTCGTCGCGCCGCCCCCAGCCCCGATCGCGGTCGAAGGCATCGCCGAGCCAGTACGTGACCGAGTCGAGATCGGGACACACCCGGAGACCGTGCACGTCGAGATCGTCGCCCGTGTTCACGACCGCGGTGACATCCGCGGGCGACACCGCGCGAACGAGACCGCGCAGGAACTTCCCCGCGCCGACTCCACCGGCGAGTGCGACGACCTTCACAGAAGCAGAGCGTAGTAGCCTCCGCTCGTGGCGGCCGTGACGACTCATGCCCTGCGGCGGGCGCTCGCGCGCGCCGAGCAAGGCAAGTCCTTGTCCGAGGACGAGGCGACCGAACTCATGGCGGCCAGGGGTGCGGCCCTCGCGCGCTTGCAGTCGGTGGCCGGGCAGCTCCGCGATCTCGGCACGGGCGATCGGATCACGTACTCGCGCAAGGTCTTCATCCCGCTCACGATGCTCTGCCGCGATCACTGCCACTACTGCACGTTCGCCAAGCCCCCGGCGAAGCTCGTCGCGCCGTACCTCACGCCGGAGGAGGTGCTCTCGATCGCTCATGACGGCCGTGCTCGCGCGTGCAAGGAGGCGCTCTTCACCCTGGGCGACCGGCCGGAGGACCGCTACGAGGTCGCCCGCGAGTGGCTGCGCGCGCGTGGATACGCCTCCACGCTCGAGTACGTGCGCGCAGCCGCCATCAGCGTGATCGAGGAGACCGGGCTCCTCCCGCACCTCAATCCCGGAGTGATGAGCTACGAGGAGCTCGCGCGGCTGAAGCAGGTGAGCGCTTCGATGGGGCTGATGCTCGAGACGATCACCGACCGACTCTCGTCGAAGGGTGGGCCGCACTTCGGCTCTCCGGACAAGCGCCCTGCCGTGAGGCTGCGGACGATCGCGGACGCCGGTCGACTCGCGATCCCGTTCACCACCGGCATCCTCGTGGGCATCGGTGAAGACGCACGCGAGCGCGCCGCCTCGGTCTTCGCGATCCGGGAGCTCCACCGTCGGTACGGACACATCCAGGAGGTGATCGTCCAGAACTTCCGCGCGAAGCCGGGAACGGCGATGGCGAGCGCCCCCGAGCCGGAGGAGGAGGAGTTCCTCGCCGCCGTCGCCACGACGCGCGTCGTGTTGGGGCCGCACGTGAGCGTCCAGGCTCCGCCCAACCTGTCCGACGCGACGCAACAGCTGCGGCTGCTCGACGCCGGCATCAGCGATTGGGGCGGCGTGTCGCCGCTCACGCCCGACCACGTGAACCCCGAGCGGCCGTGGCCGGCGATCGACTCGCTCGCCGCGACGACGGCCTCGCGCGGCAAGACGCTGCGCGAACGACTGACGATCTACCCGCGGTTCGCGGGAAGTCCCGATCCGTATCTCGCGGGCAAGATGCGTGCCCCCGTCGAGGCGCTCCTCGGCGCGGACGGCCTCGCGGTGGAGGGCGTGAAGCCCGAGCCGATGGGCTGGCAGGACCCCGACGTCACCTGGAAGCCCCGGACCATCGACCTCATGTTCGCGAAGGGACCGGAGGCGGGCGTGCGCAAGGACGCCGGCGCCGTCTACGGGGAGATCCCGGCGGAGGATGGGGTGACGCGCGCCTGGGCGTCCCGAGAGGTGGTGCCGGAGCGCCTCAGCTCGGAGATCCGAACAGCGCTCCGTCTGGCCGAGCGGCACCGTCCCATCTCCGACGAGCAGGCGCTGGCGCTGTTCCAGGCGCAGGGCGTCGATCTCGACGCCCTGCGCGGGGTCGCCGACGGCCTCCGGCAGGAGGCCGTCGGCGATGTCGTCACCTACGTGATCAACCGGAACATCAACTTCACGAACGTCTGCTACGTCGGCTGTCGCTTCTGCGCGTTCGCACAGCGGGAGGTCGATCCCGAGGCCTACACCCTGACGCTCGGCGAGGTCGCTGACCGCGCGGAGGCCGCGTGGGCGGAGGGGGCGAGCGAGGTGTGCATGCAGGGCGGGATCCACCCCGATCTCCCCGGCTCCTTCTATCTGGACCTCCTGGACGCGGTGAAGGCGCGGGTACCGGGGATCCACGTCCACGCGTTCAGCCCGATGGAGATCCTGAACGGGGCGACGAGGATGGGCGTGTCCTTCCGGGAGTTCCTCACGGCCTGCAAGGAACATGGTCTCGGGACGATCCCCGGAACGGCCGCCGAGATCTTGGACGACGACGTCCGGTGGCTCCTCACGAAGGGCAAGCTTCCCGCCGACACGTGGGAGGAGGTCGTCCGAACGGCTCACGACGTCGGGATCCCGAGCTCCTCCACGATGATGTTCGGGCACGTGGACGCCCCGCCGCACTGGGTCGCCCACCTGCGACGGATCGCCGGGATCCAGCAGGACACCGGCGGATTCACGGAGTTCGTGCCGCTACCGTTCATCCACCGGAACGCCCCGATCTATCTGGCGGGTCACGCGAGGCCCGGCCCCTCCTTCGACGACAGCATCCGCGTCCATGCGGTCGCGCGGATCCTGCTCGACGGACTTATCCACAACGTGCAGGTGTCATGGGTGAAACTCGGCGTCGAGGCGTCGTCGGAGATCCTTCGATCCGGAGCGAACGACTTCGGTGGCACGTTGATGGAGGAGACGATCAGCCGGATGGCGGGTGCCGAGTGGGGGATCCGCATGACGCCGGAAGAGTTCGACGTCGCGATCCGCGCGATCGGCAGAACACCCGCGGTGCGAACGACGACGTACGATCGGATCGAGACCAAAGCCGCGTCCTGACGCCGAACGGTCAGGTCATCTGACGGTAATGGTCATCTGGACTGACGACCGACTTTCTTCGTTGAAAGGGTTGCACTCGTGCGTCTGCTTGGGGACGATTACATCCGATGAGGGTCGAGGCAGAGAATCACCTGAAATTCCCTCTTGCCAGGGAGGCGGTTCTTCCCTCAGAATCACATGTATGTGATTTGGGGGGGAGAGGTGCATGCATCACTACATCCCATGGCAGGAGCGGGCGAGGTGTCGGGACCACGACCCCGAGGTCTTCTTCCCCGAGAAGGGGGGATCGTCGAGGGAGGCCAAACGGATCTGCTCGGAATGTCCTGTTCGGATCGAGTGCCTCAACTACGCGCTTCGCCGCGACGAGCGGTACGGCGTGTGGGGCGGGATGAGCGAACGGGAACGGCGGCGCCTCAAACGGATGGCGTCGTAAGTCAGGATCCTTCGTAGTCCACGAAGGAAAGGGGGACGGGATGGCAGCACGGAAGACAGCCGCACGGAAGAGGCCCGCGGCGAAGCGGTCCGCGGCCGCGAAGAAGGCTGCGGCGACCCGGAAGCGGAAGACCGCGAAGCGGTCCGCCGCGGGGAAGAAGGCCGCCGCCACGAGGAAGAGGACGACGGCGCGGAGGAAGACCGCCGGCAAGAAGGCTGCGGCGACCAGGAAGCGGACGACGGGGCGCAAGAAGACCGCCGCTCGCAAGCCGGCCCGCAGGAAGAGCACGGCGAAGAAGACCGCCGCTCGCAAGCCGGCCCGCAGGAAGAAGACCGCCGCTCGCAAGCCGGCCCGCAGGAAGAGCACGGCGAAGAAGTCGGCGGCTCGCAAGCCGGCCCGCAGGAAGAGCACGGCGAAGAAGTCGGCGGCTCGCAAGCCGGCCCGCAGGAAGAGCGCAGCCAAGAAGCGCTGAGCTCCGGGTTCGTCGCATCGCGAAGGGGGGCGGAGACGCCCCCCTTCGATCTTGGTAGCACCCACTGCTAGGCTCCCGCAGCGCCCAGGCGCCCCTACCGGATGACCTCGCCCGCCACCGCAGCCGTCGCGTCGAGCGGCACATCTACTCCGAGCGTGCTCGCGTTGCTCGTGGTCGGCCCGGGAGCATCGCCTTGGCTGCGTGAATGCCTGCTGTCGCTCGCGCACCAGTCGTATCCCCGCGTCGGCGTGCTCGCGGTGGATGACGGGGCCGACCCCGCTTCTCGAGAGATGCTGCTCGGCTCGCTCGGCTCGCGGCGGGTATTGACCAACGAGGAGCGACGGGGGTCCGCTCGTTCGGTTCGCGCCGCGCTCGATCGTCCGGTCGCCAAGGGCGCGGACTTCGTGCTGCTCGTCGATCCCCGCGCATCCCTCGACAAAGATGCCGTCGCCCGTCTCGTGGAGGCGGCGGTGGGTATCGGCGTCGAGGACGTCGGGATCGTCGGTGCCAAGATCGTCGACCGCGCCGATCCCCGATCGCTTCGGGACATCGGCCGCTCGTCGGACCGATTCGGTCATCCATCGTCGTCGCTGCAAGCCGGCGAGATCGACCAGGGACAGTTCGATCGGGTGCTCGAGGTCTTGTGCGTGTCGTCGGCTGCGATGTTGATCTCTCGCGAGGCCGTCGAGCGCTCGGATCTGTTCGACGAACGCCTCGCTCCCGCGCATCGCGAACTGGACTTCTGCTGGCGAACACGGGTGGCCGGCTACCGGATCTTGATGACGCCGCTCGCCCGTGTGCGCCTCGGCGGAGGAACCGAGGACGAGAGAACGGTCGACGTGACCGCGCGGCGCAGCCCTCGGTACGAGGAGGATCGTGCGGCGATCGCGGCGACGCTCAAGAACTACTCGGTGTTCTCTCTGCTGTGGGTCGTGCCGGCGGCGCTCGCGCTGGGAGTGCTTCGGATCGTGTACCTCACCCTCGGCCGGCGCTTCGAGGAAGCCTTCGACATCGCGGCGGCGTGGGGTTGGAACCTCGCCCATCTCCCCGGCACCCTGTCCCGGCGGCGGCACGCGCAGAAGGCGCGAAGGGTCCGCGATCGCGCGCTGCGGCGATTCATGGAGTCCGCCGGCGTGCGCTCGCCACGATGGTTCGCGACGGCCGAGCGGATCCTCGAGGAGCAGCGCGCGATCGAACAGGCCGACGAGGGCGAGCCGATCCAGCGACGACTCCGTGACCGGACCGCATCCTTGGTGGGCTCCCATCCGGTGATCGTCGGCTCGTTCCTGGCGGTGATCGTCGGCGCGGTCGCGGGACGCGAGCTGATCGGATCCGAGTCGCTGGTGGGCGGTGCGCTCCCCGCGTTCCCGGCTCGGATGGGGGACCTGTTCGCCGAACTGGCCTCGGCCGTGCGGTCCACTCCGCTCGGAGGGCCGCTCGCGCCGAGTCCGGTCGTGGGCGCGCTGGGAGCGGTCTCCTTCGCATCGCTCGGAGATCCGCACCTCGCGCAGAAGGCGATCCTGCTCGCGGGGCCGCCTCTGGCGGCGATCCTGATGTACCGCTCGATGATCCGTTTGTCCGTTCGTCCTGGACCTGCGGTCCTCGCTGCTGGCGCCTACGGGCTCGGCGCGCTCACACTCTGGGCGTTCTCGGATGGCCGGCTGGGGCTGCTCATCGCTCTCGCCGTGTTGCCCGCGGCGGCGGAGCGGATCGAGGCCGCCTTCGCTCGGGAGGAGCCGCTCGGCGGCAGCCCGCGATTCGTCGCCGGCTCCGCCGTCACGTTCGCCGTAGGTGCCGCGTCGTACCCGGGGATCCTGCTCGCGATCGCCGTCCTGATCGCGATCCGCGTGCTCTCGGGACCCGTTCGGGGCCGAGGGTTGCTCCTGACCGCCGCGGGAGCGGTGGGCGCGGCGGTGCTCCTCTTCCCGTTCGTCCCGACGTTGCTCGCCGACGGAGGGCGCGCGCTCTCCTCGTTGGTCGGCACGACCGAGCCGGTTCGCCTCGCGCGGCTGTCACTCGGATCGGGTCCGGGGACGTGGCCGGTCGCTGCCTTCCTCCCGATCGGCGCCGCCCTGGGTCTGGGCCTCGTCCGCAGCGAGCTGCGTGGCCCCGCTGCCCGAGCCGCTATCGCTGCAGGGGCGGGGCTCATCCTTTCGTGGCTCGCCGCGGCGAGCTACCTGCCACTCGGCTTCGCGAACCCCCCCGCCTACGCCGCGCTGGCTGCCGTCTCGATGGCGAGCTTGATCGGATTCGGCCTCACCTCGTTCACCGGATCCCTCCGCTTCGAGTCCTTCGGGCTCCGACAGGTCAGCGGAGGAGCGCTCGCGGTCGTCCTCGGTGCGGGACTCCTGTTGCAGTCACTGGCCGCCATGGCGGGAACGTGGGGCGTCGGTACGCCGGAGGAGCGGATCCCGCCCGCGTGGGCGGTCGTGAACGGAGCGGCACGCGGCTCGTTCCGCGTGCTGTGGCTCACCGGAGATCGTGGCGACGGGCTCCCGCCACCGGCGGGTGACCCGCAGCGCCGCCTGGAGGCCGGCGATGCGACGATCCGGTACGCGCTCACCGATCGTGTCGGCGCGAGCGTGCTCGACACCGGTCGGCCGCTCTCCGGCCCCGGTGCGGATCACCTCGAGCTCGCGCTGGGAGAGATCCTCGGCGGCACCACGCGGCACGGTGGCGCCCTCCTCGCACCCTTCGGGATCCGATTCGTGGTGGCCGAGAGAGGGGTCCTGCCCACGGCAGCAGGAGATGCGCTCGACGCACAGTTGGATGTGGATCTCCAGCCTGCGACCGGCTTCACCATCTATCGGAACGCGGCGGCGATCCCCCCCGCGGCGATCCTCACGACGGGCTCTGCCGACGAGGGGATCATGGCCGCGGACGAACCATCGACGATCGAGATGTGGCGGCCCGTGCCCGCCGATCCTCTCGAACCGGTGTCCGGTGGATGGAAGGGGCCGGCGGTGGAGGGGACCATCTTCCTGTCCACCGAGTACGACGCGCAGTGGGCGCGCCGGGAACACTCCTCTCGACCGGAGGTCGCCTTCGGATGGGCGACCATGTTCAGATCCACCGGGGATCCGGTGCAGCTCCGGCACGGTGGCCAGCTGCCGGCTCGGATCCAGGTCGTGCTGCTTACGTTGCTATGGCTCGCCGCCCTCTGGGCCACGAGGAGGCCGGTGGCTCGGTGAGCGGATCCCGGGAGGTGCCGGCTCGAGGGCAGGTCGCATTCGCAGCGGCATCGGTCGTGATCCTCGTCACGGCGATGCTGTTGCTCGATCGGACGGGGCCGCGCGCGCCGGCACCGCTCACGCGGAACGGGAAGCCGTCGGGGGCATGGTTCTGTCCCCACGGCGGTGCCTCCGATCTGTCGGTTCAGTTGTACCTGGCGAACCCCGGTCCCGGGACGGTGACGGCGAGGATCACCCGGCTGGGTTCGGAGCAAGCAAGCCCACCGGAGAGCCACGAAGTCGCGGCGGGAAGCACCCTGCGGGTCGACCAGGTGCCCGCGGACCGGGGAGCGGCCACTTATGTCGAGTACTTCGGTGGTTGGATCGGGGCCGGATGGGTCTCCTCCACCGGGGCGGGGGTGGCCGCCGAGCCGTGCACGGCGCACGCGGCACGGAGCTGGTACCTGTCCGACGGGTCGACGCAGCTCGGTGAGGACGCGTTCGTGGTCGTCGCCAACCCGTTCGCCGCCGCCGCCGTGATGGACGTGATCCTATACACGGCCGACCAGGCGCCGATCCGCGCCTCCGCGTGGACCGACCTCGTCGTCCCCGCTCGCCGAAGCATCTCGTTGCATCTCAACTCGAGGATCAAGGGGGAGCCGGTGGTCGCAGTCGTGCTCGAGGTGTCAGTCGGTCGCGTCGCCGCCGCGGCGTTGGGTGTGGGTGAGGGAGCCCAGATCCGGAGCACTCTCGGCTGGACCGAACCGGCCACGGGCGCGACGTTCCCCTTGATGCAGGGATCGGGTCAGACCGAGCTCCTCCTGCTGTCCGTCTCGAAGCAGCCGCTTCGGTTCGGTGCCACGGTCTTGAGCGAGGAGCAGCCCCGCCCGGCGGGTGGGCTCACCGAGCAGGAACATGGTCCGGCCTCGGCCGGCGTGTACGCGATCCCGGTGGATCCCGGGCCGGCGGCCATCCGATTCTTCACGCTCGAGGACGTTCCGGTGGCGGGCGCCCTGCGGGCACTCGGACCGGGTGAAGACGTCGGCGCGACCGCCGGGGCTCTGACGGCGTCTGATTCGTGGCTGGTCCTGCCGGCGACGTCCGGCGTCTCACCGAAGCCCGGCGCCGTCGTGGTGAACGACGGCGACGCGGCCGTGGTGGCCACGGTCGAGCTCCTCCCACCGGTCGGCGGCACGGCGGCCGCCCCCGTCACCGTGCAGGTGCCCGCCCACTCGGCGGCCGCCGTGCCGCAAGAGCTCTGGGCGTCTTCGCCCGGCGCGGCCATGCTCGTCCGGACCGAAGGGGGTGCCGTGGTCGCCCTCGCTGCCTCCACCTCGCGCGGGGCAGGAGACGCCGAGGCGTTCGCTCTGAGCATGGGCGTGGCGCTCCCGGATGAGCCGTAAGGAGGGAGATGCGGAAGGGGTTGCGCCTTGGCGTATCATTTCCGTCCCGGGACACATCTCCCGGCTGAACCTTCATCCCCATGGCCAAAGGACGTCACACAGGGCGCGCGGTCCGCAGACGATGGCCGCTGATCGTCGGACTCGCCGCCGGCGTGTTCATCCTCGCCCTGGGTGGGGTGGCCTTCGCGGCATACCGCTACGACCAGGCGAACGCTGCGCAGATCCTTCCCGGGATCACGATCGCCGGCGTCGATGTTTCGGAGATGACTCGAGCCGAGGCGATCGACGCGGTACAGGCTCGCGCCAGCGAGGATCTCGATCGCGAGATCGTCGTCTTCGTGAAAGGAAAGCGATTCACGACGACCCCTCGACACCTCGGCCGGCGCGCCCAGGTCGGCGATGCCGTCGACGCAGCGATGCGGGCGTCGGAGGGCGTGGCGTGGGTCGAACGGGCCTGGCGGAGATTCCAGGACGATCCGCTCGACGTCGACATCGAACTTTCGCTCGGGGGCCACAGCGGCGTGCAGCGGTTCGTTCGCCGAGCGGCACGGACGGTGGCCGTCGAGCCGCGCAACGCATCGATCGGCATCGGCGATGACGGAGGGCTGGCGTTCCGCGAGTCCAAGGCTGGGTCGGCGCTCGACGCGCGGCGAGCCGAGCGCCTCCTGTCGAAAGCGCTCGACGGCGGCTCCTCGATCGTCCGGCTGTCCGTGCATCCGGTGGCCGCGAAGATCAGTGAAGGAACGATGGCGCCCACGATCGTCGTGCACGTCGACACCAACCGCCTCGATCTCTACGAGGGGTTCGAGGTGACACGCAGCTGGGACGTGGCGACGGCGAAGCCCGGGTGGATCACACCGGTAGGCGAGTGGTCGCTCTATCAGAAGCGAGAGAACCCCACGTGGTACAACCCGGCGTTGGACAGCTGGGGTGCGAGCATGCCGGCGGTGGTCCCCGGCGGGCCCGGCAACCCGATGGGCACGCGGGCTCTGTACATCACCGCGCCCGGTCTCATCCGGATCCACGGGACGACATCCCCGGACTCGATCGGGCGCTACGCCTCGCACGGCTGCATCCGCATGCACAACGAGCAGGTGGAGGAGCTTTACGACCTGGTTCCCGTGGGGGCGAAGGTGATCATCATGGGGTCGCGTCCGTCCTGGGCGGCGGAAGGAGACTTCCCGGACACGCCCGACGGATCCGACACCATCGCGTGACCGAGGGAGAGTCACACGGCGCGTGATCCGAGGCGTCTGCATGTCGACCGGTGCACTCGTCGACGAGGGTGCTTGCATCGGAGCGGACCGCGCTTAGCCTTTCGGGCATGCGACATTGCGCCCGCATGAGCTGTCCGGACGAGCCCGTCGCCACGATCGCCCTTCGCTACGCAGATCGTCGGATCGTGATCGGCGAGCTGCGGCCCGAACGGGATCCCCGCCTGCTCGATCTGTGCCCTCGGCATCTGGCGGCGATGACCCCGCCGGTTGGGTGGCTGGTCGAGGATGCCCGCCTGGCAGAGCTCACGGCTGGACGCGGCTGACTAGCTATTTCGGGCTAGGTCATGCCGCGTTCGGCGTCCCGTGTCCCTGCCGCGGGGGAGTGAAGAATGACACCCAGGTGTCTGAAGGCCCTGCATGCTGCCCTGTTACGGTCGGTCAACCGAACGGAGCGTGAGAGATGTCCAAGTCGAACAACTGCCCCGAATGCCATCAAGGCGACGTGATCTCGATCTCGATGAATGTGAGCGGGCGTGACCTCTCCTTCTCGACGTGCCACGCCTGCGAGGCGAAGTGGTGGCACCGCGACGGCGAGCAGGTCGTGCTGGCGGAGGTCATCGACACCGTCGTCCGAACCTAGCCTGACGTCCTCCGCGGCCCCTCCGTAGGATGGCGGCGGTGGACCTTTCCCGCGTCTTCAAGGCGTATGACATCCGCGGCGTCGTCCCCGACGAGCTTGATGCGCACCTCGTCCGACTCATCGGCGCCGCGTTCGCGACGTGGAGCGGCGCATCGGAGATCCTGCTGGGGCGAGACTGCCGCTTGTCCTCGCCGGAGCTCGCCGCCGCGCTGACCGAAGGGGCCACGTCGCTCGGGGTCGACGTGATCGACCTCGGCCTCGCCTCGACCGACCTCCTGTACTTCGCGTCCGGCTCATTGGACCGGCCGGGCATCATGATCACCGCCAGTCACAACCCGAAGGAGTACAACGGGCTGAAGTTCTGCCTGGCGGGCGCCAAGCCCGTCGGGGAGGACTCCGGGCTTGGCGAGATCAAGGCACTCGCTGAGAAGGGTGACGAGATCCTGGGGACCGGACACGGGTCGGTCCGCAGGCGAGACGTTCTGGACACCTACGTGGACCACGTCCTCTCGTTCACCGACGTGGAGAGCATGCGGCCGCTGACGGTCGCGGTCGATACCGCCAACGGCATGGGCGGTCTCGTGGTGCCGGCGGTCATGGAGCGTCTCCCCGTCACGCTCCACCATCTCTACGCGGAGCTCGACGGCACGTTCCCCAACCATCCCGCTGATCCGATCGATCCCGCCAACCAGCGAGACCTGAAGAAGGTGGTCCTCGACCACGGGGCGGACGTGGGCATGGCCTTCGACGGTGACGCGGATCGAGTGTTCCTGGTGGACGAGCGCGCGGACGACGTCAGCGGATCCATCCTCACGGCGCTCATCGCGGCAGCGATGCTGGACCGTGAGCCGGGCGGGAAGGTCGTGCATAACGTGATCTGCTCGTGGACGGTGCCGGAGGTCATCCGCGAACACGGTGGCCAGCCGATCCGAGCGCGCGTCGGCCATTCGTTCATCAAACAGGTGATGGCCGAGACGGGGGCGATCTTCGGCGGCGAACACTCGGGCCACTACTACTTCCGAGACAACTACGGTGCCGACTCGGGCCTGATCGCGGCCGTGATCACCCTCGGTGAGCTCTCGAAGGCGGAGCGGACCTTGTCGCAGGTCCTGCAACCGTACCGGCGGTATTTCTCCTCGGGAGAGGTCAACTCCCGCGTCGACGACCCCCAGGCGAAGATCGAAGTGATCGCCGCCGCGCTCCGAGACGGCCGACAGGATCGGCTCGACGGCCTGACGGTAGAGTTCGACGACTGGTGGTGCAACGTGCGGCCTTCCAACACGGAGCCGTTGCTGCGGTTGAACGTGGAGGCGAAAACGGCGGAGATCCTCGCCGCCAGATCCGAGGAGCTCCTCGCGTTGATCAGGGGACAGGTCCGAAACGATGCCTCAGGACAGGCAAGGCGAGAGGAAGAGAGGGACGGGTCGTGACGCTCGACGCAGAGTTGCTGGAGATCCTCGTGTGTCCGAACGATCGCGGGGACGTGGATTATCACGAGGACGAACAGGTGATCGTGTGCCGAACCTGCGGCTATCGGTATCCGGTCCGTGACGGGATCCCGGTCATGTTGATCGACGAGGCCGAGAAGCCGGGCGGCGCACCGGAGGCGAAGCCCGGAGCCAAGCCGAGAGGCAAGAAGTGACGATCGACCTCGACGACGCCCGGGCGATCCGTGACCAGGACCCGGGCGACATGCTCGCGGCAGTGGCGGCGCTCGGCGCGAACGTCCGCGAGGGGTATTCGAACGGGGTAGCGGCGAGCGGTCTCCCCGACCTCGCGGATGTGCGGAGCGTGGTCTTCTGCGGCATGGGGGGGTCTGCGGTCGCCGGAGACGTCTTGCGTTCCGTGTTCCGCGACCGGCTCGGCGTTCCGGTCGAGGTGAATCGCTCGGCGGAGCTGCCGGAGCACGCGGGGCCGCATTCCCTCGTGATCGCCTCGTCGTATTCGGGGAACACGTCGGAGACGCTCGCGGCATTCCGTGAAGCCACCAAGCGAGGATGCCGGGCGATCGTGGTGAGCTCCGGAGGAACGATCGTGGACGAGGCAGGCGAGGCGGGGGTGCCCGTCGTACGCGTGCCCGGCGGCTTCCAGCCACGAGCGGCCCTCGGCTGGTTGGCCTCCACCGCGCTCGGCGCCCTGGAAGCCGCCGGACTCCTCCCGCCGCTGGCCGAAGACGTGGCCGAGGCGGCGGGAGAGGCAGACGTGCGCGCCGCCTCGTGCGGCCCCCACACGCCGGCCGGCGAGAATCCGGCGAAGCGCCTCGCCGAGGAGATCGGGGAGCGGATCCCCGTGATCTGGGGCGCAGAGGGGATCGGGGCGGTCGCCGCCGCTCGGTGGAAAACCCAGTGCAACGAGAACGGCAAGATTCCTGCCTGGTGGGCATCGATGTCCGAGCTGGATCACAACGAGGTCGTGGGATGGACCGAGCCGTTCGGTCGCGCGCACACGGTGATCGCCCTTCGACACGAGGCCGAGGATCCCGAGATCGCGGCGCGCTTCCCACTCTCGCTCCGGATCGCGGCCGACGCGGGCGCCGACACCCACGAGGCGTGGGCGACCGGCCGGAGCGCGCTCGCTCGGTTGGTGTCGCTGATCGCTCTGGGAGACTTCGCGAGCGCCTACCTCGCGATCCGCAGGGGTGTCGACCCCACGCCCGTCGTCGTGATCGAGCGGCTGAAGGCCGCCCTCGTGTCGTGACCGAACCGCAGATCCCCTCGCCCGGGGACGGCATCGATCAGGGGATCGTCCGGGCCATCCGTGAGCGCTCGGGCATCCAGCCGGTGGCCGGCGTGGTGCTGGGCTCCGGGCTCGGCGACGCGATCGCGGTCGCCTGGGAGCAAGCCGGCTCGGGGGAGCCGATCGAGATCCCGTACGGGGAGCTGCCGGGATTCCCGCCCCCGACCGTGCCTGGACACGCCGGGAAGCTCTGGCTGGGCACGATCGGTGGGCGTCCCGTCGCCATGTTCCAGGGCCGGATCCACTTCTACGAGGGGCATCCCATGGCGCTCGCGTCGATCACGAGCCGGGTGTCGCACGCCTTGGGCGCACGGACGATGGTGCTGTCCGCGGCGGTCGGGGCTCTTGACCCTTCGCTCGCGGCAGGGTCGATGGTGGTCGTGCGCGATCACCTCAACTTGATGGGGACCAACGCCCTCGCGGGTTGGCGCTATGCCGACGGCTCACCGGCCTTCGTGGACGTTTCGAAGGTCTACGACGCGCAGCTGTCCAGCGCCGCGCTGCGGATCCTGCGCGACCACGGGACGGCCGTCACGGAAGGCGTGTACGCCGCGGTGGCCGGCCCGGCGTACGAGACCCCGGCCGAGACGGAGATGCTCCGGCGGATGGGGGCCACGGTCGTCGGCATGTCGACGGTTCCGGAGGCGGTCGCCGCCCGGGCGTTGGGCATGCGTGTGCTCGGACTAAGCTTCGTCACGAACGTTGCGGGCGGCGCCGTCTCTCACGAGGAGGTCCTGCTCGCATCCAAGACCGCGGCGGAGGCGATCGGCCGCGTGGTGGCCGAGCTCGCCGACGCCTTCTGACCGAGAGGAACCGAGTGGGATACGACATCAGGGACAACGGGCTCGCCGACCCCGGACGTGGGCGGATCGACTGGGCCGCCGGCGAGATGCCGGTGATCGCGCAGATCCGAGAGCGGTTCGAGAAGGAGAAGCCCCTGAAGGGCGTGCGCATCGCGGGCTGTCTGCACGTGACGACGGAGACGGCGAACCTGATGGAGACGCTGGCGGCGGGCGGCGCCGAGGTCGCGCTCTGCGCCTCCAACCCGCTCTCCACACAGGACGACGTCGCGGCCGCGCTCGTCGAACAGAGCGGGATCGACGTCTACGCGATCAAGGGCGAAGACACCGACATGTTCTTCAAGCACATCAACGCGTGCCTCGACATCCGCCCGCACATCACGATGGACGACGGCGCCGACATGGTGAGCGTGCTGCACAAGCAGCGTGTCGACCAGATCACCGAGATCATGGGCGGCACCGAGGAGACCACGACCGGTGTGATCCGGCTCCGTGCGATGGCCTCGGATGGCGCCCTCAAGTATCCGATCGTCAGTGTGAACGACGCCAACACCAAGCACCTGTTCGACAACCGATTCGGCACCGGCCAGTCGACGATCGACGCGATCATGCGGGCGACCAACCGACTGCTCGCTGGCCGGACGTTCGTCGTCTGCGGCTACGGGATGTGTGGGCGCGGCGTGGCATCCCGCGCTCGCGGGATGGGCGCGCACGTCATCGTCGTCGAGGTGGACCCGACGGCGGCCCTCGAGGCTGTGATGGAGGGTTTCCGCGTGATGCCCTTGCTCGAGGCGGCCCGGGTGGGCGACGTGTTCGTGACGGTGACGGGCGACAAGGGCGTGATCCGCAGCGAGCACATGGAGCGCATGAAGGACGGCGCGATCCTGGCCAACTCCGGGCACTTCGATGTGGAGATCGACAAGGGCGCCCTGGCCGCGCTCTCGGAAGGCCGGGTCCGCCGCATCCGCGAGTTCGTCGACGAGCACACGCTCGCCGACGGCCGTCGGCTGAACCTCCTGGGCGAGGGACGATTGGTGAACCTTTCGGCTGCCGAGGGTCACCCGGCCGCGGTGATGGACATGTCCTTCGCGGACCAAGCGCTCTGCGTCGAATGGCTCGTGAAGAACCATGGCGATCTCGAGGCGAGGGTGTATCCGGTGCCGACCGAGATCGACGAGGAGGTCGCCCGGCTGAAGTTGCGGGGGATGGGTGTCGACATCGACACCCTCACACCCGAGCAGGAGTCCTACCTCGCCAGCTGGGAGGAGGGCACCTAACGCTGCAGGACCCCGTCAGCATCCGAGCCCACTTCGAGCGTTTCCCGGCGTCGCTCAAAGGTTCGTTCGTGATGCGGGGGGCCGACGGCAACCCGCATCAGGTTCGGCTGGAGGACGCTCGCGCCGTCGAGCTCGCGGGGCACGACTCCGTGTCGATGGGTGTCCAGCCCGCGACGCTCGAGGTGGCGCCGAACCGAGATCTCTACGTGCCGTTCGAGTTCCCGGTCGCGGAGCTCTCGCCCGGGTGGTACGCGATCGAGTGCGAGGTGGCGATCGATGCGGAGCCGGGGACGGTGCGTCCCGGCGCCCGGTTCGCGGTGCCCTGGCCGAGGGGCGTGACGAGACGAGATCAGATCCGCGTCGAGAAGTCGGTGATCATCGGCGGAGAGAAGGTGCGGCTCGACCAGGTCGAATGCCGCATCGACTCGATCGAGCTTCGATACGAAGGGGCGGAGGCGGTGATCACCCTCGCCGCCGACGGCGTTCGGGTCCCGGTGTTGGAGACGACCTTCGACGTCGAGAGCGGCTCCGGCTCGGTCACCGCGTACCCGCTGTTGAAGACCCAGCGCATCCTCACGATCGTGGTCAAGGGTGGCGGTGGACCGATCGAGGTTGCGCTTCCCTGATCCTTGTCGGTGGCGCGCCGTAGGGTGCCGCCGTGCTCGAGAAGGCGCTCGATCGCGCGGTCGACGTGCTCTTCCCACGGGCGTGCGCCGGGTGCGGCGCGGGCACGTGGCCGTTCTGCGCGACGTGTGCCGAGGAGCTCGTCCCGCTGGAACCGCCCTGGTGTCGCCGCTGCGGCCGGCCGTCGCGCACCAGCGCGGACCGATGCCGCGACTGTCCTCCGGCGCCGATCGCTTCGGCTCGCTCGGCGTTCGCGTACCGGGGACCCGCCAAGGCTGCGGTCCATCACCTGAAGTTCTCCGGCTGGCGCGGGGTGGGTGAGGCGCTCGCCGCTGCCCTGGCCGCGCTCGGCCCGCCGCCGGCAGACGCCGTGACATGGGTCCCGCTCGCCTCCCGACGACGGGCCGAGCGCGGCTTCGACCAGGCTCGCGTGCTCGCGCGAGCGCTCGCACGCGAGCTCGACCTTCCCGCGGTCGCCTTCGTCCGCAGGACGAAGGCGACCGCCCCGCAGGCTCGACGGACGCGGGAACAACGATTGGAGGCGATGAGGGATGCGTTCGCATGCATCGCACACAAGCGGGTGCCGCGACGCCTCCTGCTGGTCGACGACGTCCTCACCACGGGTGCCACGGCCTCGGCCTGCGCCGCAGCTCTCGTGCAGGGGGGAGCGCAGGAGGTCCACCTGCTCACCGCCTGCCGCTCGTTCACCGACCGTCCGCCCGGACCTCGCGGCTCGCGCCGACCCTGAGCCCGTGCCTATACTCGGTCCGTGCTCCCGTCCGGGTCTGTGGTTGCCCGGGGATCAACCCCGGTAGTCGATGCCAGCCGCGGGCGAAACGACCCACGTAAGGCGACCTTTGGTCGCCGAGCATGGAGCGGTTTAGAAGTAAGCCCTGCCCCTTTCTTCGAGAGAGGTTCCGGGAGAGGGTGCGAGTCGGCGATCCCAACGCAACACACGGGCCGTCGGCGAACACCCCCGCAGGCGAGTGTGGGGTCAAAGACCAGGTCAGCCGGACGGGAGCACCCTTCACCGGCAGGTCGCGCCCGGGGTCGCCGATGGACCTGACCTTCACCGGCCGAGGGCTGCCGGTCTCCGACGACATCCGCGAGCAAGCGGAACACAAGCTCTCGCGCTTGGAGCGACTCGAGCCGCGGACGGTGCGGATCGATCTCGAGTTCGTCGCCGAGCACCATCCGAGTCCGGACGGACTGAAGATGATCAAAGCCGCCTTGAAGATCCCGCGGAAGACCTTCCGCGCGCGCGCCGAAGCCGACGACGTGCGCACGGCGCTCGATCACGTGGCCGAGAAGCTGGAACGGCAGATCCGCGATCATCACGGGAAACGGCTCCGCGGCTGGCGCCGGGGAGTACCATTCCCGCGAGGCACTGCCCCACCTCCTGTCGATGCGAACGACGAATGAGATGGAACCAGCGGGATGACACCGGACGACAAGAGTGCCAACGAGAAGCTCCGCGTGTTGATCGTGGACGACCACGCGTTGTTCCGTCGCGGGCTCGAGATGGTCCTCCAGGACGAGGATGACCTGCAGCTCGTCGGCGAGGCGTCCGACGGCGTGGAGGCGGTCGAGAAGGCCCAGGAGCTGATGCCAGACGTCGTCCTGATGGATGTCCGGATGCCGAAGCGCTCGGGCATCGAGGCCGCCGGGCACATCAAGGAGCTGCTTCCGCACGCGAAGATCCTGATGCTCACCATCTCCGACGACGAGGGCGACCTCTACGACGCGATCAAGGCCGGCGCCGCGGGCTACCTGTTGAAGGAGATCCCGATCGACGAGGTCGCCGACGCGATCAGGAGCGTCTGGGCGGGCCAGTCGCGCATCTCCCCCTCGATGGCGTCCAAGCTCCTCACCGAGTTCGCCGCGATCTCGAAGGAGGCCGACGAGCGACCCCAGATGCCGGCGCCCAAGCTCACCGACCGTGAGATGGAGGTGCTCCGGCTGGTCGCCCAGGGGCTCAACAACCGTGACATCGCGAAGCAGCTGTTCATCTCGGAGAACACGGTGAAGAACCACATCCGCAACATCCTCGAGAAGCTCCACCTGCATTCGCGGATGGAGGCGGTCGTCTACGCGGTGCGCGAGAAGATGATCGAGATCACGTGACCGGCCGCGAGCCCGCCTGATGCCCGATCCGATCATCGAGGCAGCCCGGGAGATCTTCGACGAATCCGTGGATCACCTGCGCGAGGCGATCGACGGCCTCGCACCGGACGCGCTCGCCTGGCAGCCTGCCGGAGAGGACAGCAACTCGATCACGGTGCTGGCCGTGCACGGGATGCACAGCTCCCGATGGTGGCTCTCGATCTCGCGAGGCCTCCCGCTTCCGGAGCGCGACCGACCCTCCGAGTTCGTGGCGGAGACCGCGAGCGACACGGAGCTGCTGTCGTTCGTGGATACGATGGCAGCGGAATGCCGAGCTCGGCTCGACCCCGCCGAGGCGTTCGATCCCGGCGCGATACGTCCGACCCCGGAGGCGGAGCCCGTGTCCGCGGCATGGGCCCTCCTGCACGCCCTCGAGCATTTCCGCGAGCACGTCGCGCAGGCGCAGCTCACGCGTCAGCTGTCGCAGCGGCGCTCGTAACGGCCGCGCGGAACCGGTCGCTCACCACCCGTTGCGGTGGATCTGCTCCCCGAGTGGTCGCCGCCGATGCTTCATCCACGATCCCGAGGGCTCCTCGTCCTCAGCTCGGTATCCGAGCCCGATGATCCCGATCGGGCGGAGGTACGCGGGGACGCCGAACCGATCCAGCAGCTCCCGTTCTCCGGAGGTGATGCCGAAGAACCATCCGCCCAGGCCTTCGTCCACCGCGGCGAGCAGGATCAGCATCGACGCCATCGCCGCGTCGATCTCCCAGAACCGCACCGGCCAGTTGTCCTCCTCGTCCATGCCGAACTCGATCTTGTCGGGTTGGGCGTAGCGCTCCACGTACCGGCGAGGATCCGGGAGGGGCAAGATCAGCACCGTGGGTCCATGCGTGACGGTCGCCTCCTCCCAGCCGAACTCCGGATCGCGGGTCGTATCCCAGAACGTGGCGACCGTCTCCGGGGTGTCGAGCACCAACAGCTCGAGCCCCTGGGAGAAGCCCGCGGAGGGGGCGCGACGCCCGACGTCGATGATGCGATCGACCGTGCCGGCGGGCACCGGCCGCTGGTCGAACCGTCGCACCATCCGCCGGTGTCGGAGCACCTCCTTGAATTCCACCCGTCGAGCGTAACGGCGGGTCGCACGGGTAGCCTGTGCGGCGATGGAAGCCGCGCAGGGCGCACGGACCGTAGCCCGCTTGCTGGTCGAGTGCCTGGAGAACGAGGAGGTCGAGTACGTCTTCGGCCTGCCGGGCGAGGAGAACCTCCATGTGATCGATGCGATCGCGGACTCCTCGATCCGGTTCATCACCACGCGGGACGAGCGGGGCGCCGCGTTCATGGCTGATTCGTACGGCGCTCTCACGGGACGCCCCGGTGTCTGCCTCGCCACCCTCGGCCCGGGTGCCATCAACCTGATGCTCGGGATCGCGAACGCGCACCTGGACTCGCATCCCCTCGTGGCGATCACCGCGCAGGCCGGGCTCCACCGGCTCTACAAGGAGTCCCATCAGGCCGTCGACCTCGTCGAGCTGTTCCGACCGATCACGAAGTGGGGCGGCATGATCACCGTCGAGGAAGCCGTACCGGAGATGGTGCGCAAAGCCTTCAAACAGGCGCGGACCGAGCGTCCCGGCGCCGCGTTCCTGATCCTGCCCGAGGATGTCGCCGAGCAGGAGACGACGGGCGTGCCGCTCCGCGTCAACGTACCGGTCGATCCGGCGCCCGCAGACGCACAGGTGAAGCGAGCGGCCGAGGTGCTGGAGACCGCGACCGCTCCGGTGGTCCTCGCCGGACCTGGCGTCGCTCGCGACGGCGCGATGGATGCGCTCCTCCGCTTCTCCGAGCGACTGAACCTTCCGGTCGCCACCACGTTCCTCGGCAAGGGCGTGTTCCCCGACGACCACCCGAACGCACTCGGGACGATCGGCTTCATGGTTCGCGACTACGCGAACTTCGGCTTCGACAAGGCCGACGTCGTCGTGGCGGTCGGCTACGACCTCGTCGAATACGCCCCGGAGCGCTGGAACCCCCGACGGGACAAGGCGATCATCCACATCCACCGGACGGTCGCCGAGGTCGACGAGGCCTACACGCTCGAGGTCGGGGTCCAGGGGGGGATCGGGGAATCGCTGGATGCGATCGCCGATGCGGCACCCGGGAGCCCGCAGCGGGACCGAGAGCCACCGGGGGAGCGCTTCGTGCGCGAGGAGCTGGAGTCGGGAGCGGGCGACGACACGTTCCCGGTGCGCCCCCAGCGGATCGTCCACGACGTGCGGGAGGCGTTGGATCGCGAGGACATCGTGCTCTGCGATACCGGTGCGGTGAAGGTCTGGATGGCGCGGCTCTTCCCGACGTACGCGCCGAACACCTGTCTGATCTCCAACGGCCTGGCCACGATGGCTTTCGCGCTCCCCGGTGCGTTCGCGGCCAAGCTCGTGCACCCCGAGCGCAAGGTGCTCGCCGCGATGGGGGACGGTGCCTTCCTGATGAGCGCCGCCGAGATCGAGACGGCGGTGCGCGAGAAGGTCCACTTCGTGATCCTGGTCTGGGTGGACGGCGGGTACGGGCTGATCGGATGGAAGCAAGACATCCATTTCGGCAGGCGGGCCGCAGTCTCGTTCGGGAACCCGGACTTCGTTCGGTTCGCGGAGAGCTTCGGCGCGAAGGGCTATGCGATCGGCGACGCATCGGCGCTGCTTCCCACGCTCCGGAAGGCCCTGGACGACGACGCCGTGTCCGTGATCGCGGTGCCGGTCGACTACTCCGAGAACGCGAGGCTGGTCGAGCGCCTGGGCGCGCTCACGGAACCCCTGTGACCATCCGTCCGATGCCGAGGCGGCTCGCCGATCCGGCCGAGCGCGAACGCCTGGTTCGTCGCAACACGATCCTGCTGGCCTTCGCGCAGGGGTTCGTGCAGACCACGTTCCCCGTGATGCTCGTGATCGGCGGTCCCGCCGCCTCCCGCCTCACGGGACGTGAAGGGGCCGCCGGACTGTTGTGGGGTCTCTACTTCCTCGCGGCGGCGGCGGGCGCGGCGATGATCGGCCGGTGGATGGACCGCGTCGGCCGCCGCCCGGGCCTGATCCTGTCCTACGTGCTGGTTGGCGGCGCCACGGCGGCCGCGGCCCTTTCGATCCGCGCCGGCTCCTTCGTCGGGCTCATGGCGAGCACGATCCCGTTCGGCGTCGCGCTCGGCGGCGCGAACCTGGGGCGTGGGGCCGTCGCCGACATGTACCCGGCGGAGCGACGGGGCAGCGCGGTCGGCATCCTCCTGGCCGCAGGCACGATCGGAGCGGTCGGGAGCCCACTGCTCGCCGCCGTGATCGAGGGGGCGGCTGACGAGGGCTCCGTCCTTCCCTGGATCGTGCCGATCGTCGGCGCGTTCGGTGCGCTGGTCTGCGCGCTCGCGGTGAGACCCGACCCTCGCGACCTCGCGGTCCGAGACCCGGTGACGGCCGGGGAGGGCGGACGGAGCTGGCGGGAACTGCTCCGCGTTCCCACCTTCCGGACCGCCGTTCTCGCCGGCGCCGTCGGCCAGATGGCCATGGTGGGCGTGATGGGCGTCACACCGACGGCCCTTGACCATGCGCATCACGGGGGCACGACGATCTCGTTGGTGATCAGCTCCCATATCGCCGGGATGTTCGCGTTCGCGCCCCTCATCGGCCGGTGGATGGACCGAGCCGGGCGCCGCGCCGCCCTCGTCGCCGGGTGCGTCACGAGCATCGCCGGCGCCTTGCTGGCCGCGACCGAGGCGAACGCGATCGTGATCGGCGTCGGGCTGGTCGCGATCGGGCTCGGCTGGTCGGCGACGTTCCTCGGTGCGACCGCGGTGATCAGCGACATCACGGCGCCCAACGAGCGCGCCGGAGCCCTCGGCTTCACGGATCTCCTGATCGGCCTCACGTCGGCGGCGGCCGGGTTGGCGGGCGGGATCGTCCTCGAAGCAGCCGGCTACGGTCCTCTCGGGGTGGGACTCGCCGTGCTGGTGGCGGCGGCCCTCATCCTGGTCGCGCGGCTGCGGGAGCCGGTTCGTATCGGGGTCTGACGCGAGGCGCCGGTAGAATCGGGGTTCCCCACCCAGAAAAGGATCCCCGTTGCCCTTCATCGACAAGTTCAGCAACATCGGCGAGGGCCGCCGGCGGAAGGAGCTCGAGCAGCTCGCCCAGCTCGTCAACACGTGGGAGCCCGAGATCGAGGACCTCTCGGACGAGGAGCTGGCCCACAAGACCGTCGAGTTCCGGGAGCGCTTGGAGAACGGCGAGCCCCTCGACGACCTCCTCCCGGAGGCGTTCGCCACGACCCGTGAGGCCGCGCGCCGCACGATCGGTCAGCGCCACTTCGACGTCCAGCTGATGGGCGGCGCCGCGCTGCACCGAGGGACCATCGCCGAGATGCGGACGGGAGAGGGCAAGACCCTCGTCTCGACCTTGCCCGGCTATCTGAACGCCCTCGAGGGCAAGGGCGTCCATCTCGTCACCGTCAACGACTACCTGGCCAAGCGCGACTCCGAGTGGATGGGCGGGATCTATCGGTTCCTCGGTCTCGAGGTCGGTCTGATCCAGGCGAACATGAGTCCCGAGGAACGCCGACCCGCCTATGCCGCCGACATCACCTACGGAACCAACAACGAGTTCGGGTTCGACTACCTCCGCGACAACATGGCGATGCGCCTCGAGCACACCGTCCAGCGCGGCTACCACTTCGCGATCGTGGACGAGGTCGACTCGATCCTGATCGATGAGGCACGGACCCCGCTGATCATCAGCGGCATGGTGCAGGACAGCGCGAAGTGGTACCAGACGTTCGCGCGGATCGCTCCGCAGCTCACCCGGGACGAGCACTACGAGGTCGAGGAGGCGAAGTTCCAGGTCGCGGTCACCGAGTCGGGCGTCGCCAAGGTCGAACAGCTCCTGAACGTCGACAACCTCTACGACCACGAGAACACGATGCTGGTCCACCACCTGCACAACTCGCTTCGCGCGAAGGAGCTCTATAAGCGGGACGTCGAGTACGTGGTCCAGAGCGGCGAGGTGAAGATCGTCGACGAGTTCACCGGCCGGGTGCTCGAAGGCAGGAGGTATTCGGAGGGCTTGCATCAGGCGATCGAGGCGAAGGAGGGCGTCCGGGTCAAAGAGGAGAACCAGACGCTCGCGACGATCACGATCCAGAACTACTTCAAGATGTACGACAAGCTCGCGGGGATGACCGGTACCGCCAAGACGCAGCTCACGGAGTTCGAGGAGACCTACTCGATCGGCGTCACCGAGATCCCGACGAACCAGCCGATGATCCGCGACGACCTCCAGGACCTGATCTTCAAGAACGAAGAGGCGAAGTGGGATTCCCTCATCGACGACATCATCGAGCGGAACGAGCCCGGCCAACCGATCCTCGTGGGCACCGTCTCGATCGAGAAGTCGGAGAAGCTCTCGGGGATGCTCAACCGCCGCGGCGTGAAGCATCACGTGCTGAACGCGAAGAACCACGAGAAGGAGGCGATGATCGTCGCGCAGGCGGGGCGCAAGGGCGCGGTCACGGTGGCGACGAACATGGCCGGCCGAGGCGTCGACATCCTTCTCGGCGGGAACCCCGAGTACCTCGCGCGCCAGGAGATGGCGGCGCGGGACTTCGACAACGACCGTTATCTGCTGTTCGAGGCGGACGAGGAGGAGCGTGCCGCCTACGAGGCCGAGTGGGAGCCGATCTTCGCGAAGTTCAAGGCGCAGACCGACGCGGAGCACGAGGAGGTCGTGGAGCTGGGGGGACTGTACGTCCTCGGCACCGAGCGCCACGAATCCCGCCGGATCGACAACCAGCTCCGTGGCCGGTCCGGCCGCCAGGGTGACCCGGGCGCGTCGGCGTTCTACCTGTCGCTCGAGGACGACCTGATGCGGATGTTCGCTTCCGACCGGGTCGCGTCGATCATGGAGCGTCTGAAGTGGCCCGAGAACGAGCCCATCGAAGCCAAGATGGTGACGCGCGCCGTCCAGAACGCCCAGGGACAGATCGAGGAGCTCAACTACGAGCGCCGCAAGAACGTCCTGAAGTACGACGAGGTCATGAACGGCCAGCGCACGGTGATCTACGGCGAGCGCCGGAAGATCCTCGAGGGCGAGGACCTCACGGAGGAGGCGCTCGGGTTCGTCCGAGACGTGGTCGAGGCCACGGTGTCGACGTATTGCCCTCCGGAGGTCTTCGAGGAGGAGTGGGACCGGGAGGGACTGTTCACAGCACTCTCGGAGGTCTACCCGGTCTCGCTGACCAGCGAGCAGGTGGCGGAGATCCGCGACTCGCAGGCGCTCCAAGAGGCATTCGTCGAGGACGCGCTGGCCGCGTACGCGGCGAAGGAGGAGACGCTCGGCGAGACGATGATGCGGGAGCTCGAGCGCGTCGTCCTGCTGAACATCATCGACACGCGATGGCGCGAGCACCTCTACGAGATGGACTATCTGCAGGAAGGGATCTACCTCCGGAGCTACGCGCAGAAGGATCCGATCACGGAATATCGCCGCGAGGCCTTCGACATGTTCGAGGAGCTCACGTCCACGATCCAGACGGAGTTCGTCCGCTACATCTACCGGGTGGAGCTGGTCCAACCGGAGCAGCAGCAACGACGAGCGTCCCAGCCCAAGGTGAAGCAGGTCCGCGAGAGCCATGGGGACGAGGACGCGGCGGAGGGAACGGGACCGGTGCAGGAGTCGAATCCGAACCAGGTCATCAGCGACAAGGTGCCGCGGAACGCGCCGTGCCCGTGCGGGAGCGGCCGGAAGTACAAGAAGTGCCACGGCGCGGTGGCGTAGCGACTCGGGTACGACGAAGGGGCCGGCGCTTCGCGCCGGCCCCTTCTCGGTCCCTGAGAAGGCTTACCTGCACTGCATGCAGGGCTGGCCGTTCACGATGACGGGGCCTTCGGCCGGCGGAGCGATCTCCGCCGGGTAGGCGCCCGGGTTCTCGAAGCCCGCGAAGCCCTGTGAGTGCAGCGACGGTGCCACGTGGGAGATGCCCACGGCTGCGGGGAGCACTGCTCCCTGCTCACGGACCGCGGCGCTCGAGTTCTCGAGGACCGAGAGGTCGATCGGGCGGATCGCGGGGATCGCGGGTGCGACCGCCCCTTGCTCACGAACCGCGGCCGTGGAGTTCGCGATCCGCTCCCTGTCCGTGACCGATGTCACGAACGTGGTCCGCCCCGCGCTGTCCAGCAACGTCATCCCGATCGCCGCGGCGACCGCGGCGACCACGAGGACGGCCACGGGCCAGATCGGCAGCTCGATGGTTCCTCTGTGCTGGAGGGTTCCTCCCTGGGCGCTCATGGCTCCCCCTTCCGTCTCGATCCCTTCGGGATCTGGTCGATGGGACGACCCTACGGACGCCTCATCCGGCGGTCGGTGCCGGCGCGCACGGACCGGAGGTGACGTTCACCACGTCGTTGCGGTGATGCCCGGGCGCGGAGGGGAACCCCGGCGAGCGTGCGCGCGATGTCCCGGAAAAAGGAGGCGGCCGGCCGGGCTTTCGGCCCGGCCGGCCGCCGTGAGAGGGGGGTACCTCTCTTCTGTCAGGTCACGGGAGGCACTGCGGGCAGGCCTCTCCGTTGACCACGATGTGCTCGTGGGGGATCGCGACCCCGTGTGCCTGCCGGGTCACAGGCGGCTTCGCATCCGACGTGTCGAACGCCGGCCAGAAGACGAGCGCGATGACCGCGATGATCACGATCATCAGCACGCCCGCGACGCGCGTCGCGTTCCATGCCAACCCGGGGCGGAGGGTCTCGGCGCTCGTGCTCACGGGATCGTCCTTTCGTGACGGCTCCCTCGAGCTTCGGGGTTGGCCGCCCACGGCGCCATGGTGCACGACACCTCGTGGCGGTGATGTTCGTCACCTCGACGTCGACATCGTCGCCAGTAGCGACGTCGGGAGGCCGGGGAGGGATGCAGGGACACTAGAATCGACGCATGAGCGATCACACCGAACGACTCCGCAAGCTCCGTGACCGCATCGTCGCCGCCAAGGAGTTCCTTTGACGTCGACGGCAAGCGCGCGCAGCTCGGTGATCTCGAGCGGCAGACCTCCGACCCCGCGCTCTGGGATGACCCGCCTCGTGCACAGGAGCTGACTCAGCGCCTCTCCCGCCTGCACGATCAGGTGGACCGATACGACCGCCTCGAGAGCTCCCTCCAGAACCTCGAAGCGATGGACGAGCTGCTCGAGGACGAGGCGGATCCGGATCTCACGAAGGAGCTCGAAGGGGAGCTCGACCGTCTCGAGCGTGAGCTCGAGACGGTCGAGCTCGCGGCGCTCCTGTCGGGTCCCTACGACGACCACGACGCGATCGCGACCCTGCAGGCAGGCGCCGGGGGCACCGAGTCGCAGGACTGGGCGGACATGCTGCTCCGCATGTACGCCCGATGGGCGGAGAAGCAGGGCTTCCGGATGGAGGTCGACGAGATCCATCACGGCGAAGAAGCCGGCATCAAGTCGGCAACCTTCATGCTCCACGGGCCCAACGCCTACGGGTTGCTCTCCGCCGAGCGAGGCGTCCACCGCCTCGTCCGGATCAGCCCCTTCGACGCTCAGAAGCGGCGCCACACCTCCTTCGCCGCGCTCGACGTCATCCCTCTCCTCGAGAAGTCGGAAGAGGAGGAGGTCGAGATCCCCGAGGAGGACCTGCGCATCGACGTGTTCCGTTCCTCCGGACCGGGCGGGCAGTCTGTGAACACGACGGATTCGGCCGTGCGGATCACGCACCTGCCGTCGGGCATCGTCGTCGCGTGTCAGAACGAGCGCTCACAGCTCCAGAATCGCGCGGTCGCCATGCGGATCCTGAAGGCTCGCCTTGCCGAGATGGAGCGTCGGCGCCGCGAGCAGGAGATGAACGAGCTGCGAGGAGAGCGGAAGGCCGTGGACTTCGGATCGCAGATCCGCTCCTACGTGCTCGCTCCGTACCAGATGGTGAAGGATCACCGGACGGAGGTCGAGGTGGGTGATCCCTCGAGGGTCCTCGGCGGTGACATCGACCGGTTCATCGAGGGCGAGCTCAGGCGTCGGGCGTCAAGGGGCGAGTCCACCTAACGCGCCGAGATGCACCGGTGCCCGCGGGATCGGTGCGTCTCGGACGAGCACGACGGTCGAGCGCGAGCGCCAGCAGGGGCGCCGCGAGGAGCACGCCCCACACCGCGGCACCAAAGGCGAGCCCCATCATCACCGGGTCGTCGTGATAGGTGAGGACCACCTCCTGCGGGCTCTCCTGAGCGACGATCACCCCCTGGAGGAAACCGTCGACGGGGAGCGTCCGCGCGACGTGGCCATCGATCTCTGCGCGCCAGCCGGGGTCGAAGGCGCTCCGGATGGTGAGCACGCCGCCGTTCGCGGGGTCGAGCCGGATCCGGAGCTCGGTCGGCGACCGTCCGACGATCCGTGCATCCCACACCTGGGCCTCACTGACCGCTCCGAAGACGTCGGGGTCCTCCACGACCGTGACCCGTGCCGGGTCGAAGCCGGGCGCGGTGACCATCTCGAGCGCGTTCTGGACGTTCCGCGCGTGCTCCACCTGTTCCGTCCCGGTCGCTTCCGGCTGGCGGTCGGCCAGCTCCCACAGCGAGTAGCCGTCGGATCGTTCGACGACCCTGCCCTCGACGGGTGATGCCAGTCCGGTCGGGATCACGAGGTACCGCAGACCCAGCAGACGGACGTTCTCGACGGAGGGCAGGTTGAGCACCGACGCGTTGTAGAAGATCGACAGCTCGTTGGTGGCTCGGATGTAGCGCCAGTAGCGCGGGAGCTGCACCGGGTTGTACCCCAGCGCGTCGGGGATCTCGAAGAGCGTGCCCCTCGTCGGCGCGAGCGCCGGCCAGTCCCACGGCGACTTCATCCACAGGTAGCCCTTCTCGAAGGAGGCCGCGGGTGGGGCCCAGGTCGCGAAGCGGCCGGGTTCCGCTCGCATGTGCTTCACGATCGGCGTCGACGTGAGGTACTCGGCCTCGTCCAACGTGGGATACCGGAGGACCTGGGGGACGAGGCTCGGATGCTCACCCGTCTCCATCCCCGTGAAGATCGTGCCGCCCTCGTAGGACTGTGCGTAGACGGCGCTCCCGAGGAGTTCGAGGGCGAGGAGGCCTACGAGCACGGGCGCCGAGGCCCACCGCCATCGCCTGGTGGCCAACCCATACAGGAGCGGGGCGGTGCCCACCAGGATCGCAGCGACCATCGCGAACCGGATCGGGTCGCCGCCCGCGAGGAGCGGCCAGACGAGGAACGCGATCCCGGCGGCGCCCAGCCAGGTCGACGCCGCCCGAGGAGAGAGCGGTCGTTCCACCAGCCCCTGCAGGCCCGCCGCGGCCAGGACGGGCAGCGCGAGCACCGCCACGTACCGGAGGCGACCGGGGTTGTGGAGGTACACGTCGCCGAACGGGATCTCGAGCACGAAGGCCCGGAGCCAGGCCGCCGTCACGAGCAGGGGGGACGTGAGCACGTATGCGGCGAGCGCGAGCCCTCCGATCGCGACGACGAGCGTGCGGAGTCGGCGAGCGCGAGCCGCGAGGAGCACGCACGCGAGCGCGCCCGCGCCCGCGTAGGCTCCCGGCGCGGCGGCGAATCCCAGCGGCCAGGCCGCCCAGACCCCGCCCGAACCGAGCGGATCGCCCACCTCGGATTGGCCCGTGTCCCCGAGCACCCCGTAGCCGCCGCGAAGGCTCGACTCGCCGAGGAAGTCGACGTGTGGCACGAGGATCGGGAGCGCGGCGATCGGCAGGACGGCGAGGAACAGCGCCACCCGGCCCGCGGCCGACCTCCCTCCGGCGATCCCGGCCCGCGTGTCGCTCACCGCGCCGGCAACCAGGTACACGGTCGCGAATGTCGTCGCGATCACGAGGCCATGGCTCATGTGCGCGGCCGCCACCTGCATCCACGCGAAGGCGCCGAGTGCGAGCCACGCGAGCCGTCCGGGCCATCGCTCGGCCCTCCGGTAGCCCGATGCGGCCAGGAGCAGGACGGCCGTCCATCCCAGGGCGCCGGCGAACGGCAGCGAGATCGCGATCGTCGACGTCGACATCATCATCGCGAGGACGAGGCCCCCGGCGGTCGCCGCCGTCCGCCCCAGGTCCTCCTTCCGGAGGAAGGCGTACATGCCGAGACCGGCGAGAAGCGGGTTGCACACGATGAAGATCCGCAAGGCGGGTCCTGGCGAGAACAGCGAGAAGAGCAGCGTGGGTGGCGCGTACAGCCAACCGCTCTGTGGATCGGCGGCGAAGCGGTGCCCGACCATCTCGAAGGGGTTCCAGAGCGGGATCCGGCCGGCGGCGACGGAGTCGCCCAAGAAGGCCCATCGAGGAAGCCAGAAGGTCAGGAGGTCCGGGTGCTGGTTGGTCAGCGCGCCGTCGACGATGAATCCGCGGAGTGCGAAGAGGACGGAGCCGATGATGAGCAACGGCCCGAGCCAGAAGGCGAAGAGGTGCGTCGCGCGCGGCGCGAGGCGGCTCGCATCCGCGGGGTCCACGCCAGCCAGCCTACGCCACGTTCACCGGTGTCGCGGAAGACCTCTGGTAGGGTGGGCCGACCCCATCTCCAGGTCGTATTCCTCACGCCATGATCAGTATCCAACGAGTCACCAAGGTCTACCGGAACGGCGTCACCGCCCTCGAGGACGTCTCGGTTGAGATCGACAAGGGCGAGTTCGTCTTCGTCGTGGGCCCGTCCGGCTCCGGGAAATCCACCATGATCCGCCTCCTCCTCAAGCAGGAGGAGGCGAGCCGTGGGGACGTGTTCGTGGCGGGCAAGAACCTCTCGAAGATCACGACATTCAAGGTGCCTCACCTGCGAAGGAACATCGGCACCGTCTTCCAGGACTACAAACTGCTACAGGACAAGACGGCGTTCGAGAACGTCTCGTTCGCGCTCGAGGTGATCGGGAAACCGAAACACGTGATCGATCAGCGGGTGCCGGAGATCCTCGAGTACGTCGGGCTCGGGGACAAGCTGAATGCCTATCCCGACGAGCTGTCCGGCGGCGAGCAGCAACGCGTGTCGATCGCGCGAGCGTGCGTGAACAGACCGCTCGTCCTTCTGGCCGACGAGCCCACCGGGAACCTCGACCCCAACACGTCGGTCGACATCATGCGGCTCCTCGACAAGGTGAACCGGATCGGCACCACGATCCTCATGGCCACCCACGACCAGGCGATCGTGGACGCGATGCGCAAGCGGGTGATCGAGCTCGACAAGGGCAGGGTCGTGCGAGATCAGTCCCGGGGCGTGTACAGCTGATGGCGCCCAGGGTCGAGTACTTCTTCCGTGAGACCGCCGCCGGACTGCGGCGCAACGGGGTCGTGGCGTTCGCGGCGATGTCGACCGCGTTCATCGCGCTGTTCCTGTTCGGCCTGTCGTTGCTGATCGCTCGGGAGTTCGAGCTGGTGACCCGGGTCCTGACGGGCAACGTGGAGGTCCAGGTCTATCTCACGGATCCCGTGAACACGGGCACGGTCGGCCGATTGACCGAGACGTTGCAGCAGGTCCCGGCCGTTGCCAACGTCGACTACTGGAACAAGGAGAAGTCGTGCGAGGAGTTCGCCAGGCTGTTCGAAGGCCAAGACGTCTTCCTCGAGCAGGTCGACTGCATGGAGGTCATCCCGACCTCCCTCCGCGTGAAGCTCTCCCAGGTCACCAACTTCGAACAGATCACGGCGGCGCTCGGCTGCACCGCGGTCGTCGAGCCCGATGGTGATCAGCACCAGGAATGCACGGAGCCGGGGGTCCGGGCCGTGGCCGACTACCAGAAGCTGCTCGACCGGCTCGATTCGCTCACGAGGGTGCTCTCGCTGGGCGTCTTCGGGATCGCCGTCATCATGCTCGTCTCGGCGATCGGGCTCGTGGCAAATACCCTGCGGATGGGGATGTTCGCCCGCCGGAAGGAGATCGGCATCATGCGCCTCGTCGGAGCGACGAACTGGCGCATCCGCGTCCCGTTCCTCATCGAAGGGATGGTTGAGGCGCTGCTGGGCGCCGCGTCGGCGATCGCCGGCCTCTTCCTCGTGAAGGTCTTCGTGGTCGACCGCCTTCGGGGGACGGCGCCGTGGCTCCCGCTCATCAAGAACACCGACGTCGTCGCGGTGATGCCGTGGATCCTGGTGGCAGCCGTCCTCGTCGCCGTCGTTGCCGGCACGATCGGCATGCGGCGCTTCCTCGACGTCTGAGGGGAGAGGGCAGCGATGGCCCGCAAGGATCGCGACGGGGAGAAGACCGTCGCCTCCAATCGGAAGGCACGTCACGACTACGCGATCCTCGAGACCTTCGAGGCCGGCATCTCGTTGACGGGGGACGAGGTCAAGTCCCTGCGGGGAGGTCGTGCGTCCCTTGCGGAGGCGTTCGCCCGCGTGCGGGACGGCGAGGTGTGGCTGGAGGGCATGCACATCCCCCCCTACGAGCAGGGCGACAAGAAGTCACACCTGCCGCTGCGGCCGCGGAAGCTCCTCCTGCACCGTCAGGAGATCTCGAAGCTCACGGAGGCGCAGCAGCAAGCCCGACTCGCGCTCGTGCCGTTGCGGGTCTACTTCACCCACGGACTCGCCAAGGTGGAGCTCGCGCTCGCGCGCGGCCGACGGGAACACGAGAAGCGCCAGGCGATCGCGGAGCGGGAGCACGAGCGAGAGATGCGGCAGGAGCTCGGCCGGCGGCGCTGATGTCGTACGGTCAGGCGATGACGCCGACGCCGCCGGACGTGGCCGAGCTGGATGCCGTCGTCGCGTTCGTGGCGGACGAGGCCCGGAAGTACCTCGACGCGGTGGGCGACCGACCGGTTCGAGATCCGCAGGCGGAGGAAGCGGCGGCATCGTTCGGAGGAGCGCTCCCCGAGGACGGCGTCGGCGCGGTCGCGGCGCTGGAGGAGCTGATCGCGGGTGGTGCCGGGCTCGTGCACTCCGCGGGCCCGAAGTTCTTCCACTTCGTGAACGGAGGAACGACGCCGGCGGCGCTCGGCGCGGATTGGCTCACGTCCACGTGGGACCAGAATCCCGGAGCCTGGGTGGCCACGCCGCTGGGCGGCCATCTCGAATCGGTCGCGCTCGGCTGGCTGAAGGAGCTGTTCGGGTTGCCCCCGTCCTGGGGCGGCGTGCTCACGACGGGAGCCACGATGGCGAACTTCACGGCGCTCGCCTGTGCCCGGCGGTGGTGGGGCCTCCGCCACGGTGTGGACGTCGACGCGGAGGGTCTCGGTGGGCTGCCGCGGATGCCCGTGTTCGGCTCGGGCTACGTGCATCCCAGCGACACGAAGGCGCTCGCGATGCTCGGGCTGGGCCGGGATGCCGTGCAGAAGCTCCCGGCCGACGGCGTCGGTCGATTGGACCTCGCGGCCCTCGAGCGTGAGCTGAAGGACCTCGGCGACGCGCCGGCCGTCGTGATCGCGAGCGCCGGGGAGGTGAACGCCGGGGACTTCGACCCGTTGGCCGCGATGGCCGACCTCGCGGAGCGCCACGGAGCCTGGCTCCACGTGGACGGGGCGTTCGGGCTGTTCGCGGCCCTCTCGGATCGCTCGCGCCATCTCGTGGAGGGGATCGAACGCGCCGACTCGGTGATCGCCGACGGCCACAAGTGGCTGAACGTTCCCTACGACTGCGGCTTCGCGTTCGTGAAAGACGTCGAGCTCCAGGCACCCATCTTCACGTCGGGGGCGGCGTACCTTCCCGATCCGCTCGGCCCCAAACCGACCTGGGGGTTCCTGGGCCCCGAGATGTCGCGGCGGGCGAGGGCGTTCACCGTGTGGGCGACCCTTCGGGCCTATGGGCGGAGCGGCTACCGGGCGATCGTCGAGACGCATCTCGATCTGGCGCAGCATCTGGCTCGCCGGGTCGACGAGGAGCCGGATCTCGAGCGGCTGGCGGACGTGGGTCTGAACATCGTGTGCTTCCGTTACCACCCGCCCGGGTACGACGAGGACCGCCTGGACGAGCTGAACCGCAAGATCGGGGAGTCGGCGATCCTCGACGGCAGGGTGTTCTTCGGTATGACCGAATACGACGGACGGGTCGCGTTCCGGCCTGCGGCGGTCAACTGGCGCAATCGGCCCGAGGACATGGACCTGATCGTCGAGGTTGTGCGGGAGCTGGGAACGCGGTTCAGGTAGCCACGTCGTGCGCCGTATACTTGGTGTGACAACTACATATGGGGGTGTACTGGCTTCGAGCAGGGCGGTACACGCCTGGGAGAAGCGGGCCGAGATCTCCGGAGTCTCGTAAAACGCCGGAATCAACACAAGCGCCAACGATGAGTACGCGCTCGCTGCCTAGCCAATAGGTAGCTGTCCTTCCGGGAGGGCCTGCGGCCCGGACAGGACATCGCAAGCAGGCCTCACCGAAGAGGTTCCGTCCGGGGGCCTCTGAGGGACATCTCACCCGGGCTGGCCGAGGGCCCCTCCGCCGGTGGGAGGCCCGAGGCGAGATCTATCCACCGGATGCGCCCGGAGAAGAACCAGACGGTCGCCCTGTCACGCGGGTTCGATTCCCGCCACCTCCACGAGTTTCATGCATCGGACGTCACACCGAAGGCCTCCTTCCCGGAGGCCTTCGTTCGTTAGGCTCGCAGTCGCTTTCCAGACGCGAGGGGGACAGCCGTGGCCGGTTGGGTCGGAGACATCGAACACCTGACGCTCGAGAACGAGACGTTCCGGACCGTGCTCTTCACCGGTGCGCACGCCCAACTCACGGTGATGCGTCTCGCACCCGGCGAGGACATCGGCAAGGAGGTCCACCCCGATCGGCGATCAGTTCATCCGCATCGAGGAGGGGCAGGCGCGAGTGGAGTTCGGACGAGACGAAGACGGGGTCGACGAGGCGCACGACCTCTCGGATGACTGGGCCATCGTGATCCCCGCCGGCACGTGGCACAACGTGATCAACACGGGGACCGGTGAGCTCAAGCTCTATTCGCTGTACGCGCCGCCGGAGCATCCCGCCGGGACCGTCCATCGCACGAAGGCGGACGCCGAAGCGGCCGAGCACGCCGGGTGAGCCCGGGCGAACCTCGTTCGATCTCGCTCCCGCGGGCGCGGCGCCTCGCCGTCACCGCACAACTGCTGTCGGCGCCGCGTCCGCGTTCGATCCTCGAAGTCGTGGAGGGCCTGGGGAGCGTGCAGATGGATCCCACGCGACGGGTCGCCCGAACGGAGCACCTCGTGTTCTGGTCTCGACTCGGGCGGCGGTTCCGGGTCGCCGAGCTGGAGCGCCTCTTGTGGACTGATCGCTCCTTGTTCGAATACCGAGCGTTCATCCTGCCCACCTCGCAATACGCCGTGCACCGACAAACGATGCGGCGCTATCCGAGCGGCACGGGCGGCCGGCGCGAGTACGTGCGGCGGTACCTCCGAGAGAACCAGGCGTTCCGCCGGTACGTCCTCGCCCGGTTGCGTGACGAGGGAGCACTCCCGACCCGAGCGTTCGAGGATCGCTCGGCCGTCGGGTGGCGCACGGGGGGCTGGAACGACGACGGCCGCAACACGTCGATGATGCTCGAGGTCCTGTGGGCCAAGGGCGAGGTGATGATCGCCGGGCGAGCCGGGCAGGAGCGGGTCTGGGATCTGGCCGAGCGGCGTTTACCGCTCGACGAGACCCGGTTCGCCCCGGGAGAGGAAGCCCGCCGTTTGCTGGAGACGCAGCTCCGCGCTCTCGGCATCGCGAGGCTCCCCGGATTCGGCAAGACGTTCGAGGGCAATCGCCCGCCCGGGTGGGAGCGTGCGCTGGCCGGGCTCGAGCGGGAAGGACGTGTCGTCCGGGTGCGCGTAGAAGGGCTCCCGGGGGAGCGATGGGCGCACGCAGACGTGCTGGACAGGTCGTTCCGACCGAGGACCGTGCTCCTCTCGCCGTTCGACCGGTTGATCCACGACCGGGTCCGGGCGGAGGAGCTCTTCGGGTTCCGCTTCCGGCTCGAGATCTATGTTCCCAAGGACAAGCGCGAGTTCGGATACTTCGTCATGCCGATCCTGCACGGCGACCGTGTGGTGGGACGAGTCGACCCCAACTTCGACAGAGTGGCGAACGTCCTCCGGATCGACGGGGTGTACGCGGAGCCGGATGCGCCCGCGGACGCGTGGCCGGCGATCCGACGCCAGCTCGACGACCTGGCCCGCTGGCTGGGCGCGGACGGGGTGAAGCTTCCGCGCCCACCGTCGCCCTGGGGCTAGCGCTCACGCCGGTGACCGACGCGACCCACGATGACATCGAACCGCGGGAGCGAACGGAGCTCGGTCAGGTCCTCGTCGCTCAGGAGCTGACCGATGTCCTCCCAACCTGCCTCGACGGCCCGATCGAGCCAGTCCAGTGCGAGTCCGAGGTGTCCCGTCCGTGCCGTGCTGCATGCGATGTTGAAGGCGACGAGCGCCGAGGGTGCGCGGGCATCCTCGAAGAGCCGCCTCCCGACGTCGATCGCCGATCCGTATCGACCGCCGAAATGGAGCGACGCTTGCATCGCCGCGGCCAGCTCGGCTGCGTGCGTCGCCGGATCCGCGAGCAGGTGTTCGAGGAACCGCATCACGAGCTCCCGCCGGTCGAGCTCGAGGATCGTGAGCGAGCCGATGTGGAACCGTGGATGTTCGAGCCACCATGTGGCGATCGCGTCCGCCGCCCCCTCCGTCGAGCGGCCTTCGAGGAGGTCGAGCGAGGCACGGAGCGACGATGGGTGGGCGGGGTCCGGACGGATCCCATCCGCCGCCTCTCGTGCTTCGCGCACGCGACCGTCTTCGATCAGCAACCAGGCGAGCGATTCGCCTGCTTCCGCGCGAGCCGCATGCGAGTGTGCGATCTGCCTCGCATCGCGGAACGCCGCCTCTGCCTCGGCTCGGCGGCCGTCCTCGAGGAGTCGGCGTCCGTCCCGGAGCCGTCCGCGGGACCGCTCGTCGCGCTCGCGCAGCAGCGTCGTCGCGTTCCATCCCGCGAAGAAGAGCGCGTAGAGCGCGGCGCCCGGCCTGTTTGCGAGGAACGCCCACACGCCACCGGCAGCAAGCCGTCACGATCGAGATGAAGGTCGCGGCGAGCTCACCCCGCCGCCCCGCACGGTGGCCGAGCATCCGCCTGATCACCTGACCGCCGTCGAGCGGCAGGATCGGGAGGAGGTTCAGCAGCGCCCACCCGATGCTGACCCAGACGACGTCCGAGAGGAGCAGCCACCACCGGAGCTGGGTGAGGTCGAGGGGCACCAGCATCGTCCGGGCCACGTACGCGGGGAGCCCCAGCACGAGGACCTGCGTCACCGAGCCGGCGAGGGATACCGCCACGTCACGGCCGGGCGAGAGGGTCTTCGTCGGGTGCGTCAGCCCTCCGAACGCCCACAGCGTGATCCGCGGCGTGTCGCCGAAAGCACGGAGCGTCAGGGCGTGACCAAGCTCGTGCACGAGGATCGACACGAAGACGACGGCGCACCAGCCGAGCAGCCACCATCCGGGATGCCCCTGTCCGAGGACGACGGCCATGAGCGCGAAGGTCGCGTCGACGTGGACGGGGATGCCGGCGATGCGCAGATCGACACCGGGGACCAGGTTCCTTCCGGTGGATCCGGCCTGACTGCTCATGGGATGGCCAGGGCGCTTCCGGTGCGGAGGGCGGCATACGCGGTTGCCTCAGCGACGACGATAGGCATGTCCGCGCCATAGAGCTCCGCGGCGACGAGCGCGCCGATCACGATGATGTCGTCGGGTTCGGCCAACACGATCCCGGCCGGCGCGGTGCCGACGCGGATCGCCTCGGCGAGGACCGTCGCGCTGGACGACGAGCCGCGTCCGGACGGCATGACGAGGATCGTGCCGGTCACGACCGAGCCCCGCTGGGGGTGGTTGGCCTCGACGATCTCCCCGGTCGCAGGGTCCAGCCCGCCCCAGAAGCTGAGCGGCTCGTCGAGCACGAGCGCCGGACCCGTGGCGCCGCCTTCGACGAGGATCCGACCCTCCATCAGATGCCCCAGATCGTCTCGTCGCGGACCACGCGGCCGGCGGCGGCCGAACGGACGCACTCCTCGAGGCTTCCGAGCGCCACCTCGAAGCCGAGGTTGCTCGGGGCGTACCACGCCCACTTCCCCGAGTCGGTCATCACGGGACCTGTGAGGTCGTGCAACACCGGCGTGATGTACGTGCACGTGTCGGTCACCAGGGTGACGCCGGCGTCGGCGAGGTCGTCTGCGACCGAGCCGACGCCGGCGAGTTGGGCGCGGCCGGTGTTCACGTAGAAGGGGACGCTCGGCCGATCGGCGCCCACCAGGTCGGCGAGCCTTCGCAGCTCCGCCTCCGAGGCGTGCGGGGTCCCCACGCTGACGGCGCCGATCTCCGCACCGCCGGGGACGCGCGACAGCTCGTCCCGCGCGGCGCGGAGATCGGCGCGGGTGATCTCCTCCTCGCGCGCGTCCGGTGAGAGCACGTCGGTTCCGTTCTTCGCCTCGGGCGTCACGCCGATCGCGTGGAACAGCGCGACCGCCCCCGAGCTCGCCGCCGCCGCGCCCATGGCTTTGAGGCGATCCTCCGACGTGTGCGGTCGGAGTCCGTCCACCGCCACGACGTCGCTGGCGGCCCGGATGCCGAGCAGGTGTCCGAGCACCGGATACAGGAGATCGTGGTCGAGGAGCGTCTCGGGGATGCCGCGCAGACGGAGCAGGAGCGGCGCGCGCCGGCCCTCGTCGGTGTGCAAGCCGGCGTCGGGAACCCGGCCCGTGATCGCCGCGCAGATGTCGATGAAGTCGCCGTGGCGGTTCGTCCTCGCGCCCAGGACCGAGTTGGCGAACACGATCGCGTTCGACTCCGCCCACGCCACGTGCTCGCCGAAAGCGGGGCGGCCCGGAAGCTGATACGGCGCGCAGGTCCACGTGGGTCGGCAGCCCATCCGCAGGTAGGCGTCCATGAGTCGCTTCGCTCGGTCGCGCGTGTCGTCATCGAGACGCACGAGCTCCGGATGGAGCAGGTCGAGCGAGCTCACGTTCAGGGTCGCGGGGACCGAGACGGTCGCGGCGCCTGCCAGGAGGCGTTCGGCGAAGTCCAGCCCGGCCAGCCCGTGGTAGAGGCACGAATCGATGTGCGCCCCCGTCACGTCCCGTAGGCGCGGCGCTCGCGCGACCTCGGCCATCTTCACGACGAGCCGCATCGCGAGCGCTGCACCCTCGCCGCCCTGCCCGTCCAGGAGCGCCCGGTCTCCGTTCTCCAGCTCGACCGGCATCTACCGGACCGAGGCGGGGATCCCGAGAGGATCGGCCTCCGGATAGATGCCGGGACCGAAGTCGGCCTCGAGCTCGCGACCGGCGAGGGTGTCGAGGAACGATGTCGCGAAGACGGCGGCGAACTGCTGCCGATCGAGGAGGTCCTGCTCGACCACATCTCGCGGGACGTATGGCCCGATGTTCCTCCGGTACGGGTAGTCGCGGAGGAATGCGGCCATATCTTCGCGTGTCGCGCCGGCATCCCAGAGCACGTCTGCGTGCAGGTACACCTCCGAAGGCACGACGTTCTGGACGAGGTCGAACAGGCCCTCCCCGAACTCGCGCTCGAGGTCGTCCCACAGCTGGATCGGGTCGAGGCGGACACCTCCCGACGCATCGGGAAGCGGGCACTGGCCGTGATCGGCCGTCACGATGAGCGCGTACCGGTCCGGATAGAGCGTGTCCAGCTGCGTCACGAGCCGTCCGAGCTGCTCGTCGACGTCGCGGAGCGCATCCCCCGTCATCGGATCGAACATCCCGTAGACGTGGCCGGTGTAGTCGGGCGCCTTGTAGTTGATGAACAGGAGCCCCGGCGCCTCGGACGAACCGACCGGCTCGTTGGTGAGGGTCGCTTCGACGACGTCCCCCTCGTACCGGATCACGGGCGTGCTGCAGCAGTGGAGGTTCCTCGGATTGACGGGATCGAAATCGGGGTTGCGGTCGGGGTTCGGCGTGTACGCGTCGCGATACCCCGCGAACGTGTCGAGAGACGGCATCCCGTTGGGCAGCCGGTACAGCTCCTCGTTCTGGCTCCGCCAGTCCTGTGTGTCCGTCAGCTCGTCCCAGTAGATCGCGACGGGGCGCTCGTCACCCCGACGGGATCGTCCTCCGCGCCCCAGCATCCCGAGATGCCAGATCTGGTAGCCGAGCTCGCCCACCCATGCCTGGTTTCCGGTGGCGTCGCTCCAGATGTCCGCGAGCGTCGGCACGAGGATGTCGCCGGGCTCCGCGTGCCCGAGCTCCCCGTAGGCCTTCCGAGCCTTCGTGCCGTCGCGGATGTTGTGGCCCGTGATGCCGTGCGTCCGAGGGAACGCGCCGGTGCCGATCGTGGCGTGCGCCGAGGCGGTCACGGCCGGGAACGAGCCGTGGATCGCGTTGCGGAAGGTCGCACCTCCGCTCATCAGGCGCCTCAAGTGGGGCCACGCGTCGGGGAACTCTTGGAGGACGTTCCAGCCGCCGCCGTCGATCACGAACGTCACGACGACCTCGGGTCGGTCCGCCGGCCGCGAGATCCCCGGCAACGGGCGGCCTTCGCGACCCAGATCCAGGAAGTCGTCGAACCCGATCAGCTCGGCGATCGTCGGCGCCACGTCGGCGAGGGACACGCGGTCCTCGGCGTCGGAGGGCCGGACGCCGGCGCCGTAGACGACGAGCGGGATCCGTTCGAGGTACATCCAGACGCTCGCGTGGCTGGTCCTGGGGTCACGCGGCACGAGGGATCGCGACTCCTGCGCGTAGTTCGCACTGTTGTAGGGGGCGACCAGGAGCTGCAGGTCGCCGCTTCTGTCCGGGTGATAGGCGCGCGCGACGAGGTCCATGTACTCGGCCCCGAGATCCCTCGCCATGGCCTCCTGGATCGGCCGCGGGTCCGGGCGGGTGACCCGGCGGATCGTTCGTCCGAGAGCGGCGCCGCCCGTGGCGGCGGCGGCACCGAGGACCGCGGCGAGGGCCAGAAGGCGCCGCCGCGACGGGTCCGTGGGGACGTCCATCCGCTTCACCGACCAGGTGGCGAGCAGGGCGACGGTGAGGCATACCAGGCCGGTGATGGCACCGAGGAGCACACTGCCGGCCAGCCCCACGCCGAGGCCGACGAGGGCCGCGAGCAGCACGAGCGCGACGACGATCGAGGTTCGACGGGACGTCACGGACCCAGTTTCTCGCACTGGGCGGAGAGCCAGCTAGGAGCGCTTGCGATCGAGGTCGAGGAAGGGCATCGGGATCACCGTCGCGCCCACCTTGCCGCGCTCACCTTCCACGGTCCACTCGACCGACAGCCGTGTGCCGAGCGTCGTGAGGCCCTTGTCCACCGAGCCGAATCCGACCATCTTCTTGATCGTCGGCCCCCAGCCCACGGACGTCGCACGCCCGACCTGGATCCCTTGCCGGTAGACGGGGACCGGAGCGCGTTGCACGTGCGGCGAGATCTGCGGCGCCAGCCCGTGACGCGCGTACATCGCCTCGATCGCGAGCCAGTCGAGCTCGAGACCCACCAGTCGTCGATCGGGCCCGCCGGCATCGCGCTCGGCGACGAGTGCGCGTTTGCCCGTGAACTCGGTCTCCTTGTCGAACTTCACGAGACGCCCCAGGCCGATCTCGAACGGCGAGTACTTGAGCTCCGGGGCGAACGCGTGCCGTGCGCTCGTGTACTCCGCCTCGATCAGGATCAAGCTGGCTTCGAGCCGGCAGATGTCCAAGGCCTGGATCCCCGCCGGCCGGATGCCGTAGTCGGCACCCACGTCGAACAGCCGGTCCCAGACGGCGAGGGCTCCCTCCACGGGGATCCAGAGCTCATAGCCCAGGTCACCCGTGTAGCCGGTCCTCGTGACGTCGACGTCGACGCCCTCGATCGTCGTCTGACGGCGCCGGAAGTAGCGGAGGTCGAACCAGTCCTGACCGGTTGCCTTCTCCAACACGTGACGGGACAGTCGCCCCTGGAGCGCCAATCCCGCCGTCGCCTGCGAGATGTCGTCGACCCGCACGTCCAGCCCCGTCGCGTTCATGGCGAACCATCGGTACGACGGATCGGCCGCGGTCACGCGGAAGCGGTCCCGTGCCAGGCGGGTCACCGTGCCGTCGTCGATGACCTTCCCCTCCTCGTCGCACCAGGGCGTGTAGATCACCTGGTCGATCGCGACCTGCGAGATGTCCCTGGTCACGACGCGGTCGAGGAGCGAGGACGCATCGGCGCCGCTCACCTCGTACTTGTAGAGCGGAGTGACGTCGATCACGGCCGCGGCCTCGCGGATCGCGTTGTACTCGATGTCCACGAAGTCCGCGAAGACGGCGGCGGCGTGATAGCCGGACCAGTCGCCCCAGGAGAGCTTCGCGTTCAGCTCGCGTTGGCGTTCGAAGAACGCGGTGCCGACACTCATCGACGCCAAGCGTATCGTCGGCGGGTCTGCCGGACTCGCCGGAGGTCCTGACTACTGGTCAAGGGCATGTGGGTGTGGTGAAAGACCCACGGCTAGCATCGGCGACCGTGCGCCGGGAGGCGTTCGGATAGCCTTCTTCGCAGCAACATCCCATCCGAGAGGAACGAGCGATGCCAGAGCGCTACGACGCGGTCGTGATCGGAGGAGGTCACAACGGTCTCGTAACCGCCGCGTACCTGGCCAGGGCCGGCAAGAAGGTCCTCGTGCTCGAGCGCCGGCACGTGCTCGGCGGTGCCGCCGTCTCCGAGGAGATCGTGCCCGGGTACCGCTTCAGCGTCTTCTCCTACGTCGTTTCCCTGCTGCGACCGGAGATCATCCGCGAGCTCGAGCTCCCGAAGTACGGCCTCGAGATCCTGCCTCTCGACGGGACGATCACGCCGCTCGACGACGACTATCTCTGGCGCGTGAACGACCACGGGCGTACCGTCCGCGAGCTCAGGCGCTGGTCGCTGAACGACGCCGAGGCCTACGAGGAGTACGGGCCGCTGATGGCCGAGATGGCCCGGTTCATCAAACCGATCCTGTCGATCGTGCCGCCGGACCCCGGGAAGGTCTCGGTCCGGGACTGGCTGCCGCTCACCCCTCTCGCGAAGACCTTCAAGGACCTGCCGAGGCGCCTGCAGACGACGTTCATCCAGCTGATGACGATGTCCGCGGCCGACTTCCTCGATCAGTGGTTCGAGACGGAGCCCCTGAAGGCCACGATGAGCGCATCGGGCATCATCGGGACGTTCCAGGGCCCACGCTCGCCGGGCACGGCCTACGTCCTCCTCCACCACTACATGGGGGAGATCGACGGTGCGTTCCGAGCCTGGGGCGTGCCACGCGGGGGGACCGGGAGCATCTCCGAGGCGATCGGGAACGCCGCGCTCGCCCACGGAGCCGAGATCCGGCTGGAGGCGCCGGTGGCGCGGATCGACGTGCACGGCGATCGCGCCACCGGCGTGACCCTCGAGACGGGTGAGCAGATCGGAGCGGAGATCGTGCTCTCGTCGCTGGACTCGCGCTGGACGTTCATCAAGCTGCTCGAGGACGGCGTGCTGGATCCCGCATTCAAGGAAGAGGTCCTGCGCTACAAGTACCGAGGCTCGAGTGGCAAGGTGAACCTCGCGCTCGACGGGCTCCCCGAGCTCGCGTGCAAGCCGGGCACGGGGGAGTGGCTGCGCGGGGCGATCTCGTTCTCGCCCTCGCTCAACTACATGGAGCGGGCCTACGACGATGCGAAGTACGGCCGTCCCTCACGGCGTCCCTACATCGACATGATCATCCCGACGCTCGTGGATCCCACGATGGCACCGCCGGGAGGGCACGTGATGAGCTGTTTCGTGCAATACGCGCCCTACCGGCTCGCCGGGAACGCGATCTGGGACGACGCGGCTCGGGAGGCGTTCGGCCAGACCGTGATCGAGACGATCTCGGAGCGGATGCCCACGATCCGCGAGCACATCGTGGGGTCGCAGTTCATCACCCCGAAGGACATCGAGGACATCACGGGCCTGACCGAGGGGAACATCTTCCAGGGAGAGCTCTCGCTCGAGCAGCTTTTCTTCAATCGCCCCGTTCCCGGCTGGTCTCGCTATCGCACGCCGATCCGCGACCTCTGGATGTGCGGGTCGGCGACGCACCCAGGCGGGGGCATCATGGGCGCGCCTGGCCGGATCGCAGCGCTCGAGGTGTTGAAGGGCCGGAAGGGCATCCGGAGGGTGGCGTAGGGATGGGTCCGCGCTCCGACGTCGTCGTGATCGGCGCCGGCCACAACGGGCTGGTCGCGGCCGCCTACCTCGCGAAGGACGGCCGCCGGGTCACCGTCCTGGAGCGTGCCGCCGAGGTGGGGGGGATCCTCCGCGGCGCCGAGATCGCGCCGGGGTTCACCGCCCCCGGGGTCGCGCATACGGTCGGCCGGCTCCGCCGTTCGGTCGTGGAGGAGCTCGAGCTCGCCCGCCATGGGCTCGACCTGCTCTCGCCCGCGGTTCGGCTGTTCGCGCCGCAGCCCGACGGCTCGTCGGTCACCTTCTGGGGCGACGTCGCCAGGACCGCGGAGGAGCTCCGAGAGAGGAACCGGCGGGACGCGGACGCGTTCGTCTCCTTCGATCGGAAGGTGCGAGCGGTCGCGTCGTTCCTCGCCTACGTCAACGTGGCGACGCCGCCCGACATCAGCGCACCGACGATCGCCGACGCGATCTCGGGTCTCAGGGTCGGCTGGGCGTTCAGGGGGCTCGGCGCGAGGACCGGTCGCGAAGCGATCCGCGCGATGCCGATGGCCGTCGCCGATCTCGTCCAGGAGGTGTTCGAGGAAGAAGCGATCCGGGGACCGCTCTCGACCCGCGGGGTGCTCTTCACGGCGTGCGGCCCGTGGTCGGCGGGGACGGCGGCGGTGTTCCTGAACGACTCGGCGGGCAACGACGGCGGCGCCGCAGGCACCGCCGTGTTCGCCCGTGGCGGCACGCAGGCGCTCGCGGCCGCGCTCGCGTCGGCCGCGAGCGCGGCCGGCGCCGAGATCCGCACCGGGGCGGAGGTGGCGGAGATCCGTTCGCGAGACCGGCGAGTGCTCGGGGTCACGCTCGCGGACGGTACGGAGATCGACGCCGGTCTCGTGGTCTCCGCCGCGGATCCCAAGCGGACCCTCGCCCTGTGTGACCCGGTGGAGCTCGGTCCCACGATGATCTGGCGGGGGAGCAACATCCGCCAGCCCGGGGCCACGGCGAAGGTCGATCTCGCCCTCTCCGGTCTTCCGGCCTTCCACGAGGACCCCGAGCGGCTGCGCGGGCGCATCGTCATCGGACCGTCGACCGACTACGTCGAGAAGGCATCGGATGCCCACAAGTACGGTCATCTCGCGGAAGAGCCGTGGATCGAGGCCACGATCCCGTCGCTCACGGATCCCTCGCTCGCGCCCGAGGGGCGACACGTGATGAGCGCCCTCGTCCAGGCGGCGCCCCGAGACCTGCGAGAGGGGGATTGGGCGAGCGAGCGGGAGCGCCTCGGGGACGTCACGGTGAAGACCCTGGAGCGGTTCGCACCCGGTCTCGGCGAGTTGGTCGAGGCGCGTCGGATCGTCACGCCGGAGGATCTCGAGACCGACTACGGACTCACGGGTGGGCACGTGCAGCACGCCGAGCCGGGCCTCGATCAGTTCTTCGCGTGGCGTCCGCTGAACGGCGAGGCACGCTATCGGTTCGTCCTGGACGGCCTCTATCTCGCCGGGTCCGGTGCCCACCCCGGTGGGGGCATCACCGGGGGCCCGGGAGCGAACGCGGCGAGGCAGATCCGCAAGGACGCCTGAGTCGGCGCACACCCGATCCCCGAAGGGGACGGTCGAGAGCGATATCGCGTAGGGTGCAGGGGTCTCGTGGGGGTGACGGATGCAAGGGGAGGTCGTCCCATGCGCAGACGATCCATCGTTTCCGCGCTGATCGCGACGCTCACGGTGGCCCTCGTCGGGTTCATGCCGTCGGCGTCGGCGCGAAGCAACGGACCGCTTCGCGAATTCGTCGTCCAGTATGAGGCCGGCGTATCGCGCGCAGAGGCCCATGCCGCCATCCGAGCTTCTGGAGGCAGGGTCATGGAAGAGATCGCGGCGATCGGCGTCGCCAGGGTGAGGTCGAGGAACACGGACTTCATCCTGGACGCGACCGGTCAGGCCGCCCTCGCCGGCGCGGCTCGCAACCGCGTGATCGGCTACTCCGATCCCGCCCTCCGCGAGAAGGTGGACGAGGTCGAGGCCCTGGGGACGGCGCGGAGGGCACCGAGCGCACGCGTGGCGGTCACGGCCGCCGCGGAGCCGCTCGCCGACCTTCAGTGGGGGATGGAGATGATCGGCGCCACCGCCGATGGTTCCCATGCAGTCCAGCCGGGGGATCCGGACGTCTTGGTGGGGATCATCGACACCGGTATCGACGGGTCGCACCCCGATCTCGCTCCGAACTTCGATGCCGAGCTCAGCCGGAACTTCACGACCGACATCCCGCTCATCGATGGCCCGTGCAACCAGGAGCCGGACCGTTCATGCAGCGACCCTGCAGACGTCGACGAGGCCGGCCATGGCACGCACGTCGCCGGGATCGTGGGGGCCGCCGTGAACGGCCTCGGCGTGGCCGGCGTGGCGCCCGAGATCACGCTCGTGAACCTGCGGGCGGGGCAGGACTCGGGGTTCTTCTTCCTGTTCGAGACCCTCGCGGCATACACGTATGCCGCGGATAACGGGATCGATGTGGTGAACATGAGCTTCTTCACGGACCCGTGGGAGTTCAATTGCCGTGACAACCCGCTCGACTCGGAGGTCGCTCAGGCTGAGCAGGCCACGGTCATCGATTCCTCGAACGCCGCGCTCACGTACGCGCACGAGCACGGCGTGACGCTTGTGGCCGCGTCGGGTAACTCTCACACGGATCTCGACGACCCGACCTACGACGCGTTCAGTCCGGATTTCCCACCTGGGACCGAGTATGTCCGTGACAACATCACGAACGACTGCCTGGACATCCCGACCGAGGGCGAGTTCGTTCTGTCGATCAACTCGGTCGGCCCAAGCGGTCGCAAGTCGTACTTCTCGAACTACAGCACGGACGAGTCGGCCGTCGCGGCCCCGGGTGGTGACCGACGAGACTTCTTCGGGACGGCCCTGTACAACACGCCCGGGACGCGGATCCTGTCCTCGTATCCGGCGGCGCTCGCGAAGGCTGAAGGGTTGATCAACGGCGACTTCAAGGTCCGAGACCCGCTCGCGGTCGTCGACTGCATCGGCAAGCGGAGCTCGAAGGGCAACTGCGGGGTCTACGTCTACCTGCAGGGGACGTCGATGGCGTCACCTCACGCGGTGGGCGTCGCGGCGTTGATCGTGAGCGAGTTCGGCACGGGCTCGGGCGCCGGCTTCGGTCTCGCCCCGGACGTCGTCGAGCAGATCCTTCGAGAGACGGCGACCGACCACGACTGTCCGGATGAGTCCTCCGCGGACCTCTATCCGGATCTCGTGGGGCTCGATCCCAACGTGCCGTTCGAGGACCAGGAGTGCGAAGGGGACCTCGACTTCAACAGCTGGTACGGCGACGGGATCGTGAACGCGCTCGCAGCGGTCAGCGACTAGCGAGCAGAAGCACGGGAACGGCGAGGCGGGGCGGGCGCGAAGCGCCCGACCCGCCTCTCGTTCACCTATGGCACACTGCGCGCGATGTCCGACGCCGATCGTCCCTTCCGGATCCCCGAGAGCACCCTCTACGCCGCGGAAGCAGACGAGTTCGACGAGTACGACTGGACCGATCTTCCCTACTACGCGGACTTCCGCGGCTCGTTCCACAAGTTCCCGTGGGCGCTCGACGAAGAGGCCGTGCGTGCGGCGGGCGCCGACGTCGCGATCGTGGGTGCGCCGTACGACGAGAGCGTCTCGGCGCGTCCGGGCGCGCGGATGGGCCCGAGGGCGATCCGGAACGCTCCGTATCACTGGGGGAACCAGGACGCCTGGTCGATCCAGATGGAGGTCGAGCCGTTCGTTGCGATCACCGTCGTCGACGCAGGCGACGCGCCGGTCGTGCCCGGCCGGCCCGAACGCAGCCTCCGGGTGATCCACGAGAAGGTTCGGCGCGTCGCCCGCGGCGGCGCGATCCCCATCGTGCTGGGAGGCGACCACTCGATCACGTTCCCCTCGGCCGCTGCCGTCGCTCGAGTGCACGACCCGCGCACGATCGGCATCGTGCACTTCGACGCCCACGCCGACGCGGCGATGGATCAATGGGGCTCCCTGATCGGGCACGGGCAGCCCATGCGGCGCTTGATCGACGAGGGCTGGGTCGCGGGTTCGAACTTCGTGCAGGTCGGGCTCCGCGGGTACTGGCCGGACAGGGACACGTTCGCCTGGATGCGGGAGCAGGGGTTCCGTTGGCACACCCAGGTCGAGCTGGAGGAGCGGGGCCTCGACGCCGTGATCGACGACGCGATCGCCGAGGCGCTCGAGGGCCCTGATCTGATCTACCTCTCGATCGACATCGACGTCGTCGATCCGGGCATGGCGCCGGGGACCGGCACGCCGGAATCGGGTGGGATGCTCGCCAGGGAGCTCCTTCGCGCGATCCGCCGCATCGTCGGGGCGGTCGACCTCGTCGGGATGGACGTCGTCGAAGTGGCGCCGCCGTACGACCACGCGGAGGTGACCTCGATGCTCGCCCTCCGGTGTGTGATGGAAGCGATCAGCGCGCTCGCCTCTCAGAAGACCGCCGAGAAGGGCTGAACCGGCGCCGCGCGGTACCCTCGGCGCATGTGCCGGAGCATCAAGCGACTTCGCGAACCGCACGGGCAGGGCCATGCCACCGACGAGGAGATCCGGGAGGCCGCGCGTCAGTTCGTCCGCAAGGTGAGCGGGTTCGGGACGCCTTCGTCGCGCCACGTCGAGGCATTCGAGGCAGCCGTCGACGAGGTGACCGACTCGTCGAGGCGTCTGCTCGAGACCATCGACGCCACCCTGCGGAGCCGGGCGTGACCGGATACGCGCTCGACCCATCGCCCGAGGAGATGCGGGCGATGGGTGAGGCCGCGGTCGAGTACGTGATCGGCTTCATCCATGGCCTGTCCGACGCGCCCGCCCAGAACGTCGACGGGGCCCTGGGGGCCGCGCTCGAGCTGAAGGCCTCGCCGCCCGAGGAGGGCGGCTCGTTCGAGGACGTCTTCGCCCAGTTCCGCGACGCCGCCGCCCGCGCGTACGAGACCTGCGGTCCCGGGTACCTGCCGTACATCCCGGGAGGCGGCCTGTACGCCTCGGCGTTGGGGCAGTTCCTCGCGATGTCGGTCAACCGCTTCCCGAACCTCTGGGAGGTCGCGCCCGGATTGGCCCAGATCGAGCAGAACGTGATCCGGTGGCTCTGCGACCTGTTCGGCTTCCCCGAAGGAGCCCGCGGGATCCTCACGACCGGCGGCTCGATCGCGAACCTGTCTGCCGTGGTGACCGCTCGCCACGTGAAGCTCGGCGAGGACTTCGCCGACGGGACCTACTACGTGAGCGAGCAGGCCCACGCCTCGGTGCCGAAGGCCGCGGCGATCGCCGGGCTCCCGCGCCGCGCGATGCGGCTCGTGCCGGTGGACGCCGAGCTCCGGATGGACGCCGAGGCGCTCAAGTCGATGGTGGCCGAGGATCGTGCGGCCGGCCGCCGTCCGTTCCTCGTCGTCCCGGCCGCCGGGACCACCAACACGGGCGCGATCGATCCCATGGATGCCGTGGCAGACATCGCCGAGGCGGAGAACCTCTGGATGCACGTGGACGCTGCCTACGGCGGCTTCTTCCATCTCACCGATCGTGGCCGGGAGCGGTTCGGCGGGATCGAGCGGGCGGACTCGATCACGTTGGATCCGCACAAGGGGATGTTCCTCCCCTACGGGACCGGGTCCCTCGTGGTCAGGGACGGCGCCACGCTGCGCGACGCCCACTACGTGGGTGCGGAGTACCTCCAGGACCGCGCACCCGAGGCGGAGCTGCCCAACTGGAACGAGTATTCGCCGGAGCTCTCAAGGGACCACCGAGGCTTCCGCGTCTGGCTCCCGTTGGTGCTGCACGGTGTGAACGCGTTCCGGGAGGCGCTGGACGAGAAGCTCGACCTCACGCAGCATCTGTTCGCTGCGCTCTCCGAGATGCCGGAGATCGAGTTGCCCTGGTCACCCCAGCTCTCCGTCGTGCCGTTCCGCCTGGCGGGAGCGAGTGATGACGAGAATCGTGCGTTCCTGGCAGGGATCAACGAGCCGAAACGCGTCTATCTCTCCAGCACGACGATCGACGGGCGTCACATCATCCGCGCGTGCATCGTGAGCCATCGCACGCACCGCGACCGCATCGACGAGGCGATCGAGATCATCCGCGGCGCCGTTCGTGGCGCCGCCACTCGTGGCGCCGCGGCTCGGCCCTCGACGGGATGACGGGCGCCGCATGCCCGAGATGCCCGAGATCCAGGCGCTCGCCGAGCGGCTGGATCGAGCCGTCGGGGGAGCGACGCTCGAGCGCTTCGACCTCCTGCAGTTCTCCTCGCTCAAGACCGTGACGCCGCGCCCTGCCGAGCTGGTGGGGCGCGCGCTCGAGGGCGTCGGGAGGCGCGGGAAGTATCTGGTTCTGGGCTTCGAACGGGGCGACCGGATGCTGGTGCATCTCTCGCAGGGTGGCCGGCTCGACATCGAGGCCCCGCCGAAGTCGACGAAGCCGAGGGGCGCGGTCGCGCGGTTCCTGTTCGGCGCAGGAACCTCGCTCCTCGTGAAGGAGTTCGGGAAGGAGCGGAAGGCCGGCGTCTGGTCGCTCGCGGCCGGAGACGAGGGCCCGTTGGCGGCCCTCGGGCCCGAGGTGCTCTCGGACGAGGCCACGGCATTCTTCCTCGAGAGCAGCGAAGCCCGTCGCGTGCACACGGTGCTTCGGGACCAGCGGACGGTCGCCGGCGTCGGTCGCGGGTACTCAGACGACGTGCTGCATCACGCGAAACTGTCCCCGTACGCGGCGCTTGGAAAGCTCGACGCGGGCGAACGCGATCGCCTCGTCGAGGCCGTGCGGGCGATCCTCACCGAAGCCCTCGAGGTGGAGCGGCGCCGCAGCGGGGGCCTCCCGACCAAGCTGGGCGACCACTTCACGGTCCACGGGCGCTGGGGTCAGCCCTGCCCCCGCTGCGGCGCCGACCTCCGCCGTGTCTCCTATGAGTCCCACGAGGTCACGTACTGCCCGGACTGCCAGACGGAGGGGAAGATCCTCGCCGACCGGCGTCTGTCCCGCCTCATCCGCTAGCGTCCGGCGGCGTGACGGACGACGACATCGATCGCCCCGGCGGGCCCGACGACCCACTCCCACCGCCGGTTCCCCCCGAGGCGCGCCCTCCCGGTCTCGTGGGTCGATCCCTCGCCCGGCTCCGGGGGCACCGGATGGACTTCACGCCGCTCACGGTGTCCCAGGACTTCCGACGCCTGTTCGTCGGGCAGGCGATCTCGGAGTTCGGGACGCAGATCACGTTCGTGGCGGTGCCCTTCCAGGTCTACGAGCGCACGGGGTCGACCGCGATGGTCGGCTTGCTCGCGCTGACGGAGTTGATCCCGCTCGTCGTTCTGCCGATCGTCGGCGGCACCATCGCCGACGCCGTCGAGCGGCGCAGGATGCTCATGATCGCGCATGCGGTCACGGCCACGCTCTCGGTCGCGCTCGTGGTGAACGCCTTCCTCCCGGAGCCCCGCGTCTGGATCCTATTCGTGTTCTCGTTCCTGTGGGCGTCGGCGTACTCCCTCTACTCGCCGGCACTTCGGGCGTGGCCGGCCCGGCTGCTGACGCCGGACCTTTTCACGTCCGCCCTGGCTCTGGAGGTGGTCTATTACCAATCGGCTGCACTGACCGGTCCCGTCCTGGCCGGCGTGCTCATCGCGACGGTCGGGATCGAGTACGCCTACATCCTCGATGCGGTCAGCTACCTGGCGGTGATCGTCGCGCTGTCCCGGATGGGACCGTCGCCGCCGACGGCGGAGCGTCTTTCGATCGGCTGGTCCGCGATCAAGGACGGTTTCCGCTTCCTCCGAGGCAAGCAGGTCCTGCAAGGGACGTTCTGGATCGACCTGAACGCGATGATCTTCGGTCTCCCGGTCGCTCTGTACCCGGCGTTCGTGCTGGACGTCCTGGACGCGTCGCCGGCGGTGCTCGGGCTCCTCTACTCCGCGGAGGCGTTCGGCGCCCTCGTCGTTGCGCTCGTGAGCGGCCGCGCGAAACACGTCCGGCGACAGGGTCTGGTGACGATCGTCGCCTGCATGTGTTGGGGAGCGGGCATCGTCGGCTTCGGGCTCGCCGGAACCTTGTGGCTCGCTCTGCTGTTCCTGATGCTCGCCAGTGCGTCCGACATGGTGAGCGGTCTCTATCGTGACGCGATCCTCAAGACCGTGACGCCCGACGAGATGCGTGGACGCCTCGAAGGCATCAGCCTGTCGGTCGTGGGCACTGGACCGTCGCTCGGGAACGCTGAGGCGGGTCTGCTCGCGTCCGTCACCAGCGTCAAGGTCTCGATCGTGTCCGGCGGGATCGCCTGCATCATCGGCGCCGGGATCCTCGCGATCGTCCTGCCCCGCTACCGCCGATACGACGCGGCGAACCCCTCTGCGTAGGTCCTCACCGCAACCGCCGGAAGACCGCTGGACGGATCCGCTCGCCGCCGGCCCGGTCCGAGGACCAGACGGCCGGCGGGGCCTCCGTGAGTCGAGCCAGGGCGAGCAGCACCGTGTCGTAGTTCACCCGCCAGCCGGCGAAGTCCCGCCACGCCTGGTCGCGATCCGGCTTGAGGGCGACGCCGAGGGCCTCGAGCTCAGAGATCGCCGTCTCCCACTCGTCGCGCCCGATCGAGATCGGGTCGTCGGGACGTGGATCGGGGTCGTGGGCGATCTGGAAGTAGTCGGCGATCCCTCGGAGGCAGAGGTACCCGGCGCGGATGCAGAACTCTGCTTCGACGTCACGCGGGATGTCCACCGATGACAGCACGAGCGCGGCGCCGTCGAGCACCGCGCCCGCAGACGTCACCCACGAGTGCTCGGTGTGCGAGGAGCGGAAGAAGATGACCGCGGGGTGGGACGTGTGGGTCTCCTCGACGTCGACGAACCAACGCTGCCACTCCACCCAGACCTCGTGGATCTCGGGCATCCGCTCCAAGCGCCAGTACCGCCCGATCATCTCTTGTGCCGACGGCGGAGATCCCGCGCGGACCTCGAGCGCGGTGATGCCCACTTCACGACGAGAGTAGGCGGAGTAGATGCTCGGCAGGTAGGTGATCAACAGGGCGAGCAGGAACAAGCCGATCGCCGCCTCCAAGAAGTCCAGCGCCAGGATCGCGAGGTGCTCGGAATGTGCGAAGCCGAGCGTGAAGAGCGACGATCCGGAGAGCTCGAACGCGGCCCGCCAGCTCGCGTGCTCGGTTCCCCAGAAGATCAGCGTGAAACCGCCGAGCACCAGGGCGAGCCACGCAGCCAGGGTCGCCATCAATCCGAGCGGGGCGTACGCCCCGAGGATCCGGTCCCGTCGGTCGAAGCTCATCGACGGTCTCGCGATGAGACGGAAGACCCATCGGAGGATCAGGAACACCGAACGCGTGATCCGGGAAGCCGTGGCGCGAGGCAGGACCACGGTCTTGACGGCGGAGCCGATCGTGGCCGCGACGATCGCCACACCGGCTACGACGGCGAGGATCCGCAGCGCCAGCACGATCCGGATGGTAGGCCGTTCGGCTAGTCCACGGCGGCCGTGACGGCTTCCCTCGCGGCGGCGGTGGCATGGATCTCGTCCGCGTGCGCCCGCCCCGGGATGAAGCGGTTCGCCACCACCGCGGCGGTCAGGAGGACCAACCCGGCGATCAGCAGGGCGAGGTGGAACCCGCTCATGTAGGAGTCACGGAACGCGGCAGCGAACCCTCCGATCTGCTCGGGCGTGAGCCCGAGCCCGGCGAGCTCGGCGGGGGAGACGAAGCCATGTGACGCGCTCTGCGAGACCGCGCTTGCCTGGGCCGCGCTGAGCCCGAGCTCGGCGAGCTTCGGCAGGAGCACGGACCCGAGCCTGTCGAACAGCACGGTGCCGAGCAGCGCGATCCCGAGGACGCCGCCGACCTCACGGCTGGTGTTGGTCATCGCCGAGCCGAGACCCGCACGCTGCGGCCCGACCGCGCCCATCACGGCGGCCGTCATCGGAGCCATCGTGGACCCGAGCCCGTGACCCATCAGCACGAACAGGATCCCGATCATCCAGAAGGGCGTGTCCGGCTGGATGAGCGTCAGGCCGAGCACGCCCGCCGACGCTACCGCGAGCCCGTAGGTCATCGGGATCCGCGGTCCTATCTTCTGGGCCAGGTGACCCGCGACGGGGGCCGTCACGATGATCATCACCGTCATCGGGAGGAACCGCAGGCCGGTCTGGAACGGCGTATAGCCCCGGATCGCTTGCATGTAGAGCGTCACGAACAGGAAGATCGAGAACATCCCGAGGGAGACGGAGAACGCCACGGCGTTGCCTGCACTGAACGTGGGGATCCGGAAGAACGGGAGCGGCATCATCGCCTTCGGGCTCCGGTGCTCCCACATGAGGAACGCAACCAAGAGAGCGCCGGCGGCCACGAGGGACCCGACGATCAGGCCGTCGCCCCAACCGCGCTGGTTGGCTTCGATCAACGCGAATGTGAGGGCGAAGAGCCCTCCGGTGCCGAGCGCCAGCCCGGGCAGGTCGAGATGCCGGGTCTCCTCCGAGACGGACTCGCGCACGGTCCGCCAGGCGATCGCGAATGCGAGCACGCCGATCGGCACGTTGATGAAGAACACGGTCTCCCATCCGGAGTGCTCGACGATGTAGCCACCGAGCGTGGGTCCGAGCGCGAGCGCGAGACCACTCACACCCGCCCAGATGCCGATCGCGCGTGAGCGCTCTTCCGGCGGGAACGTGACCGTGAGGATCGAGAGCGTGCCCGGCATCAACAGGGCGGCGCCCACGCCCTGGAGGGCCCGGAACATGATCAGCTGGCTCCCGGACCCGGAGAGGCCGCACCCGAGTGAGGCGATGGTGAAGATCGCGAGGCCGGTGAGGAACATCTTCTTGCGCCCGTAGCGGTCCCCGAGGATGCCGCCCGTGAGCAGCAAGGATGCGAACGCCAGGACGTACCCGTCGATGATCCACTGGAGATCCGAGACGGTTGCGTTCAGCTTGCTGGTGATGGTGGGGAGCGCGATGTTGACGACGGTGTTGTCGAGCATCGCCATCGCGAGGGCGAAGCACATCGTGAGCAGGACGATGACCTTCTCGCGGGCGTTCTCGCCCTTGAATCCGAACAGCGGCATGACGGAAGTTCCTCTCTGATCGACCCAGGTGGCAACGCCCGAGCGTCCTGGTCTGTTCCCTACGTCAGCTTCGAGTACAGCCGGATCGAGAGCGGCATGAAGATCGCCAGGAGCACGCCGATCCAGATCACCGACCACAGGATCAGCTGCTCTGCCGAGCCACCCATCGTCGGGAACTCTCCGATCGCGAAGTATCTGGCGAGGTTCGCCCAATGGGTGATCGGGTTGTTGCGAGCGACCACCTGCACCCAGCGATCCATGCCCTCGACGGGCACGAGGGCCGAGCTCATGAACACGAGCGGGAAGATGCCGGTGAAGGCCGCGGCTTGCACGGCTTCCAACTTCTTCACGGCCAGGGCGATAGCTGCCATGACCCACGAGAAGGCGAAGCTGACCGCCATCACGAGCACGATCATGGAGATCGCGCCGAGGAGCCCGTTGCGGAACTCGAAGCCGACGAGGTACCCGATCCCGATCACGACCAGGAGGAGGATGAAGTTCTTGATCAGATCGGAGGTCGCGCGTCCGGCGAGCATCGCCGAGCGGGCCATCGGAAGGGAGCGGAACCGGTCAACGAGCCCGGCCTTCAGGTCCTCCGCGATCCCGATCGCGGTCGTGGTCGCGCCGAAGATCGCGTTCTGCACGATGATCCCGGGCATCAGGAAGATCACGTAGCCACCCTCATAGACGTTCATGCCCGCGATGTTCCCTGCGAACACGTACCGGAACAGCAGGACGAACATGACCGGCTGCACGAGCTCGAAGACGAGCACCGCCGGGATCCGCACGATCTGCATCAGGTTCCGCCGGGCGACGATCAAGCTATCGAGGACCGACAACATCGCGCGCGTCGTGATCGAAGGACGGCTCAAGGTGACGGCGCTCATCGCTCCTTCTTTCGTCGGCGCTTCTCGGGCTGGGCCTCGGGCTCGTCCGATTCCTCGATCGCCAGTTCTGCGGCATGGCCGGTCAGCGAGAGGAACACGTCGTCGAGCGTGGGCCTGTGGAGGGCGATGTCCTCGATCGGGATCCCCGCGTCGTCCAGACGACGCACCGTCTCGAGCAGGACGGTCGGCCCCTCTGTGCCGACCGGCACGCGGATCAAGCGTGTGTCCTCATCCGTCGTCGGTTCGCCCGCGCCCAGGCCCTTGAGGGTCTCGGCCGCCCGGGTGAGGTGCTCCTGCGCGACATGGAGCTCGAGCACCTCGCCGCCGATCTTGTTCTTGAGGTCCTCGGAGGTTCCCTCTGCGATCACGGTCCCGAGGTCGATGACGGAGATCCGATCGCAGAGGTGATCGGCTTCCTCGAGGTACTGCGTGCAGAGGAGCAGTGTCGTCCCCTCCTTCTGGAGGTCGCGGATCAGCTCCCAGAGGACCAGGCGACTGCGAGGGTCGAGTCCCGTCGTGGGCTCGTCCATGAACAAGACCTTGGGCCGGCCGACCAGGCTCGCCCCGACGTCCAGGCGCCGCCGCATCCCGCCCGAGTAGGTCTTGGCCGTCCGGTGAGCCGCCTCCGCGAGATCGAACCGCTCGAGCACCTCTTCGGCCCTCCGGCGGGCCTCCGCCTTCGGAAGGTGGTAGAGCCGACCGACCATCTCGAGGTTCTCGAGTCCCGTGAGGTTCTCGTCGACGGCCGCGAACTGGCCCGCGAGGCCGATCACCGGCCGCAGGAGCGCCGCGTCGCGGACCACGTCATAACCCGCGACCACGGCCGTTCCCTCGTCGGGTTCGAGGAGGGTCGTGAGGATGCGGATGGTGGTGGTTTTCCCCGCACCGTTGGGCCCCAGCAGGCCGAAGACCGTTCCCTGCTCCACGGCCAGGTCCACGCCCTTGACCGCCTGAACCTTGCCGAAGGACTTCTTGAGGCCCTCGGTTCGGATGATCGCTTCTTCCATGGCGGCAGAGACTATCGGTGGGCCCGGACATCGCCATCCGAGCAGGTGGACGTGGGCAGAAGGGTGGCCAGAGATCGGAAAGCGGGGATGCACGTAATCTTCATTACGGAGCTGGAATATCAGGGTCGGTAAGGCCGTTCGCATGGGCGTGGAAAGGACTGAAGACATGAACGAGCTCGACATCCAGGCCCTGCCTCTCTTGCCGCTCACCACCGGCGTCGTCCTGCCGGGGATGGTGGTGACGCTCACCATCGAATCGGACGAGGCTCGTGCGGCGGTGGGCGCCACCGCCGAGGGAGACGAAGCCCTCCTCCTCACGGTCCCGCGGGTGGATGGCCGCTACGCCCGGGTGGGCGTCGTGGCCCAGATCGAGGACGTCGGGCGCATGCGCAACGGGACCGAGGCCGTGGTGATCCGCGGCCTCCGCCGTGCCACCGTCGGCCTCGGGGTTCCCGGGACCGGAGAGGCGACGTGGGTTCAGATCGAGCCTGCCGAAGAGCCCGTGAGCGATCGAGCTCGCGCGCTCGGCAAGGAGTATCGCGGAGCGGTGGAGGCCATCACCGATGCGCGTGGCATCCCCGCCGTCGCCGAGTTCCTGCGCGGCGTGACCGATCCGGGACAGCTGGCAGACACCTCCGGGTACTCGCCCGATCTGTCGTTCGAGCAGAAGGTGGAGGTTCTCGAGACCCTCGACGTCGAGGCACGGCTGGAGAAGGTTCTCGGATGGGCGAAGGAGACGTTGGCGGAGGTTCAGGTCAAAGAGAAGATCCGCGACGAGGTGGCCGGCAGCCTCGAGGAGCGACAGCGGGAGATGCTCCTGCGCGAGCAGATGGCTGCCATCCGCAAGGAGCTCGGAGAGGACGGAACCGAAGACGTCATCCAGGAATACCGGACCAAGATCGCGGACGCCGGGATGCCGGAGGACGTGCGCACGCAGGCCGAGCGGGAGCTCGGCCGGCTCGAGCGCACGTCGGAGCAGTCGCCCGAGTACGGCTGGATCCGCACCTACCTCGACTGGCTGCTCGACGTCCCGTGGTCCGCGAAGACGGATGACAACCTGGATGTCTCCGAAGCTCGGGCGGTGCTCGACGCCGACCATGAGGGCTTGCGCGACGTGAAGGATCGGATCCTCGAATACCTCGCGGTCCGGAAGCTCCGGGCCGAGCGCGGCCTGGTGGAGACGGGCGGTCGGGGTTCCGGAGCGATCCTCACCCTCGTCGGACCCCCCGGTGTCGGGAAGACGTCGCTCGGGGAGTCCGTCGCGCGGGCGCTCGGCCGGAAGTTCGTCCGCGTCTCGCTCGGTGGTGTCCACGACGAGTCCGAGATCCGGGGCCACCGCCGGACCTACGTCGGCGCGCTCCCGGGCCGGATCGTGCGTGCGTTGAAGGACGCGGGCACGAAGAACCCCGTGATGATGCTGGACGAGGTCGACAAGGTCGGCGCGGACTGGCGTGGTGACCCGTCGAGCGCGCTGCTCGAGGTCCTCGACCCGGCGCAGAACCACACGTTCCGGGACCACTACCTCGACGTCGATCTCGACCTGTCCGAGGTGCTGTTCATCGCGACCGCGAACGTCGCGGAGACGATCACGGGACCGCTGCTCGATCGGATGGAGGTCATCCGGATCGACGGGTACACCGAGGACGAGAAGGTCGCGATCGCCCGCCGGCACCTGCTCCCGCGCCAGGTCGAGCGCAACGGGCTGCGGTCGGAGGAGGTCGACGTCACCGACGACGCCCTCCGAGGGATCGTCGGCGACTACACACGGGAGGCCGGCGTCCGGAACCTCGAGCGGGAGCTCGGGAAGGTCATGCGCAAGGTGGCGACCAAGCTCACCTCCGATGAGGTGGCCGCGCCGGTCGTGGTCGATGCGACCGACCTCCGTGCCTATCTCGGACGTCAGAAGTTCTTCTTCGAGGCGGCCGAGCGCACGGCTGTTCCCGGCGTCGCGACCGGGCTCGCGGTGACCGGCACCGGCGGCGACGTTCTCTTCATCGAGGCGACGCGCGAGGACGTGTCGGAAGACGGGCTGACGCTCACCGGACAGCTGGGCGACGTGATGAAGGAATCCGCGCGCATCGCGCTCTCCTACGTGCGCTCGCACGCGGCCGAGCTCGATATCCCTGCGGAGCGGCTCCGTGGCCGGTTCCACATCCACGTGCCGGCGGGGGCCGTGCCCAAGGACGGGCCGAGCGCCGGCGTCGCGATGACCACGGCGCTCGCGTCCCTGCTCACCGGGCGCCCCGTCCGCGCCGAGGTGGGGATGACCGGCGAGGTGACGCTGCAAGGCCGGGTGCTCCCGATCGGCGGGGTGAAGCAGAAGGTCCTCGCCGCGCATCGGGCCGGCCTCAAGGAGGTCATCCTGCCGTCGCGGAACGAGGGAGATCTGGACGACGTGCCCGAGCAGGTGCGAGAGGAGATGACGTTCCACCTGGCCGAGCAGGCCGGTGACGTGCTCTCGATCGGCCTCGGACCGGCGGCCGGAGAGGTCGTCAAGCACCGCTCCACCGCCGCATAGGACGCCCGAGCACGCTCGGAGCTCCCGGGCGGGCCGGATCCGTTGCCTATCCTGACCGGGTGCCCTCCGGTCTCCAGCTGATCGATCTTCGACGCCGCTTCGGTGACGTCGTCGCGCTGGACGGGGTGAGCCTGGACGTCCAGGAAGGCTCCATGGTGGGGTTCGTGGGGCCGAACGGCGCCGGGAAGACGACCGCCATGCGGATCGCGCTCGGGGTGCTCGAGGCCGACGACGGCCAGGTTCGGTGGCGAGGCGAGGTCGTGAACGCGACGGCCCGTCGCCGGTTCGGCTACATCCCCGAGGAGCGCGGGCTGTACCCCAAGATGCGCGTCCTCGAGCAACTCATCTACCTGGCGCGGCTGCACGGCGTCAGCCGTGCGGCCGCGCGCACCCGGGGCATGGAGATCCTCGAGACGCTCGGGGTGGCTCCCCGTTCGAAGGACCGGGTGGAGAGCCTTTCGCTCGGCAACCAGCAGCGCGTGCAGCTCGCCGCCGCGCTCGTGCACGAGCCCGACGTCCTCGTCTTGGACGAACCGTTCTCGGGACTCGATCCGGTCGGCACCGACGTGCTCATCGAGGTGCTGGGCAACGAGCGGAGAACGCGCGGCGTGCCGATCGTTTTCTCCAGCCACCAGCTTGAGCTCGTCGAGCGCGTGTGCGACCGGGTGGCGATGATCGTCGACGGCCGGATCGTCACGGAGGGCGCGATCGACGAGCTGCGCGCATCGAGGTCGCGCCGCCTCGTTCGGGTGGAGGTCACCGGCGCGCCGGCCGACTGGTTCGGCTCGATCCCGGGGATCCGGCTCGAGGCTGAGGTGTCCGGAGGCGTGATCCTCGAGCTCGCGAACGGCGCCGATGATCAACGCGTCCTGGACCTGGCCCGATCGGTCGGCGAGGTCCGGCACTTCAGCCTCGTGCGGCCGACGCTGGCCGAGCTGTTCCGCGAGGTGGTGTCTGCGTGAGCGCCGGTCCGGCGGCGACCGACCGAGGCATGTGGCGGATCGTGGCGGCCCGGGACTTCTCGGTGCGGCTCCGCGACAAGGGGTTCGTGATCTCCACGATGATCACGCTCACCGTCCTGTCGGTCTTCATCCTGCTCCGGGCGTACACGGGAGGGCCCGATTCGTTCGAGCTCGGGTACGTGGGAGACCGGGCGGTCGCCGCCCGCGTCGATGACCTCGCCGACCGGGCAGGCGTGGAGGTCTCGGTCCTCGGGTTCGACGACGCCCGTGAGGCGGACGCCGCCCTGCGCGACGGCCGCGTCGACGCGGTGATCGAGGGCGGCATCGGCGACGTGCGCGAGGGGACGGCGACGCTTCGCGTGCTTCGAGGTTCGCCCGAGCTGCTCGATCAGCTCGTGCAGGGTGCGGCGATCGGGCTCCGGATCGATGCGGCGCTGTCCGAGGCCGGCGTCCCCGCTGCAACGGTCCAGGAGCTGAAGGACCAGCATCCGATCGACGCCTCGCCGATCCTTCCTCCCGATCCGGACCGGGACTCGAAAGCGTCTGTCGCGTTCGTGGCCGTCTTGCTGCTCTACGGACAGCTCTTCGGATACGGGATCTGGGTGGCCACGGGGGTGATCGAGGAGAAGAGCTCCCGCGTCGTCGAGGTGCTCCTGTCGGCGATCAGAGCCCGGCAGCTCATGGCCGGCAAGATCGCCGGGATCGGCGTGCTCGGTCTCCTGCAGCTGATCTTCATCGCCGCCTTCGCCATCGCGCTCGCCAGCGTGACCGGTGCGATCGATCTTCCCGCGAACTCGTTCTCGGCGGCGGCGCTCACGATCGGCTGGTTCGTCCTCGGGTTCGCGTTCTACGCGGCGATGTTCGCCGTCGCGGGAGCCCTCGTGTCACGGATGGAAGAGCTGCAGAACGCGATCGTGCCGATCAACCTCCTGGTGTTCGCTTCGTTCCTCATCTCGATCGGTGCGCTGCAAGATCCGGATTCGACGATCGCGCGGGTCGCATCGCTCCTGCCGATCTCCTCGGCGCTCGCGATGCCCGTCCGGATGGTGCTCGGCTCGGCCACGCCGTGGGAGATCGTCGCCTCGCTCGCCCTCGTGATCGGCTCGACCGCGCTCTTGGTCCCGCTGGCCGGCCGGGTCTACGCGGGAGCGGTGCTCCGCACGGGGGCCAAGGTCAAGCTGCGCGATGCCTGGCGGGCGGCGGCGTAGATGCCCGGCGGCGTGACGCGCGAGAACGTTCGCCACGCGATCGCGATGCTCCGGTACGGTGCGAATCCCGCCGCCACCGTCTACGACTCGATCGGCCCCGACTTCTTCCTCGCGCTCGCTCCCGGATGGCTGAACCTCGGCCTCTGGGAGGGGGACGGTGGCGATCCCGAAGAAGCGCCGGTCGCGGTGCGCACGCTGGTCGAGCGGATCGCGGCCGATCTCCCGGACGGGGGTGACGTTCTCGACGTCGCCAACGGCCTCGCCGCCCAGGACCCGGTGATCGCAGAGGTCGCGCGGCCCAAGTCGCTCACGGCGTTGAACATCACGTGGTCCCAGCTGGAGGCGGGCAGAGAGCGCCTGCGGGATGCTGGCGCTCGTGCCGTGTGCGGGGACGCGGTCCGGCTTCCGTTCACGGACGGCTCGTTCGACGGTGTGATCAGCGTGGAGGCCGCGTTCCACTTCTCGTCACGCGAGCGATTCTTCGCCGAGGCGTTCCGCGTGCTTCGACCCGGCGGCGTCCTCACGATGTCCGACGTGCCGACGCTCCGCCGGCCGGCGGGCCTCCGGGAGGCGATCGCGGCCGTCGCGATGCTGCGGGTCTGGGGGCTTCGGTCGGGCGCCGCGGCCTCACCGGAGCAGATCACCAGAGCGGCCGAGTCCTCGGGCTTCGTCGGCGTGGAGTCCGAGCTCGTCGGCGACCGCGTCGTTGCGCCTGCCCTCCGCTTCGTCCGAGACCGCCTCGATGCGCGCGGCGCGCGCGAGGGAAGATCCCTCGCGCTCGCCGCGCGCACCATGCTCGACCAGGCCGACGTCCTCTGGGAGCGAGGACTCCTCGACTACCTGCTGCTTCGGGCGCACAAACCCTCTGCGTCAGCCCGCTCTCGCGGCTAGCCGAGCTCGCGCCGCAGAGCCTGGAGAGGCAGCTGCCCGAGCGCGAGCAGCCGGTCGTGGAAGCCCTTGAGGTCGAACGACGCCCCCTCCTTCTCCTCGGTCCGGTGCCGTGCGTCCTCGATCTCGACCATGCCCACCATGTAGGCGAGCGCCTGGGCCGGCAGGGCGATGTAGCGGTCGACCTCCGTCTCCGATTCGCCGCGGGGTGAGCCTCCCGCGACCAACTTCTCGATCGCAGCTTCTCTCGACCAGCCGAACGCGTGGATGCCGGTGTCGGTGATCAGCCGCGCGGCGCGGTGGGCCTGCGCCGTGAGCATCCCGAGCCGCTCCCAGTCGTCGACGTAGAGATCCATCTCGTCGGCGAGCCGCTCGCTGTACAGCCCCCACCCCTCGGCGAACGACGAGCCGGCCAAGAGCCCGCCGAACCGGCGCAGCGCCGGACGCTCGTCGAACTCCATCTCGAGAGCGATCTGGAAGTGATGCCCGGGGTTGGCCTCGTGGTAGGTGACGGACGCGATCTGGTGGAGGGCCTTCCCGGGAAGGTCGTGTGTGTTGATGTAGTACGTGCCGGGCCGCTCGCCGTCGGCCGTCGGGGGCATGTAGAAGGCGAGCGCCATGTCGGCGGCCCGATAGGCCTCGATCTCCTTCACCCGACAGTTCGCTTTCGGGAGCCTGCCGAACCACTGAGGGGCGATGTCCCAGCTCCGCTGGACCTGGCCCTCCACGAGCTCGACCAACGCCTCCGCGGAAGCGGGCGTGTCCTTCCCGGATGCCGTGCGGTCGGCGATCGCCTCTGCCGGATCGTCGTATCCGAGCCGCGCCGCGATCTCGAACCGGTCCGCCTGGATCGCATCCCATCGCTCGTTCCCGAGCTCGTGCACCTCCTGTGGATCCAGGGGGAGGGTGGTCCACGAACGGATCTCTCCGGCGTAGATGGCGTCCCCTCCCGGAAGGTCCGTGATGGCGTTGCTCTCTGCCGCGTGCGGGAGATACTCGCGGAGCACGTCGAGGAAGCGAGCGAACGCCGGGGCCACGGCGTCGTTCCACGCAGCGACGATCCGTTCGCGTGCCGCGGCGTCGTCCTCGGCGACGGCGGCGAGCGGCGGTGCTTCCTCCGGCGGCATCGCGACGATCCGTTCCACCTGCGCGACAGCCCGCTCGACGACCGTGCGAGGCGACACGACGTCGGTCGCGATCCCCTCGCGCGCGATCTCCGCGCAGGCATCCAGGTACTCCGGGAAGGCGCGGAGCCGCTGCTCGTAGCGCTCGAGATGCTCGGGCGTGTCGGTCCGCTGGATCGACGCGATGTCTCCGATGGCGACGCCCGGTCCCACGAAGTGATTGGCCACGTAGAGCCGGTCGGTTCGGAGCTCGACGGCGGCGAGGGTCTGCGTCGCGATCGCCTCGAGGATGTCCATCGTCGTACGGAGCGTGATGTCGAGGCCCTCGCGATCGATCGAAGCGAGCTCCTCGAGGGCGGCACGGTTCCGGGTCTGCGAGAGCGCGCGCCCTGCCTCGCCGATGTCGGGGAGGCGGTCGTCGTAGCGTTCGTCGCCGATCGCCGTGGCGAAGATCGGCTCTCGTTCGAGCAGCTCTTCCCAGAAGCGGTCGGCGAGCGCTTGCGCGCGATCGGCATCGTTCACGTCGTAACTCTCATCTCGTTCTGGCCTCTCGGTCGGGGATCACAGGAGGCCAAGGGTACCCGCGCCGTCCACTTGCAACGCCGCGCCGGAAACGAAGCCGGCGTGCTCGGAGCACAGGAACGCAACGACGCGTCCGAAGTCGGCCGGATCCCCGAGCCGGCCGGTGAAGCCCAGGTCGGTGACTCGGTCCGTCGCGTGGAGTCCGGGGCAGACGAGATTCAGCGTGATGCCCTCCTCGATCAGGTCCTGCGCGGCCGTCTTCGCCCATCCCCAGAGGCCCGCCCGAGCCGTGTTCGACGTGGCCAGATCCGGGATGGGTTGCTTCACCGAGCTCGAGGTGATGAGGCAGATGCGACCCCAGCCGGCGGCCCGCATGTGCGGCACGGCCTCGCGAACGAGACGGACGGAGGTCAAGAGGTTCGCGTTGATGGCGGTGTGGAGCGTGTCGTCCTCCACCTCGAGGGCCCGCCCCTTCGGGGGCCCGCCCGCGTTGGCGACCAGGACGTGCAGGGCCCCGAACCGTTCGACGGTCGCCTCGACGAGGCGCCGAGGCGCGTCCGGGTCGGTCACGTCCGCGGGGAGGGTGAGCACGTCGCCGCGCATCTCCTCGGCCGCCAGGCGGAGTCGATCCGGATCTCGGGAGTTGATCGCCACCGATGCCCCCTCGCCAACCAAGGCCTGCGCCGACGCGCGACCGAGCCCCTTCGACGCCGCCGTGACGAGGGCCACCTTCCCTGCGAGCCCGAGGTCCATGGCGTCCGATGCTACGCTCCCGCGCGGTGCCATCGGGAACCCCCCCACGCCCGACGCTCGTCTTCCTCCTGTTGGTCACGGTGGCGGCCGGAAGTTGTGCCGCCCGGACCTTGCACACGGACCAGCTCGAACGACGACTCGGCCGTCAGCTCTCGGATCGGCTCGGTGTTTCAGGGATCGAGGCAGAGTGCCCCGACGACGTGGAGGTCGACCGAGGGTCGATGTTCGTGTGCACCGCCCACGCACCGGGCGAGGATGTCCGACTGCGGGTCGAGGTCACCCAGCTCGACAACGACGGGAACGTGACCTGGGAGATCGCGGGCACCGCCGGGTAAGGTTTGCCGATGCTGCTCGAGGGCAAGAAGCTCCTCATCACCGGCGTGCTCACGCCGCAGTCGATCGCCTTCTCCGCGGCCCAGGTCGCGCAGGAGCAGGGCGCGGAGATCGTCCTCACGAACTTCGGGAGGACGGTCAGCCTCACCGAGAAGACGGCCAAGCGCCTCCCGGATCCTCCGGATGTGCTCGAGATGGACGTCAACGAACCCGAGCAGATCGAGGCGGTGCGCGCGGAGCTCGAGCGCCGATGGGGGCACCTCGATGGCTTCCTGCACGCGATCGCGTTCGCTCCCCAGGACGCGCTCGGCGGCAACTTCCTGCATACGCCGTGGGAGAGCGTCGCGGTCGCGTTCAAGACCAGCGCGTTCTCCCTGAAGTCGGTGGCGGTCGGCATGTTGCCGCTGATGGAGGCGAACGGCGGGGCGATCGTGTCGCTCGATTTCGACGCGACGGTCGCGTGGCCCATCTACGACTGGATGGGCGTCGCGAAGGCGGGACTCGAATCGGTCACGCGGTATCTCGCGAGGGATCTCGGTCCCAAGAAGATCAGAGTGAACACGGTCTCGGCCGGACCCATGAAGACGATGGCCGGCAAGGGCATCCCGGGCTTCGACACGATCGCCGGGAGCTGGGCGGACCGTGCGCCGCTCGGCTGGGACACGACCGACCCACGACCGGTGGCAGGCGCCGTCGCCTTCCTCCTGTCGGACCTGTCGGCCGGCATCACCGGCGAGCTCCTTCACGTCGACGGCGGCTTCCACGCGATGGGGACCGAGCCCGGCGAGCCGCCCTCCGGGAAGGACTGAACGTGTCTCTTCAGTTGTCCCCGGCCTCGTAGGCGTTCACGAACGCTCGGACCGTCTGCAACCCGATCACGGGGACTGTGGTGTGGGTCATGACGAGTGTCCCCACCGACGTGCCGGTGAACACGCAGACGACGCCGCGCTCGTCGGGACCACCCGGGAACAAGAACCCGGGGCCGTGCGCGCGAGCGCACGCGGATCGGTTCCCATCCTCCTCCGCGATCTCGAGCGACCTTTCGACCACCGTCCCCCCCGAGGCCTCCGCCGACGCGATGGCTCCCTGCATCATCGTTTCGAGGTTCGCCCCTTCCCGCGGGTAGTTGCCGAAGACCGTCGCGACCAGTCTCGGTGTCTCTGCCACTCCGTAGACGGCGGCATGGATCTCCAGGTCGCCGACCGGGAGGCCCTCCATGGTGTCCTCGGCGCGGTCGGCATCACCACCGTGGAGACGCTCCAGCCCGAGGACCGTGTCGGGGAACCCGTCATCGCCGAACAAGACGGCGAGGACGGCCACGACGCCGATGACGCCGACGACGACCGCGGAGATCAGGACCAACCACCGACCCGAGCTGGGTCGGGGTGTCGGGGTCGCCACCGGCGGCTGCGTGTCCGGCCTCGGAGGATGCGGAGGGGGATATTCCATCGGGACAGTGGACCTCCTCTCCGTGTGGGAAGCAACCCTCCGTATGCTCTTCGCATGGGCGCGACGGAGACCGGAACGGACGTCGGTGAGGGAACGAGGCGCCTCACCAGCTTCAGTCACGGTGCCGGATGCGGCTGCAAGCTCGGGCCGGACGATCTGCTCACGGTCCTGCGGGACGTGGCGTTCCCCCCCGCCTCAGCGGACGTGCTCGTCGCGGCCGACACCGGGGACGACGCCGCTGTGTACCGACTGCCGTCGGGGGAGGGCCTGATCGCGACCCTGGACTTCTTCACGCCGATCGTGGACGACCCGTACGACTGGGGAAGGATCGCCGCGACGAACGCGCTGTCCGACGTATACGCGATGGGCGGCCGGCCGCTCCTCGCATTGAACATCGTGAACTGGCCCGTGGACGACCTCCCGCTCGAGATGCTCGCGCAGGTCCTCCAGGGTGGGGTCGACGTCGCCTCGGCGGAGGGGGTCGTCGTGGCCGGCGGCCATTCCATCACCGACCCCGAGCCGAAGTACGGCATGGTCGCGCTGGGCCTCGTGGCGCCCGACGACGTCGTGCGCAACTCGACGGCCCCCGTCGGCGCCGCGCTCTACCTCACGAAGCCGCTCGGCCTCGGGATCGTCTCGACGGCGATCAAGCGAGGGCTTGCGGACGAGGACCTCGTCACTGCGGCGGTCGCACTGATGACGACGACGAACCGGGCAGCCGCTGAGGCGATGCGGAACGCGGACGCCGAGGCGGCCACCGACGTCACCGGGTTCGGGCTGCTCGGCCACCTCCACCGGATGCTCGAGGCATCCGGTGTGGCGGCCGAGCTCGACGCGGAGGCGATCCCCTTGATGGATCCGCGGATCCTGGAGCTCGCTCGCCAGGACGTGGTCCCGGGCGGCACGAAGCGGAACCTCGCCTACGTCCGTGCGCACACGGCCTTCGGCGATCTCCCGGAGCCCGAGCGGATGATCCTGGCCGATGCGCAGACCTCGGGAGGCCTGCTCATCGCGGCGAAGCACAAGCCGTCGATGGAGGCCGCGTTCACCGACCACGACGTGTCGTTCGCGAAGATCGGCACCGTCGTGGCCGGAGAGCCCGGCAGGATCACGGTCTCCGGCGCTATCGGTGTCTAGCCCCCAGAGGGCCGAAGAGGGAACCGCGCCCGCGCCTGGCCCGTTATCTTGCGGGAGGAGGGGACGTGGACGGGCCGAGAGAAGTACCGACCGATTGGGCCGAGGAAGATCCCGGGCTCCCGATCGAGTTCGGCCCGGCGTCGAACGCGGAATACGACCCGGAGCCGGTCCTGCCCCCGGTGCTTCGGGAAACGATCCGGCGCGCTCGCGACGACGCCGAACGGAACGCTCGCCGTCTGGGCATGAGCCGCCGGGAGTTCCTGCTCTCGGCCTGCGGCGCGGCCACGACCTTCCTCGCCCTCAACGCCTGCACGCGGGAGGAACACCGGGCGAACCCGTCATCGACGACGAGTGAGCCCGGCGGTTCGTACGAGATCCCGCCGAGCGCCTCGGTGGAGCCTCCGAGCGCTTACGAGGCGCTCGGCGGCGAGGAGTTCGTGTTCGACATCCAGGGTCACCTGCTCGAGTACCACCTCAACCCGGTCCTGAACGGTCAGAACTTCTGGCAGAGCTTCCCGCAGAAGGGCTGCGGCGAGGACGACCCTCGCGTGTGCTACTCCATCGAGCACTTCCTCGAGCTGATGTTCCTCCGCTCGGACACGAACATGCTGGTGCTGTCGTCGCTCCCGATCTTCCCCGAGGGCAGCCCGCTGTCTCCCGAGATCATGGATCTGACCCGCCAGACGGTCGAGGGACTCTGCCGGGACGAACGGATCCTGCTCCATGCGCAAGCCCTTCCCAACGTGGGCACGCAGCGAGCTGCCCTCGATGCGATGGAACACACGGCGAGCCGCTACCCGGTCGCCGCGTGGAAGACGTTCACGCACTTCCCCGGTGCCTTCGAGGGGGACGGCAACGTGTGGTGGCTCGACGACCGCGACGGGGGAGACCTCGCTGAGCGGTTCATCCGCAAGGCCGTGGACCTCGGGATCCCGACGATCTGCACCCATAAGGGACTGTCGCTCGGGAACGCGAACGCCTCGCCCGACGACATCGGCCCCGCTGCGAGGCGTCACCCCGACGTGAGCTTCGTCGCGTACCACTCGGGTTTCGAGGCGGGAACGACCGAGGGTCCCTACACACCGGAAACGGCCCACCTCGGTGTGAACCGCCTGATCGCTTCGATGGAGCGAGCGGGCGTCGGGCCGAACGAGAACGTCTTCGCAGAGATCGGCTCGACGTGGTGGTACGTGATGCGCTATCCGGACCAGGCGGCGCACGTCCTCGGCAAGTTGTTGAAGCACGTGGGGCAGGACAACGTCCTGTGGGGTACCGATTGCCTGTTCTACGGCTCCCCCCAGCCGCTGATCCAGGCGATGCGGACCTTCCAGATCTCCCCGGAGTTCCGTGAACGCTACGGCTACCCCAAGCTCACCAGGGAGCTGAAGGCGAAGATCCTCGGGCTCAACGGCGCGGCGCTGTACGAAGTGGAGCCGAACACCTCGACCTGCGAGTTCACCCGCCGGGAGCTGGAGCAGATCCGGCGCAACCTTCCCGGCACCAACCTCGCGCTCGGCCCCACCACCACGGCAGCCGTCCAGGCGTTCCGCGACGACGACCGCGAGCTCTGGGCTCGCTCCGCCGAGTTGATGGCGTGAGCTGCTCGATGAGCGGCGAAGGCGGGAATATCCGACCTCGTTGGTAGGATTTGCAGGTGCAAGAGGGGTTCGCCTCCCGCGGCCCCGTTGACCTCCACCGAGGACCATGGCTGAGCTGGACGGCGTGTACTACAAGGAGATCGTGGAGCAAGCGCTCCGCGAGTTCCCCAACGAGGCGTGCGGCCTCATCGCGGCCGAGGCCGGCGTGCCCGTCAAGGTGTACGCGATGACCAACGCCGACGCGAGCCCAGCCACCTACCGTCTCGACGGCAAGGAGCAGCTGAAGGTCTTCGACGAGCTCGATGAGCGGGGCTGGGACCTGTGGGCCATCTATCACTCCCACACCCACTCCGAGGCCTATCCGTCCGAGACCGACCGGCGCCTCGCCTTCTATCCGGACTCCCGGTACCTGCTGCTCTCGGTCGCGGATCGGGAGGAGCCCGTCATGCGCTCGTTCTTCATCCGCGACGATGCGGTCGAGGAAGAGGAGCTGACGATCACGTGACAATCGAACGGTTCACCGAGGATCAGGTTCAGCGCTACGCCCGCCACATCATCCTGCCCAACGTCGGGGCGGGGGGGCAACGCAAGCTCCTCGATGCGAGCGTGTTGGTGATCGGCGCGGGCGGGCTCGGTTCGCCGATCGCCTTGTACCTGGCCGCCGCCGGCGTCGGGAAGATCGGCATGGTCGACTTCGACGCCGTCGACGTCTCCAACCTCCAGCGGCAGATCCTGCATACGGATGCCGATGTCGGTCGCTCCAAGGTCGACTCGGCTCTGGAGCACCTGCGCGCGATCAATCCGACGATCGAGGTCGTGGGCCACGACACGCTCCTCTTCTCGACCAACGTGTTCGACGTGATGGAGCCCTATGACGTGATCGTGGACGGCACCGACAACTTCCCCGTGCGCTACCTGGTGAACGACGCGACCCAGTTCCTCGGCAAGCCGCTCGTGTACGGCTCGATCTATCAGTTCGAGGGGCAGGCGACGGTGTTCATGCCGGGCAAGGAGACGCCCTGCTACCGGTGCCTGTTCCCGACGCCGCCCCCGCCGGGGACCGTGCCGTCGTGCGCGGAGGGTGGCGTCTTCGGTGTGCTGCCCGGCGTGATCGGTTCGATCCAAGCGACCGAGGCGATCAAACTCATCACCGGCGAAGGGGAGACCCTCGAAGGGCGGCTGCTCCTGTACGACGCGCTCGACATGAGCTTCCAGGAAGTGAAGATCCGCTGGGACGCGGATTGCCCGGTCTGCGGCAAGGAGCCGATCATCACCGAGCTGATCGACTACGAGCAGTTCTGCGGCGTCCCCGCCCGACCCGAGTAAGGAGCATCCACGACATGCCCGTCCAGGTGAAGCTGCCCACGATCCTCCGCAAGCACGCGGGAGGGGAACCGAAGGTGAGCGCGGAGGGTGACACGCTCCGTGACGTCCTCGACGACCTCGAGACGAAGTACCCGGGCATCACCAAGAATGTCCGGTCCGAGGACGGTGGGCTCCATCGATTCATCAACGTCTACCTGAACGACGAGGACGTGCGCTACCTCGGCTCCTTGGAGACCGAGGTGGGGGAGGGCGACACCGTCTCGATCCTCCCCGCCGTCGCCGGCGGCTGACTCCTCGCCGACCGACCCGTCGGGCGACGCTGGGATAATCCCGGCGTGACGCGCCACGACGACATCCTCGCTGCGATCGGGAACACGCCGCTCGTCGGCCTCCCGTCGATGTCCCCGAAGCCCGGCGTTCGTTTGTGGGCGAAGCTCGAAGGCAACAACCCGACGGGTTCGACGAAAGACCGGATCGCCCTCGCGATGGTCGAGGATGCCGAGGCCTCCGGTGACCTGACGCCCGACAAGACGATCTTGGAGCCGACCTCCGGCAACACCGGCATCTCGCTCGCCATGGTCGCTCGCCGTAAGGGCTACCGGCTCACCGTCGTCCTGCCGGACAACGCCAGCCAGGAGCGCCTCGGTCTCCTGCGGTTGTTCGGCGCCGAGATCGTCTTCTCCGACGGCGACAGAGGAACGAACGGCTCGATCGAGGTCGCGCGTGCACTCGCCGAGGACCCCGCGTACTTCATGCCGTTCCAATACGGGAACCCGGCCAACCCTCGAGCTCACGAGGAAGGAACCGCGCGGGAGATCGTCGCCGACCTCCCCGAGGTCACCCACTTCGTCGCCGGGATGGGGACGGGCGGCACCCTCACCGGCGTGGGTCGTGCGTTGCACGCACACGACCCATCCGTCCAGATCGTCGCCGCGGAGCCGGAGCTCGGCGATCTCGTCTACGGCTTGCGTTCGCTCGACGAGGGGTTCGTGCCGCCGATCTTCGATCCGAGCGAAGTGAACCGGAAGTTCCTGGTCAATTCCGACGACGCCCTCCGAGCGACGCGAGAGCTGACCTCGAGGGAGGGCATCTTCTCGGGCATCTCCTCGGGGGCGGTCGTGCACGTGGCGCAGCGGATCGCGGCCGAGCTGGACGAAGGACACGTCGTGTGCTTGCTCGCCGATGGCGGCTGGAAGTACCTCTCGACGGAAGCGTGGGCGGACGATCTGTCGACCGCGGAGAAGAAGGTCTCCGAATCGTTGTGGTGGTGAGCGACCCGCGGCCCATCGGCGTGTTCGACTCCGGCGTCGGCGGGCTCACGGTCGCGCGCGCGATCATCGACCTCCTTCCTCACGAATCGTTGCTCTATGTGGGTGACTCCGCCCGGTTCCCGTATGGATCGCAGCCGGTGGAGCGGATCCGGCGGTACGCGCTCGAGATCGCCGAGTACCTCGTGCGGAGGGACGTGAAGCTGCTCGTGATCGCCTGCAACTCGATCGAGGTCTCGGCCATCGGCGACATCGCGGTGAGCGCCGATACCCCCGTGGTGGGGGTCGTCAACCCCGGGTCGCGTGCGGCGATCCGCGCGACGCGGAACGGGGTCGTGGGCGTGATCGGGACCGAGGCGACGATCGCGACGGGGGCGTACCAGCGGGCGATAGGCTCGGCCGTCGCGTTGCACACCGCCGCGTGCCCCGCCTTCGTGGACCACGTCGAACGGGGGGACACGAGCTCTTCGGAGCTCCGCGCCCTCGCGCGCGGGTATCTTGAGCCACTCATGGAAGCCGGGATCGACACCTTGGTGTTGGGCTGCACCCACTATCCGCTCCTCTCGGGGCTCCTCCAGCTCGAGCTCGGTCCCGACGTCGTCCTCGTGTCGTCGGCGGAGGAGACGGCGAAGGACGTGTACGGTGAGCTCGTGTCCCGAGACCTCCTTGCGCCGGCCGGCGGAAGGCCCGTGCACGAGTTCGTGACGACGGGTGATCCCGAACGGTTCCAGCGTCTCGCGGAGGTGTTCCTGGGTCCCGAGGTTCGGGACCTCGGCGTGCAACAGGTGACGGTGGAGGGCGCATGGAGCTGACGGTCCTGGGCGCGCAAGGCACATGGCCCGGTGCCGGCGGCGAGAACTGCGGCTACCTCATCACCCAAGACGGCTATCATCTCCAGCTCGATGCCGGCACCGGCACGTTCGCGCGCCTTCAGCAGGTGGTAGGTGTGGACGACGTGGGGGCGATGCTCATCACCCACGGTCACCCGGATCACTACGTCGACATCATCCCCACGTTCTACGCGCGGCACTACGGTCGGCTCGGGCGCCCGGGTCTTCCGTTCTGGTCCCCCGGGGGGTTCACGGACATCGCGGCCGCGCTCGTCTCGGAGAACGGGCGCAACGTGATGGCGGAAGCCTTCGATTTCCAGACCGCCGCTCCCGGCGAGGTCTTCGAGCTGGGACCGTTCCGGATCACGCCGTTCGAGATGCAGCACATCGGCGTGTTCTCGCTCGGCTACCGGATCGAGGCCGGGGGGGTCGTCTTCTCCTACACCGGTGACACCGGACCATGTGAGGCGGCGATCGCGCTGGGGCGGGATGCCGACCTCTTCCTGTGCGAGGCGACGTATCAGAACGATTCGAAGCTCTATCCGTTCCATCTGTCCGCGGCGCAGGCGGGGGAGGTCGCGACCGCCGCCGGCGCGGATCACCTCGTGCTCACCCACCTCACTCCCGAGCTCGACCATCGGATCTCGATCCGCGAGGCGGCCGAGACCTTCACGGGACCGATCGACATCGCGGTGCCCGGCATGGTCCTGGAGGTGGGTCGATGAGCCCCCGTCCCGACGGCCGTGCGCCTGGTCAGCTGCGCCCGGTCGCGTACGAGCTCGGGTATCAGGAGTGGGCGGCCGGTTCGGTGCTGTTCTCGATGGGCAAGACCCGCGTGCTGTGCGCCGCGTCGGTCTCGACCGAAGCGCCGCGCTGGCTCCGCGGGACCGGCAAGGGATGGGTGACGGGGGAGTACTCGATGCTGCCGGCATCGACCACGGAACGCTCGCCACGCGAGGTGAACCGCGGCCGCCCCGGGGGCCGGACCCAGGAGATCCAACGCCTGATCGGTCGCTCGCTCCGAGCCGTGACCGACCTCAGCCGGATGGGGGAGCGGACGATCACCGTGGACTGCGACGTGTTGCAGGCCGACGCCGGCACGCGAACCGCCGCGATCACCGGCGGCTACATCGCCCTCGCGCACGCCCTGCGGCGGCTGTCGAGCGAAGGCCTGGTGCCCGACGATCTCCTGGTGGACACCGTGGCGGCCGTCTCGGTCGGGATCGTCGACGGGGAGGCGCGGCTGGATCTCTGCTACGAGGAGGATGCTGCCGCCGAGGTCGATTGCAACGTCGTCATGACCGGGTCCGGCGCGCTGGTGGAGGTGCAGGGGACCGCTGAGGGTGCGCCGTTCGACCGCCTGCAGCTCGACGATCTGCTCGACCTGGCCACTGCGGGCGTCGTCGAGCTGACGAAGATCCAGCAGGACGCGATCGACGGCTGAGGTGGCGTTCCCCGAACGGATCGCGATCGCGTCCCGCAACCCCCACAAGCTCCGGGAGATCGGAAGGATCTGCGCCGATTGGCCCGTGAAGTGGCTGACGGTCGAGACCCATGAGGGCCCCTGGCCCGACGTGGAGGAGACCGGGAGCACCTACCTCGAGAACGCGCTGCTGAAGGCGAAGGCCGGGGCGGCCGCCCTCGGAGAGCCGGCGCTCGCGGACGACTCCGGGATCGAGGTCGACGCGCTCGGCGGCCGCCCCGGCCCGCGGTCGGCTCGGTTCGCCGGCGAGGACGCGACCGACGACCAGAACCTCGAGGAGCTCATCCGGGCGCTGAAAGGGGTGCCGGCCGCGGGGCGGGCCGCCCGGTACCGCTGCGTCGGCGTGCTCGCGTTCTCCGACGGCCGGGAGCTGCACGCCGAGGGAGTCTGTGAGGGGATCCTCGTGCCGAAGCCGCGCGGGACGGGCGGCTTCGGCTACGACCCGATCTTCGTTCCGGGGGGCTGGGAGCGCACGATGGCCCAGCTCACCGACGAGGAGAAGGACCGGGTCAGCCATCGGGGCCAGGCCTTCCGGGCCCTCAGGGACCAGCTGGAGGCCGGCTGAGCACGCCACGCTCCGAGCAGGCAGCGAAAGCGCTTCGGATACCTCACTCAAGGTAACGTGGAAGGCCGCCGAAGCTGTTCACGTGGCGGACAATCACCTGGCAGAGCGCCGTGTCCTGAGGCAAACCGAGGGCTTCTTCGACGGCAAGTCCCCGGGTGTCACCCTCCTGCTCGGCGTCGCGTTCCTCGCGGTCGTAGCGGTGATGGACTATCTCCTCGGGCCGCGCCTGTCGGTCGCGCTCTTCTACCTGATGCCGATCGGCCTGGTGACGTGGAACCTCGGACTTCGATGGGGCGCGGTGACCGTCGCCCTGTCCACGGCCGCGGCCCTGTGGAGCGATCTGATGTATCCGAACTTCGACCTGCTGCCTTGGTGGAATGCGATCTTCCGCTTCGCCGCGTTCCTCGCGGTGGCGGTGTTGCTGGGCACCCTGCGGCGCATCATCGCGTCGCAATGGGAGCACCTCGACCGCGAGGCCGAGGTCACGACGGGACTCCGCGAGCTGAACGAAGTGAAGGACACGCTGCTCCACGCCGTGTCCCACGACCTCAAGGGTCCGCTCGCCGGGATCCTCGGCTCGGTGCAGACGCTGCACCGTGCCGAGCAGATCGGCCTGACGGAGGAAGAGCGCGCGACGATGCTCGACATGATCGAGCAGGGCGGCAAGAAGATGAATCGTCTGGTCGACGACCTGCTGGATCTCGACCGCCTGGACCGCGGACACATCCAGCCCGAGCGCGCGCCGACCGACGTGAGCGAGCTGGCGCGCAGGATCGCACGTGAGCTCCCCGGTATGGAGTCCCACCCGATCCGTGTCGAAGCCTCGCAGGTCCTCGTCGATGTCGACGCCGGCAAGGTCGAGCGCGTGATCGAGAACCTCCTCGTGAACGCGCGGCGGCACACACCGGCAGGGACCGCCGTGCACATCCGCGTCCTCAGTCGTTCCAACGGCGTGGTCCTCGTGATCGAGGACGAAGGTCCGGGGATCGCCGATGAGCTCAAGGAGGTGCTCTTCGAGCCCTTCCGTCAGGGTGCGGGCGCCGGTGGCCGAGGAGTCGGCATCGGGCTCTCCCTCGTCAAGAAGTTCGCCGAGCTGCACGGCGGCACCGCGATCGTCGAGGACGGCGAGCACGGCGGCGCGCGCTTCGTCATCACGCTTCCCGGTGACGTGACCGAGCTGCCCGCAGACGCTCGGCGGCTCCAAGCCGTGTAGGTTCTGTCGGCTCGGGCTCTCCTCACACGCTCATCTCGAACACGGTCAGGTTCGTCGCGCGCGACCGACGATCGTCTCGGTCGTGAGGGATCGGCCTGTCGTGCGCACGACGTCGATCCTGATGTCCTCGAAAGCCGCAGCGGCGAGCAGGCCGCGGAGATCGTCGGGCTCCGGCATGCAGAAGAGCCATCGGACCGCCGCGGCCCCACGAACGCCCGATCGACGCTCGAGCGCGATCGCGAGCTCGGCGAACGGTGAGTTCCGCTCGATCGCGCCAGGGACAACGACCAGGATCTCCCCACCTCGAACCAAGACGCGACGCATCTCCGCGAGCGCCCGCCCGCGCTCCGACAGCAGCTGCAACCCCTCCGAACACACGACGCGGTCGAGCGATCCGTCGTCGAGCGGCAACTCGACCCCGCGGATCCGGCGTCTCGAGACCTCGCTCGTTGATCGCGCGACGGTGAATCGCGTGACCGTCTCCTTCGGGCCGACATCGAACGCGAGCTCGAGGACACGGTCCGTGGGAGGGCGATCCACGATCGGCCTGCCACGCTCGGGGTCCGCGGCGAGGGGCCGCGTTCTCACCTCGCGACGTCGAGCTCTGAGAACGCGTGCGAGTGTGACTCGGCGCGCGAGGAGATGTGGTTCGCCACGAAGGCGTGATCCCGCGACATGCCGGGGAGGACGTCCGACGAGAACGAGTACTGGAAGGCGAGCCCGATGAAGTAGAGGCCCGGTTCCGACTCGCTGACGCCACGAGCGTGGATCGGCTCGCCGTCCTCGCCGAGGACCGGCAGATCGATCCACCCGAAGTCGGAACGGTAGCCGGTGCACCAGATCACATTCGCGACGTCCAGGACGCGACCGTCTTCGAGCACCGGCCGCCCGTCCTCGACGCCCGAGACCCGGGGGACCCGCTCGATGCCGGCGGCGACGAGGTCTTTCGGCCGGACGCGGATCAGCGGATCACCCTTGGCGATCAACTTCGGCCCCATCCTCCGTCCCATCGGCGTTCCCTTGGTCAACACGCGATGACCAACGAACCGGAAGACGCGGAATCCGATCCGTGCCGGGATGCTTCCGTGTCGGACCGGGATGTGGCCGGACTCCTTGCCGGCGAGCAGCGTCCGATGGGTCTGTGACAGCTCCTTGGAGATCTCGGCGCCCGAATTGCCGACACCAACGACGAGCACGTCTCCGTCTCCCAGTTGCGAGGGGGTCCTGTAGTCCTTCGAATGGAGTTGCGTGATGTCCGGAGAGAGCGCGCTGGCGAAGCCGGGGACCTTCGGGATCTGACACGCGCCCGTTGCCACCACCACATTCTCGGCATCGAAGCGGCCTTGTAGGGAGGTGATCACGAATCGATCACCCTCCTTCGCGAGCCGCTCGACCCGAACCCCCGTCCGCACGGGGAGGTCGAAGCGCTCGACGTACGCCTCCAGGTAGTCGGCCATCTCGTCCTTCGTCGGGAACGACCAGGCCGGTCCCGGGTACGGGAACCCCGGCAGGCCGTCGAAGCGGGCGGGCGTGAAGAGTCGGAGCGAATCCCAACGGGTCCGCCACGCGTCCCCGATACGCTCCGCCGAGTCAAGGATCACGAACGGGTGGCCCATCTGCTTGAGGAAGTGCCCCGTGGCGAGGCCCGCCTGCCCTCCCCCGATGATCACCGTTTCGAAGCGCCCCGTGCCCGGTCCGTCCTCCATCGCTCTCCTCCATCCCTCTCCGGCGTTCTCGATCGAGGTGACGGTACGCGTGGGCTGCAGGAGACTCATCGCCCGAACCAGCCAAAGTGGACGGGGAATGGTGTGGTGAGGAATCACCACCCGGTCGCCCGCCCGCGTCAGGTCAGGTCGTGTTCGAACGCGAAGGCGGTCGCGCCGGACCGTGAGGAGACGCCGAGCTTCACGAACATGTTCTGGAGGTGCCGGGCGACGGTGTGCTCGCTGATCACGAGCTCGGTCGCGATGTCACGATTCGACTTCCCGGCGGCGACGAGGCGCAGCACCTGTGCCTCCCGGGCCGTGAGTCCTCGCGGGAGGGCAGTCTTCCCGGGGAGGAAACCGAGCGCCGTCCGAACGTCCGGAGTGGCGCCGAGCCGTTCGAACGCGGACACGGCGGCCCGGAGCTCGACGCGGGCGTCATCCTCGTCCCCAGCCGCTCGGAGGGCCAGCCCGTAGAGCATCCGTGCACTCGCCGTTTCGTAGGGGAGTCGCAGCTCCCGCCATGTGGCGCAGGCACGGCGCAGACGATCGACGGCGGGCGACACTTCGCCTCGAGCGAGCAGGAGGGATCCGGCCGCGGTCTGCGCCGTTGCATCCAGGACACGGGCATCGGAGCTCGCAGCCAGCGCCGACAGCAGATCCGCGGCCTCGGTCGCAACGTCGAGATCCGGAACGGCGAGCGCCACGTCGACCAGTGCGGCGAGGAGCCTGGCGCGCTGGAGCCGGCTCTCTCCGACGGTGTCTACCGCGAGCCGGAGCGCAGTGAGCGCGGCGTTGACGTTGCCCTGGGCGAAGCGGAGGAGCGCCGATCCCGGCTGCGGATCGAGACCGATCTCGCTGGCGCGAGCGAAACACTCCTCTGCGCCGGCCACGTTGCCCATCCGTCGCCGGATCTCCCCCGTCTCGTAGAAGGCCTGTGCGGCTGCCATCGGATCGAAGCTCATGAGCTCCTCGGAGGCCCGCGTCGCTTCTGCTTCCGCTTCGGACCAAGCCCCCCGCAGCCTCGCGACCTCCGCCCGGTTCACTCGGCACATCCCGGGGAACGGTGACTCGGGCGGGAGCGTCTCGCACCAGGCGCGCGCCGCCTCGCTCCACTGGTCCGCTCGGCGAACGTCGGCGATCTCCAGACAGGTCCCGATCACGTTGCAGTACACGATGCCGGTGAAGTACGGGTTCAACTGACCGGAGATGACGCTGGTCATCGCCTCGTCGAGCATCGCCACCCCGCCAGCGACGTCGCCCCGGAGGATGACCACGATGCCCTGCATATGGATCGCCATCGCCATCAGGTTCGGATCGCCGAACCGCCGAGCGAGCTCCACGGCCCTGGCGACGAGGTCCTCGGCCTGGACGAGGTCGCCGCTGAAGCGGGCGACCGTGGCCTGCACGATGAGCAAGAACCCGTGTTCCGCACCTTCCGGCGCCTCCTCCGCGTGCCGCTGCGCCTTCAGGAGCCAGCCTGCCCCGACGGCAGGGTCGCCTCGGGTGAAGTGCTCGATGCTGAGCCGCGCCGCGATCCCCGCTGCATGCAGCACGTCGCCTGCCGATGCCGAGCCGGCATAGGCGCGCTGCCGCGCTGCGATCGATTCGTCGGTCTTCGAGAGCCACCACGCCGCATCGGCGAGGGCTTCCAGGTCGTGGGGAGTCAGATCCGATGGATCGGCGGCGGCGAGCTCATCGTAGGCCTCGGCCCACGCCTCTCGCGCGACGGCGTCGCGGCTTCGTTGGATGTGAGCCGTGCGCTCTGCCACGCGCGTTCCCCCTCGATGGCACTGCGGCCATAGCTTAGGCGCACCGCCCCCAGCGGTTCCGAGGCCGACGACACGAGGGCGTGGAACGGGCTGGTTGCGGAAACCCTGCCCGTGAGCGTCCGCGAGGCACCCGGGGGTAGGCTTCTCGCTCCGTGAGGACCGAGTCGGTCTCCGGGGACCTCCGGCCCTCGGAGCGGAAGAGGTCCTCGCGCTGGAGCCCCGCAGGAGCCGATGGACTACGAGGATGAGTGAGGACCCAAGACGCCGGGACTGGCGATCGGACCTGATCATGTCGATCGCCCTCGGGGTCGCCTACTACCTGGCGGCTCAGCTCAGCCTCCGGCTGTCGCTCGTCGGCGAGAACATCACCCCCTTATGGCCTCCCACCGGGATCGCGCTGGTGGGGTTCCTCCTCCGCGGACGGCGGCTCTGGCCGGGCGTGGCGATCGCCGCGTTCGCGGTGAACCTCCCGATCAGCACGTCCGGGGTGGCGGCCGCCGTGACCGCGGTCGGGAACACGCTCGCCCCTCTGGCGGCCGCCACCGTCCTCTTGCGTGTGGGCTTCCGTCCGCAGCTCGATCGTCTCCGCGACGCGCTGGCGATCGTCCTCGCCGCGCTGGGGAGCACGCTCATCAGCGCCACGATCGGCGCGACGACGCTGGTGGTCTCCGACGCCATCGCGGAAGCGCGGTTCCTCGGGGCGTGGTCCGTGTGGTGGGCGGGAGACGCGATGGGGATCCTCGTCGTCGCGCCGTTCCTCCTCACCTTGAGCACGATCCGTGCACACCCGCTCCCACGCGGCTGGAAGGTCCTCGAAGCGGGCGCGCTCGGCGCGGCCATGATCGGCATCTCGTTCCTCGTCGTTGTCACGGACCTCCCGGTCCCGTTCCTGCTGTTCCCGGTCCTGGGATGGGCGGCGTGGCGCTTCCAACAGCCCGGGGCCGCCCCCGCGGCGCTGGTCGTGTCGCTCTTCGTGACGTGGGCGGCCGTCGAGAAGCGAGGTCTCTTCGCGGGCCTGACGCTCTCGAAGGAGATGCTCACGCTTCAGGCGTTCAACGCGACGGTCGCCCTCACGTCATTCTTCTTCGCCGCGGTCGTCGGCGAGCGTCTCCAGGCCCGGCGGGCCCTGGAGGAAGCCGCCGCCGACCTCGAGGAGCGGGTCGAACTTCGGACGACGGAGCTCTCGATCGCGAACGAGCGACTCGCGGAGTCACAGGCGCTCTCTCACCTCGGCTCGTGGGATTGGGACGTGGCGACGGGCGGCGTGAACTGGTCGCTCGAGATGTTTCGGATCCATGGCCTCCGACCCGATGCGGACATCACGTTCGAGCGGGCCGTCGAGTTCGCGGTACCCGAGGATCGCGCTCGCATCCGATCCAACGTGACACGTGCCATCGAGGAGAAGAGGGAGGTCATCCCGGACATCGAGTACCGGATCGTCCGGGAGGACGGGAGCACGAGGACGCTCTACGGGAAAGCGCGCGCCGTCCGATCCACCGACGGGTCGGTGACGCGCATGGTGGGGACGGTGCAAGACGTCACGGAACGACGCGAGCTGGAGCGTGAGCAACGGATCGCCGACATCCTCCAGCAGGCGTTGCTTCCCGAGCAGCTCCCGGATCTCGTCGGGATGAGTCTCGCGGCCCGATACCTGCCGGCCGAAGTGGGCTCGGCGACCGGCGGAGACTGGTACGACGTGATCGAGCTCCCCGACGGCGGTATCGCGCTCGTGATCGGTGACGTCGCCGGCCACGGAACGGAGGCGGCCAGCGTGATGGGGCAGGTGCGCATGGCCGTCCGGGCGTTCAGCCTCGAAGGACATCCGCCGAAGGTCGTGGTCGGGCGCGTGCATGACCTGGTGCGGTCCCTGTACGAAGGCGAGCAGATGGTGACGATGCTGTACGTCGTCGTGGATCCCATGACATGGGAAGCGACGATGGTGAACGCCGGACATCCTGCGTCGTTGCTGCTCGATGGCGCCGGTGGTGCGACCTACCTCGCGAGCCCGATCGGGCTGCCGCTCGGCCTGAACTGGACGCTCCCGTACGAGGAGTCGATCGCGCTGCTTCGGCCGGAATCGACGCTCGTGCTCTTCACGGACGGCCTGATCGACCGCCGGGACATCGCGGTCGAGCAAGGCCTGGATCGGCTGCGCGAGGTTGCGGCGGACAGGGTGGGCCTGGACATCGACGATCTCTGCGGCGTGCTGCTCGAGGAGCTGGTGCCGGACAACGCCTCCGACGACGTGGCGATCCTCGCCGCCCGTCTCGAGCCGGTGCAGGAGCGGCTCTCACTCCACATCCCGGCCGATCCGGCGAAGCTCCGGTCCGTTCGTCGCAACATCGCCAGGTGGCTCGCGGGCCACGATGTGCCGAAGGAGGACGTGGACGACATCGTCCTCGCGAGCTCGGAGGCGTGCGCGAACTCGATCGAGCACGCCTATGGCCCCGGCGAGGGAACGGTCGACGTCGAGGCAGAGGTCGAGGACGGTCAGGTCACGATCGTCGTTCGGGATACGGGTCGATGGAGGGCGGCGCGCAACGGGGACCGAGGTCGAGGGTTGCCGCTGATCGAGTCATGCATGGACTCCTGCGCGCTCACGCGTGGTGACGAGGGGACCGAGCTCCGCATGCATCGTCGCGTCCCTCGGTCGTCGTCGTCATGAGCGATCTCGCATCGTTCGTCGCCGATCGGCGCGACGACATCGTGGTCGGCTCGCTGACCGGCGAGATCGATCTCTCCAACGCGGTGGAGCTCGAGGGTCTGATCACCGACGCCGTTCCCAACAGCGTGATGGGGGTGGTGCTGGATCTCTCGGGACTCACCTACATCGACAGCGCGGGGGTCCGCCTGCTGCTCTCGCTGGCCGGGAGGCTGCGGTGGCGCGGCCAGGACCTCGTGTTGGCCGCGCCGGCGAACTCGCGGTGCAGGCGGGTGCTCTCCATGGCGGGGATCGCTCACAAGGTCATGCTCGAGACGACGCCGGACGCGGCGGCGGAACGCTTGCGCGCTTCCGGATCCTCGACATCCTCGACGTAGATCCGAGGGGCGGTCTCAGGTGCCGCTCGCGTTCGTGTCCCTGTCGACCTCGAACCACACGTCCGTCCCGGTATCGCGTCTCTCGACATGCCAGCGGGATGAGAGCGCCTTGACGAGCACCAGTCCCCATCCACCCTCTGCGGTGCGTTCCCTCGGTCGAGCAGGGTCGAATCCGGGTCCCTTGTCCCGAACCGTCACCCTGATCGTTCGATCGTCGAGGGAGATCTCGACCTCGATCGGGTCCTCGGTGTCGTGGCCCGTGTGGCGCACCGCGTTGGTGACGAGCTCGTTCGTCAGGAGCAGAAGGTCGTTCAGGACCTTCGGCGGGACATCGTCCGCCACCGCCTCTCGCAGGAAGCGCCGGGCCTCGCTCGACGCTTCCGGGACGGACCGTATGGCTCGGGAGCGGATGGGCAATCGCTCTCCTCGGAGGGTAGGTCTTGAGGAACGGCCGGGCCGGCCTTCGGTCTCCATACCCCGGAGCTCGAGGGTGCGAACGTGAGAGCGGGCGGTCCTCTCGGGGCCGCCGGCCTCGGGGGGCGCGCAGCTCGTAGATGATGGGGCCGACGAGCGGTGGGGGGCTCCATGCCGTACGCGAGGAACGACCTGGATGGAACGAACGTGTACTACGAGGACGATGACGGCGATGGCGTCCCCGTCGTGATCCTCGGCGGATTCCTCGACCCGGTCGGCCTCGTTCGGGGAGCTCCCATCGCCCGAGCGATGGAGGAGCTCGCCGACCAGTTCCGGCTGATCTACGTCGATCATCGAGGTCACGGTCGGAGCGACAAGCCCCACGAGGTGAGGGCGTACGAGATGTCGCTGCGTGTGGGGGACGTCGTCGCGGTGCTCGATGACCTCGCCATCGAGACGGCGCACTTCATCGGCATCTCGTGGGGCGGGAGGCTCTGCTTCGGGATCGGCGAACACGCACCCGGCCGCATCCGCGCACTCGTGACCATCGGGCAGCATCCGTACGCCATCGACCCGGAAGGCCCGCTGGCACGCGTCGTGAGCGAGGCGCTGGCCACCTCGAGGGAGGAGGGCATCGGCGCACTCGTGGAAGCGTTCGAGGCCATCGCCGGTCGCTATCCCCGAGCGGTGCGGGATGTCTACCTCGCATGTGATGCGGCAGCGATGCGCGCCGGGTGGGAAGCTGCGATGGCTGAGGGAGCGGTCAGCGAGGACCTGGGCACGTGGGACGTGCGATGTCTCGTCTGCGTGGCCGAGGACGATGTGGACTTCTTCGGGCAGGCACGACGCGCGGCGGAAGAGATCCCGCACGCGGAGTTCCTCTCCATCGGAGGGACCGACCACCTGGGTGTGGATACCTCCAGGATCGATCCCGCGATGCCGGCGGTTCTCCGAACCCTGCGGGGATCGAGCTGAGCCGTGCGAGAGGGGGGATTCGAACCCCCACGCCCTTTCGGGCACCGGCTCCTAAGGCCGGCGCGTCTGCCAGGTTCCGCCACTCTCGCGCGGGCCAAGCGTAGACCCTCGCATGGACGGTGAGGTCTCGGCGCGGCATCATGGATCGATGCCGCGCCGACTGCTGTCTGTCGCCATGACGGCCGCTCTGGTCGCCTGCGCTGGAGGAGCCAGGACGCCGGGCGAGACGACCTTGGCGGAGATCTCGACACCACGCTCCCGGCCGCGGCCTCCGGCGGACATCGAGGCATCCAAGCTCCTCGCGCGGGGCGGGACCCTCGTGGCCCTGGCGCGGGAGCCCGTGCTCGGAGTCCACGCGGCGCCCGGGACGGCTCGCCCGTACATGGGCCTGGACGCCGCGAATCCCTGGGGCCAGCCGCTCCGGCTCCTCGTGGTCCGCGACGCGAACGACGAGGACGGTGACATCTGGCTGCGCATCCAGCTCCCGATCTGGCCGAACGGCCAAGCGGGCTGGGTCGCAGCCTCGGACGTGCGGCTCGCCGAGGCCGACGAACGGGTCGTCGTCGACCTCTCCGAACGGAGGCTCGTGAGGCTCCGCGAGGGCGAACCGGTGGCGCGCCTGGAGGTCGCCGTCGGTTCCGCCGTGACGCCGACCCCGCCCGGCCGGTACTTCGTGTGGGCGAAGGTCCGTACGGACCATCCGTCCGGCCCCTACGGCAGCTTCATCCTCGGACTCTCCGGGTTCTCGGAGTCGATCGAGCCGTGGAAAGAGTGGCCGGGCCAGCCTCGGCTCGCGATCCACGGAACCGACGACCCGACCGATGCGGGTCAGGCGGTGAGCAAGGGCTGCGTCCGCGTCCTGAATTCGCTGCTGCGGTCCCTTCGCGGCGTGCCGATGGGCACACCCGTCGACATCCGGCCGTAGAACCCCCGGGATCGGACTTGACGGGGTTCCCTCGGGGGGAGTAGTTTACCAATCAGTTATTTAACCGGGAGGTTGAGAGATGGCGACAGCGACGGCCACCGAGCGCCTCGATCGCACGTTCGCCGCGCTTGCGGATCCCACTCGGCGGGCGATCCTCGGCCGGCTGGCGGCGGGGGAGGCCTCCGTCACGGAGCTGGCGGAGCCGTTCGAGATGAGCATGCCGGCTGTCTCGAAGCACCTGAAGGTGCTCGAGCGGGCGGGGCTCATCGTGCGAGGTCGGGAGCGGCAGTGGCGGCCCGCCCGGCTCGAGGCCGAGCCGCTCAAGGAGGTCGCCGAGTGGACCGAGCGGTACCGGCGCTTCTGGGACGAGCGCTACGACCGGCTTGACGAGTACCTGGAGGAGCTCCAGGGACGAGGACCAAGGAAAGGAAAGGGGAAGAACGATGAGCGGAAGCGGTAGGAACCAGCTCGTGACGACGACTCCGTCGGATCGGGAGATCGTGATGTCCCGGGTGTTCGATGCACCGCGCGACCTCGTGTTCGAGGCGCACACCTCCTGCGAGCACATGTCGAACTGGTGGGGCCCGAGGAAGTACGAGGTCGTGGACTGTGAGATCGACTTCCGCCCGGGCGGGACGTGGAGGGTCGTGCACCGCGGTCCCGACGGCAACCAGATCACGTTCTTCGGTGAGTACCTGGAGATCGTCCGGCCGGAACGCATCGTCTGGACGTTCGGGTTCGAGGACAACCCCGGCGGTCCGGAGACCTACACGTTCGAGGAGCACGACGGCAAGACCACGGTGACGAGCAGCGCCGCCTTCCCCACGAAGGAGATGCGCGACGAGGTGCTCGGGTCGGGGATGGAGTCCGGCGCCATCGAGACCTACGAGCGGCTCGACGAATACCTCGAGGTCCTCAGGGAGCGCCAGACGAGCTGACGAGGAGGCGGCGTTCTTCAGGCGGTTATCGTTCGCACCATGGCGCGGTGCACCGCCTGCGGGGCGGACAACCCGGAGGGCGCGAGGTTCTGCAACGCCTGCGGGGATCGCTTGGATGCGCCCGCCGCCTCCGGAACGCCGTCCGGAGAACGGCGCGTGGTCACGATGCTCTTCTGCGACGTGCGCGGTTCGACCGCGATGGCCGAGGAGCTCGACCCGGAGGACTGGACCGACGTGATGAACGAGGCGTTCGCGCACCTGATCGCGCCTGTCGTCCGTCATGAGGGGACGGTGGCTCGTCTCATGGGCGACGCGATCCTCGCGTTCTTCGGCGCGCCGACCGCGCATGAGGATGACCCGCAGCGCGCTGTGATGGCGGGCCTCGAGATCGTGTCCTCCGTGACATCGCTCCGCGAGAAGCTCGCCCGGGAGCGAGGGCTCGACCTGCACGTTCGCGTCGGGATCAACACCGGTCCCGTCGTCGTGGGCGAGGTCGGCTCGGAGCTCAAGCAGGAGTACTCGGCGATGGGCGACGCCGTGAACGTCGCCGCTCGGATGGAGCAGACGGCCGAGCCCGGCACGGTCCAGATCACCGAGGACACCTACCGGCTGGTCGCCGACCTGTTCGAGGTCGAGCCGCTCGGCGGCGTCGAGCTGAAGGGGAAGCGGAAGCCCGTGTCCTCCTATCGGGTGCTCGGTCGACTGGACGCTCCGTGGACCGTGCGTGCGGCCCGGCGCCTGGACGCGCCGCTCGTCGGACGCGGAACGGAGATGGCGGCGATCCGTGCGGCGTTCGACCGGGCGCACCAGGGTCGCGGATCGGTCCTGCTTCTCATCGGGGATCCAGGGATCGGCAAGAGCCGACTGATCGAGGAAGCCGATGCGATCTGGGCGGAGCGGGAGCCGGGCGACGAGCGCCGGTGGGACTTCTGGCAGTGCGTCCCCTTCGACACGATGCAGCCCTACGCGCAGTACCGGCGTTTGATGCGGGAGCGGGCCGGCGTCAAGGAGTCGGATCCCGCCGAGATCGTCCGGGCGAAGATCGCCGATCTGATGGAGACGATCGCCCTGGAGGGGTGGGAGGCGCTGAGCGAACGGGTCGCGCGGGCGCTCCTCGGTGTCGAGCGGGAGGACGAACCGCACCTGGAGGGCGAAGCGTTCCAGCGTGCGGCCACCGAGCTCGTGGTCGGTTCGACCCTCGCCCAGCGCGGTCGTCGGCTGATCGTGTTCGAGGACCTCCACTGGTGTGACCATGCCTCCCTCGACCTGGTGCGAGCGATCACCGAGCTCGTCGTGGATGCACCGATCGTGGTCCTCGCATCGTTCCGCCCCGATCGACAGGTCGTCTCGTGGGAGTTCAGGGAGTGGGTGGAAACCGAGCTCGCGGCGAACGCGACGGCGCTCGAGCTGGACTCGCTCTCGGCAGAACAGAGCGACGAGCTGATCGGCGCGTTCCTTCCGGTTCCGGAGATGACGGCGGCCGAGCGGCGGCGGATCCTCCACAACACGGAGGGGAATCCGCTCTTCATGCAGGAGGTGGCCCGGGCGCTGATCGACGGCGGCGTCGTCGAGCGTGCCGACGACGGCTGGCGGCTGACGGGAGACACGACAGACATCGTGATCCCCGACACGATCCAGAGCCTGATCACGGTCGGTCTCGATCGGCTTCCGGAGTCGACCCGTCGCACGGTGCAGACGGCCGCCGTGATCGGTCGGACATTCGAAGAAGAGCTCCTCGTGGCCGTCGCCGGCCGGGCGGACGTCCGGGAGGATCTCCGGGAGCTCGTGCGACGCGACCTGATCCGGGTCACCGACGACGGCTCCCAGGCCGAGTTCACGTTCCGTCATGCGCTCACGCAGGAGGCCGCGTACGGCACCCTCCTCGCGAAGCATCGTCGCGCCACGCACCGGCGCGTCGCCGAGGTGCTCGAGGAAACGGCGGGCGACCGCCTCGACGAGGTCGCGTCGCAGCTCGTCCGCCATTTCTCGGAGGCCGGTGAGGACGCTTCGACGGTGATATACGCGGCGAAGGCCGGCGACGCGGCGGCACGGCTCTACGCGAACGCCGAGGCGGAGGCGCACTACCGCACCGGGTTGGACGCCGGCCGGCGCGTCGGCGCACCTTCATCGACCCTGCGGTCGATGTACGAGCGACGAGGCAGTGCGTTGGAACTGATCGGCCGCTACGACGACGCGATCGCGAACTACGAAGAGATGCGCGAGGAGGCGCTGGCGAAGGGTGACGACACCATGGAGCTGTCCGCGCACTCGAGCATCGCCCTGCTCTACGCGACGGCCACCCCGAAGTTCGACCCGGAGCTGGGGCGCCGGCTGTCGGAGGAGCTCGTGGTCATGGCTCGAAGGATCGGAGACCGCTCGGCCGAGGCGAAAGCCCTGTGGAACATCGTGGTCGCGAACGTCTACGGCGGAGGGGACGCCGCCCGAGCCATCGAGGCGGGTGAGGCGTCGCTCGCGATCGCGCGCGACCTCGGTGAGCGCGAACAACTCGCGTTCACCCTGAACGACGTCACCCGCGCGTACATGGCGCTCGGTGACTTCTCGGCTGCCGCGCAGCGTTTGGCCGAAGCGCGGGCACTCTGGGAGGAGCTCGACAACCGTCCGATGCTGGGCGAGAACCTCACGGTCGGCAGCTCGATGCACCTGTTCCGGGGTGATTACGCGGCCGCGCTCGCGGACGCGAACGAGGCGTTCGCGGTCTCCGAGTCGATCGGCAACGCCTGGGGGCAATCGCATGCCCTGATCACGGTTTACCGCGTCGAGCTCGAGCGCGGCCAGCTCGGTGCCGCGATCGACTCCATCCAACGGTGCCTCGAGCTCGGGGAGCAGGGCGGTTTCGCCTACGCCGCGATCGCCACGCGGGCCGACCTCTCCCGGGTGACGACGTACCTCGGAGACGGCGAGCGTGCGCTCGCGCTCGCGGAGGAGTCCCTCGCGATCGCCCGCGAGCGGGTGCCTCCCGCGATCTCGATCGCGCGCGTGTCCCAGGCCCTCGCGCTCATCTCCCTCGGGAGGCACGACGAGGCGCATGCGCCCCTGGAGGAGGTCGATCTGATGATGCTGCCCGAGCCCGACCGGACCTTCCTTCGGGTGGCGGCGAGCGCCGCGCGGGTTCGTCTCGCGCTCCTCGACCGAGATGCCGCGGAGGCCGAGAGGGTCGCGCGGACGGTCGTCCAGGAGCTCCGCACGAGCGAGGTGGAGATCCTCGTCGCAGGGGCGCTCGTCGCCCTCGCGAGGGCGCTCGTGGCGGCCGATCGCCTCGAGGAGGCCGGCGACGAGCTGGCCGACGCGATCGAGCGCGCGGAGCGGCTGGGGGAGCGCCGGGTGCTCTGGGAGGCGCTCGCATTGTCCGCCGACCTGCACGCCCGGAAGGGAGCCGAGACGGAGTCAGCCGATCTCCGCGGTCGCTCGCGCGTGATCGTCGACGAGATCGCGGCCGGCCTTGACGATGCAGATCTCCGGAAGCGATTCCTGTCGCGCGACGACGTCCGCGCCCTCGTGGAGCGGGAGTCCTGATCGCGCTGGCGACGAGCGTCGACCGTCGGGCGTGTGTCTACGCCGACCGCTGACCGGCCACGAATCGGATGGGCGCGCTCCAATCGCTAGGCACGGATCGGACGTTCGTGAGTCCCCCATGCTCGAGGAGCGCGATCGCCTCGTCGTCCGAGAGCGGAGTCCCTCCTCCCCGCACGGTCCGGAGGGCCGCCAGGGCCTCGGGGAGCGGTTCCTGTGGAGCGGCGTACCTGCCGAGGACGAGCCAGCCGCCGGGTCGCATGCTCCGGGCGACCACGGGCACGCCGGCGTCGAGCACCGACCGCGGCAGGAAGGGTGCCGGCATCCAAGCGAGATCGAACGAATCGGTGTCGTCGATCTCTTCGATCGAGATTGGCCGGAGCGTGATCCGATCCTGCAAACCCTCCGCGGCGACGTTCTGGATGGCAAGCTCCATGGCAGGTCCCCACGGATCGACGCCCACGACGGACGCGGCCGGCCACACGCGGCAACACGAGATCGAGAGTGCGGCGACGCCGGACCCGATGTCCAGGATCCGCGCATCCTCGCGGGCGAGCGCGGCCTCGAGACCGTCGAGCGTCGGCGCGATGCGCGCGATGAGCGGAGGCACGCCGCCGGAGCTCTGGCCCTGGGTCTGGAGCACGACGGGATCCGTGTAGACCCACCCGCCGGGACGCCCCGGGTCCTCGATGAGCTCGAGCCCCTGCTTCAGGAAGGAGGTGACAGTCCGATCACGGACCGACGCTCTGTCTCATCGAGGTCGTCCAGGATGGTCGGATCCGTGAGAACGGAGATCACCGAGTCGAGGGCGTCACGGGTCGCAGGATCGCCGGCTTCACCGAGCATGTCGAGCTTCATCTCGCGGCGAGCGCCGCCACAGCCTCCGCCGAAGCGAGCAAAGGGCCCGTTGCCGCCATCACCTGGTCGTACGCCATCTGCTGCCCCCTTCGGCCGGCGCGCCATAGCACGGAGGGAAGGCGTAGCCCCGGGAACCTCGGCAGGGAAAGACGGCGACCGAGAAACAGGTGCACCGTCGAGTCGCGGAACGTTGTGTGGTGGGCCCCCGGGGACTCGAACCCCGAACCTGCGGATTAAGAGTCCGTTGCTCTGCCGAATTGAGCTAGAGGCCCGGCGCAGTCTAGCAACGGCAGACGCCCGCCTGGCCGGTCCGAGCGATGTTTGCTGCCATGCGGAACTGGGGATATGTGGCGCGACGGAACGCTGATGCTGCCGCCAGGCAGCGAAGGGAGCGTTAAGCCATGAGTATGGAGCCCGAGCACCACCACCACGACGAAACCCCAGTCGTGCGCGACCCCGAGGGCGGAAGCGGCCTCGTCGGCTACGCGGCGATCAAGTACATCGCGATCGTCGCGATCGTGATCGCGATCCTGGTCTTCCTGGGGTGGTACCTGATCCCCGCGCTGACCGACTGACCGAACGCACACCGAGCACAAACAAGGAGAAGAGGATGCTGTCGACCCTCGCCATACTGGCCCAGGCCAACGAGCAGACGACGGACACGATCCTTTGGGTCATCGCAGCGGTCCTCGTCATCGCGGGGATCTTCGCGATCATCCGTAGTCAGGTCGTCTGGGGCATCGTGCTGATCGTCGCGGGGCTGTTGGTCGGTCCCGGGGGCGTCAGCCTGCTGGACTAGCGACCCGATCCGAAGGTGAGAGGCGGCCGCGGCCCCGAAGGGGCCGCGGCCGACTCGTCTCTCAGGGTGACCGAGGGGACTTGAACCCCCAGCCTCCAGGACCACAACCTGGCGCTCTAACCAGTTGAGCTACGGCCACCACGTGCAGAGCAAAGCGTACCCGACGTGCCCCCGGAGTTGCCTCCGGGCGCCGCGTCGGGCATCATTGAACGGCCGTTCAAACGAGCCGTTTTTCGGGGGTGGACGACCTGGCAGTCAAAGAGACGATCGAGTTCGACCTCGAGCTGGTCGACCGCCTCATCGCCGAGGAAGAGGCGACGCTCGAACCGAAGCACCGGGCGTCCATCGAGTACCGGGAGGTGGCCGCCCGCCACGTGACCGGCGGCGTGGCGTCGTCGTGGCAGGCGTCGCCCCCGCACGCGATCTTCATCGACCGCGGAGAGGGTAGCCACATCTGGGACCTCGACGGGAACGAGTACATCGACTATCACCTCGGATACGGCGCGATGGTCGTCGGGCACGCGCATCCCAAGGTCGTCGAGGCGATCGAGAAGCGGGCGCGCTTGGGAACGCACTTCGCCCAGCCCACCGCGCAGCTCCACGAGATCGGCGAGAACGTCTCGGAGCGCTTCGGGCTCCCACTGTGGCGATTCTGCAACTCCGGTACGGAGGCGACCCTCGAGGCCGTACGGCTGATGCGCGCGAACACCGGCCGGGACCTGATCGTGAAGATCGAAGGGAGCTACCACGGCCATCACGACTCCCTCATGTTCTCCGTCGCGCCCGATCCCGACCTGATCGGCCCGCGCGAGCACCCGGTGACGGTGCCGCAGGCGATGGGGATCCCGCAGGCCTTCGCCGATCTGGTGCGGATCGTGCCGTTCAACGATCTAGCCCAGGCCGAGCGAGCGTTCGCCGAGAACGAGGGCCGCGTCGCCGGCATGATCGTCGAGCCGGCGATGATGAACTGCGGTGTCGTGCTCCCACAGCCCGGCTATCTCCAGGGGTTGCTCGACCTCTGCCACCGGCACGGGGCGTACCTCGCGTTCGATGAGGTGAAGACGGGGGGAACGATCGCGTGGGGGGGCGCCGTCGAGGCGTTCGGCGTGCAACCCGACATCGTCACGCTCGCCAAGGCGTTCGGCGGTGGTGTCCCCTGCGGTGCGATCGGCGCGACCGAGGAGCTCTTCGGCCCCGTGCTCCGCGGCGAGCACGACATCGCCGGGACGTTCAACGGGAACCCGCTCACGATGGCCGCCGCGAAGGCGACCCTGTTCGAGGTCCTGACGCCTGATGCGTACGAGCGCTTGCACGCGATCGACCGGGCGTTGAAAGACGGCCTCCGCCCGACCATCGACCGGTACCGGCTCCCCGCGTACGTGACGGGGATCGGCGCGAAGGGCTCGGTCACGTACTCGCCGACCGAGGTTCGCGAGTACCGCGACACGATCGGGATCGACGAGCGGGTCACGTACCTCGCATGGTTGATGCAGCAGAACCGGGGTGTGTTCAAGTCGCCGTGGTCGAAGCAGGAGACCTGGACGCTCTCGATCGCGCATTCCGACGAGGACGCCCGGCGGTACGTCGACAACTTCGAGGAGTTCGCGGCCGCCGTCGCGAGCTGAGGGCGCGATGGGCGAGCGCTGGGTCACCGTCGAGCTCGCCGACGGCCGATCCCTCGAAGCGGTCGTGCAGGGCGCGCCCGACGGCACGCTGCTGGTGTTCCATCACGGGAGCCCGTCGGCGGCTCAACCATTCGAACCGTTCCACCGCGCAGCCGCTGATCGCGGCATCGCGCTGGCCTTCCTCTCACGGCCGGGGTTCGGCGGGTCGAGCCGCCAGGAGGGGAGAGCGGTGGCGAGCGCGGCGGCGGACGCCGCCGCGCTCGCCGACCATCTCGGTCACGAGCGGTTCCTCACTGCCGGTTGGTCCGGCGGCGGCCCGCACGCGCTCGCGTGCGCGGCGCTGCTCCCCGCTCGGGTGCGGGCCGCAGCCACCATCGCCGGCGTCGCCCCGTACGACGCGGAGGGGCTCGACTGGACGGCCGGGATGGGTGAGGACAACCGGATCGAGTATCCGACCGCCGCGCGTGACCCGGACGAGCTCCTGCGGTGGATGGAGCCGCACGTCGAAGCCATGGCCACCATCGGGGCGGACGAGATCGTCGCGGTGATGCGATCCCTCATCTCCGACGTCGACGCGGCGCAGGTGACGGGCGAGTTCGGAGAGAACCTCGCCGCCTCGTTCCGGTCTGCGTTCCGCCACGGTCCGTGGGGCTGGTACGACGACGATCTCGCGTTCGTTCGCGATTGGGGATTCGACGTGTCGGAGATCCGGGTGCCCGTGTCGATCTGGCAGGGACGGCAGGATCTCATGGTGCCGATCACTCACGGGGAGTGGCTCGCCGCGCACATCTCCGGAGCTCGCGGCTATCTCCGGCCCGAACACGGCCACCTCTCGCTCGGCGTGGGCGCGTTCGGCGAGATCCTGGACGATCTCCTCGAGGCGTCCGGCGTAGGCGCGTCTACCATCGAGGGGTGAGCCCGTCGCAGCCGCAGGTCCGCCAGAAGGCCGAGCATCTCGACGCGCGGCTGCGGCCGTTCCTGTCGCGGATCGGCGTGCCCGTGCTCCGGATCTCGCTCGGCGTCGTGTTCCTGTGGTTCGGCCTGCTGAAGATCTTCGACGTGTCGCCGGTCTCGGGTCTGGTCGCCAAGACGATCTATTGGTTCGATCCCGACGTCGTCGTGCCCGCGCTCGGGGCGTTCGAGGTCTTCGTCGGCGCGTGCCTCGTGGCCGGACGGCTGATGCGGATCGCGCTTCCGCTCCTGATCCTGCAGATGGCCGGCACGTTCTTGGTGCTCGTGCTCCTGCCCGACATCGCCTTCCGCGACGGGAACCCCCTGCTCCTCACGGTCGAGGGCGAGTTCGTCGTGAAGAACCTCGTCCTGCTCTCCTCCGCGCTGGTGATCGGGTCTCGGTTGGCACCCCTCGGCGAGGGCGGGTCCGGCGATGCCTGAGGACCCGGACGGCGTAGGCTCCACCGCTATGGACACCGCGAGGACCGTCGATGTCGACCTCGAGTGGGTCGAGGAGCTCACGAAGCGTGAGACCGAGGCGCTCGATCGGCGCCACGCACGATCGCTGACGTACCGGGAACAGGCGAAGAAGTTCCTCCCCGGTGGAGTGTCCTCCTCCTGGCAGTCGTGGCCGCCGCATCCGATCTACGTGCGGCGAGGAGAGGGCTCGCACGTCTGGGACATCGACGGGAACGACTACGTCGACCTTCACAACGGTTACGGCGTGATGGTGATGGGCCACGCGCATCCCAAGGTCGTCGAGGCGGTCAAGCGCCGCGTTGAGCGGGGAACCCACTTCGCCCAGCCCACCGAGGAGGCGCTCCCGGTGGCCGAGAACCTGGCGGCACGCTACCGCCTCCCGCAGTGGAGGTTCGGCAACTCCGGAACGGAGGCGACGCTCGACGCGTGCCGGATCTCACGTGCCCTCACGGGCCGGAAGAAGATCCTGAAGATCGAGGGGACGTACCACGGCCACCACGACTCGCTGATGGTCAGCGTGTTCCCCGCGGAGGACAAGGCCGGGCCTCGTGACCATCCCGTGTCGGTTCCGCAGACCCTCGGTCTGCCCGAGGAGTTCGTGGACCTGGTGCAGAACGTTCCGTTCAACGATCTGGACGCGGCGAAGCAGGCGTTCGCGGAGCACGCCGGGGAGTTCGCCTGCATGATCGTCGAGCCGGCGATGACGAACTGCGGGCTGGTGCTGCCCGATCCCGGCTACCTCGCGGGGCTGAAGGAGCTCTGCGGTGCCGACGGCGCGCTGTTCGTCTTCGACGAGGTGAAGACCGGGTTCACGCTCGCCTGGGGCGGCGCCACCGAGGCCTTCGGCGTCGTGCCGGACCTCGTTTGCCTGGCGAAGGCTTTGGGCGCCGGCCTTCCCTGCGGGGCGATCGGCGGGACGGAGGAAGCGATGGGGATGGTGATCAGCGGCGAGCTCGACCAGCAGGGGACCTTCAACGGGAACCCGCTCACCATGGCCGCCGCCCAGGCGAACCTCCTCGAGGTCCTCACTCCCGGCGCGTACGCGCGATTCGACGAGCTGAACGCGATCCTCGCGAAGTCCGAGGAGGTGTGCCTCAAGCACGGGCTCGCAGCGAACGTGAAGGTTCTGGGAGCCAAGGGGTCGGTCGAGTTCCGGCGGGAGCCGCTCCACGAGTACCGGGACCTTTGGGACATCGACGACCGCCTGCCCCAGCTCGCGTGGCTCTGGCAGCTGAACCGAGGGGTGTTCAAGTCGCCGGGCTCGAAGTGGGAGAGCTGGACCACGTCGATCGTGCACTCCGACGAGGACGTGCAGCGCTACGTCGACAACCTCGAGGAGTTCGCCGCCTCGGTCACGAACCCGTCGGGCTAGCCGCGTCGGTAGACTCCGCCCGTGGACGAGCCGCAGGTCGGCGTCATCATGGGCTCCCGCTCGGACTGGGAGACGATGAAGCACTGCTGCGACACGCTCGAAGACCTCGGCGTGCGCTTCGAGACCAAGGTCGTGTCGGCCCATCGGACACCGGAGCTCATGGTGGAGTACGCGAAGTCCGCGGCCGACCGCGGCCTGCGCGTGATCGTCGCCGGGGCCGGGGGGGCGGCGCACCTCCCCGGGATGACGGCGGCGAACACCCACCTCCCGGTGCTGGGTGTTCCGATCGAGTCCAAGGCCTTGAAGGGGATGGACTCGCTCCTGTCGATCGTGCAGATGCCCGCGGGCGTCCCGGTCGGCGCGCTCGCGATCGGCGTGAGCGGGGCGGTGAACGCAGGATTGCTCGCGGCCGAGATCGTCGCGCTCGCCGACGATCACGTCCGCGAGCAGCTGCTGAAGTTCCGTGAGGTCCAGACCGAGAACGTCGTCGCGCATCCCGATCCAGGCGAGCGGTGACGCTCGTCGGGATCGTGGGCGGCGGCCAGCTCGGCATGATGCTGGCCGAGGCGGGAGCTCGGATCGGGATCGAGTGCCTCACGTTGGACCCGGCGTCGGACTCCCCCGCGTCTCGGGTCGCACCGGCGATCGTCGGCGCCTACGACGACGAGACGGCGCTGGCCGAGCTGGCCACCGCCGCCGATGTCGCCACCTACGAGTTCGAGAACGTCCCGGTCGCGTCCGCGCGGTTCCTCGCGGAGCGGGTCGACGTGTTCCCTCCACCCGAGTCCCTCGAGTTCGCGCAGGACCGGGTGCTCGAGAAGACGTTGTTCGAAGAGGTCGGTTTGGCTGTCGCGCCGTTCTCGCCCGTGTCGTCCCACCATGAGCTGGCCGAAGCGCTCGACGTGATCGGTGTGCCGAGCGTGTTGAAGACGCGGGGTCTCGGCTACGACGGGAAGGGGCAGGGCCGGCTGACCAGCGTGGAGGACGCGGGCGACGCGTGGCGAGCGGTGGGGGAGGTGCCCTCGATCCTCGAGTCGCTCGTGCCCTTCGAACGGGAGCTGTCGATCCTCGGCGTGCGCGCCCGAGACGGCCGGGCCGCGTTCTACCCGCTCGTCGAGAACGTCCATCGCGAGGGGATCCTTCGCGTGTCGATCGCGCCGGCTCCCCAAGTGACCGCCCAGCTCCAGGAGACGGCGGAGCGCCACGCGCTCGCGGTGATGGAGCGGCTCGGCCACGTGGGCGTGCTCGCGATCGAACTGTTCCAGGTGGGGAAAGAGCTCCTGGGCAACGAGATGGCGCCGCGGGTCCACAACTCCGGTCACTGGACGATCGAGGGCGCGGCGACCTCGCAGTTCGAGAACCATCTGCGGGCGATCTGCGGTCTGGAGCTCGGTTCGACGTCCCCAACGGCCTACAGCGGCTTGGTGAATCTCATCGGCTCGGCGCCGCCGGACGGTGCCTTCGAGCCCGGGGGTGGAGTCCACGTACACCTGTACGGCAAGGCATCTCGTCCCGGTCGCAAGATCGGGCACGTGACGGTCACCGGGGGTGACCCGATTACCCGTGATCGGGTATTAGGAGGAGTCACCCAAACGGCCGACAACCTTGGATAGATGGCATACCTCACCTGCCCCGACTGCCGGATGCCCTCCCCCGTGGAGGACGGCGCGATCTCGTACCGCTGCTTCTCGTGCGCGGCCGATATCAGGTTCGAGGCGTGCCACAAGTGCGAGTACCCGCAGGCGATCCCCTCGCGCTGGTTCGGGGCCTTCACGTGCGGCAAGTGCGAGACGAAGGTCGAGATCCCTCGCCAGCGGCTCTACAGCACGTCGGTCAAGGCCCGTTTCGTGAAGGGCTACGGCCACACCTACCCACGGTTCTAGAACGACATCCGACGTCTCGACTCCGCGAGCGCGAGAGTTCCCGCGACCGCCAACATGACTGACGCGGCAAGCCAGGGCAGCAGAGCGAAACCCGTGAACGCCAGGGATCGGATGATCGAAGCCACGGCCTCCGCCAGCGAATCCATGCCACCCACATCGGCGGTCAACGCGCAAAGCGAGCTATCGGCGCGCGGGCAGGGCGCGGGGTTCTCGAGCGATGGCAGCGTGGTCTCTACCCAGCCTCTTTGCGCGGCGAGACGGCTCATAAGGGCGTATTGCGATGACCGCGCAGAAGCCCGACGCCATGCGGTCGACGAGGAGTCCGCTCCGGCATAGGACTCCACTGCACTTTGAGACGTGCCATCGCTGGTCCAGATCAGATCCGATCCTTCGACGGCGCCGGTCGGCACCGCGGAAGTCGCACTCGTTTCCGGCGTCGTGTCGATGGAGCCGGCACCCGTCGAAACGACGTCCGTGATCGAGCCTGTCGCGTTCGACACCGTATCCAGGGAAGAGGTCACTGCAGACGTGGGGTCTTCTCGGATCGCCGTCGTTGTTGCGGCTGTGGTGTCGACGACTGTTTGGGTGGTTTGCGAGATGGTGCCAGAAACCGCGTCGATGGTCCCGGAGACCTCTTCGTCAGTGATCGAGCCTGTCGCGTTCGTCACCGTATCCAGGGAAGAGGTCACTGCAGACGTGGCTTCTCGGCTCGCCGTCGTTGTTGCCGCTGTGGTGTCGGACACCGCGTCGACGGTCCAAGAGACGCCTGCGTCGATGATCGAGCCCGTCTCGTTCGACACCGCGTCCACGGTGGAGGTCGTAGCCGAAGTGGCTTCTGAGAACACGATTGTTGTTTCGACCGTGGTCTCGACGACGGCTTCGCGGGTCTCCGTTGTGGTGTCGGCCACGCCCTGGGTGATCTCGGCGGTGGTCTCGACGACGGCTTCGCGGGTCTCCGTTGTGGTGTCGGCCACGCCCTGGGTGATCTCGGCGGTGGTCTCGACGACGGCTTCGCGGGTCTCCGTTGTGGTGTCGGCCACGGCCTCGGTGGTGTCGGCGGTGGTCTCGACGACGGCTTCGCGGGTCTCCGTTGTGGTGTCGGCCAGGCCCTCGGTGATCTCGGCGGTGGTGTCGACGACGGCTTCGCGGGTCTCCGTTGTGGTGTCGGCCACGCCCTGGGTGATCTCGGCGGTGGTCTCAGCCACGGCTTGGGTGGTGTCGTTGGTCGTCTCGACGGCGGCTGCGGCGTCGGCCACGGCCTCGGTGGTGTCGGCGGTGGTCTCGGCCACGGCCTCGGTGGTCTCGGACGTGGTCTCGGCCACGGCCTCGGTGGTGTCGGACGTGGTCTCGGCCACGGCCTCGGGGTGTCGGCGGTGCTCGGCCACGGCCTCGGTGGTTCGGCCACGGCCTCGGTGGTGTCGGCGGTGGTCTCGGCCACGGCCTCGGTGGTGTCGGCGTGGTCTCGGCCACGGCCTCGGTGGTGTCGGACGTGGTCTCGGCCACGGCCTCGGTGGTGTCGGCGGTGGTCTCGGCCACGGCCTCGGTGGTCTCGGCCACGGCCTCGGTGGTGTCGGCGGTGGTCTCGGCCACGGCCTCGGTGGTGTCGGCGGTGGTCTCGGCCACGGCCTCGGTGGTGTCGGCGGTGGTCTCGGCCACGGCCTCGGTGGTGTCGGCGGTGGTCTCGGCCACGGCCTGGACGGGCTCAGAGACAGAGAGGTCCGTCTCTGCCGCGCCGATGACCGGATCTGCGACAGCGCTCGAGATCGGATCGAGTGCTCCGGTCAGACCCTCGTCTGCAAAGGCTTGCTGTGCTGGCGATCCCAGGAATGTGACGACCGAAATCGCGCAAACAACGGCGAGGCGGTGACCTCGTCCAGTCCATCGCTGCATGACGACCTCCCCTTGAGCCGGGCCCCCTCGACCGCTTTCCCTTACCCGTGATTCGGTTTCCTACACCGAATGCCGTAGGGAAGGTCACTAGCGCGCTTCCTACTTCTAGTCCCAAAGGACCGCAGATCAGGGTGGCCGATCGCGCCGACCAGGGACGAGAAAAGAGAGCCTCGCTCGTAGCCGTCTACTCGGCTTGCGAGACCCTGAACGACGAGACGATCTCGCGGATGGCAGGCAAGGCTTCGAGCGGATCGGCGGATGGAGAGAACCGAACGGTGATGGCCCGATTCTCCTCTGGACCTTGGATCGTGATGACCAGGAAGCGGACCGGCGTACCGGTCGCGTTGAGCGCGTCACCTCCGACCACGAACGACCGAAGCCCTTGCGGCGTGCGTTCGACTTCGCCCGCGACGAGCTCCACACCCGAGTAGGAACTGGTGGCGTTCCCCAAGACTCGATCGGACGCCTCCTCCAACGAGCCGGAAGGCGCCATCCGGAACGTGATGACCACGTCGCCGTCTGGATTCACCAAACGGGCGCTGTCGCCGCCACTCGCGATCTCCCATGTGTCCGGATAGGAGAAGAGGTAGCCGCCTCCCTCGTTCATGTGCACGTCATACCCAGGCAGTTGGTCGTTGGTCGCGGAGAGCCCTCTTCGCGTTGGGTCCTCGTCGCCGGCAACAGGTGCCTCTGGACTATCGGTAGCCGTATCCGTGGGAACAGGTGCATCGGAGCCGGCACGGATCAAGGCGATCGCGGAGATGGCCAACAGAACGCACACAGTGAGCACTACGAAGGCCGGCCGACGGAACGGGATACCGCCACTCTCTGAGATACGGTCCGCAAGCCGCGTCCGCGCGGCTGCGACCCGATCGGACAACCGGTACCAACGATCCAGGACGCCGTCGGCGAGCCGCGTCCGCGCGGCTGCGACCCGATCGGAGAACCGGTGCCAACGATGCCGCACTGAGCGGGTAGGCCTCGTCCGTCTCGCTCTGACCCGATCGGAGAACCGGTGCCAACGATGCCGCACCGGGTGCCTATGCCTCGTCTGTCCGGCTGCGACCCGATCGGAGAACCGGTGCCAACGACCCCGAACCCAGTCGGTAGGTCTCGTCCATGCGACTGCGACCCGATCGGAGAAGCGGTGCCAGTGTTCCGCCATCCCCGCACGTGTCTCCGCCAACCGATCGGAGAACCGGTGCCAACGATCCATGGAACGGTTCGAGAGGTGAGTGACCTCTTGGGCGAGGCGATCCAAGCGGCGGGCCCTGGATCCCTCGGATCGCCTCATGCTGAGTATCCTCGCTGTACGAGACGTCGAGCGCGAAGGAGCCCTTCTACCCCGTCGATCGCGGGATGCACCGGATCATCGATGAGGAGCACGCCCAGACGCATGCAACCCGCTCCCTCTTGCTCGCTCGGGATATCCGACGCCTCGTAGGAATGATACGGCCGCTCCTGTTCCCTGAACAAGGTGGCCATCCTGTGGGGCAGACTCCGACCTGGTCGGGTATAGGGATGGAGACCTCCTCCAGTTCCCCCGGGGTCATCTCGGCCGCACCAGCAGCCGGACGATAGACGGAGTGGCGTACACGTGCGTCAGGACGAGAGTCGCATCGGGGTGCATGTGGACGGAGGACGCACTGGCGGCTGGGCGCTCGGCAGCGGAAGAACATCGATCGACCGGCTGCGCGCACTCGCCAAGGGTGTCCACGACGCCGTTACGTGAGGCTCGAGCCCGGATCTAGGCCGACCGGCGGGCTGGCTTGCCGTCGCCGTCGGACGTGGGCTTCGGGCAGACCTGATGCTTCGCTCGCTCATCCGCGCTGGACCAGAGGATCCGTTCGCCCGGCTTGATGGCACCGCCGCACTTCAGGCAGGTGGTCGCGTAGCTGGCTGTGCGTTGAAAGACTGCCAACGGTTCCTCCTTCCACCACCTTAGCCGCTGGGCGACCTCAACCGGCTCCGGTGGTAGGAGCGTCGTCCGGGCAGGCACATCCGCGCGCCGGGCAGGATTCGAACCTGCGACCTGAGGATTAGAAGTCCCCTGCTCTATCCCCTGAGCTACCGGCGCCGACGCCAGCGTAGCGTGGGGTGGGCTCGTCTCGGTCAGGTGAGCGCGCCGAACCTTACGAGGCGTATCCGGCTTTCTCGCGGACGAGCTCCTGAAGTCCGACGACGCTGGGAGACTCGATCTTCTCGGCATCCCGGAGGAGCGCCCGAAGCGACCCGAAGCGGGAACCCGATCCGGCCCTCGACGTGTTCGTCAGTTGTCTCACCTGGTCGAGGCGAACGACGTCCATGTCGCCTCGCCGCTCGATCTCGATCGAGCCGACGTCTGACCAGTGTCTGATCGTCGCGACATCCACGTCCACCAATCGAGCCGCTGCCTCGATCGTCACCGACGCGTATCTTCCAAGGGTTCCCTCGGATCCAGACCTCATGGGTCAAACCATAGGTGGATTCGGTGCTGTCCCACATCGGGCTTCGGTTCATCCTTCGCGCCGCCGAATGCCGACGCGAGTAGTCCATCGTGGCCATGCGTCACGAGATCGACTGAGAACCCGCGACGAAAAGAGCGGGTGACGGGAATCGAACCCGCACCACCAGCTTGGAAGGCTGGAGCTCTACCATTGAGCTACACCCGCGCGTAGCCGCCAGCCTAGCAAGGCGTCTTGCGAGTACCACGGAATCCGATCACGGCGCCATCCCGGGGAGATGGATCCCGCTGCGATACTCCGCCGATGGACGTCGCGTTCCGCCTGGTCGACGCGTTCACCGAGACACCCTTCCAGGGCAATCGGTTGTGCGTCGTCCCCGAGACGCCCGCCGGATTCTCGACCGAGCAGATGAAGATGCTCGCGCTCGAGACGAACTTCTCCGAGACCACCTTCGTGACCGAGTCGCGTCCCGACGGCTACCGCATGCGGATCTTCACGCCCGACGCCGAGCTGCCCTTCGCCGGCCACCCGACCATCGGGACCGCGTACGCGCTCGCGAGCGAGGGCAGGACCTCTCCGAAGACGGTGCAGACCACGGCCCTGGGCGATGTGCCTGTTGAGGTCGACCTGGAGAAAGGGTTCGCGTGGATGACGCAGCAGCGCCCGGTCATCGGTCCGGAGTTCGGCGACCGCACCGTCGTCGCTGATGCGGCCGGGCTCGAGCCGGACGATCTCGATCCCGAGCTGCCGATGCAGGTGATCTCGACGGGGCTCGGACCCCTGATCGTGCCCATCCGTGACGAGGAGGCACTCCGGCGGGCCGAGCGATACGAGCCGGCGTGCAGGCGGGCGACGGCCGCATCCGGAGGCGAATGTCTCTACCTGTTCACCGTCCGGGGCGATGGGGACGTGATGGCGAGGATGTTCGACGCGAGCTTCGGCGTCGGCGAGGATCCCGCCACGGGCTCGGCCGCCGGTCCGCTCGGCGTCTACCTCGCGTCCCGCGGACTCGCCGGCATGCCGGGCGACGCGATCGTCGCGCAAGGCGAGATGGTCGGGCGATCGAGCTTCCTGCACTTGGACGTCCGACCGGACGGTGACTCGTGGAGCGTGCGTGTCGGCGGGGGTGTGCGGATCGTGGGCGAGGGTGTGTTCCGCGTGTCGGCTTAAACGGCCCTGCACATCAGGATCGGCTCGATCACGGTGTCGTCATCGCCCTGGTCGACCTTCACCGTCAGCTGCTCGGCGATCCCGGGCTCGAAGGGAGCGGAGCTCGAGTAGACCGGAAGGTCGTTGAGGAAGGTCGCGCGCCCGGCGCCCGCCGTCACGTTGCACTCCACCAGGGATGGCCCGTTGCCGAGGTTCGTGACGGTGAAGCCGAAGCATGCGGGCGTGCCTTCGCCGGTGGGGCATTCCATGCCTTCGGCCTCCCCCACGTCGAAACGAGGAGGCGTGTCGGTTCGGAGCTGCAGCGCGACCAGGATCGCGAAAGCGGCGATGGCGATCAACAGCACGACGGAAAGGACGTAGCTCAGAAGGTTCCGCGTCCTCGGCCGCGCGCGCATGGGACCACGGTACCCGGACGTACAATCCCGTTACAAGCGGGGCGTAGCGCAGCCTGGCAGCGCACGTGCTTTGGGAGCACGAGGTCGCGGGTTCGAATCCCGCCGCCCCGACCGCTACCGATCCGGTCCTCTCCCGTGCCTCGTCATGATGTCCACGAGCCGATCGTGGGGCAGCGCGTGGGCGGTGATGCCGTCGCGGCCGACCATCGTGTCGGCCGCGACGAGGGCGTTCAGGATCGCCTCCTCGGTGGTTTCGATCGCGCCCCAGAACAGGGGCGTGATCGAGGCGTCGGGAAGCATGTCGACGGCCAACGGCTCCTCTGGGTTGGCGGTCTTGTAGCTCTTCATCCGCCCGGCGTTCGCCGTGGAGAACGCGAGGAAGATGTCGCCGCTCGAGTTGCCGCCCGCGCCGCCGACCCGTGCGATCCCGAGGCCTGCGCGCTGGGCGAGACGCTCGAGCTGGTGGGGGAGCAGCGGTGCGTCGGTCGCGATCACGACGATGATGGAGCCTTCCGCGGTCCGTCCGATCGCTTCCTCTTGGTCCCAGGCGGAGGGCAGCTCCTCGCACGGGATCTCTTCGCCGACGTGAACCCCGTCGATCATCAGACGTTCACGGTCGCCGTGGTTCGCTTGCACGAGCGCTCCGACGGTCCAGCGGTCCTCGACGAAGCGTGACGCGGTCCCCGTGCCTCCCTTGAAATCATGACAGATCATGCCCGTGCCGCCGCCCACGTTCCCTTCCGATACCGAGCCTCCTGCCGCCGCATCCAAAGCGGCGAAGAGATGCTCTGGCCGCACGTGCATCCCGTTGATGTCGTTCAGCGCGCCGTCGTAGGTCTCCCCGACGACCGGCAGGCTCCAGAACGCCGGCCCTCGCGTCCGATCTCGCACCTCGTAGGAGACGAGGGCGTCGCGGACGACCCCGACGCTGTGCGTGTTCGTGATCGCGATTGGTGTCGTGAGGCAGCCGGACTCGCGGACCCATTCCAAGCCGGTCATCTCCCCGTTGCCGTTCAGCGTGTGGGAGCCGGCGAACAGGGGCTCTGCACCGATGCCGGCATGGGGGACGATCGCGGTGACGCCGGTCCTGACCGGGCCTCTCCCGACGTCCAGCGGCCCGTCTCCCTCCATCAATGTCGTCATGCCGACCGTGAGGCCGCCGACGTCGGTGATCGCGTTCAACGGCCCTGGCGGAAGGAGTCCGACGCGAAGTCCCAGGTCGCGGTAGCGCGTCATCGCGCGAACCCTACAGGAGGGTCCTCGCGATCGCGGTCACCGCCGCGGCGACGATCACGACCACGAGCGGCGGAGCCCTGAACGCGATCACCACCGCGGCGGCAGCAACGCCGAGCGCGCGCTCGTCCAGGACGAGCGCGCGATCCCCGCCGAACGTGCTGATCGCCACCAAGGCCGCGAGGAGCGCCGGCGCCAGGAGGCCGATCACGCGACCGAGCCGCGGGGGGAGGGGCTTGCCGCCGAGCAGCAGTGGCCCGGCTCCCTTGATCGCGATCGTCGCCACCCCAACGAGCACCACGGTCCACCATCCGACGCTCATGCTCGGCGCCACCCGACGAGGCACGCGACGCCGGCGGCGATGATCGGCACACCCGCGGGGGCGAGTGGGGTCAGCGCGAGCGCGATGGCGGCGCCCAGCAAGGCGGCGGTTCGAGCATGGGGTCGATCCAGGTTCGGCATCAGGAGGGCGAGGAACAACGCCGGGAACGCCGCATCCAGCCCGAGCCGGGCGGGGTCGCCGATCAGATCGCCGAAGAGCACGCCGGCCGCCGTGCCGCCGACCCATGCTGCGTAGAGCACGAGGCCGCCGCCGACGATGATCTTGGGATCGTGCCCGCCTCGGCCGTCGGCCGAGAGCGCCCACGTCTCGTCGACGACGAGCTGCGCTCGGAGGAACCGAGACCACCACGGGCCGGTGAGGGAGGGCGCCACGCTCAGGCCGATCGGCGCGTATCGCGCGTTGAGCAGCACGGCGGCGACCACCGCGGCGGCCAGCGTCCCGCCGGCCCCCAGGATCGAGGCGGCGGCGAACTGGGCCGAGCCCGCGAACGTGGTGGCCGACATCACGACGGGTGCGATCGGTCCCATCGTCGGGCGAGCGAGGACCCCGAACGAGATCCCGAAGCCGAGCACCGCGATCGAGAACGGCGCGACCTTCCTGGCACCGTGGGCGAAGCTGAGTGAGCCGCCGGGCTCGTCCATCGGTTCGCGGACCCTATCAGCGCCTCGCTTTAGGATTCCGCCTCGATGAACGTCTCCTCCGCCGTCCCGGACCTCCCCGCCGAAGACGTGGTGTCGATGCTCGCCGGCCTGCCGGAGCCGGGGGATTACTCGGTGCACGTGAAGCCGCTTCGCTACCGAGACCGCCCGCACCTCGCGGCGTGGACGGACTTCGAGGATCGCTCGATCACGTTGCAGCTGCCGGAGCCCTTCTATCCGTTCGGCGAGATCGTGCCCTACGGGGCGAAGCGGAGGGCAAGCGGGAAAGGAACGCGGCCTCGCTTCATCTGGCTCACCGAAGGCATCACGTTCCGAACGCCGGGGGAGGTGCTGCGATTCTCCTACTGCCACGAATGGATGCACTGGTGGCTCAGAGAGGTTCGAGGCACCGCGTCGGCGGCCGAGACCGCCTGCGACCGGTTCGCCCTCAGGAACTATCGACGGCAGATGGTGACCGAGGACGACGCGGTCTCCGCGCTCCGACGGTGAGCACCGGCTTCAGCGGCCGACCTCGGGATACCGGAAACAGCTCGTCACGTGGTCGTTCACGAGACCGCACGCCTGCATGAACGCGTAGCACACGGTCGGCCCCACGAACTTGAAGCCCCGTCCCTTCAGATCCTTCGCCATGGCCTTTGACTCCGCCGTCTCGGCGGGGATCTCACCGAGGGTTCGGAACGTGTTCACCTTCGGCGTTCCCCCCACGAACGACCACAGGAAGGAGTCCAGGGACCCGTCGGTCTCCTGCACTTGAAGGACCGCCCTCGCGTTCGTGACCGTCGACTCGATCTTCATCCGGTTCCGAACGATCGACGGATCCGACAGGAGGCGGTCCACCCTTCTCGAGCTGAACCGCGCCACCTTTCCGGGGTCGAAGCCCGAGAACGCCCGCCGGTAGCCCTCGCGCTTGTTGAGGATCGTGGACCACGACAATCCCGCCTGTGCTCCCTCGAGGGTCAGCATCTCGAACAGGTGGCCGTCGTCGTGGACGGGCACGCCCCACTCCTCGTCGTGGTAAGCGAGGTAGACGGCGCTCTCGACGGGCGCCCACTCGCAGCGGGTCAACGGCCCGAGAGGCGACGGACCGCTTCCTCGTGCACGATCGGATTGGTCGTGAGGACGCTGGAGCCGTCCGACGGCTCCTGGCCGTCGAACGTGGTGACCCGGCCGCCCGCCTCCTCGACGATCACCGTGATCGAGGCCCAGTCCCAGATCCGCAGAGCCGGCTCCATCATCAGGTCGGCCGCCCCCCTCGCGACGAGCATGTGTCCCCAGAAGTCTCCGAAGCCACGGCTCCGGCGTGTGTCTCGCAGGAGATCGAGGAACGCGGCCTCACGAGGCCCTCCCAGCCAGTCGTCGACGCTCGAGAAGACCATGAACGCGTCGTCGAGCTTCCGCTCGCTCGCGTGGAGCTCGCGACCGTTCCAGCGAGCGCCACCTCCGCGGACCGCTTCGTACCGTTCAGCCAACGCGGGCGCGCTCGCCATCCCGAGCACCGACCGGCCCTCGACCTGGAGCGCCAGGAGCGTCGCCCAGATCGGTACGCCGTCGGCGAAGTTCCTCGTGCCGTCGATCGGGTCCACGATCCACACGCGGTCTCCCGCGCCTTCCCCGTGTTCCTCGCCGGTCACGGCGTCGGCCGGGAAGCGGTCGGCGATCATCTCTCGGATCGCGGTCTCCACCTCCAGGTCGGCCTGGGTGACCGGAGTCAGGTCGACCTTCTGCCGGATCTCGAACTCACCGAGGAAGTACGACATCGAGATCTCTGCGGCGCGATCGGCGAGCTCGTGAGCGAAGGACAGCTCCTGTTCGAACACGGCCCGACGCTACCAGTCACCACGAGGCCGATACGTGCGGTGCGCAGAGGTGTCGGCCGGGCAAGACTCCGGGTCGAGTAGCCTGGTTCTTCCATGGAGACGACCGTCGAAAGCACCGATCCGCACACCGTCAAGCTCACGATCGAGGTGCCCGAAGAGGAGTTCGGCAAGGACCTCGACCGCACCTACCGAGCGATCGCGAACCAGATCAAGATCCCCGGCTTCCGCAAGGGGAAGGTGCCGAAGCAGATCATCGACACCCAGATCGGGAGGGACGCGATCCTCGAGGAGTTCGTGAACTCGTCGGTGCCCAGTTATTTCCGGAAGGCCGTCGCCGAGGAGGACCTGGCGCCCATCACCGATCCCGATATCGACGTCCAGCAGCTTGAGCCGGGGAAGCCGTTCGTTTTCTCCGCGACCGTCGAGGTGCGTCCCCGGCTCTCGTTCGAGGAATCGGACTACACCGGGATCAGCGTGACCAAGCCCTCGGTCGAGGTGTCCGAGCAGGAGATCGACGACTGGCTCGAGCGCCTGCGGGAACGCTTCTCGGAGCTCGAACCCGTCGGGCGGCCCGTCCAGCAAGGCGACTTCGTGACCCTGGACCTCACGGTGATGAAGGGCGGCGAGAAGGTGGAGCAGGCGTCCCGGGAGGACTACCTGTACTTCGTCGGGTCCGGCGAGGTGGGGGAGAAGCTCGACGTGGAGCTGGTCGGGGCCAAGCCCGGCGCGATCTTGAAGGTTTCCGACGCCCTCCCCGAGCGATTCGGCGAGGAGCTCGGGGGAGCGGCCGTCGATATCACGGTGCTCGTGAAGGACGTGAAGGCCCGCAAGCTTCCCGAGCTCGATGACGACTTCGCGAAGACCGCGTCGGAGTTCGACACGGTGCCGCAGCTCCGCGACGACCTCCGGGAGCGGCTGACCGAGGTGAAGGAGCGGGAGGCCGCCGCCGCCCTCCGCGACCTCGTGCTCCAGGAGATGATCGACAAGGTCGACGTCGATCTGCCCGAGAGCCTGATCGACGAGGAGACCGATCACCGGATCCATCACGCCCGCGACCAGGCGGAGCGCATGGGGGTCGGCCTCGAGAAGATGTTGGAGCTCCAGGGGTGGGACGAGGCGCGTCTGCGGGCGGATTCCCGCGAGCACGCGATCCGTGCGATCAAGAGCGACCTGGTCCTTGAGGGCATCGCCCGCAACGCTTCCCTCGAGGTCACCGCCGAGGAGATCGGCGCCGAGATCGCCGTGCTGGCCCAAGCGTATGACCGGGAGCCCAAGGCCGTGGCGAAGGATCTCGAGCGCACCGGTCAGGTCGTAACGCTGGCCGGGGATATCATCAGGACCAAGGCCCTCGACCTTCTGGTCGAACGTGCCGATATCGACACAGAGCAACCAGGAGAAGCGCCAGAGGAGGCGAACCCATGATGGACGATCCCCAGAGCTATCTCGTCCCGGTGGTGGTCGAGCAGACCAGCCGCGGCGAGCGTTCGTTCGACATCTACTCGCGCCTGCTGAAGGAACGGATCATCTTCCTCGGCACGCCGATCGACGATGCGGTCGCGAACCTCGTGATGGCGCAAATGCTTCACCTCGAGTCCGAGGATCCCGACAAGGACATCAACCTCTACATCAACTCGCCGGGCGGAGATGTCGCGTCCGGCTTCGCCGTCTACGACACGATGCAGTACATCAAGCCCGACGTCACGACGATCTGCATGGGCCAGGCCGCGTCCTTCGCGGCCTTCCTGTTGCTCGCGGGCGCGAAGGGGAAGCGATTCATGCTTCCGCACGCGAGGGTGCTGCTGCACCAGCCGCACGGCGGGACGCAGGGCCAAGCGGTTGACATCGAGATCCAGGCGCGCGAGATCCTTCGGTACCGGCAACTCCTGGACGAGCTGATCGCGATGCACACCGGGCAGAGCGTCGAGAAGATCACGAAGGACACGGATCGCGACTTCATCCTCACGCCGGACCAGGCGAAGGATTACGGGATCATCGACGAGGTGCTGAGCAGCCGCCGGCAGATGCCCGCTGAATTGACAGCGGCCGCCGCCGCGGGGGCGTAATATCTGGGGCCACGACCGGGCTACGCCCGGTCGTGGCATTTCCGAAGGAACACTGGGAGTAGCGGCCA
>CAVVAK010000005.1:0-142890 GCA_963746335.1 uncultured Actinomycetota bacterium | reverse complement strand
ATGCTGCCATCCGGTCCGATACGGTGCTGGCCGCTTGACGCCGCGCGAGCGATGACGGACAACTGCCGGGGGTCCCGGGCACTGGAGTCAACCACTGGAGACCGAGCAGACCGAGGAGCAGCCAACCCTCGACGGGTTGCGCCGCGAGAGCGAGGAGCCGACCGGGTCGATTGCGAGCTAGAGCGCGAAGGTGGGGCTGCCGAGGCAGCCCCCACCATCCGCGACTCGGTTCGACGGAAGACGTCGCGGTGCCTACGCGGCGCACACTGGCGTGTCCGCCGGAATCAGCAGCGGTCCTGCGGCCGGGGACTCGAAGAACGTCGCCACGATCACCGTCTCGCCACCGGTCGGGTTGTAGGCGGAGTGGACGTGCCCGTGGCCTGGATCGACGAAGGCGGTCCCCATCGCGTAGGCCCGCTCCGCGCAATCGGTCTCGACGAAGACGAGCGTGCCCTGGGCCACGTTGACGACGACGGGTCCTGCGTGGCTGTGCCACGGGAACCGCGCTCCCGGCTGGATGGTAAACCGGGCCGTCACCGTCCGCGAAGGATCGACGACCTTCACGACCTCGGTGGCCTCACCGGTCGTGATCTTGACCTTCATGGCGATGTCGTCCGGGAACACGCTGCGCGGCGTCAGGAACTCCGTCGCGATGGGCGGCGGCACCACCTGCGCGGCGAGCGGCAGCATCCCGATGCCGATCGCACCCAGGGTGAGCAGAGCTGCTGTCAACACAAGCACGGGCTTCTTCATCTGCGGTCTCCTCTCCGTTCCTCGCATCATGCCTCCGAGCTTCATCGTCTTCCTCCTCTCTCGATCCGCGATGAGCTCTCGTCCACCCGACGCTAGGAGGTCGTTCAGCCCGGCTCTACGGTGGCGGCCTGGCGAACGCCGGGATGCTGCCATCCGGTCCGTTACCGTGCTGGCCGCTTGACGCCGCTCGACCGATGACGGACAACTGCCGGGGGTCCCGGGCACTGGAGGCAACCGCTGGAGACCGAGCAGACCGAGGAGCAGCCAACCCTCGATGGGTTGCGCTACGAGATCGAGGAGCTCCGAGCCTCTCGGAGACGACTCGCGCTGGCCGCCGATGCCGAACGTCGAGGCATCGAGCAGGCGCTGCACGAGGGCGTGCAGCAGGATCTGGTGGGGCTGGCGGCCAACCTGGAGGTCGTCGCGGGCTCGGTGGACTCCGATCCCGCGGCGGCGAAGGCGCTCCTCGAAGAGCTGCAGCGCGAAGCGCGGCGGGCGTTGACGGAGATGCAGGAGCTCGCCAACCGGATCTTCCCTGCGTTGCTCGAGGCGGGCGGGCTGGTCGCCGAGCTCCGCGCGGCCGCGAGCCGGGCCGGCGTGCCGGTGAAGCTCGCCACCGACGTGCCCGTCAGCGTGCCGCCGGAGATCGCCGGCGCAGTCTATTCCTGCGCCCTGGACGCGTTCGAACGGGCGCCGGCCGGCACCCCGGTCGTGGTGAGCGTCCGAGGCGAGGAGGGCGCGATGGCGTTCGAGATCGACGTGGACGGAGACCTGGGATCGGAACGCCGCGCCCCGCACGATCGCGTCGAAGCGCTTGGCGGCCGGGTGACGATCACCGCGGGGAGCGGCGGGACCACCGTGGCCGGATCCCTGCCGATCTCGCGATGACGCTAGTCGCCCTCCGCCAGGTAGAGGATCACGGCCTTGACGCGCTTGTTGACCGACGGCTCCCAGGTGAGCCCGAGCTTGAGGAAGATCGAATGGATCACCTTCTCGACGGATCGTTCCGCGAGGAAGAGGGACTCACCGATCGCCACGTTGCTCTTGCCCGCCGCCATCTCGCGCAGCACGTCGCGTTCACGCGCGGTCAATCCGTGGATCGGCGACTGCTCGCCTCGGGCATCCTCCGCGACCAGCGCCTCCACGACCTTCGGGTCGATCACCGAGCCGCCGCCTGCGACGGCCCGGATCGCCGATACGAGCTGTTCCGGTTCCAGGACGCGCTCCTTGAGGAGGTAGGAACGGCCCGCGCTACCGCCTTCGAGGAGGGCGAGGGCGTAGCTCGGCGTCGCGTACTGGCTCAGCACCACGACGCCGACGTCGGGATGCGTGGTCCGCAGGCGTTCGGCCGCCTGGATCCCTTCATCGGTGTTGCCGGGCGGCATGCGGATGTCGGTGACGACCACGTCCGGATGCTCCGCCTCCACCGCGACGAGCAGGGAGTCGAGGTCGTCGCACACCGCCGCGATCTCGATGTCGGGCTCGGTCTCGAGCAGCCGCCGCACACCCTCGCGCACGAGGAGATGATCGTCGGCGATCACGAGCCGGATCGGCATGGCGCGAGGATACGCCTGTGACCAGCGTCCTCGTCGTGGACGACAACGACCGGAACCGGAAGCTCGCCCTCGACGTCCTGAGCGCCGCGGGGTTCCGGACGTTCGGTGCGGCGACGGCCGCGCAGGGGATCGCGCTCGCGCGGGAGCACGTGCCGGACGTGATCCTGATGGACCTCCGGCTCCCCGACATGGATGGCGTGGAGGCGACCCGGAGGCTCGCGGCACACGACCGAACGGCCTCCATCCCGGTGGTCGCGTTGAGCGCGTCGCCGCTCGAGGGGAGCGAGGATTGGCTCGAGGAAGCGGGCTTCGCCGGGTGGCTGGAGAAGCCGATCCACGTGAGCACGTTTCCCGAGCAGGTCCGGCGCTACTCCGCGGGGAGGACCGAGTGACGAGGTCACGGGCAGTACCGTGCTAGCACCCCCGAAGCAGACGGTTGGCCTGGTGGGCCCAGACCCTCCCGCTCCCTAGCCTCTAGACGGAAGGGCTCGACGATGTGAACATCGCCGGGCACCGAATGTCTAGCAGTTCTGAGCGGAAGGGGGACGCAATGCGGAGGCTCGTGATCGGAGGCTCACTCGGGGTCTTTCTCCTCTCGATCGTGCTCGCTGCCTGCGGCGGCTCGACCGCCGGATCGTCCGGAGACCAGTCCCGACGATTCCAGGACATGTGGGAGATCGACAATATCGAGAAGCAGTTCCACCAAGCCACTACGGACAAGAACATCGACCAGATGCTGGGCCTGTTCGCGACCAACGCGACCATGACCATCGGCACGGGGGAGACGGCGTCCGGGCTCGACGAGATCCGGTCGTTCTGGTTGGAGAATTCGGCGAGCTTCGAGCCCCAGAACGAGTGGATCTCGGATCACCCCGCATACAAGCTCGAGATCACCGTCGACGGCGACCGCGGCACGCTCCATTTCGAGTGCCACTACATCGATGCGAAGACCGGCGACGTCGTGTCGGTCACGGCCGCCGACATGGACGTCGCGCGGATCGGCGGGGCGTGGCTGATCACGAACATGATCGGCGGCTCGACCGTCCTGGAAGTCTGAGCGTTGCCGGAGGAGCAGGAGCTTCGGGCTCCCAACGGGGGGCAGCGGCGGATCGGCGATCCCCTCGTCCGGGCCGTCGCTCGCGCGCCGGTCACGGTCCGGACGAAGCTGCTGATCGCGTTCGTCGGCACCTCCCTGCTGCTCGTCGCGGTCGGTCTGCTCGGGCAGCGCGTGATCGGACAATCGAACGATCGGGTGGGGAGCTTCGGGGCACTCCAGCGGCGAACGATCGCGTACGGCCAGCTCGAGCTCGCCGTGCGTCAGGTCCGGGAGCTCCTCTCCGAGAACGCTGGACCCGCCTACGGCTACGTCTGGAACGACCCGGGCCGGAAGAGCTCCCGCAAGGTTGATCGACTCGTGGTCAACGCAGTCGTCCGGGTCGAGTCGGGGACCGCCGCGGATCAGCTCGGATTCACGCCGCCCGAGGAAGACGTGGACGACCTGGATGACATCCACGACACGGCCGATCGGCTCGAGACGCTGATGGAGGAGGAGCTGATCCCGTTCTATCGCTACGACGGCGAGCCGACCCAGGAGATGCTGGCGACCCGGGCACATGCCGAGCAGCTCTCGAGCGACCTGAAGCGGTTCGCCGCGGTCCTGACGAACGGGCTCGAGGACGATGTCAACGATCTGATCGCCCGGAACGACAGCTCCTCCGCCAGCTCCCGGGCACTGTTCCTCGGCGTCGCGGCGGGAGCGATCGTCCTCGCGTTGTTGCTGGGGTTCGTCCTGTCGTGGTCGCTGATCGGACCGATCCAGCAGATCGACACTCGGCTGGCCGCGGTCGCATCCGGTGACTTCTCGGGCCACGTGGAGGTCGAGAACCGGGATGAGCTGGGCGCGCTGGGCGCCAACGTCAATCGGATGAACGAGGAGCTTCGGCGTCTCTACACCGAGCTCGAGGCGGCGAGTCAGCACAAGTCGGAGTTCCTGGCCAACATGTCCCACGAGCTCCGGACACCGTTGAACGCGATCATCGGGTTCTCGCAGGTGCTGCGCGACGAGATGGTCGGCTCCGTGAACGACAAGCAGGCGGAGTACCTCGAGGACATCATCTCCTCCGGCAATCACCTCCTCTCGTTGATCAACGACGTCCTCGACCTCTCCAAGGTCGAGGCGGGACAGGTCGAGCTCGAGGTCCACCCGTTCTCCCTGCGCGAGGCGCTCGAGCGCGGCGTGGTGATGGTGCGCGAGCGGGCGACGGAGGACGGGGTCCACGTTGCGTTCGTCGCCGATCCGGAGGTCGACGAGGTCGCCGGCGACGAGCGACGGATCAAGCAGGTCATCTTCAACCTGCTCTCGAACGCGGTGAAGTTCACACCCGCCGGTGGGGAGGTCGACGTGAGCGCGACGCGGGTCAACGGCGAGGTTAGGGTCTCCGTGGCCGATACCGGCCCGGGGATCGCTCCCGAAGACCGGGAGCGGATCTTCGAGGAGTTCCAGCAGAGCGAGACGGGCGTCGGACTGCGCGAAGGGACCGGGCTGGGCCTGGCGCTCTCGAAGCGCTACGTGGAGCTCCACGGAGGCCGGATCTGGGTCGAGAGCGAGGTCGGTCGCGGGAGCACCTTCACGTTCGCGCTGCCCGCAGGGTCGCTCACGTCATGACGGGCGAGCGGATCCTCGTGGTCGAAGACAACGAGAAGAACATGAAGCTGTTCCGTGACGTCCTGGCCGCGACGGGCTTCCGAACGCTCGAGGCGACGACGGGCGGTGAGGCGGTCGACATGGCATCCGAGCACACGCCGGACCTCGTGCTGATGGACATCCAGCTCCCGGACCTCGACGGCGTCGAGGCGCTCCATCGGTTGCGGGCGAACGAGCGCACGGCGACGATCCCCGTCCTCGCCCTGACCGCACAGGCGATGCGGGGGGATCGCGAGCGGTTCCTGGCCGAGGGCTTCGACGGCTACGTGTCGAAGCCCGTGAACGTGCGGGAGCTGATCGGGATCGTTCGGCAGCACTGCGAGGGACGGATCGGATGAGCGAGGGCCGGATCCTGGTCGTGGACGACGTCGCTCCGAACGTGCGGCTGCTCGAGGCCGTGCTCGCACCACGCGGCTACGACGTCGTCTCGGCGACCGACGGCGCGAGTGCGCTGGAGCTCGTGGGGTCGGCCAAGCCCGACCTGGTGATGCTCGACGTCGTGATGCCGCAGCCGGACGGGTACGAGGTGTGTCGCGCGATCCGGGCGCGCGAGGACACCGCGATGTTGCCGGTGATCATGATCACGGCCAGCACGTCGGAGCGGACCGAGGCGATCCGGGCGGGGGCGGACGATCTGATCGCCAAGCCGTTCGACCAGGACGAATTGCTCGCGCGGGTCCGGTCGCTCCTGCGGATCAAGCGCTACCACGACACGATCACGTCGCAGGCTGCGGAGTTGACGGACCTGAATCGAACGCTCGAGGAACGGGTGGAGTCCCAGGTCGTGGAGCTCGAGCGGGTCCGCAAGCTCCGGCGGTTCCTCTCCCCGCAGCTCGTCGACGCGATCGTGTCATCGGGTGACGACGCGATCCTCCGCAGCCATCGTCGCAAGGTCGCGATGTTCTTCGCCGACCTCCGCGGATGGACCAGCTTCGTCGATGCGGTCGAGCCCGAGGAGCTGATGCAGGTGCTTGGGGAGTTCCACTCGGTGATCGGCCGTCTCGTGCAACGCTTCGATGCGACGGTGGGGTTCCTCGAGGGCGACGGGGTCCAGCTCTTCTTCAACGACCCCCACGAGGTCCCCGACGCGCCATTGCAGGCGGTGCGGCTGGGGTGCGCGCTCCGGGAGGAGATGGCGGAGCTGATGCCAGTGTGGCGCAAGCGTGGCTACGAGCTTGGCCTGGGGGCCGGCATCGCGCTCGGTCACGCGACGTGCGGTGAGGTCGGCTTCGAGGGCCGCTCCGACTACGCGGCGATCGGAGCGGTGACCAACCTCGCCGCCCGCCTCGCCGACGAAGCCACGGCCGGCCAGGTCCTGATCACACAGCGTCTCCACGCGGAGGTCGAAGAACACGTCGACGTGGAGCCCATCGGTGAGCTCACACTCAAGGGGTTCCGGACGCCGGTTCCGGCTCTCAACGTCATCGCCGTTCGCGAGCCGTCGGCGAACGTGTCCGCCCTGCAGGGCTCCTGAGGGCGAGGCTCGACGCGAAACGATCATCTATGGTTCAGGATCGCTCAGCGACGCCTGCGATCTCTTCGGCGATGCGATCGGGGATCACCGGCTCCATGTAGTGGGGAGCATCGACGATGACCAGCTCCCCCTGGGGGAAGTGATCGAGGAACCGTTGCTGAGCATGCAGGATCTGCTCCTTGAGCTCCTCGTACTGGGCGGCACTCGTCACGTCGCCCTCCGGTTCTCGAGGCCGATGAGGGTCACCGGGATATCCGGCTCATGCCCTTCGAGCTTCGAGGCCTCTCGCGACGCCACCGTCTGATCGATCTGCTCGGTCGTCGACTCCCAGTCGAAGGGTCCGTCGTGATACCCGGGGAGGTTCGGGTCGAGGAGGACCATGCCGACGACGTCCTTCGGATACGTGGCGGCGTACATGTACGCGAGCAGCCCGCCGAACGAGCCGCCGACGAGTAGATATGGCCCGTCCACCTCCGCTGCGTCGAGCAGTGCGTCGAGATCTCTGATGCTGCTGCGCCCCGTCAGCGGACCCTCGACCGCGTCGCTTCGGCCGACATTGGCGCGGTCGTACACACAGACCTGATGGCGGTCGGCGAGAAGATCGGGCACCTGACCCGCGTTCTGACTGCCCCCACCCGCTGGATCGAAGATGTAGCCGTGCAGGTGGACGATCGTGGGCGAGCCGGAGCCGACGCAGCGGATATAGAGCTCGTGCCCGCCGACGTCGAACGAACCTTCGATCGTCGGCTCGGCCGAGGGGATCGCGGAAGCAGAGGTGCCCGCCAGAGGAGATGGATCTCCGACGTAGCAGCATCGAGCTTCCTCAGATGCTCGCGAGGTCGGCGTCCGATCGCGGTCCTACCAGGTACCAGGTCTCCATCTGGCCCTTGCCCTTGACCTCGATCGTGCCCCGAGGCCTGCAGACGAACTCGTCCTTCACCAGCTCGTACGTTGCGCGCGTGATCTGGATCTCCCCTGGCGTGCTCTGGGACTCCATCCGGCTCGCGGTATTGACGGCGTCGCCCCAGAGGTCGTAGAGGAACCGCTTCGAGCCGATCACCCCCGCGATGACGGGCCCGGAGTTGATGCCGATCCTCAGCTCGAGATCGGACCCTTCGCCGACCGCCGAGGAGGCAACCGCCTCGCGCATGTCGAGCGCCAGGAGAGCGGCCCTCTTCGCGTGATCGGGGCTCGGATCCGGCACGCCCGCGGCGGCCATATAGGCATCGCCGATCGTCTTGATCTTCTCGAGTCCGTGCCGTTCGACGAGCGTGTCGAAGTGAGAGAAGAGCTCATCGAGGATCCCCACGACCTCGGCCGGCGCGAGCCGCTGGGCGAAGGGCGTGAAGTCAACGACGTCGGCGAAGAGGATGGAGGCCGCCTCGAAGTGGTCTGCGATCGTCTCGCTGGCGGCCTTCAGTCGATCGGCGATCGAGCGCGGCAGGATGTTCATGAGGAGCAGCTCTGACTTCTCCTGCTCGACCCGGAGCGCCGCCAGCGCCGTATCGCGTTGGTGCGCGAAGCGGGCGAGCAACGTGAAGGCGACGGCGCCGACACCGATGACGTTCAAAGCCAGCATCGTGCTCGTGAACCAGATAGGCAGGTCCGCGTCGCGGACGAAGACTTCGCCCGCGACCCCGGTGAGCAAGAAGACCAGGACGAAGACGACGAACCATCGGATCGCACGTTGCACCTCGAGGAACACGAGGGCTCCGAGCGGAGCGAGGATCCCCCAGAGTCCGACCCCTCCGGACGGGAGGAACCCGCCCACGAACATCTGCCCGGCTGCCGTCATCAGCAGGATGTCGAGGAGCTGGATGACGAGGAGGAGCCGGAAGCTGTGGGTCCGCGCGAAGAGCACCAAGGAACCGATCGAGACGGCGAGGTAGATGAAGGGGAGCGTGCCGACCCACGAACCGAATGCGAGGTAGACGGTGCCCCACACGACGGACACGGGCAGGATCAGCACTGCGAGCAGTACGAGGAGCGTCTTCTTGTGGCGGAGGTCCTCGTCGTCCTCGGGATCCGCGCCCAGCCGGACGAGCCGTGCCGCCGCGTTCTCGATCCACGCAGCTCGGGTGCGCGACCGAGCCGGGGGCGCCTCCACGGGCGCATCTTCACTCGTTCCCTTGGAGACGGCAAGCGACTCTCGTTCGTCCGCCCCCCGGGGTGGCGCTACCGTCGTCCACCTGCCGCAGGGTCGCCGAGCTGCGAAAGTACGCCTGCGATGGCATCGGATCACGAGGCCGCGGAGACGTCCCCCGGTGGGGATCCGATAGAAGCGCGGTGGCCAGCCTCACTGGCCGTAGCCGCCGCCCTCCTCCTGTACATGACCCTGCCGGAGAAGCTCACGATCGGACCGGGTTGGGTGATCCCGGCCCTGGAAGGCGCCCTGCTCATCCCGCTGACCGTGCGCGCACCCTACCGGCACCGCGAGGAAGTGCGCCTCGTCCGCTTCGCCTCGCTCTTGCTCATCGGGCTCGTGAATCTCGCGAACGTGGTCTCGCTCGCGCTCCTGGTGCACGTGGTGTTGACGGGCGGGTCGGTGACCGGTCGTCAGCTCGTCTTCTCCGGCATCCAGATCTGGCTCACCCTGATCCTCGTGTTCGCCCTCTGGTACTGGGAGGTGGACCGTGGCGGGCCGACCATCCGCGGCCACGTCGACCAGCGATCACCCGACTTCCTGTTCCCTCAGATGGCGACGCACGAGCTCGGCCAGACGGACTGGATGCCTGGTTTCGTGGACTACCTGTACCTGTCGTTCACGAACGCGACCGCCTTCAGCCCCACCGACACGATGCCGCTGACATCCCGGGCAAAGGCGCTCATGCTGATCGAGGCACTGGCTTCGATCACCACGGTCGTGATGGTCGCGGGCCGGGCCGTGAACATCCTCAGATGACGGGTGTGCGGCGGTCTGGCCGATCGCGGCTGGCTCTCGAGAAAGCGAGGTTGACATGGAAGAGCAAGAGCCCAGCTCTGCGGGCACTCCGCGCGCCGGGTCCGATGCGCGAGACGTCACGAGAAGGTTCGTCGGGCTCGTGAAGGCACACGACGTGCACCTCGAAGGATCGGCCGCAGGACTGGTCGCCGCCGGCGGGAACCTGTCGATCCTCAACGGAGGCTGCGGTCCGGTGCTGACCAACGGGAGCCTCACGATCCGGAACGGAGGCTGCGGCCCGGTGATCGCGAAGGGGGACGCGTCGATCGAGAACGGGGGTACACAAGCCATCCTCGCAGGAGGGGGAGCCACGATCGGCCGGAACGCTTTCGTCGGCGTCGTCGCCTCGCCGAGGGTCACGATCGAGGAGGGAGGGCGAGTGCTGCTGAGCTCGCCGATGGGCATCGCGGTGGGCGCCGGGATCGGGTTCGGGGTCGTGCTGCTCTCTCGTCTGATCCGACGCTAGGGGCGGCAGGGACCTCGGATCGGGTCCGCGTCATACTGGTCGCCATGTCGCAGTCGGATGCGGACCGGGAGCTGCTGGCCGAGGAAGATCGGCTCTGGAAGGAGCTCCACGACCTCATCGATACCCTGCCGGCAGGCAAGGTCGAAGAGCCCGGGTACTTCGAGGAAGGATGGTCCGCGAAGGATCTCGTCGCTCACGTCGGAAGCTGGCTCGCCGAGGCGGGAGTCGTCCTCGAGAGGATCCGAGCCGGCACGTATCGGCCCGAGGAGATCGACATCGACGCCATGAACGAGACCTTCTACGACGCGTTGCACGACGTGCCGTTCCCGGTCGTGAAGGCGCAGGCGTTCACGGCCCGGAACCGGATGCTGCGCGCCTGGCGCTCGCTCCCGGAACGATCACCCGAAGCCGATCGGTGGATCAGGAAGTCCGGTCCGGAGCACTACGCGGAGCACCTCCCGCGGCTCCGGGAGTGGGTGAAGGAGCTTGGGTGAGTTGACGGACCGGGGCATGAGCTTCCACCGCAGGGGCGGATAACTGCATCCTCCGCGGAGGGACGACGGCTACGCGCCCATCCGGGACTACGCGGCCATCGGGGATGGACGCACCGTCGCGCTGGTGGCGCGGGACGGTTCCATCGACTGGCTCCCGTTCCCGTCCATCGACTCTCCGACGGTTTTCGGCTCCCTCCTCGACGCCCGGCGTGGGGGGTCGTTCACACTTGTTCCCGACTCTGACTACACGGTCAGCCGCCGGTACCTGCCCGGCACCAACATCCTGGAGACCACGTTCGTCACGGAGACAGGAGCGACGTCGGTCACCGATGCGATGACCGTTCCCACGGGTGGACTGGTGCCCTTCAGGGAGCTGATCCGCGAGGTCAGAGGGTTGCGGGGCACCGTGCCACTGCGTTGGCGAGTCGAGCCACGCTTCGGGTACGCGGCGGGTCGAACGACCGTGGGACGTCGTCAGGGGATCCCCGTCGCGGACGCAGGCGCCGACGCCGTCGCGATCCGCACCTTCGAGGCGGGGGAGCCCCGGGTCGAGGCGGGATCGGTCTCGGGGCGATTCGAGATCGCTGCGGGCGGGAGCGCGCTCATGGCTCTGTGCTTCGCTCATCAGGAGCCACTCGTGTTCCCGTCACGTGCCGAGATCGAGGAGCGGTCGGCGGCAACCGCGGCGTCGTGGCATCGCTGGATCGAGTGCGGGACGTATCGGGGGCGGTGGCGGGAGGCGGTCGAGAGGAGCAGCCTGGTGCTGAAGCTCCTGTTCTTCGCGCCCTCCGGCGCCGTCGCGGCCGCCCCCACGACGTCCCTTCCCGAGGAGATCGGCGGCGAACGGAACTGGGACTACCGGCTCTCCTGGGTACGAGATTCGGCCTTCACGCTCGACGCTCTCCTCCGCGTGGGGTGCTCCGAGGAGGCGGAGGCGTTCTTCTGGTGGCTCATGCAGGCTTCCCAGCTGACCCATCCTCGACTCCAGGTGCTCTACCGGATGGACGGTGGTGCCGAGGCGCGGGAGCGAACGCTGGATCTTCAGGGCTACCGCGACTCGCGCCCGGTCCGGGTGGGGAATGCCGCGGCGGACCAGCTGCAATCGGAGATCTACGGAAGCCTCTTCGAGACGGTCTGGCTCCTGTCGGAAGCCGGCCACCGCATCGACGGAGATGTGGCCAAGAGGCTCGCGGCGACCGCGGACCTCGTCTGCGAGATCTGGCCGCTGCCGGATTCCGGGATCTGGGAGGTTCGAAGCGAGCCCATGCAGTTCACACAATCCAAGATGATGTGCTGGGTGGCGCTGGACAGGGCCGTGAAGCTCGCCGAGCTCGGGCGCATCCCGGACCGGCGTGTCCGCCGATGGAGGAACGCTGCCTCGGCGATCCAAGAGTTCATCGAGGCCCATTGTTGGTCCGACCGGCTGGGGAGCTACGTCCGTGCCGCGGGCACGGAAGAGCTCGATGCGAGCATCCTCACCGGCGCGCTCTTCGGGTACGGCGACGTCACGCAGGGCCGCCTCGCGACCACGGTCGAGGCCATCCGCCGTGATCTCGGCACCGGGCCGTTCCTTCATCGATACCTCGGTGAGGACGGGCTTCCGGGGGAGGAAGGAGCCTTCCTGACCTGTTCCTTCTGGCTGGTGGAGGCGCTCGTGCACGCCGGGAGGAAAGCGGAGGCGGCAGAGCTGATGGAGCACCTGCTCGGACTGGCCAACGATGTCGGCCTGTACGCCGAGGAGATCCGTCCCGAGGACGGCGAGTTCCTCGGGAACTTCCCGCAGGCGCTCACACACCTCTCGTTGATCGGGGCGGCGGTGGCGTTCGAAGAGGACGGGCCATGAGTGTGTGGGCGGCGATGATCGGTGGCCTCGCCGGAACGCTCCTGCTCACCACGGTGCTCCGGGCGGCGAGCGAGCTCCGACTCACGCGGATCGACCTGCCCTTCCTCTTGGGTACGGCCGTGACCTCGGATCGGCAGCGAGCGAAGCTGATCGGATACCTCCTCCACTTCGTCGCCGGCCTTGTGTTCTCCCTGGCCTACGTCGTCGGATTCGTCGCGCTCGGGCGATCGGGCTGGCTCCTGGGTGCGGGGTTCGGCGTGCTCCACGGTCTCTTCGCGATGACCACGCTCGTGAACATCCTGCTTCCGGTGATCCACCCGAGGATGGGGGATGCGCTCTCGAGCGTGGACTCGGTTGCCCTTCTCGAGGCGCCGGGATTCCTGATGCTGAACTACGGGCGTGCCACCCCGATCGTGAATCTGATCGCCCACACGGCGTACGGCGCGATCGTCGGGGGGTTCGTGTCGCTCGCCAACCGGTAGTGCAGGCCGGGCGGAACTCCCGGCCGTACGACAGTGGACAGACATGCAGACTGGGACACCGGCCACGGAGGAAGGGAAGAGCGTCATGAAGGAGAAAGAGCTCGACGGAGGCACGCGGCCTCCCCGCACGTCGCTCCCAGAAGACCCGGAGGGGGGCGGTAGCTGGGGGTCCGGTGATCCGGAAGAGACATCGCCGTGGGAGCGGGTTCGTCCCCGAGCGGTCTCGGGAGCCCAGTGGCAGAAGTTCGAGGACTCGGTCGAGGAGATGTTCGAGGCCTTCGGCATGGATCTCGGGACACCCGGCACCGAGCGCACGCCGAAGCGATTCGTTCGTGCGCTCTTCGAGGCCACCTCGGGCTACGAAGGTGACCCCAAGCTCCTCACGGCGTTCCCGACCGAGTGCCGAGGAGGTCCGGATTGTTCGATCAGCCAGGTGATCGAGGGGCCCATCCCGTTCTTCGCCCTCTGCGAACACCACGCGTTCCCCTTCTACGGCGAGGCGCACGTGGGGTATGTCGCTCACGAGCAGATCATCGGGATCTCGAAGCTGACCAGGCTGGTCCGTGTCTACGCACGGCGGTTCACCGTCCAGGAGCGGATCGGTCAGCAGGTTGCCGATCACCTGAACGAGATGCTGCAGCCCCACGGTGTCGCGGTGCACCTCCAGGCCGCTCATCTGTGCACGCAGATGCGAGGGGTTCGCGAGGAGCGCTCGAGGACCTCCACCTCGTTCTGGCGTGGGAACTACGAACGGGACCCCGAGATGCGACGGGAGTTCCTCGCGGTGACTCAGCAGGCCGGTGTCTGACCCGGAGCTCCACCTCGAGTGTCTGTTCGAGGCGCCGGATCTCTCGCCTCTCTCCCTCCCGAAGGAGATCGAAGCCATCTTCGGCGGGTCGTTCGGGCTTCCCGAGCGAAGTGTCTTCGGGAACTTCGTCACGTCGATCGATGGGGTGGCCGCGCTCGCCGGCGTGAAGAAGTCGTCCGCGGTGATCGGCGACGGCGAACCTCTCGATCGTTTCATGATGGGACTCCTCCGCTGCGTGGCCGACTGCGTGATGGTCGGTGCCGCCACCCTGCGAGAGCACGCCGGCCCCTGGACGGCGGAGCGTGCCTTCCCCGATGCCGCCGAGCACTTCCGCCGGGTGCGACAGCTGATGTCGGCTCCCGACGACCCGAAGCTGGTGGTCGTGACGGGGAGCGGCGAGCTTCCCGCAGATCATCCCGCGTTGGAGGACGCCATCGTCCTCACGACGTCGTCGGGTGCTCGCCGGATCGCCGATGGACGGGTCCGCTGCGGACAGGTGGTGGAGCTGGGTTCCGGCGGGGGAGTGGATATGCGTTCGGGGGTCGATGTCCTTCGGCAGCGAGGGTACGGCCGGATCCTGACCGAGGGTGGACCGAGGTTGATGGGCTCGATGCTTCGAGCCGCCGTCGTGGACGAGCTCTTCCTTACGGTCGCCCCGAAGCTGATCGGAGGCGGATCGGACCGATCTCCACTGTCCGGCGATGTGGACCTTCTCGAGCTGGGAGCGGTCCGTCGGTTGCTGAGCGTCCGTCGCGGCGGCGACTATCTGTTCCTCAGGTACGCCTTCGCCTGAGTGCTTCGTCGACGGCACCGTTTGCCGGGATGGAGATCCGGACCGTCTCCCGGGAAGAAAGCCTCTCCGATCCGGGGTTACGAGATCAGCCGCCGACGAGAGGACACGTGAGATGAACGCGTTCGCGATCGATGGATTCGGAGAGCAGGGCTCGGTGCGTGACCTCCCCGTCCCCGATCCCGCCGAAGGTCAGCTCCGGCTCCGCGTGGCCGTGGCCGGAGTGAACCCGTTCGACGTCGCGGTGATCCAGGGCCACATCAAGGATCACATGGAGCATCGATTCCCCCTGGTTCCGGGCATGGATGCCTCGGGGACCGTGGAGGCGTTGGGGGAGGGCGTTGAGGGCTACACGATCGGTGACGAGGTCTTCGGCTCCGTCGGCAAGAGCTACCTCGGCGAGGGAACGTTCGGAGCGTTCGCCACCCTCTCGGCCGACACCGTGACTCGCAAGCCCTCGTCCCTCGAGCACACCGTGGCCGCCGCCACGCCGACGGCAGGTGTCACGGCGCTGAACACGGCCGATGCCCTGGGATCGTCCGAAGGACGGACCGTGGTCGTGGTCGGCGCGACGGGCGGCGTGGGCAGTTACTTCGTCCAGCTGGCCGCACGCCGGGCGGCACGGGTGGTGGCGGTCTGCAGCGGCGACAACGCGGACTACGCGCGAGGTCTCGGTGCCGTCGACGTGATCGACTACACGGCGGGCGATGTCGTGGGGGAGGTTCGATCGCGTTATCCGGGCGGCATCGACTCGGTTGCCCATCTGTACGGCGACCCGGGGCAACTCGCCGAGCTGACCGAGCAGGTCCCGTCCGGGGGCCACGTCGCATCCATCGTGGGCGCGGTCGACGTCGAGTCCCTTCGCGCGCGTGGGATCGAGGCGACGAACGTCCAGGGTCGCGTGACGACGACGTCGCTCGATGTGCTCTCCTCCATGCTCACGGAAGGCACGATCGTTGCGCCGGAGATCCGCTCCTACTCGCTGGCGGATGCAGGTGAGGCGCTGGCGGCGGTCGGAACGGCGCACGTCCGCGGGAAGCTCGTGGTGGCCGTCTAGCTCGGGAGCGCAGCCTCGACCTCGTCGAGGTGTTCGCCTCGGTGCGATGCGCGCACCGCGTAGAGCGGACTGTTCGGATCCTGTGGCCAGAGCCGGTCGACCGGCAGGCTCGCTACGCGGGCGTCGGTCTCCTCGGCGATCTGGAGCGCCAGCCGAGCGGCCTCGAGCGGCGGGATCGCGTGGATCAACGGGCGCGAGGCATCGTTGATCCAGTCCACGTCCTCCGGCTCGGTGTCGGAGGGGGAGAAGGGTACGCCGCCCTCGAGCTTGTCGGCGAGCGAGAGCACGCGGGCGTCCCAGAAGGCGATGTGGCCGAGCACGCCGGCGACCGTCCAATGCTCGTTCACAGGAGCGCGCAGCTCGTCCTCGCCGACGCGCTGGACCAGGGCGCGAAGGCGCTCGCGCTCCCGAGTGTTCTGCTCGACGTAGGACCGATCCTCCGACATGCATCCCTGACGATACCGCGTGGGGCGGAGGGCTACCTCCGACGCCGGACCAGGACGATCACGACGATGATGATGACGATGAGAACGAGCGATCCTCCCGTCAGGAGGTTGTCGTCACCGGAGTTGCCTGCGTCCTCGCACGCCGTGAGAAGCGCAGCGATCGGTGCGAGCGTGAGGAGCTTCTTCATCTTGGATCTCCTTTTCCGGTCTGAGAGCACTCGTAGCGTGTACCCCGGGCAGGGCCCGTTGAACCGGAAAGGACGTTCTTGAGCAGACACACCGAGGAGCCAGAGGCGCCGAGGGAGTCTCAGGAGGCCCTGGTGTCGCCGAGCGCGGTCTGCACCACGTAGTCGAAGAGTCCCGCGTCCTCGGGTTCCACCGTGATACGGGCGAGCTTGCCGGTCGGCCCGTCGAAGGTGAATCGTTGGAGAAGCACCATCTCGGCCGCATGGCTCGGGCCGTGGACGGAGATCTGATGCCTGACGATCATCTGGTCGCCGGCATGGAGGAACGACACGGAGCTGCGGCCGGTGTCGAGCACCGACCTCAGCGCGACGACGAAGGGTCCGACCTCTTCGATCCCTCGGTAGGTCCCCGCGAGTGGAGAGGAGCCGTCGAGCTGCAGGACGACGTCCGCCTGCATCGCCGCTCGGATGACTTCATGATCACGACGGCCGAACGCTGCCAGAAGGTCGGCGAAGATGGCCTCGCGCTGGGAGTTGAGCTGCTCCGTCGTCATCCTCCACCCATCGACCGAGTAGAGGAAGACTTGAACCGATCGCTCACCCACTGACGCCGAAGGGCAGGCGTCGGCGGCGCAACAACAAGGCTTCAACAGGGAGGGAACAATCCGTCCCGAGCGATCGCGTGGCGGACGCTCTCGAACTCCACTCCGTCGACCGCGAGCTCGCCCGTCGGATCGGCGTCCTCCGCGACCCGGATCTCTCGCACGTTCCCCTGTGGCGGTACCAGGAACCAGGCCCGATCGTCGGGCATCCACCGGAGGTGCCACTCGCCGGCCAGCCGAGAGAGGCGCGAGGGGGCGTCCATCCGCGGGATCCGGATGCAACAGTCGTGCTCTCGGCACGGCTCCGCCACGATGTGGTCCGTCACCTCCGAGCTCTCCCTATCGTCGTGCTTCACGGCCTGATCTGGCGAGGGACCTTAGCATCGCGTCCCGGCGTGCTCGGTTGCGGACAACTACTCAAAGGCGATACCGGAGTCCCTGGCCCCTTGCAAGCAGAGGCGGGTCTGCCGATACGTAAGGACATGCGATCGATCCATCTCTTCGGACGCCGTGCCGCGGCGTCTGCTCACCAGGGTTCTCTCGCGAGGCGACTGCTCCTCGTGCTCGCTTCGATGCTCCTGACCCTGGTGGCGGTCGCCGGAGCGCGACTTGCGACCTACCGTGCCACGGAGAACGCGCTCGAGGAGTTCCGAGCCGAGACCGTCGGAGAGTCCGAACAGGTCGCCAGGGTTCGGGCCCTTCTGGAGAAGGCCGACGATGCCGGCGAGGCCCACGTAGAAACGGGCGATCGCGCCGAAGGAGAGATCTTCGCCGACATCAGCAGTCAGATCGATCGTGGGTTCGAAGATCTCGAGGGATCCGGAGCACGGGGCGAACGTCTTCTCGCCAGTTCGGCCCGCCTCCGATGGGAGCAGGCCCGGGGATCGCTGGCGAGAGCACTCTCGCTCCCGCCGGACGGACGAGAGGATCGCCTCGATCCCTTCCACGATCAGGTGGACGAGGCGGCAGCACTCTTGTCCGACGCGTTCGCCCTCAACGTCGCCGAGGTCGGTGACGAGATCTCGGCGCTTCGGATCCGCGAGCGCACCCAGCTCTCCGTGTCGCTGGTGATCCTCCTCCTCGGATGTGTCCTGGGAGGCTTGTTGTCTCGCCGGGTGTATCGGTCCGTCACCTCCCCGCTGAAGGCGTTGGAGGAGGCGACCGCGCACCTCGGCCGTGAGGATCTCTCTCACCGGGTCGACGTGCACGGCAACGACGAGCTCGCGAGGATGGGCAGCGCGTTCAACTCGATGGCCGACAAGCTCCAGGTGAGCCGGGAAGAGCTCAATCATCTCGCGCTCCACGACTCGCTCACCGGTTTGCCCAACCGTGCGTTGTTCCTGGAGCAGTTGCAGCATGCGATCGCCCGAGCTCGAAGGAAGGGGACCCCGGTCTCGGTGCTCTATCTGGACCTCGACGGCTTCAAGTCCGTGAACGACACGCTCGGCCACGCGGCCGGCGACGAGCTCCTGGTCGGCGTTGGCGAGCGGCTCCGTCGATCGCTTCGAGAGATCGACGCGGTCGCTCGTCTCGGCGGCGACGAATTCGGGATCTTGATGGAGGAGGAGCTGCAAGGCGCCACGTTGTTGGCGCAGCGGATCGTCCGGCAGTTCGAGCGTCCCTGGTCATTGAGCTCCGGCTACGCGTCGGTCGGTGTCAGCATCGGTATCGCTTCACGAGACGGGGAGGAGGAGCTCGATGAGCTTCTCCGACAAGCGGACTCGGCGATGTACGCGGCGAAGGCGAGCGGGAAAGGGAGGTGGCGCGTGTTCAGCCCGGATCTCGGGACGACGGTGCTTACCTCGAAGTCGTTCCGGGCAGAGCTCCAGCACGCCGTCGAGGAAGAGGAGTTCGTCGTCCACTATCAGCCGGTCATGAACATCGGCGATGGATCGATCAGTGGCGTCGAAGCACTGGTGCGATGGAACCACCCCCAGCGGGGCCTCCTCCAGCCGTCGGAGTTCCTCGGCGAAGCGGAAGAGTCGGGGCATGTGGTGCCTATCGATCGATGGGTCCTGCGCGAGGCTTGCCGCCAGGTCCGAGCGTGGCAGACACGTATCCCTGGGGCCGAGCATCTCTCGGTCCACGTGAACCTGTCGGCACGGGACCTCCAGCACGAGGGCCTCGCCCTCGAGATCGGAGAGGCGGTACGCGGTTCTGGTCTCGCTCCGACCGACGTCATCCTCGAGATCACCGAGACGACGCTCGTGGATGACGCCGACGCCGTCGCGACCGAGTTGGGCAAGCTCAAGGAGCTTCACGTCGTGCTCGCGCTCGATGACTTCGGGACCGGCTTCTCCTCGCTGAGCCATCTCTATGAGTTCCCGATCGACATCATCAAGATCGACCGCTCGTTCGTCGGCGCCTTGGGTATCGATACGCGAAGCCCGGACCTGGTCAAGGCACTCGTGGAGCTCGGGCACACCCTCGGTCTGACGATCGTGGCGGAGGGCGTCGAACAGGCCGCCCAGCTAGAGTATCTGCGTTCCATCGGGTGCGAGCGGGCACAGGGCTACTACTTCGCGAAACCGCTCGATGCCGAGGACCTCGAGACGTTCCTCCGCGCCGCTCCTCACGCCCCTGGTCGGCGCCTGACCCGCGTCGCCTGATCCGCGTCTGCGGCTAGGTGCGCACCCGTTGCACGATGCCGCCGAGCGTTCGGATCGATGCTTCCGTGATGGGATCGAGGACGAGGATCAGCTCGTCTGCGCCGGCAACGACCATCGCGCGAAGTCCGCTCCCGATCTCTTCCGGCGATCCTTCGAGGGGCGTCACCCCTTCCTCGTTGGGCCGCTCCTTCGCGTCACCGAGCCGAACGAGGACGCAGGCACTGCGAGCGATCGACGAGGGGTCGCGCCCGGCCCGCTCGCACGCGGCATCGATCTCCCGCAGCTTCGTCTCGAACCCCTCCGGCGTGTTGCCGTACCAGTCGAACCAGGTGTTCCACGTGTCCACGTGCGGAAGCGTCGCTGCCAGGATGCGGTCGCCCGTCGAGCCGACCATCAGCGGCGGGCGTCGCACGGGACGCGGGAGCAGCACGGCGTCGTGCACCTGATCGAAACGGCCCTCGAACGTGACCCGTTCGCCGTCGAGCAGGCGACGCACGATCTCGAAGGACTCCTCGAAGCGTGATGCGCGATGGTCGTAGGGGATCCCGAACGCGTCGAACTCCGTGCGATTCCAGCCGGCGCCGACTCCGAAGACGAACCGTCCGCCGCTGATCTCGTCGATCGCGGCCACCTTCTTCGCAAGAACCCCCGGGTTGTGGAAGTTGAGGCACGCGACCAGCGGTCCCAGCCGGATCCGTTCCGTGATGGCGGCGAGGCCGGCGAGGAACGTCCACGCCTCCCACGGACCGCCTTCCCAGTCGTCCTCCCGATAGAGGTAGTGGTCGCCGATCCAGATCGAATCGAAGCCGACCTCTTCCGCCGCCCGCGCCATCGCCGCGTACTCGGCCCAGCCCACGCCTCGTTCGACCTCCGGAAGCTGGACGCCGACGCGCAGGCCCTTCGTCACGCGCCGGAGTCTAGGGACCGAGGTGGCTAGAGCGACTCGGTCGTGCTGTCGACGACCCCCGAGACGAGATAGGTGGTCGCGTACGTCCGAGTGCCGGCGGGGCCTACACCGCCGTAGATAGCGCCAGCGCCGCCGCTCTCGACGTCGACCGTGCTGTCCGCGACCAGGACGTGGTTCTCACCGAGGAGCTGCGCGGTCGTCGTTTCGAAGATCAGCTCGTGTCGGATGGGCGCATCCGTGCTCGTGCGTGTGTACGCCACCGCCACGCCAGGGCGTCCCGCTCCATCCAAGACGCGACCCACGAGCTCCACACCCGGTAGCTCGGCAGCCACCTCGTAGAGGGCAGCTCGCTCTTGCGGCTGGAGAGAGGTCTCTCGGAGCAAGTCGCCGATGATCGCGAACGTCTCCCAGTCGCCATCGGGGCCACCGATGAGATCCCGCCGCTCGATCAGTTCGAGGAGTTCCTCCGGGTCGGTGGGAAGGTCTCCATAGTCCGCGTAGAAGAGTCCCCCGGTATCGAACAGTTCGTCCTCAGTTGGGTTCTCGTCCAGGCTAGGCGAGCCAGCCGCTGCCCACTTCGCTCGATCTTCATCGGTCGGGAAGGTCACCCCGACCGACGTGCCGAGGATCCGCCCCGATCCGTCGGGCCCGATCCAGCTCTCCCTCGTGCTCGGCTGGGTGAAGAGGAAGGTGGTGCCGTCACCAACCACGTACTGGAACGTCGAGGTGCTCTCCGACCTCGTGTACCGGTATTGACCCGGCTGGGGGACCGGCTCGGGCGGCCGCTGAGCGGCACGCAGCGCGACGCGGTGGAGCAAGGCCGCCGCGGCGGGCTCCGCGCCGCCAGTCACGCCGCCCGGCAGCGCGATCGGGACGGCGATCGCGATCGCGATGCCTGCCGCGGCGATCGCGACGGCTGTTCTGCGACGGCGGTGCCGACGCGATGGTGCCGTACCGATCTCCGAAACATGACGGGCGCGGAGTGATCCGAGAGCGAGCTCCAGCACCTCCTGTTCGAACGTCATCGGTTCGCGTTCTTCGACCTCGGTCATCACCACGTCACCTGTCTCACGAACTGCTGTGGAGACGCGCCACGGGTGAGTGCCCGCAGCTTCTTCCGTGCCCTCGCGAGCCGCATCCGGACGGCCGACGAGCGGACGCCCAGCGCTTCGGCCGCTTCGGCCGGCGTGAGCCCGTCGAGGAAGACGAGCTCGGCGACCGCTCGCTCCGACGGAGGCAGCTCTCGCAGACCCTGTCTGAGCGCAGGCGCCATCCCGGCTGCGTCGATCGCGCCTTCGAGCCGCTCGTAGTCGTCCTCGTTGAGAGACCGTCGATTCCCGAGCCGCCTGACCACGTCTTGTTCCCGGGCTTGCCGTCGGCGTTCCACGGCGCACAGGTTGGCCGCGATCCCCAGGATCCAGGGCAAGACGTCGCCGCGGTTCGGCTCGTACCGGTCGAGTGAGGCGACCACCTCGAGCCACACCGCGGCGACCAGGTCGACGACGTCGCCGGGGCGCTCCGCTCGCCGGGCGGCGAAGCGGATCGTCACCTCAACGTGGCGCCGATACAGCTCTTCGAAGGCAGCGGTTTCGAGCCGTGAGGCGACGAGCAACTCTCGGTCCGATCGCGGATCCGTCACAGCCCCCTCGCCTTCGCCATCCGACTTGTATTGCCTCCACCGGCCCCGGCGCAACGTCGATCGACCGGTTGAGGCTCAGGTGGGCGAGGCGGCGGCCTTCGCGCCTCCACGCCCGAGGCGACGCTCGAGAACGAACGCCAGGGCGTAGAAGGCAGCCACCAGAACCAGGAGCGCCCGGTATCCGATCGCGATCGCCGCGTACTCGACGACGCCGCCCAGCATCGCTCCCAACAGGTTCGCTCCGAAGGCGACGGTCGTCGTCGCCGTTTCCTTGAAACGCTGCGCGAAGACGAGGTTGGCGATGAAGACCGGGGCGAACGCGAGAGCGACCGCGGCGACGAAGCGGGGACCGAGCGAGAGCGAGAGCAGTTGCTCCGGGGGTATCGCCCATGCGGCGGCGATGGAGACGAACAATCCCGCATACAGGAGGGCCGGGCGGGGAAGCGTGAAGCGCCGCGTGACCTCGATCGCGAGGTACACGCTGATGAGCACTCCGGTGAAGACGAGCGCGTTCACGAACCACGTCGTCCCGAAGAGCAGGGCGAACTGCACCACACTCTTGGTCTCCAGCAGGAGGAACGCCGCACCCATGAAGAAGAGGTCGGTGTAGGGGCGAAGGACACGGAGTCCGCCGGTGACGACCCGAACCGTGGCGGTCGATGCGAGCAGGATCAGCGCGAGGGAGACCAGGTAGAAGGTGGGGATGCTCCTTCCCTCGATGTAGGGGAACGGGTGATCGTCGGTCGACGGGGCGGGCGGGACGCCCGCCGGCTCCCAGCGGGCTTCACAGTTCGCGACCCGACCGTCGCGCCCGATGGTGAGGACGGCCTGCATGCGGCGACCATCCCCTCGACGCGGTCCGGGGTCGTAGCAGGGCTCTCCGCCGAACGCCGTGGACAGCGTGCTCGCGTACCGCTCGAAGACGTCGGGCCGGTAGTAGTTGTACATCGTGAAGACACCGTCGGCCTTCAGTCGCTCACGCACGGTCCTGAACGCCTCCTCGGTGAAGAGGTAGCTCTCGAGCCGCAGCCCGGATTGTCCCGACACGAGCGTCAGGGAATCCGGGAGCGCGAACACGATCAGGTCGTATCGGCCGTCGGTGCGCTCGAGGAACGCCCGCCCGTCGTCGACGTACGGCACCACGCGTGGGTCCCCGTACGGGTTCTCCGGGTGCAGTGCCATCCCTCTCGCCTGGAGGACCGGATCGATCTCGACCGCGTCGACGTGGCGTGCCCCGTGGTCGAGGGCCACCGCCACGTCGTTGCCGCTGCCCGCACCCACCACGAGGACCCGGTCGAGCGGCCCGGGTGGCAGATGGGCATACGCGAACTCGTAGAACGGCTGCTCGGTCCGCAGCAATCCGAGTGGATACATCGACTGGTGACCGAGCCCATTCACGTGCAGAACGATCCTTCCGTCACCCGGCTCGATCGTGGTGACCTTGTAGTAGGGCGACCACCCGTCGTTGGGCGAGAGCGAGTTCGCGGCGAAGATCAGCGCCACCCCGGCCATCGCGGCGACCTGCGCGGGCCGGATCGGCCGATCGAGCACGAAGAGGAATCCGACACACGCGAGCAGGATCCACACGACCGGGCGCATCCCGAGGAACGCCAGCAGGCTGAACCCGACGATCCCGGCGATGCTGCCGAGCACGTCGAGTCGATAGGCCTGCAGGGCCTCGAACGTCCGGAACGTGCGGGCGACCCCTTCGGCGATGAGCGCCATGACGACGACGGCTCCCCCGAAGATCAGGGGCAGTGACACCCACACCGGCAGGGCGGGCAGCCCCGCGAGCCCGCGGAGGACCGGCCCGCTTTCAGTGCGCGCTTGCTGCACGGGGAACAGGACGACGAAGAGCGCGAAGAGCGCGAGTGCGATCGGCGCGTACCGGAAGAGGTCTCGCTTCGCATCCGCCCTCAGGAATCCGACCCCCACGCCGAGGAAGCTCGCGAGCAGGACGAGATTGGTGAGGTAGCGAAGATAGATGTTGTTCTCGGCCGGCCAGCGGATGAGGATCGAACTCCACGAAGAGCATGAGTGCGCTCAGCACGACGAGCCGGACCCGGCCTTGCACCGGATGCCTCAGCACTCGGGAGTCGCCCGATGGCCGCGCTCTCTCCTCGACCGACACGCGCTGAGGGTACTTGGCAGCCGACCGGGCCTAGGCTGCCCCCACCGGCGCCGGGGGCAACGGTGGTGTGGGCCCTGACGGGACCACGGTCGTGACCCCGCGGCTCCGGATCGCGACCGCCAACAGCCCGAGTCCCCAGACGCTCGCGAGGAACCAGACCCACCCCCCGACGAACGGGATCAACGCGAGCACGCGGAGCGCCAGCCAGCCGACGAGGAACACCACGTACCGGGACGACGACGACTGCATGATCATGCTGCCCACCGCGAGCGTCGCCACGACGTAGCCGACGGTGTAGATGAACGCGAGCGCGAGCAGCAGGAAGATCCCGAGCGGGATGCCCACGACCGTGACGAAGAGGAGGACCGAGCCGATCGGCAGCAGGAAGAAGAGGCCGAACCCCCACCCGATCGACGAGCCCAACCGTTCGCGCGCGACGTCGCGAACCGCCGGGAAGAGCTGTGGCGCGAACGCGAGCAACAGGAGTCCCAGGAAGAGGACGGACGCCGAGTAGCCGATCCACCACACGGATCGACCCGCGAAGCCGACCATGTCGACGTCGAATCGGGTGACGACGTTGCTCCGGTCGCCGCGGACCGTCGCTCCTTCCTCGACCTGGGGCGTCGATTGGGTCACGAGGTCACCGCCGACCTCGGCGCCGGATCGCACCACCAGGTCGCCGTTGAAGACGATCACGTCCTTCTCGACGGTCCCCACGATCTCCGCGTCCCCGTTGAAGACGACGAGGGACTCGCGCACCGTGCCCTCCACCAGAGCCGGGCCGTCGAAGATGAGAGCCGTATCCACCGTCTCGTCGGGATCGATGAACAGTCGGCCGGTCAGCACGATCTGGTCGTCCTTCCCGTCAACCGGATCCTCTCCCTGGGCGAAAGCCGGCGACATGGTGAGCATCGAGAGCAGGATGACCGCCCCCGCGAGCAGGAGCGTGCGACGGGATCGGAGTCGGTGGGTCGAGGTCATCTCCCGTGGGTTCACCATCTCGTCGACTGTAGGCATCGCCGTTGTTCCGCGCAAACGCATTGCCTGACGGGGGTACAGCGGGTGGGGTAGCCTCGGCCCCCGAGTGCGCCACGAGGAGCGGCATGCGCTGTGAGAACTGTGGCACCGAGAATCCGCCCGGGCAGCGATTCTGCGGCGCGTGCGGCGCCGCGCTGCCGCTGACCTGTGGGTCCTGCGGGGCTCCCAACCAACCGGGACAGAGGTTCTGCGGCTCATGCGGCACACGACTCGCTGCGCGGCAGGACGACCCTGCGCCGGACGAGACGGTCGTCCCCCGCGCCGCTGCCACGACCGAACGGCGCCTGGTCTCGGTGCTGTTCGCCGATCTCGTCGGTTTCACGGCGTTCTCGGAATCCCGTGACTCGGAGGAGGTCAGGGATCTCCTTTCTCGCTATTTCGACGAGAGCCGCCAGATCGTCGGCCGATACGGCGGGATCGTGGAGAAGTTCATCGGTGACGCGGTCATGGCGGTGTGGGGAACGCCGATCGCCCACGAGGACGACGCCGAACGTGCCGTGCGGGCAGCCCTGGAGCTCATGGCCGTCGTGAGAGCGCTCGGGGAGGAGGTCGGCGCTGCGGATCTCCGTGCTCGCGCCGGTGTCCTGACGGGCGAGGCGGCGGTGGCATTGGACGCGGAAGGTCAGGGGATGGTCGCCGGTGATCTCGTGAACACCGCCTCCCGCATCCAATCGGTCGCAGAACCCGGTTCGGTCCTCGTGGGCGAAGCGACGATGCGCTCGACCGACGACGTGATCGCGTACGAGAGCAGCGGGATCTTCGAGCTGAAGGGCAAGGCCGAGCCCGTGGAGCTGTGGCGAGCGGTCGCGGTCGTCGGTCTGCGGCGGGCGACCACACGGTCCATGGTGCTCGAGCCGCCGTTCACCGGTCGCGACCGGGAGTTCCGTCTCATCAAGGAGCTCTTCCACGATTCGGCCGACAACGGGAAGGTCCACCTCGTCTCGGTGCAAGGGGTGGGCGGCATCGGGAAGTCCCGCCTGGTCTGGGAGCTGAACAAGTACATCGACGGGTTGGTGGACGACATCTGGTGGCACCAGGGTCGTTGCCTCGCCTACGGAGAGGGCGTCGCCTTCTGGGCACTCGCCGAGATGGTTCGGAGCCGAGCCGGGATCCTCGAGGACGAAGATTCCTCTTCCGCCTTGCCCAAGCTCCTCGCGTCGGTCGACCAGCACGTCGGCGACGAGGCGGAGCGCCGTTTCGTGGGGCCTCGGCTCGCGCACCTGCTCGGGCTGGAAGAGAGGGGATCCGGAGACCAGGAGAACCTGTTCGCGGCCTGCCGCATCTTCTTCGAACGCATCGCCGAGGAAGGACCCTCGGTCATGGTGTTCGAGGACATCCACTGGGCCGACAGCGCGCTCCTGGACTTCATCGAGTACCTCGTCGAGTGGTCGCGTGAGCGTCCGATCTTCGTCGTGACGCTCGCACGACCCGAGCTCGCCGACCGGCGGCCGGCGTGGGGCGGCGGAACGAGGAACTTCACGTCCATCTTCTTGGAGCCGCTCCCCTCGGACCAGATGGACTTCCTCCTCAGCGATCCCGTCCCCGGACTCCCCGACGAGCTCCGTACCCGCATCCTGGAGCGAGCGGAGGGGATCCCCTTCTATGCGGTCGAGACGGTGCGGATGCTGATCGACCGGGGCATCTTGGTCCGGGAGAACGGGGCCTACCGGCTCGAGGGGTCGGTGGACACGCTCGAGGTCCCCGAGACGCTCCAGGCGCTGATCGCCGCTCGGCTCGACGGCCTGGCGCCCGAAGAGCGGCGCCTCCTGCAGGACGCCGCCGTGCTCGGGCGGACCTTCACCCTGCAGGGGCTCACGGCGATCACGGGACTCTCGGAAGACGAGGTGAGCGGTCTCCTGGCTGCGCTCGTCCGCAAGGAGGTCCTCTCCATCTCGATCGACCCGCTCTTGTCCGACCGGGGGCAGTACGGGTTCCTCCAGGACCTGGTCAAGAAGGTCGCCTACGACACGATGTCCAAGCGCGAACGCAAGTCCCGGCACCTGGCCGCCGCCTCGTACCTCCGCTCCGTGGTCGACGAAGACGAGATCGTGGAGGTCGTCGCGTCGCACTACCTCGATGCCTACCTGTCGGCTCCCGACGACGAGGACGCGGGGACCATCAAGGCCGATGCGCTCGAGACACTCGTGAAGGCGAGCGATCGAGCGGCGTCGCTCGGTGCCAACGAGGAGGCGCAACGCTACGCCGAGCGGGCGATCGAGCTGAGCGACGACCCGATCACCACGGCGGAGCTTCACGAGCGAGCCGGTGCGCTCGCGGCGGAGCGAGTGGACACGATCGCCGCGGAGCACTTCAAGCGCTCGATCGAGATCTTCGAGGCGCAAGGGGCGACGCACCCCGCCGCACGCGTGTCGGCGAGGCTCGCCGAGCGGATGTGGGACGGCGGGCGTCTCCAGGACGCCCTCGAAGTGATGGATCGCGCGTTCGATGTCCTCGCGAAGGAGGCGCAGGACAAGGATCTCGCGGCGCTCGCGGCACAGCTCGGTCGCTTCACGTTCTTCGCCGGCGATCCCGAGCGCGCGGACGAGCGGATCGAGAAGGCGCTTCAGATCGCGGAGGCACTCGATCTTCCAGAGGTGCTCTCCCAGGCGATGACGACGAAAGGGCTGATCCTCTACTCCCGCGATCGGCCCAAGGAAGGCATGGCGCTGCTCCTGACCGCCCTCGACATCGCTCTCGAGCACGACAAGCCGTCGGCGGCGCTGCGCGCCTACAACAATCTGGCCGATCTCACCCAGAACGCCGACCGGTACGCCGAGGCAACCCGATTCATCGACGAGGGCCTCGATCTGGCGAGGCGGGTAGGCAACCGCTACTGGGAGTCCATCCTGCTCGGGTTCGCGTATCCACGATTCGCGTTGGGTCAGTGGGATGAAGCCGTCGCGAAGATGGGCGAGCTTCCGCCTGAGTGGTTCTCTCACCTGCGCGCCGCCTTCTGCCAGGGGTACGTCGCGACGGGCGTGATGCTGAAGGTTCACCGCGGTGACCTGGAGGGGGCGGCCATCGACCTCGAACGGTTCACGGTGCTGGAGACGTCGGCCGATCTCCAGGAGAGGACCGAGTACACGATCGCGAAGGCGAATCTGCTGCTCGCGCAGGGGGATGCGTCGGAGGCCCTTCGCAGCGCCGAGGAAGCGATGGAGGGCCAACGATCCCTGTCTCTCGGAGACCATCGTGTGAAGGAGTCGGTCGTGACGGCCGTCGAGGCCGCGCTGGTGTTGGGAGATCTGACGAAGGCCGAGGCGATCCTCGACGTCTTCCGTTCCCTCCCACCCGGTCGCCGCACACCGTTCCACCTCGCGCACTCGATGAGGCTCGGTGCGAAGGTATCCCTCGCCCGTGGGGACCAAGCCGGGGTCGAGGTGGGCTTCAAAGGTGCGGTCGGCCTCTTCAGGGAGATGGCGTTCCCGTTCTGGATGGCCGTCGCGTTGGTCGAGCACGGGGAGTGGCTCCTGCGTCAAGGTCGGGCAGACGATGCGGCGGCGCCACTCACCGAGGCCGGGGAGATCTTCGAACGTCTTCACGCTCGACCGTGGCTCGAACGCCTGCAGCGGGCGGACGAGCGAGAAGGTGCCAGTCCTTGATGAACACATGGGATGCGATCAGGACCCGCCGCAACGTCCGCGAGTTCGACGACCGTCCGATCGCGCCCGAGGACCTCGACCGGATCGTGGCGGCGGCGGCCCTCGCGCCGAGCTCGATGAACGAGCAACGCTGGGCGTTCGTCGTGTGCCGCGATCGCGCGCGACTCGAGGCGCTCGCTCGCGCCGGCGACTACATGGATCACGTCGCCGGGGCCGCCGCCGCGGTCGCGTTCCTCACGCCTCGGGCGGAGGACGTGTCCGAGCGGGAGAGCATCGCCTTCGACCTCGGTCAGGCGGTGGAGAACGCGATGCTCGCCGCCTGGGAGCTCGGTGTCGGGAGCTGTCACGCTTCCGTCTACGACGAGCCTCGCGTCCGCGAGCTGCTCGGGTATCCGCCCGAGACGACGTGCGACCTCGTCGTCTCCTTCGGCTATCCGGCGGACCCGTCCTCCCTCGCCCCGCCCGGCTCCCGCGGAGGGCGCAAGAGCCTCGGCGACCTGCGGCACGAGGAGCGCTTCGGAGGCGAGACCAAGTAGCATCCATCCCTCACGACGGGTCCCCACCCACTCCCGGGGAACCGAAAGACCCTCGACGCGCGTATCTAGGGGTCGACCGGGAGGAGGGTTCCCCTGACGAGGCAAGACGCGAAGGGACGGCGCGGCGCCGGGAGCCCGCTCTGGAAGAAGGCGCCGTTCGCGCTCGTCCGCTATCCAGGTCTCCTGGCGGCCGTCGTGGTCGGCGCGCTGCTCCTTTCCCTGGTGGCAGCCGCCTACCCCCTGTTCATCTCGCGCTCGCAGGGTGATCTCCTTCGCGCCAGGATCACGGATCCCACGATCGGTCGGAACGGCGCCGGGCTCTTCTACAGCGTCACGAACGTGGGCTTCGCCGAGAAAGCCGGAGGCGGCCGGGACCTCCTGACCGACCGGCTGGACGAGGAGTTCGGCAAGATCGCCGACGAGGGCCCGAATCTCGGATCCCCGCTCCGATTCGTCTTCGGGGCGGGAGCGCTCGTCACTCTCCCGGGTCAGGGGGACCCTGGATCGGGCCCGGTCTCCGGTCGGATCTTCTCCGGGACCGACGCGGAGAAGTGGGTCAAGGTGGTCGACGGCGACGGGTCGAACGGGGCGATGGTGCCGGACTCGATCGCGGATCCGCTCGGCGTGGGGCCAGGCGACCGGATCCAGCTCAGCGGGAAGCCCGTGCTCCGGGTCGGCGGTGTCTACCGAGCGCTCTATAAGTCGCCGAGGTCCGGATACTGGTCGCCGTGGAGCGAGCAGATCTATCGGCCCTGCCCGCTCTGCCCTGAGCTGCCGCAATTCATCCTCGTCGGGCCAGAGGAAGCCGTCCGACTCACGCGTAAGCTGCGTGACCCTGAGGAACGAGACCTCGACTACGGCTGGGTCGCACCGATCGAGGGCTTGTCTCTGAACGTCGACGAGGCGCGCGACGTCCGAGCCTACGCAGCGAGGGTGCTCGGGGAGGTGACGGATCGGAAGACTCGGGTGGGTCGTCTCTTCGCGTGCTGCGGTCGAGGCTACGTGGCCGGTAGCGGCTTCTTCTCCGGACGACGCGACACGGAGTTCCGTTCGTCGATGCCGCTGGTGCTCCGTGAGGTGGACCGATGGGCGGCCACGATCGAGGGTCCGCTCAGGTTGCTCCTGATCGCGGGGCTCGGCGTCTCGGCCGCCGTGGTGGCCGCCGCGGCCGCTTTCGCGGTCGCCGGGCGACGCACCGAGGCGGCGTTGCTCCACGCCCGAGGCTGGGGGCCCGGGCGATTCGCGACGAAGGCAGCGGTCGAGGCGGCGATCCCGATGGTTCTCGGGGCCGCCGCGGGGCTCGGCTTGGCCACATGGGCGATCTCCGTGTTCGGGCCGGCAGCGCCATCGGCCCCATCGGCCCGAGCGGTCTCGCTCACGTGGGCGGCTGCCGCCACCGCCACCGGGTTGGTCGTGCTGGCCGTGGTCTCGGGGGTCTCTTTCATCAGAACGTTCGAGGCCCACTCTCTGAAGCGACGTCTGGCCTGGGTGCCGTGGGAGGTGTTGGCGATCGCCGGTGCGTTCTGGGTGCTCTCCCGCCTCAACTCCGGAGGTGCCCTCATCGAGGACCCGCGTCTGGACATCAGGCGGCCGAGCGCCCTGTTGCTCGCGTTCCCCGTCCTCTTCGTGGCGGGCTTCGCGACGCTGGGGGCTCGGCTCCTCGTCGAGGCACTCAGGAGAACAGGGTCGCGGGTCGTCGCTCGTTCTCCGGTCTCGTACCTTGCGTTCCACCGGCTCACAGGGCTGTCGAAACTGACCGTGCTCCTTGTGGGCGCGGTCGCCCTGTGTCTCGGGATCTTCATCAACTCACAGACGATGGTGCGATCGCTTCGGGCAACGGTGGACGCGAAGGCGGGGGTGTTCGTCGGCAGTGACCTCCAGGTGCTGATCGACTTCAACGCGCCGAACCAGGGAAGGTTCCCGCTCCCGATCACGCGTGCGACTCGCGTGAAGTACGCGGGTTCCCTCACACCGGGAGATATCCCCTTCGACATGGTCGCGATCGATCCGGAGACGATCGTGGACGCCGCCTATTGGAACGAGTCGTTCTCCGACGAACCGCTCGAGGCGCTCGTCTCACGGCTCCGATCGGACAGCGGCCCCCTCCGCACCCTCCTGATCCAGGGTGAGGGCAACCCGACGCGGATGGCGATCGCCCAGATCGAGACACCGATCGAAGTGGTCGGCCGGGCGGACGCATTCCCGGGTGTGTCCTCCGACGACCCCGTGCTCGTCGTGGACGCGGTCTCGCTCGAGTCTCGGTTGGGCGCGGGCGGGAACCCGTTGGGGCGGCCCAGTGCCCGGACGGAGTACTGGATCGCCGGCGACACGGATCGGGCCCTCGGGTTGGTGGGCGAGCTCGAGGCGTATCCCCTCGGGACCCTCACCGCGGATGAGGTGAAGGACGTGCCGTTCATCGCGGCGGCGATCGACACGTTCGCGATGCTCAACATCCTCGGGTTGGCGGCCGCGCTGCTCGTGATCGGGGTGCTCGTCGTCTACCTGCAGGCGCGGCAGCGGGCCCGGAGCGTCTCCAACGTCCTGTCGATGCGGATGGGGATGCGCGACCGCCAGGCGAGCGGCGCCCTCGTGTTGGAGCTCGCCGCGATGCTCCTCACGGCCTTCGTGCTCGGCGCCGCGCTCGGGATGGTCGCCGGCAGGCTGGTCTCGCCCCTCCTGGATCCGCTCCAGACGATCCCGCCCGCACCGCTCTTCGACGCGCCCCTCGCCGTCGTGGGATGGACGCTCGTGGGGCTCGCCGTGGTCGCCGTCGCGGGCGGCTGGCTCGTGCACCGCCGGGCGGCTGCCGTCGACCTTGGGGAGGTGCTCCGCGTTGCCGAATGAGCCCGTCACCGCGCGCTGCGTCGACCTCGTGAAGACGTATCGAACGCCGACCGGCGCCGTCCACGCGCTCCGGGGCGTCACGCTCAGCTTCCCGGCCGCTGCCCTCACGGCCGTGGTCGGTCCGTCGGGGAGCGGCAAGTCCTCGCTCCTTCGCGTGTTGACCGGCATCGATCGCGCCACGTCCGGGGATGTGTGGGTGGGACCGAAGAACGTCGGCCGAACGTCCGCCCGCGGGCTCCGACGCCTCCGTCGCAACGTCGTCGGCTACGTGTTCCAGCGTCCCTCGGACAACTTCCTACCGAACCTGACGATCGGCGAACACCTCCGCCTCGTGTCGGGTCGGTCCGGCGGACCGGGCGAGATCGAGATCCTCGATCGACTCGGGATCGCCCACCGCATCGACCACCTCCCCGACGAGCTCTCCGGAGGAGAGCAACAACGGGCGGCCTTCGCGCAGGCGGTGGTCGCGGGCTCCAAGGTGGTGGTGGCGGATGAGCCGACGGCCGAGCTCGACACCGAGTCCGGGCGGCTCGTCATGGACGGTGTCCGCACCCTGGTGGATGCGGGCGTCACGTTCGTCGTGGCGACCCACGACGGTGCCGTCCGACGGCTCGCCGATGAGGTGGTAGAGCTCGACCACGGAAGACTCAAGGGCACGCATCCGGAGGCGCGGACCGGCCGCGCGGCCGGGTTCGCGCGCTATCCCGGCGATCGGCTCCCGTCGGACGAGACGGAGGCGGCGGTCTCGGTGCACGAGCTGAGCAAGGTGTTCCATCACCACGGGGGGGACGTCGTGCAAGCACTGGAGTCGGTGAGCTTCGAGGCGCAACCGGGCGAGCTCATCGGACTCGTCGGCCGGTCCGGATCCGGCAAGACCACGCTGCTCAACGTGATCGCCGGGTGGGAGTCTCCGACCGAGGGCGAGGTGCGTTGGCGGGGACCCGTGGATCCCTCCTCGCCGGCGTGGTCCGCGGTGGCGGTCGTCCCGCAGAAGCTCGGCCTGATGGAGGAGCTCACGGTCGAGGAGAACATCGCGTATCCGGCCAGGCTGGCGGGGATCCTCGACGAGCGGTCGGACGACATCGAGGAGCTGATCGGCGTGCTCGGGATCGGTGAGCTCCGGTCCCGGTACCCACGCGAGGCCTCGGTGGGGGAGCAGCAGCGCACCGCGATCGCGCGCGCGCTGTCGGTCCCGACGAGCGTGCTGCTCGCGGACGAGCCCACCGCGCACCAGGACACCGCGTCGGCGGAACGGGTCTTCTCTGCGCTCCGACGCGCCGCCGACGCGGGAACCGCCGTCGTCGTCGCGACCCACAACCCGGAGGTGATCCGCCATCTGGATCGGGTGCTCACGATGGCGGACGGCCGACTCGAGGCATCCTCATGAGGGCGCGCGTGCGTCGTTTCTCTGCCGTCGGGATCCTTCTCCTGCTGCTCGCCGGCTGCGCCGAAGATCCGGGCACCGGCGCGGCACCATCGACGCCCAGCCTTACAGCCACGCCCACCACCCCCAGCCCGACGGAACGTCCCGCCGCGACCTGCGACGAGCAGCCCCAGACGAAGATCGACCTCGTCGCCAGGAACATCCATTTCAACTTCGAGTGCCTGGTCGTTCCCGCGGGGGAGCCCTTGCAGGTCGAGTTCGTGAACGAGGACAACGCGAACCACAACCTCTCGATCTACACGCTCGACTTCTCGAGCGCGTTCACCGGTGACCTCGCGTACCCGGCGGAGACCTTCCGCTACAAAGTGCCGGCATTGGAGGCGGGCGAGTACCTCTTCCAGTGCGACATCCACCCGACGGACATGTCCGGTCCGCTCATCGTCGAGTAGATCGCCGCCCCCCGAAAGGAGCGTGTGAGGTTGCCGGCATCCATCCTGGTCACGGGCTCTGTTCGCTCGGGGACGACCTGGGTGGGGCGGATGCTCTGCCTCTCGAAGGAGATGGGCTATATCCACGAGCCGTTCAACCCGGCGAGGTGGCCTGGCTGGGCTTCGGAGCGGTTCCCCCATGAGCTCGTCTACGTCAACGCCGAGAACGAGGCGACGTACTTCCCGGTCATGCAAGACGTCCTCAACATGCGGTTCCCGCTGATGCATCACATCCGGGAGATCCGCGATCCACGCCACGTCTGGCGACTGGCCCGGGATTGGCAGCGGAGCCTTCGCTATTCCCTGCGCAAGTGCCAGCCATTGCTGAAGGATCCGGACGCCCTCTTCTCCGCGGAGTGGTTGTCACGAACGTTCGACCTTCACGTCGTGGTGTTGATCCGGCATCCGGCGGGCTTCGCCAGCAGCATCAAGCGCCTCAACTGGCCCATCCTGCCATCGCCGTGGGTTTGGCAGGAGGGGCTGATGCGCGACTACCTTTCCCCTTATGCGGAGGAGCTGCAGCGCTTCAAATCTCGAACCGATACCGATGTCCTCGACCAAGCCATCTTGACGTGGAAGAGCCTGTATCACGTCGTGCGCATCTACCAGGAGCGACATCCTGAATGGCACTTCGTACGGCTCGAAGACATCGCCGGAGACCCGCTCGGATGGTTCCGCCGATTGTATGAGGACCTCGGACTTCGATGGGATCAGCGGGTGGCTGCGGGGATCGTGGAGCACAGCACGTCAGCCAATGCCGCGGAGGTTGCACCTGCTCGATTCAGGACGATCAAGCGGGACAGCCGAGCCGCCAGGTCAACCTGGGTATCGAGATTGAGCGACGAGGATGTGCGTCGGGTCTACACGGGCGTGGGAGACGTCGGCAAGCACTTCTACCCCGACGGCGACTGGGAGGGTCGCCTCCCCGAAACGGCTCCGTAGAAAGCCTCAACAGAGCTCCAGCTGCCTTCGGACATCGAGCCAGTAGATTCGGTCGCGTGGAACAGTTGTGGCGGTCTATGAATCCGCTTCTTCCACTGATCTCGTTGGGGCTGGTGGTAGTCGGAATCGCATTCCTCGGTCTCACTCTCTTCCGCACGAGCCGAGGCAGGCGGCGATCCGCTGCCTTATCGAGTTCGGCTTTGGACGTGACGCTCGTCGCCTCGATCGTGTCCATCCTGGGACTGACACTTCTTCCGCTGATCGGAGCCCCTTCGAAATCGACCATCCTTGTCCCGTTCTCCGAGCTTCGGCAGGCGGCAGCCGCGGACGCGATCAGTCAGCTCGTCGGGAACGCCATCCTGTTCATGCCGCTCGGCTTCCTCGCGCCGCTGCGATGGCGCCGTCTCGACGCCCTTCTCCGACTCCTCGTCGTGTCCACCGCCTTCTCGGTCCTGATCGAACTGCTCCAGCTCGTTCTTCCGACCGGGCGCCAAACGAGCGTCACGGACGTCATCATGAATGTCGCCGGCGCCGCGCTCGGGTACGTCGCGATGCGAGCCCTGCGTAGCCTCGCCCGTCGGGCTCCAGCCGCGACCACAGATCCGTGACGCTAACGCCCGTCTGTCGCCACGCCGGACCCACCGACACGACGTGACCATCTGTTCCACGTCGCCTATCCTCTGGACCGTGGGCCGCTCCATCGTCGCCTCCGGTTGCATGCGCTGTACGGGCGGTGTGCAACGGGGGACGGGAGCGTTTCCGCAGGTGGTTGAGGGCGCGTAGCTCAGCGGGAGAGCGCTTGCTTCACACGCAAGAGGTCGGAGGTTCAAAACCTCCCGCGCCCACCATCATCTGGCAGCGCAAACGCGGCTCGGCAACGCGGGGCACGACGTTTCAACGTCCGGAGGGCACCCGCCGTGTGCACGGCGTCATTGCTCTCCGGCCCTCAGGCCGACGGCTCACCGCATCCACAACCGAAGTACCCTTCCGAGCCGGAACTTGGCACTCAAGATCATCCTCGGGGTCCTGTTGCAGGCGATCGGCTTCCTCCTCGTCGTCTCGTTCGTGGTTGCCCTGAAGGATCTCCGACCTGGCACGAGCATGATGCAGAACGTGTTCGTCTATGGCGTCATGCTCCTGATCCCCGCGACCGGCCTCCTCCTCGTCGTGATCGGCCATCGCATTCGGAGGGGTTAGGAAGGCGACCAACCTCCTGGCGTTACGAGCGGCCAAATCGTCCGCCGGACCCTCGAACGCCGAGGAGATATGCGGTATGTGGAGCTTAGACCGCGGGCTCTCGTCGAAGGAACGGACTGGCGACGAAGCCGAGGAGTGCGCCCGCGAGCGCCCCGAGCGCGGCCGAGAGCGCGGTCGCGGCGCCAACAGAGATGTTCCAGACGAGGAAGCCGAGGTTACACGCGGACTCGATCTCAGCCTCGACCGAGCACTCGCCGATCGCGAGCAGGAGCACTATCCCGGTGGTCGCGCCGACCGCGGCGAGCAATGTCACCAGCAGGCGCCGACGTCTCCCGGAGGGGCGCGTCACGAGAGCGACGAGGACGCCGAGGACCGCGCCCACCGATCCCCCGATGAGGAGCGACCGGATCGCGAGCTCCCTCATCGTGAGTCCGTTCCACCCGTCCGGATCGAGAGTCATCGCGAACAGGAACGAAGCGAACCCGACGAGGATCGCCCCCACGAGGACGAAGATCCACGTTCTCATGGGAGGGATGGTAGGTGCCCCGCGCCACCGAGCCGGTACGCGTCGGGAGCTCAGCGGGCGACCTGCGCGCTTGTAGTCGCCACAGGTAGCGACCAAGATCGACGTCGAGGCCGGACGTTGCTTCACACGCAAGAGGTCGGAGGTTCAAACCTCCCGCGCCCAACAGGAAACGCGCAGGGCAGGGGCCAGATTCAGACTCCCAACGCTGTGCCGGGAGGACTACCATCTCGCCATGCGGAGAGCCGCTGAGTTCGGGCTCTATCTTCTGTGGGCACTGCTGCTCGTGGGGATCTACGTCCAGGCTCAGGCCGGATGGGACCTCCTCTTGCGCTACGTCTCCGATCCAACCATTTGAATCTTCTGGACACGATCTTCTCCCGACGCCGGCCACACTTCGCAGGCGCTCGTCGACGCCTGAGCTCGCTCGTCTCAGCCGACACCTCCTGGCTTCGGGTGGAGCGGTGGCGAGCGAGGCGACGCGGCGTGAGGTGGTTCAACGGCCGGAGGGCAGCGGCCGGAACGGCGCCGTCGCTCTCCGGGTCTCCTCTGCCCGGCATACAGTTCTCGCATGAGCGACCGTCAGCGCTTGGCTTCGTTGTTCGCGACGTTGGACTCTGCTCGCCGCGACGAGATCCGACGGTCCGTGCGACGCGGAGAGCAAGTGTCGGATCCGGAGCTCGCCTGGTTCGCAACCATGACGCTGGGAGAGTCGACCGAGCGGTTCGTCACGTGGTACTTCCTCGGCACGGCGCTCGTGTTGGGCGTGGTCATCATCGCAACCCTCGTGGTTGTCGGGACGGGTATCGCGTCGGGGAACGCGTCGGGGCTCTGGCTTCCGCTGCTGCAGATCGCCCCGCTCATTGCCCTCCTTGGGTGGGCGTTCGGTCGCGGCGTGAGGGCGCGGCGGGCTTATCGGCTCAACAAGCTCATCGCTGTTCCTCCCCGAGGGTGGCGGGGCTGACCGGATCGCACGCCAACCGGCGGCTAGAGATACGCGCGGATGCGCCGCTTGAGGATGGCTCCGAGGAGATAGCCGACCACGGCCCCAAGGATCGCTCCCCATGCGCCGCCTGTTAGCAACCTTCGGTCGGAGGAGGTCACGGCGAGAAGGGCAGTCGTGACCGTACGACGCTCGCGCCCACTCTGCATCCTTGAAACGGTGGAGGCGACGTTAGTGACGCCGTTGCTCCATCGCTTGATGCAGGTCCGCGGTGAGCATCAGAACCAAGAGTCCCACGAGCACGCCAAGGAGCGCGAGCGAGGCTGCCCCCCAAAAGATGTTGTCCACGACCCATCCCCCTCCAGGTCGCAGACCTTAGACCTCGCAGCCGAACCTCGCCAAATCGCCTGGTTGGAGGGCCTTTGACCGAGTCTCTGGATCATCCGGAGCTCGTGGCGGGCTGACTCGGCGCGTCGTAGCCTCCGGGCGACGGGACCACACCGAGGACCCGAGGGGGAGCGGTGGCACGAGCAGCTGCGACGGTTCACGATCTCGAGGCAGGCACGCTGCTGCCTGTCTGCGCCAAGACCGGCGCGGCGGCAGACGGATCCGCCACGATGGAGTTCAGCGCAACGCCGGGCTGGACGTGGATGCTTTTGCTGTTCGGGGTCATCCCCTTCTTGATCGCGCACGCCTTCAGCACGGTCAGAGTCGGTGATCGGGTCCGACTGTCGTTCGTGCATGAGCGATTCGCGAGGGAACTGCATCGCTGGTACGGGGATCGTTGACCCTCAGGCGGCCTCGAGGCACGGGAGAACGTGGATGTTCGGCGTCTTGTCCACGCCCATGAGGTCGACGACCCTTTGCGTGGCGTCATGTACTCCATGGAGGACGATGCAGCCACCGGGGAGATGATCGTTGGCCGCCTTGAGGACGGCGCCGACGCCGGTCGAGTCGATGAAGGTTAGTCCGGAGAGGTCGAGCGTGATGGGACCACCCGCTCCGATCGAGTCGCTGATGGCGGCTGTCAGGGCAGAGACGGAGGCGATGTCAAGGTCGCCCTCGAGGAAGTACGTCATCGGGCCCTTGTACGTGATGCGGAAATCGGACACGGCAGCCTCACGATCCAAAGGGTCGGGGGGGCGGCCAGTCAGGCATGCGCCGACAGTCCAGGCGACCGGGGTGTGTTGCACCTCTATGGTACAGGAGTGGGGACCGGGGGCGAGCACGAGCCGAGAAGTACTCCAGCAGACGGCGTCCATCACTCGTTCACATCGGTCACGTAAGCTGCCCGGCTACATCTCTCGAGGGGGGAATCGTCATTCTTTCGGTCGCAACCCGACCCGCTGCCGCCCGTGCGGTCGACCTTCGGAAGGTCTACGGAGCGGGGGCGGCTGCGGTCGAGGCGCTCCGCGGCGTGTCCGTGGAGTTCGCCGTCGGCGAGTTCACGGCGATCATGGGCGCCTCCGGTTCGGGCAAGTCGACGTTGCTCCACATCATGGCGGGCCTGGACAAGCCCACCTCGGGCACCGTGTGGATCGGCGATCAGGACCTCACCCACCTCAAGGACCGAGACCTCACGGAGATCCGGCGGGACCGGGTGGGTTTCGTCTTCCAGGCGTTCAACCTGGTGCCGACGCTCACGGCAGGCGAGAACATCACCCTTCCCACCGACATCGCCGGTCGCGATGTGGTGAGGTCTCGCTTCGACGAGGTCGTCGACACCATCGGGATCCGCGATCGCCTGACGCATCTCCCGTCGGAGCTCTCCGGCGGTCAGCAGCAGCGAGTCGCTGCGGCGCGCGCGCTCGTCTCGCAACCCGAGATCGTGTTCGCGGACGAGCCAACCGGGAACCTGGACTCGCGCGCGTCAGGAGAGCTGCTCGCATTCCTCAAGGCAGCGGTGACCGACCACGGACAGACGATCGTGATGGTCACTCACGACCCGACCGGCGCCGCCTACGCCGACCGGATCGTGTTCCTCGCCGACGGCCAGATCGTGGACGAGATGCGGGATCCGACGGCCGAGAAGGTCCTCGACCGGATGAAGTTGCTGGAAGTCTGAGATGTGGCGCGCCGCGCTGAAGAGCCTCGTCGCGAGGAAGCTCCGGCTCGCGCTCACGGCGCTCGCGATCGTCCTGGGCGTCGGGTTCGTCGCAGGGACCCTGGTCCTGACGGACACGGCGCTCTCCGCGTTCGACGATCTCTTCGGCGACATCTTCGCGAAGACCGACGTGGTCGTGCAGGCGGAGAACGCGTTCCAGGACGTCGCGGCCGGGGGAGGTGGGGGAGGAGGCCAGGAGCGGAACCCGATCCCGGAGGCCGTTCTGGAAGATGTCCAGGCGTTGCCGGGTGTGGCGGCCGCCGATGGGAGCGTGGGCGGCTTCGCGCAGGTGATCGACCCGCAGACCGACGAGGTGATCTCGGGCGGCGGCGCGCCGACGATCGGGAGCTCGTGGGATCCGGACGTCACCCCGTTCGATCTCACGGGGGAGCCGCCGCAGGCCGGCGACGAGGTCGTGATCGACGCCGACACCGTCGAGGAGGCGGGCCTCGAGGTCGGTGACGAGGTCCGGATCGTCACGCCGCTCGGGGTCGATCCGTACCGGCTGACCGGCGTCATCGCCCTGCCGTCCACGACGACGATCGGGGGCGCCACGGTCGCGTCGTTCGAGCTCGGGACCGCGCAGCGCCTCTTCGATCGCGAAGGGAGCTTCGACCAGATCTACGTCGTCGCCGAAGACGGCGCGTCGGCGGCGTCGGTGGCGCAGCAGATCCAACAGGCACTGCCGGAGGGCTTCCAGGCGATCACGGCGACCGACGCCGCCGCCGAGCAGACGGAACAGGTTCGCGAGGGCTCTGGGCTTCCTCCGCACGGCGCTGCTCGTGTTCGCCTTCGTCGCGTTGTTCGTCGGGGCGTTCGTGATCTTCAACACGTTCAACATCGTGGTGACGCAACGGACCCGGGAGCTGGGGCTCCTGCGAGCGCTGGGTGCCAGCCGCCGGCAGGTGTTCACATCCGTGGTCATCGAGTCCCTGGTGATCGGGCTCCTGGGCTCCGCCCTCGGGCTCGCGGCGGGGATCGGGCTCGCGGTCCTGCTCAAACAGGGCCTCGAGCTGATCGGGCTGGAGCTGCCACCGACCCCGCTCGCGATCCGGCCGACCACGATCATCGCGGCGCTGCTTGTCGGCACGGTCGTGACCGTGGTGGCGTCGGTGTTCCCGGCGCGCCGCGCGTCGCGCGTCGCGCCGATCGAGGCCCTGCGCGAGGGGACCGTCGCTCCGACGGCCTCGCTCCGTCGTCGTGCGATCGTGGGAGGGCTGCTTACGGCGGCCGGTGTGGCGGCGATCGCCGCGGGACTGTTCGGGGACGTCCCGCAGCCCGCCGCGATCGTCGGTCTGGGGGCCATGTTCACCTTCATCGGGATCGCGGTCCTGTCCCCGTTCGTGGCGAGGCCGCTCGCAACCGCGATCGGGGCCCCCGCGCGAAGTCTCGGGATGACCGGCCGGCTCGGGCGGGAGAACGCCAAGCGGAACCCGCGCCGGACGGCGTCCACGGCCGCGGCGCTGATGATCGGCCTCGGTCTGGTCGTGTTCGTCTCCGTCTTCATGACGACGCTGAAGGCGTCGGCGTCCGACACGCTCGACGAGACCCTGCGCGCGGACTTCATCCTCAGTTCCTCCGGGTTCCAGCCCTTCAGTCCGGGGATCGCCGGCGCGTTGTCGGAGCGAGACGAGTTCGCCGCCGTGTCGCCCTTCCGGCAGGCCGGCGTGAAGATCGGCGGCGGGCTGACCTTCATCGCCGGTGTGGACGAGACGACGATCGACGACGTGGTGAGCGTGCCGATGGAGGCGGGGACGTTCGCCGAGCTGGCCGAGCCGGGAACGATCCTGATCCACAAGGGTCCCGCGCGGGCTCGTGAACTGGGGATCGGAGATGAGCTCCCCGTGCGGTTCGCTCGGACGGGAACGGAGCAACTGAGGATCGTCGGCATCTACACGGACAACCGGCTGCTCGGCGACTACACGATCTCGCTGGACGAGTACGAGGCCAACGTCGCGGAGCAGTTGGACTACCTGGTCTTCGTCCGGCGGGCCGACGGCGTCTCCCTCCAGCAAGCGAGAGCCGCCCTGGAGGACGTCGCGGGCGAGTTCCCCAACGTCGAGATCAACGATCAGGCGCAGTTCAAGGAGGAGCAGGACCGGTTGATCGATCAGGTCTTCGGGATCGTCCTGGTGCTCCTGGTCCTGTCGGTGATCATCTCCGCATTCGGGATCGCGAACACCCTCGCACTGTCGATCTACGAGCGGGTCCGCGAGCTGGGCCTCCTGCGCGCGGTCGGCATGCAGCGGGCGCAGATCGGCTGGATGATCGTGATCGAGGCCGTGATCGTGTCCCTGCTGGGTGCCGTCCTCGGGATCGGGATCGGGCTCCTCTTCGGCTGGGCCATGCAGCAGGCGCTCGCCGACCTCGGCGTGTCGCGTCTCGCGATCCCGTGGGGGCTCCTGGTCGTGTTCGCGGTGATCGCCGCGCTGCTCGGGCTCGTGGCGTCGATCGCGCCGGCGATCCGGGCCTCGCGGATCAAGGTCCTGGAAGCGATCTCCTACGAGTAGCGCCCGTCGGAGTGTCCGTACCCCACGGATATCATGGCGCCCGTGCCTCGACTGACCCTGCCCGACGGCGCCCACGTCGAGCTCCCCGAGGGGGAGCCGGTCGGCGCGGCGTTGCCGCCGGAGGCGATCGCGGCGCGCGTCGACGGCCGGCTCCGCGACCTCTCCCACGTCCCGCCCGCCGACGCGACCGCCGAGCCGGTCGAACCGGCGTCCGACGACGGGCTCCACGTGATCCGCCACTCGACGGCCCACGTGCTGGCGCAGGCCGTCTGCCGGCTGTTCCCGGGCGCGAAGTACGCGATCGGACCTCCGATCCAGGACGGCTTCTACTACGACTTCGACCTGCCCTCGCCGATCAAGGAGGACGACCTGCCCACGATCGAGGCCGAGATGCGGAAGATCGTGGAGGCGGAGCAACCGTTCATCCGGGAAGAGGTGACCCGGGAGGAGGCCATCGCCCGGCTCGAGGACCAACCGTTCAAGCGGGAGATCATCGAAGCCATCGGCACCGCCGAGGGCGAGGTGTCGGAGGGCGAGATCGTGTCCCTCTACCGGAACGACGGTTGGGTCGACCTCTGCGAGGGGCCGCATGTGGCATCGACCGGCCGCCTCGGTGCGTTCAAGCTGACCTCCACGGCAGGTGCCTACTGGCGCGGCGTCGAGACCAACCCGATGCTCACCCGGATCTACGGGACCGCGTGGGCGACCGAGGAGGATCTCGAGGCCCACCTGCTTCGGCTCGAGGAAGCGGAGAAGCGCGACCACCGGCGGTTAGGACGCGAGCTGGATCTGTTCTCCAGCCCGGACGAGCTCGGGCCCGGCCTGTGGATCTGGCATCCTCGCGGCGGCATCTTCCGGAAGCAGCTCGAGGACTGGGTCCGCGATCTGCACCTCGAGCGCGGCTACGACCTGATCGTGACGCCGCACATCGCCCGGTCGGTGCTCTGGGAGACGAGCGGCCATCTCGAGAAATACAAGGAGAACATGTATCCGCCGATGGAGGCGGACACTGGCGACTACTACGTCAAGCCGATGAATTGTCCGTTCCACGTGCTCGTGTTCAAGTCGCAGGTTCGGAGCTACCGCGACCTCCCGATGCGGTTATCGGAGCTGGGGACCGTCTACCGGCACGAGAAGGCGGGCACCCTCCACGGCCTGCTCCGGCTCCGCGGGATGACGCAGGACGACTCGCACATCATCTGCACGCCCGACCAGTTGATCGACGAGATCCTCGCGGTGTTCGACCTGACGCTTGAGATCCACCGGACGTTCGGCTTCACCGACCCCATCGTGGAGCTCTCCACGCTGCCGATGGCCCAGTCGATCGTGGACGACGCCACGGCGGCGCGCGCCACCGAGGCGCTCACCCTCGCGCTCGAGAAGAGCGGGCTGGACTACCGGGTCGCCGAGGGTGAGGGCGCCTTCTACGGGCCCAAGGTCGACTTCCACTTCCGCGACGCGATCGGGCGACTCTGGCAGCTGACCACCGTGCAGTGCGACTTCGCCCTACCCGAACGTTTCGACATGGAGTACACGGGGGATGACAACCAGCGTCACCGGCCCGTGATGATCCACCGCGCGATCCTCGGATCCCTCGATCGGTTCAGCGCCGTGCTGATCGAGCACTACGGCGGCGCGTTCCCCTTGTGGCTCTCGCCGGAACAGATCCGCCTCGTGCCCGTGGCCGACCGGCACGTCCCCAACTGCGAAGAGCTCGCGGAGGCGGCGCGCGCGTCGGGACTCCGCGTCCACATCGACGAGACGAAAGAGACGGTCGGGAAGAAGATCCGCTCGGCACAGCTGATGAAGTCCCCCTACATGGTGGTCGTGGGCGATCGCGACCTCGAGGCGGGGACCTTCACCGTCCGCGACCGGTCGGGGGAGGAGCACGCCGGCGTGCCGTTCGATCGCATCGTGTCGACCCTCGCCGAGGAGGCACGCACCCGCGCGCTGGCGCAAAGCACCTTCTAGATGGAGCGTCTCTGGAGCCCCTGGCGCATGAAGTACATCCAGGCGGGCAAGGACGAGCCGGCGGGCAGCGAGTGCATCTTCTGTCGTATCCAGCGCGGTGAGGGATCCGAGCACGTGCTCACCCGATCGGATCTGGGCTTCGTGGTGCTCAACAAGTATCCGTACAGCCCCGGCCACACCCTGGTGATCCCGAACCGCCATGTCGGTGATCTCGATGCCCTCGATGACGAGGAGGGTCTCGACCTCCAGCGGCTGATGCGACGTTCGGTGAAGGCGCTCCGGGAGGAGTACGCCCCGCACGGCTTCAACATCGGCATGAACCTCGGGCGCGTCGCCGGCGCCGGGGTGCCGGACCATCTCCACTGGCACGTGGTCCCGCGGTGGAGCGCGGACACGAGCTTCATGCCGGTCGTGGGAGAGACGATCGTGTTGCCCGAGCTCGTCGCCGAGACCGCGCGGCGCCTCGTACCGAGGTTCGCCGAGTGAGCTTCGTCGACCTTCCCGACGGCGCGAAGCTCCATTTCGAGATCGCGGGCGAGGGGCCGGTCGTGACCCTGATCCACCCAGGACTCTGGGACATGCGGACCTGGGACCGGGAGTTCCGGACGCTCGCCGAGGCGGGCTACCGGGTCCTGCGGTACGACGTCCGCGGCTACGGGAAGTCGAGCCGTCCCGAGCCCGGCACCACGTACTCCCACGTGCGTGATCTCGAGGCGCTCCTGGAGGCCAACGAGGTGGTCCTGACGGCGCTGGTCGGGTGCTCGATGGGCGGCGGGATCGCGCTCGACTACGCGCTCGTGCATCCGGAGCAGGTCTGGGGACTGGTTGCCGTGGCGACCGGGCTCGGCGGCTTCGAGGCGAACGAGGAAGAAGGGGAATGGTGGGCGCAGCGGGAAGGGCCGATCGAGGCGGCGGTCGAGGCCGGTGACCTCGAGCGCGCGCAGGAGCTCCGCCTCGAGATCTGGGCGCCGCTCGGCACGTCGGATGAGGCCGGCGGCAAGATCCGCCAGATCGCGTTCGACAACATCCACGAGATCCTGATGGATGAGAGCGGCGAGGAACGGCTCGACCCGCCCGCGGCGCATCGCCTCGAGGAGATCGACGTCCCGACGCTGATCCTCGAAGCGGAGCACGACCCTCCGGACATGAAGCGCCTCGCCGACTTCCTGGTCCGCGAGATCATCGGCTCGCGGAAGGTGATCGTCGAGGGAGCGGATCACGTCGTGAACATGCGCCAGCCCGAACGCTTCGAGGAGTTGGTGCTCCCGTTCCTCGCCGAGGCGGCGCCCCAGCTGCTTCAGTGACGTTGATACCGCCACCCATCCCTAGGGCGTGAGATTCTCAAGGGTGACTGACCCAAGTTCAGGCGGGTGCGCGTGCCGGGATGAAGACCGTTCGATCCGATGAGTGGGTGTTCAGGAGTGGCTGGCCGCGTGGAGTGGTCGTTGGGATGGCCGGCGGCTATGTGGCGCTCTTGCTCCTCCTCCTGATCGTCGCCCCAGGGATCTCCGGCAAGGTGATCACCGTGGGATCGTGAGCCTGCCTACGGTGTTCGCGATCCGGTTGACTCGACTGGGTGCCCACTCCGCCAAGAAGACCTCAGGCTCGTCAGAACCTTCAGAACGATCAGGGTCCCTTGGAGCCGCGTGTCGCGATTCGTGATCGCGCCGCGGGGGATTCAGCCTCTCGCTGTCTATGCGGTGCTCGATGATGACGCGCGGCTGTGGGTCGAGGGGATAGGCCCGTGGTTCCGGTTCGCCAAGGCCTCGCCGGAACTCGAGGGGGTCGTGCGGAAGATGAACCGAATGATGAAAGGGATACAGGCTCGTTCGTCGGTCGAGTAGCTCGGCGCATTGCAGAGCCGACCCGGCTATCTCTTGTGGGCTTCCTCGCGAGCCGCTTGGTACTCGTCGATCACCTTCTGGGCGAGATGCTGCGGCATCTCGTCGTAGTGGGAGAACGTCATCGAGAAGGCGCCTCGGCCGCCCGTCATCGACCGGAGGTCGATGACGTAGCGGGCGACCTCGCCCTGGGGCACCAGGGCGTTGATCACCTGCTTGCCACCGCCGATCTGATCCATGCCCTGGATCTTGCCGCGCTTGGCGTTCAGGTCGCCCATGATGTCGCCGGTGAAGGACTCGGGGACCGTCACGGCGAGCTGCACGACCGGCTCGAGCAGCGCGACGCCGCCCTGCTCGACAGCTTCCTTCAGGGCCAATGAGCCCGCGATCTGGAAGGCCATGTCGGAGGAGTCCACGGCGTGGAACTTCCCGTCGACGAGCGTCACCTTGATGTCGACCATCGGGTTCCCGGAGAGCACGCCCTCGGACATCGTCTTCACGATGCCCTTCTCGATCGAGGGGATGAACTGTTGGGGGATCGCGCCTCCGAAGATCTTGTCCTCGTAGACGAACCCTTCGCCGCGGGGGAGCGGTTCGATCTCGATCTCGCACACCGCGTACTGGCCGTGACCGCCGGATTGCTTCACGTGGCGGCCCTGCGCCTTCGCCTTGCTGCGGATCGTCTCCCGGTACGCGATCTTCGCGGGCTTCGTCTCGACCTCGACCCCGAACTTCGCCTTCAGCCGCTCGATCTGGACGCCGAGGTGCGCCTCGCCCATCCCGTAGATCACCGTCTGGTGGGTCTCGTCGTTGCGGGCGACGCGGAAGGTCGGATCCTCTTCGCGGAGACGTGAGAGGCCGGTCGCGAGCCGGTCCTCGTCGCCCTTGGTCTTGGGCGAGATGGCGTAGGCGAGCAGGGGTTCGGGAAGCTCCACCGCGGGCAGCTGGACCGGGTCGTCCTTCGTGGCGAAGGTGTCTCCGGTGTGCGTGTTGGGGAGCTTCGCGACGGCGCCGATGTCGCCCGCGGGAACCTCGGCGACGCTCTCGTGCTCCTTCCCCTTCAGGGCGAAGAGCTGCCCGATCCGCTCGTCCGTGCCCTGCGTCGAGTTGTGCGCCGAGGAGTCGGGTCGAACCTTCCCGCTGAACACCCGGAACATCGTGATGTGCCCGACGAACGGGTCCGAGAGCGTCTTGAACACGAAGGCCGTGAGGGGGCCGCTCGAGTCACACGTCCGCTCCTTCTCCGCGCCGTCCTTCGCGACGACCTTGATCGGCGCGCGATCCAACGGCGACGGGAACTCCTCGACGATGAAGTCCAGCAGCCGGTCGATCCCGATCGCCTTGGACGCCGAGCCGACGAAGACGGGTGCGAGCCGGGCGTTCGTGAAGCCGTCCTTGGCTCCCCGCGTGATGACGGCCTCGGGGAGCGTGCCCTCCTCGAGGTACTGCTCGATCAACGCGTCGTCGGACTCCGCAACCGCCTCGATCAGCTTCTCGCGGGCGGGGTCGGCGATCTGGTGGATCTCATCGGGCCACTCGGACTCCTCGGCCTTGGGGCCGGAGGGGTAGAGGTCCGCCTTCTCGTGGAGCAGGTCGGCGATCCCGTTGAACTCGCTCTCCGCGCCGATCGGGAGCTCGAACGGCGCCACCTGGTTCCCGAAGGCCGACACGAGCTGGTCGAGCGTCGCCTGGAAGTCCGCGCGCTCGCGGTCCAGCTTGTTCACGAAGATCGCGCGGGGTAGGTCCTCCTGGACGGCGAGCTCCCACGCGAACTCGGTCTGGACCTCGACGCCGTCGACCGCCGAGACCACGACGATCACGGCATCGGCCGCTCGGACCGCCGAGCGGACGTCCCCGACGAAGTCGGCGGTGCCGGGGGCATCCAGGACGTTGATCTTGGCGTCCTTCCACTCGATCGGCGACATCGCGAGCGACACGGAGATCTGGCGGCGCTGCTCGTCGGGGTCGTGGTCGGACACGGTGTTGCCGTCCTCGACGGTGCCCATCCGGGTGATGGCGCCCGCAGCGAACAGCATCGCTTCGAACAGCGTCGTCTTCCCCGAGCCTCCGTGTCCGACCAGCAAGACGTTGCGGATGTCCTTCGCGTCGTAGGTCTTCAACGGAGCTCCTTCGATGACGAGGGGTCCAAGAGACGTGGAATCCTACAGAGTTGCTACGCTCGCCCGACCTGCGATGCGGAGCTTGCTGAGGTTCGAGCGCCAGCCGCCCGGCACCGCGATCACCCGCTCGGTCCTGGTCGCCGGGGGCGCGCTCGCGGCCGGGGCGGGATGGCTCGTGGTCGCGCGGGAGGCTCGTCCGGCCGCCTGGGCCGCCGGCGCTTCCGGGAGCGCTCCTCCTGCTCGGGGGCCATCGTGCCAACCACGGCGCGGGCGGTCCCACCGACCGGATGCTCGACGACCTGCTCGACCGGGCATGGGATGCCGCCGTGCTGTCCGGGATCGCGTGGGTGGCGCGAGACGGGAGCTCGTCGGTGGCGGTCGCGGCGCTCGCCGCGGTCAGCCTCTCGTTCGTCGCGGGCTACATCCGGGCTCGAGGTGCGGCGCTCGGGTACTCGGTGGAGGAGCGGCACGTGACGCGCGGGGCACGATACGTCCTGGTGGTCGCGTTCCTGTTCTTCGGGTGGACGTGGGCGGTGTGGACCGTGGCCGTGATGTCGGGCCTCGCCGCGGCCGTGCGAGCCGGACAGGTCGCGCAGGAGGAGCGGGCGACGTGAACGCGCGACGCCGGGCCGCCGAGACCGTGACCTACCTCGCCTACCGCTTCTTGAGCTGGCTCGGACCCATCCTGCCGACGAAGAGCGGGCGGTCCTTCTACCAGGCGGCGGGCCGGCTCTTCTTCCACGTCGCCGCCGGCGCGCGTCGCACCGTCGCCGCGAACCAGGCGCAGGTGTTGGGCCGGCCGGTGGACGACCCCTTGGTCCAGGCGTCCACGCGGGATGCGTTCGCCCTCTACGCGCGGTACTGGTTCGACACGTTCAACGTCTTGCATTGGAGCGACGAGCGCGTGATGGACGCGTTCCGGTTCGAGGGAGCCGAGCACGTCGAGAAGGGACTGGCGGACGGCAAGGGCGTCATCATCGCGCTCCCGCACACGGGCAATTGGGACGTGGGCGGCCGGGCGATGGGGCTCCGGGTGGCACGGGTGGTGTCGGTCGCCGAGCATCTCAAGCCGGACCGGCTGTTCGAGCTCTTCGTCGAGCACCGACGCCAGCTCGGGATCGACATCATCGACCTCGCGAGCGACCACGTGGGCAGGCAGCTCACCCAGCGGCTGGAGCAGAACCGCATCGTCGCGCTCGTCGCGGACCGAGACCTCTCCGGCGGGGGCGTGGAGGTCGAGATGTTCGGCCGCACCAGGAGGATGCCCGCCGGACCCGCGCTCCTCGCGCTCTCGGCGGGAGCGCCGCTGATCTCGGGACCGACGTACACGACGCCGGACGGGTGGGTGGAGGTGCTGACCCCGGTGACGATCGAGCCGACCGGCAGGAGGAAGGACGACATCATCGCCCTCACGCGCGCCCTCGCCGCCGCGTTCGAGCGCGCGATCGCCGCCGCGCCGCCGGACTGGCATCTGTTCCAGCCCGGCTGGGAACCGTGAGGATCGTGCTCGTCTGCCCGTACGCCTGGGAGGCGGCGGGCGGGGTCCAGGTGCACGTCGGGAACCTGGCGATGCGTCTGCTCGAACGCGGGCACGAGGCGACGGTGCTCGCGCCCACGCTCGCCGCGCCTCCGGAGCCGTGGGTGCGGTCGGTGGGCAGGCCGTTGCGGGTCTCCTATCAGGGCACGGTCGCCCCGATCGCCCCGCTGTCCTACCGGCGGACCCGGGCCGCGCTGGATGCGCTGCGTCCGGACGTCGTCCACGTCCACGAGCCGCTGACGCCGAGCGCGGCGATGTTCGCGACGCTCGCCGCGAAAGCGCCCGTCGTGGCGACGGTCCACGCCTATCTGGACCGGTCGGTCGCGATGGAGCTCGCCGCTCCGATCCTCCGCCGGGTCTGGCGCCGGGTCACCGTCGGCGTCGCCGTCTCGCAGGCCGCGGCGTCGTTCCTCCGACGGGCGCTCCCCGAGGCGGCGCTCGAGATCGTCCCGAACGGGGTCGACGTCGGCGCCTTCGCCGGGGCGGAGCCCGTGGCGGGCCTGCCGGAGGGGCGGCGGATCCTGTGGGTCAATCGCCTGGACGCCCAGAAGGGGTTCCCGATCGCCCTCGCCGCGTTCACCAAGGTGGTGGCGGAGGTGCCCGACGCGGTGCTCGTGGTGGTGGGGGACGGCAAGGATCGTGAGGCGCTCGCGCTCCTGACGGAGCCCGTCCGAGCGCGGGTGGACATGCGCGGCGCCCAGCCGAACGACCGGGTCCCTTCCTTCCTCGCGGCCTGCGAGGTCTTCGTCTCGCCGGCGGTGGGGCAGGAGAGCTTCGGGATCGCCCTGGTCGAGGCGATGGCGGCCGGCCGGCCCGTCGTCGCGACCGACATCCCCGGCTACCGGGAGGTCGTCTCGGACGGAGTCGAGGGACTCCTGGTGCCGCCTCGGGACCCGGAGGCGCTCGCGGCCGGCGTGGTCCGCGGCGTTGACGGAGCCGGGGCTGGCGGCGCGGCTCGGCGAGGCCGGCCGCGAGCGCGCACGCACCTTCGACTGGCCCATCGTCGTCGACCGCCTGGAGGAGCTGTACGGCCGCGCGGTCGAGACCGCTGGCTACCATAGGCAGCGATGACCACCTTCTGGGTCGTGATCGGGATCGTCGTGGTCCTGTTGCTCGCCGCCGTCTGGATCTACAACCGGCTGGTGACGCTGCGCACGCGCGTCGACAACGGCTGGTCCCAGATCGACGTCCAGCTCCGCCGGCGCGCCGACCTGATCCCCAACCTCGTCGAGACCGTGAAGGGGTACGCCGCGCACGAGCGAGAGCTCTTCGAGCGGGTGACGGAGGCGCGGGCGCGATCCATGGGAGCCACGGGCGTCGCGGACCAGGCCGACGCGGAGAACCAGGTCACCGCCGGTCTCCGCCAGCTCCTCGCGGTCGTCGAGAACTATCCGGACCTCAAGGCCAACCAGAACTTCCTCGCGCTGCAGGAAGAGCTCATCGGCACCGAGTCGAAGATCGCCTACGCGCGCCAGTTCTACAACGACCAGGTGATGCGGCTGAACACGCTGATCCAGTCGGTCCCCTCCTCGATCGTCGCCGGTGCGTTCGGCTTCGAAGAGCGTCCCTTCTTCGAGATCGACGAGCCGGTGCGTGGACCGGTCCAGGTGGATCTCTCCTAACCGTGTACGAGCAGATCGCGGCGAACAAGCGCAAGACCGTGATCCTGTTCGTGCTGGCCGTCGTGCTCCTGGGCGGGGTCGGCTATGCGATCGGTCTGCTGACCGACAGCGGGCCGGTCGGCCTGGTGATCGCGTTGATCGTGGCGATCGCGATGTCGGTCGGGTCCTACTTCTACGGGGATCGGATCGTCCTGGCGTCGACGCGTGCGCGCGAGGCGTCGAAGGAAGAGCAGCCCCGCCTCCACAACATCGTCGAGGGACTCGCGATCGCCGCCGGGGTGCCCAAGCCTCGCGTCTGGATCGTGCCGGAGAGCGCACCCAACGCCTACGCGACCGGGCGCGACCCGGAGCACAGCCACGTGGCGGTGACACAGGGGCTGCTCGAGTCGATGAACCGCGTCGAGCTCGAGGGCGTGATCGGCCACGAGATGGCGCACGTCGTCGACCGCGACATCCTCGTCGGCACGGTCGTGGCCACGCTCGTCGGCGCCGCCGTGCTCCTGGCGGAGTTCTTCATGCGGATGTGGTGGTGGGGGGGCTTCCGTGGCCGCCGGGGTGGGGACTCCGGCGGCGGTGCGGCCTCCGCGTTGATCTTCGCCGTCGGATTCGTCCTGCTGATCCTGGCGCCCATCTTCGGCCAGCTGATCCGCCTCGCGGTGTCCCGGAACCGAGAGTTCCTGGCCGATGCGCAGGGGGCCATGCTCACCCGCTATCCGCCGGGGCTCATCGCGGCGCTGAAGAAGCTGCAGACGGCCCCGACGGCGATGCGGTCCGCGAACAACGCCACCGCGCACCTGTGGCTCAACCAGCCGTCTCGGATCCAGGGGGAACGGATGGGGGTCATGGAGCGCCTGTTCTCCAGCCACCCTCCGTTGTCGGAAAGGATCCGCCGCCTCGAGGAGATGTGACGTTCCCGTCGAGATGCCGTCGGGTGTTAGGGCGGGGCGAGGTGGGCGGCTAGTCTCGGGACCGCGGGTCCCCGATGAGATGAAGGGACCCGTTCCGTTCGCTCGGACACGTGCACGGAGGTCCCGTGGCGCTGACACAACGAGGGAAGGTCGTGATCGGCGGCGCGGCAGCAGCCGTCGTCGTCGTGCTGGCCGTGCTCGCGTTCACCGGCAACGCTCCCGGCCCGATCCAAGACATCGTGGACACGGTGACGGGTCCCGATCCGTGCCCGCTCACCGGCGAGCTCCGAGCCGGGGGGCGGGATGCCCCGAATCGACCCGCGCTCGCCGTCAAGGTCGAGAACTCTCCCGAGAGTCGGCCGCAGGCCGGGCTCGCGCAAGCCGACGTGGTCTATGAGGAGCCGGTCGAGGGCGGACTCACCCGCTTCATCGCGATCTATCACTGTCGCCCGGCGTCCCGGATCGGGCCCGTGCGAAGTGCGCGGATGACCGATCCAGGGGTCTTGGTGCAGTTCGGATCTCCCCTGCTGGCCTACGCAGGCGGCGTGGAACAGGTCGAGACGGCCGTGGCGGAGGCCGGATTGGTCGACGTCAGCTACTTCGGCCCCGCCGCGGCCGCGTATGTCCGCGACGAATCGCGGGAAGCGCCCCACAACCTGTACACGAGGACGAAGGACCTCTACGGCTTCGCGGAGGATGCCGGCGAGCCACCGGGTCACGTGCTCTCGTTCGACGAGAGTCCTCCCGGCGTGGGTCGGCGCGCCTCCCGGGTTCGGCTCCTCTTCTCGGCGACCTACGCGGACGTGATCTGGGAGTGGGACCGCGAACGGGGGCGCTGGCAGCGATCGCATGGGGACGACCCGCACCTGGGAGAGGACGGGAAGCAGGTCGCGGCCGCGAACGTGGTCGTGATGCATGTGAAGGTGCGTGACAGCTCCATCGTGGATATCGCGGGGAATCCCTCGCCGGAGGTGCGTCTGACCGGGAAAGGCAAGGTCTGGATCTTCCGCGACGGGAAGGTGATCGCCGGTCGATGGAGTCGCCCCACGATCGATGACGTCACGACGTTCGCGACCAGGTCCGGTGACGAGATCGCGCTTTCCCCGGGCGTGACCTGGGTCGAGCTCCTCCCCACGTCGGTCGACGTGGAGATCGCGCGCTAGCGAACGACCCGTCGGACCTCGAGTTGTTCCCGGGTACCTCATGATCTACGTTGACCTCGGAAACAACCGCGATGAGGAACGCAGGATCTCTCGGAGGATCCATCTCCGTGTGGTTGCGTGCTTCGCTCCCCCCGTACGTGATCTCTCGGATCGTGCTGATGGCTGCCGCGGTCCTGGTCCTCTTCCTCGTTCCGGGGGAGGGCGACCGTGGACCGACACGCGTTCTGACCACGTGGGACGGTGAGTGGTATCTCAGCATCGCTGAGCACGGCTACCTCCCGGGCCCCGCTGTGGAGCGACCCGCACCGCCGCCGAACGCCGATACGAGCCTGGACGGCGCCGCGGCGTATTTCCCCTTGTATCCCGCGATCGTCTCCGGCATCGCCGCCGTGCTGCCCTTCTCGGTCGCCTCCGTGGCGATCGGACTCTCGTTCCTCTCGGGTGCGGCGGCGACCGTTGCCTTCGCGAAGTTGAGCTCGGACCTCACGTCGCAGACGGCGGCGACGCGATCCGTTCTCCTGTTCTGCTTCTTCCCGGGCGCGTACATCCTGTCGTTCGCGTACCCGGAGGGGTTGCTGATCCTGCTCGGCTGCCTCTGTCTGTTGATGCTGCAGCGGGGATCGTGGCTGCTGGCCGGCATCGCCGCAGCACTGGCCTCGGCGACACGCCCCAACGGGCTCGCGCTGTTGGTTCCGTGCGCGATCGCGGCCTGGCAGGCGGTCCGCCGGCGGGGGGACTACCGATCGGTGGTGGCGCCGCTGCTCGCGCCGCTCGGCTTCATCGGGTTCCTCGCCTACCTCTGGGCACGGAGCGGGGACGCCTGGTACTGGTTCCGGGCGAACGAGCGGTTCTGGCACGACGAGATCGGAGGCTGGCCCGAGCTCCGGCTCCTGCTCGGAGGGAGTCACCCGCAGGTCTCCACCGGAGGAGGGGACCGCTGGCTGCTGATCGCGGGACTGATCGCCGGATCGGCCTTCCTCGTGTTCCTCTTCGTCCTTCTCTACCGGGCGCATCTGCCGATCACGGTGGCCAGCTATGCGGTCGCGTACGAATCCCTGGCGCTGTTGAACCAAGCATTGGCACCCCGCCCGCGATTCATCTTCACGGCCTTCCCTCTCGTCCTCGCCCTCGGTATCTGGCTGAAGGACCGGACCTTCGACATCGCCCTCGCGGTGTCGGCCGGCGGGATGGTGTTGCTCTTCGTCTTCTACACGACCCCCTGGTTGCAAGGCCGGTTCCCGGTCGCTCCGTGACGGGCTGGAGGGAGGATGCACGGCGGTACACTCGGGGGACGAGCGCGCTCACTCGGGAAGACGCCGGGGAGAGGCGCGGGCGAATGAAGGAGGACGAATGCAGCGCGAGACCGGCACCTTCACCGTGAAGTCCGGCTTGGCGGAGATGCTCAAGGGCGGCGTCATCATGGACGTCACCAACGCCGAGCAGGCCAAGATCGCGGAGGACGCCGGCGCGTGCGCCGTCATGGCGCTCGAGCGCGTGCCCGCCGACATCCGCCGGGACGGCGGGGTCGCACGCATGGCCGACGCGACGAAGGTGGAGGAGATCCAGCAGGCCGTCACGATCCCGGTGATGGCGAAGGCGCGGATCGGCCACTTCGTGGAGGCGCAGATCCTGCAGTCGCTCGGCGTCGACTACATCGACGAGTCGGAGGTGCTCACGCCCGCCGACGAGGAGTTCCACATCGACAAGTGGGCGTTCACCGTCCCGTTCGTGTGCGGGGCGCGCGATCTCGGCGAGGCGCTCCGCCGCATCGCCGAGGGTGCCGCGATGATCCGTACGAAGGGCGAGGCCGGGACCGGGAACGTGGTCGAGGCCGTGCGTCACCAGCGGACGATGCTGCAGCAGATCGGGGAGATCACCCATCTGCGGCCCGAGCAGTACGTGACGAAGGCGAAGGAGCTCGGTGCGCCGGTCGATCTCGTGCGGATGGTCGCGGAGCAGGGTCGGCTCCCGGTCGTGAACTTCGCGGCGGGAGGATTGGCCACGCCGGCCGACGCCGCATTGATGATGCAGCTCGGCGTCGACGGCGTGTTCGTCGGCTCGGGGATCTACAAGTCGGCGGACCCGGCGCCACGCGCTCGCGCGATCGTCGAGGCCACGACGCACTTCAACGATCCGGAGATCCTCGCGAAGGTGTCCCACGGTCTCGGCGAGCCGATGCCGGGTTTGGAGATCGGGACCCTGGAGACGCGTCTCCAGGACCGCGGTTGGTGAACGGAGCGGATCCGGAACCGCATCCTCCGCCGTTCTCCGACCGCGCGGCGATCGTCATCTCCCAGGCCTACTACTACGTCGTCGCCGCGATCGGGCTCGCCCTGCTGTTGGGCGGTGCGATCGCGGCGCTCATCGCGCTCCGCAAGCTGGTCCTTCCGCTGTCGGAGGCGTCCGGCTCGTCCGGGCCGTTCGGCGGCCCGACGGACTCCAACGACACCGCGCGCTCGTTCCTCGGGGCTCTCGCGTTCGCGATCCCCGGCGCCATCGTGCTGGCATGGCATCTGCGTGAGGCGCGCCGGCGGGAGAGTGGCAAGGTGTCTCGATCGCCGTGGGGCGGGGTTCTGTACTTCCACCTCGTGGCGCTGATCTCGATCGTCATCGCGCTCGGCGGTGTCGTGGCCGGGTTGCACGGGCTGCGGGACGCGGTCGTGCCGCTCTGCTACGAGTCCCCCAGCTTCTACGAGGGGCCCCTCGCCGGAGATCCGACCTTCGACGAGACATCCCCGATCCCTCCGATCGACCTCCCGGCCGACTTCGATCCGGAACCGCTCCGGTCCGAAGAGTGCTATCCGTCCACCTCAGAAGCCCTCCGGAGCGCCTTGGACGGAGGGATCGTCGCCTCGGTCGCCGGCGCCGCTTGGGTGTGGCACCTGCGTCGAGGGCGTCGGGCCTTCGACGGGCCGCTCGTCGAAGGCTGAGCCTCCCACCCGGCTCCTATCATGGGGGCATGGTGAAGACGGGCGTGCTCGCGCTGCAAGGCGACTTCCGGGAGCACGGTCGTGTCCTCTCGGCGGCGGGTGCGGTGGCCGTGGAGGTTCGCACACCCGCTCAGCTCGCCGACGTGGATCGTCTCGTGATCCCGGGCGGCGAGTCCACCACGATGGGCAAGCTGGCCCGGGCCTACGAGCTGGTCGAGCCGATCCGGGAGCGAGCCCGCGACGGGATGCCGATCCTCGGGACGTGCGCGGGGATGATCATGCTGGCGGAGCGCGTGCTCGACGGTGAGCCGCTCCTCTCGTTGATGGACATCACCGTTCGCCGCAACGCCTACGGCCGCCAGGTCGATTCGTTCGAGTCCGACGTGGACGTCGAGGGCATCGACCATCCGGTTCGCGGGGTCTTCATCAGGGCGCCGTGGATCGAGGAGGTCGGGTCGGACGTTCGGGTGCTATCGGCCTACGAGGGCCGTCCCGTCGTGCTGCAGCAGGGGAGCCTCCTGGCGGCCTCGTTCCATCCGGAGCTGGTGGGCGACACGGCCCTCCACGAGTATTTCCTCTCCCTCTCGAGGTAGGTGCGATGTCGGGTCATTCCAAGTGGGCGACGATCAAGCGGAAGAAATCCGCGAACGACGCGAAGCGCTCGAACATGTTCGCGAAGCTCCTCCGCGCCGTCGAGGTCGCCGCGAGGGAGGGCGGGGGAGATCCCTCCTCGAACATGACGCTCGCGTCCGCGGTCGAGAAGGCGAAGGCGTCCTCGGTCCCGAGCGACAACATCGACCGCGCGATCAAGCGAGGGAGCGGCGCGGATGCCGACGGGGCGAAGTACGAGGAGATCACCTACGAGGGCTACGCGCCGGGCGGGATCGCCTTGTTCATCGAGACGCTCACCGACAACCGGAACAGGACCGCCCAGGACGTGCGGCACGCCTTCACCCGCAACGGCGGGAACCTGGGCGAGACGGGTTCGACGGGGTGGATGTTCACCCGCAAGGGCGTGATCGTCGTGGAGAAGTCGGCGGTGCCCGACGTCGAGCACCTGCTCGAGCTGGCGCTCGAGGCCGGGGCCGAGGACCTCAACGACTCGGAGAGCTCGTGGGAGATCGTGACGGACCCGACGGCCCTCGCAGCCGTCCGCGACGCGCTCCGCGAGGCCGGCATCGAGGTCTTCTCCGCGGAGCTGACGATGCTGCCGCAGTCGACGATCCCGGTCGACGGCGGCGAGGCACGCAGGGTCCTCCAGCTGATCGACGCCCTCGAGGACCTCGAGGACGTCCAGAGCGTCTACGCCAACTTCGACATCCCCGAAGAGGTCATGGCCTCCCTGTGAGGGGATCCGCCCGGTCGCCGGTCGTTGCTCGGGGTCCCTGCCCACCCTAGACTCGGGCGAACGGATGTTCGAGAGGCGCGTGCTCGGCGTGGACCCCGGCCTGGCCAGGCTCGGCCTCGCCGTCGTCGAGGGCAACGGGCGCAAGGCGGCGCTGATCTGGGCGGGTGCGGTGGATACGGCCGCCGGCTCCCAGGAGTCGGAGCGGCTCCGGCACCTCTGCCTCGCGGTCCGCGAGGCGATCTCGGCCCATCGGCCGGCATCGATGGCCGTGGAGCGGGTGGCCTGGAACAAGAACCAGGTGAGCGCCCTCACGGTCGCGCGCGCCACGGGCGCGATCATGGTGGTCGCGGCCGACGCGGGGCTGTCGGTGACCGAGTACGGTCCCAACGAGGTGAAGATCGCGGTGACGGGGATGGGCAACGCCGACAAGCAGCAGGTGCGGAAAGCATTGGTCAAGGTGCACGGCCTGAAGGAGGTGCCGGTCCAGCCCGACGCCGCCGACGCCGTGGCCGTGGCGCTCACCCACCTGGTGGGAGCCCGGATGCGGGACCTCGCCCGACTGGGGTCGCGGTGATCTCGTTCCTGGAGGGTGAGGTCGTCGAGAAGGGCGCGACCCGGGCGGTGATCGGCGTCGGCGGCGTCGGCTACGACGTCCTGGTGCCCACCTCGGTGGTCGCGAAGCTCCCGGCGATCGGGAAGACGACGCGCCTCCACACACGCATGGTGGTGCGAGAGGACTCGATGACGCTCTACGGCTTCTCCGCCGTCGATCAACGGGACCTCTTCGACCTGCTGACCGGCGTCACGGGCGTCGGACCCAAGGTCGCGCTCGCGTTCCTCTCGGTGCTTCGCCCGAGCGTGCTCACGCGTGCGATCGTGAACGGCGACGCCGCGGCGCTCACCGTCGTGCCCGGGGTCGGGAAGAAGGTCGCGCAGCGCGTCGTGCTGGACCTGGCCGAGAAGCTGGGTGGGGATGCGGAGCTTCCGTCGGAGGGGCCGATGGCGGACGTGCGCGACGCGCTCCTGTCGCTCGGGCTCAGCGGGACGGAAGCGGGCGAGGCGATGCGCGGCATCGAAGCGGATGGACGCGAGGCGGACGACATCCTTCGCGAGGCGCTGCAGAAGGTCGGTCGATGATGCCGGACGAAGAGCGGGACGAGGAGCAGGTGGCGGGAAGCGACGCGGAGCGTCCCGTCGATCCCGATGCGCTGACGGAGGAGGACCGCGAGTTCGACATCGCGCTCCGCCCGAGGACCCTCGAGGAGTTCGTCGGCCAGGACCGGGTGAAGGAACAGTTGCACCTGTTGATCGACGGAGCGCGGAAGCGGGGCGAGGGCGTCGATCATCTCCTGTTCAGCGGCCCGCCCGGTCTGGGGAAGACGACGCTCGCTCGCATCGTCGCCCACGAGATGGGCGCGGGGTTCCAGCCGACCTCCGGTCCGACGCTCGACCGGCCGAGCGACCTCGCGGCGATCCTCACGAACCTCGAGGAGGGCGACGTCCTGTTCGTGGACGAGATCCACCGGATGCCCCGGCCGGTCGAAGAGGTGCTGTATCCGGCGCTCGAGGACTTCAACCTCGACGTGGTCCTCGGGAAGGGGCCGACCGCGCGCTCGATCAGGCTGGAGCTGCCCCGGTTCACGCTGGTGGGCGCCACCACCCGCCCCGGCAGGCTGACGCTCCCGCTGCGGGAGCGATTCGGCTTCTCGCCCCGCCTGGACTACTACTCGGCCGAGGACCTCGCCAAGATCGTGACGCGCTCCGCAGGGATCCTCGCCGTGCCGATCGACGGCGACGCGGCCGCGGAGATCGCCCGGCGCTCGCGTGGCACCCCGCGGATCGTCAACCGCCTGCTCCGTCGCGTCAGGGACTTCGCTGAGGTTCGCCACGACGGCACGATCACGCTGGACATCGCCGCCGCCGGCCTCGAGGTCTTCGAGGTCGACGATCAGGGATTGGATCGGCTGGACCACTCGATCCTGCAGACGCTGATCGACAAGTTCGCGGGTGGTCCCGTCGGGCTGTCGACGCTCGCGGCCTCCGTGGGGGAGGAGACCGATACCGTCGAGGACGTCGTGGAGCCCTATCTGTTGCAACTCGGGTTCCTCCGACGGACGCCTCGCGGCCGGGTCGCGACCGAGCACGCGTATCGCCACCTGGGCGCGTCCGTCCCGGGCACCCTGCCGCTGTAGGGGGGCGAGGTAGACTCCCTGTTTCCTTCAACGGAGGTCTGCATGCTCGCGATCCTTGCTCAACAGAGCCAAGCCAATCCTGTCGTGGCGTTCCTTCCACTCCTGCTCATGGGGGTCGTCTTCTACTTCCTGCTGATCCGGCCGCAGAACCAGCGTCGCCGGGCCCAGATGCAGATGCAGTCCGACGTCGAGGTCGGGGACGAGATCGTCACCACCGCGGGCATCTACGGCACGGTCACGGAGATCGACGACGATTACGGCATCGTCACGGTCGAGGTCGCTCCGGGCACGGACATCCGGATGGCGCGCGCCGCCATCGCCCAGCGGCTCGTGGACGACGACGAGTTCGTCGACGAGGACGAGGTCGAAGGAGCCGAGCCGGGTTCGTGAGCGACCCGCTCCAGCCTCGCGATCCGCAGGAACCCGCGACCGCCGTCCGGAAGCCGGACGAGCCGGCCCCTCGGATGCCGGCCGAGCCCATCCCGACCCAACCGGCGCCGACCCCTCCCGGTCCCGCCGACCTCGCGACCGTGACGCTCGAGGACGTGCAGGGGAACGAAGAGCTCTCGCTCTACATCGCGTCGGCAGACCGCGTGATGGAGGCGATGGGATACACGGAGCACGGGTTCCGTCACGCCAATCTCGTGGCGAAGATCGCCTTCCAGGTCTTGAGCCGTCTGGGGTACACGGAGCGGGAGGCGACGCTCGCGTCGGTCGCCGGGTATCTCCATGATGTGGGCAATGCGCTCGCGCGCGATGCCCACGGGCAGACGGGCGCGGTCCTCGTGAACCAGTCCCTCCGGAGCTCGGTGCACGGCGCGGATCTGATGCCCGTCCTCGCGGCGATCGCCAACCACGAGGAGACCGAGGGCGTCGCCGTCTCGCCGATCTCCGCGGCGGTGATCCTCGCCGACAAATCGGACGTGCACCGGAGCCGCGTTCGCAAGTCCGGACGGATCGAGTTCGACGTGCACGATCGGGTCAACTACGCCGTCGAGCGATCGTTCCTGTCGGTAGACTCCGCAGCCCGTACCGTCAGTCTCGAGCTGACGATCGACACCGAGATCAGTCAGGTCATGGAGTACTTCGAGATCTTCCTCGGACGCATGCAGCTCTGTCGCCACGCCGCCGAGCTGCTGGATGCGCGCTTCCAGCTCGTCATCAACGGAGCAGAGCTGGCGTGAGACGTAACCGCGCCCTCTGGGCGTCCATCGTCTTCGTGCTCGTCCTGGTCGCCGCGTCGGCGTTCGGGTTCCTGGGCGGCAGCCTGCGACCGACGCTGGGACTCGACCTCCAGGGCGGCGCGTCGGTGATCCTCACCGCTCCCGAGGGCACTCCGCAAGACGTGATGGAGCGGGCGCTCGAGAACATCCGAAACCGGGTCGACGCCTTCGGGGTCGGAGAGCCCGACATCGCGCTCTCGGGCACCACGATCGAGGTGCAGATCCCCGGCGCCGCGGAGGCGACGGTTCAGCGCCGCGAGGCGGACCTCTACTGCCTCGAGGGCGACGATCTGATCCACGGCTGCTCGGAGGAACAGGACGACGTCCGGGACGTGCGGGAGAGTCTGGAGGTGGATAGCCAGCCGTCCGAGGTGTGTGTCGTGGACGGCGACGGAGAGCAGGTGGAGTGCTTCTCGAGCCAGGCGCAGGCCGAGACCTTCCTCGCGGGTGTCCAGGTCGGACCGAAGGAAGAGCCGTCGCCGAGCACGTCCGTCACTCCGTCCGCCTCGGCGACCGCCTCGCCCTCCGCCGGACCCTCGCCCGCGGCGAGCGCCTACTGCCTCACCGAACCGGCGCAGGGCGAGATCGGATGCTTCAAGACCCGGGCGCAGGCGCAGGACGCGAAGGACGCGTTGAAGACCGAGGTGGCGAAACGCACGTTCTGTGTCCTTCCGGCCCCGCCCGAACCCTCGCCCACGCCCAGTCCTTCGGCCTCCTCGTCGGCCTCCCCGTCGGCGTCGGCCTCCCCTTCATCGTCCCCGTCGCCGGCGGCAGCGACCTTCGCGGATCTCGACCTCGCCGGCGCCGAACCGACGCCGTGCGGGCTCGAGTCTCGCGAGGAGGCCGATGACGCACTCGCGGCGATCGAGGTCGTGCACGAAGAGCAGCAGTTCTGCGTGATCAGCTCGGCGGGCCGGAAGCTCGAGTGCTCGGTCAGGCGCGACCAGGCCGAGGAGCTCCGGCGTCAGTCCGGCCAGGAGCGACTGCTGCGCGTGATCGGCGAGACCGCTCGCCTCGAGGAGCGCAGCGTCCGCGAGGTGGTGCCCGGATCGGACCCTCGACCCATCACCTGCGGCACGGAGGAGGAGCGTGACCTGCCTCGGTGCTCGTTCGACGCGCTGGCGAACAGGGAGGTGGTCTACCCGGGTCCGGTCGGGAACGGCCAGGTGGCGAAGTTCGTGCTCGGCCCAGTCGTGATCGGCGGCGAGGACTTCGAGAGCGCGGCGGCGGTGCTGTCGAGTCAGGGGCAGCTCGGCGGGGTCTCGCAATGGACCGTCAACTTCGAGCTCGACGGGGATGGCGCCGATGCGTTCGCGGAGGCGACCACCCAAGCCGTCGGCGCTCCCCCTCCGACCGACCAGATCGCCATCATCGTCGACCGGGTCGTGATCTCCTCTCCGACGGTCCAGTCCGCGATCACGGGTGGCTCCGGCGAGATCACGGGTGGCTTCTCCGAGCCCGAGGCCAAGGATCTCGCGACCCAGCTGAACGCCGGAGCGCTGCCCGTCGAGCTCACGCGTCAGTCCGTGCGCACCGTGAGCCCGACCCTCGGTGAGGAGTCGCTCCGTCAGGGGATCATCGCCGGGATCGCGGGTCTGGTGCTGCTCTTCCTCTACCTCCTCTTCTATTACCGGCTGCTGGGCGTGGTCGCGTGGTTCGGCATGACGATCTGGGCGGTCCTCGCCATCGCGTTGATCTCGATCGCGGGTGACCAGTTCGGCTACGCCCTTTCGCTCGCGGGGGTCGCCGGCCTGGTGATCTCGCTCGGCGTCACAGCCGACTCCTACATCGTGTTCTTCGAACGGCTGAAGGACGAGGTCCGCTCCGGCAAGTCGGCACGCGCCGCGGTCCAACCGGCCTTCGCCCGCGCGTACAAGACGATCGTCGCCGCCGACATCGTCGCCGGTCTCGCGGCGATCGTGCTGTACCTCACGGCCGTGAGCTCCGTGCGCGGGTTCGCGCTCACCTTGGGTGTGGCCACCCTCCTGGACCTCTTCGTCGTGTACTTCTTCAAGCGACCCACCGTCTTCCTGATCGCGAAGAGCCCGCGCCTCGTGGGTCTGCGGGGGTTCGGCCTCACGAGCGGCGTGGCCGGCGAGGCCACCCGAGAGGGAGCGGGACTGTGAACCTGCGGCAGGCGGTCGACACCTATCGCGGCCACACGATCCCGCACGTCCGATGGGTGGAGCACCGCAACCGCTGGTTCGCGATCTCCGGGATCTTGATCGTGCTCTCGCTCGGCGGGCTCATCTTCCGGGAGTTGAACTTCTCGATCGACTTCGAGGGAGGCGCGCGGATCACCTACACGCCGACGCAGCCGGTCGGCCCCGAGCAGGTCAGAGCGACGCTCGCGGAGCACGGGATCGACGATGCGGAGGTCCAGATCGTGAACGGCGAGGAGATCTCGATCCGGACGCCCTCGCTCACGGTCGAGGGCGTGAGCGGTTCGGAGGCGATCCGGCGGGACCTCGCCGAGCAAGCCGGTATCGAACCGGTGGACGTGAACATCGAGGACGTGGGGCCGACCTGGGGCGGCGAGATCTCCCGCAAGGCGGCGATCGGTCTCGCGGTCGTGCTGGCCGCGATCACGCTCTACATCACCCTCCGGTTCGAGCTGAAGATGGCGATCGGCGCGATCATCGCGCTGATCCACGATGTCGTGATCACGATCGGCGTCTACGCGCTCAGCGGGCGCGAGGTGACGCCGGAGACCGTGATCGCCGTTCTGACGATCCTCGGGTTCTCGCTCTACGACACGGTCGTGATCTACGACAAGATCAAGGAGAACCTCGAGACGCAGTCGCTGGTCGCTCGTCTCGGCTCCGACGGTGTGATCGACCTGTCGCTGAACCAGGTGCTGATGCGGTCGGTGAACACCTCGCTGGTCGTCCTCCTCCCGATCCTGTCGCTGCTGCTGTTCGGTGGCGACACGCTGAAGGACTTCGCGTTCGCGATGTTCGTCGGCGTGGCGATCGGCGTGTACTCCTCGGTGTTCCTCGCCGCGCCGCTGCTGGCCGTGCTGAAGAAGCGGGAGGCGCGCTTCCGCCAGCTGGAGCAGCGGCTCTCGGATCGGGAGCGTGTGCTTGCCCGTCGAGGCGCCGCCGCGGCTTCCACGGCGGTTCCCGCCGCGTCGACGGGCGAGGCGGCCGCCAGCCGCGCGACCGCCCGGACGGGGACGGTCGCGCGGCCCCGGTCGAAGTCGAAACGCCGGAAGCCCCCGGCCAAACGCAAGCGGAGGTGAGGCCGTGGAGATCGAGCAGATCAAGGCGCTGATCCGGGACGTCCCCGATTTCCCCGAGCCCGGCATCGTGTTCAAGGACATCACGCCGGTGCTCGCGCACGCGGACGCGATGTCGACGATCATCGACCTGATCGTCGTGCACTTCGGCCGGGGGACCGTGGACAAGGTGGTCGGGATCGAGGCGCGCGGGTTCATCCTCGCCGCGCCGGTCGCGTACCACTTCAACGCGGGTTTCGTGCCGATCCGCAAGGCGGGCAAGCTCCCCTGGGAGACGGAGTCGGAGGAGTACGAGCTCGAGTACGGCACCGCGACGATCGAGCTGCACAAGGACGCGATCGAGCAGGGTGAGCGCGTGTTGATCGTGGACGACGTGCTCGCGACCGGGGGAACGGCGAGGGCCGCCGCGTCGCTCGTCGAGCGCTGCGGCGGCGTGATCCGGGGGATCGCCTGCCTGATCGAGCTCGAGTTCCTGAAGGGCCGCGAGAAGATCCCCGACTACGAGCTCCACACGTTCATCCATTACTGAGGTCGGTCGCGACGGACCACGGTCGGCACGAGGGCCTGTGACGGTGTCCCCTACACTTTCGGGTAGGAGGCGAGCGTGGACACCACCGGGCGTGACGTGCGGGTCGATCAGGAGCCGCAACCCGCTGCGCCCGAGCGCGGCCGGCGCCTCCCGGGGATCCCGCGCCCCCGCCTCCGTCGCACCGACGCCGGCCCGCCGGACCGACTCGCCCCGGTGCTGAAGAAGGTTCGCTCGTACAACCCCAAGGCCGACACCAAGCTGCTGGAACGGGCCTACCGCTTCGCCGAGGATGCCCACGAGGGCCAGCGGCGCCTCTCGGGCGAGCCCTACGTCGAGCATCCCGTCGCGGTGACCGCGATCCTCGCCGATCTCCGGCTGGACACGACGACCCTGACCGCCGCCCTCCTGCACGACACCGTCGAGGACACGTCGGTGGGTCTCGGCGACATCGAGAACGAGTTCGGGAACGAGGTCGCTCGCATCGTCGACGGGCTCACCAAGCTCGACAAGCTGGAGTTCCGGAGCGGCGAGCTCGCGCAAGCCGAGAACGTCCGCAAGATGATCGTCGCGATGGCAGGCGACATCCGGGTCCTCCTCGTCAGGCTCGCCGACCGCCTCCACAACATGAGGACGCTCGCGCCCCTCAGCGAGGAGCGGCGCAGGAAGATCGCGAACGAGACGCTCGAGATCCACGCCCCTCTCGCGAACCGCCTCGGGGTGCAGGAGCTCAAGTGGGAGCTCGAGGACCTCGCGTTCAAGACCCTGAACCCCGGCCCCTACCGCGAGATCGCGAACCTCGTCGAGACGCGAAGAGGGGAGCGGCAGAAGCTGCTCGACGGCGTGAAGGCGGACCTGCGGGCCAAACTGAAGGAGCTCGGTGTGAAGGCCGACGTCGAGGGCCGTCCGAAGCACCTGTACTCGATCTACGAGAAGATGGTGATCCGCGGCAAGGAGTTCAACGAGATCCACGACCTCGTCGGACTCCGCGTCCTCGTTCCGTCTCTCCGCGACTGCTACGGCGCGCTCGGCGCCGTCCACGCGCTCTGGAAGCCGGTTCCGGGGCGATTCAAGGACTACGTCGCGATGCCCAAGTCGAACATGTATCAGTCGCTGCACACGACGGTGGTCGGTCCGAAGGGTGTTCCCCTGGAGATCCAGATCCGCACGCAGGACATGCACCGAACGGCCCGCTTCGGGATCGCCGCGCACTGGCGCTACAAGGAGGGCAGCAAGTCCTCGAAGGAAGCGCAGGACATGGCGTGGCTGGGGCAGATGATGGATTGGTTGAAGGAGATGGCCGACCCGCAGGAGTTCATGGAGGGGCTGCGGATCGACCTCTCCGGCGGGCGGGTCTTCTGCTTCACGCCGAAGGGCGACGTGCAGAACCTGCCGCAGGGCGCGACGCCCGTGGACTTCGCGTACTCGATCCACACGGAGGTCGGGCATCGCACGATCGGCGCCAAGGTGAACGGGAAGCTCGTGCCGCTGGACTACGAGCTCCGCACCGGCGACACGGTCGACATCCTCACATCGAAGGCGCAGGGCGAAGGTCCCAGCCAGGACTGGCTCCAGTTCGTGCAGACGCCACGTGCGCGAACGAAGATCCGGCAGTGGTTCAGCCGCGGCCGCCGGGAGGATGCGATGGAGTCCGGTCGCGACGCGGTGAAGGCGTTCGTCCGGAAGCAGGACCAGGCCTTCAAGCGGCTCGCGACCGAGGCGACCCTCCGACGGGTGGCCGAGGACCTCACCTATCCGGACCTCGAGGCGCTCTACGTCGCGGTGGGGGAGGGCCACGTCTCCCCGCAGTCGATCGTCGCGCGGATGTCACGCTTGGTGTCCGGGACCCCCGACGAAGACGTCACCGAGGTGCCGCTCGCACGCCCCGTGAAGATCGGCAAGCCGGACATCTCCAAGGGCGTCGTCGTGAAGGGTCTCGGCGACGTGTGGGTGAAGCTCGGGCGCTGCTGCACGCCGGTGCCCGGCGACGCGATCGTGGGGTTCGTCTCACGCGGACAGGGGGTGTCGGTGCATCGGGACACCTGTCCGAACCTGAGAACCCTCCAACGTCGCGAGCCCGAGCGGATCATCGAGGTCGACTGGGCGGAGGGGAAGCCGACGTCGTTCTCCGTGGCGATCCAGGTGGAGGCCCTCGACCGGACGCGGCTGCTCTCGGACGTGGCGACCGTGCTGTCGGATAGCCACGTGAACATCCTGGCGGCCACGTCGAGCACCGGGCGGGATCGGATCACGCGCCTGCGCTTCACGTTCGAGATGGCGGACGTGGCACACCTCTCGTCGCTCCTCGCGGCGGTCAAGCGCGTTGAGAGCGTCTACGACGCGTACCGCGTCGTCCCCAGCTGAGAGATGGGCGAGCGCGGGGACTGGCCGGGTTACTACGACGGGCAGGGCGAGCGCGAGCCGCGCGACCTGCTCCTCGAGGTCCTCGCGTCCTTCGATCGGGAGGGCAGGAACGGGGTCGCGGTCGACCTCGGGTGCGGCCAGGGGTTCGAGACGGCGGAGCTGCTCCGCCGTGGCTGGGAGGTCGTCGCGATCGACGCGACCGAGGAGGGGATCCGGCGCCTCCGGCGCCGGATCCCCGACGAGCACGCCTCCCGCCTCCGAACGGTGGTCTCCCCGATGCAGGACGTGGACATCCCGTCCGCGGATCTCGTCCACGCAAGCTTCAGCCTTCCGTACTGCCCGCCCGACGCCTTCCCGCGCCTCTGGCGCGACCTCCGCGCCGCGATCCGTCCGGAGGGCCGGTTCGCCGGAGAGCTGTTCGGCGACCGCGACACGTGGGCTGCGACCGAGCGCGACATGACGTTCCTCGACGTCTCGTCGGCTCGCGAGTTGTTCGACGGTATGGAGCTCGAGTCGTTCGAGGAGGAGGAGAGCGAGGACGAGGGCTGGGGCGACGAGATCAAGCACTGGCACGTCTTCCACGCGATCGCACGACGCCTGGGATGAGGATCGTGCTGCAGCGGGTCCTGCGGGCCTCGGTCACGGTGGACGGTGAGCGCGTCTCGGAGATCGGCCGCGGCTACCTGCTCCTCGTCGGTGTCGGGCGCGGGGATCCGCCCGAGGAGCCCGCTCGGCTCGCGGAGAAGATCGTGAACCTGCGGCTGTTCGCCGATCACGAAGGCAAAACCGACCTGCCGCTCGCCGGCGTCGACGGCGAGATCCTCGTGGTCTCGCAGTTCACCCTCTACGCGGACCTCCGGAAGGGCCGGCGCCCGTCATGGGGGGATGCGGAGGAACCGGAGATCGCGGCCGAACGCGTGGAGGCGCTGGCGGAAGCGCTCGAGGCGCACGGCGCGCGCGTGGCGCGGGGCGTGTTCGGTGCGGTCATGGACGTCGACCTGCTGAACGACGGGCCGTTCACGCTGGTGCTGGATGGCTCCTCGCTCACCCCGACGTAGGGCGTGGGGTCCGCTCGCTCGGATCGACGGCACAGGTCCGTTCGCCCAGTCGCCGGCCCAGCGTGTCCCGGTGGCGCGCCACCCATCGGTAGAGCCGATCGGTGGAACGCGGGAACGCGTCGGCGAAGGATGCGATCGGGGCGCCGGCGGGCAGGAGCCGGGCCATCGGGGCGATCGCCGCGCCGCCCGAGTGCCGGCGTCCGTCGGGCGCGACGAGGTGCCACGACGCGAGCCGGTCGCGCTCGCTCAGATCGGCGAGGATCCCGTCGGCCTCCTCGCTCTGGATCGGCACGGCCCGGAGCCGGCCGCTTCGATCCCAGCGCAGCAGCCGGTCGAGCGACCAGCGGCAGAAGCCGCAGTCCTCGTCGTAGAGCACGAGGTGACTGTCCATGCGTCCAGCGTACGGCGCGGCCCGCCGGCTGGGGTCGCCCGGTACGATGCCGCGGATGTACCTCGAGGTCTTCGACCGGAACCCGTTCGGCACGAACTGCTGGCTCCTCGCGGCCGACGGCAGCGAGGACGCCGTGGTCGTCGATCCAGGGTTCGAGCCCGAGGCGCTCCGGACGCTCCTCGAGCGCGCGGGGAAGCGGCCGGCCGCGATCCTGCTGACCCACGCCCACATCGATCATGCCTTCGCTGCAGGCGATCTCGCGGGAGACGAAGTGCCGGTCTTCGTCCACCAGGACGACGCCATCGCCTTCGAGGACATCGACGCGTGGAACCCGGGCTTCGACAATCCGCTCACCCCCGTGAAGGATCTGCGTCGGCTCGCGGGCGGCGAGACGCTCACGTTCGCCGGGTTCTCGATCGGCGTGCAGCACACGCCGGGGCACACGCCCGGACATTGCTGCTTCGTGACCGACGCCACCCTGCTCGCGGGCGACCTCGTGTTCGCCGGCTCGATCGGTCGATCGGACTTCCCGAACTCCTCGTCTCACGCGATGCGGGGGAGCCTCGAGTGGTTCCTCACGCTGGACGACCCGACCGACGTGCTCCCGGGGCACGGCTCCCGCACGACCGTCGGGCGGGAGCGCGTGTCGAACCCGTTCCTGGTGGATCTCGCCTGATGGATCTTCGGCCGCCCCGGGGGACGCTCGACCTGCTTCCACCACGAGGGAGCCGGATGCGGGCGCTCTACGACCGCGCGGCCGAGCTCGCCCGTCTCCACGGCTACCGGTACGTGGAGACGCCGGTGTTCGAGGCCACCGAGCTCTTCGCTCGGACGTCGGGGGAGAGCAGCGACGTCGTGACCAAGGAGATGTACACGTTCGAGGATCGTCGGGGCCGCTCGCTCACGCTCCGCCCGGAGGGGACGGCGCCGGTGATGCGCGCGTACCTCGCGGAGATGCAGGAGCAGCCCTCGCCGTTCAAGGCCTACTACCTGACGCGCATGTACCGATACGCGCGCCCGCAGGAGGGCCGCTATCGCGAGCATCGACAGTTCGGGGTCGAGGTGTTCGGCGCGGGGGAGCCCGGAGCGGATGCCGAGGTGATCGCGATCGGTGACGCATTCCTGCGCGGCCTCGGGCTCACACGGGTCGAGCTGCAGCTGAACTCGATCGGCGACGAGGTCTGCCGCCCGGCATATCGGGAGGAGCTGATCGCCTTCCTCCGCGTCAACCGAGATCGCCTGACCGACGAGCATCGCGATCGCTTCGAGGGCAACCCCCTCCGGGTCCTGGATTGCAAGGACGACGCCTGCCGGGCCGTCTCGAAGGAAGCGCCGAAGATCACGGATCGGCTGTGCGACCCGTGTCGCGCGCACTTCGACGGCGTCCAGGCGGCGCTGAAGGACACCGGGCTCTCGTGGGTGCTCGAGCCCACGTTGGTGCGAGGGTTGGACTTCTACACGCGGACCGCGTTCGAGTTCGTGAGCCCCGGTCTGTCGCCGCAGCAGGCGACGCTGTTCGGAGGAGGCCGCTACGACGGGCTCGCCGAGGTGCTCGGCGGACCGCATGTGCCAGGCGTCGGGTTCGGGATGGGACTGGAGCGAGTGCTGATGGCGATGGAACAGGAGGGCCTCCGGCCGCCCGAGGAGCCGGGGCTCACGGTGTTCGTGGTCGGGGTCGGCGACGCGGGCCGCGCACGGGCGCTCGAGCTGGTGCGGGAGCTCCGCGCGGCCGGCGTCGCCGCGGACGCCGCCTTCGAGGATCGGCCCCTAAAGGCCCAGCTCAAGATGGCCGACCGGGCCGGCGCCGCCTATGCCGCGATGGTCGGGGAGCGCGAGCTCGAGGCCGACACCGTGACCCTCCGTCGGCTCCAGGACGGGCAGCAGGAAGACGTGGCGGCCGCCGAGCTCACCGAGACCCTGAAGTCGAGGAGCGCGTGAGCATCTACCGGACCTCGATGCGGACCCACGCCTGCGGGGAGCTGACCGCCGAGCACGTCGACACCGCCGTGGTCCTCTGCGGCTGGGTCGCCAGCCGCAGGGACCACGGCGGCGTCACGTTCATCGACCTGCGGGATCGCGAAGGCATCGTCCAGGTCGTGTTCCATCCCGAGGACGCCGCGGACGCGCACGCCACCGCGCAGCGGCTCGGAGCCGAGGACGTGGTCAGGATCGACGGCACCGTGCGCTCGCGACCGGAGGGCATGGCGAACCCCCAGCTTCCCACGGGTCAGGTCGAGGTCGCCGCCGCATCGCTGGAGGTGCTCTCGGAGGCGGAGACACCTCCGTTCCCGATCGAGGATCGGATCGAGTCCGGGGAGGAGCTCCGCCTCCGGTACCGCTACCTCGACCTGCGCCGCCCGGAGATGACCGCGGTCCTCCGGATGCGGCATCGGATGAACGCGATCACCCGCGACCACATGGAGTCCCTCGGCTTCCTCGAGGTCGAGACGCCGATGCTCACGCGCTCGACGCCGGAGGGAGCCCGCGACTTCCTCGTGCCGTCTCGTCTGTGGCCGGGCAGCTTCTACGCGCTCCCGCAGTCGCCGCAGCAGTTGAAGCAGCTCCTGATGGTCGCCGGTCAGGACCGGTACTACCAGATCGTTCGGTGCCTCCGGGACGAGGCGCCTCGCGCCGACCGGAGCTTCGAGTTCACCCAGCTCGACGTCGAGATGTCGTTCGCCGACCAGGAGGATGTCTTCGCCGTGATCGAGCCGCTGTACGCGCGCTACGTCCGGGAGATCCACGGCGTCGACGTGCCCACCCCCTTCCCCCGGATCCCGTACGACGAGATGCTCGAGCGGTTCGGGACCGACAAGCCCGACCTGCGGTACGGGATGGAACTGTCCGATCTGCGAGCCGTCTTCGAGGGAACCGGGTTCAACGCGTTCGCATCGGTCCTGTCGACCGAGGACGGTGCGATCAAGGGGCTCGCGGCCCCGGGCGGTGGGCAGCTCTCGCGCAAGGAGCTCGACCAGCTCGTGCAGGATGCGAAGGGGCGGGGCGCCGCGGGTCTCGTGTGGATCGTCGTCGAAGAGGGCGGGATCCGTTCCCCGGTCGAGAAGCACCTGTCGTCCGAGGAGATCGAGGGCGTGGTGAAGGCGACCGGCGCCGGGCCCGGCGACCTGATCTGCATCGTGGCGGACCGTGTCGAGCGGACGAACGTCGCACTGGACGGGCTCCGGCGGCACCTCGCGGAGCGACTCTCGCTGATCCCCGAAGGAGAGTGGCGCTACGTCTGGTACACGGACCCTCCGTTGTTCGATTGGAGCGACGAGGAGGGCAAGTGGGTCGCGAATCACCATCCGTTCTCGGCACCGGCGACCGACGACCTCGACCCCAAGACCGCGAAGGCGAAGGCATATGACCTCGTCTTGAACGGGTTCGAGGTCGGTGGCGGAAGCATCCGGATCCACCAACCCGAGGTCCAGCGGCGGGTGTTCGAGGTGCTGGGCCTGTCCGAACCGGAGATCGAGGAGAAGTTCGGTCATCTCATCCGAGCGTTCCGCTACGGCGCGCCGCCGCACGGCGGGATCGCGATGGGCATGGACCGGATCGTGATGCTCATGGCCGGCAAGGATGCGATCCGCGACGTGACGGCGTTCCCGAAGGCGCAATCCGGCGCCGACCCGCTCACGGGCGCGCCGGCACCCGTCGACGAGGGCCAGCTTCGGGAGCTCGGGATCCAGGTGATCCCGCAACCGGCCGCGGAAGAGTCCGAGAAGTCATAGGGACACGCCAAGGGACAAGCCCAGGGACAAAGAAAGAAGGAGTGAGCGTGGCGATCATGAACGACGACGACGTCGAGCTGCTCACCGGGAAGAACTTCGCTCATCTGGCCGTGATCAGGTCCGACGGGACACCTCATGTCTCCGTTATCTGGATCGACGCCGGGGACGACTCCGTCCTCGTGAACACGGCGGTGGGACGGGTGAAGGACCGCTGCGTCCGCCGCGACCCGCGAGTCTCCGTCAGCGTGCACGACGAGCGAGACCCGTACCGGTGGATGCGGGTCGACGGGATCGTCGAGGAGTTCGTGACGGGCCCCGAGGCCGACGCACACATCGACATGCTCAATCGGCGGTACCACGACGGCGAGCCGTGGACGTACACCCCCGGGCAGGAACGGGTCATCTACCGGATCCGGCCGCAGCACATCCTCAGGCGCTACGACGGATGAGGTTGCAGCGCAGCCACCTTGACCCCCGAGCCGATGGTTCCGGACCACACCGCTCTCCGGCTTAAGTCTCCCGACGGTTCCTCGAGCGTCCCCGAACACCTATCATCGATGCCTCGGCTTGACGGAGCCGAGGACTCGGGTCGTCGGAAAGGAATTCCTCCCATATGGATCGACCTCTTGCGACGCGGATGCGTCCGCGCAATTTCAAGGAGTTCGTCGGCCATCACCATCTGCTCGGAGAAGGCAAGCCCCTCACGAAGCTGATCGACGGAGGCCACCTTCCCTCGACGATCCTGTGGGGTCCCCCGGGGACGGGCAAGACCACGCTGGCCCACCTGCTCGCGGTGGCGGTCGGCGCCGACTTCCAACAGCTCTCCGCGGTGAGCTCCGGCGTCTCGGACGCTCGCCGGGTGATGGACCATTCGAAGACGACGCTGTTCCGGACCGTCCTGTTCGTGGACGAGGTCCATCGCTGGAACAAGGCGCAACAGGAGATCCTCCTGCCGGCGATCGAGGACGGTTCGATCACCTTGATCGGCGCGACCACCGAGAACCCGTACCACAGCCTCGTCAGCCCGCTGATCTCGAGGTGTTTGCTCCTCCGCCTGGAGCCGCTCGAAGCCGAGGAAGTCCGAGGGCTGTTGGAGCTCGCGGTCGTCGACGCCGAGCGGGGGATGGGGACGCTCGGCGTGTCGCTCACCCCGGACGCGCTCGATCACCTCGTCGAGCTGTCGGCCGGTGACGCGCGAGCCGCGCTGACCGCGCTCGAGGCGGCGGTCCTGCTCGCCGACGCGGGCGAGACCGTGATCGACGGCGCGCGGGTGGCCGATGCGGTGCAGAAACGGATCGTCGCGTACGACCGTGGCGACAACCACTTCGACGTCGTCTCCGCGTTCATCAAGAGCATGCGCGGCTCCGACCCGGATGCGGCGCTGTTCTGGTTGGGCCGGATGATCCACGCCGGGGAGGACCCACGGTTCATCGTCCGGCGGATGGTGATCTTCGCCTCCGAGGACGTGGGGCTCGCCGACCCCCGCGCGTTGTCGGTCGCCGTGGCAGCGGCGCACGCGCTCGAGCACGTCGGCATGCCGGAGGCGCGTTTCAACCTGGCGGAGGCGGCGCTGTATCTCGCTCGGGCCCCCAAGTCGAACTCGGTGACCGACGCGCTGGACAAGGCGATGGTCGATGCCGACTCCACCGATCCCGTCCCGCCCCACCTGCGTGATGCCCACTACGCGGGTGCCGCGAAGCTCGGGCACGGGGAGGGCTACGAGTATCCCCACGACTTCGAGGGCCACCACGTGGACCAGGAGTATCGGCCGGAGCGGTTCGATGAGGTCGTGTACTACGAGCCGTCGGGCCAGGGCGAGGACCTCGAGGTCCAGCCGGGAACCGGAGCGCCCGTGGCCGATCCTGCGGTGGCTCAGCCGGCAGAAGAGGCCGCGCCGAAGACGAAGCGGAGATCGGCGCCCAGGTAGGGACCGAAGCGCCTCCGGAGCCGTGGGTATGCTGGGCCGACGCCCACCCACGCCAAGAACCCATGGAGGTAACGGATGACGCTCCTGGCTCTCACCGGCGGCGAGACCGCGCTCATCGTGCTGGCCGCATTCTGGGGACTGCTGGTCCTGTTCCTCTGTCTCGTCCTGCTCAACACGTTCCGGGTGCTCGAGGCGACCCGGCTCACCGTGGACGCGATGCGCGAGGAGACCGTGCCCTTGCTCCGAGAGATCAAGGGTTCGGTCGAACGGACCAACGGTCATCTGGACCGGGTCGGTCACGTGCTGGACTCCGTCGGCGGCATCGTGGGGAGGGTGGAGCGGCTGACGGGCCTGATCGAGCACGCCGCCGCGAGCCCGATCATGAAGTTCATCAGCGTCGGCGCGGGCGTGAAGAAGGCCGCCGAGTCGTTCGGCAAGAAGCGATCGAAGAGCGCGCCGTCGGCGCCGGGCGCGACGGCGCCCTGACATGCGCCGGGGGTTCTGGGTCGCGCTCGGCTTGGGCGCCGGCGCGACCGGCGCCGTCCTCACCTCTCGATGGGCGAAGCGCCAGGCCAACAAGGTCAAGCCCGCGACGCTCGCCCGAGAAGCGAAGGGTGGCCTCATGGATCTCTCCAAGCTCGTGGCGGAGTCGATCGAGGAAGGGAAGCGGGCGATGGAGGAGCGAGAGCGGGAGCTGCGAGCCGAGATGGATCCATCCACGGTCCACGAGCCCGATCCCGACGAACCGACCGCCGCTTGACAGGGTCACGACAGGCCCGTCGGTAGACTCGGGCTCGTGGAGGGGGATCGCATCCGCGAGCTGTTCCTGTCGTTCTTCGAGGAGCGCGAACACAAGCGCGTCCCCAGCTCGTCGCTGATCCCGCCTCCCGAGTCGGGGCTGCTGCTCACGAACGCGGGGATGAACCAGTTCATCCCGATCTTCCTCGGGCAGACCGATCCCCAGCATCCTCGGGCCGTGACCGTTCAGAAGGTGATGCGGACCAACGACATCGAGATCGTCGGTCGCGACGCCCGACACGAGACGTTCTTCGAGATGCTCGGCAACTTCTCGTTCGGCGACTACTTCAAGGCCGACGCGATCAGGTGGGCGCATGAGCTCGTGACCGAGGGCTACGGGATCGACCACGACCTCCTCTGGGTCACGGTGTTCGAGTCCGACGAGGAAGCCGTCGAGGGCTGGGTCGATGGCGTGGGGCTGCCGCCCGAGCGGATCGTCCGGCGAGGCATGCTCGATGCGAACGGCGAGCTCGCGAACTACTGGCACACGCACACGGCCGGACCGGGAGGCCCGTGCAGCGAGATCTTCGTCGACCGAGGCCCGAAGTACGGACCCGATGGGGGTCCCGACGTCGATGAAGAGCGCTTCATGGAGATCTGGAACCTGGTCTTCATCCAGGACCAGGTCGACGAGAAGCTCCGGGTCACCGGTCCGCTCCCCGCGAAGAACGTCGACACCGGCTCCGCCCTCGAGCGAGTGGCCATGCTCCTCCAGGGAGTCGAGAACGTCTTCGAGACCGACCTGCTCAGGCCGATCCTGGAGGTCGCCGAATCGATGTCCGGGAAGACCCACGGCGGCGATCCGACCGACGACATCTCACTGAAGGTGATCGCCGAGCACGGTCGCGCCACGACGTTCCTGATCGCCGACGGCGTGCAGCCCTCCAACGAGGGGCGCGGCTACATCCTGCGCAGGATGCTCCGCCGGGTGGTGTCGCACGCGCGGCGTCTGGGCATCGAGCGCTCCGTGATGGCCCCGATCATCGACGTCGTCGTGGCTCGATTCGGCGAGGCCTACCCGGAGCTCCGGGAGAACGAGGCGTTCATCCGGCAGGTGTCGGGATCGGAGGAGGAGCGGTTCGCGGCCACGCTCCGCCAGGGGTTGGTGCTCTTCGAGGACGCGAAGACCCGGGCCGAGGACCACCGCATCACCGGCGAAGACGCCTTCAAGCTCTCCGACACCTTCGGGTTCCCGCTGCAGCTCACCGAAGAGCTCGCCGCGGAGGCCGGGCTCACGGTCGACAGCGACCGGTTCGGGCAGCTGCTGGAGGAGCAGCGCCGCCGCGCCCGCGCCGCCGCGAAGAAGGTCCCGATCGGTCTCGACGCGGGCGCGGCCCCCCCGTCGACCTTCGTCGGCTACGACCACCTCGAGTCCGACGGAACGGTCGTGTCGCTGCTGGACCCCGAGTTCCGCGAGCTGCCCGAGGCCGAAGAGGGCCAGGAGGTTCGCGTCTTCCTCGACCGCACGCCGTTCTATGCGGAGGGCGGCGGCCAGGTCGGCGACCGCGGGCTGATCCGCACGCCCTCGGGTGTCATCCGGGTCACCGACACCGTCCCGGCGGGTGACCGATCGATCGTCCACACCGGCGTCGTCGAGTCGGGTGAGGTCCGACCGGGCGAGGAGGCACACGCGGAGGTCGATGCCGATCGGCGCGAGGCCACCGCCCGAGCTCACACCTCGACCCACGTCGTGCACGCGACGCTCCGCGAGCTGCTCGGCGACCACGCTCGCCAGGCGGGGTCGCTCGTCGAGCCGGGTCGTCTGCGCTTCGACTTCCCGCACCCGTCGGCGGTCCCGGCCGAGCAACTCCAGGAGGCGGAGCTGATCGCCAACCGACGCCTGGCGATGGACGATCCGCCGAGCATCTTCGAGACCTCGATGGACGAGGCGAAACGGCTGGGGGCAGTGATGCTCTTCGGCGAGAAGTACGGCGACAGCGTGCGCGTCGTCGAGATCGGCGACTACTCCCGCGAGCTGTGCGGCGGGACCCACGTGGAGCGCACGGGGAACATCGGCGTGATCCGGTTCCTCCACGAGGGCTCGATCGGCGCCGGGATGCGTCGCGTCGAGGCGTTGGTCGGACCCGATGCGCTCCGTGAGATCAACGCCGAACGTGCGCTCCTCCACGCCCTGGTCGACACGCTCGGGAGCAACGATCCCCGATCCGCGATCGAGCACGCTCGCAAGGTGATCGAGGAGAACAAGCGTCTCCGGAGCGAGCTGGGGAAGCTCCAGAAGGGCGATCGCGACGCGATCATCGGTTCGCTCGTGGAAAGTGCGCAGGATGTCGACGGGCTCGCGCTCGTCGTGTCCGAGGTGCCCGGCGAAGACGCGAGCGGCCTCCGCGAGCTCGCCCAGAAGATCCGAGACCGTCTGCAGGGGCGCCCGGCCGCGGTCGTCCTGGGTGGCGGCGGCGACGGAAAGGCGCAGCTGGTGGCCGCGTCCACGACCGAGGCGGTCGCGCGTGGGGTCACGGCGCCCGAGCTCCTCCGGGAGGCCGCGAACGTCATCGGCGGGGGAGCCGGGGGCAAGGACATCCTGGCCATGGCCGGCGGCCGGGATGCCGCCGCGATCTCGCAGGCGCTCGGGGGGATCCCCGCGCGAGCTCGGGAGCTCCTCTCGGCCTCCTGAGGCTGCCGATGTCGGATCGCCCCGACCCCGCAACCGTGCCGGCTCACGAGACCGCCCGCGGGGTCATCGGCCCGGTCTTGGGACTCGACCTCGGCGACGCGCGGATCGGGGTGGCCGTCTCCGATCCGGAGCGTCGCGTCGCGGTGCCGGTCGGCACCGTGCACGTCGGGCGACCGCCGGGCGAGCTGAAGGCGATCGCCGCCCTCGCCCGGGAGCGGGGCGCGACCCTGGTCGTGATCGGCCTGCCGCTCTCGCTCCGCGGGGACCGCGGCGAGAGCGCGGCCCACGCGGAATCCTTCGCCAACGCGCTCCGTGGCAGCGTGGACGTTCCGATCGAGATGCACGACGAGCGACTGTCCACCGTTGAGGCGGAGCGGGCGCTCGCGGCCGCGGGAACCCGCGGCCGCGCACGCCGTCGCGTCGTTGATGCCTCCGCCGCGGCCGTGATCCTCCAAGCGTGGCTCGATGGTCAACGACGCAACGGCTGAGGCAGGGGGGCCCGGTATCCTCTGCGGTCATGTCGGCGGACCCGAGCCTCCCGGGGGCCGAGCGAAGCAGGCGCCCCCGCAGGCTGTCCCTCTTCCTCGCACTCGTGCTGTTCCTCGGTGTCGTGGGCGCCGGGGCGTGGGGGGCCAGCTACTACCGCCGATGCCAAGAGGCCGCGGACGGTCCTTCGAAGCCCGTCACCATCACCATCGTCGAGGGAGCGACCGGCGAGCAGGTCATCGAGGACCTGCACGCGCGCGGAGTGATCCCCTGTGGCGGGTTCGTCGGCAACATCCTGCTGCGCGGGACGGGGAAGGCGGACAAGATCCGCACCGGCTCCTTCGGCCTGACCACGGGGATGACGCTCGACGCCGCGGTCACGGCGCTCACGACGCCTCCGAAGCAGGTGCCCACCGTCGAGCTGGTGCTCCCCGAAGGCCTGCGCCTCACGCAGATCGCCGAGAAGGTCCATGCCGATCTGCAGATCCCCGCGAAGCGTTTCCTGAAGGAGGTGCAGAGTGGGCGGTACGTGCTCCCGCCGTACCTGCCCGAGGGAACGGCGTCGCCCGAAGGATTCCTGTTCCCCAAGAGCTACGAGTTCGTGAAGGAGGGCTTGTCGGCCAGGGTGGTCGCGGAGCAGCTGCTCGAGCAGTTCCGCACGGAGGCGGAGAAGCTCCCCTTCGACCGCGTGGAGGAGTTGGGGGTGACTCCGTACGAGCTCGTGATCATCGCCTCGATGATCGAGGAGGAAGCCGGCGTCGACCGCGATCGGAAGCTCATCGCGGGTGTGATCTTCAATCGCATCGAGAGGGGGATGGCGCTCGGGATCGACGCGACGCTCCTCTACGACGACCCCACCCCCGACGGCGAGCTGTCCTCCTCCGATCTGGCGTTCGACAGCCCGTACAACACGCGTATCAACCCGGGATTGCCGCCCACGCCGATCGCGAGCCCGGGGGAGGAGTCGCTCAGGGCCGCGCTAGACCCCGCGGACACGAAGTTCCTCTACTACGTGCTCTGCGGCGCGGACGGCCACCACAAGTTCGCGCTGACGAACGCGGAGCACGTCCGGAACGTCGATGAGTGCCTCGGCTGAGAAGCGGGTCGGCGGCGGCACGCGCGTCGTCGGGATCATCGGATGGCCGGTCACGCACAGCCTCTCTCCGGCGATCCACAACGCCGCCTTCGCCGAGGTGGATCTCGACTGGACGTACGTGCCGCTACCGGTGGAGCCACACCGGCTGCGGGAGGCCCTTGCGGGCCTCGCACCACTTGGGTTCCAGGGCGCCAACATCACGATGCCGCACAAGACCGAGGCGGCCGAGATCGTCCAGCGGCTCTCGGAGGATGCGACGCTCCTTCGAGCGGTGAACACGATCGTCGTTCGTGGAGATGAGCTCGAGGGCCACAACACCGACGTCGCAGGCTTCGATCGGTTCGTTCGACGAGACGCCGGGTTCGACCCCGCGGGAAGGTCCGCGCTCGTGTACGGAGCCGGCGGCGCCGCCCGGGCGTGCGCGCTCGCGCTCGCCCGCGCGGGGCTCGGGAGGCTCACGGTGGCCGTCCGCGACGAAGGCCGGGCGGCGCCCCTCGTGACGATGGTCGAGGCGCTCGGCGTCTCGGTCGCACTGGTGCGACCGGGCGATACCGGCGGGGTGGCAGCCGACCTCGTGGTGAACGCGACCCCCGTCGGGGGTCGCGATGCGGAGCAGGTCCTGCCGAGCCTCCCCCTCCTCGGTCCGGACGTCCTCGTGATCGACCTGCTCTACGACCCGCCTTCGACCGACTTCCAGCAGCGAGCACGGGAGGCCGGGGCCACCGCGTTCGGGGGGCTCGGCCACCTGCTCGAGCAGGCCGCCGCGTCCTTCGAGCTGTGGACCGGGACGCCCGCGCCACTGGAGGTGATGTCGGCCGCCGCGCTCGCCGCCTCGGCCGAGAAAGAGCGGCCGAGCGAGCAGCGATAGCACCGGCGATTCAAGCGTCACCCCTGCACGGTCGATGTCCCGCAAGAGGGATGAACGACTATTCGGCGCTCGCCCAGCGGGTCTCGATGAGCATCGACGGGGTCCGCGGTTGTTTGTTGCTGTCTCGAGACGGCATGGTTCTGGGCGCCCACCCCGAGGGCGACGCGGAGTCGCACGTCAGGTCCGCGTGGGTGCGGTTCGCTTCGGTCGGTGACCCAGAGCGCTCCTACGTCGAATTCCCCGATCAGATCTGGGCGTTCGTTCGCCGTGGGGGGTACTCGGCGTTCGCCGTCGCGGACGCCGGCGTGCGTCCCGGTGTGCTCGTGGACCTCCTCGAGCAAGCGCTCATGATGGGGGAGCAAGCTCGCGCCGACGACCGGGAGACGATGCGGGTGCCCGACGTGCCCGCCGCGCCCTCCGGCAAGCCCCGGACCAGTCTCCACGTGCAGGAGCGGGCACCCGCGTCCACCCCCGATCCGGTTGAGGTCACCGCGGCGCAGGAGCCCGAGACGCCATCGGTGGCTCCCGCCGCCGCCGCTGATCCGGCTACCGCGGATCCGGCGACATCTCATCCGGAGAACCCTCCGGAGGCAACCGGAACGACCTCCCGGCAGGATCCCGGCACGGAGACCCCGAATCACCCCGTGAGCAGGGAGGACGAGCCGGAGGTGGACCGGATCCTCCTCGCCAAAGAGTTCGCCGGGCTGCTTCAGGTCCCGAAGGAGGATGACGAAGCAAGCAGATAGTCCCATTTGCGAGATGCGTGGGCGACAGACCTAGAACGAATGGACCCGGCGATGACGACCGTCAAGCGGAAGTCGAAGCAACTTGGGCAGATCCTGATCGAGCTCGGCTTGATCACGCCCGAGCAGCTCGACACTGCCCTCGAGGAGCATCAGAAGACCCCGAAGGCACTCGGACGCGTCCTGATCGACCTCGGCATGATCAAGGAGGCCGACCTGGTCCGCGCGCTGGCGGAGCAGGTTGGTCTCGAGTTCGTCGACCTGACCGACACGCAGATCGACCCCGCCTCCACGGCGCTGCTCCCCGAGGCTCTCGCACGCCGATACCGGGCGCTGCCGATCGGGGACCGCGACGGGAAGTTGCTCGTGGCGATGTCCGACCCCGCCAACGTCTACGCCCTGGACGACATCAGGACGATCACCGGCCGGGACGTCCAGCCGGTGGTCGCCACCTCCGCGGACGTGGAACAGGCGATCGCGAAATACGCCGGCCTCGATTCCCATGTCGAACAGCTGGCGGCGGAGGCGGCCGAGGGGAGCGAAGGGGAGGAGGTCGGCCTCGAAGCCGCCCTCGAGGACGCGCCCATCGTCAAGCTCGTCAACGCGATCATGTCGCAGGCCGTCGCCGAGCGAGCGTCGGACGTCCACATCGAGCCCGGGGAGCGCGACGTTCGGATCCGGTTCCGGGTCGACGGCGTGCTCCACGAGCCGATGCGTGCGCAGCCCAAGAACCTCCAGGGCGGGCTGATCTCGCGTCTCAAGGTCATGGCCGACCTCAACATCGCCGAGAAGCGGGTCCCGCAGGACGGACGGATCTCGATGAAGGTGGGCACCAGGCAGCTCGACCTCCGTGTCGCCACGCTCCCGACCGTCCACGGCGAGAAGGTCGTGATCCGGGTGCTCGATAAGAGCAACGCGCTGCTGGCGCTCTCGGAGCTGGGATTCATGGAGGACTCGTACCAGCGGTTCGAGACCGCCTTCCGCAAGCCGTATGGCGCGATCCTCGTGACCGGTCCGACCGGCTCGGGGAAGTCGACCACCATGTACTCGACCCTGAACATCCTGAACGAAGAGTCGAAGAACATCATCACCGTCGAGGACCCGGTCGAGTACCGGATGGCCGGCGTCAACCAGATCCAAGTGAACCCGAAGGCGGGCCTCACGTTCGCCTCGGCGCTGCGATCGATCCTGCGCGCCGACCCCGACATCGTGCTGATCGGTGAGATCCGCGACAAGGAGACCGCGACCATCGCGATCGAGGCCGCGCTGACCGGCCACCTCGTGCTGTCTTCGCTCCACACCAACGACGCACCGTCGGCGATCAGCCGGCTGGTCGAGATGGACGTCGAGACGTTCCTCGTCGCCTCCGCGATCGACGCGGTGGTGGCACAGCGACTCGCCCGCATCCTCTGCGAGAAGTGCAAGCAGCCCTACCGCCCCGACGTGGCCGAGCTGCGACAGGCGGGCTTCCCGGAGGACCGGTGGGAGGAGATCGGTGAGGTCTTCCGCGCACCCGATCTCCGGATCGCCAAGAACGACTGCAAGGCATGCTCGGGCACCGGCTATCGGGGTCGGCTCGGGCTCTACGAAGTGATGCTCAGAAGTGAAGAGATCGAACGGCTCACGGTGGAGCGTGCATCTGCCGATGCCATCAGGGCTGTGGCGATCGAGCAGGGGATGCAGACCCTGCGTGAGGACGGTCTGGCCAAGGTTCGAGCAGGTGTCACGTCGATCGAGGAAGTCGCGAGGGTGGTGAAGTGAGATGAGCTCAGTGATCCAACAGGAAGAGGACGTCCAGATCCCCGTTCCCGAGTTGCTCGGCGCGCTCCTGGAGAAGGGGGGCTCCGACCTGCACCTCACGGCGGGTTCCCCGCCGATGGTGCGTGTCCACGGCGAGCTCGAGCCGGCGGGAGAGTACCCACCGCTCACGCCGCGGGCGTTGCAGGGCATGGTCTACGCGATCTTGCCCCAGAAGCTCCGCGAGCGGTTCGAGCAGGAGCTCGAGCTCGACATGTCGTACTCGCTCCCTGGGCGGTCCCGATTCCGGGTGAACGTGTTCCAGCAGCGGGACGCGATCGGCGCCGTCTTCCGCGTGATCCCCTTCGAGATCAAGGACGTGGACGACCTCGGGCTCCCGAACGTCGTCACGGATCTCGCCCGGTTCCAGCGTGGGTTCGTCGTCGTCACGGGGCCGACGGGCTCGGGCAAGTCGACGACGCTCGCGGCGATGGTCGACATCGTGAACCGGGAGCGCGCCGGCCACATCATGACCGTCGAAGACCCGATCGAGTTCCTGCATCGCCACAAGAGCTGTGTGGTCAACCAGCGAGAGGTCGGGGCGGACACCCATGGCTTCGCGCAAGCCCTCAAGCACGTGCTGCGGCAGGACCCCGACGTGATCCTGGTCGGTGAGATGCGAGACCTCGAGACGATCGGGACGGCCATCACGGCGGCCGAGACCGGTCACCTCGTCTTCGCGACGTTGCACACGCAGGACGCGCCGCAGACGATCGACCGGATCATCGACGTGTTCCCGCCCCACCAGCAGCAGCAGGTCCGGGTTCAGCTGTCGACCACCCTGCAAGGTGTGGTCACCCAGCAGCTCATCCCCACGCACGACGGCCAGGGCCGCGTCGCCGCGGTTGAGGTCCTCGTGTGCACCCCCGCGGTCCGGAACTTGATCCGGGAGGGGAAGACCCACCAGATCTACTCGTCGATGCAGGCGGGCGGCCGCTACGGGATGCAGACGATGGACATGGCCCTCGCGCAGCACATCAAGGCCGGCCGCATCTCGCAGCAGGTCGCTTTCGAGCGCTGCCACGACCCGGAGGAGCTCCAGCGGCTCATGGGCGGCTCGGCCCCGAGCGGCTCCCTCTCCGATGGCTACGACGCGCCCGTGGGCTCCTACGGGAGCTCGTCGGGCGGAATGCTGATGGGGGGCTGAGATGGCAGATACCTTCCAGTACAAGGTTCGCGACCGCACGGGGAACATCACGAGCGGGTCGCTCATCGCCGACAGCGAGGCACTCGTCCTCGCGCGGTTGCGCGAGCAGGGCTTCACGCCGCTCGACATCAAGCGCGAGAAGAGGGGCATCGGGCAGATCGAGTTCGGCGGCAAGAAGGTCAAGCTCAAGCAGGTCGCGCTCTTCTCCCGGCAGTTCGCCACGATGGTCAACTCGGGACTGCCGATCCTGCGCGCCATCGGCATCCTGTCGGACCAGAGCGACAACAAGGAACTCGCACGGGTTCTCAACGAGACCCGCCTCGACGTCGAGCAGGGATCGTCGCTGTCGGGGGCGATAGGCAAGCACGACCACGTCTTCAACAACCTCTACGTCTCGATGGTGAGGGCCGGTGAGACGGGTGGTTCCCTGGACTCCACCTTGACGGCCTTGGCCGAGATGATCGAACGTGAGGTCCGGCTCCGCGGGAAGATCAAATCGGCGATGACCTACCCGGTCGCCGTGGTCGCCCTCGTGATCCTCATCATGTCGGCGATGCTGCTGTTCGTCGTCCCGCAGTTCGAGTCGATCTTCAGTCAGCTGGGGGGGTCGCTGCCGTTGCCCACGCGCGGTCTGCTGTGGATGTCCGAGACGTTCAAGACGTACTGGTACGTGGTCCTCGGCGGAGCGATCGGCGGACGCTTCTTCTTCCGTCGATACAAGAAGACCGAGAAGGGACGTGAGGTCGTCGACGGCCTGAAGCTGCGCGCGCCGGTCTTCGGAGCGCTGTTCCACAAGACGGCCCTCTCGAGGTTCTCGAGCACACTGGCGATGCTGATGAAGTCGGGAGTGCCGATCCTCCAAGCTCTCGAGATCGTCAGCGACACGGTGAACAACAAGGTCATCGGGAAAGCGATCACGGAGGTGCAGCTGTCTGTCCGCGACGGCGAGTCGATCGCCAAGCCGCTCATCAAGTACCCGGTCTTCCCGCCCATGGTCGTCCAGATGATCGCGGTCGGGGAGGAGACGGGCCAGGTTGACCTGATGCTCGAGAAGATCGCGCTCTTCTACGACCAGGAGGTCGAGGCGGCGGTCGACTCGTTGACCTCGCTGATCGAGCCGATCCTGATCGCGGTCATCGGCGGGTGCGTGGGGGCAGCGGTCGTGGCGCTGTATATGCCGATGTTCAACATCATCAAGCTGATCCAGTAAGAGCTCCGTCATCGCCGGACGGAGATGGTGGGCCGGTGGCGCCTTCGGGCGCCGCCGGCCCCCGTCGTTGTGGCGCGTCGAAGCGACTCCCCATGTCTGGGTAGGACGAAGGAACTATTTCGATGTTCCTGCCTCGCAGGGCTTCAGTTCGGGCGGAGGGGGCCGACATCAACAGAGACCGCGCACCGCTGTGGTGCGCCACAAACAAAGGAAGGGAGGCGAGGCACATGCTCAAGCGTTTGCGCGAGCGTGAGGAGGGTTTCACCCTCATCGAGTTGATGGTGGTCGTTCTGATCATCGGCATCCTGGTCGCCATCGCTCTGCCTACGTTCCTCGGCGCCCGTGAGAGGGCGCAGAACCGGGCGGCTCAGTCGAGCCTCCGGAACGCTCTGGTGGCCGCGAAGACCGCGTACACCGACACGAGCGACTACACCACGGCGACGAACCTGTTGCTGCCGGCGATCGAGCCGTCACTGACATACAACGCCGCCGGGGTGGCCTCCACGGGCCCGACCGTGGTCAGCGTCGAGGTCGACGCCGCTGACCCCGAACATCTGGTCGGCGGCCGCGCTGTCGGAGTCCGGTGATTGCTACTGGATCATGGACGACGCGGGTGCGACCGGCACGGGCACGAAGTACGGCACCGGCGCTGCGTGCACCGGAACCGCCGCTTCCGCAGCGGCTGGCACCAGCTGGTAAGCCGTCAGGCGAACCACGCATCAAGGCGGGAAGGGCGGCCCCTCGGGGCCGCCCTTTCCGCGTCTCAGATGCTTTGGGCGGCAGCACTCGGGGGACCCTCAAGTGAGGGACAACGGATGCCGACATCGTGAAGAGAAGCTTCTCGAGTTTCCAAAAGGGACGGATATGAGTCGACGCACCCTCATCCGGCGAACCCGGGCGCGCCTCGACGGCGAGCGCGGGTTCACGATCATCGAAACCATCGTCGCGATGGTGGTGATCTTCGGGTCGCTCACCGCGTTGATGTATACGGCCACCTCAGGGTTCCGCTACATCGCCCTGGCTCGCGAGCGGCAGGCGGCCACCGGCGCCGCGACGCGCTTGATGGAGCAGATCCGTGCCCTCAGCGTGGACACCATCACGGACGGCATGAAGACGTCGGACATCGCCACGGGCGATCCGAGGATCAAGACCCCAGCGGACTGTGGTGACGGCGCGTACCACTTCGTGACGTGCTCGGGCGAGAAGCTCGTCCACGAATCGGCTCCCCTCACGGTGGAGCCGCTCGTCCCGCACACGGGGACGCTGTCGGCTCCCGAGTACCCCACCAACTACACCTGGGCCACCTACATCACCAACTCCGATCCCACCAACGATCCCTACCGCGTGACGGTGATCGTCTCGTGGTCGGGCGGCGCGGTGAGCGGCGCGGCGAAGTTCGTCCAGCTGCAGAGCCTCTGGTCCTCGCCGAAGGGGTGTGCGGCGTCTCCGGTGATCCACCCGTTCGCCGGCGCCTGCCAGCCGTTCTTCACGGGGACGGCCAGCGCACCGGCGGGAAGCGTCGGATTCTCGGGAACGGTGAACGGGGTCACCGTCTCTGGCGCCTCGCTCTCCGGCCCGTCAGCCGAGGCCCGGGGCTCCATCGAGCAGGTGAGTCAGATGCAAGGAGCCGTCGGGCAGTCGGGCGCCTCGTGGTCGACGACGACGCGCGGCCTCGTCTCGCTCGCGACCGCGGCGGATGGGAACCCGTCGACGGGTACGCCCACCTACGACCCCGCGACCGGAAGCCCGCCGGTGGCATTGATCCCCTCGTACGGCCCCGCGATCAGCGTGACCGGTTCGCCCGTCGCGATGAGCCTCTCCGCCGGCTCGAGCAACGACTCCGGTTCGAGTGTTGTGGCCGACACCGCCAATTCATCGACCGCGAAGTGCCCGTCGGTGTCCGCCCCGTGGCCGTCTTCCCAGAACGATGCGCTCCCCTGTGCCTGGGCGCGAGCGGTGCGGGGAGCGACGCTGTCGGGGACCGTGGATACGACGAAGGTCATCGGAACGTTGACGGCTTCCGCGGGCCTCCTCACCCTGGCGCAGCAGACGGGCACGTCGACGATCGACTCATGGGCGGATCGGCAGGTCTCGGCGGGGACGACAGGGACGCTCGACATGACCGCGAAACGGATCCTGGGGACGACGGAGCTGATCGGGATCCCGGCGAAGTTCCTCGCGCCGAGCGTTTCGAACGACACACTCACCGCGGCGAGCATCACGACGCTAGCCACCTTGCAGTCGCCTGCGTGCATGGGTGTGGGTGGCTCCTTTGTGATCCGATCGACGGCCGGAACCGCCACGGCGACCGCGACCACCGGGATCTCCGCCCCGAACCCATCCGCCGCCTGGAGCGGGGCCAACGTGAAGGTCTTCACCGGGTTGGGCTGTGCGTCGTACGTGGACGCGACCCTCAACGGCTCCAGCGCCCAGCAGCCCGCGTTCACGGGCTTCACGCTCCAGCGGGCCATCCGCGTGGGCGGCACGCGAACCTGCATGACGTACCGGGTCTCACCCGTCGTCGGCGCGCCCCTGCTCTTCGGCGGGGTGTCGACGACGAAGTCGCCGACCTCGGGGACCACGTTGACCGATGCGACCGCCACGGTGAACCCGCTCGTGCAGGGCCAGGTGCATACCGAACTCATCTACGAGACGAGTCAGAACGACACCTGCACGTCCGCGGGCGCGGTCAAGGAGACGCTCGTAGACCTCACGGCGACGATCAGCCTCGGGAGCCTGACGACCAGGTCCCAATACACGCCCGCACCGACGGGAGGCGAATGACCGCCATGGACGTACGGAGCCGGACGGCAGCGAACCTCAACGCGGAGGACGGGTTCACGCTGGCTGAGCTCGTGGTGGCGTCCGCGATCCTCTCCATCGTTCTCCTCGTTTTCACGACCACGTTCGCGACGATCCAGCGGTCCGTCTCCGAGCAGCAGGTCCGGTCGATCAACAACGACAACGTGCGACTCTCTCTGGAGAATCTGGACCGCCTGGTGCGGTCCGGGAACGTCCTGGTCGATCCTTCGATCGCGAACACCGACTGCAAGGCGACGGGGTCCGCGTACCAGTGCCTCCTCGCCTACAGCCAGGCGAACGGGACGACCCTCCTGCCGGCCCGCTGCATCCAGTGGCGCGTCGAAGGCACGAGCCTGGAAACCCGATGGTGGGAGCCAGGCGAAAAGGCCACCACAACGACGAACTGGCGAGAGGTCGCCACGGGCATCCAGAACCTGCAGACCAGCCCCGTGACCGATACCTTCCGCCTTGATCCGGATCCCATGAAGCAGGGTCGATCCGTCGAGGTCCTCTTCATCGTGGGGACGGGTGCCGGCGGTGTCGACGGACCACTCGCCCGGGTCGAGGCCTCGCTCACGGCACGGAACACCTCGTACGGGTACCTATCGGACGCGTGCGCCTGACAACGCGGAAGGAAAAGGACGAAGAGATGCTGACGAAGATCCGAGATGATGAACGAGGGGTCGCGATGGTGCTGGCCCTCACGGTGACGTTCGTCGTATTGCTCTTGAGCCTGTACGTCGTCCGCCTCGCGATCCACGATGTGAATCAGAGCGGCTACGACCGTCGCCGGCTCTTGTCGGTCAGCGCCTCGGAAGCCGGCGTCAACGACTACTACGCGTACCTCAGCGAGCTCCTCCGGGGTGGCGAGCAGAACACGCTCAGCACGATCAAGTGTTCCTTGCAGGCGGGCGTCTCGACCGGTCCCAATGTCGCGACCTACGACGCGACGATCCAGTTCTACAACGCTGCGGGCGGCGCGGTGGCGTGTCCGCCGCCGAGCGGAGCCGTGCCCGCCGCCGTGAAGATCACGTCGACGGGACAGGCACCGACCGGTCTTCCGCGGGTGATGGAGTCCTACTCCCAGCTGTCGCCCGTCTACGGCGGCACGAGGGCGGCGCTCTTGTCGGGCGGCAACACCACGCTCTCGAACAGGTTGACGCTGAACGGCTTCGATGGCAGTGACGCCGACGCGTACTTCAACGGCAATCTCAGCATCACGAACAACCAGTCGTTCTCCGGCAGCCTGTACGTGCAGGGGTCGGTCTCGATCGGGAACAGCTCCTCGATCGATGGCACCTTGTGGGCGCTGAACGGGATCACGATGAGCCAGGGCGTGGTGAACGGCGATGCGTACTCCACGACCGCGGGGATCTCGATCAGCAACCCGGCGGTGATCTACGGCGACGCGAAGGCGAAGACCACCGTGGCGAACACTTCCCAGGTGAAGGGAGGCTCGTACCCGAACACGAACGGGATCGCGAACCCCCCCTCCCATACCCTTCCCGCGCTCCCGTACGACCTGGCGAAGTGGAACAACGCGGGATTCCAGCTCGCGAACGGCGCGGCGTTCACGAGCTGCGCCACTGCGAAGAGCTGGATCACGAACCCGCTGAACCGTCCGCCTGGGACGAACTGGGTCGTGCGGATCGCCGCTTCATGTGACCTCGCCTTCAGCAACGAGACGATCACGCTCCCGGGGAACCTCGCGATCCTGACCGATGGAAGTATCACCATGTCGCAGCACCCCATCTGGCAAGCCTCGAGCGGCAATCATGCCCTCTACCTCGTCTCCGTGAACTCGACGGCGGGTGTCTGCACGGGGGGCACGAGCAAGAACATCACGACCTCGAATCAGACGGAGTTCAACAACCTCGCGTCGCCGGACCGGCTCGACGTGTTCATCTACACGTCCGGGACGGTGAACATGTCGAACCAGTCGGCGATGAACGGTCAGATCTACGGATGTCCCGTGAACGTCACGAACCAGACGACGCTGAACTACGTGCCCGTCTTCGTTCCCGGGCTCACGGAGGTCACCGGATTCCGACAGAACATCCAGTACATCCGAGAGGTGGCGCCGTAGGTCTCGCGGGGGATTCAAGTTTCGGGGCGTCCGATGCCGATAATCCAGATGGGGCAGGAGAAGCCCGCAGAATGGGGCAGGAGAAGCCCGCAGACTCGAAGGGTGGAGCACGTGAAGAGATTCCGAGCGCTCGCGATCATCACCGCAATGGCCGCTATCGTCGCGATACCAGGCGCCGCCCAGGCACGAGGGCAGGACAACTGCATCGCAGAGACCGTGCAGATGCTCAAGACCACGTTCCATGCAGATCCTGGCTCCGCCGCCGCCGTCATCGAGGAGGCTCGCACCAACCCCGACGTGTTCCCGTGGTGCGGATAGATCTCCTTCCGATCCGAGGCAGCACGACGACCGCTCGCGGGCTGTCGTGAGGTAGAGATCTTCGCGGCAAGCGGGCAGGTCCTCCATCGCCGCGTCAGCTCATCAGGATAGGGTCGCCCGGATGAGTGAAGTCTTTCTCCGTGCGCTGATCGCGCTACCGTTCGGGCTCGTCGTCGGAAGCTTCATGACGGTGGCTGTCCACCGGATGCCGAAGGGCGAGTCCGTGGTGAGCCCGCGATCGCGGTGCCCGTCCTGCGGCGAAGAGATCGGGGCTCGCGACAACATCCCTGTGCTCTCGTGGCTGTTGCTTCGGGGCAAGTGCCGACGATGCGGCGCACGCATCTCCGTCGAGTACCCGTTGGTTGAGCTGGCGACGGCGGGTCTCGTGGTCCTGGCGGCGATCCGGTATCCGAACCCGTGGCAGGCGGTGTTGGTCGGCGGCCTGCTCGCACTGATGCCTGCGGTCGCCTTGATCGACCTGCGACATCGGATCATCCCCAACCGCCTGATGTACCCCTCGCTCGTCCTGTTCCCCGTGGTCATCGTCCTGGCTCGCTTGATCGGTGAGGCCGCGGACCCGGTCCGCGCGGGCCTCGGGCTCCTGCTGTACGGGGGGGGCCTCTTCGTCGTGGCGGCGGTGTCCGGGGGGATGGGCTTGGGCGACGTGAAGCTCGCCGCCCTGATCGGGCTGGTCCTCGGGTCGCTCGGTCTGCGCTTCGTCGGTGTGGCCGCCGGCGCAGCCATCGCCCTGGGAGGTCTCGGGGGACTGGTCGCGCTCGCGATGGGAAGGGGCAGGAAGAGCAAGATCCCGTTCGGGCCCTACCTCGCGGCGGGCGCCGTGATCGCCGGCCTGTGGGGCGAGGAGATCGCCGCCTGGTACATCGGCCGCTTCCTCTGAGATAGGACTGCCCCACCGCCTTGGGCCGCGCTTCCCGCGGAGGATCCCGCCGTTCCGTTCTTAGGGGTCCGAGGTGTTTGACTTGGCCAGTTGCCTGGTGTGGAGTAACACCCCCAACGAGGCACGTGTGCCTCAAAGCAACTGATGTGGCTGATGTGCTTCATGTGACAGATGAGATACACCGGAGGAGCGTGGTGAGCGAAACACGGGCGTTCGTGACGGGGCGGCTCTTCACCGTGGCCGAGGTGGCCGCGGCGATGCGCGTGTCCAACATGACCGTCTACCGGCTCATCCGGTCGGGCGAGCTCCCTGCGATCCGGGTGGGCAAGGGCTACCGGATCTTCGAGGCGGATCTCGAGCGGTTCCTGGAGGGACGTTCCGTGCACGTGGAGGGCGGCTAGTGCCGAAGACGAGGATCGGGCTGGACGTCGGCTCGACCGCCGTTCGGGCGGCCGAGCTGGCCGAAGGTTCGCCGCCCGACGGTCATCCGCGCCGCGCAGGTGCCCCTTCCGGTGGGCGCCGTGGAGAACGGCGAGGTTCGGGATGTGGAGGCGGTGTCCGAGGCGCTGCGAGAGCTCTGGTCGCCTCGCCACGGTGGGTTCAAGTTGCGAAAGGTCTGGATGGGTGTGGGGAACCAACGCGTCGTCGTCCGCGAGATCGCGCTCCCGACGATGCCCGAGAAGGAGCTCCGACAGTCGCTCGGCTTCCAGGTGCAGGAGTTCATCCCGATGCCTGTCGACGAAGCGGTTCTCGACTACCACCTGATCGAGGAGATCGAGGTCGACGGCCGGCAGATGCTCCGCCTCCTGCTCGTGGCGGCGCAGAAGGCGATGGTGGACACGCTCATCGCCGCGGCGACGGGAGCGAAGCTCGAGCCGGTCGGGCTCGACCTGGTTCCGTTCGCGCTGGTTCGAGCCGTCGGCGCGACCGGCGCGGGGATGGAGCTCGAGACGAGCGGCGGTGAGGCCGTCGTCGACGTCGGAGCCCACGTGACGAACATCGTCGTGCACGCCGCCGGGGAGACCCGGTTCGTTCGGATCCTCCCGTCGGGAGGCCGGGATATCACGGTCGCGATCGCGCGGGGGATGTCCGTCGAGGACGACGTCGCCGAGCGGCTGAAGCGAGGAGATGTCGGAGGAGACGCCGAGCCGACGCCCGAGGAGGCCAAGGAGTTCGCGAGGCAGCTCGCTCAGGCGAGCGAGATCGCGATGCAGCGCGCCACGCAGTTCGTGGACGAGATCCGGTCCTCGCTCGAGTTCTACACAGCACAGACGCAGGGCGCCCGGATCGAGCGCCTGCTCATCTCCGGTGGCGGGTCCAAGCTCGAGGGCTTCATCGACATCCTGCGGCAGCGGATCCCCGTCACGGTCGAGCCCGGCCGCGTGTTCAGCCGCGTCGGCTCGAAGCTGTCCCTGTCCGAGGCGGCGCAAGCGGAGGCGGAGCCGCTGCTCGCGACCGCCGTCGGCCTCGCCATCCCCTGGAGCGGCTCGTGAGCCAGGTCAACCTCCTCCCGCCCGAGATCCTGGCCTCCCAGCGCCAACGACGGCTGGCGGGCGTCGTGGCGCTCGCCGGCGTCGGGGTGATCGGGCTCATCCTCGTGTTCTACGTCCTCCAACTGGGGAACCTCGGCGCCGTCCGAAGCGATATCGAGCAGCAGCAGCAGACCAACGAGGGTCTGCAGCGCGAGATCGAGAGGCTCCGTGAGTTCGAGGAGTTGCGCGCGCGAGCGCAGGCCAAGCAGGGTCTGCTGGACGCCGTCTTCGCCGACGAGATCTCCTTCTCGGGGTTGCTCATGGACGTCTCTCGCGTGATCCCGAGCACCGCGGCGCTCACCTCGATGTCGGCCGCCTCCCAGGAGCCGACGGCATCCACCGGTGGCGCCACGACGTTCACCGGGCGGATCGATGTGGCCGGGCTCGCCCTGAACTACGACACGGTCGCCTCGTGGCTGACACGGCTCGAGCGGGTGCGTGGATGGGTCAACCCCTGGGTGAACTCGATCGCGGATCCGACGACCGGGCCGATCACCTACACCTCGGGCGTCGACCTGACCGGGGCCGTGGTGACCGAGCGCGGACGCCGAGCCGGGGGAGTGACCGATGCGGGGTAGGCGAGCGGTGATCGTCGCCGGCGCGGGCGCTGCGATCCTGGGATTGCTGCTGGTGTTCTTCCTCGTGCTGCCGAAGATGAATGAGGTCGCTCAGGCGAGAGATGAGCTCGAGGACACGCGAGCGCAACAACAGACGTTGAGCGCACAGCTGAACGCACTGGAGCAGGCTCGCGATGAGGCGCCCGAGAACGAGGCGGCGATCCGGGAGGTCGACGGGAAGGTGCCGCCCACGGCCGATCTCCCGGGCGCGATCCTCTTCCTCCGGAACGCGGCGACGGTTTCCGGCGTGACGGTCCTGAGCCTCACGCCGGCTACACCCGCCGCGTCGGAAACGGCGTCGTTCTCGAGCATCTCGGTCTCTGCGAGCGGCGAGGGCTCGTATTTCGCGGTCGTGAAGTACCTCCACGAGATCGAAACGCTCCCGCGCGCGGCGACGGTCGAGTCGATCGATCTCAGCCCGCTCGAGGGGTCGGGTCTCTCGTTCGCCGCGACGATCACGCTGTACACGAGCGACGTCAGCTCGGGACCGGGCTCGGAGCCCGGCCCGACCGAGCAGGGAGCGATCCCGGGGGCCTAACGATGGCGCTATCTGCACGAGATCGAAGGACCGTGACCATCGGCGGCGTCGCCGTGGGCGTGCTGCTCGCCGGCTTCCTGCTCTTCTCGATCCTCGGAGGCGGCGAGGAGGCCTTCCCGCCGATCCCTCCGACCACCCCGGGCGCCGGATCGCCGAGCCCCTCGCCGGGGGGCGAGGGACCGCCGATCCAGAGCTTCACCGGGCGGGACCCCTTCTCCGTCCCGCCGTTCCTGTCGCCGTCACCTGCACCCACGGTTCCGGGTGGCGGAGGCAACGGCAACGGGAGCGGGACGCCCTCGCCGTCGAACGGCGGCGGCGGCGGCACGCAGACACCCTCCCCGACGGCGCCGGGCGGTGGATCGAGTCGGAACATCGGTGGATCCACCGTCGTGTTGCTCGACATCTTCCAGCGCGACGGTGCGACCCACGTGCAGGTCGAGGTCGACGGCACCGTGTACGACGTGGTGCTCGGGGAGCAGTTCGCGGGTGGCAGGTTCGAGCTGCGCTCGGTGGGAGGGAACTGCGCGACGTTCCTCTTCGGGGACGAGCAGTTCACCCTCTGCATCAACGCGCAGAAATAGCCCGGCGGCCCGCCCACGGGGGGAGCGGTCGCCGGTCGCGGGGGCGGCGCTTTGCGCCGCCCCCGCACCTCTCTGGGCGGCGGATGGGGTCCGATACGATGCCTCCGTGCTCAGGATGCTCACCGCCGGGGAATCTCACGGGAAGGCGCTGGCGGCCATCCTCGAGGGGATGCCGGCGGACGTGCCCGTGGCTCCCAAGGAGATCGCAGGCGAGCTCGCTCGGCGTCGCCACGGGCACGGACGCGGTGGACGCCAACGCCTGGAGACCGATGCCCTCGACATCCTGAGCGGCGTCCGGCACGGAAGGACCCTCGGCTCGCCGATCGCGATCACGATCCCCAACAACGAGTGGGAGACGAAGTACCGCGACCTCATGTCCGTGGAGGGAGAGGGCGACCCGGCCGACCGACTCACGCGGCCACGCCCCGGTCATGCCGACCTCGCCGGAGCGATGAAGTACGGGTTCGACGACGTCCGCAACGTCTTGGAGCGTGCGAGCGCTCGTGAGACGGCGGCCCGCGTGGCGATCGGAGCCGCTCTGCAAGGCGTTCCTGGCGGAGCTGGAGATCCGGATCGTCTCGCATGTCGTCCGCATCGGGAAGGTGGCCGCGCGCGCGTCGAGCCGCCTCCCGGCTCCCGAGGATCTGGACGCCGTGGATGCCTCGCCGGTGCGGTGTTTCGACGAGGCGGCGGCGGGGAGGATGGTCGCCGAGATCGATCGCGTCCGGAAGTCGAGGGACACGGTCGGGGGAGAGTTCGAGGTGATCGCCTACGGGTGCCCGCCGGGACTCGGCTCGCACGTGCACTACGACCGGAAGCTCGACGCCCGACTGGCGCTCGGGCTGATGAGCATCCAGTCGGTGAAGGGCGTGGGGATCGGCGACGGGTTCGCGTCCGCCGCGCGCTACGGCTCGGCGGCGCACGACGAGATCGTGCGGCGTGACGGCAGGATCGCGCGGGCCACGGCGCGCGCGGGCGGGATCGAGGGCGGCATGAGCACCGGGCAGCCGATCCGCGTGCGGGCGGCGATGAAGCCCTTCTCGAGCCTGCCGAAGGCGCTCGCGACCGTCGACCTGGCGACGGGCGAGGACGCCGTCGCGATCAAGCAGCGGACCGACGTCTGCGCCGTCCCGGCGGGCGGCGTGGTCGGCGAGGCGGTCGTGGCGTTCGAGCTCGCGAACGCCGTCGTCGAGAAGTTCGGAGGGGACTCGCTCCCGGAGACCCGGCGGAACCTGGACGCGTTCGTGGGGATGCTCCCGTGATCGTCTATCTCGTGGGCATGCCGGGAGCCGGCAAGTCCACCGTGGGCCGGGAGCTCGCGGCGCGCCTCGGGGTCCCATTCGTGGACCTGGACTCGGAGATCGAGCGGGAGGCCGGGGCGGCGGTCACCGACATCTTCCGAGACGAGGGCGAGGCTGCCTTCCGGGCGCTGGAGGCTGCCGCCCTCGTGAAGGCGTCGATGCAGGATCCCGCGGTGGTCGCCTGCGGCGGCGGGGTCGTGCTCGAACCCGCCAACCGGATCACGCTGCGCAACACGGGCGTCGCGGTGTACCTGGACGTGCCGATCGAAGAGCTGCGACGGCGCGTGGAGCCCGCCACCGATCGGCCGCTGATCAGGCAGGAGGGAGATCTCGAGCGGGTGCTCACCTCCCGCGGACCTCTGTATCGGGAGTTCGCCGCGCACGTGGTCGATGCGAGCGGCGATCCGGGAACCGTGGCGGACGCGATCGTCGAGGAGCTCCGTTGGTCCGTGTGACCGTCCCGGTGCCGGGACATCCCTACGAGGTGACGATCGGGCCGGGGATCATCGGGAGCGCGAACGAGCACCTGCCGGCCCTGCCCGGAGCGACGACGGCGTTCGTCGTCTCGGACCGGGCGGTCTCGGATCTCCATCACGAGCCGCTCGCGAAGGCGATCGAGGGTCGTGGTCTCGCCTCCGTCCTCCTCCTCGTCCCGTCGGGCGAGGAAGCCAAGTCGCTCAAGGGCTACGAGAGCCTGCTGCGGCAGCTGGCGGCACGCGAGGCTCATCGCGACGACGTGATCCTCGCCCTGGGTGGCGGCGCCGTAGGCGACCTGGCGGGCTTCGTGGCGTCCACCTACATGCGAGGGATCCCGTTCGTGCAGATCCCTACGACGCTGACGGCGCAGGTGGACGCCGCGGTCGGTGGCAAGACGGCCGTCAACCTGCCGGAAGGGAAGAACCTCGTCGGGACCTTCGCGCAGCCGCTCGCCGTCCTGGCCGACCTCGACGTCCTCTCCACCCTCGCCGAGCGGGACTACCGATCCGGCCTGGCCGAGGTCGCGAAGTACGCGCTCACGCTGGACGAGAAGCTCCTCTCCCTGCTGGAGAACGATCCCGGTCCGGTCGTCGCACGCGACGTGGTCGTCATGGAGGATGTGGTCGCCCGGTGTGTCGCGGCGAAGGCGCGGATCGTCGGGGAGGACGAACGGGACACCAGCGCCCGGCTGGTCCTCAACTACGGCCACACGGTCGGTCACGCGCTCGAGCGGCTCGACGCGTTCCGGGGCCGAACCCACGGAGAGGCGGTGGCTCTGGGGATGGTCTTCGCCGCGACACTCGCGGAGTCGCGAGGTCTCGCGCCCGGCCTGTCGGCGCGCACGATCCGGCTCCTTCGGTCCCTCGGACTGGAGCCTGACGGGACCCTGCCGCCCGCGGAGGACGTGCGGCGATGCCTCCGCCTCGACAAGAAGTATCGGGGTGGGGTGAGATTCGTGCTCCTTGAAGACGTCGGCCGGCCCGTCGTCGTGGACGATGTGTCGGACGAGGAGGTGGGATCCATCCTGCATGAGATGGGAGCTCCGGCATGAAGGTCCTGTTCCTGTTCGGTCCGAACCTCGGAGCCCTGGGACGGCGAGATCCGTCCCTCTATGGCTCCGAAAGCCTGGAGGACATCATGCGGTCCGTGGAGGAGCGCGGCGCGGGCCTGGGCCACGAGGTCGTCTGGAGGCAGTCCGATCACGAGGGAGACATGGTGGGGTGGCTGCTCGGCGCGGCGGCCGAGGGTGCGGGTGCGATCGTGATCAACCCCGGCGCGCTGACCCACTACTCGTACGCGCTCCGCGACGCGGTCGAGGCGAGCGGGCTCCCGGTGATCGAGGTGCACATGTCCAACACGCAGGCGCGAGAGGACTTCCGCCACCGATCCGTGGTGAGCGACGTCTGCCGCGCGTCCATCATCGGCCTCGGGGCCGGTGGCTATCATCTCGCTCTGGAGGCGATGCCGTGGATCACGTGACGAGAAGGAACCTGCTGACCCAGCGATGTGGGGAGCTCGACGTCGACGCCCTCGTCGTAACCAAGCTCGCGAACGTGCGCTACCTCACGGGATTCACCGGCTCGTCCGCGATCGCACTCATCAGCCCGACGGAATCCGTGTTCTTCACGGACGGCCGGTACGCGGAGCAGTCCCGGCACGAGGTGCCGGACCTGAGCCGCGTGGCGTCGATGGAGAACCCCGCCGGAGCTATCCACGACCACATCCGGCGCCTCGGGATCGGCCGGCTCGGCTTCGAACGGCACGTGGTCACCGTGGCGCAGCTCGAGCGCTGGCAGGGCACGTTCGAAGGAGTCGAGTTGAAAGGGGTCGGCGAGGAGGTGGAGCGACTCCGGTGGTCGAAGGACCCCGAAGAGATCGCGTTGCTTCGGTCGGCGCAGGAAGCCACCGACGGCGCTTTCGAGGACATCCTCGATCTGCTCGTGGTCGGCATCACGGAGAGACAGGCGGGCGCGCAGCTCGAGCTGGCGATGGCGAGACACGGAGCCGACGCGTTGTCGTTCGATCCGATCGTCGCGTTCGGCGACCACGCTGCCGAGCCGCACCACCGGCCATGTCATCGCGCGCTCTCCGAAAGTGACGTGATCAAGATGGACTTCGGTGCGCTGGTGGGCGGGTACCACACCGACATGACGCGCACGGTCGCGTTCGGAGAGCCGGCGTCCGAGCTGCGCAAGGTGCACGACCTCGTGGCCTCGGCACAACAGGCGGGCATCGATGCGCTCCGCCCCGGCGTCTCCGGTGGTGAGGTCGACCGTGCTGCCCGACGCGTGATCGACGACGCCGGCTACGGGGACCGCTTCACGCACGGCCTCGGCCACGGCGTCGGTCTGGAGATCCACGAAGGGCCCTCGCTTCGCCGCGACGGTGAGGACGTCTTGCCGGTGGGCGCGGTGGTCACCGTGGAACCGGGGATCTATCTCCCCGGGATGGGCGGGGTGCGGATCGAAGATGCCGTCGAGGTCACGGAGGATGGGCCGAGCGTGCTCGGCGTCTCCACGCGAGAGCTGATCGAGCTGTAACGATGGGATGAGCGTCTCCACCAACGACCTCAAGAACGGGATGACCCTGGAGCTCGACGGCACCCTGTTCCAGATCGTCGAGTTCCAGCACGTGAAGCCGGGGAAGGGAGGCGCGTTCGTCCGGACGAAGCTCCGGAACGTGCGGACCGGAGCCGTGGTGGACAAGACCTTCAACGCCGGAGTCAAGGTCGGTCTCGCGATCGTGGAGCGCAAGGAGATGCAGTACCTGTATCCCGACGGCCCCGACCTCGTGTTCATGGACCTCCAGACCTACGAGCAGGTGCACGTGCCCGGCACCGTGGTGGGTGAGGCCGGCAGGTACGTCACCGAAGGTGGGCAGGCGACGATCGCCACCCATCAGGGCGTCCCGATCTCGGTCGACCTCCCCGCCTCGATGGTGCTCGCCGTGACCAACACGGATCCGGCGGCCAAGGGAGACACGCGCACGAACGCCCTCAAGCCGGCGACGCTCGAGACCGGAGTGGTCGTGCAGGTTCCCCTGTTCGTCGAAGAGGGCGACCGGGTGAAGGTGGACACGCGCACGGGCGGATACATCGAGCGCGTGAAGGCGTGACGTCGCGGCGCGACGCTCGCCGCCACGCGATCGACATCCTGTACCAAGCGGACGTCACCCAGGCGGATCCCACCGTGGTGCTCGCGGAGTGGGTCGATGCGGGGCGAGTCCTCTCACCGTTCACCGCCGAGCTCGTGGAGGGCGTGGAGCTGCACCTGCCGGAGATCGATCTGCTCCTCGAGGAGCACTCGGAGGGGTGGACGGTGTCGCGCATGGCCGCGCTCGACCGGACGATCCTCCGCGTCGGCGTGCACGAGCTCTGTCACCGTCCCGACATCCCTCCGTCCGTGGCGATCAGCGAGGCGGTGGAAGCCGCGACGGACCTGTCGGCGGAGGGCGCGCCGAGGTTCGTGAACGGGATCCTCGGCAAGATCGCGAGCGAGCTCCGGCCCGCCGCGGTCGAGGATCCGGGCGGAGGCTAGAGGGTCGTCTCCGGCCGGCGCTCGTCTCCGTTCGGGGTCAGTCCCGGCGGCGACGCCGATGAGCCGGGCCTCACGGTGGACGAAGGAGGTGTGCTCTCGATCTCGTCCGGGACCTCGTTGCCCTCCTTGAGACCCTTCTTGAACTCACCCGAGGAACGGCCCAGGTTCCGCGCGATGTCGGGCAGCTTGCTCGCGCCGAAGACGACGGCCACCGCCAGCACGATCCATCCCCAGTCAGGCATCTCCACCGCTCCTTGTCCGTTCGATGCCCGATAGTCTACGCCGGGCTCCGTGACCGGTCGGGCGTGCCGTCGTTGCTCCGCCGTCGCCACCGGGGTATCCTTCGAGCGAACTTCCCCTTTAAGTCCGGTCCCGTGAGGCCGGGAAGGGAGCCGATCGATGCAGCACAACCTGCGCGCCTCCTCGCCTGCTCGAGGAGGCGTTCCCGTGTGAGCAGGATCCTCGCTCCCGACGACGTGCGACGGGCGCTCGCCCGGATCGCCCACGAGATCGTCGAACGGGAACGGACCGAGGGCCTCGTGCTCGTGGGGATCGCCGATCGAGGGGACCACCTCGCGTTCCGCCTGTCCCGTGAGATCGCCAAGATCGAGGACGCGGAGATCCCGGTCGGCGTCCTGGACATCAGCTTCTATCGCGACGACATCGGTCTGACCGCGGAGGCGCCGGAGGTCCACGAGACGAGGATCCCGTTCGACGTCAGCGGTCGCACGGTGGTGCTGGTCGACGACGTCCTCTATACGGGGCGCACGATCCGAGCGGCGATGGACGCGCTGATGGACCTCGGGAGGCCCCGCCGGATCCGCCTCGCCGTCCTCGTGGACCGCGGACACCGCGAGCTCCCGATCCGGGCCGACTTCGTCGGGAAGAACGTCCCCACGCAGCACGGCGACGACGTCCGCGTGATGGTCACCGAGGTCGACGGCGAAGACGGCGCCCTCGTCCAGGAGGGTGCGAGCGGACGGGCCCTCATGGAGGCCCCGGCCATCGCCGGTCGAGAGGAGAGCGCGTGAACGAGCATCTCCTGTCGATGCACGACGTCAGCGCGGACGACGTCGTTCGGATCCTGGATACGGCCGAGTCCTTCCGGGAGGTGGGCACCCGCGTGATCAAGAAGGTTCCCGCCCTGCGCGGACGGACGGTCGTGAACCTCTTCTACGAGAACTCCACGCGGACGCGGATCTCATTCGAGCTGGCGGCAAAGCGCCTCTCGGCGGACGTGATCAACTTCGCCTCAGGTGGCTCGAGCGTCTCCAAGGGGGAATCCCTCAAGGACACGGCGCTCACCCTGCAGGCGATGGGCGCCGACGCGATCGTGATCCGGCACTCGTCGTCCGGCTCGCCGTACCAGCTCACGAAGTGGGTTCGGGGGCACGTGCTGAACGCCGGGGACGGCACCCACGAGCATCCGACGCAGGCACTCCTGGACCTGTACACGATGCGTGAACGTCTCGGCCGGCTGGAAGGGTTGCGGGTGGCGATCGTGGGGGACGTGCTGCACTCGCGGGTCGCGCGGTCGCTGTCGTTCGGCCTCGTGAAGATGGGCGCGGACGTGACGCTGGTCGGCCCGGCAACGCTGATCCCGCCGGACGCCCCCGCGTGGGGTGTGCAGGTCAGCCACGACGTCGACGAGGTCCTGTCGAAGCTCGACGTGTGCTACCTGCTGCGGGTGCAGACGGAGCGGCAGCGCCTCGAGTACTTCCCATCCGTGCGCGAGTACGCGCGGCTGTTCGGCCTGAACCGGGCGCGCGTGGGGCTGCTGCCCGAGGGAACCTTGATCATGCACCCGGGCCCGATGAACCGCGGGGTCGAGATCGACTCCGACGTCGCGGACCTGCCTCAGAGCGTGATCGAGGATCAGGTGACGAACGGCATCGCGGTCCGGATGGCGCTGCTCTACCTGCTCCTGGGCGGTCGGGGAGAGTCGGGCGAGGTGGTCCCCGATGGGTAGCCCGGAGCTGCTCCTCCGTGGGGCTCGCGTCGTGGACCCGGCCGGGGCTCGCGACGAGATCGCGGACGTGCACGTTCGGGACGGCGTCGTCGCCGACGTCGGAGAGGGCCTCGGCTCGGCGTCGGCGGAGATCGTCGAGTGTGACGGGCTCGTCCTCGCACCGGGACTCGTGGACATGCACACGCATCTCCGCGAGCCGGGGTTCGAGCAGAAGGAGACCGTCGAGACCGGCACGAGGGCCGCCGCGGTCGGTGGCTACACCGCGGTCGCGCCGATGGCCAACACGGATCCCGTCGCCGATGACGCGTCCGTGATCGCCGAGGTCCGAGCCGCGGCCGCACGCGCCGACCTCGCCGACGTCTTCCCCGTGGGGGCGATCACGAAAGGACTCGAAGGCGAGGTCCTCGCCGAGATCGGCGAGATGGTCGAGGCCGGCGTCCGTGTGTTCAGCGACGACGGCCGCTGCGTCCCCACGGCCCGGACGCTCCGGAACGCGCTCACCTACGCTCGGGCGTTCGACGATGTGGTCCTCGCGGACCATTGCGAGGACGCCTCGCTCTCGACGGGCCAGCAGATGCACGAGGGGATCAGCTCTTACTCCTTGGGCCTGGCCGGGCAGCCGGCTGCCGCCGAGGACGTGATCGTCTTCCGCGACATCGAGATGGCCCGCCTCACGGGCGGCCGGCTGCACATCTGCCACCTCTCCTCCGCACGATCGGTGGAGCTGGTACGTCGCGCGAAGGCGGACGGCCTCCGCGTGTCGGCCGAGGTGACGCCGCATCACCTCGTGTTCACCGACGAAGACCTCCGTACCTACGACACGAACCTCAAGGTGAATCCGCCGCTCCGGTCGGCGGACGATCGGGACGCGCTCCGGAAGGGGCTCGCCGACGGCACCATCGATGCGATCGCCACCGACCACGCGCCGCACGCGGTGGAGGAGAAGGAGGCGGAGTTCGACCGCGCTCCCCACGGCACGATCGGGCTCGAGACAGCGCTGGCGGTCGCGATGACGGAGCTCGTGGTCCCCGGCCTGCTCACCCTGTCACGAGCGCTGGAGACGTTGTCCTCCTCTCCGGCAGGCCTCCTGGGTGCGAGGGATCACGGCGGTCCGATCGCGGCGGGGCGGCCGGCCAATCTCGTGCTCTTCGACCCCGAGGAGCGATGGACCGTGGAGCCGCCGTTCGTGTCGAGGTCGCGGAACAGCGCCTTCACGGGGAGAGAACTGGTCGGGCGGGTCCGATACACGGTGCGACGCGGAGAGCTCACGGTCTCCGAGGGCAAGGCGACGCGGTGACGGCTCCGGCCGCGCTCCTGGCCCTGGAGGACGGCACCATCCTCCGAGGGTCGGGGTTCGGGGCGGAGGGAGAGGCCTTCGGCGAGGCCGTCTTCAACACCGGGATGAGCGGCTATCAGGAGGTGCTCACCGACCCGTCGTACGCCGGCCAGATCGTGACCATGACCGCCCCTCAGCAGGGCAACTACGGCATGCACGCCGGCGACGTCGAGAGCAGCCGCGTTCACGTCGCCGGCTTCGCCGTTCGCGAGGCATCCCGCCGGGCGACCGGCCCGACGGCGGAGGGGACCCTCGGCGAGGCTCTCGACGCGGCCGGGGTGATCGGGATCGAGGGCATCGACACGCGGAAGCTCACCCGCCGGATCCGCGACGCCGGGGCGATGAGGGCCGCGATCTCGACGACGGATCTCGACCCGTCGTCCCTGGTCGAGCGGATCCGGCAGACGCCGGGGATGGCGGGCGCCGACCTGGCGCGGACGGTCACGACGGGGGAGGCATATCAGGCGAGCGCGGTGGTCGGCCCCGTCGACACGTCACGTGGGCGAGCCTTGCGGATCGCGGTCTACGACTTCGGGGTCAAACGGAACATCCTGCGTTTAGCGGCGGCCACGGGACTCGATGCCACCGTGGTCCCGGCGGAGACGCCGGCCGCGGACGTCGCGGCCGGCGGCTTCGACGGCGTGCTGTTGTCGAACGGACCGGGGGATCCCGCAGCGACCCCGTACGGGGTCGCCGCCGCCGAGGGGCTGCTCGGCCGACTCCCGCTGTTCGGCATCTGTCTCGGACACCAGCTGCTGGGCCTCGCGCTCGGTGGTCGGACGTACAAGATGCCCTTCGGCCACCGGGGCGTGAACCAGCCCGTGCGGGACATCCGGACGGGGGAGGTGCGGATCACCAGTCACAACCATGGGTTCGCGGTCGATCCCGCCGGCTGGGAACGCGATCCTGACGGATCGGCCCGGACCGCGTTCGGCCGGGTGGAGTTGAGCCATCGCAACCTCAACGACGACACGCTGGAAGGACTCCGCTGCCGCGACGTTCCCGCGTTCTCGGTCCAGTACCACCCGGAGGCGGCGCCGGGGCCGCATGACGCCCGCGGGTCGTTCCAAGAGTTCCGGACCCTGATCGAGGGTCGCGCGCCCTGATGCCGAAACGGACGGATCTGTCGTCGATCGTGGTGATCGGATCGGGGCCGATCGTCATCGGGCAGGCGTGCGAGTTCGACTACTCCGGCACGCAGGCATGCCGGGTCCTTCGCCAGGAGGGGTATCGGGTGGCACTCGTCAACTCCAACCCGGCGACGATCATGACCGACCCCGAGTTCGCCGACCGGACCTACATCGAGCCGCTCACGCCGGAGTCGGTGCTCCAGGTGATCGAACGGGAACGGCCGGACGCGCTGCTGCCGACCATCGGCGGCCAGACCGGATTGAACGTGAGCGTCGCCCTGGCCGAATCGGGTGACCTCGAGCGACTCGGCGTCGAGCTGATCGGCGCGAGCCTGGAGACGATCCACCGCGCGGAGGATCGGAGCCGCTTCAAGGAGACCATGTCGAAAGCCGGTCTGGACGTGCCGCGGGCCGGGATCGCACACGTCCTCGAGGAAGCGCTGGCGCTCGGGGACGAGCTGGGGTTCCCGCTGATCGTCAGGCCGTCGTTCACGCTCGGCGGGGGAGGGAGCGGATTCGCCGCATCGCGGGAGGAGCTCACGGCGCTCGCGCGGCGCTCACTCGCCGCGAGCCCCGTGTCCGAGATCCTCGTCGAGGAGTCGATCGCGGGCTGGAAGGAGTTCGAGCTCGAGGTGATGCGCGACCACGCCGACAACGCGGTGGTCGTCTGCTCGATCGAGAACATCGATCCCATGGGGGTCCACACCGGGGACTCCGTCACCGTCGCGCCGCAGCAGACGCTCACGGATCGCGAGTACCAAGCGATGCGTGATGACGCGCTCGCGTGCCTGCGTGCCATCGGCGTCGAGACGGGGGGCTCCAACGTGCAGTTCGCCGTCGATCCCGTCACCGGGCGTCGTGTGCTGATCGAGATGAACCCCCGCGTGAGCCGGTCGTCGGCGCTCGCCTCGAAGGCCACCGGGTTCCCGATCGCGAAGATCGCGGCGCTCCTCGCGGTGGGGTATCGACTGGACGAGATCCGCAACGACATCACCGGCGCGACGCCCGCCTCGTTCGAGCCAACGCTCGATTACGTGGTGGTCAAGGTTCCGCGATTCGCGTTCGAGAAGTTCCCGGAGGCGGACGCCGCGCTCACGTCGACGATGAAGTCGGTGGGAGAGGTGATGGCGATCGGGCGGACCTTCAAGGAGGCCCTCGGGAAGGCGTGGCGCGGTCTCGAGAAGGTGGGCTCGGATCTCGGTGCCGCCTACGTCCAGGAGGACGACGAGCCGCTGACCGCCCTTCGCGAGGGGAGCGAGGGGCGGTTCCATCTGATCGAACGAGCGCTCGACGCGGGCCACAGCGTGGACGAGATCGCCGCCGCGTCATCGGTCGATCCGTGGTTCGTCGACCAGATGGCCCAGGTGTGGGAGGCCGCGCGGGACCTCCGGGGCACCTCGCTGGAGGCGCTCGGACGTGATCGCCTCCTCGAGGCCAAACGCGCGGGCCTGTCGGACGCGCGGATCGCCCGAGAGACGGGGTCGGTCGAAACGGACGTGCGAGCGCGGCGCGAGGAGCTCGCCCTCCTCCCGGTGTTCAAGTCCGTGGACACGTGCGGCGGCGAGTTCCCCGCGCAGACCCCGTACCACTACTCCACCTATGAAGAGGAGTCAGAGGTCACGGAGGCAACTCGGCCTCGTGTCGTGATCCTGGGGGCCGGGCCGAATCGGATCGGACAGGGGATCGAGTTCGACTACGTGTGCGTGCATGCCGCGTTCGCCCTGGAGGACGCGGGCTTCGAGTCGGTGATGATCAATTCGAACCCCGAGACGGTCTCGACGGACTACGACACGTCGAGCCGGCTGTACTTCGAGCCCCTCACGGCCGAGGACGTGCTCGCCGTCTGCCGAGTGGAACGACCGGTCGGGGTGATCGCGCAGTTCGGCGGCCAGACGCCGCTCGAGCTGGCGCGGATCCTGCAGGGTGCCGGGTTCACGATCCTGGGGACCTCGCCGGACGCGATCGACCTCGCGGAGGACCGAGGGCGGTTCGCGGAGCTCCTCCAGGAGATGGAGATCCCGGCACCGCCGCACGGAGAGGCGCGGACGATCGACGAGGCTCGCGTCGTCGCCCGCCGGATCGGCTACCCGGTCGTCGTGCGACCCTCCTACGTCCTGGGAGGGCGTGCGATGGAGATCGTCTACGGCGACGACGAGCTCGAGATGTTCGTGCGATCGGCGGCCGAGGCCTCCCGCGAGCATCCCGTCCTGATCGACCGCTTCCTCGAGGGAGCGATCGAGGTCGACGTCGACGCCGTCTGCGACGGCGTCGACGTCTTCATCGGCGCGGTGATGGAGCACATCGAAGAGGCGGGCGTGCACTCCGGCGATTCCTCCTGCCAGATACCACCGGCGACGCTCTCCGACGAGGAGCTCGATCGCATCGAGGACATCGCTCGCCGCCTGGCTCGCCGGATCGGTGTCGTGGGTCTCCTGAACCTGCAGCTCGCGGTCAAGGACGAGAAGATCTGGGTCCTCGAGGCGAATCCTCGCGCGTCGCGTACCGTGCCGTTCGTGTCCAAGGTGATCGGCGTCTCGCTCGCGCGGGTCGCGACGCTCGTGCTGGCGGGGAAGACGCTCGCCGAGCTGGAGTCCGAGGGAGTCATCCCGGCGGATGCCGGGCACTACCGCGGTCTGCCGTTCACCGCCGTCAAGGCGGCGGTGCTTCCCTTCGGCCGGTTCCCCGGCGTGGACACGGTGCTGGGGCCCGAGATGCGCTCGACGGGAGAGGTGATGGGGATCGACACGGATCCCGGGGCGGCGCTCGCCAAGGCGATGGTCGCTGCCGGCCATGCGCTTCCGACATCCGGGACCGTCTTCGTGAGCGTGGCGAATCGGGACAAGCGTGCGATCGTGTTCCCCGCGAAGCGCCTCGCCGATCTCGGGTTCGGATTGCTGGCGACGACCGGAACGGCCGGTGTGCTGCGGCGGGCGGGCATCCCGGTCGAGGTGGTGGCGAAGGTGAGCGAGGCCCCGGGGAAAACGAAGGACAACGTCGCCGAGATGATCCGGGCGGGCCGCGTCGACCTTGTGATCAACACCCCGTTCGGGCGAGGTCCGAGGACCGACGGCTACCACATCCGAACCGCGGCAGCCGCCGCAGGCGTTCCGTGCCTCACCACGATGCCCGGCGCGTTCGCGGCGGTCCGTGGGATCGAGGCCCTCCTCGCCGGAACCACCGACCCCATGTCGATCCAGGAGCACCACGCAGGCGCGCGGGCGCGGCCGGTCCAGGAGCGATTCGGGTTCGAGACCGGCGGCGACCGCGCGCGCGGGACCGGAGTCGCATGAAGCGCGTCCGCGCCGAGGTGCTCTCGACGCGCAAGCTCGGGGCCTATCACCAGCTCACGGTCGTGGCGCCCGAGATCGCGGAGAAGGCGAGGCCGGGGCAGTTCGTCGCCATCCAGATGCCCGAAGGCCGGGAGTTCCTGCTCCGACGTCATCTCGCGATCCACGACGCATCACGTCGCGGTGGCTGGGCGGGCACCCTGGAGTTCGTCGTCGACCCGGCGGGGCCGGGGACGTCGTGGCTCGCCTCCACCCGAGCCCACTCCTTCCTCGATCTGATCGGTCCTCTGGGGAAGGGGTTCTCCCATCCGCGCCGCTTGTCGAACTGCCTCCTCGTCGCGGAGCGCCACGGGGCCGCGACCCTCTACTTCCTCGCCCAGGAACTCGTGGCCGCCGGCAAGCGGGTCGACATGGTCGTCGGGGCCGAGACCCTCGAGCGTGTGCTGAAGCCCATCGATGCGAAGCGGCTGTCGCAGACCGTCGCGATCGTCACGGCGGACGGCACCCTCGGCGATCGCGGTGGCGTGATGGATGTTCTCCCGGAGGCCGCGGAGCGGAGCAAGGCGCAGGTGGTGTACGCGGCCGGCCCCGCACGCACCTTGGAGCGTATCGCCGAGTTCTGCAAGGAGCGCGGGCTGCCGGCGCAGATGGCACTTGAGGAACGCATGGGATGCGGCTACGGGCTGTGTCAGACCTGCGTGGTCCCGGTGGCGCGCAAGGACGGGAGCGGCTACGACAATCTCCGGACCTGCATGGACGGACCGGTCTTCAACCCGGCCCGCGTGCTGTGGGACCGGTGGCTCGGGGAGCGACCCACGATGCTGCCCACCCCGCCCGAAGGGCTTCCGGTGGTCCGAGCGTGGCCAGGATGAGCGACCGCACATCCCACGGAGGCCATCTCGCCGTCGCGATGAAGGTCAGCCCGTGAAGCGCACGCTCGCGATCGATCTCGGAGCCGGCCTCGTGTTGCCCACCCCCGTGATGGTTGCCTCCGGATGCGCCGGCACGGGTCGAGAGCTGAGCGGGCTGGTCGACCTCCGGAAGGTGGGGGGCTTGGTGACGCGCAGCATCACCCTGGAAGCCCGGAAGGGCTCGCCGCCCCCACGGATCGCCGAGACGCCGTCCGGGACGGTGTGGACGACGGGACTCCAGAACCCCGGGATCCACGTGTTCCTGGACGCGGAGCTCCCGCGCCTCGCGAGAGGAGGGGCGCCGGTGATCGTGTCGATCGCCGGCGGATCCCTCGAGGAGTACGTCCGGCTGATCGGGGCGCTGCAGACGCGGTCGGAGGTCGCGGCGATCGAACTCCATCTGTCCGGACCGGACGAGGAGCTTCGGCGCGACATCCTGGGCGCCCACGTCGACCGCACCGGCGAGATCGTGGGTGCGGTGGCGCGGATGTCCCTGGTCCCTGTCTTCGCGAAGCTTCCGATGTCGGCGTCGGACCTGCCGGAGCTCGCGCAGGCGGCGGTGCGAGCGGGCGCGCACGGCCTGACGATCGGGGGGCCACCTCCGGCCCTCGGAGTGCGGTCGGCGACGCTCCGTCCCGCGCTCGGCGCCGTCACGGGATGGATGTCCGGGCCCGCGCTCAAGCCGCTCACGCTCCGAGCCGTCTTCGAGGTGGCGCGTGCCGTGCCCGAGGCGCCCATCATCGCGGTCGGCGGCGTCCGGACCGCGGAAGACGCGGTCGAGATGCTGCTCGCCGGCGCCTCGGCCGTCCAGATGGGCACCGCCGTGCTCGTCGATCCCGCCTCGCCGGTGGAGGTCGCGAGGGGCATCGCGGGCTATCTCAAGGCGAAGGGCCTCGAGTCGCCGCGGGATCTGCGGGCGCGCCTGCGGGTACCCGCGGGGTTCGGGACCCTCGACGAGCCGTGATCCCGCGCCCCGCGGACCCGCTCGTCGCGGCTCTCGACGTTTCCACGCTCGAGGAAGCTGAACGCCTCGCGGCGTTGCTGTCGCCTCACGTCGGCATGCTCAAAGTCGGGCTGGAGCTCACATGGGGGGTCGGCCCCGAGGCCGTGCGCCGGATCGCCGCGCACGGCCCCGTCTTCGTGGACTGCAAGCTTCATGACATCCCGAACACCGTGGAGCGAGCCGCCGCCAACGTCGCTGGTCTCGGCGTCGCGATGCTGAACGTCCACGCGCTGGGAGGCGAGACCATGATGCGGGCCGCGCGGAGCGGGGCGGAGCGTGGCGCATCGGCGGCCGGCGTGGACCCGCCACTGGTGGTGGCCGTCACGGTGCTCTCCAGTCACGCGGGGGAGGGACTCGCCAGTCCCGCATCGCTCGCGTTCGAAGCGAAGGCCGCGGGGCTGGACGGCGTCGTCGTCTCTGGCGAGGACGTCGAGGACGTTCGGGCGACGTGTGGCGAGGAGTTCTGTCTCATCGTTCCCGGGATCCGGCCGGCGGGATCCAACGGACACGACCAGGTGCGCGTCCTGACGCCGGTCGAGGCGATCGAGAAGGGCGCCGACTATCTGGTGATCGGTCGTCCGCTGACCGATGCTGCCGACCCGATCGCTGTCGCGCGAGGGATCCTTCGTGATCTTCGCTGATCTCTCGGTCGACGAAACCGCAGGCCACACGCGATAGCGCGGCTTGTCACGCCGCCGCGAGCCGTGCGTATACTCGCGCCCTCACGCCACACCGAGCAGAAGGAGCATGGGCATGGCACTCCCGATCCTCACCCCGGAACAGCGCGCGCAGGCCCTCGCGAAGGCTGCGGAGGCGCGGAAGAAGCGCGCCGAGCTCAAGGGAGAGCTCAAGTCCGGGAAGCGGACGCTGGGTGACGTGTTGATGCGGTCGACGGAGGACACCGTCGGGAAGATGAAGGTGTCCGCGGTCCTCGAGTCGCTCCCCGGTGTCGGCAAGGTTCGGGCACAGAAGCTGATGGAAGAGCTCGACATCTCGGCCAGCCGCCGCGTTCGAGGACTGGGCGCGAAGCAGCGCGCGCAGCTCCTCGACCGCTTCAAGAAGTAAGCCGGCCATCCGCACGGGGAACCTCTTCGTCCTCGCGGGTCCGTCGGGGGTCGGAAAGGGCAGCATCGTTCGGGAGCTCGTCGCCCGCGACCCGGAGGGACTCTCGCTCTCGGTCTCGGTGACCACCCGTGCCCCCCGGCCGGGAGAGGTCGACGGGGTCGACTACTTCTTCATCATCGACGACGCATTCGAGCGGATGATCCGGGCAGGTGAGCTCTTGGAATGGGCGGAGATCGTCGGACATCGGTCCGGGACCCCGCGTGGTTTCGTCGAGGACAGGCTGGCCGCCGGCCGAGACGTGGTCCTAGAGATCGACGTGGTCGGCGCATCCCAGATCCGGGAGCGCGTTCCCGGATCGGTCCTGATCTACATCGAGCCGCCGTCGATGGAAGAGCTCGAGAGGCGCCTCCGCGGGCGAGGCACCGAGACGGAAGAGCGGATCCGTCTCCGTCTCGAGACCGCGGCGTGGGAGCTGGAGCAGCGGGATTGGTTCGACCACGTGGTCGTGAACGACGACCTCGAACGAGCATCCGCGCAGGTCGCTGCTATCATCGAAGCATCCCGCTCCCCGTCTTAGGGAAAGGCCTCTTCTGTGATCGAGCCCAAGATCGACGACCTGCTCGCCGCCGTGGATTCGAAGTACTCGCTGGTGATCCTCGCTGCCAAGCGCGCGCGCGAGATCAACTCGTACTACAACCAGCTCGGCGAGGGCCGAGGCGAGTTCGTGCCGCCCCTGGTGGAAACCGGCTTCTCGAACAAGCCGCTCTCGATCGCCCTCGAGGAGATCGCCGAAGGGAAGATCGACTACGAGCGACCCGAGGAGCCCGAAGCCGAGTAGCGACCCGCTCGCCGGGCGACGGGTGTTGCTCGGTGTCTCCGGCGGGATCGCCGCGTACAAGGCCGCCCTCGTCGCCCGACTTCTGAAGGTCGCCGGCGCAGTCGTCTCCGTCGTCCTGACGGAGAACGCAACTCGATTCATCGGCCCCGACACGTTCTCCGCGCTCACGGGAGAGCCGGCACACACGTCGCTTTGGGAACGACCTGGTGAGGTGCTGCACGTGCGACTCGCGCGAGAAGCCGACGTCGCGGTCGTCGTGCCCGCGACCGCGAACGTTCTGGCCAAGCTTGCGCACGGTCACGCCGACGACCTGCTTTCGGCCACCCTTCTGGAGGCCACGTGTCCGTTGGTGATCGCGCCTGCGATGCATTCAGGGATGTGGGAGCACCCCGCGACACGGGCGAACGTCGACACCCTTCGAGAACGTGGCGTGCTCTTCGTGGGACCGGCGATCGGCGCGCTCGCGCATGGGGACGAAGGCATCGGCAGGCTCGAAGAGCCTGAGGACGTCGTCGCCGCGGTTCGAGGTGCACTCACCCCGCAGGACCTGGCCGGCCGGAGAGTGTTGCTCACCTCGGGACCGACGCACGAGCCGATCGACCCGGTCCGCTTCGTGGGCAACCGTTCGACCGGCAAGATGGGGGCCGCGCTCGCGGCCGAAGCGCTCGGGCGTGGCGCGGCCGTGACCGTCGTCCTCGGTCCCGGGGCGGCGGTGCCGCCGGGCGTCGAGGTCGTCCCCGTCGAGACCGCGGAGGAGATGCGCGACGCCGTCCTCGCGAGGTTCGACGATGCGGACGCCATCGTGATGGCCGCCGCCGTCGCCGACTTCCGTCCGAAGGCGATGGCCGACCAGAAGCTGAAGAAGGACGCGGGGGTTCCCGAGCTTCACCTGGAGCCGACGCCGGACATCCTGGCGGAGCTGGGGGAGCGACGCACCGACCAGGTGCTCGTCGGATTCGCGGCCGAGACCGAAGACCTCGAGCGAGCCGGCCGGAGGAAGCTCGAGTCCAAGCGGCTCGATCTCGTGGTGGTCAACCTCGTCGGACGCGACGGCACGGGGTTCGGCTCGGAGACGAACGAGGCCATGATCCTCGCCGCCGCAGGGGACGATGCGCCGCTCCGCCGCTGGTCCAAGCGTGAGCTGGCCGCGGCCGTGGTGGAGCGTGTGGCGGGGCTGCTCGGAAACGCTCCGACGGTCGTCGGACCCGGCAGCTAGACTCGCGCCCGCATGAGCCGCTCGTACCTCTTCTCGTCGGAGTCCGTCACCGAGGGGCACCCCGACAAGCTCGCCGACAGGATCTCGGACTCGATCCTGGACGCGATGCTCCGTGAGGACCCCCACTCGCGTGTGGCCTGCGAGACCCTGGTCACCACGGGGTTCGTGATGGTGTCGGGCGAGATCACGACCGAGGGCTGGGTCGACATCCCGTCGGTCGTGCGCGCCACCATCACCGATGTCGGCTACACCGACGCCAAGTTCGGCCTCGACGGCGAGACGTGCGGCGTCGTGACCGCGATCCAGGAGCAATCCCCGGACATCGCCCGCGGTGTCGAGGACTCGTTCGAGCATCGTGAGGGCCACTCCGGCGACGAGCTGGACATGCTGGGGGCAGGCGACCAAGGGATGATGTTCGGCTTCGCGTGCCGCGAGACGGAGGAGCTGATGCCCCTGCCGATCGCGATGGCCCACCGCCTCTCGCGGCGGCTCGCCGACGTCCGCAAGGCGGGCGTCGTTCCGTATCTGCGGCCGGACGGCAAGAGCCAGGTCTCCATCGAGTACGCCGACGGCAAACCGGTGCGGGTCGACTCCGTCCTGATCTCCGCCCAGCACCGGGAAGAGGTCGACGTCGAGACGCTGCTGAAACCGGACATCATCGCCGAGGTGATCGATCCCGTGCTCCGGGAGTTCCCGGAGATCGACGCGGGTTCGATGAAGCCGCCCATGGTCAATCCCACGGGCCGGTTCGAGATCGGCGGGCCCAAGGCCGACACGGGACTCACCGGGCGCAAGATCATCGTGGACAGCTACGGCGGCATGGCGCCACACGGAGGCGGAGCCTTCAGCGGGAAGGATCCGACCAAGGTCGACCGGTCGGCGGCGTACATGGCCCGCTATGCCACCAAGAACATCGTCGCCGCCGGCCTCGCCGACCGCGCGCAGCTTCAGGTCGCGTACGCGATCGGCACGGCGCATCCCACGTCGATGAACCTCGACACGTTCGGGACCGAGCACGCGGACCCCGACGCGATCCTCGCCGCCGTCCGCGAGGTGTTCGACTTCCGGCCGGCGGCGATCATCCGGGACCTCGATCTCTCCCGGCCCATCTACGCGGAGACCGCTGCCTACGGACACTTCGGGCGCAAGGAGTTCCCCTGGGAGGGGACGGAACGCGCCGATGACCTCCGCCGGCTCGTCGGCTGAGGGCCTGTCGGGCCCGGTCGACGTCTGCATCGATCGGCCGCTGCTGTCGCTCGACAGACCGTTCACCTACGACCTTCCCGCCGACCTGGGCGCGGGCGTGGGCTCGCTCGTCCAGGTGCCGTTCCACGGGCGGGCGACACGCGGATGGGTGCTCGGACCGACCGACGATCTGCCGACGCGCATGCTGGCCGTCAAGAAGGTCGTCTCGCCGGTCAGGTTCTTCGACGAGCGTCAGCTCGCGCTCTTCCGCTGGGTGAGCGACAGGTACGTGGCGCCGCTCGCCGCCGTGATCGCACGTGCGGTGCCACCTCGGGTGGCGTCCGAGGAGATGGAGCGGGTTCTGCCCGACGCCGGCACGACGTCGACGGAGGCGGGAGGTCCGTCGGCCGGGTTCGTGCTCGCCGGCTATCGGGGCGGGGACCGAGCCCTCGACGTCCTGGGTGGCGGGCAGGGTGCGTTCGTGGTCCGTCCCACCCCCGAGGACGAGCAGTCCCTCGCCGTCGATGCGGTGGCCGCGTGCCTCGCTGGCGGGCGCCGCGCGATCGTGATCGTGCCGGAGGCGACACCGGTGCCGGCGACGGCGAGCGCGCTCGCCGACGCCTTCGGTGATCGCGCGGCGCTGTTCCTCGGCGGGGGGAAGCGCGCCCGCTACCGACTCTGGCTCGAGATCGCGGCGGGTCGATACGGCGTCGTGATCGGCACGCGCCCGGCGGTGTTCGCGCCGGTCGACGACCTGGGGCTGATCTACCTCGCGAGGGAGAGCCATCCCGCGCACCGGGAGGACCGTGCCCCCTACTACCACGGCCGAGACGTCGCGCTCGCTCGGTCCCGTCTCGAGGCGGCCGCCTGCCTACTGGCCTCGGTGTGCCCGTCGGCCGAGGCGTCGGCGCTGGGGTTGCCGACGGTCTCGCCCGCCACGCGGCGCTGGCCTCCCGTCGAGGTCGTCAGGCCGGGACCTGCCGGGCGCGCCCCGAGACTCGTCAAGGCGCTCGCGACCACACGCCGCGGCTTCGTGTTCTCGCCGTTGCCCGGCTTCGGGGTCGCCCAGGTCTGCAGATCGTGTGGCGAGCCGGCGGCCTGCGCGTCGTGCGGCGGGCTCCTCCGCGCCGCCGCGGGGGGAGTCACCTGCGTCGTGTGCGGTGCCTCGGGGCGCTGCCGGTCCTGCGGGGGCATATCGTTCGGGGTCCGGCGCGGCGGCGCGGAGGACGTCGAGGCATGGGCCGGCCGGGCCGCTCCCGTACCGGTCCGGCGGCTCCATGACGACGAGCCCGCCCGCCTGCCGGGGCCGGACGAGATCCTGGTCGGCGGGGCGGACGACATCCGGGATCTGGGAGGGGGTGGTCTCGACCTCGTGGCGATCCTCGACGTCGATCTGGCAGATCGAAGGCCCGGGCTGGCGGCACGCGAGCGCAGCCTGGCCACCTGGATGGAGGCGATCGGCTGGGCCCGCCCCCATGGACGGGCGATCGTCCAGGCATCGTCGCCGGGGGACCCGATCGTGCAGGCGCTGGTCCGAGGGAACCCCGACCGGTTCCACGCCGAGGAGTCGCGGAGACGACGCGAGGCGGGGCTTCCCGTCGGCGCCGCGGTCTTCCGCGTCACAGGGTCGGCCGACCTCGAGGCCGAGCTGCGCCTGTTCGATCCCTCCACCCTCCTCGTCTCCCCGTCGGAAGGACGGACGGTATGCTTGCTCGCCCTCGACCCCGAGCGGGTGAGCGCGTTCGGGACGAGACTCCGGGAACTGGCGGCCGACGGCGTCGTCGACCGCGTCGAGGCAGAGCCGCACCTGTAGGAGACCGACGTGATCCTCCGCATCCGAACGCTGGGCGACCCGGCACTTCGCGAGCCCGCCAAGCCCGTCACCGAATTCGGTCCGTCTTTGCGCACGCTCTTCGACGACATGGTGGAAACCATGGTCGCGGCGCCCGGCGTCGGTCTGGCGGCTCCCCAGGTTGGCCTCGCGCTTCGGCTCTTCGTCTTCGACGACGGGGAGACCGGCCCGACGTTCATGGCCAACCCGGAGCTCTCGGATCCCGTGGGTGAACTGCTCGAGGACGAAGGATGTCTCTCGATCCCCGGCCCGTACTACGCCACGCCTCGACACGCGCGTATCCGGTGCGCGGGGCAGGACCTCGAAGGCAAGCCGCACGAGATGATCGGTGAGGGATTGCTCGCACGGATCTTCCAGCACGAGACCGACCACCTCGACGGCATGCTCTACATCGACCGACTCGACGACGAGGGACGTCGCGACGTGATGGCGCAGCTCCGGCGGATCGAGATGGGGCTCTCCGAGCCCGGGCGCACCGCGCAGGACTGACCCGCCCCGTATCCTCGCCGCATGCGGGTCGCGTTCCTCGGCAACGATGCCTGGTCGGTTGCTCCGCTGCGGGCACTCGCCGAGGCGTCGGACATCGACGTCGAGCTCGTCGTCACGAACCCGCCCCGTCCCGCGGGGCGGGGATCGCACCTGACACCGACGGCGGTGGCAGACGCCGCGCGGACCCTGGATCTCCCACTCCTCGAGGTCGACCGGATCCGGGACGGCGAGGGCTTCGACGCCCTCGACACGCGGGAGCCCGACGCGATCGTCGTGGTTGCCTACGGTGAGATCCTCACCCCGGACGTTCTGGATATCCCGCGGCTCGGCGCGGTGAACCTCCACTTCTCGCTCCTGCCTCGCTGGCGAGGTGCCGCTCCGGTGCAGCGCGCCATCCTGGAAGGAGACGAGACGACCGGCGTGACGGTGATGCTGATGGACGAGGGGTTGGACACCGGACCCGTCCTCGCAACGGTCGAGACGGCGATCGAAGCGGAGGAGGATGCGGGGGCGCTCGGTGGACGGCTCGCGGAGCTGGGCGCCCCATTACTGGTCGAGACGCTCCGGGGTTTGGACGAGGGGACGGTGGAGCCACGGTCCCAGGACCACACCGCCGCCACGTTCGCTCCCAAGCTCCTGCCAGATGAGCGGACCATCGATTGGCGTCAGCCCGCCGACGCCATCGTGAGGAAGGTGCGCGCGTTCGCACCGGATCCGGGAGCGGTCACGACGTTCCGTCAAGGGCGGCTGAAGGTGCTCGGCGCACGCGCGCAACGCCCCGGTCACGGGGGCACGATCGCCGATGCACCGGGGCCGGGTGCGGTCCTGGAAGAGGATGGCAACCCTCTGGTCCAGGGATGGCCGGGATCGGTCGAGCTCGTCGAGGTCGCGCCCGCCGGACGCAAGCGGATGTCCGGTGAGGAGTGGGCGCGCGGAGCCCGCATCGAGCGGCTCGAGCGACTCGGATGAGCCCGAGCGCCCGGCAGGTGGCGCTCGAAGTCGTCCGTCGCGTCGCCGACGAGGGTGCGTACTCGAGCCGCCTGCTCCCCACTGCCCTCGCGCGCTCCGGCCTGGACCAGCGCGATCGGGCGCTCGCGACCGAGCTCGCCTACGGCACGCTCCGACACGTCCCCGAGCTCGATGCCGCGATCGGCGCGCGCGCCGCGAGACCGATCGCACGGATGACGCCGGGGGCGCGCGCCGCACTCCGTCTCGGCGCCTACCAGCTCCTCCACATGCGGATCCCCGCTCATGCGGCGGTGGGGGAGACCGTGGGCGTCGTCGTGCCCCGGGAGCGCGGGTTCGTGAACGCGATCCTGCGACGACTCGCGAAAGAGCCACCGGAGCCTCCCGCGGGAGCGGACGATCACGCGGTCAGCCTCCGGACCGGCATGGCCGACTGGGCGGTGAAGGAGCTGAGGAAGCTCGTGGGCCCGGAGGAGGTCGAGCGGGCCGCGCTCGCCTTCGGCGAGCGCGGCCCGCTCACGCTCCGGGTGAACACCTGCCGTGCCACGGTCGACCGCGTGATGGACGCCTTGCGGAGCGCTGGGCTCGAGCCGGAGATCGGCCGCATCCATCACGAGTGCCTGCTCCTTCGCGGCGGCGATCCTACGTCGCTCCCCGGATGGGAGCAGGGATGGTTCTCGGTGCAGGATCAGGCGTCGGCGTTCGTCGTCGACGCGCTGGCGCCCGAGGCTGGCGACCGGGTGCTCGACGTCTGCGCCGCGCCGGGAGGGAAGACCGCCTTCATCGCGTGCCGGGTCGGCGAGGAAGGCAGGAGTGTCGCCGGTGATCTCCACCCGGATCGCACGGCGTTGATCCCGACGGGCCTCGAGCGCCTCGGGCTGCACGCCCTGGTCCTCGTCCAGGACGCCATCACACCGGCCGTACGTGGGCCGTTCGACCGGGTCCTCGTCGACGCGCCGTGTTCGGGGATCGGCGCATCGCGGCGGCGGCCTGAACTGCTGTGGCGGGCCCGCCGAGAGGAGCTCTCCCGTCTCGCTCGGCTCCAGGTCGAGATCGCGGCCGCCGCCGCCGACCTGCTCCGTCCCAGAGGCCGACTCGTCTACTCCGTCTGCACGTTCCCCAGGGCGGAGACCGATGCCGCATGCGACGCGATCCTCCGACACCGGCCCGACCTCGTCCCCGTCGAGACACCGGGCCCGGCAGGTTCCGATCCGGCTCTTCGGCACCGGCTCTGGCCGCATCGCCACGGTACGGACGGGATGTTCGTGGCGGGGTTCCAGAAGTCCGGCTGATCGCGGCATCGGTGTCCACCGCTACAATCCGCCCACATGGGGAAGTTGGCGGCATCGATCCTCGCAGCGGACCTCGCTCATCTGGCCGACGAGGTCAAGCTGGTTGAGCCCTATGCCGACATCATCCATATCGACATCATGGATGGTCATTTCGTTCCTCCCATCGCTCTCGGCACGGTTGTCGTTGCCTCGATCCGCCCCTGGACCGCATCCGATCTCCACGGACATCTCATGGTTGACGCACCCGAGTCATATCTCGAAGAGCTCGTGGAAGCGGGGCTCGACGTCGTCTCGTTCCATCACGAAGCGGTCGGGGATCCCGAGCCGGTGATCGCCAAAGCGCGCGCGGCGGGTATGCGTACCGGCCTCACGATCAACCTGGAGACGCCCGTGGAAGCGACGTTCCGGTATCTGGAGCAACTCGACGACCTCATGCTGATGAGCATCCGACCCGGGTGGAGTGGCCAGGAGCTGAACCCCGACGTCTACCCGCGGATCCAAGCGGTGCGCGACGAGGTGGATCGGCAGGGCCTGACGGTCGACGTCGAGATCGACGGCGGCGTGAAGGTCGACAACGCGCAGCGCGCCGTGGATGCGGGCGCGACGGTGCTCGTGTCCGCTTCCGGGATCTACAAGGCGGCGGACAAGGTGGCGGCAGCGCGGACGCTCAAGGAGATCGCCTCGCGCGGCCGGTCGCCCCTTCCCGCTCGTGAGGGGACCGCCTGATGCCCGAGTCGATCCTCGTCGTCGACGACGACCCGGACATCGCCCGGTTCGTGGAGGTGAACCTCCGGTCCGCCGGATACGAGGTATCGGTCGCGGGCGACGGCGAGGAGGCGCTCGAGCGAGCGGCCGAGATCCGGCCCGACCTCGTCCTCCTCGACGTGATGATGCCTCGCCTCGACGGCTTCGAAGTGGCACAGCGTCTCCGCAAGAATCCACAGACCGCCAATACCAGCATCATCATGCTCACGGCGAAGGCGTTGTCGTCGGACAAGGTCACCGGCCTGCAGTCGGGAGCCGACGACTACATCATCAAGCCGTTCGACCCGATCGAGCTCCTCGCGCGGGTGAAGGGGACGCTCCGGCGGGCCAAGGAGATGCGCAACCTCTCGCCGCTCACCGGGATGCCCGGCAACATCCGGATCCAGGAGGAGATCGAACGGCAGGTCCGAGAGCACCGGCCGTTCGCCGTCCTCTACGTCGACCTCGACAACTTCAAGACCTACAACGACAAGTACGGATTCGTCCGTGGCGACCGGCTGATCCAGGGCACGGCGCGGATGATCCAGGACGCGGTGATGGCCAACGATCACGACGGGTTCGTGGGTCATGTCGGGGGAGACGATTTCGTGGCCGTGGTGGAGCCGGACACGGCTGAGGACGTCGCCAAGGCCGTCTGCGACCGCTTCGACCGGGATCGGTCCCTCTATTACGAAGACGAGGATCTCGACCGAGGCTTCGTCCGGATGGAGGATCGGAAGGGTGTCGAACAGGACATCCCACTGGTGAGCGTGTCCGTGGGCATCGCCACGACCTCGAAGAGAGCGTTCGCTCACTACGGGGAGGCCGTGGCGGTCGCGACGGAGATGAAGCAGTTCGCCAAGCGCGATGGTGGTTCCTCCTACGCCGTCGACCGCCGCGCCCCCTAGCTCGCCCGTTCCGCCTCGGCGCGCGAGACCCCTCTCACGACCTGAAGTGTCGTCCTATACTGGCGGAAAGCCTGTTTCCGGGGCGGGGTGCGAATCCCCACCGGCGGTGACAGTCCGCGACCCCCCGCGAGCCACGCGGGGGTGGACCCGGTGCGATCCCGGGACCGACCGTGATAGTCGGGATGGAAGGGAACAGGCGCGAGGGCCGCCGCGTGCGGTCTCCGAGCGCCTTCCCTACCTGTGTCCCGCTCCGGAAGGATGGAGGAGTGTGGAACGGGAGCGGCACATGCGTCGGGCGCTCGAGCTCGCGACGCGAGGCTGGGGGCGAGTCTCCCCCAATCCACTGGTCGGGTGCGTGCTGGTTCGCGATGGCCGGGTGGTCGGCGAGGGATGGCACGAGGGTCCCGGGACCGAGCACGCCGAAGCGATGGCCCTGCGCGTGGCCGGCGATCGAGCGGGCGGCGCGACCGCGTTCGTGACGCTCGAGCCCTGCGACCACCATGGTCGGACCCCGCCGTGCGCCCGGGCGCTGATCCACGCCGGCGTCGAGGGGATCATCGCGGCCACCGGAGATCCGAACCCCATCGTCGACGGAAGCGGGTTCCGCGCGCTCCGTGACGCGGGACTGACGGTCGAGGAAGGGCTCCTGGAGGTGGAGGCGATCCGACAGAACGTGGCGTTCCGCACGCACGTACGCACCGGCCGGCCGTTCGTCGTGCTGAAGATGGCCTCGTCCCTGGACGGGAAGGCCGCCGCTCGCGACGGGTCTTCCAAGTGGATCACGGGGGAGGAGGCCCGCGCGGACGTGCAACGTCTGCGTGCATGGTCCGACGCCGTGGTCGTCGGCTCGGGCACGGCCCTCGCGGACGACCCGCGGCTCACGGTCCGTGACCCGGCGTTCGCGTCGGCGCGGCCGCCGGTCCGGGTGATCGTCGATCCCTCCGGTCGCGTCCCCGGGGATCGACGCGCGCTGGATGCGGCCGCGCCCACGCTCGTTGCGACGACGGAGCTGGCAGCCGAGCCGCGGCGTCAGGAATGGGTCGACGCGGGCGCGGACGTCGCGGTGCTGGATCGGGACCCCGTCGCCGGCGTCTCCCTGCCCGGGCTGATCGAGCTCCTCGGCAAGCGGGACCTGCAGGGTGTGGTTCTCGAGGGCGGCCCGACGCTCGCCTGGAGCGCGATCCGCGACGGGGTCGTCGATCAGCTCGTGCTGTACGTCGCACCGATGCTGGTCGGCGGTCGGGAAGCCACCGGTTGGCTCGGGGGAACCGGGTTCGCCCCGATCGGGCGAGCCGCCCCCGTGGAGATCGTGTCGATCGAGCGTCTCGGACCGGACGTGAAGGTGGTGGCGGATGTTCACCGGGATCGTTGAGGAGCTCGGCCACGTGGTGTCTCGGGACGGGTCGCGCATCGTCGTGCGGTGCCCGATCGCCGCGTCGGACGCGGCGATCGGCGACTCCCTCTCGATCGACGGCGTGTGCCTCACGGTGGTCGGTCTCGACGGGGACGAAGCCTCCTTCGACATCTCCCAGGAGACCTTCGATCGAACGAGCCTGGGCGGTCTCGCGTCCGACGACCGCGTGAACGTGGAGCGGCCGGCGACCCTCGTCTCCCGCCTGGGGGGACACCTCGTGCAGGGCCATGTGGACGGCGTCGCGCTCGCGACGGCCGTCGAGGCGGACGCCGATGGCGGCGCCCGATTGTCCCTCCGCCTCCCCGCTGACCTCGAGCGGTACGTGGTGGAGAAGGGGTCGATCACCCTGGACGGGGTGAGCCTGACCGTCGCCGCCATCCGAGGCGACGAGATCGACGTGGCGCTGATACCGCACACGCGAGTGGCAACCACGCTCGGCGCGATCCGCACGGGCGATCCGATGAACGTGGAGGTCGACGTCGTGGCGAAGTACGTGGCCAGGAACATCGAGAGCCTCATGAGCGACGGCGTCGCCGTCGAGTCCGGAAAGGAACGAACGGCATGAGCGCGGTGACGGAGGAGAAGGTGTTCGCCTCGATCCCGGAGGCGATCGAAGAGATCCAGCGTGGCCGGATGGTGATCGTGGTCGACGACGCCGACCGGGAGAACGAGGGGGATCTCATCATGGCGGCCGAGCGCGTGACCCCCGAGTCGATCGCGTTCATCGTTCGGCACACGAGCGGCGTGATCTGCATGCCCGTGATCGGCGATCGGCTGGACGAGCTGGAGATCCCGTTGATGGTCGCCTCCAATACCGACAGCAGGCGCACCGCGTTCACCGTTTCGGTCGACGCTCGCGTGGGCGTCACGACCGGCATCTCCGCCGCCGATCGAGCCCGCACGATCCGGGCGATCATCGACCCGGCGACGCAGCCGCCGGATCTGTCTCGTCCCGGCCACATCTTCCCGCTGCGGTATCGAGAAGGCGGTGTCTTGAAGCGGGCGGGGCACACGGAGGCGGCTGTGGATCTCGCACGTCTCGCCGGGCTCTACCCGGCCGGCGTCCTGTGCGAGACGGTCAACGAGGACGGGACGATGGCCCGGCTGCCGGACCTCAAGGTCTTCGCTCGGACCCACGGCCTGAAGCTGATCTCCATCGCGGATCTCATCGCGTACCGGAGGCAGCATGAGGTGCTGGTGACCAAGGTCGCGGAGGCGAAGATCCCCACTCGACACGGAGGATTCCGCTCGATCGCGTACGAGAGCCTCGTGGACGGTCGTACCCATGTCGCACTCGTGACGGGCGAGATGGGTGAGGGCGCGCACGTGCTCACGCGTGTCCACTCCGAATGCCTGACGGGGGATGTGTTCGGTTCCCTCCGGTGCGACTGCGGTGAGCAGCTGGATCGTGCGATGGAGCTCATCGGGCGAGAGGGGCGTGGCGTGATCCTCTACATCCGCGGCCACGAGGGCCGCGCGATCGGCATCACGCACAAGCTCCGCGCGTACGAGCTCCAGGAGCGTGGGCGTGACACGGTGGAGGCCAACCTGGAGCTCGGCTTCCCGGCGGACCAGCGCGATTACGGGATCGGCGCACAGATCCTCTACGACCTCGGGGTCCGGTCGATGCGGCTGCTCACGAACAACCCGGAGAAGCGGGCGGGACTCGAGGGCCACGGGCTCGTGATCGAGGAGCGGCTCCCGCTTCAGACCGACCCGACGCCCCAGAACGTCGGCTACCTCCGAGCCAAGCGCGAGAAGCTCGGCCATCTGCTCGACCTTCCCGAGGCCGACGGACGGGAGGTCGAAGGCCCGGAGATCGACGGGGACACGGACGAGATCGACGGAATGGAGGCCCGCGCGTGAGCGTCTCTCGGGGCGACCCGCTCGGTGAGGGGCGTCATCTCGCGATCGTCGTGGCTCGCTTCCACGAGCACGTGACCGGCCGTCTCCTCGAGGGAGCGCTCGCGAGCCTGCGGGCCCGTGGTGTCTCCGACGACGCGGTGGACGTGGCCTGGGTGCCGGGCGCCTTCGAGATCCCTCAGGTCGCTCAGCGGATGGCCGCCACCGGGGCCTACGATGCGGTGATCTGTCTCGGTGCGGTGGTCCGCGGTGAGACGGCGCATTTCGAGCTCGTTGCCGCCGAGGCGGCTCGCGGAGTGGCCGAGGTGGGTCGCGAGACCGGCGTACCGGTCATCTTCGAGGTCCTGGCCACGGAGACCCTCGCCCAGGCCGAGGATCGGGCGGGGGGCCCGCACGGCAACAAGGGGTGGGACGCCGCCGAGGCCGCGCTCGAGATGGCGGACCTCCTCGAGCGGCTCCCCGAGGAGGCGGCCACGGAGCGGGAGGGGAGCTTGCGATGATCGTCGAGAAGCCCTGGGGCCGGGTCGTGACCTACGCCCTGAACCAGCCTTCGTCCGTTCGGGTCATCACCGTGGAACCCGGTCAGGAGACCAGCGTCCACTACCACCGGATGCGAGATGAGACCTGGGTCGTGCTGGATCCGGGCCTCACGGTCGAGATCGATGATCGCGCCGTGGAGGCGGAGCCGGGTGAGGAGTTCGTGATCCCCGCGGAGCAAGCACATCGGATCCGCTGCACCGGGTCCGGGCCCGGCCGTATCCTCGAGGTGGCCTACGGGTACACGACGGAAGACGACACGCAGCGACTTCATGACGCATACGGTCGGCCCCTCGAGAACGACTGGTGAGGCCGTCGACAGGCGTCGGCATCGCCCTATACTCTGGCGCACGTGTTCCGCCGTGATACGCGACAGCACCGGCCGGTCCGGTGCTTCGTTTTCGAAGGGAGTGATGCGGGGTCTCGACCGAACCACGCTTGAACGAAAGGATCCGATCTCCCCAGGTGCGCCTGGTCGGTGCCGACGGTGAACAGATCGGAGTCGTCGCGTCCACGGAAGCGCTGCGGATGGCACGCGAGCTCGATCTGGATCTCGTCGAGGTTGCCCCGCAGGCCAACCCGCCGGTGTGTCGGATCATGGACTACGGCAAGTTCAAATACGAGCGCGACATCCGTCAGAAGGAAGCTCGGAAGAAGCAGTCGCGGACCGAGCTGAAGGAGATCAAGTTCCGTCCCAAGATCGACGCGCACGACTACGGCACGAAGAAGGGCCACGTCGAGCGGTTCCTGCGGGGCGGGCACAAGGTGAAGGTGACCATCATGTTCCGGGGACGCGAGATGACCCACACGGACCTCGGGCGCAAGATCTTGGACCGGCTGGTGGGAGACCTCGGCGAGATGGTGACGGTGGAGTCGATGCCCAAGCAAGAGGGCCGGAACATGATCATGGTGATCTCACCCAACAAGCGCTACATGGAGCAGCTCGCTCGAGCGCAGGCGCTCGAGCTACAGGTGCAGTCTGAGCCGGAGCCGGTGTCGCGGGTGGAAACGGAAACGGCAACGGGAACGGAGCCGGAGCCAGCGCAGGAGCCGGAGCCAGCGCCGGAGCCGGAGCCGGAGCCGGTCCCCACCGCCGTTGCACCGGATCTGGACGAGGGATAGACGAGATGCCGAAGAACAAGACCCACCGAGCGACCGCCAAGCGGTTCCGCGTCACGCGGAACGGCAAGGTGCTGCATCGCAAGGCGACGGGCAATCACATGCTCACCAAGAAGTCGGGGTCGCGCCGCCGCCGTGTCGAGGGCATGGCGGAGGTCGGTTCGAGAGAAGCCGCCAAGACCGTCAAACGGCTGCTGGGGGAGTAGACATGGCCCGCGTCAAGCGCTCCGTACACGCCAAGAAGAAACGTCGCGAGATCCTGGAAGCGGCCAAGGGCTACACGGGCAGCCGCCGGAAGCGGCTCCGGGTCGCCAAGGAACAGGTCATGCACTCCGGCATGTACGCCTACCGAGACCGCCGGGACCGCAAGGCGCAGTTCCGACGCCTGTGGATCACGAGGATCAACGCCGCCGTCCGTCCGCACGGGATGTCGTACTCGCGCTTCGTGAGCGGTCTGCACGCCGCCGGCGTCGAGGTCGACCGCAAGATCCTCGCGGACCTCGCGGTGCGCGACCCGGGGGCGTTCGCCCAGCTCGTCGAGCAGGCCAAAGCCTCGTCTCCCGGCGACTCCTGAGAAGCAAGGGCGCCCGGGCCCCGCGTACACTCCGCCTCGTGCGAGTAGCACGGTGCTGACGTCCGTCCAGAATCCGAAGGTGGTCGCGGCGGTCCGGCTCAAGAAGCGAACGCTCCGCGAAGAGGATCACCGCTTCCTTGTCGAGGGGGCGCAGGCGGTGGCCGAGGCGCTCGCGGAAGACGGGCGCCTCCTGTCGCTCTTCGTGCGCGACGAGCTCGATCCGCTCGCCGTCCGCGCGAGACAGGCCGGTGTGCCCGTCGACGAGGTCAGCGACCGCGTGATGGAACGACTCACCTCGACCGTCACTCCACAGGGTGTCGTCGGGATCGCTCCCTTCGTGGATGTCGGGCTCGGCGACCTCGCGCCGCCGGGCGCGGTGGCGGTCTTGCACGACATGCGCGATCCGGGCAATGCCGGCACGATCCTGCGGTCGGCGGACGCGGCGGGTGCCGCGGGGGTCGTGTTCGCAGGGACCTCGGTCGACGCCTACAACCCGAAGGGTGTTCGCGCTTCCGCCGGGTCGATCTTCCACGTCCCTCTCGTGCGAGGCGTCGAGACGGAGGACGTGCTCGCCTCACTCCGCGCCGAGGGCTTCGCCGTCGTCGCGATGGACATGCACGGCGAGGAGGATCTGTTCGAGGCCGACCTCCCGAGGTCGACCGCGTTCGTGTTCGGGAACGAGGCCCATGGTCTGCCTGCCGAGATCCTCGAGGCGGCGGACCACCGCGTCCGGGTCCCGCAGGCCGGCCGGGCCGAGAGCCTGAACCTCGCCGCCGCGGCCACGGTGTGCCTATTCGAGTGGGTGCGCCGCGGCCGCGCCGCCGCCGAGACGCTCGAGGAGATCGTCGCGGCCGCGGCGCACGACGTCCGATCCCCGCTCACCGCGATGAAGGGGTTCGGGTACGCGCTCGGGAGGCGGTGGGTCGACATGACGGAGGAGCAGCGCGACCTGATGCTCAACGGCATCGTGTACGACGCCGATCGGATGGACACGATCATGCGCCAGCTCGTCGACGTCGCCCGGGTGATGAGCGGCCGGTTCCACGCGTACCTCGAGCTCACGGATGTCGCCGACCTCGTGAGACAGATGGGAGAGCAGCAGGCGCGTGACCCCGAGCACCCCGCGATCGAGTGGGCCGGAGACGGAGAGAAGGTCCTGATCGATGCCGGGCGCCTCAAGACGACCCTCTACGGGTTCGCCGAAGCGCTCGTGTGGTGGGGGAGCGAGGGTCCCATCCGTGTCAGCAGCGAGGTGCGTGACGGTCGCCTGCTCGTGTCGGCGTCTCGCGGATCGGTGGGCGAGGTGGACGTCGAGGCCTTGTTCGAAGCGCGCCGGCCTGGGACAGGGGGAGGCTCCAAGATCGGGCTCTATGTGGCCCGTCGGGTCGCAGAAGCGCAGGGCGGACGGGCATGGGGCGAGCAGGCCGAGGAACGTCTCACGCTGCATGTCGAGCTGCCGATCTCGGATCGCGATCCGCTCACACCGTAGACTCGCGGACTTCATGGACGCCAAGGAGATGTTGCGGATCCTCGATGAGGAACGCGAGCGAGGGCTCCGCGCATTCTCCGAGGCGACCACGATGACCGAGCTGGACGCCGCGTCGGTGACGATCCTCGGACGCAAGGCCCCGTTCTCGGAGGTGCAGCGATCGGTCGGGTCGCTGGCCCCCGACGAACGCAGGTCCATTGGCCAGGCCGTCAACGAGACCCGCACCGTTCTGCAGCAGGCGGCGGATGCGCGCCGCGCCGAGCTGGAAGCGGTGGCCGAAGAGGCCCTCCTCGTCGCCGATCGGATCGATCTCTCGCTTCCCGGCAGGCGACCCCGCTCGGGCTCGCTCCATCCTCTCTCGCTCGCAGAGGACGCCATCGTCGACGTCTTCCTGCGACTGGGATACCGGGTCGTGGAAGGGCCCGAGATCGAAGACGAGTGGCACAACTTCGAGGCGCTCAACATCCCGCCCGACCACCCGGCGCGGACGATGAAGGATTCGATCTACGTCAGCATCCCCGGCCACCCGGAGCTGCTGCTCCGAACCGAGACGTCCTCGGTCCAGATCCGGACCATGCAGTCCCAGCCCCCGCCCGTGTACATCATCGCGCCCGGCCGCGTGTACCGGCGTGAGACCCCCGACGCCACGCATCTCCCCGTGTTCCACCAGGTGGAGGGCCTCGTCGTGGACGAGGGGATCACCTTCGCCGACCTGAAGGGGACGCTCGACGCGGTTGCGCGCGAGCTGTTCGGGAGCGACCGGGAGACGAAGCTCGGCCCGGCGTTCTTCCCGTTCGTGGAGCCCGGGGCGGAGCTGGCGGTGACGTGCATGCGGTGCGACGGGGCGGGGTGCCCGGTCTGCGGGAACGGCTGGATCGAACTGCTCGGGTGCGGGATGGTGCATCCCCAGGTCCTCGAGAACTGCGGGTACGACCCGGAGCGGTACACGGGCTTCGCGTTCGGGCTGGGCATCGACCGGGTCGCGATCCTGAAGTACCGGATCCCCGACATCCGCTCGCTGGTGGACGGGGACATCCGATTCCTCGCGCAGTTCGGAGCGAGCCGGTGAGGATCCCACTGTCGTGGCTCGGGGAGTTCGTGCCGCTCGAGATGGATGTGGAAGAGCTCGCGGACCGGATCGACGCGCGCGGGATCAAGGTCGAGGGGATCGAGCGACCCTGGGCGGGACTCGAGGGCGTGGTGGTGGCGCGCGTGCTCGACGTCCGCGACCATCCGAACTCCGACAAGCTCACGCTCGCGACCGTCGAGGCCGGGGACGGGCCGGTGCAGGTCGTGGTCGGCATCCGGAACATGTCCGCGGGCGATCTCGTGCCATGGGCTAAGCCCGGCAGCCGGGTTCCGATGCTCGACGAACCTCTCGGCGCGAAGCCGCTCCGCGGTGAGATGTCGAACGGGATGCTCTGCTCGCCACGCGAGCTCGCCATCTCGCACGAGCACGAGACGGGGATCCTCCTTCTCCCGGATGCGTTCCCTGTCGGCGCCGACCTGAAGTCGGTCCTCGGTCTCGACGATGCCGTGCTGGACATCGAGGTGGAGCCGAATCGTCCCGATTTCCTCTCGGTCTACGGGGTCGCGCGCGAGACCTCGTCGATCCTCGGAGTGCCGCTCGCCGACGTGGAGACGACCATCGAAGAAGATCCGGAGCGCGCGGACGAGGTGGCGACCGTGGAGCTGCGCGCGCCGGAGGGCTGTCCCGTCTACCTGGCACGGGTGCTGCGAGGTGCGTCGACCGGATCCACCCCACTGCAGGCGCAGGCGAGGCTCACGGCCGTGGGGATGCGACCGGTCGCGCCGATCGTGGATGCGACCAACTACGCGATGTTGGAGCTCGGCCAGCCGCTGCACGCCTTCGACGTGCAGCGACTCGCCGGTCCCGGGATCGTCGTTCGCCGGGCCGAGCCCGGCGAGCGCCTCGTGACCCTCGACGGCGTGGAACGCGAGCTCACCGAGGAGGATCTGTTGATCTGTGACCTCGAGCGTCCGGTGGCGATCGCCGGGATCATGGGAGGGCAGAGCTCCGAGGTCTCCGACTCCACCACCGACGTCCTCCTCGAGAGCGCGTACTTCACGAGGACCGGGATCATCAGGACCGCGCGCCGGCTGGACCTTCACTCCGAGGCGTCCCATCGCTTCGAGCGAGGTACGGATCCGGAGGGCGTGGAGCGGGCCGCTCGCCGAGGCGCGGCGTTGATCGCCCGATGGACGGGGGCTCGTGTGCTGACCGGCGCCGCCCACGCGGGTGGCCCGCCCGAGCGGCATCGGGTCTCGATGCGCGCCTCCCGGGCGACCGCGCTCCTGGGCTACCCGGTCACACCGTCCGACGCGGCGGCCGTGTTCGACGCTCTCCGGATGACCCATCGGGAGGAGTCGGACGTGGTCGAGGTGGAGGTCCCCGGTTACCGAGTGGACATCGAGCGGGAGGTCGACTTGATCGAGGAGGTCGTCCGGATCCAGGGGTACGAGCGCGTGGGCGCCCGGATCCCGCGATCACCCGAGCCCGGAGGGCTGCCGGAGCCGTACGCGTTCGCCCGCCGGGTGCGGGACGCCCTGGTCCGCACGGGACTCCGCGAGGCCAAGCCGCTTCCGTTCGTCTCCGACGGAGATCTCGCGCTCATGGGCGACCACGACGCGATCCCGCTCGCGAACCCGCTCCGTGCGGAGGAGGCATGGCTCAGGACGCGGGTGCTCCCGGGTCTGCTCCACACCGCCGCGAGGAACCAGCGGTGGGGCACCGGGTCCGTCTCGATCTTCGAGGTCGGCACCGTCTTCCGGTCGGCCGACCCGGTCGAGGAGCGGCGGCAGGTGGGCCTCGTCCTGTGCGGGGCGGCCGGTGTCGGGTGGACGGCCGACGACCGAGCGCTCGACGTGCTGGACGTTCGCGGCGTGGTCGAGGCGCTCTTCGAGGATCTCGGGGTCGAAGGATGGACGTTGGGGGAGTCGCTGGACGAGCCCTTCCATCCGGGTCGGTCAGCCACGATCAGGCTCGAGGATCGACCCGTCGGGCTGATGGGCGAGCTCCACCCGCGCAAGGCCTCGTCTCTGGACATCGAGGGGCGCGTCGCGGTCGCGGAGCTCGAACTCGAGCCGCTGCGTGCGGCGGCCGCCCGGGAGCTGCGGCTCGTCGAGGTTCCTCGCTTCCCCCCGGTTCGCCGGGACGTCGCGTTCGTGATCGACGAGGACGTGCCCGCCGGCATCGTGCAGGCGACCCTGGAGGCTGCGGGAGGCGACCTGCTGGACCGTTCGGTGCTCTTCGACGTGTTCCGAGGAGGTGCGATCCCCGAGGGACGCAAGAGCCTCGCGTTCGCGCTCGAGTTCCGGGCGCCCGACCGCACCCTCACGGACGAGGAGGTCGAGCCGAGGGTCACCGATATCGTCGACCGGCTGCGCGCGGACCTCGGAGCCGAGCTTCGCGCATGAGTCCCGCTGACCGGTTCGTGAAGTCCCATTAGACTCGCGCGATGCCCCATTACCTGAGCGTCGACGACCTCTCGACCGCCGAGCTTCCCCAGCTCCTCGACCTGGCCGCCGAGCTGAAAGCCGACCCCTCGGCGCACGCGCGGTCGCTCGCGGGGCGCGCGATCGCGCTGATCTTCGAGAAGCCGTCGACGCGAACGCGCGTCTCCTTCGAGGTCGGCGTCGACCAGCTCGGCGCGAGCCCGATCGTCCTGTCCGCGAGCGAGCTCCAGCTCGGCCGCGGCGAGACGATCGAGGACACCGGCCGCGTGCTGTCCCGCTACGTGGATGCGATCGTGCTCCGCACCTTCGAGCAGGAGCGGCTCGAGTTGCTCTCCACGACCGCCACCGTGCCGGTCGTGAACGCCCTCTCCGATTTCGAGCACCCGTGCCAGGCGCTCGCCGATCTCTTGACGATCCGCGAGCGCCTGGGCGAGCTCTCCGGCCGGGTGCTCGCCTACTTCGGGGACGGCAACAACGTGGCGCACTCGCTGCTGCTCGCCGGGACGAAGGCCGGGATGACCGTCCGGGTGGCGACGCCTCCGGGATTCGAACCGATCCCGCAGGTCGTGCACCGCGCCGAGGAGATCGCCGCTGAGACCGGCGGGGCCGTCGAGCTCACGCACGATCCCGAGGAAGCGGCGATCGGCGCGCACGCGCTCTACACCGACGTCTGGACGAGCATGGGCCAGGACCTCGAGTCCGACGAGCGCGCGCTGGTGTTCCCCAGCTACCAGCTGAGCCAGAAGCTCGTCGATCTCGCCGATCCCGAGGTCATCGTGCTCCACTGCCTTCCGGCCCACCGAGGCCAGGAGATCACGGACGAGGTGATCGATGGACCGAGGTCCGTCGTGTGGGATCAAGCCGAGAACCGGCTGCATACGCAGAAGGCGCTGCTGCTCCGCCTCTTCGGCGTAGCCTGAGGAGATGCCCCGGGCGAACGACGCAGTGGAGGCGATGCTCATCGAGTACGCCGACCTCTTGTCGATTCTGTTCGACGACCCGTACAAGCCGCGCGCCTACGAGAAGGCTGCCCGGGCCGTCGGTGGCTATCCCGTGGACCTCGAGGGGAAGGACCTGCCCGAGATCCTGAAGATCCCGTCGGTGGGGCGCTCGATCGGGGAGAAGATCGAGGAGTTCCTCACCACCGGGAGCATGGCCGAGCTCGAGGCGCTCCGGGAGAAGATCCCGCCGGGTGTCAGAGACATGATGTCGATCCCGGGGCTCGGGCCGAAGAAGGCCATGGTGATCTACCGGGAGCTCGGCGTCGGCTCCGTGGACGAGCTCGTGGCCGCGATCGAGGAGGACCGGGTCGCGGCGCTCCCGCGCTTCGGCGCCAAGACGCAGGAGAACATCGCGCGGGGCATCGGGCAGCTCCAGTCCGCGGGCGGCCGGGTCAAGATCGACGTGGCACTCGGCGTGGCCGAGCTGTTCATCGACGCTCTGTCGTCGTTGCCCCAGTCGCGCCGGGTGGCGTTCGCGGGCTCGCTCCGCCGGATGAAGGAGACGATCGGCGACGTCGACCTCCTCGTGGCAGGGTCCGACGCCCCTCCCGTCATGGATGCTTTCGTCGCGCACCCGTCGGTGGCGCGGGTGCTCGCACACGGCGATGCGAAGTCCTCGATCGTGACCGAGCTCGGGCTGCAGGTCGACCTTCGCGTCGTTCCCAGGGAGGCGTGGGGCGCGGCGATGATCTACTTCACGGGCTCGAAGGCGCACAACATCCGCATCCGCGAGATGGCGGTCCGCGCGGGACTGAAGCTGAACGAGTACGGCCTGTTCGATGCGAAGAGCGGCGAGCTGCTCGCCGCCGAGAAAGAGGAGGACGTCTACGGCCGGCTCGGCATGGCATCCATCGAACCCACGCTGCGTGAGGATCGGGGCGAGGTCGAGGCGGCGCTCGCCGACGAGCTCCCGAAGCTGGTCACCGAGAAGGACCTGAAGGGGGACCTGCACACCCACACGAACCTGACGGACGGGCTGGCGAGCCTCGAGGACATGGTCGGCCGCGCGGCGGAGCTCGGGTACGACTACTTCGCGGTCACCGATCACGCGCCGAACCTGTACATGCAGCGGATGACAGACGACAAGATCCTCGCGCAGCGCGAACGGGTGGCGAAGCTGCGATCGAAGTATCCGAAGATGACGCTGCTGCACGGCACCGAGCTGAACATCGATCCGGACGGGAACGTCGACTGGGAGGGGGACTTCCTTGCCGGGTTCGACCTCACGGTCGCCTCGGTCCACTCCCACTTCAATCAGTCGAGGGAGGAGATGACCGCGAGGGTGCTCCGGGCGATCGAGAACCCGTACGTGGACATCATCGGTCACCTGACCACCCGTCAGATCGGGAAGCGTCCGCCGGTCGACCTGGATCTCGAGGCAGTGTTCGAGGCCGCGGGACGCACCGGGACGGCGTTGGAGATCAACTCGCACCCGGATCGGCTGGACCTGTCGGACGAGCACGTCCTCTGGGCTCGGCGGCACGGTGTGCGCTTCGCCGTGAACACCGACGCGCACGCCGTGCCGCACCTGGACCATCGCCGCTTCGGCATCGGGGTCGCACAACGTGGGTGGCTCACCAAGGACGACGTGATCAACGCGTGGCCGCTCCGAAAGCTGCAGCGGTTCCTCGCCGAGGGGCGTCCGTGAGTCCGGCACGTCTGCCGCGCTCGTTCTACGCGCGTCCGGCCACCCAGGTCGCGCCGGCCCTTCTGGGGCAGGTCCTCGTCCGCGCGTTCCCGGACGGGACGCGCGCGGCCGCGCGCATCGTCGAGGTGGAGGCTTACGAACCGGACGATCCCGCGAGCCACGCGTTCCGCGGCATGACGCCGCGGAACACGGTCATGTTCGGACCCCCCGGTCACCTGTACGTGTACTTCACCTACGGCATGCACTTCTGCATGAACGCGGTGACCGGCCGCCCGGGCGAGGGGAGCGCCGTGCTCCTTCGAGCTGCTGAGCCCCTCGAGGGGGTCGAAGAGATGCACGCTCGACGGGGCCGCGATCGGATCGTCGAGCTCTGCTCCGGCCCCGGGCGGCTCACGCAGGCGCTCGATGTGGGGCGCCGCGAGGACGGCGCCGACTTGGTCGAGGGGGATCGTGTGTGGGTGGAGCGTGGGGCGCGCCCCGCGGTGATCGGCACCGGGATCCGCGTCGGTGTCCACGAGACGACGCGCTCGTGGCGCTACTGGGTGGATGGGAGCGCCTTCGTTTCCCGGGGGAAGCCCGGTCGGCCTACCCGGGCTGCTCGGGCTCCTGAGACTTCTCGGGTTCGGTCCACGACACCGTGATCGTGACGGTGCTCGTCTGGAACGCCTCCGTGCCCGCGGCCGGAACCTGCTGGATCACCGTGCCGTTCGGCTGCGTCGAGGGTGCGGTCTTGACGTCCACGTAGAACCCCGCCTCGGTCAGTCCCTCGATCGCGAGCGGTTCCGACCAGCCGACGGCGGATGGGATCAGCACCTGCTGCAGAGACGAGGGCGAGGTGCAGACCTTCGTGGGTTCGGTCCCCGCGATGAACTGCAGCGTTTGGATGTTCTGAGGAAGCGTGAAGGGGTTGGGGAGGCAGTAGGGCTCTTGGGTCGCATCGACGATCACCGAGACGAACCCCACGTCGGGGTTGGGGAACTCCATCGGCGGCAGCCCGCGAGACGCCTCGAGCATGAGCAGCCTCCAGATCTGCGCCGGCCACGTTCCTCCGAAGACGGTGACCCGGGTCCTCGGTGGCTCCATCCGCACCTGTCCCTGGGGGAAGCCGACCCACACCGCCGCCACCATCTGAGGGATCGCACCGACGAACCACGCGTCGGAGTGGTCCATGGCGGTGCCGGTCTTGCCCATCTGTGGGCGTCCGATGTTCGCAGCCGTTCCCGTCCCGTAGAGGACCGCCTCGCTCAGGATGCTGTTCGCGACCGAGGTGACCTGGGGATCGAGGACGCGTTCGGGAGCCGCATCGGCCTCCCAGAGGATCGTCCCTCGTGCATCGGTGATCCGTGTAACCGGAACGGGACGGACCCGAAGCCCACCGGTGGCCAAGGTTCCGTACGCCGACGCCATCTCGAGCGTGTTGACTTCATTCGTCCCGAGCACCGCCGACAGATTGGGCTGCAACCGCCCGATCGGATTGCTGACGCTCCGACAGCACCGGAGCCCCATGCGCGTGGCCACCTCGACGACGTTCCTCGGCCCGAGCCGGTCGATCAGCTGCGCGTACACGGTGTTCACGGAGTGCACGGTCGCCTCACGGAGCGTCATCGTGCCGAAGCCGGCCCCCTCCGCGTTCGTCACGTCCCAGACCCGGCCGGACCCGAGGGGGACCTGCAGCGTCGAGGGAGCTGCGAACGTCTCCGAAGCGGAGATGCCGTCCTCGAGGGCGGCCACCAGTGCGAACGGCTTGAATGAGGATCCGGACTGCCTCCCCGTCCCGCCCGCCGCGGTCGCCAGGTTCACGCGTCCCGCGTTCCGGTTCCGCCAATAGTCGTGCTGGTCTCCTCCCACCATCGCGAGGACGAAGCCCCTCCGGGGATCGAGGACGGTCACGGCCGCCGAGGGATCGTCCGGGTAGGAGAGCACCGAGTCCACCGCGCGCTGCGTCGCTGCCTGCACCCCCGGATGGAGCGTGGTGTAGATGCGGAGTCCACCCGTGAACAGCAGGCGATAACGGTCCTCGCGTGTCTCACCGAAGGCCGGCTCGCTGAGGAACCACTCCTTCAGGTAGTCGACGAAGTACGGGTAGTCGTAACGGCCCACCGTTCGCACGTGGTGGAGCCGCATCGGCTGCTTGCGGGCGTCCCGACGCTCGGCTGCGGTGATCATCCCGAACTCGTGCATCAGCCGAAGGACCACGCCACGACGACCCTTGGCGCGACGCGGATACTCGTAGGGATCGAAGTGCCCCGGGCTCGTGATGAGGCCGGCGAGCAACGCCGACTGTGCGAGGTCGAGCTTCCTCGCGTCGACGTCGAAGAAGGTTCTGGCTGCCGCCTGCACGCCGTATGCACCCTTGCCGAAGTAGACGGTGTTCAGGTATCGCGTGAGGATCTCTTCCTTCGACAGCCGGTCCTCGAGCTGCCAGGCGAGCATCGCCTCGCTGACCTTGCGGGAGATCGTGCGGTCGTCCCCCGTGTAGAGGTTCTTGACCAGCTGCTGAGTGATCGTCGAGCCCCCTTCGGCGATGCTGCCGTCGCGGAAGTTCACGTAGGAGGCGCGGATGATCGCGCGACCGTCGATGCCGTGATGCTGGTAGAAGCGACGATCCTCGATCACGACGGCCGCATCGCGGATCCATGAGGGGATCTGCGCCGTGGGGAGGATCACCCGGTCCTCGACCGCGTGCAGCTCGGTGATCACGCTGTCGTCGGCGGCGTAAACGAAGGACGTCTGTGCCAGCTCCCGCCGCGGCACGTCTCGCAGGTCGACGCTGCAGGCAGCAGCGAAGATGGCGAAGGCTGCCATGAAGGCCGCCAGGGGGAAGTGCCGGCGGGTCATCGCGGGCGAGTGTACCCCTGGCACCCCCCAGGATCGGGGAGGTGCGCTGGTAGCATCGCCGCGCCATGGCCGCCGACGTGCCGACGACGCTCGCGAGCGGCAGCGTCGATCTCGTTCCTGCGGGGGGATTGGAGGAACGGCTCGCCCAGGGCCGACCCCTCCGCGTGAAGTTGGGTGTCGACCCCAGCCGCCCGGACCTCACGCTGGGTCATGCCGTCGTCCTGCGGAAGCTGAGGCAGTTCCAGGACGCCGGGCATGTGGCCGTGTTGATCATCGGGGACTTCACAGCCCGGATCGGAGACCCGTCTGGACGCTCTGAGACCCGTCCGATGCTCACGAAGGAGGAGATCCGTGCGAACGCCGATACCTACCTCGCGCAGGCCGGGAGCGTGATCGACGTCGCATCGGCCGAGATCCACGGGAACGCGGAATGGTCCTCGGGGATGGACATGGCGGACCTCCTTCGGCTGGCCTCGACCGCGACGGTCGCCCAGATGCTCGAGCGAGACGACTTCCGCGAGCGGTATCAGGGCGAACGGCCGATCAGCGTCGTGGAGTTCCTCTACCCGCTCTTCCAGGGGTACGACTCGGTGGCCGTCCGAGCAGACGTGGAGCTCGGTGGCACCGATCAGAAGTTCAACCTCTTGATGGGCCGTGAGGTGCAGCGCGCGTTCGGACAGCAACCGCAGGTGGTGCTGACCCTTCCCCTCCTCGAGGGCACGGACGGCGTCCGGAAGATGTCGAAGTCGCTGGACAACTACATCGGGCTCACGGAGCCGCCCGACGAGATGTTCGGGAAGCTGATGAGGATCCCCGATCGGCTGATCGCGAAGTACCTGCGCCTGGCGGCTCCCGTGGACCCGGCCGAGATCGACGCCGTGGAGCGGAGCGTTGCGGACGGCACGTTGCATCCCAACGAGGCGAAACGCAGGCTTGCGCGCGAAGTGGTCGACCTCTACCACGGGGCGGGGGCCGGGGCGGCCGCCGAGGAGCGCTTCAACACCGTGCACCGCGAGCGCGAGATCCCCGACGACATCCCGGAGGTCCGCGTCCCCGCGAGCGTCTTCGACGAGATCGACGGGGCCCGGGTCGTCTACGTCCCGGCGCTCCTGGAAGCCCTGGGCCTCGTGGGAAGCCGATCGGAAGCGAGGCGCCTGCAAGCCCAGGGAGGGGTTCGGGTGGACGGCGAGCAGGTGCCACAGGAGGAGATCCCGATCCAGGGAGACCCGCCGGGCCAGCTCGAGGGGACGGTGTGGCAGGTGGGCCGCCGGAAGTTCGCGCGGCTGGCGGGCATCGAGGGTGGGTAACGCGGGGTCCCGAACACTGGTTCGAGGCAGGCTCTTTCGGTTGACGCCTCGACCCGGGCTGTTATCCTACCGGTCCGGCGCAGCTCCTTTTATGAGTGTTCGATCGCTCTGACCAGGGGATCTGCGTCTGTCGCACCTTGAGAACTGAACAGCGTGTCAAGAGCCGATGCTTGCCATCGTTCACATCGGCACGGTTCGCCGTGCCTTGGGAACGAAGGCACGCTTCATCCGTCCAGACGGAAACGTCTGGCGGGGAAAGGCCCTGCGAGCGGTGCCTCGCTCGGAGGGCCGAACCTCCATCAAGTCGAACGGAACCGACTTGTCGGTTCCGGTCGATCTCTACGGAGAGTTTGATCCTGGCTCAGGACGAACGCTGGCGGTGCGCCTAACACATGCAAGTCGAACGGTGAACCGGGCTTCGGCCCGGGGATCAGTGGCGAACGGGTGCGTAACACGTGGGCAACCTGCCCCCGACCCTGGGATAACCCCGGGAAACCGGAGCTAATACCGGATACTCTCCTCCGACCACATGGTCAGAAGAGGAAAGGTCCGCCGGTCGGGGATGGGCCCGCGGCCTATCAGCTTGTTGGTGGGGTAACGGCCTACCAAGGCGACGACGGGTAGCTGGTCTGAGAGGACGACCAGCCACACTGGGACTGAGACACGGCCCAGACTCCTACGGGAGGCAGCAGTGGGGAATCTTGCGCAATGGGCGAAAGCCTGACGCAGCGACACCGCGTGGGGGATGAAGGCCTTTCAGGTCGTAAACCCCTTTCGGCAGGGACGAAGCGATCTCGTGACGGTACCTGCAGAAGAAGCCTCGGCTAACTACGTGCCAGCAGCCGCGGTAACACGTAGGAGGCGAGCGTTGTCCGGAATCATTGGGCGTAAAGAGCGCGCAGGCGGCTTGGCAAGTCGGGTGTGAAATCCCGGGGCTCAACCCCGGGACTGCATTCGATACTGTCAGGCTAGAGGTAGGTAGGGGAGATCGGAATTCCTGGTGTAGCGGTGAAATGCGCAGATATCAGGAGGAACACCGGTGGCGAAGGCGGATCTCTGGGCCTTACCTGACGCTCAGGCGCGAAAGCTAGGGGAGCGAACAGGATTAGATACCCTGGTAGTCCTAGCCGTAAACGTTGGGTGCTAGGTGTGGGCGGATATCAACCCCGTCCGTGCCGAAGCTAACGCATTAAGCACCCCGCCTGGGGAGTACGGCCGCAAGGCTAAAACTCAAAGGAATTGACGGGGGCCCGCACAAGCGGCGGAGCATGCGGCTTAATTCGATGCAACGCGAAGAACCTTACCTGGGCTTGACATGCAGGGTGAAACCCGTGAAAGCGGGTGCTCTTCGGAGCCTGCACAGGTGGTGCATGGCTGTCGTCAGCTCGTGCCGTGAGGTGTTGCCTTAAGTGGCGCAACGAGCGCAACCCCTGTCCTTAGTTGCCAGCGGATCATGCCGGGAACTCTAGGGAGACTGCCGGTGCCAAACCGGAGGAAGGTGGGGATGACGTCAAGTCATCATGCCCCTTATGTCCAGGGCTGCACGCATGCTACAATGCGCGGTACAGAGGGCTGCGATCCCGTAAGGGGGAGCGAATCCCAGAAAGCCGTGCTCAGTTCGGATCGAGGTCTGCAACCCGACCTCGTGAAGTCGGAGTCGCTAGTAATCGCAGATCAGCAATGCTGCGGTGAATACGTTCCCGGGCCTTGTACACACCGCCCGTCACACCACGAAAGTGGGCAACACCCGAAGCCGGTGGCCCAACCCTTGTGGAGGGAGCCGTCGAAGGTGGGGCTCGCGATTGGGGTGAAGTCGTAACAAGGTAGCCGTAGCGGAAGCTGCGGCTGGATCACCTCCTTTCTAAGGAGCCTTTGGCAACCCGTTCCGTCGTTCATTCCTAGACGGATACGGAGACTCCAGGTTGATCATCTGCTCGAGACACGCTGTTCAGCTTTGAGGGTGCGACCCTCGAGCATCTTGAGAACTCGATAGCGAGCGCGAGCATCTAGTAGTCAAGTGAACAAGGGCTTACGGTGGATGCCTTGGCGCCAGGAGCCGAAGAAGGACGCGTCAGGCTGCGAAAAGCCTCGGGGAGCTGCCGAGAAAGCTGTGATCCGAGGGTGTCCGAATGGGGAAACCCGGCCGGGGTCATGCCCGGTCACCCGTCGCTGAATACATAGGCGACGAGGAGGGAACCGCTCGAAGTGAAACATCTCAGTAGGGCGAGGAAGAGAAAGCAACCGCGACTCCCCAAGTAGCGGCGAGCGAACGGGGAAGAGCCTAAACCGGCACGGTGTGACAGCCCGACGGCGTTGCCGTACCGGGGTCGTGGGACCCGCATGGATCCTCGTCGGAGGATCCGAGGAGTTACAAAGCACGCACCTAGTCGAAGGCCATGGAAAGGGCCGCCATAGCAGGTAACAGCCCTGTAGACGAAAGGCGACGTGCCTCCTTGCGGTGTTCCCGAGTAGCACGGGACCCCTGAAATCCCGTGCGAATCTGGGGGGACCACCCCCTAAGGCTAAGCACTCCCTGGCGACCGATAGTGAACTAGTACCGTGAGGGAAAGGTGAAAAGCACCCCGGGAGGGGAGTGAAAGAGCACCTGAAACCGTGAGCCTACAAGCTGTCGGAGCTCGTACTGGGCAACCAGTGCGGGTGACGGCGTGCCTTTTGAAGAATGAGCCGGCGAGTTAGCGGTACGCGGCAAGGTTAAGTCTTCTGACGAAGCCGAAGCGAAAGCGAGTCTGCATGGGGCGAAGAGTCGCGTGCCCTAGACCCGAAGCCGAGTGATCTATCCATGGGCAGGTTGAAGCGAGGGTAAGACCTCGTGGAGGACCGAACCCACCAGGGTTGAAAACCTGGGGGATGACCTGTGGATAGGGGTGAAAGGCCAATCAAACTCGGTGATAGCTGGTTCTCCCCGAAATGCCTTTAGGGGCAGCCTCGGGCGTTCTCCGACGGAGGTAGAGCACTGATTGGACTAGGGGGCCTACAAGCTTACCGAACTCAGTCAAACTCCGAATGCCGTCGGACCAGAGCCCGGGAGTGAGGGCGCGGGGGCTAAGCTCCGTGTCCGAGAGGGAAACAACCCAGATCGCCAGCTAAGGTCCCTAAGTTCGTGCTAAGTGGGTAAGGATGTGAGATCGCCCAGACAACCAGGAGGTTGGCTTAGAAGCAGCCACCCTTGAAAGAGTGCGTAACAGCTCACTGGTCAAGTGATCTTGCGCCGACGATGTAACGGGGCTCAAGCACGACACCGAAGCTGCGGGATCCCTCGTATCGCTCGGCCCTGGAGGGAAGCCTCCTGGGTCCAGGCGGAGGGATCGGTAGGGGAGCGTTCCCACGCGAGTGAAGCGGCGGGGTAACCCAGTCGTGGATGCGTGGGAAGTGAGAATGCCGGCATGAGTAGCGAAAGACGGGGGAGGAGCCCGTCCGCCGAATGCCCAAGGGTTCCTGGGGAAGGTTCATCCGCCCAGGGTTAGTCGGGCCCTAAGCCGAGGACGAGAGTCGTAGGCGATGGACGACTGGTTGATATTCCAGTACCACCTCATCCGCGCCCATACCCAATCAGGGATGCTAAGGGAACCCCTTCGGGGGCTACCGACCCTCCCTGTAGTAGGTCAGCGAAGGGGGGACGCAGGAGGGTAGCTCGACCCAGGCGTTGGTTGTCCTGGGGCAAGTGAGTAGAGGGGCTTCCTAGGCAAATCCGGGAGGCCATCAACCTCGAGACACGATGCCGAGCCATTCCAGGCGAAGCGAGTGATCCCACGCTGCCGAGAAAAACCTCTAGTGAGTGGTTGAGGTGCCCGTACCCCAAACCGACACAGGTGGGCACGTAGAGAATACGAAGGCGATCGAGAGAACCCTGGTTAAGGAACTCGGCAAATTACGTCCGTAACTTCGGGAGAAGGACGACCTCTGTAGGGTGAAGGCCTTCGCGGCCCGAGCTCGAAGAGGTGGCACAAACCAGGCCCAAGCGACTGTTTACTAAAAACACAGGTCCGTGCGAAGTCGCAAGACGATGTATACGGACTGACGCCTGCCCGGTGCCGGAACGTTAAGGGGAGAGGTTAGCCCTTCGGGGCGAAGCTTTGAACCTAAGCGCCGGTAAACGGCGGCCCTAACTATAAGGGTCCTAAGGTAGCGAAATTCCTTGTCGGGTAAGTTCCGACCTGCACGAATGGCGTAACGACTTGGGCACTGTCTCAACCAGGGACTCGGCGAAATTGCACTACGAGTAAAGATGCTCGTTACCCGCAGCAGGACGGAAAGACCCCGGCACCTTTACTGTAGCTTGGTGTTGCGTTCTGACATGTGTTGCGTAGGATAGGCGGGAGGCTGTGAAGCCCGGATCTCGGTCCAGGTGGAGCCACCCTTGAAATACCGCCCTTCACTTGTTGGGACCCTAACCTTGGCCCGTGATCCGGGTCGGGGACAGCGCCTGGTGGGCAGTTTAACTGGGGCGGTTGCCTCCTAAAGAGTAACGGAGGCGCCCAAAGGTTCCCTCAGCCTGGTTGGCAATCAGGCGTCGAGTGCAAGGACACAAGGGAGCTTGACTGCGAGACCGACGGGTCGAGCAGGTGCGAAAGCAGGGCCTAGTGATCCGACGACTCCATGTGGAAGGGTCGTCGCTCAACGGCTAAAAGGTACGCCGGGGATAACAGGCTGATCCTGCCCAAGAGTCCATATCGACGGCAGGGTTTGGCACCTCGATGTCGGCTCGTCTCATCCTGGGGCTGGAGCAGGTCCCAAGGGTCGGGCTGTTCGCCCGTTAAAGAGGCACGCGAGCTGGGTTTAGAACGTCGCGAGACAGTTCGGTCCCTATCCGCTGTGGGCGCAGGAGATTTGAGAGGAGCTACCCCTAGTACGAGAGGACCGGGGTGGACGAACCTCTGGTGTGCCAGTTGTCGCGCCAGCGGCATGGCTGGTTGGCCACGTTCGGAAGGGATAAGCGCTGAAAGCATCTAAGTGCGAAGCTCACCTCGAGATGAGATCTCCCACTGGCTCGACCAGGTAAGGCCCCTCGCAGACCACGAGGTTGATAGGCGGGAAGTGGAAGCACGGCAACGTGTGGAGCTGACCCGTACTAATAGGCCGAGGACTTGACTCTTGCTCGCGCTCGCTATCGTGTTCCGAGCTCTGCTCGGGGCGCATCCTCGCCCATTTCTCGATGGGGGCCCGGGTCCGGGACGCCCGATCGAGAGGGAAATGTTTCGGTGGCCATGGCGGAGGGGGAACACCCGGTCCCATCTCGAACCCGGAAGTTAAGCCCTCCAGCGCCGATGGTACTGCTCTGGAGACGGAGTGGGAGAGTAGGTCGCTGCCGAGACTTCGTACGAACGGGCCGCCCGCGAGGGCGGCCCGTTCGCTTTTCCGTACGCTGAACCTCATGTCCGGGGGTTTCCAGAAGAAGGCGCGCGGCCGCCCGAGGGCCGCCGCGCCCACCTCCGGGCTTCCTCGTGCCGATCCAGGAAGAGATCCGGCGGACCGCGCCCCCGGGGAAAGAGCGCGACGCCATGTCCCGGCTGGCGCGCGCGATCGAGCTCCTGGATCGAGACGACCCCAAGGGAGCCGCGGCGGAAGCGGAGAAGGCCAAGACGCTGGTCCCTCGCTCCGGAGCCGTCCGGGAGGTCCTCGGCCTCGCCATGTACGGGCTGGGCCGATGGCAGGAGGCGCTCACGGAGCTCAAGGCCTACAAGCGCATCAGCGGCCGGGCCGACCAGAACCACCTGATCGCGGACAGTCTCCGCGGACTCGGCCGGCCCGCGGAGGCCGTCCCGCTCGCCGAGGAGGTGCTCCGGGTCAAGGGAGTCCCCGATGAAGCGAAGGCCGAAGCCGTGATCGTCGCCGCGTCGGCACTCGCGGATCAGGGGCGTTTCGC